>JBCBPC010000022.1:0-61640 GCA_039820945.1 Planctomycetota bacterium
CGCCCCCCTCCCTCCCTGGCCCCGGCGCTGCCCTCGGCGCTCGGCACCCCGGGCTTACCCCCGCCCTACTCCAAATCGGCGCCAAACAACCCGCCGCGCCGCCCCTCGGGCCACGCGGCTCTTTTCGTGTTGGGTCCGCCGAGCGGTGCTTAAGCGAGCCGCGGCCGAACGACCGGTTCAAACGACTTGTTGCGGCAGGTTCACGCCCGGGGCCGGCAGTGTCGTGAAGCCCATCAGGTACTCGTCGACGGCCCGCGCGGCGCCGCGGCCCTCGTTGATCGCCCACACGACGAGCGACTGACCACGGCGGCAGTCGCCCGCGGCGAACACGCCCTCGACGCTGGTGGTGAACTTGCCGTGCTCCGCGGCGATGGTCTTCCAATTGCCACGCGGCGTCTGGGTCTCCAGGCCGAGCATCTCGACGAGCGACAGCTCCGGGCCGACAAAGCCGGTGGAGAGCAGCACCAGATCGGCGGGCCAGACCCGCTCACTCCCCTCCACCTCCGTGAAGGGGGCCCCGCCCTCGACCGGCTTCGACCAGTCGATGGTGACCGTCTTCACGCCCGTCAGCTTTCCCCGCTTTCCATCAACGCTTTTGCCGACGTACTCCTTGGTGAGCGTCTGGTACTGCCGCGGGTCGTCGCCCGTCTTGGCGATCATCTCCGCGTGCGAGTAGTCGACGCGGTACACCTGCGGCCACTGCGGCCACGGGTTGCTGTCGCCACGCTCCTCCGGCGGCTGCGGGACGACCTCCAAGTTCACGATGCTGTTGGCGCCGTGCCGGAGCGACGTGCCGATGCAGTCGGCCCCCGTGTCGCCGCCGCCGATGACGATCACGTCGAGCCCCTCCGCGGAGAGGTACGCCTTGTCGCCCAGCTTGCTGTCGAGCAGGCTCTTGGTGTTGCGGGTGAGGAAGTCCATGGCGAAGTGGATCCCCTCCAGCTCGCGGCCCGGGGCGTTGGCCGTCGGGTCGAACGGACGCGTGGCGCCGGTGGCCAGCATCACCGCGTCGAACTCCTCGACCAGGTGCTTGGGGTCGACGAACTTCAGCGGGACCTCGCGCTCCTGCATGATGCCGGTCATGTGCCCCGGCTCGAACTCTTCTTCCTTGCCGACGTGCACGCCGGTGAAGAACTTCACGCCCTCGGCCCGCATCTGATCGATGCGGCGTTCGACCGTGCCCTTGTCGAGCTTCATGTTGGGGATGCCGTACATGCACAAGCCGCCCACGCGGTCGGCCCGCTCGTACACGGTGACGTCGTGCCCCGCGCGGCGGAGCTGCTGCGCGGCGGTGAGGCCCGCGGGTCCGGAGCCGACGATCGCCACCTTGTGGCCGGTCTCGTGCTCGGGCGGCTCGGGCACGACCCAACCCTCTTCCCAGCCCCGATCGATGATCGCGTTCTCGATGTTCTTGATCGTGACCGGCGGGTTGGTAATGCCCAGCACGCACGCCCCCTCGCACGGCGCGGGGCAGGCCCGGCCGGTGAACTCGGGGAAGTTGTTGGTCTTGTGCAGCCGGTCGAGCGCGTCCCGCCACCGGCCCTGGTAGACCAGGTCGTTCCACTCGGGGATCAGGTTGTCGATCGGGCAGCCCGTGCCCGACTGGCAGAACGGCACGCCGCAGTCCATGCACCGAGCGCCCTGCGTCTGCAGCTGCTCGACGGGCGCGTTGGAGAAGATCTCCAGGTAATCGTTCGCCCGCGCGAGGGGGTCCCGGTACGGGACGGCCTGGCGGTCGAACTCTTTAAATCCGGTGGGCTTTCCCATGGGACGCTGCTCGGTAGGGGCTCACGCAAAGGCGCAGAGGCGCGAAGGAAACGGGTTAGCTTTTGCTCTCGTTCAGGCCGTTTACAACGCGGTGGACGCCGTTCTTGATGAGCTCGGTGTTGAAGTTGATCAGCAGGCCAAGCCGTTTGTCGGCCAGGCGGAGATAGGTAAGCAGTTGTTTCTTATGGACAGGGGTAATTGCCTCGACCGACTTCAGCTCAATCACTACGAGTTGTTCGGCGAGCAAATCGATCCGGTAGCCCTCGTCGAAGCGGATGCCTTCGTAAGCGATCGATACCGGCACTTGCCGATCGACCCGGAGACTCCGCTGCCGAAGCTCGTGAGCGAGAACAACCTCATAGACACTCTCGAGTAACCCGGGACCTAGTTTCCGGTGAATCTTCAAGGCGGCATCGACAATCTGCTCAGCAATCGCGTTTTCGTTCATCGCGGTCTGCTGTTGAGCGGTCGTAGCCGCAAATCTTATTTGCGACTTCGCGCCTTGGCGTGAGACCTCAAACCCCCGCCGGCACGGTGGCCGACCGTTTTTGCTCCTCCAGGACTCGCTTGTAGTCGGTCGGCATCACCTTGACGAACTCCTCCACCACGTCGTCCCAGCGGTCCAACGCGTCGGCGGCGACGGAGCTGCCCGTGGCGTCGTGGTGGCGGGCGATGAGCTCGCGGACCTCGGCGATGTCGTCCTCCTCCACGAGGTCCTCCAGCTGCACCATGCCCAGGTTGCAGTTCAGGCGGAACGCGTCGCGGTCGGGCGCCCACACGTAGGCGACGCCGCCCGACATGCCGGAGGCGAAGTTCCGCCCCGTGGGGCCGAGGATCACTACCCGGCCGCCGGTCATGTACTCGCAGCCGTGGTCGCCCACGCCCTCCACCACGGTGCGGGCGCCGGAGTTCCGCACGCAAAACCGCTCGGCCGCCCGGCCGCGGAAGAACGCCTCGCCCCGCGTCGAGCCGAACAAGCAGACGTTGCCGACGAGGATCTGCTCCTCGGCCTTGAACGTTGACTGCCGCGGCGGGTAAACGACCACCCGACCGCCGGAGAGTCCCTTGCCGACGTAGTCGTTGGCGTCGCCCTCCAGCTCGAGCGTCACGCCGTGAGCGAGGAACGCACCGAAGCTCTGGCCCGCGTGGCCGGTGAACTTCAATCGGACCGTGCCCTCGGGCAGGCCTTCCTCGCCGTACCGCTTGGCGATCTCGTTCGAGAGGATCGTGCCGACGGTGCGGTCCGTGTTGACGATCGGCAGCTCTGCGGAGACCGGTTCGCCCGACTCGAGCGCCGGCTTGGCGATGTCCAACAGTCGACGGATGTCGAGCGTCTTGTCGAGGCCGTGGTCCTGGGCGCGGGTGCAGTAGGCGCCGGCGTCCGGGTACGGGCGGGGGCCGGGCGAGAGCAGCTCGGTCAGGTCCAGGCCGTCTGCCTTCCAGTGCTGGATGGCGGCGTTCGGGTCGAGCGCGTCGAGCCGGCCGACCATCTCGTCGATCGTGCGGAAGCCGAGCTCCGCCATCAACGCGCGGGCCTCCTCGGCCACCATGAACAGGTAGGTCACCACGTGCTCAGGCTTGCCGCGGAACATCTTCCGCAGCTCGGGGTCCTGCGTGGCGATGCCCACGGGGCACGTGTTGAGGTGACACTTCCGCATCATGATGCAGCCGAGCGTGATCAGCGGCGCCGTGCTGAAGCCGAACTCCTCGGCGCCCAGCAACGCGGCGATCACCACGTCGCGGCCGGTCTTGAGGCCGCCGTCGGTCTGCAGCACCACGCGGCTCCGCAGGTCGTTTGCCATGAGCGTCTGGTGCGTCTCGGCGATGCCGATCTCCCAGGGCAGGCCGGCGTGCTTGATGCTCGTCAGCGGCGAGGCGCCCGTGCCGCCGCCGTCGCCCGAGATCAAGATGTGATCCGCGTGCCCCTTCACCACGCCCGAGGCGATGGTGCCCACGCCGACCTCGCTCACCAGCTTCACACTGATTCGCGCGGCGCGGTTGGCGTTCTTCAGGTCGTAGATCAGCTGCGCGAGGTCCTCGATCGAGTAGATGTCGTGGTGCGGCGGCGGGCTGATGAGGCCCACGCCCGGCGTGGAGTACCGGATGCGGGCGATGTTGTCATCCACCTTGCGGCCGGGCAGCTCGCCCCCTTCGCCAGGCTTGGCGCCCTGCGAGATCTTGATCTGAATCTCGTCGGCGTTGGTCAGGTAGCTGATCGTCACGCCGAACCGGCCTGAGGCGACTTGCTTGATCGCGCTGCGGCGAGAGTCGCCGTTATCGTCGGGCGTCCAGCGGGCCGGGTCTTCGCCCCCCTCGCCGGTGTTGCTCTTGCCGCCGAGGCGGTTCATGGCGATCGCCAGCGACTCGTGCGCCTCGGCCGAGATGCTGCCGAACGACATGGCGCCGGTGCAGAACCGCTTGACGATGTCCGTGGCGGGCTGCACCTCGTCCAGCGACACGGGGCCGCCGTTCGCGTCTTTCTTGAAGTCGAGCAGGCCCCGCAGCTGGCAGCGAGTGCGGCTGTCGTGGTTGACGTGATCGGCGAACCGCTGGTAGGCGTCCTGGTCGCCCGCGCGAGCGGCCACCTGGATGTCGGCGATCGACTTCGGGTCCCACATGTGGCGTTCGCCCTCGGCGCGCCAGTGGAACTCGCCCGGGTTGGGCAGCACCGGCAGCCGCTTGGACGCGACCTCCGGATAGCCCAGCGTGTGGCGGCGCAACGCCTCCTCGGCCAGCACCTCGAAGCCGACACCCTGCACGCGGCTCGCCGTGCCGGTGAAGCACAGGTCAATCACCTCGTCTTGGATGCCGAGCGCTTCGAAAATCTGCGCTCCCTTGTAGCTCTGCAGCGTGGAGATGCCCATCTTGGCCATCACCTTGAGCATGCCCTTTGCGACGCCGTTGCGGTACTTGCGGACCAGGTCGTGGTCCTCAACCGTGATCGGATCGATCGCCTCGCGTGTCGATGGTGAGTCGATGGCGGGGTGCTCGTCGCCCTCGCCGGCTTCCTCGCTGCTGACTTGCTGGACAGCCTCGCCCATCAAGCCGTCTCGGCGGGCCTGCCACAGCGACTCGAACGCGAGGTACGGGTTGATCGCGTCGGCGCCATATCCCACTAGCAAGCAGTGGTGATGCACCTCGCGCGCCTCACCGGTCTCCACGAGCAGACCAACACGTGTCCGCTTGCTGGTCTTCACGAGGTGCTGGTGAACGGCGCCCACGGCCAGCAGCATCGGGATGGCGACGCGGCCCTCGCACATCTGCCGGTCCGAGAGCAGCAGCATGGTCTCGCCGGCGTCGACCGCGGCCTCTGCCTCGGCACACACACGGTCGAGCGCTTCGCGCATCCCGGCGGGGCCGTGGCTGCGTGCCCAGGTGGTGTCGAGCGTCTTGGTGCTCCACCCCGGGGTCTTCATGTGACGGATGGCCGCCAGCTGCTCGTTCGACAGGATCGGATGTGGCAGGCGGAGACGATGGGCGTGCTCCTCGCCCGGGTGCAGCAGGTTGCGCTCGGGGCCGATGTAGCACTCGAGCGACATGATCACCTCCTCACGGATCGAGTCGATCGCGGGGTTGGTGACCTGAGCGAATAGCTGCTTGAAGTAGTCGTACAGCATCCGCGGCTTGTCGCTGAGCACCGCCAAGCAGCTGTCGTTGCCCATCGAGCCGATGGGGTCCTTCTCGACCTTGATGAGCGGCAGCAGCAGGAACTTCATCGTCTCGACGGTGAACCCGTGCGCCTGCATCCGCGCCAGCAGCGTGTCCGCGTCGAACGAGTGCGACTCCCGCTCGGGGTGCAGGTCGTTCAGGTCGATCCGCTGCCGTGAGAGCCACTCGCCGTACGGCTTGCGGCCGGCGAAGTCTTCCTTCAGCTCTTCGTCGGGGATCAGGCGGCCGCGTTCAAAATCGACCAGGAACATCCGGCCCGGCTGGAGCCGGCCCTTCGCCTTCACGTTCTCCGGCGCCACGTCGACCACGCCGACCTCGCTGGCCATGATCACGCGGCCGTCGTGCGTCAGGTAGTAGCGGCTGGGGCGGAGGCCGTTGCGGTCGAGCACCGCGCCGATGCACCGCCCGTCGGTAAAGACGATCGACGCCGGGCCGTCCCACGGCTCCATGAGCGCGGAGTGGTACTCGTAGAAGGCGCGCTTGGCCTCGCTCATGGTGGCGTGGTTTTGCCACGCCTCGGGCACCATCATCATGACCGCCTCCTGCAGGCTGCGGCCGGTCATCAGGAGGAACTCCAACGCGTTGTCGAACGTGCCGGAGTCGCTGCAGTCGGGCTCGACGATCGGGAAGAGCTTCTCCAGGTCGTCGCCGAAGAGCTCGCTCTGGAGCACGCCCTGCCGGGCGAACATCCAGTTGGCGTTGCCCTTCACGGTGTTGATCTCACCGTTGTGGCTCATGAACCGCAGCGGCTGCGCGCGGTCCCAGCTGGGGAAGGTGTTCGTCGCGAACCGCGAGTGCACCATCGCCAGGTGGCTCTCGAACGTGGGGTCCTTGAGGTCCGGGTAGTACTTGTAGAGCTGCTCGGTGGTGAGCATGCCCTTGTAGATGATGACCTTCGTGCTCAGCGAGCAGATGTAGAAGTTCTTCCGCTCGTTGAGCGTCTTGTCTCGCCGCAGGCGGTTGCTGGCCCGCTTGCGAATCAGGTAGACGGTCCGCTCGAAGGCCTCGTCATCGAGATTGTCCGACGCCTCCAGCACGAGCTGCTCGATGACCGGCGCCGCGTTGAGGGCCGTGGGTCCCAGGTCGGCCAGCCGCTCATCGACCGGCACCTTCCGCCAGCCGACGAGGCGTTGCCCGGCCTCTTCGACGATGGCCGCCACGGCCGCCCGGCACCGATCACGCTCCGAGCCGTTCTGCGGCAGGAACACGTTGCCCACGGCGAACCGGCCCGCCTCGGGCAAATCGACGCCCAGGTCGGCCTTCACCGCGGCCTTCAGGAAGCGATGCGGCAGGGCCGTCATAATGCCGGCGCCGTCGCCCGTGTTCTCTTCGCAGCCGCACGCGCCCCGGTGGTCCATGCGGCGCAGTAGGTCCTCCGAGTCGACCACGATCTGGTGGCTGGCCGACCCCTTTACGTGCGCGATGAAGCCAACGCCGCAGGCGTCGCGCTCCTGGGCGGGGTCGTAGAGGCCCTGCTTGGCGGGCAGGTGCAGCAGCGGGGAACCGTTTGTCATAACTGTGTTACGCCTGGACTGCTTCTTTTGGCAACTTGCGACTTCTGTCTCGGGTAGCCGCACGAGAAGGCGGCGTTGCGTCGGCTTACTGAGCGGCCGCTGCGGGGCTGGGACTAGTCTTCAGACTGTGGCCGCCGGCCGACGGCAACACGTCGGGCGGGTCGTCCGCGTGCCGAGCTAGCAGCTCCATGAACCGCTCGGTGGCCGAGCTGATCGGGTCGTCGCGTTTGGTGATGAGGCCGAGCGGGCGGACGAACGTGTCGCGACGGCCGTCGCGATCGGTCAGGTCGAGCTTGGCCAGCGAGCCGGCGGCGACCTCCGTGGCGAACGTCGGCCCCGGCAGCAACGCCACGCCCTCGCCGACCTCCACCGCCCGCTTCACCGACTCCAGGTTGTCGAACTCCAGCGTCACGTTCACCGGCACGCGTTGCGAGGCGAGCCAGCGGTCGATCTCGTCGCGGATCCGCAGCCCCAGGCACGGCATCACGAAGCTCTGATTCGCCAGCCGCTGGACGGGCAAGACGCCGTCCGCAGCGAGCGTGTGCGAGGGCGCCGCGGCCACGACGAACGGTTCGTCTCGCCAGAGCCGGGCCTGCACCTTGCGGTTCGTTTCGGGGTAGCTAATCACGCCCAGGTGGGCGTCGCCGTTCTCCACGGCCGCCTGCACCGCCTCGGGGTGCATGTATTCGATCTGCAGCGCCGACTCGGGAGACTCGCGACGGAACTCGTCGATCATCCGCCGCATCTGCCCGAAGCTGACCGAGTAGATGGCCGCCACGTGGACGCGGTCCGTCAGATGATCGTGCAACGAGCGGATGTCTCGCTCGAGCTCTCCGTGCAGCTGCAGGATGTCCAGGCAGCCGCGGTGGTACCGCTCGCCCTCGGGCGTCACGACGAACGGCCGCTTCGAGCGGTCGATCAGCTGCACGCCCAAGCGGTCCTCAATCTGATGGACCAGCTGGCTGACGTTTGGCTGCGAAACGCCATTCAGCTCGGCAGCCTTTGAGAAGCTGCCGAGCCGGATGATGTCGCAGAAGATTTTGAGCGAGCGGAGTTGCATCGGGACCGATAGCCGGGGAGGTCAGCGCGGGGCCGACCGACAGTGCTTGGTGGCCAGTCCCTGGCCGGCGTCGGCCGATTAGCAGACGCGATAAGAGAATGCCGTAGCATCGCTCAGACAAAAGAGAGCGTACGCTGGAGACGTCTCAGCCGTCAACCAGCGTACGGGAGCCGCGCCGGACCGCGACCTAAACGTTTACGGAGAAATGACTTACGGCCAATACTAGGCCAAGCGAGGCCGGCTGCGCACGGCCGAGACGCTCGTGCGCAGATCGAAAACGAGCCATCGGCGGCCGGCGGCGGGGTCCCGCGGCGACGGCGCGATTCAGCGCCCGGGCAGCTTCTCAAACGTGTAGCCGTGCCCGCGATCGCGGAGCACCGTGGCCGTCACGATCTTGTCGGCCGGCGGGCTCGGGCCGTTCGGATCGACTCGGTTGAGGTTCGCCAACGCTTCGAAGCCGTCGACCACGCGGCCGAATGCGGTGTGCTGGCCGTCAAGGTGCTCCGTCGGCACGAAGCATAGGAAGAACTGGCTTCCGCCTGTGTTACGGCCGGCGTGGGCCATGCTGAGCGTGCCGCGGAAGTGCAGCCGAGCGTCGGGCCGCGCGCACTCGCACGCGATCGAGTAGCCGGGGCCGCCCGAGCCCGTGCCCTTCGGGTCGCCGCCCTGGGCCATGAACCGCGGCAACACCCGGTGGAACAGCACGCCGTTGTAGAAGCCGTCTTTGACGAGCGTGACGAAGTTGGCCGTCGCGGTGGGCGCCTGGTCTTCGAACAGCTCGATCGTGACGTCGCCCTTGCTGGTGGAGAGCTGCACGCGCGGCAGGTTGTCGGCGGCGGCTTCCTCGGCGCGGATCGTCGCCTCGCTCTCCCACCGCTGACGGAACCGGCCGCGTTCCTTCATGAATCGCAGGGCGCTGGCGAATGTCTCGCGTGCCGGGCCGTCGTCGGGCGGCTGCGGCATGCCCCGCTGCTCGACGAGCTCCGCGAACTTATCCGCCTCGTCGAAGTCGTTCGTCATCACCGCGGCGAAGGCGCCCCACAGCGGCAGCTCGGCCTTTTCGTGGCCCGCGTCGACGAGCGCCTCGATCGCCGGCAGGGCCGCCTCGTAGGCGTCGCCACCGCCCTGCACGCCGCGGCCCACGATCTGCTCTTCTACGCTGGCCAGCAGCAGGTTGGTCACTTCGGGATCGGCCATCGGGGCCGCCTGGAACGCCTGGAGTGCGGCGTCGATCATCGCGTCGACTTTGGGTTGGGTCTGTTGAATAAGGGTTGTGAGCTCGTTGTTGATCATCTGGCGGCGGTCGGCGTCCGCGTCGCGGTACTCTCCGCGGAGCTGCTCGATCTGGCGGATCGCCGCTTTGTAGGTATCGACCGCGGCCGAGAACGACCCGGCAGGATCTCCCGCCGGCTGGCCAGAGGCCGCCGCCTGAGCGGCGGCCGGTTGGACGGCCGCGAGAAAGGCGGCGATTGCTAGCGTTAGGGTGCAGATGCGCATCGTCAGGCGTTCGGCCGGGGGTCGAGCGGGTCTCCTTGTCCTGCGTACGATACCGGCCACTAGTTCGCGCTCCCAGGCCGTCCGCCTCCACGCGGCGCCGTGTCATGCCCCGTCGCCCCGCTTCCGGCCGCCCGTCGAACAACCGCGGATCGCGTAACGCGCCGATCGAAGCGGAAGACCTCCAGATCATCGGCGGAAAGTACCGCGGCACCAAGCTCACGTACGAGCCGCTGGTGCAGTCGCACAAGGGCAGCGCCACTATGGGCAAGGCCCGGCTGGTCACCCGGCCGATGAAGCACCGTGTCCGCGAGGCGATCTTCAACCTCGTGGGCATGGAAGCCACGGGTACGCACGCGCTCGATCTGTTCGCCGGCACCGGCGCCCTGGGCTTGGAGGCGGTCAGCCGCGGCGCGGCGGGCGCCACGTTCATCGAACGCCACGTGCCCACCGCCCGTGTGGTGCGCGACAACATCGAGCGGGTCGGCGTCGGCGATTCGTGCGAGCTGATCGCCGCGAGCGCGTTCGTGTGGGGCAAGAAAGACCTGGCGCCGTGGTCGCAAGCCGCTCCGCAGACCGATCGGCCGTGGCTGGTGTTCGTCTCGCCGCCGTACGCGTTTTTTGTCGATCGGGCCGAGGAGATGCTCGGACTGATTCAGTCGGTGAAGGACGCGTTGCCGGCGGCTAGTCTGATGGTGGTCGAGGCCGACGCCCGGTTCGACTTCGACCAGCTCGAAGGCGGCGTGCGGGCCGACCGCCACAGCGACGGCTGGGACGTTCGAGAGTACTCCCCCGCGGTGGTGGGCGTTTGGCGTGCGGTCTCGGCGAGTTGAGTGGACAGGATCAACAGGATGGATGGGATGAAGGCTCAGTTCGCCGGCGTGGTCTTGGCGGTTGCGACTGGCGCCGGAGCGGTCGCCAAACCGCCGCAGAGTGTTAGGCAAGAACGCGTTGACCTGTGGAATACGACCGCGCCCGGTTCGGCGCAATTCACCGGCGAGCGCACAATCGAACGCCGCGGCGACGCACGGCCTAACGGTTGGCTAACGGGCGTCTCCACTCCTTGCCTTTGGAAGCCTGCCCCACCGGTCGGCGAGGCGCCGGTCCCGGCCGTCGTCATCTGCCCGGGCGGCGGGTACGCGGGGCTGGCCATCGACAAGGAAGGCCACTTCGTCGCCCAGTGGCTAAGCGAGCGGGGCGTGTTCGGGCTGACGCTCGAGTACCGGTGCTGCGGCGGTGCGCACCAGCAGCCAGTCCCGTGGCGGGACGTTTCGCGGGCGATTCAAACCGTCCGTGTGAACGCCGAGGCGTGGGGCGTCGATCCGGACCGCATCGGCGTGATGGGGTTCTCGGCTGGCGGGCACCTAGCGGCTTCCGCGGCGACGAAGTGGGCGGAGGGCGAACCCGAGGCGAGCGACCCCGCCGACCGCGTTTCCAGTCGGCCCGACTTTGCTGTGTTGGTCTATCCGGTGATCTCGATGCGTGACGGTGTTACGCACGGCGGCTCGCGGCGCAACCTGCTGGGGGCCGAGCCGACCGACGAACTGATCGCCGAATGGAGCGTCGACGAACTGGTCACCAACCAAACGCCGCCGACGCTGCTGATTCACTCGGCCGACGACCGGGCGGTGCCAGTCGAGAACACGTTACGTTTCTTCGAAGCTTGTCGGGCGCACGAGGTCGAGGCTGAGCTGCACGTCTTCCCCACCGGCGGCCACGGCTACGGCATGTGGGCGACCGAGGGCACGGTAGCGACTTGGCCCACGGTGCTAGCGCGTTGGCTGGCTTCTCAGGGCCTTACGAGGTAACCACAGAGACACAGAGACACGGAGGGGTTAGCCACCAAGACTCCGTGTCTCCGTGCCTCAGTGGTTAGTCTTCACCGAACCCTCACCAAGCCCCGGTCGCCTCGCTCAGCTCCAGCCACTCCGCCTCGAGCACCTCGATCTCCGCGGCGAGCTCGACTAGCCGGTGGTGGATCCGCTGGGCCTCGGCCGCTTCGGTGACGGTCAGCTGCTCGGCGGTGAGCTGCTTCTTCTCGTCGTCGAGCTTCGCGATCTTCCGCTCAACACTTTTGAGCTGCTTCTGCAGGTCGCGCTGCGCCTTGCCGCCCGACTTCTTGCCGCCGCCGGCGGGGTCGGACGCCTTCGCCGCGCCCTCGGCACGGAGGCCCGTGTCGATCTCCTTCTGCGTGCGATAGACGTAGTCGTCGTACGTGCCCGGGTAACTGATGACACGGCCCTCGCGGACCTCGATCACCGCGGTGGCCACCTCGCGCATGAAGTAGCGGTCGTGGCTCGTGAAGATCACCGTTCCCTCGTACCGCTTGAGCGCCTCGGCCAACGCCTCGATCGTCTCAACATCCAGGTGGTTGCCCGGCTCGTCGAGCACGAGGATGTTGTGCTGCTCTAGCAGCAGGCCGGCCAGCACCAGCCGGGCGCGCTCGCCGCCGCTGAGCACCTTGATCTTCTTCTCGGCCCGCTCGCCCGAGAAGAGGAAGCTGCCGGCCACGTCTTTCAGCTGCTGCGTGTTCGTGCCCGGCGCCGCCTGATAATCCAAGTAGTCGAGCACCGTTTGGTCCTCGCGGAGCGTCGTGTACACGTGCTGGGCGTACACGCCGCTGTGGCAGCCGAAGCCCCACTTCATGTGGCCCGCCTTCGGCGCGAGCGACTCGCAGATCGTCCGCAGGAAGGTCGTCTTGCCCTGGCCGTTGTCGCCGACGATGCCGACGCGCGACTGGTGCTCGATCTCGACATGGATGTCGTCGGCCACGTCGCGGTCGTCGTAGCCGATGGTGAGGTCCTCGGTCCGCAACGCGGGGCCCTGCCGTGGCTTCACCTTGGGGAACGAGAAGTGGACCCTCGCCTCTTCGCCCCGTACGTCGACGAACTCTAGCTTCTCGAGCTGCTTCGCCTTGCTGCGAGCCTGGCTCGCCGTGTTGGCGTTCGCCCGGTTGCTGGCGATGAACTGCTCCAGCTGCTTTCGCTTGGCGGCCGTGGCCGCGTTGAGGCGTTGGTCGTGCTCGCGGCGTTCTTCGAGATTCTCCAGGTACGAGTCCACGTCGCCGGGGAAAAGCGTCAGCTGGCCTCGGGAAAGCTCCAGCGTGTGCGTGCACGTCTGCTTGAGGAACGACCGATCGTGCGACACCACCAGCACGCCCGCGCGGAAGTCACGCAGGAAGTGCTCCAGCAGCATCTGCGTGCGGAGGTCGAGAAAGTTGGTCGGCTCGTCGAGGATGAGCAGGTTCGGGTCGTGCAGCAGCAACGCGGCCAGCTTCACGCGCGTCTGCCAGCCGCCGGAGAGCTCGCGCACCGGGCGGTGGAGCATGTCGTCGCCCAGGGCGAACTGCCACGCCACTTGGCCGCACCGCCAGTCGGGCTGGCCGCTGTCGCGGATGAGGAACTCGCTGACCGTCTCGCCGTCTTGGAACGGGTCGTGCTGCCGCAGGTACCCGAGGCGGAGCTTCTTGCTGTGCACGACCTCGCCGGCGTCGAGGTCCTCGTCTCCCAGCAGGATTCGGCAGAGCGTGCTCTTGCCGGCGCCGTTGCGGCCGATCAGCCCGACCTTCTGATCATCGGCGAACGCACAGCTAGCGTCGTCCAGCAGGTGCTGATGGCCGTAGCGCTTGTAGGCGCCTTGCACGGAGAGAACGACGGGCATGGGAGGGGACCACGGATGACACAGATGAACACGGATGGAAGAAGAACCGCGAATCCACGCTAAGGCGCGCGATTACGCACGGCGGCTCATTCGAGCTGCACGCGGCTCCACCCATTCGCGTCATTTCGCGTCATTCGCGGTTCCCTCGTGCCCGTCACGTTCATCATCCGTATTTATCCGTGTCATCCGTGGTCCCCTTCCGCGGCAGCACGCCCAGGATCGCCGCCACACCGCACAGCGCCAAGCACGAGAGCGCAAACCAATCGCCGTACAGCACGTAAGGCGTTGGCGAGTCGTCACGCTTTAGCGGCACGTCGTAGATCAGCACGTGCTCCTCCATCCGCGGGCCCACGTCGAGCACGCGGCCCGAGCCGTCGATCACCGCCGACAGCCCGCCGTTGGCGGCGACAACCATCGGTGTGCCCGTTTCCGCGGCGCGGTACTGGGCGCACGCCAGGTGCGTATCGAGCTCCGCGGAGCCCCAGAACCACGCGTCGTTGGTGATGTTCACCAGCAGGTCGGGCGGCGTTCCGGCGTCGGTCAGCTCGGCGACCTGCCGACGGATGACGCGCGGCACGACGGTCTCGAAGCAGATGCTCGGGGCGATCGTCACGGTGCGGCCGTCGGCGGTTTCGAGCTCGAACGCCACCGGCCCGTCGCCCGCCGCCATGCCGGCGCCGACCGGCGTCAAGAAGTACAACGCCGGCACGCCGGACAGCAGCGGGATGTACTCGCCGAACGGCACGAGGTGCGTCTTGTCGTAGATCGCCACGAGTTCGCCCGAGCGGTCGATGAGGGCCGCGGTGTTGTAGACGTCGGCCGTGGGGAACCCGTCCGGGCCGTCGGCCGCGTCGTTGGTCGCGGGGCGCCAGTCGAACCGATCGAGCCCCACCAGCAGGGGCGTGCCGAGCTTCGCGGTGAGCGAGCGGAACCAGTCGGCGAGGTTCTTACGGCGGAGCCGAAGGCCCTCGTCGGCCCAGCCGGGCGCCGTCAGTTGTCCGCCGAAGGTATCGAGCGGTGTGCGGAACATGGACTCGGGCCAGACGATCAGGTCGAGCGTCTTGCCATTGGCTCGTGCGCGTTCGACCGCCTCGACCGACAACGCCGACTGCCGATCCATGATCTGGCGATTCCGCTCGTCGAAGTCGTGGTCCCACGTGGCGAGCGTGTTGCCCTGGATGACGGCGACGGTGAGGGCGCCCTGCTCGGCGACGGCGGAACGGCTCGCTGCTTCCGCCGCTTCGTCGAACATCGACGATCCGAAGCTACCGATCCCGCCGACGATCGCGAGAAGGCAAGCGAATCGACCGACGATGAGGACGCGCCCGTTGGCGCCTTTGCCACACTTTCGCGACGGCGTGACGAATGCAGCAACGGCGATAACGAGAAAGCTGACGCCAAAGGCCCCGGACGTTGGCGCTACCAGCGCCGACCAGAAGACAGACGCCTGCGAGTGACTCAACGCCCCCATTAAAAGGCCGCTGAACAGCCGCGCCTGCAGGCACTCCAAGCCGACCCACACAACCGGGGCCGCTAGCCACAGCGGCACGCGGACGCGACGCGTCGCGACACGCGTCAGCCACACGAACGCCGTCGGGTACAGGCCCAGGTAAAGCGACAGAAAGACCCAGCCGATCGGCGTCAACGGGTGCGGCAGGCAAACCCAGTGGCACGCCGCGGCCCAGTACACGACGCCCGAAGCGTAAATGCACAGCCAGTCTCGCCGATCGAGCGAGCCATCGGTCGCTGCGTCGCGTCGCACGATCATCAGCCAACCGATCGGCGCCACCCACGCCAACAGCCACCAACCAACGGGCGGCTGCGCCAACCACAACGTCACCGCGCTAAACAAGCCCCAACGCAGCGTCGGCCACCGCCCGTCACTGCCGTCTGCCGTCTGCCCGCTGCCGGCTTCCCCACTCACCGCAAGTACTCTTCGATGTCGGCGTGCATCTGCGTGACAGCGTCGTAGAGCTCGTCGGCCGAGCCGGCGAACTCGATGCGGCGGGTGGCGTCGCGCCACAGCCGGCCGGGCAGCAACGAGCGTTCCGCGGCCGACGTCACGGCCCGCGCCACCGGCGCCGCGAGCTGGGGGTACTCGTCGAAGAGCACCAGCAGGGCGTTCGTCTTCAGCGAAATCTCTACTAGGGCCGCATGGTCCGGCCCGTGCTGGCGTGCGACACGGTCGCCCATCGTCTCCGCGATGCCGAGCAACTGCTTCAGCCGTCGCTCGGCCGAGCCGCTGGGCGCGGGCGGGGCGGGCTCTTTCAAGTCGAGCTGCTCGGCGAGCCGCCGCGCCTCGTCGCTCCACTGCGACACCTCGACGGAGGTCGCCCCTTCGAGCCCGGCGAGCTGCGCAAGACCCAACTTGGCGCCGAGCAACCAAGAGAGGTGCCGCGTGTTGTATGGCAGCACCGGCACGGCCGGCAGCGGCTCGACCGCCGCCATCGCCGGCGCCCCGGCCTCTGGCGTCGCTGCCGTACGAGGCGGCGCGGCTTCGGTCTCGGTCGGTTCGGCGGCTGGCGGTTGGACGACGGGAGGTTGGACGACGGGGAGTTCGGGCTGCGGGGGGCCCTGAGCGATGAGCGGAGCGCGGGGCTCCGCCGCCTCGGGCGTCGGCCGCTCCGTGGGTGCGTCGGCCACCCGTGTCGTCGGCTCGGGGTCGGGAAGCGTGAACGCAGGCTCCTCCCCCGGGGGGAGAGCCGGCTCCGGAGGTCGGTCGTCGGCAACGATGGGGGTGGTCGCGGATTGGCTGTCCGGATCGTCAAACGGATCGGCCACCGCGGGCGCCGACTCCTGAGAAGCTAATTGCGGCTCGGTCTGCGGCGGCGTGTCCCACGGCATGATCGACCGAGTCGTTTTCGCCGGTTCCGGCAAGGAGAACTCTTCGACGGGCTCGGGCACGCTCTGCGCGACCGGTTGGGGGGACGGGCCGACGTCGGCGGCCGGCGCCGATTCCCGCGATGAATCCCGCTTGGTACGCGGTCGCTCCAGCTCGCCGATCTTGAGCCCGGTGCTCGGACCGAAAACGTTGGTCGGTGGTGGCGGCAGCGTTGCGACGAGCGGCGCGGCGGGCAGGTCTACGGTCAGCGGGGAGTCTTCGGACTCGGTGATCGGCTGCGCCTGACCAAGTTCGGGCGCGGCCGGGCGATCGGGCAGCGTCGCGACTTCGAAGTCGACGTCAGGTTCCGCCGCTGGCTCCGCCTCGTCGATCGCAGGTTCGGGCGACGGCGCAGGTTCGGCAGGCGGCTCGGCTTCCGCGACGCCGTACTGTTTGCGAAGGAACTCCAGGTAACTCTCCTCGTCGGTCGCCGCGTCGTCGTCGGTGGTCGATGGCACGGAGCGGTCGGTTTGCTCAACGGCCGCTTCGGTGGCCGATGATTCTTCGGTCGCAACGCCGCCGAAGAACCGCTGGCCCGCATCGCTCTCGGGTGGCTTGGCCGCGGCTTCGGACTCGCTCTTTCGCCAGGGCGGGGTCGAGAACGCCGGTGGCGCCGCGTCTGGCTCGGCACGATCGGCGTCTGGTGCGGCGTCGGGCGCCGAGCGCGGGGCCGCCTCGGTCGCCGGCTCCGCGACCTCCGGTTTGATAGGCGTGTCCCTCATCGAAGGCGCTTCCGCCGCCGCGGCGTCGAACGCCGGGGCTTCCTCGGTAGAGTCGTCCGTCGCTTTGGCGGCGTAGTCCACCGGTTGCGAGCACCCTGCTAGCAGCGCCGCTATCAGGGCGAGAAGCCGCCCGAACGAGTGATTTGTCGGTCTTTCGTGCACAGCGCAGGCGGGCAAAGCACGCATCGTCGGAATGTGTGATATCGCACCAAATGGGCGCGGCGGGCAAACTAGAGTACCCGACGCCGTCCCAACGAGCCACGCGAGCCCGCGCCGGGACCCCCCGACCCCGCCCGGCGCCCGACCCCGACCGGTGATCGACGCGGGCAGCGTTCCGCCCCCGTGTTCGATCCGTCATGACCTCGCCCGCTCCCGAGCTAGAGTCCCCGCCATCGCGGCGCCGATTCCTGCGGCGGGCGTTCCGGGGTTCGCTGGCGGCCGCCGCCGGCGCGGGGGTGTACGGCTGGGCGATCGAGCCCCACTGGGTCGAGGTGACGCAGCAGCGGATGCCGCTCGTCGGCCTGCCCAGCGAGCTCGCGGGGCGCCGTATCGTGCAGGTGAGCGACCTGCACGTGGGTGAGCTGGTCGACAACGAGTACCTGCGTGAGACGCTCCGCGGCCTCGCCCGGCTCGAGCCGGACTACCTGGCGTTGACCGGCGACTTCATGACGACCGAGCGTGGCGAGCAGATCGACGCCGCCATGAACACGCTGGCCGAGTCGCCCATGAGCGACGTGCCGACCGTGGCGTGCCTGGGCAATCACGACTTCGGCCGGCGGTTCCGCGATCGCGACATCGCCGAGCGGATCACGGATCGGCTCGACGGTGCCGGCGTCCGCGTACTGCGCAACGCCTCGACCGAGATCGACGGCCTGCAGTGGGCGGGCAGCGGCGATCTTTGGGCGGGCGAGTGCGACGTGTTCAACACCCTGGCGAAAGTAGACACCTCGAAGGGCGCCATCCTGCTAGCGCACAACCCCGACATCGCCGACGTGTCGGGCTGCCGGGGGTTCCGCGGCTGGATCCTGTCGGGCCATACGCATGGCGGCCAGGTGAGCGTGCCGCTCATCGGGGCTCCGGTCGTGCCGGTCCGCAACCGCCGGTACAAGCGTGGCCACGTCGCGCTGGGCGAGGGACGCGACCTGTACGTCAATCGCGGCCTGGGCCACAGCCTGCGGGTGCGCTTCTGCGCACGGCCCGAGGTGACCGTGTACACGCTCGAGACCGCCGCCAACGCGGCGGCGTAAGGGTCGTAGCGGTTGTGCGGTCGCGGTCGTTCGATCGCTCGCCGGTCGGGTGGCAGAGTCGCGGGGGGCGACGCTCCGGGGGCTTTGGCGAGGCATGCTTGCGCGGCCTTCTCTCGCTAGCCCGCCCGCTCGAACTCCGCCGCGCCATGCTGACCGATCCGACCGCCAACCGAACGACCGACTCGATCCTGCCGCCGGAGCTGGCGGCGATCCTGGCCGATCGGCCGACGGTGATGAGCGACGACCTGCCGACTGCCACCGCGGCGTCCGCCGGCGGTCCGCCGCCCGCGCCGTGGCCGTCTGACCTGCCGCAGCCGCCGCCCGAGCCGGCCACGCTGGAAGAGGCCGGCCTGACCGAGGGCATGGTTGAGGCGTTGTTGCTCAAGACGTTGCTGCAACAGAGCGCCGCCCCCGGCGCCAAGCTCGCGCAGCAGAGCTGCCTGAGCCGTCGCATTGTGGGCGACGCCCTGTCGCGTTTCCGCGACGACCTGCTCGTGACCATCAAGGGCCAGGCGGACGGCAACGATTACGTCTTCCAGCTGACCGAGGCGGGTCACACCCGCGCGAAGCAGTACGCCGACCACGCTAACTACGCGGACGCCGCCCCCGTGCCGCTCGCGGCGTACGCCAAGGCGATCCGGCGTCAGGCGGTCGGACAGACGCGTGTGGGAGTGAACGAGCTCCGCACGGCGTTCGGCGATCTGGAGATCGCCGACGACATGCTCAGCCTCATTGCGCAGGCGGTGAGCGACGGCCGCGGGCTGTTCCTGTACGGCTACCCGGGCAACGGCAAGACGACGATCGCCGAGCATCTGTGCGGCGCCTTCGGCAAGCACCTGTGGATCCCGCGAGCAGTCTGCGACGGGGCGGACATCCTCCGCCTGTACGACGCGAGCTGCCACGAGGCGATCGACCATCCGGCCCTGGCGACGGCGCGTTACGACCGCCGCTGGATCCTGATCAAGCGCCCGACCGTGGTGGTGGGCGGTGAATTGACGCTCGAGCAGATGGACCCCAGCTACCACCCGGCCAGTGGCGTGAGCGAGGCGCCCGTGCAGATGAAGGCGAACGGCGGCGCGTTGGTCATCGACGACTTCGGCCGCCAGCGGGTCAGCAGCGACGAGCTGCTCAACCGGCTGATCGTGCCGCTGGAGAAGCAGTACGACTACCTCTCGCTGGCGTCAGGCCGGCAGGCCCGCATCCCGTTCGAGATGCTGTTCGTGCTCTCGACGAACCTCGAACCGCGCGAGCTGGTCGACGAGGCGTTCCTCCGCCGGATCCCGTACAAGGTGGAGGTCGTCGACCCGACCGAGCGCCAATTCCATCAGCTGCTGACGATGTACGCGGCGAAGCTCGGCGTGCAGCTCGCGCCGCGGATCGGCGACTGGCTGCTGGCCGAGCACTTTCATCTGGCCGATCGCAAGTTGCGGTTCTGCCATCCGCGCGACCTGCTGCGGCAAGCGAAGAACTACTGCACCGTCCACGGCCGCCCGCCGGTGGCGGACGAAGAGAGCCTCGGCGTCGCGGTGAAGAACTACTTCGCCGGGCTATAAAGACACAGCCATCAACGGCGTCCCAAACGCAAACGGCCATCGCACGACTGGCGTGCGATGGCCGTTGTTCGTTGAGCGGCTCGGATCGGTCGATCAGAACGGGTTGGTCGATCAGAACGTCGCCGAGGCGACCGGGGCCGGCTGGGCGACGATCGGGCCGCCGTCCGGGTAGAGCTGCAGCACGCGGACCTGGTTGGTGCGGACGTCGAGCACCTGCAGGTTCGCCACACCGCTCGCGGCGACCGCCTGCTGCAATCGGGCAACGCCCTGGTCGTTCGATTGCACGTCGCGGAAGCTCAGGCCGTTGGCCGACAGGATGACGTCGCCCGGCTCGAGGCCGGCACGGGCCGACGGTCCGGCGGGCGTCACAGCGAAGGCCATCACCCCGGCGCCGTAGGGCGTGCTGGTCACCTGGATGCTCAGGCCGAAGGTGTAGGGCGACTGCGGGGCGGTGAGCGGCGGCAGCGGCAGGATGGGCTGCGGCAGGGGCGTCGGCGAGCGGAACGAGACGAGCTGCGTCGGGGCGGGCGCCGGCGGCAGCGTCGCGGTCGGAGCCGGAACCGGCGTCGGGATCGGCAGGGGCAGCGGCGTGGGAATCGGCGCCGGCAGCACGGGCGGGCAGACCACCGGAGGCGGGCACACAATGGGCGGCGGAGTGATCACCGGCGGGCAGATGGGCCGCACGATGGGCCGCACGATCGGTCGGACGATCGGTCGGACGATCGGACGAACGATCGGCGGGTGGATGACGGGCGGGTGAATGATGCGGCCGCCGCCACCGCATCCGCCGGCGTCGGCCGTGGCGCCGAACCCCGCGAGGCAGACGGCGGTGAGGGTCGAGAGCAGCGTGGCGTTGTTGGCGATCATGGCGGGTTCCGTGGGTCGGGCGTTGGCTTGTCGGGCGAGCGGCGTCTGGGTCGGCCGATGACTCGCTTGTTGCCCGACTAGGAATGCAACGCCGGCGCCAATGGATGCCAAGCAAACCCTAAGTGCATGAGGATGCGAAACTTACGTGCAATCTGACGCCATAGCGGCTCTCCCTCGCCGCCCGAAATGGATACGAATCGACTTCTTTTCGAGAGTCGTTTCGACATCTAAAATTAGCTGGCCCGTTTACTCGCCGTCGTCCCAGGACGTCAGCTCGGCTCGCGGCAGGGGCGAGTCGTCGCGGGCGAAGAACAGCACATGCTGCCACGGGAGCCCGTCGAACTGACCGACAAGCTGGAAGCCGTTCGCTTCGAACTCCCGCAGGCATTGGGCCTGCGTCATCTTGTGCAGCGGCTTGATCGGCACGCTGCGGTCCTCCGCGCGGAACTCCACGAGCGCCACCCGCCCGGTCGGCTTCAGGCCTGTGTGGATCGCTTCGAGCATCGCCACGGGGTGCGAGAACTCGTGGTAAACGTCCACGAGCAGCACGAGGTCGATCTCCGCCTCCGGCAGGCGTGGGTCGTTCACACGGCCGCGGATTGTCTTGATGCCCGGCACGCTGCGAGCGCGGGCCCGATCGCGGAGCAGCTCGAGCATCTCCCGCTGGATGTCCACGGCGAGGACCCGGCCCGTGGGCGCCACGAGCGGCGCCAGACGCAGCGCGTAGAATCCGTTGCCGCAGCCCAGGTCGCACACCGTTTGCCCCCGCTCGACACCGAGGGCGCCGATCAATTTCTCGGGCTCTTCCTCACGCTCGCGCGACTCGCGCACGAGCCACGGCGCGCCGGCGTAGTGCATCGTCTGCGCGATCGGCCGACCGAGGTACTCGGTGCGTCCGCGGTTGCGTGCCTCGGCTGGTACCGCTGCGAGTAAAAGGGAACCACAAAGGAACGAAGGAACCCAAGGAGGCGTGCGAGGTTTCATTGCTTCGTCCCTTCGTTGCTTCGTGGCTTACCTCTCGGCGTCTCTTCCCCGACGCAAGCCTCTTCGCCGCCACCATACGACGCCGCTGACCGCGGCGAGGGCCGCCACTGCCCCGCCGCCCACCTGCGCCCACGCGCCGATCAGCACGATCTTGTGCACCAGTGAGTTGTGCTGCTCGGTCGTGTGTGGCAACTGGCCGGTGTACTTCGCCACGTGATGGAGTAGGCCCGCAGCCAAGTCCTGCGTGGGCAACTCTTGGTGGCAGGCGAGGCACGTCCCCTCGCGGCTGATGCGGGCGCGCTCGTCGTTGTTCAGAGCGCGGCTCAACTGGAAATGGTGGCCGACGGTCTGCAGCTGGTTGCCCTCTTCATCGACGATGCGTGACCAGTCGTTGGCGAGGCCTTCGATGGGCTCCATCTGCGGCTGGGTCTGCTTGGGCAAGATCTCGCCGTCGACCGTCTCGAGCTCGACGTACGTCCGCTTGTCCCAGCCTCGGACCGTCTTGCCGCCGTCGATGCCGTAGCCAAGCGCCTTGTCCGAAGTGTGGCAAGACTCGCACGTGCGGGCGTCTTTGGTCGTGGTGTGCGGCTGAGTGGGCGACATGTCGATCGCCAGCTGCCCCTCTTCGCCGGCGCCCTCGGTGTGCGGGTCGGTGCGGAAGATCTTGTTGAGGATCACCGGCTTGCCGTCCTTGCCGATGACCGTGACCGACGGCTGGCAGCCCGGCGCGACGGGCGTGATGCGGCCCTCGCCGTTGACGCCCATCATCGGTTCTTCCCAACGCAGGTAGCTGCGTTGCTCGGTCACCTTGCCGGGGATGATCGTGTCGTAGCCCGCCTCGCCCGGGTCGGCCCGGTGCTCGTCGGTGGCGTGCCGACGGCCGGCGGCGACCCAGTCGAACGCCTCTTTGTCCGCGTCCAGCTCCGGGCACTCGTCCTTGCGGCTGTAGTCGATCTTCACGTGGCAGCCGTAGCACTGCGGCGTCCAAGAGGCGTGGCACGTGTAGCACTCCATCTGCTCGATGTGGCGGCCCACGCCCTTCATCGCCACCACGCCCCGCTGCGCGACCTCGCCGTCGTCGATCAGCGACTTGAGGGGCTTCATCCGCAGGTCCTTGCCGGCGGCCGTGTGGACGATGATCTCATCGCCGTCGCGGACAACGTTCTCGAACGGGTTGCCACGCGCGGTGAGCAGGTAGCCGTCTCGCTTGTCGTAGACGGTTCCCTGCCGAGTGTGCGGCAGCGGCTCGTCGGCCACGCCCCGCGCCGCGCCGCTGGCCGGCGTCTCGGAGAACTCGTCCATAAACCCGAGCGGCAGGTCCCAGGGGAACCGCTCGGGCGTGCCGTGGCAGTCCGCGCACTCGACGGAAACGGCGGCCAGGTTCGCCGCGGCAATGAAGCCATCGCCGTGGATGTCGGTCGAGGTGTGACAGTCCTGGCAGGTCATTCCCTTCTGGTAGTGAATGTCCTGCTGCATCGCGATGTAGTGCTTGGTGTGCAGCCCGGGCTGCGGGCCGCCGTCGGCCGCGTAGGGCGATACGTACGGCGTTTCCATCAGCCCCTGGAACGATACGCCGATCCGCTTGCCGCGGTCGTGGCACGTGGTGCACGTCTCGACGGGCACGCCGCTGTACGTGACGCCGTGCACGCACACCTGCGCTTCGCGTGTGCCCTGGATCGAGTGCACAAGCAGGTGGCCCGGCTCGTCGCGCGGGGTGGTGGGGTCGCCGCCCTCGTAGAAGCCTTCGTTGCCGTAGGGGATGTGGCAGCTGCTGCAGCCCATGCCCCGGTAGTCGCCGCGGGTCTGCCGACCCTTCACCGCGTGGTGGCAGCGTTGGCACTCGGTGCGGATGTACGTGAACGCCGCGAGGGTGGGGTCCTCGTGCAGGCGGTCGAGCTCCGCCTCGGTCGGCGCGTCGGGCAGCGGCTCGTGCTTGCTGACGAAGACGTTCGGCTCGAGCTCCGTGAGCTTCTGCATATACTCGCGATAGGCTGGCGTGCCGAGCCGGGCCTCGGGGTCGGCGGGATTCTCAACGGCGTAGTTGGCCCACTTGTGCTCGTAGCCGGTCAGCGAGCCGAACGCCCAGCAGACGCCCTGGATCTTGCCCGCCTCGGTCATCATCAGGCTCTGCCACTGCACGCGGACCTGGTCCTGGTGGCATTGGCCGCACGTCTGCTCGTTGACCCACGGGCTGCCGGGGTCGGCGTAGAAGCCGCCGATGGCGCCGCCCGAGTGCGCCTTGGCCGCGTCGGTCCGCTCGGTGGGGTCGCCGCCGTGGCAGACGACACAGCCGGCCGGGTCGCCGTGCTGTGTGCTCACCGTGATGAGCTGCTCCATCATCTGCGAGCCTGGCTCGCGGATCATCTCGATGCCGGTGTGGCACGCCATGCACCCGCTCTCGGCCGCTTGCGGGTAGTGTTCCAAGAGCGACGGCCCGCTCGTCCGCACCGGGACGATGCTTTGCTGTGGCGGCTTCGTGCCGCTCGGTGGCGTTGTGCCGTCGGCTCCCTCCGCCCGGGCGTCCGCTTTGCCGTCGCTTGCGATGAGCGTCAAGGCGACAGCAAACAACAGCAGAAAGCAGGCGCGGAGGAGGTGCAGACGCATTAAGGCGGCGTTGGTTTGGCAAGCGGGATCGTCCGGGCAGTCTCTAACGGCCCGGTAGGCGACGCAACCGCGCCGTGTGCGACCGGCGTTAATTCTTCTCCGGCAGGCCCGGTTTTTCAGCGGTCAACCCTCGCATCGGCATAGCGATTCTGTCAGGTTGCAGGGCTGGCGGACGCCACGATCTTGTCGAGTAGCCCCTGCGGAACGGAGCGGTGCGATGAGCGTGATTCAACAGGCTACGCTGCGCTCACGGGCGGCGACGCTGCTGGATCGTTACCAGCATGTGCGGAAGATGAGCCAGCGGCTGGTTGAGTCGTTGTCACCGGAAGACGCGGCCGTGCAGTCGATGCCGGACGCCAGCCCAGCGAAGTGGCACCTAGCGCACACCACGTGGTTCTTCGAGACGTTCTTGCTCAAACCGCGCGGCGCCAGCGGCAGCGTGGGGAACGCTTACCGATCGCCCAACGCGGCGTTCGAGGTGCTGTTCAACTCGTACTACAACACGGTCGGAGAGCAGCACCCGCGCCCGCAACGCGGCTTGCTCAGCCGGCCGAGCTTCGATGAGGTGCTCGCCTACCGCGCCGCCGTCGACGAGGTGATGAGCGACTGGCTCGTCGCCGGGGTCGATCCCGAGACGGCCGACCTGGTCGCCATCGGGCTCAACCACGAGCAGCAGCACCAAGAGCTGCTGCTGACCGACATCAAGCACGCGCTCGGCGGCAACCCGCTCGAGCCGGCGTATCGGTCGGACCCACGCGAAGACGCCACCGTCACACGGCGGCTGACTTGGACGGAGCACGCGGGCGGCGTGCAAGAGATCGGCCACCGGACGCGGTTCGGCGGCGACGCGTTCGAGCGGTTTGCGTTCGACAACGAATCGCCGCGGCACGAGGTGCTGCTGCAAGACTACGAGATCGCGGATCGCCCGGTCACCAGTGGAGAGTTCCTCGCGTTCATCGCCGACGGCGGTTACGAGACTCCCACGCTATGGCTGAGCGAAGGCTGGGCGACGGTGCAGCGTGAGGGATGGTTCGCACCGCTCTACTGGGCGAGTCACGACGGGGACTGGAGCGAGTACACCACGGCCGGCCGTACGCCGCTGGATCCGGGCGCCCCGGTGACGCACCTGAGTTACTACGAAGCCGACGCGTTCGCGCGATGGTCCGGCGCGCGGCTGCCGACCGAGGCCGAATGGGAGAACGCCTGCGCGGCGTCGATCGAAGCGGACGCGCCGACGGGCGCCTTCGCGGACGAGCGGCTGACGCGCCGGCGGGCGATTCAACCAACGGCCGCCGCGCCGGACGAGCAAGGCCCGCAGCAGTTCTTGGGCGGCGTCTGGGAATGGACCGCGAGCCCGTACACGCCGTACCCCGGATACAAGCCGGCGCCCGGCGCCCTGGGGGAGTACAACGGCAAGTTCATGGTGAACCAGCAGGTGCTTCGCGGAGGCAGCTGCGCGACGCCCTCGCGCGATCACGTCCGGCCGACGTACCGAAACTTCTTCCCGGCGCCGGCGCGCTGGCAGTTCAGCGGCGTGCGATTGGCTCGTTAGCGGTTGAGCCGCTAACAGTTGGGCCGCCAATCATCGGCCCCGCGGTGGCTGGTCCAGCAGCAGCGTGTCTCGGCGGCCATTTCATTTCGCGGTGACCATGCCGTTTCGCGGTGGCCATGTCGTTTGCGGAAACGGCCCTCCCGCGTGGCTATAGTCGGAAGGGTTCGCCCTCCCGCCCGACCCGCCCCGCCGCCATGCCCCGCCCGCCCGAGCCTGGTGAATCGCACCATCAGGCCCACATGACCTACAACGGCCCCAGCACGGGTCGAACGATGGTCACGTCGCTTTCGTCGGCCGCCTCGCTGCTCAAGCGAGAGGTTTGGGTGTGGCCGATCGTCGCGGTGGTAGTGCTCACCACGGTCGGCTGGTTCTTGCGCGGCGCGATTGAACAGACGATGAAGGAGTCGCTCACGAGCGAGCTGCAGACGCTGCTCGACGTGGAGGTGGCGTCGCTGCGGACCTGGATCGACGACCAGCGTGGCTACGCGGAGTCGGTCGCCAACGACGCCGACGCCCGCAAGCTGATCGCGACGCTCGTGGCGCCGTCTTCGCCCGACGACACCGCCGGCGACGCCAAAGCCGCGGCGTCCGAGCAACTCGGCAAGCTGCTGGCGCCGGAGATCGTCCAGCACAACTACGACGGCTTCGTGGTGCTCGACCGCGAGATGCGGGTGCTGGCCACCAGCGACATCGATCTGGCGGCCGCGCGAGCGCTCTCGGGGCGTACGCCCGACGCCGAGATCGAAGAGCACGCCGGCCATGCGGAGTTCGTCCGTAAGACGCTCGCCGGCGAGTCGACCGTCTCGCGACCGCTGCGCAGCGTGCTGCCGGTCGACGACGGCAGCGGCGCGCGGCGGACCGGCGTGCCGGTCATGTTCGCGGCCGCGCCGGTGCGCGACGAGAACTTTCAGGTGATCGCGGCGTTGGCGTTCCGCTTCGGCCCCGAAGGCGAGTTCAGCGAGATCCTGCAGAGAGGCCGGATCGGCGCGTCGGGCGAGACGTACGCGTTCGACGCGGAGGGGCTCATGCTCTCGGCGAGCCGATTCGAGGAAGACCTCGTGCTGCTCGGGTTGCTCCCCGACGAGCCCGATCAGGAGCAGGTCGCCTCGATCCTGCGAGTGCTCGTGCGCGACCCTGGGGGCAACATCACGCGTGGCTATCGCAGCCGGGTGCGGCGCCACGAGCTGCCGCCGACCCGGATGGTCGCGTCGGCGACGGCCGGCGAGTCGAGCGTCGACGTGGAGGGCTACCGAGACTACCGGGGCGTGCCGGTCGTCGGCGCCTGGACCTGGCTGCCCGACTACAGGTTCGGCGTCGCCACGGAGATCGACGCCGCCGAGGCCTACCGACCGCTGACGATTCTCAAGCGGACCTTCTGGGCGTTGTTCGCGCTGCTCGCGTTATGCTCGCTGGCGATCTTTCTGTTCACGCTGCAGGTGTCACGCCTGCGACGCGAGGCGCAGCGGGCGGCGATCAAGGCCCAGCAGCTCGGCCAGTATCGCTTGGAAGACAAGCTCGGCGCCGGGGCGATGGGGGTCGTCTATCGCGCACGCCACGCCATGCTACGCCGGCCGACGGCGGTCAAGATGCTCGAGCCCGAGAAGGTGACCGACGAAGCGGTCGTGGCGTTCGAACGCGAGGTGCAGATCACCAGCCAGCTCTGCCATCCCAACACCGTGGCCATCTTCGACTACGGCCGCACGCCCGAGGGGCTGTTCTACTACGCCATGGAGTTCCTCGACGGGATCGACCTGCAGCAGCTCGTCGAGAAGCACGGGCCGCAACCGATCGGCCGTGTGGTGAGCCTGCTGGAGCAGGTCTGCGGCTCGCTGTACGAGGCGCACACGCTGGGCCTAGTGCACCGCGACATCAAGCCGGCCAACATCATGGTGGGACGCCGAGCCGCCGAGCCGGACGTGGTGAAGGTGCTCGACTTCGGCCTGGTAAAGTCGAGCGAGGACGAGGACAAACCGCGGGGCATGGCTGGCACGCCCCTGTACATGTCGCCCGAGGCGATCGAGTCGCCCTCGACGGTCGATCCGCGGAGCGATTTGTACGCCGTGGGCGCGGTAGGCTACTTCCTGCTGACGGGTCGGCCGGTGTTCGAGGCTCGCACGCTGGCCGAGCTGTGCCGCATGCATATGAAGGAGCCGCCCCAGGCGCCGAGCAAGCGGATCGGCCGCGATCTGCCGCCGGAGCTCGACGACGTGATCCTCGCGTGCTTGAACAAGTCGCGAGCCAAACGCCCGCAAACGGCTCGCGACGTGACTCTGCGACTGCAGCGGGTCCCGGTGACCGACGGCTGGAACGTCGAGGCCGCCGACCTGTGGTGGAACCAGCACGAACGCGGAGACACCCCCTCCGCGGCGATCTCCGCCACGCTGAGCGGCAACCGCGAGCACGAGGCGACGATCGCCCACGACTGATCCGCCCCGGGGGGCGGACCGTTCCGTTGCCGGACGACGATCCAACGCCGGACCGGCGACCGCGTTGAGCGTTTTGACCGTTCGTCGCGGCGGGCTGCGCTCCTGTCACAAGCCCGGTAAAGGCCGTACTCCGATATGTGGGGTTGTGGCAGTCCACCCTCTGGGCGTCTGAGTACTTGACACGCTATCGGGGGGGGATGGGCCGCACGTGCGTCGATTGGTCGCCACGCTTCTCTTGGGCACGCGATCCGCCGCGGCCGCCGAACGCCCCTGGGGAGAGCAGAGCGATGTTGACAACTACCGAAGTTGATTCGTATTCACCTATCAGCGAGGCAGAGATCGCCTTGCTGCTGCAGGCGGGGCCCACCGTTGGCGACGACAGGCCGATTCCGCCGTCGCTCCATCAGATCGACAAGGCATGCTGCCGCGCCTGCGGGGTCGTTCTGCCACACAACGCGCCCGTTGCTGGCTGCGAGACCGAGATCGTCGATTGCCCCGCGTGCGGCGACGCCAGCAAGGTGCTCAAAGGGAGCGAGTCCCCGACCGACGACGACGACTCGGGCGAACGGATCAAAGCCGGTACGTCGCGATCGATGCTCGAGCGGTTGGTGGGGGAGCTCACACGCACCGCGGACGGCACGCCGCCGGTGATGGAGTCGCGGCGCCACGTTCGCTATCCGGCCAGCCGTGTCGTCACCGCGATCGCCGTAGACCGACAGGGGCGGCCCCACGGCGACACGCTCGTGCTGACGCTCTGCGATATCTCGCTGGGCGGCGCGGGATTCACGTCGATGGTTCCGGTAGAGACGCCGTGGTTGCTCGTCCAGTTCGTAACGCGGCTCGGGGTGACGTCCGCCCCGTCGCGTGTGGTCTGGCAACACACCGAAGGGCGGGTCACTCGATTCGGCGTGGAATTTATCACGCTCGCCTAGAGCGGCGAGGGAACAACGACAACCGTAAGAGGAACGGGGCAATGGGCATCTCGCAGGCGGCGTCACTGCTAACCGAAAACCAGCTGGGGCTGATGCTCGACCTCGGGTCGGAGCACGCCGTCGACGCGCTCGAACCGATCGAGGGCAAGCGGTCGCCCGGCGACGCGCAAAGCCAAACACGCTGGAGGGTGTCGGGCGTGAACCGCACCGCGATGCGGCGTCTGCTGTTCACGCTGTCGGGCGAATCGGACGACTGTGTCGGGGAGAGTCTCGTCGATGCCCGAACGCACACACGTTACCAGGTGAACATTCCGGTCTCCGCGGTAGCTCTGCGAGACGGGTGGCCGTCCGGTGAGTCGCTGCGGCTGACGATGATCGATATCTCGGCGGGCGGGGCTCGTCTCGCTTCGTTCGACAGCATCGAAGGAGACGATCTGCTGGTTCACGTGGTGACAGCGGCTCTCGGCGTCACCCCGCTGGTGGGGACGATCGTTCGTCGAGAGCGACGCGGCCCGGTCACCCAGTTGGGGGTGAGGTTCAACCCGGTGGGATGACAATCGACCGGATCGGCTACAAGCCCAGGTCCACGTAGCCGCGGTCCTGCAGCCGGACGAGCAGCCGGACGAGTTCCACGCCCTTCCCCACTCCCAGGGCTCGGAAGGCCTTCTCCTTCTGCAGCTCGACGGCCCGCCGGCTGATGCCCAGGTCTTCGCCGATCTGTCGGCTCGACCGGCCGAGCGCGATCTGCTGGCAGATCCAGCGTGTGCGTTCGCCTAACTCGTGGAAGGTCTTGCACTGCTCGACGTGGGTCAGGGGAACCTCGTCGCCTCGGTCCGCCACGATCGCGACGGGCCGCGAGACGCCGAGGATCGCCATGCCGGGCGTGGCGACATGCTGGAGCGCCTGCTTCGACGTATGCAGCAGGTACGTGCAGCCATCGGGACCCCGCCCTTCGTGCTCAAACTCTAGGCGCCTCACGTGCGACAGAACCATGGTGTCCGTCTGCCGTGTAGTGTCGTGGTAGCTCGCGTCGAGGAAGGTCTCCGCGCGCCGACCGATCGGGTCGATGCCTTTCGCGAAAAAGTCTCGGTAAGCTACGGAGCTCCAAACGAGCACTCCCCCGGCGTTCGTCAGAAAGACGGACTCGCCATCGGCTTCTTCGTGCAGCGTGTCGAGCGAACCACCGGTCAGCAGGTGGTTCGCGAGCACCGTGGCGGTGTCGTAAAGCGGTCGGCCGTACCGCAAACGAATCGACATAGCGTTCTCGTCCGGCCCCTCGGGAAAGTCCTGGGGCGCTGCGCACGCGTACTCAGCAGCGTCTGGCCGAAACGCACAGCTTGGACCCAATCAGCGAGCAAGCCCAAACGCAGGCGCGATTCACACTGATGCTGCAAATTAAATCGCATAGGTGCGCGAGCCGCAACCAGAAAGGCAACCAGAGCCGACCCGCACAAGAAAGGTGCGCATCAAAGTGCGCACGACGCACGTGTGCTGGTAGTTGCCCACAGGCAATGCGCGCAACTACTTGCGCATGTGTGTCGTGCCGGCAACGGGTGTGATACCCCTTCTGCCGTTGGGTCCGAGAGTGCGACACCAGAAGCACTATGGGACGATCCGCCGCGGTTATCCCTACGTAGCGGTAGAGTCGGGCGTCCAGATCGATCCGCTACGCGACCAGCCGACGGAGCGACCGCAGCTGGAGCGGGTTGACCCGCATCGACGAGCGGAAGCAGCCGTGCGCTTCGTCCTTGCGGCCGAGCTTCTGCAGATCGCGGCCGGCGTCGTACCAGCGGCGAGCCAGCAGCCGCCGCAGGCGGTTCGTAGCGAGGCTCGGGGCGGTGTGCTTCACGCGGTCGTAGATCTGCTGATACACGACCGCCCACCGGAGGCCGTTGTCGGCGTTGCGGCGGCTCAGGTTGTTCTCTTCGCCCCGTGCGTCGGCGTTGCCTAGGTTGAAATCGACGGGCGCCCCCGGGCTGTGCACCCACTCTCCTTGCACCGCGAGCATCGAGAACAGCAGCGAGTCTTCGGCGACGCCGAGCTCGGTATCCCATCCGCCGACCACGTCGTACGCCACGCTACGCAGGAGCGAACAAGACGCGACGCCGGCGCCACGCCGAAAGAAGTAGTTGAGGGGCTCCGCCACGAGTTCGCGGCAGTCATCGGTGCGGCGGATCTGCCCCGTCAGATCCGTGTAACGCCGGTCGACACACGCGGCGACCGCGTTTTCGTTCGTTGTTAGCGCGTCGGCAGTTCGCTCGAGGAAGTCGGCCGGCCAGTGGTCGTCCGAGTCGAGGAAGGCGACGAAGTCAACGCCCTCGAGCGCTTGGTAACCGCCCACGCGAGCCGCCGCCGCGGTGTTGTGCGGCAAGCGCAGCACGCGCCAGTCGAACGGCGGGGCGAGCGCGGCGAGCCACTTCTCCGCAGCGTCGGCGGAGCCGTCCGTCGAGCCGTCGTCGGCGATGACGACTCGGTCGGGCAAACGGCTCTGCGCGACCAGGTAAGGCAGCGTCTCTAGCAGGATAGTGTGTCGGTTGTAGACGGGTATCACCACGCCGATCGTCGGCGTGGACAGCGGCCGCGCGTCCGCCGCGTGCTCGCGGTGGTCGTGCCGGGGGGGCGCCGGCGCTGCTTCCGAAGTTGCTAGGCGGAGGGTTTGACGGGTGTAGTTGGAAGTGTCGGGCGTGCTCATGCCGAAGTCCTTTTCTTGACCTTGCGAGTCAGCTTGGCGATTCGTCGCCCGAGTGCAGAGCGCCGCAACGATCCGGTTCCGGGGTCGACACAGTGGAACGCTCGATCGTTGGTGATCAGGGTTGGGTCCGGTTCGGACGCGTCGCACTCGGCGATCGCCCGGGCGAACATCTGCTCGGCGACGGGGCCGACCAGGTCGGCCGCTAGCGAGAGAGTCTTCGCGGCCAGCGCCTCGCCCTCGAGCCGACCGTCGATCCCTTTGCAGGGAGAGAATCGCGGGCCCGCGTCGGTCCACTCGTCGAGCCGATCCGCCAGGCGGACGAGCGATACCTCGCGGTCGCGGATCGAGTCGAAGGCGTCGCGGCGTTGCGCGGTGTAGCGGTGAATGATCGCTTCGGCGTGCTCGCCGACCCGACTCGTGACGTGGCGCCGCCGCCGCGTTGTGGCGCCGACCTCGCCATCGCCGAAGTCGCCGAACAGGTACGTCGAGTGCAGCAGGCCGGCGAGCACCACGTCGGGCTTGGTGTCCCACGCGGCGAGCGCCCCCGCCGTGCCCACGAGATGGCACACGAACGGCTTGTGGCTCGGTCGGTACGCCGTTGCGAACAGCTCACGCGCCAGATCGTAGGCCGCGCGGGCGCGGGTCAGGTCCGCCGAGGACCAGCCGGCGATCGCGAGTTCTCGGTAGAGCTGAAGGTTCGTCTGAGCGAGCATCCTTGCTCTCATCAACGGGGCGTGCGGAGTGGTTCCGCAGGGATTTTCTCCGACATCGTCTCAATGGTGGGCGATCAGGCCGCGGCGAGCACGCGCTGGCTCGGCTGGTAGACGACCTCCACCTTTGCGGCCGGCAAGTTTGCGTACTGCGCTTCCGGGTAGCGGCGTCGGTTCGCGAGGCGCTCCAGCGGCGCCACGATCCGTTTCTCGATCGATCGTGTCGTCTTCCGGCCGAGCGCCTTGCGCAGGTGCCGCAGGCTGTTGAGCCCGAGCCTGCGGTGCGAGGCGACCCAGGCGAGTCCACGCCCACGGTCTTGGTCGCTGGCGTCGAGGTCCCACTTCTCAGCCATGTGCCGTTGGTTGGCCTCGAACCAGGCCTCGCTCCAGCGGAGGAAGAAGTACTCCGCGTCGGCCTCGTCGAGCCGGCGCGGCGGGGCGTAGGTGATGCGCGAATCGGGTTCGACCCACACGCTGCCTCCCGCCTTCCGAGCGGTCAGGCATAGGTCGCCGTGCTCCGCGTGGCTGCGGAAGCCCTCGTCCAGCAGGCCCGTGCGGCGGAAGAACTCGGCGGTGACGAGCACCGTGTGGTACTCGATCAGCTCGGTCTCGTGCCGGACCATCGGCTCGTTGACGGTCGATACTTCGCGGTGCTGCAGCGCGTGCTTCTCGTGGTAGCGGCGGCGGCCGTCGGCCCCGACCTCGATGCGGCATTCGCCGCCCAGCATGTGGAGCTTGCTCTGCTCGGGTAGGTGTTCGTAGTACGCGGGTCCCACGACCCAGGCGCCGGTTTCCTCGGCGCATCGCACGAGCGGTTCGAGCCATCCCTCGCCGACGAGCACGTCGTTATCGACGAAGACGATCGGCGCCGCGGGCGTGTTGTCTTGTGACCACCGGACCACCAGGTTGCGCGCCTCGGTGGGCGTCACGTACCGGTCGGTCCGCAGCAGCGTGAAGCCCTTCTCTTCCGCCGCGGCGCGGAGGTAGTCGGCGACGTCGGGCGGCGAGGCGCCGTCCACGCACACGAGGTCGAACGGCGCGTGCGTCCGCTCGAAGAGCGTCTCGAGCGATCGCTCGGTGGTGCTGAAGACCTCGCGCGGGACGAAGCCGATCGTGGCCAGTGGCTTGCTCATCGGGACCTCGGATTCCTTGCTTGGGAGCCGGGCGCCTGCACGCTCGCCGCGTGCGGCTTGCGCCGGTCGCGCAAACCTTGCCGGCTGTCACTCTTTCGTCCGGCGGGACGACGGACCTTGAGCGGTCGGAGAAAAACCGCGGCGCCAGCGATGCTGTCGACGCCAAGAGACGAGCATCTCAGCCGATCAGCCGAGACGCCTCGCGTGCTAACTGCAACTCTTCGTTGGCTCCGATGACCATCACCGCAACCGAGCTCGCGACATCGGTGATCAGCCGATCGGCGACGCTTTGCGCGGTGTTGAGCGACGGGTCGAGCGTGACACCAAGAACCGCCAGCTGCTCACAGACACGTCGGCGTACCTCCGGGCTGTGCTCGCCCACGCCGGCGGTGAAGACGATCGCGTCGGCCCCGCCGAGGGCGACCTTGTACGCGCCAACGCACTTCGCGATGCGGTAGCAGTAGACGTCGAGCGCGAGCTGCGCGTCCTCGTCGCCGTCGGAGCCGCGCCGGAGCACGTCTCGCAGATCGCCGGCGCCGCACAGGCCGACTAGGCCGCTCTCGCGGTTGAGCAGCCGATCGATGCGATCGGTGTCGTAGCCGAGCTGCCGCTGCAGGTGCAGCAGCACGCCTGGATCGACGTCGCCGCCGCGTGTGGCCATCACGAGCCCCTCGAGCGGGGTGAGACCCATGGTGGTGTCGATCGAGCGGCCGCCGTCGACGGCGCACGCGCTCGCCCCGGCGCCGAGGTGCAAGACGATCGTCTTCAGCTGGTCGATCGGCTTGTGGAGCATCTCCGCCGCGCGGCCGGCCGCCCAGCGGTGCGACGAGCCGTGGAAGCCGTACCGACGGACACCGTGCTCGGTCGTCAGCTCCCGCGGCAGCGCGTACCGGTACGCCCGCGGCGGCATCGTTTGATGGAACGCGGTGTCGAACACGGCGACGTGCTTCGCCTCGGGGAACCGCTCGCGCATCAGCCGCACCCCCAGCACGTTGGCCGGGTTGTGCAGCGGAGCGAGCGGCGTGAGGCGGTCGAGCTCTTCGAGCACCTCGTCGTCGATCGGCGTGGGGGCGTGGAACCGCTCTCCGCCGTGGACCACGCGGTGGGCGACGAGCTCGGGGCCCGCGTTCGTGTTAGGCGCTCCTTCGGCGTCGCCCAGCAGCCCGGTCGCGGTCAGCTGCTCGGCCAGCAGGCCAACGCCAGTGGCGTGGTCGGCAATCGACGCTTCGACCTTCGCGGGCTCGGCGCCGACGGCCTCGATCGTCGCCGCTCCGCCGGTGGCCTCGCCGATGCGTTCCACCGCGCCGCGGCACAGCTGCCGGTCGCCGGGCATATCGAACAAGCGGTGCTTGATCGACGAGCTGCCGCAGTTGAGCACCAGCACCTTCACGACGAGGCGGCCTCCGCGGCGGACGCCGCTTGGTTCTCCGGCGGCGCTGGGTTCTCCGGCGGAGCTTGGCCCTCCGACTGCGTTTGGTTCTCGGGCTGGGCCTGGTTCTCGGGCTGCGCTTGGATCGCGGTGATCGCCACCGTGTTGACGATGTCCGCCACGGTGCAGCCCCGGCTGAGGTCGTTGACCGGCTTGTTGAGGCCCTGCAGGACGGGGCCGATCGCTACGGCGCCGGCGCTCCGCTGCACCGCTTTGTACGTGTTATTGCCGGAGTCGAGGTCCGGGAACACAAACACGGTGGCCTGCCCGGCCACGGCGCTGTCCGGCAGCTTGGTGCGGGCGACCGAGGCGTCGACCGCGGCGTCGTACTGGATCGGCCCCTCGATCGACAGCTCGGGCGAACGCTCGCGGGCGAGCGACGTCGCCTGGCGGACCTTGTCCACCATCTGCCCGCTGCCCGAGGCGCCGGTCGAGTAGCTGAGCATCGCAACGCGTGGCTCCACGCCGAACCGTCGCGCCGTTTCGGCCGAGCTGACCGCGATGTCGGCCAGCTGCTCAGGGTTGGGGTCGGGGTTCACCGCGCAGTCGCCGTACACCAGCACCCGATCGGCCAGGCACATAAGGAACACGCTGGAGACGATCGAGCAGCCCTCGCGGGTGCGAATGATCTCTAGCGCCGGCCGGATAGTGTGGGCCGTGGTGTGCGCGGCGCCGCTGACCATGCCATCGGCCCGGCCCAGGTGAACCATCAGCGTGCCGTAGTAGTTCGCCTCGCCAGCCAGGTCGTAGGCGGTCTCGGGCGTCATGCCTTTGTGCTGCCGCAGGCGGTACAGCTCCTCGGCGAACCCCTTGCGGTCGGGCGACTCGGCCGGATCGATGACCTCCGCCCGGCTGATGTCGAGGCCGAGCGTCGCGGCGCGGGCTGAAATGGTGTCCGGCTCGCCGAGCAGGACGATCGGCGCCACGTGCCGGCGGAGCAGCACGGCCGTGGCCCGGAGGATACGGTCGTCGGTCCCCTCGGGCAGCACGATTTTGCGCGGGTCGCGGCTGGCGCGCTCGATCAGGTCGTACTCGAACATGAGCGGCGTCACCCGCTGGCTCCGCGTGACGGCGATCCGCTCCGCCAGCTCGTCAGCGTTCACGCGGCGTTCGAAGACGCCGAGCGCCGCGGCGATCTTGGCGGTGTTCTCGGGCTGGAGCACCGGCTTGATGGCCTCGACCTTGGTCGCGGCAGTATAGGTGTCGCAATCGACCGACAGGATCGGCGGCAGGTGGCGCCGCATGCCGTCGATGAGCCGCTGCACGGAGGGAGGCTGCTCGATGCCGCCCGTCAGCAGCACGCCGGCGATGCTCGGCAGCCCCTCGGCGACGAGCGACGCGGTGGCCGCCAGCAGGATGTCCACCCGATCGCCCGGCGTGATCACCAGCGACTGATCGGCGATGCGTCCAAGAAAGTTGGGCGCCGTCATGGCCGCGACGCGCGGCGTGGCGACGTCGCGCTGCGCCGCGTCGCCCGGGTCGTGCAGCCACTCGGCGCCGAGCGCCTCGGCCACTTGCGAGAGCGTCGGCCGGGCGAGGCTCGGCTCCTCGGGCACGACGATCACCGGCCCCTCGGCCAGCGGCGCGCGGGCGAGCTCTTGCTCCAGGGGCTTCACCTCGTCACGCGGCACGCGGTTCAGGAACGTGGCGGCCACCGCGTCGCCGTGCTCGGCGAAGGTCGCCAACCCCGCGCGGGCGCTGCGGATGATCTCGCTGGCCGTCTTCTTGCGGCCGCTTCCCACGGCGATCGCCGGGCAGCCCAGGTGGACGGCCAGCCGGGTGTTGAACTCGAACTCCAGCGCGGCCTGGGCGCCGGCGTAGTCCGTGCCCTCGCAGACGATGAAGTCGGTCTCTTCGGCCAGCGCGCGGAACCGGGCGAGCACCTCTTTGAACAGCTCGTCCTCGCGGCCGTCGGCCACGAGCTGCTCGGCCCGCGTGAGCGACACGCCCGTCATCCGGTCCAGCGGCGTCTTCAGGCGGTAGCGCTCACGCACCAGGCCGAGGTGCGGGTCGGCCTCAGGGTCGCCGGCCACCAGCGGCCGGAAGTACGCCAGCCGTTCGACCCGGCGAGAGAGCAGCTCCATGAGGCCGAGCACGACAATCGACTTGCCGCTGCGGGGCTCCCAGGCGAGGACGTAAGCCGAGGTAGACATCGGGGGGAGCGTGGGGGGCGGGGCCGCGTGGTTCAGCGTGCGTGATTCAGCCCGTATCGTCCCGCGACATCGCCGAGCGGCCTAGCCCCGTTTCCCCCGCGGCGCGTGATCCCCTTGGAATGGCGATCGGCGAATGCCGTATCATGGCGACCGTCCTAGCCGGCTCTACCGCCGGCCGCCCTCTGCCTGCTGCTTGCTCGCTCCGCCATGGAAGCCGACCGCCCGTTCGTCCACCTGCACTGCCACAGCCACTACTCGCTGCTGGACGGGGCGAGCCCGATCAAGAAGCTCGTCGGCCGGGCCAAGGACCTGGGCATGAACGCTCTGGCGCTCACGGACCACGGCAACCTGTACGGCGCGCTGGAGTTCTACCAGGCGTGCAAGGCGCAGGACATTAACCCGATCGTCGGGTACGAGGCGTACATCGCCCCCGGCAGCCGGCTGGACAAGAGCGGCGCCTCGCGCAGCAAGGAGGCCGCCTACCACCTCACGTTGCTCGCCAAGAACCGCACCGGCTTTCGCAACCTCGTGAAGATGGCCAGCCGGGCGTACCTGGAAGGCTTCTACCACAAGCCGCGGATCGACAAGGAGCTGCTCGAGGCGCACAGCGAGGGGATCGTCTGCCTGAGCGGCTGCGTCTCCGGCGAGCTGAGCAAGACGCTGCTCTCCGGAGCGACGGCCGACGAGGCGATGCAGCGGGGCGCGGAGATCGCCGGCTGGTTCTCCAAGACTTTCGGCGATCGGTACTTCTTGGAGGTGCAGGACAACGGCGTCGAGATCCAGCAGGCGGCCAAAGAGCTGACCGTCGAGCTGGCCAACCGCCAGGGCCTGCCGCTGGTGGCCACCAGCGACGCTCACTACGTCAACCAAGAAGACGCCGAGGCGCAGGACGTGCTGCTGTGCATCAACACGGGGCGTTTCCGCACCGACACCAACCGCATGAAGATGGAGGGTGATCAGTTCTACCTGCGTTCGCCCGCGGACATGTACGCGGCGATGCCGGACGTGGCCGACGCCGTGGCCCGCAGCCAAGAGATCGCCGACTCGATCGACTTGGACCTGGAGCTCGGCAAGCGGTACTTCCCCACCTTCACGGCGCCGGGCGAAGAGAAGCCGGACATCAAGGCGAGCGAGGCGTACCTCCGCGAACTCTGCGTGCAGGGTCTCAAGGAACGCTACGCCAACCAGACCGACCGCTGGCAGGACGAAGACGCCGCCACGGGCGAGCTGTCAGACGAGGTGATCGCGCGGCTCGACCGCGAGCTGGGCGTGATCAACAAGCTGGGCTTCCCCGACTACTTCCTCATCGTGTGGGACTTCGTCCGCTTCGCGGTGGAGCAGGGCATCCCCAGCACCGCGCGTGGGTCGGGCGTTGGCTCGCTGGTGTGCTACGCGCTGCGGATGAGCCACGTCTGCCCGTTGCGTTACGACCTGCTGTTCGAGCGGTTCCTCGACGAGAGCCGCCTCGAGGCGCCGGATATCGATATCGACTTCTGCAAGGAACGTCGCGGCGAGGTCATCCAGTACGTCAAAGACAAGTACGGCGAAGACAACGTCGCGCAGATCGGCACGTTCGGCACGCTGGCCGCGCGGGCGGCCATCAAGGACGTCGGCCGGACGATGTCGATGCCCATCTTCCGGGTCGACCAGATCACGGCGATGGTGCCCGACCAGCTAGGCATCACCCTGGCCAAGGCGCTGGAGACGAGCGAGGAGCTCTCCCAGGCGTACGAGGGCGACCCCGAGGTGCGCGAGCTGCTGGACCTGGCGCAAAAGATCGAGGGCCTGGCGCGCAACGTCGGCACGCACGCCGCGGCGGTCGTCATCAGTGAGAAGCCGGTCGACGAGTACGTGCCGCTGCAGCGCGTGAAGGGCAAGACGGAGGTCATCACCCAGTGGGCGATGAACGACGTCGAGGCCGCCGGCCTGCTGAAGATGGACTTCCTCGGCCTCCGGAACCTGACGATCCTGGCCGCGAGCGTCGATCTCATCGAGCAGTCGACCGGCGAGCGGGTCGACCCGTACGAGTTCCCGCTGGACGACAAGCCGACGTACGCGTTGCTCTGCCGGGGCGAGACGAAGGGCATCTTCCAGCTCGAGTCGGGCGGCATCCGCGACCTGCTGCAGCGGATGAAGCCGGACAACTTCCTGGACATCATCGCCACCAACGCCCTCTATCGGCCGGGGCCGCTGGAGGGGGGCATGGTCGACCAGTACATCGAGGTGAAGCACGGCCGCCGGCCCGCCGAGTACCCTCACCCCGTCATGGAAGAGGTGCTGCACGAGACGCACGGCGTGATGGTGTACCAAGAGCAGGTGATGCGGATCCTGAACCGCCTGGGCGGCATCCCCCTCTCTAGCGCGTACTCGTGCATCAAGGCGATCAGCAAGAAGAAGCTGCCGATGATCGCCAAGTTCCAAGAAGAGTTCCTCACGGGCTCGCAGGAACAAGGCCTCGACAAGAAGAAGGCCGAAGACCTGTTCGAGATGATCAAGAAGTTCGCCGGCTACGGCTTCAACAAGAGCCACTCCACCGCGTACGCGCTGATCGCGTACATGACCGCCTACCTGAAGGCGCACTACCCGGTAGAGTTCATGGCCGCGTTGCTGACGGGCGACATCCCCGGCCGCAACTTCAAGAGCAAGGATGCCCTGGTCGAGCACCTGGAAGACTGCAAGCGGATGGGCGTGCGGGTCGATCCGCCGACCGTCAACTCCAGCGATGTGTCGTTCGCCGTTGTGCCGTACGACGGACCTCCTGAGAAGGAGGGCTTGCCGCGTTACGACCGCAAGATCGTGTTCGGCCTCTCGGCCATCAAGGCGTGCGGCGGCGGCGCGGCCGAGGCGATCGTCGGGGCCCGCAAGGGCTCCGCCTCGGGCGACGAGGGCGGACCGTTCAAGGACCTGTACGACTTCTGCGAACGCGTCGATCCGCAAGCGTGCAACCGCGCGACCATCGAGACGCTCGTGAAGTCGGGCGCGATGGACTCGTTCGGCGCCAATCGGGCGAGCCTGCTAGCGGGGGCCGACAAGGCGATGCAGGCGGGCGCCGCGGTGCTGGCCGACCGCAAGAGCGGCCAGAAGGGCCTCTTCGGCGAGGAGGAAGACGACGAGGCGGGCGGCGTCCCCGCCCCGCTGCCCGACGTGCCGGAAATGGACGAGAAGGAGCTGCTCGCCTTGGAGAAAGAAGTCCTCGGCTTCTACCTCACGAGCCATCCGTTGGCCGAGCACGAGAAGACGCTCCGCACGTTCTGCTCGCACACGAGCACCACGTGCGGCGAGCTGGAGCACCGCACCGAGGTTGTGATGGGCGGCATGCTGGCGGCGATCAAGTTCTCGCACACCAAGAACCCCAAGCCGGGCGCCCCCAGCAAGTACGCCATGTGGGACCTGGAGGACATGGACGGCGTCATGCGGTGCATCCTCTGGCCGGAGCAGTTCGCGCAGTTCGGCCACTTCGTCGAGGCGGACGCGGTGGTCGGCGTCCGCGGCGCGATCGACCGCCGCCCCGGCGCCGAGGAGGTGAACCTGATCGTCAACGAGCTGATGCCGATCGAGGAGCTCACCGGCCGCTACACCAGCGGCGTGACGATCCGCGTGAGCGAGGCGGGCCACGGCGAGGACCGCCTGAAGAGCCTCAAGGAGATCCTCGGCGGCTACCCCGGCCAGAAGGGCGTCAAGCTACGCCTCGACCTCGCCGAGGGCGGCAGCGTGCAGCTCGATAGCGCCCGTCGCGTGGACCTGCACCCGGAGCTACGCCGCCGCGTGGACGAGCTGTTGGGCCCCGGGTGTTTTCACCTGACGGGCGGCGCCCCGCCGAGCAAGGCGCCACCGAAGCGCAACGGCCGCGAGCGGGCGACACGCTGACGTCAGCCAGGGTTTGCGGGCAGCTCGCGATTCAACGGTCGCTGGCGGCCGTGCCGGAAGCCGATGACTCGAACCCGGCTCGTCGGCTCGTTGATGTTGAACAGCACGAGCCATTCGCCAACGATTCGCACGCGGATCTCGTACGTCCGATACGCATCCTCGGGAGCCAGAGGAGCTCCTTCGGGGAAAGTCTCAAGCGCCGCGATCGCCCGATAGACGCGTTCGAGAAACCGAGTGGCGGACTCCGGCGCCTGTCGCTCGTTGGCGATGTAATCGATGCACGCGTCGATCGACGCCCGCGCCTCCGGCATGACGACAACACGGTACTTCACTGCGGTCGACGCAGTCCGTACTTGTCGGCGATCTCGTTGATCGCTTGTCGCGCGTCAACGCCCAACCCCGCGTCCGCTTCTGCCATGCCGCGGTCGCACATCTCGACGCTTGCCCGCAGCACCTCGTCGCTCGGGTTGAGCAGTTCGCTGAGCTCCGGATCGTTCGCCAGCGCGATGAGGTGCTCGGTGGCGTACTGCTCCGCGCTGGCGTAGCCGGCCGCTGAGGCGAGCTTCGTCAGACGGTCGTGATCGGGTTGGGGGAGGTCGATCTGCATTCGCTCAGTCTACCGTTTACGACCTCGGAAGCCAAAATCGTCGAGGCGTTCACCCCACCAGCACCCGTGGCAGCTGCACCACGCAGAAGTAGCTGAACACCAAGAAGCTGACGGCCAGCAACACGCCGATCGTTGGGCCGGGCGTGAGCCGCTTCGCCGTGTCGGCGGCGAACAGCCGCGGCAGCACCCAGTACAGGCCGATGAGCATCGCCGCGGCCTGCAGCGGCGTGAGCACTAGGCCTTCCAGCACCGCGGCGAAACGCACCAGCGACACCGGCTCGTACCCGAGCGTGTAGACGACCGTCATGCTGGTCAGCAGGTAGAAGACGAGCCAGGCACGGCGGCGCCGAAGCGGCGTGCCCCAAGTCGTCATCCGCGGCAGGCACAACCGCAGGCAGTCGTCCAGCAAGAACGGCCAGCCGGCGACCTGGGCGAGCTGCGTCGAGACGAGCGCAGCCGCCCCGCCGACGAGGAACAGCGTCGCGCCGGTGGCGCCCCACTCGGCGCCGAAGACCTCGGCGAGCGTCGTGGCGACGTCCGGGCCATCGGGCGCCAGCTGGCGCGCGCCCAGCACCCCGGCGCCGGCGATCAAGAAGCCGCAGGTGACGCCCACGCCGATGAGCATCGCTACGGTGGCGTCGCACGTGATGACGCGCCGCCAGCCGAGCAGCCGCTCGGCGTCCGCTTGGTTGAGCGATCGGAGCGTGGCCTCGTCGGCCGGTCGCCCCTGTCGTTTGCCGGCCGCGGCGCCGTAGCCCGCGCCCATGATCCAGTACGTGTACCACACCTGGCTCGCGAACCCGCCGGCGCCCCAGCCCAAGAGCGGCAGCATCTCGGCCCATGCGTTCGGCGACACGCCCTGCTCGCGCGCCCAAGCGGGCACGTCGGGCACACGGGGCGTGAAGCCCGCCACGAGTTCGGCGAACGTCGGCAGCACCCGCGTGGCGATCACGAGCACGCCGACCAAAGTAAACGACACCAGGGTCGCCATGATGATCTTCAGCGGCTTGAACTCCCCGTACCAAGCGATGGCCACGGCGAAGAGCGTCACCAGCCAGCCGCACACGACCGCTGGCAGCGGCGTGAGCGCCGCGAGGAACACGCCGGCCGAAGCGGCGATCGACGCGATCGCGCCGACCGACGCCGCCAGCTGCAGCACGAACACAAGCCACACGACGGCGTTCTTCGGCCCCGGCAGGCGGCCGAGCAGGTCGATCATGCTCTCGCCGGTGGTGACGGTGTACCAGCCGCCGGCGAGTCCGATGACGTACTTGAGGAACACGCCCGCGACGACCGCCCACAGCACGCCGTTGCCCAGCACGGCGCCGGTGCGGGTGGCAAGGATCACCTCGCCCGAGCCGATGTACTCGGCGCACCACACGATCGACGGGCCGATCGCTAGCAGCAGGCCCCAGCCGACAGGCGGCGCGGCGATCGCGTGTTTCGGCGGGTCGGGCATCGGCTTGGCGACAGGCACGAGGAGATAGACGCGGGCAGATAAGCCCGATCGCCGGAGGAGGCATCCCGCAGCGTAGCCAAGCGGGCGCCCGCACGACACCAGCGGCGACGCTCCCCCGGTAGCGGAAGCCCGCCGTTTGCCAGCCGGCCGCTCGTCAATCAAACTGCGGGGCTCCCGCCGAGACCGCCGTGGGCCTCCTGCAACGGTCTCCCCGCCCGTCCCCCCACGTCTAAAGCCTCCGGCCTCCGGCCTCGTTCGCACCTATGTCCAAGATCCAGCGGATCCTCGTCACCGGCGGCGCCGGCTTCCTCGGCTCGCACCTGTGCGAGCGGCTCGTCGACGCGGGGCACGACGTCATCTGCGTCGACAACTTCTTTACGTCGCAGAAGACGAACGTCGCCCACCTGCTCGATCGGTCGAACTTCGAGCTGATCCGCCACGACGTCACCCACCCCATCTGGCTGGAGGTGGACGAGGTCTACAACCTCGCCTGCCCCGCGGCGCCGGGCCACTACCAGTACAACCCCATCAAGACGATGAAGACCTCCGTGATGGGGGCCATCAACCTGCTGGGTATGACCAAGCGTTGCCGCGCGAAGATCCTGCAGGCCAGCACCAGCGAGGTGTACGGCGACCCGGAGATCCACCCGCAGCCCGAAAGCTACCGGGGCAGCGTGAACCCGATCGGCCCCCGCGCGTGCTATGACGAGGGCAAGCGCGCCGCGGAGACGCTGTTCATGGACTACCACCGCCACAACGGCGTGAACATGCGGCTCGTGCGGATCTTCAACACGTACGGCCCGCGGATGCACCCGTTCGACGGCCGGGTGGTGAGCAACTTCATCCGCCAAGCGCTGCACGGTGAGGACATCACCGTGTTCGGCGACGGCAGTCAGACCCGCTCGTTCTGCTACCGCGACGACTTGATCGAGGGCATGATCCGGATGATGAACGGGCCGGACGACTTCGTCGGTCCGGTGAACATCGGCAACCCGGGCGAGTTCACGATCCTGGAACTCGCCGAGAAGGTGATCGCCATCACCGGCAGCAAGAGCCAGATCGTGCATCGTGAGCTGCCCGCCGACGACCCGACGCAGCGTCAGCCGGACATCACGCTGGCGAAGGCCAACCTCGGCTGGGAGCCGAAGATCGCGCTCGACGAAGGCCTTGAGAAGACGATCGCGTGGTTCAAGACGGTAAGCCTCGACGACTTTCGGGCGCCCACGCCGAACTACTGAGCGCGACGCCGGGCGCCATCGGCCCTCCCCCGGAGGGCGCCAGCAAATCTGCGAAGCGAAACGCTCCGTGAGCCCTTGGCCCGCCGCTTGGCGCCGGGCCCGGTCGCGTGGGCTTCAGATCGCCCCGGCCCGGGGGTTCTGCGCCGCCGGACGCACGCCGGTCGCTGGTCGGCGGCAGGCGGAGCCCCCGTCGCCTGTGCGACGAGGCGTTGCTTGTCGGGCTGGGCCCCCCGACCGTGATCCCCCTGCAGCGGGGCCATCAGAAGCCGCTTGTATCGGTGTGGTTCGCCATGCATGCTACGGGCGGAAGGTGAAGCGGCCCCGGGTTATTAACCCCCTCAGCACTTCCTCTCATTGGGGCTCATTATGTTCGCTGATTCTCAGGCCGCTTCGGGCGCGCAAGCCGTCATTCGTGACGTGATTCAAGGCGTCGCTAGGCACTTCGTTGGGGCCGCGCTGCTGGTCTGGTCCGCGGGGCCCGCGTGGGCGGTTCAGATCGTGACGCTCGACTTCGACACGTTTACCACGCCCGACATCGAGCCGGAGGACCACGTCTACACGCCCGACGACCGCGCCGAGATTCTCGGCCTCCTGAACGACATCTTCCGCACCGATCCGATGGACCCCGCCGGGGGGGCGTTCGGTGTCACGTTCGAGGTCTTCGACCCGGCGGACCCGCCGGTTTCGTTCAGCACCTCGATCGTGAAGTTCAACGCCGGCGCGTTTGGTGCGGCCGAGGGGATCGACTTCCGCAATCAGGATGACGACGACGACGTCACGGTGAACGCCAACGGCGTGCTCGGGTTATTCGTCGGCTCCGCGCGTTCGCCCGAGCTGGGCGGGGGGGTGTGGACCGCCGAGGAACTCGGCAGCCCGGAGGCGATTGTCTTCGCTTCGGCGCAGATCGCGGCACACGAGTTGGGCCACGCCCTTGGGCTGCGGCATCACGACGGTTTCGGCCCGATTGGCTCTGGCATCGGTGTCTCTCCGGCGAGCTACTCGCCCACGTACCCGGGCCCGGCGTTTATCGGGCTGACGTCGCAGCACATCATGAGCCTCAACTCGTCGGTCGCGCTCACCGCCAACACGCTGCTCACGCCGAGCCACTTCAGCGAACGCTCCGCGTTGAAGCTGACCCTCGCGGCGGCCGAGGGCGAAATCGGGCCCAACCCGTTCGTGGTGTCCGAGTCGGAGTACCCGATGGGCGACGGCCCCGACCTCTTCATCGACGCGTTCATGGCGCCCGTGCCGCTGTTCGAGGCGCCGGTGCCCAACACGCTCGAATCGCCCCACGAATGGGCGCCGATCCACGGCGGGCCGGACAGCCTGCCGGCCGCGGCGGGGATTGTTACCGGATCGATCGAGCCGCGTCCCGGCGACGCGAGCGATACGGACTACTACTCATTGGTGCTGGACGAGCCGGCCCGCGTCACGATCGAAGTCATCTCCGAACAGAACGTCAACACGACGGACGTCGTCGATCCGTTTCTCGTGGTGCTCGACGCGACGACCGCGCTGCCGATCGCCTACGAAGGGGGCGAGGCGTTCTCCAACGATCAGTTCGAATCGACCGACGCGATTCTGTTCGACCTTGGCCTTGCGGCGGGGACGTACGTGCTCGAGGTGTTCTCCGCCGTGCCCGACGACGTGGGCGACTACGAGCTGCTCGTCTACGCCTTCCCCGACGTCGAGTTCCCACTGATCGGCGACTACAACGACGACCTGGTTGTCGACGTGGCCGACTACACCGTCTGGCGTGACGCCGAGGGTGTGGAGGACTCGCTTCCCAACCGCACGCCGGGACTCACCGGCCTGGTCGGGGCGGAAGACTACGACGGCTGGGCCGGCAACTTCGGCGAGTTCTCACTCGACTTCCCCGGCGGGGGCTCCGCCACAAGCGTCCCCGAACCCTCGGTGGCGACCCTCGCGTTGGTCGCCGGGATGGCGTGCCTCTCGACGCAAGCTAGGCGTTGACCGAGAGACCGGTTGTTTGCAAACGCTGGGAGTCCGGGCCCACGAGAATCTCAAACTCGCCCGGCTCCACGACGAACCGCTTGTCGAGGTTCCAGAACGCGAGCTGCTCGGGGCCGAGCGTGATCTCCGCGGTGCGGGTCTCGCCGGCAGCGATCGTTAGCCGCTGGAAGCCCTTGAGCTCCAGGACCGGGCGCGTGACGGAGCTCATCACGTCACGCACGTAGACTTGAACGGTCTCGGTCGCCTCGCGGTCGCCCACGTTCGTGACCTCGACCCGCACGACGGTCGACTCCCCCACCCCGATCGTGTCGCTCGAGAGCGTCGGGGGAGCGAACTCGAACTCGGAGTAGCTCAGGCCGAACCCGAACGGGTACAGCGGCGAGATGTCGTCGAACAGGTAGCCGCGGCGGGCGGACGGGCGATGGTTGTAGAACGCCGGCAGATGACCGACGGACCGCGGGACGGTGATCGGCAGCTTGCCGCTGGGTGAGACCTCACCGAACAACACGTCGGCCACCGCGGCGCCCCCCTCCTGCCCGAGGTACCAGCACTCCAGAACCGCGGCCGATCGTTCAGCCAAGTTCTCGATGACCAGCGGTCGTCCGTTGAACAGCACCGAGACAATCGGCTTGCCCGTGCTGGCGAGCGCGTCCAGCAGTTCGTCTTGCAGGCCCACGAGGCCCAGGTCGGTGCGGTCGCCCATGTGGTTGGTGAACCATGCCTCGCGAGACGTCTGCTCGTTACCGCCGCCCACGTAGATGATCATGTCAGCCTGTTCCGCCAGCGCGACCGCCGCGGCCATCTTCTGGCGATCGTCTACGGGGTCGCTCAGCGTGACGGCGTCTTCTTCCCAGCTGCCGCCGACGGTGATGGCGCATCCCTCCGCGTGCACGATCTCGATGGTGTCGCCGACGAAGGCGCGGAGGCCTTCGAGCACTGTTGTCACGTGGCTCGGCTTACCGCTGTAGCCGCCGAGCAGCGCGCGATCGGCGTTCGGTCCGATGACCGCGATCCGTTTCGCGCCGGACGGATCAAGGGGCAGCACACCGTCGTCGTTCTTCAGCAGGGTGATCACCTGCCGGGCCGCCTCCAAAGCGAGGCTCTTGTGCGACTCGCAGCCCGCGGTCGCCTCGGCCACCGACGGGTCCACGTACGGGGTCTCGAACAAGCCGAGCTCGAACTTCTGCGCCAGCAACGCCGAGACCAATTCGTCGATCACCGATTCGGCGAGGAGTCCCTTGTGGACGGCTTCGGCCAGGTGCAGGTAGCACTCCGGCTCCGGGAGTTCGATGTTCACTCCGGCCAATGCCGCCATCACGGCCGCGCCTTCGCGGTCGGCGGTGACGTGGTGGCCGAACAGCCCCGGGCGGTCGTGCAGTTCGGTGATCGCGTAGTAGTCGGAGACGACCGTCCCCTCGAAGCCCCATTCCTCGCGGAGGACCTTTCGCAGCAGCCACTGGCTGGCGTGCGACGGAACGCCGTCGATCTCGTTGTACGACGCCATGACGCTCATCGCTCCGCCGTGGGCGATCGCCTTCTCGAACGGCGCCAGGAAGGTCTCCCGGAGATGCCGCTCCGACACGCTGACCGGCGCGCAGTTCGTGCCCGACTCCGGCTGGCCGTGCGCGGCGAAGTGCTTCAGCGTGGCGATCACGCGGTCCGGCTCGTTGACCTGGCGATCGCCCTGCAGGCCCCGCACCGCGGCGAGGCCCATCTCGCCGACGAGATGGGGGTCTTCGCCGAACGTCTCTTCGACACGGCCCCAACGCGGGTCGCGGGCGACGTCGAGCACCGGGCCGAGCGCCTGGTGCACGCCGGAGGCACGCGCCTCTCGGGCGGCCATCGCGTACATCCGCTCGACGAGTTCCGGGTTGAACGTCGAGGCGAGGCCGATCGGCTGGGCGAAGCTCGTGGCGTCGCGGGCGACGTGGCCGTGCAGGCACTCGTCGTGGAACAGCACGGGGATGCCCAGCCGCGAGTTCTCGACGAAGAACCGCTGGATGGCGTTGGTCAGCTCGGCGAACTCCTTGGGGCGTGCTCCGCCGTGCGAGTCGCCCGGCCGACCCACCTGCCCGATGCCGCGGCCGTGGCCGAAGGCCTTGTTCGCCTTGGCCGCGTCGAAACGCCCTTCGGCGTCCAGCAGCGTTGTCTGCTTGTCGTTCCACACGCACTGCATCTGCGCGATCTTCTCTTCGAGCGTCATCAGACGCAGGAGATCGGCGACGCGCTCGTCGGTCGGGCGACTCGGATCGCGGTAGACGGCTTGGCTTGCGGTAGCGGTCATGGGACGGGCGGTGGCAGGATGAGTGCGTTCAGAGGGAGTGCGTTCAGAGTGACGAGTCTCACGGCGGCGGACGCCTACCGCTCTCGGCCGACGGCGGTCACGGCGTCGAAAGCGGGTTTGCTCTGCAGCCTGCGGTCGAAAAGAAGCGAGTGCGCGGTGCGGCCCTCGATCGGCCAGTGGTTGTGCCAAGAGCCGCCGTCGTGCACGCCCCAGAACGTCACGCGGTCGATCTTGTCGCGGTGGCGGATGAACAACCGGAACAGCTCCGCGTAGCGGTCGGCCAGCTCCTGCTGTTTCTCCGGTGGGAGCCCGGCCGTGTAGGGGTCTAGGTCGGGCGATCCGACCGCACGGCGGGCGACGTCCGCGTCGATGTTGTCGCCCGGCCACGGCAGGATGTTGACGTCGAGCTCGGTGATCATCAGGCGGCCGGTCGCCTTGGCGAGCCGGCGAATGGCCGCGCTGGCTTGCTTGAGGGGCGGGTGGTTGTAGGCCCAGTGGCCCTGGATGCCGATCGCGTCGACCCGGCGCCCGGCGCGGCGGAGTTTCCGCACCAACCGCACGGCCCCCTTCGCCTTGTCCTCGACATAGAGGTTGTAGTCGTTGTAGTAGAGCTCCGCGTCCGCGTCGGCCTCTTGCGCGAACCGGAAGGCGAGGTCGAGGTAGTCGTCGCCGATGATCTCGAGCCACTTCGTCTCGCGGAGCGAGCCGTCTTCGTTGAGCGCCTCGTTGACGACATCCCAGGCGTGGACCCGCCCGCGATAGCGGCCCACGACGGTTCGGATGTGATCGCGCATCCGCTCGATCGCGTCGTCGCGTGTGAGCGGCTCGCCCTTGTCGTTCTGAAAGACCCACTCGGGGGTCTGTTGGTGCCAGATGAGCGTGTGACCGACGATCCACCAATCGCGTTGCTCGCAGAAGTCCACGAATCGGTCGGCGGCGGAGAAGTCGTACTCGCCCGGCCGCGGCTGGATCGGCTGCCACTTCATGCAGTTCTCGGGCGTCGCGGAGTTGAACTGCGACGCGGCCAGGGCGAGCACGTCCGCCTCCGGCCGCATGAGCGAGCTCGTTGGCAGGGCGACGCCCAACTTGAAGTGATTCTCGTAAGCCGTCGCTAAGGAGTCGCTCGGTTCGGCCACGGTTGGGGCGGCTGCAAGGGTGAGCAGCAGGGCTGCAAGCAGGCGGCTCATGATCCGGCCCTCTTGTGCTGAAGCTGTTGGCAGAGGCTCGACTCGAGCCGGCGGTCGATCTCGTAGAAGGAGAGCACCGCCGCCCCGACGACGAACGCGATCGCGGGGAAGAGACTCATCAGCAGGCGGATGCCCTCCAGGGCCGACGCGGTCTGCGTGGCGTTGGCCACGTAGCCATACCGGGCCAGCAGCAACGCGCTGAGCGCGCCGCCCACGCTCAGCCCCAGCTTGAGGGCGAACACCGTCGCAGCGAAGGTCATCGCCGTGGCGCGGCGTCCGGTTCGCAGCTCGGAGAGGTCGGCCACGTCGGCCATCATCGCCCACAGCAGCGGGATCGTCACACCGTAGATCAGCTGGAGTAGGCACTGCAGCCCGACGAGCACGCCGACGCGCGACTCCGGCGCCGCGTAGAAGCACGCGGTAACCACGCCGGTGGCCAACAGGCTGACGACGAAGACGTTGCGTTTGCCGAAGCGCGTGGACAGCGGCTTCGAGAACAGGATGCCGACCATCGACGCCAGCAAGCCGGCGCCGTTGAACCAGCCGAACCAGTCCTCGCGCTCCACGACGTAGCGGAAGTAGTAGATGCCCGTGCCGCCCCGCATCGACAGGTAGACGAAGTAGACGAACGTGAGCGTGGCGAGCGCCAGCCACGACCGGTTGCCGAGCAGGTCGGTCAGGTCGGTGGCGACCGAACCCTGCCGCGCGGGCGGCGGATCGACACGCTCGCGCGTGGAGGCGAACGTAACGCAGAAGCAGACCACCGCGAGCGTCGCCCAGAACGCCATCGTGTACCGGTAGCCGACGGCGTCGTCCCCGCCGCCGAACGCCTGCACCAGGTCCAGCGTATAGGTCTGCACGAGAAAGCCGGCCGTCATCGCGAGCAAGAACCGCCACGAGGTGAGGCTCGTGCGTTCGACCGGGTCGGCGGTCATCACGCCGGTCAGCGACGCGTACGGGATGTTGTTGGCCGTGTAGACCATCATCAGCAGGTTGTAGGTGACGATCGCCCAGACGACGTTGCCGAGGCCGTCGAATCCCGGAGCGCTGTAGGCCAGCACGAAGCACGCGGCGAAGGGCAACGCGGTGGCGAGCACCCACGGGCGGAACTTCCCCCAACGCGTCCGGGTCCGATCGGCCAGCGCGCCGATCAGCGGGTCGTTCACCGCGTCCCAGAAACGCGAGTAGAGAAAGATGGCGGCCACGGCGCCGGCGGAGATGCCGACCACGTCCGTGTAGAAGCTCATCAAAAAAATGAGCTGCGTCTGAAAGACGAAGTTCGCGGCGCAGTCACCCAGCCCGTAGCCGAGCTTCTCTCCGATCGAGAGCTTGTGCCCGGCCGCCGTCGCCGGCGTCGTCGCCGCCGGGGCCGCGTCCGGTTGCGTCTCGGCGGTCACCCGGCGTTCTCGTCCGAGGTGAGCTCGATATCGATCGTGTTCGACCCGGGCTCAACGGTGTACAAGAGGCCCGAAGTCTTCACGCTGAGATAACGCTGCGGAACGAGCGGCTCGGGCGTCTCGAAGCTACGCTCCCCGGGCTTCAGTCCTTCGATCGGCTTGAACGACTGCACGGCGACCTGGTAGTCGCCGGGCTCGGCCCCCGGCTGGCTCTTGGTGAGCAGCGTGTACCGGCCATCCGGCTTGATCGGGCCGATCGCGGGTGACTTGGTCGATCCCACACGAACAAAGGCTAGGCGGCCATCGGGCACAGGCTCGCCATCGAGCAAGACCCGGCCGCTGACCGTGGCGCCAAACTGGTTTCCGCACCCCAGCGCGAATATCACCAAGAGCCCGCAGGTCGCTCGTGCGAGCGGCTTCACGACGCGGATATCAAACCGTGTGTCGTTCATAGCCCGTCGATCTCCCCGCGCGCTCGCGTCGATAGGGCTCGGTACACGAGTGGCTCCACGCCGTCGTTGACATAAGATACTGAGCCGTCGTTGAACGCGAAGTTGGCGCCGCCGGGGTGTTTGCTGCGGAAGCCGCGGTACTGCGTCCAGCACTGCGGGGCGCCCGGGGAAGTGCAGGCCCCTGAGGTGTCGGGGTTCCAGTTGAGCGGCACCGAGGTGATCGCCCAGTCTCCGTCGCTGGACCAAGCGGCGCTGTTGCCGTCCACGGGCGACGACTCGCCGATGAGGAACGTGTTGCTCGTGCCGTCGCTGATCTGGCGGAGCTTCACGCCGCCCTTGATGTACGACGCTCGCCAGAAGACGCCCAGGCAGTCGTTGCTCGCGTAGCAGCCGAACAGTGGGTCGTAGGTGTCGATGCCCGGAGCGGCGACGAAGGCCTCCTGAAACTCGAAGTCGCCGTCGCCCGCATTCCCCTTGTAGCTGGTCGTCGCGATGGTCGGTGGCGGGCCTTGGATGGGGACCTCGCCGCCGTCCGTGTACGGGTACTGATCGTCACGCGGCCCGGCGAAGTCGTCTGAGGGGCAGTTCAGAACCGACGGCTGCTGGCCCAAAGCCGTGACGAATCCCGGATCGAGTGTCCAGTTCATCCCGAGCGTATTCGGGTTCTTCTCCCGCCAGTTGCCGTTGATGCCGTGGTTGGGGATATCGAACTGATCGAACAGCACCTGCTCCTCGAGAAACGGCAGCACCCGCACGATCCAGCCGCCGCCGTCGAGGCCTTCGGTCGGCAGGTTGCCGGCCTCTTCACGACTAACCCAGCGGATCTCCTCGAGAGACTCCGGATCGACTTCCAAGACGTCGTCCGACTCGAAGTAGTCCTCGTTGACGGGGAAGTGCCCGTTGGTGTCGTGGTAGTTGATCAGCGCCAGCGCGACGTTCTTCATGTTGTTGACGCAGCTCGCGCGGCGGGCCGCCTCGCGCGCCGCCTGCACGGCCGGCAGCAGCAGCGAAACCAAGATCCCGATGATCGCGATCACGACCAGCAGCTCCACGAGCGTGAACGCGTGACGATCGCTCACTTTCCTTGACATCGTCGGTTCCTCGGAAGGGCTAATGAGAAAGGGGAGAAGTCGCTTCACTGCGACATCGGTCAGGCCGTGCTACGGCGGCGCTGGCGGCGCCCCCCGGGACCACCAGCGCCACGCCGTAACGCGTCTTGCCTACCGGCGCCTCCGCAACAGCAGCAACGCCGGGGCGCCCAACAGCAGCGATCCGGGCTCGGGGACCGGCGCCGGAATGCCGGAACCCCAGCTGTTCAGCAACGCGTTGAGCTCGTTGTTGTCGACGTTGCCGTCGAAGTTGTTCACCCACTCCGCGGGGACCGTGTCCGAGCCCCAGTTGTTGAGCAGCAGGTTGAGGTCGGTGTTGTCCACGCGACCGTCGTCGTTGAAGTCGCCCTCGAAGGCGGTCGGCGTGAACGGCACGATCGAGAACCGCGCGATCTCAACGCCGAGCGCACCGAGGCCGTTGTCCTCGTCAACCTGAATCTGAAGCTGGTTGAGGCCGAAGTTCTGCACCCCGTCGCCTTCGTTGATCGAGCCGAAGGCCGTGTTGAAGCCGCTCTCCGTTCCAGGACCGAGCGGGATCGTCACGGTCGTGAAGTCGGTGCTGTTGAGCTGGTCGGTCGCGACAGAGAACAGGACCTCTTCGCTCCCGAGCCCCGGACCGCTGTCGTCGCCATCGACGTCGCCCATAAGCACGTTGAAACGCTCCGCGGCGTTGCTCGCCAGCAGCTTTGCTTCGACCTCGATCGCGTACTCGGTTGCTTCGAAGTCGATGTTCAGGCCGTTGAAGCCCAGGCCGCCCGGCAGGAGCGGGTCGGCGGCCTGCGAGGTGTCGATCACGAACGTGCCGCCGGACTGATCGACCACGCCCGCTTCTTGGAACGTGCCGAAGTCGAACGACTGAGTCTGCGTGGCGAAGGTATCGGGCGTCAGCTCCACAAGCAGTGTGGCGGCCGAGTCGACGAGCTGGACTTGTTGGATGTCGATCTGCAGACGCTGGTTCTCACCGAACACACTCTGCACCTGGACCTGCTCCAGGCCGTAGTTCTGCAAGGCGTCGCCCGGGTTGCCGCCGAAAGCGCCCTGGGTGAACAGCGGGCCTAGGTTGAGCGGCGTCGACACGGTCACGAACCCGTCGACCGGCGAAAGGCTCGTGAGGTCGAACTCGAAGACGTGCTCGTCCGCGAGCGGGGTGACGCCGTCGGTATCGAGTCCGTCGCCGTCTTTGAGCGTCACGCGGAACGCGGACGCCAGGTTGTCGGGGCCGACACGGAACGTCACGTCCAGCGACGTGGTGTTGGTGTCGAAGCTCGTGAAGATGTCCGAACCGGCGCCGCCGAAGAAGTCGCCGTCGTTGTTGAAGTCGTTGATATCGAGGCTGATCAGCCCGTCGGCGGTGCTGAACGAGCCGAAGAAGGCGTCGTCGAAGTCGCCGAACTCAAAGCCGTTCGCGTCGTGCTGCGCGGCGTTGTACGTCGCCACCGGCACCGCGAACGCCGAGCCGGCGAGGCCGACCGCGGCCAGCAGCGCCATGAATCGTGAAAGTCTTGGGGGGAGGCTCATCGTTGTCTCCAGGTTGTGCAGAAGAGTGGGGAGAGAAGGGTCCGATCGTCGCGGGGAGCTTGTCGACGGCGATCAACGAAGGGTTGTCTCGCCTAGCGGAGAGCACGGCCGAAGGTGAGAGAAAAGCTTGCGATCAACGCCAGCGCGAGGCAGGTCGGCTCGGGAATCACTTCCGCGATCCGCAAGAAGTCGACCTCAACGTTGAGTCGGCCCATCGAACCGAACGGCGACTGCAGCTGGATCTGGCGGAGTCCCGGATCGACGCTCCCGTTGCCCGCCGTGAAGCCGAACGCCGTCTGTGAGAAGAGCGGGCTATCGACGGGCAGCGTGAGCAAGTGGAAGTTTCCGTCGTCCGGCACGGACGTCAGGTTGAACTCGTACTGGTGTTCGTCGGCCGAGCCGGCGCCGTCATCGTCGATCATCACGGCTCGCAACGCGGTCGCCTCGTTGTTGGCGAGGAGCTTCACCCGCAGCTCCCACTGATGGGCCGACGCGTCGAAGTCCTGCGGCACGAAGTTGTCCGACCCCGGGGGGTCTTCCACGATGTAGTCAACGCCCACGCCGCCGAACACGCCGTTGCTGCCCGTCGTGTCGGTCACGTCGAGGATCAGGCTGTCGGCCGTCTCCGTAACGGCGGCTCCGGCGTAGTCGTCGAACGAGAACGAGCCGAAGCCGTTCACCGGATCGTTCGTCGGGATCGAGTTCTCATCGAAGACGAGGCTGGCTGCCCCCGTGGGCGAGACGATCGCGCCGACAAGCGCGAGCAACAATAACGGGCGAACGGTGCGATTCATGGGGTCGGTCATCCAGGGAGAAGTAAGTTCAGAGGGGGTCGTTCTTCCACGGCGCGACACGCGCCGAAGGGCTATCTCAGATCGGTCTGTCTCGGATCGGGCTATCTCGGGTACGGCGGCGCCGTGGTCCCGCGGACGATGAGTTTTTCCGGGATGACGACATCCGGCGGAGGCGGATCGTCGGGCGACTCGATCTGCGACACGAGCATCTCGGCGCCGCGGCGGCCCATGTCTTCGCGGTCGAATCCGACGACCGTCAGCGCCGGCGTCATGCACTCGGTGACCCAGGTGTCGTTGAACGCGATCAGGCTCAGCTCGGTCGGAATCGAGAGGCCGACCGACCACGCCAGGTGGGCGATCCGCAACGCCTCCACGTGGCAGTAGCCGATGAGCGCCGTTGGGCGGTCGTCGGCCGTGAGGCGCCGCAACGCCTCGTCGAACGAGGTCCGCCAGACCTGTGCAGACTCCGCCAGCCCGGCTTGAGCCATCGCCTTCTCGAAGCCCGCCTGCCGCTCGGGCACGCTGTGGTGGTCGCGGATCGTGTCGTTCACGAAGAACGCGATCCGCTTGTGCCCAAGTCCGATCAGATGCCGCGTGGCGGTGAAGGCGCCGGCGACGTCGTCCGGATAGACCTGCGGCGCGCCGATGTCGAGCTTGTCGCCCAGCAGCACGGTGGGCAGCCCGCTCTTCTCGACGGCCTCGCGCACGGTGTCGGGCGTGTGCTGCATCAGGACCAGGCCGTCGACCGCTCCGCCCAGCACCGACTCCTTCCAGTTGTCCGGCGTATTGGCCGGGATCATCCGCAGCTCGTAGTTATGCTCCTTGAGCGACTCCGTGAACGACACGGCCAGCTCGTTCATCGGGTCTTCGAAGATCCACTTCGGGTTGGCGTACAGCAGCCCGATGGTGTGGGTCTTGCCGCGAGACAACGCCCTAGCTCGCCAGTTCGGGTGATAGCCCATCTCCTCGGAGATCTTGAGGATCTCCTGCACGCGGCGGGCGCTGCGGCGATGCGCTCCCTTGACGTCTCCGCGGAGCACCCGTGCCACCGTCGATGTCGAGACCCCGGCCCGACGAGCGATCTGATCGATGGTCGCTGACACGATTACCGGACCCCTGGCCCGGGAGCGCTTTCTGCCAGCGCTGCCGGAAATGGATGAGATAGAAGACGAGCGGGGAGCGAGCGAGCCGCGATCTGCCGACGAAAAAGCCGCAGGCGGTCTTCTCCCCTTCTCCTCCAGATTTAGCCGAAGCGCGCGGCCGGTGTCAACGAATTTAAGCAGACATTTTGACACCGCTGGCAGAAAATGCCAAACTCGAAACTCGCGAACTATGCTAATCGCTTCTCGTCGCTGCGGTTCTCGCCGACAATCACGCTCCCCGGAAATCGTCATGGGTTGTCGCTACCCGACCCGCGCCCAGGCCGTGCTGGCCGCGTTTTTTCTCCTAGGCTCCGCGGGTATCGGCGGAGCGGCTGAGTTCGTCCTGAGCGACTTCAACGGCGTGGGTTTCGACTACGAGTTCGGCGGGTTCACGCAGACGGTCGGCGGCTCGTCGGTTCGGCTCACCGACCCGTTCGACAACTCGGGTGGAGCCGGCGTCGGAACCGGCGGGCTCGACCTCAGCGCCTTTGCCGATGGCCGATTTGTAATCGACGTCACGCCGCTGACGACGAACGCGTCGCCAAGGTTCGATTTAGAGCTCATCGATTCCTTCAACGGCGGCACAACCACCCGCAGTGGGAAGTGGTCGTTCGACGTCTCGAGCGTCACGCCGGGAACACCCGTGCGGCTCGTCTCAAGCCAGACGTTGTCTTCGCCGTCGTTCGGCATCGGCGACTTCTCCAACCTCAACCTGGCGAACGTGCAGAACTGGCAGGTGCTCGGCGACTTCACCAGCTCCACGGCGTTCGATCTCGAGATCGACCAGATCGCTATCTCGACGGACGTGCCCCCGCCCCCGCCCTACCCCGGCGCCGAGCCGGACGCTCCTTGGCGGGCCACCGCCGCCGCACGGATCGACGCCATCCGGAAGGCCGACCTCTCGGTCAACGTCGTTGACCTGGCCGGCAACCCGGTCCCCGGCGCCCGTGTTCAGGCCGTGATGCGAGAGCATGAGTTCGGCTTCGGCACCGCCGTGCAGGCGTGGCGGCTGGCCGACAACACGTCCGCCAACGACACCTACAAATCGACGACCCAGGCGCTGTTCAACACCGCGACGATCGAGAACGCGCTGAAGTGGGACGCGTGGGAGGGGGAGTTCGGGCCGCTCTTCACGCCGGCGATCGCGGCGCAAGCCCTCGACTGGCTCAACGCCGCGGGGATCGATACCCGCGGCCACGCCCTGATCTGGCCGGGCGGGCAGAATCTGCCGCTCGACATCCAGGGGTTGCTCGGCGGGGGGCTGACGCCCGGCGAGCAAGACGATGTGCGTACGCGGATCGAGAACCACTTCGTGAACATCACCTCAGCGACCAACGGCAAAGTCGTCGCTTGGGACGTTGTGAACGAGACGCGGACGAACAACGACCTTATGCGCGAGCTCGACGAGGGCGACGACGCGCTCGTTGATTGGTTCACCCGTGCCGACGAGCTCGCCGGCCAGGCCGAACTGTACCTGAACGATTTCGGCATCCTCAACACCTGGGGCGCCTTCGAGAACCGCGACATCTACTTCGACACGATCGCGCAGCTGATCGCTGATGGCGCGCCGATCGAGGGCATCGGCTTCCAGGGGCATTTCTTCGAGAACGACATCGAGGGCCCCGAGCAGCTGTGGGCGATCCTCGACCGCTTCGAGACGCTAGGCCTGAAGATGCAGGTGACCGAGTTCGATTTCACCACGGGCGACGAAGCGTTGCAGGCGCAGTACACCGCCGACTTCCTGACCGCGATGTTCGCCCACGAAGGGATCGACGACGTGCTCTTCTGGGGATTCTGGGAAGACGCGCACTGGCGTCCCGAGGCGGCGTTGTTCCGCAGCGATTGGTCGATCAAGCCGAACGGCGAGGCTTACCTCGACCTCGTCTTCGACGAGTGGTGGACCGATGAGACGATGAACGCCGACAACGCAGGCTCCGCCTCCGTCCGCGGCTTCAAAGGCGACTACGACATTACGGCGAGCGGCGGCGGCGAGACGGTCACGGAGTCGCTCGTGCTGGCCGACGGCGGCGAGACGCTGACCGTCACCCTCGCGATCCTTGTGGGCGACTACAACGGCAACGGCTCCGTCGACGCGGCGGACTACACCGTGTGGCGAGACGCCTTCAACACGGCCGTCGCTCCCGGAACCGGGGCCGACGGCAACAACGACGGCTTCGTTGACGAAGCGGACTACGAAGTGTGGCGCGGCAACTTCGGCGCGACGGCCACGTCCGCGGTCGCGCTTCCGGAACCGGGCTGCCTGCTCATGGCCGCCCTCGCAGTGGTGGCGAGTCGACCGCGACGTCGCTCTCCGCTCAGCCGTCGCTGAGCTGACGACCATGCCGTGCCGTTGAGCAAGCTCGCCGTCGTGCCTTCAGCGATGAGCCCTGCTTGTCGCGCTGAGCTTTGCCGGCTGCTTTCGGCACGGCTGCGGCGAGCGCGAGCGGCCGCTAGCGTGCTGCACTGATGTTGCACGCACGCCTACGTTTCGGGTAGGCGGCCCTCTCGGATTGAGTCGCATCGGGGGGGTGATAGGGTCACGCGTCGTGGGACGCCGTTCGTCCTGCGCGCTTAGAGGCCACCACCAACCCGCTCGGGGGTCGCGATGCCGACGCCGCGTGTCACCGCCGTTCTGGCTGTTGTTGTTTTCTTCGCCGTCGCTGGCACACGGTGTTGCGAGGCCCAAGGCATCGGACCGCACGTGGGCGGCGGTGTTCTGGCGGGTGACGCCGCCGGGCTCGACGACGGCTACGTCCACTTCGGCGGCTTCGTCCCGCTCTCACAGCCCGACGAGGGGGTGCTGTTCTTCACCGACGGTGATCTGCAGCTCTACAACGAGGGGAGCGACGCCCTAGGAATGAATGCGGGCCTCGGCGTCCGGTCGATCAACCCGCAGGGCAACGCGATCTTTGGCGCCAACCTCTACTTCGATCGTCGCGACCTCGGGCTGGCTGAGTTCAATCAGATCGGCATCGGTCTGGAGTCGCTCGGCGAGCGGATCGACGTCCACATCAACCTCGCGTTGCCGACCGGGCCGACCACACGCGACCTGCACCGCGGGGTCGGATTCATGGGGTCCGGTGTCGGTCGGGCCTACGACCGCTTCGCCGCGATCCGCACGCTGGACTGCGAGGCAGGCGCGTTGATCTACGACCGCCACGACACGCAGCTGCGAGCCTCGCTCGGCGCGTAAAGCCTGTTCCACGACCTTGTCGACGACGCCGCGGGCGTCCGCGGCCGGCTCGAGGCGCGCTTCGCCGACCAGGTCTTCCTGGCGGGTTTCGTCGAGAACGATGGCGAGTTCGGCGCCACCGGCGGCGTCACGCTCGATATTCGCTACGGACGCGGGGCCACGACCGCCAACCACTCTCAGCGGAGCCTCGTCGCCCGGCTGGGCGATCCCGTGCGGCGCCGCCGTCACGTGATGGTGGCCGAGCGTCAGTACGACGAGTACTTCACCATGGGAACCAGCCAGCTAACCGTCCAGCACGTTACCGATCTCAACGGCCCCGCTCCGGAGGGGATCGGAGCCCTGTCGGTCTCGTCGCTTGAGCAGGCGAGCGTGTCCGCCGCGGATATCGTTTACATCCACGGCGGCGAGTACGAGGGGCGTTCGATCGTCGTCGCCGAGGACGGCCAGCAACTACTGGCCGGTTCGATGGACCACACGATCGAGACCGATCAGGGAACGATCTTCATCCCGGCGAGCGGCGAGGTGGTGCTCCGCAACGCGCCCCTCGACGCCATCACGATCGCCGCCGACAACGTCTCGGTGATCGGCTTCACGATCGAGGACCCCGGCCAAGACGGCATCTCGACCGCGGCGGCGCCGGCCGGAGCGAACATCGTGCTGGCCCACAACACGATCTCCGGCGCCGGCCCACAACACGATCTCCGGCGCCGGCCGACACGGCGTCTACTTCGCCAACGAGGCGCAGGGAGAGATCAGCCACAACCACGTGACCGGCTCGCACGAGCACGGGATCGCGCTGACCGGGTTCCACGGCGACGTGCGGGACAACGTCGTGACGGACAGTCGCAGCCTGGGATTCACCGTCGTGGGGAACGTGTACGGCGACATCACACGCAACGACTTCGGCTCGAACCGCCGCGGCGGCGTTGTCATTGATGGCGACCTCACAGGCGACCTGGTAAATAACGCCGTCAGCGAGAGCCTGCTGGGCGCCGGTATCCTCGTCAGCGGCTCGGTCGGGGGAGACGTCGCGGAGAACACCGTGACCGACAACGCCGGGTACGATGGCGACGGCGTCGCCATCGGTGGCTCGGTGGGCGGCGACTTCTCTGACAATATCGTCCAGAGCAACGAGGGCTACGGCGCGTCGATCGGCGGCGATGTGAACGGCGACGTCCGTGGGAACCACGTGGACGCGAACCACGCCGGTTTGCGGATCGGCGGAGCCATCGGCGGTGACGTTGTCGATAACGAGTTCTTCGACAACGATCAGCACGGGTTCTACGTGTACGGCTCCGTCGGCGGCGATGTCATTGGCAATGAGGCGATCGGCAACGCCTCGGGCATGCAGTTGCTCGGCGGTGTCGGCGGCGAGGTGGCGGGCAACGTCGCGTCGGGCAACTTCAGCACGGTAAGCTCCGTGATGCGTCCGTTACCGTTCGGATCGTCCGCATTCAACGTGCCCCGTCTCTCCACGGTCGATAGCTTGGACCTCGACTACATCACCGGCGATCCCTGGCAGGAGGCGTCCAGCGGCGTTGGGATCAACGTCGTGGGCGGCGCAGCCGCGTTCCGAGACAACGTGACGAACCACAATCTGACGGGCGCTCGCATCGACAGCGCGTCGGTCGTGGAACGAAATCAGGCAATCAACAATTACGGCAACGGTCTTACGATCTACGGGTCGACCGCCGGCGATATCACCAACAACACCGCGGCGTGGAACGACAGCACGGGCATAGTTGTGTCCGGCGTCGTCGCGGGCGGCGTTGTGGAGAACACGGTCGTGGGCAACCGCACGGGCCTGAGCGTCGATGGCCAAGTCGATGGCGGAATCACGCGGAACACAGCGGACGGCAATAGCGACGGCATCTACGTCGGTTGGTCGTACACCGGCGACATCACGCACAACCACGTGACCAGCAGTTGGGACACAGGGATCGACGTGCGGGGCGAACTCAACGGCGACTTCTCCCATAACGTCGTGACCGGCACGTCGTGGGGCAACGGCGTCTACCTGGGCGGCAGAGTCGCAGGGGACGTCGCCTACGACGTCGTCACCGACGCCCAGGGCGCAGGCATCCACATCAATTCACGCGTTGGAGGAGATGTTGCTCACAACGCGATCACCGGCAATCGAGGCCCTGGCATTCAGGTCAATTCAAGCGTCGAGGGAGACGTCGCCTACAACCGAATCATCGGCAACACCAGCCATGGGCTGAGCCTGTACGGCGGCGTCGAGGGGGACTTGCTTGGCAATGTCGCCAGCGAAAACGGTCGATTCGGCATCTACTGACCTGCCCCCGGTAGTGGAACCAGTCATCAAGTTATAGCAGCCGGCTCACTTCGTGGAGGCGTAGCCGGAACGAA
>JBCBPC010000023.1:0-60803 GCA_039820945.1 Planctomycetota bacterium
GGCCGCTACTTGCTCAACACCGTGGTGCTGTGCGTGGGTTCGGTCGCCGGCACGGTAGTGTCTTGCAGCCTCGCCACTCCAGTTTCGCGAACGCGTAAGCGGCGAGGCTGCAAGACACTACCGTGCCGGCGACCGAACCCACGCACAGCACCACGGTGTTGAGCAAGTAGCGGCCGAACGGCTCGGCGGCGAACACGTCCAAGTAGTTCGCCGGACGTGGCGATTCCGGCAACAACGCGGTGGCGTTGGCGGCGAACTCTGCCTCGCTCTTGAGCGAGGCGCCGACCATCCACGCCAGGGGCGTTAGCAGGATCGCCGTGATCAGCAGCAAGGCGGCGTGCGTGCGAAGGGCCCTCACGGCGTTGCCTCCCGGACGGGTCGCAGGACTCGGATCGACTCCATATGGCGGCGAACGCGGCGTTGCGCCTCGTTAAGCCGGGCCTCTACGTCGGCGCCGCGATACACGACATCTTGCGCCGCTGCGACGACCTCGCGGTAGTACACGCCGCCGCCCGGCATGACCGGCGTGGGCCGCTGCGCCTTGCTCGCCGCGAGCCGCACGAACACCCGCAGAAGCGGTTCTTCTTGCAGGAGCTGCTGATAGCGAGGCTCATCGATCACCGACCGGCTGGGGGGGATCCAGCCCCCAGCGGCCGCGGTTTCCGCAGCTTCAGCCTCGCGACCGCCCAGGCCAACCCAGAACTTCATGAACTCCCAGGCGCCGTCGGCTCGTTTGGCGCCCCGCGGCACGACGAAAAAGTTGCCGTTCACCCAGCCCGCGTCAGCAACGCCACCGTCGGGCGGCGGCAGCGGCGTGACGCGGATCTGATCGAACGGCTCGCCACGCTGCCTCGATCGCTCGCGCGCCTCCGCGATATCTCGCACACGCCACTGCCCGTCCATGATGGCCGCGTAACGGCGATCCGCGAGCAAAGGAAACGTGGCGCCGGTCAACGCCTGGTCTCCCGTGCGAAACGAAGCGACGCGGTCGGCGCCGTATCGATCGGCGTAGCTCGCCATCCAGCGGAGCGCGTCCGCGACTTGCGGATTGGCGAGCGTCACTCGGTCGGCCCCGGTGGCCGAAGCGTCCTCAAAGGCGCCGCCGAAGACAGGTCCCCAGGCCCACAGCCGACGGGGGTCCGGCAAGTACCCGGCCCGGTCGGCCAAGCCGCGGTCCGCGGGCGCGATAGCCTCCGCGATTCGGTCGAGTTCCTCGAGCGTCGTCGGCGGCGCGAGCCCCAGCTCTTCGAGCCACGTCTTGTTGTAGTACAACGCTCGGATGTCGATTCCGTTCACCAGGGCGTAGTAACGCCCGTCGTAGCGGCTCAACTCTCGCGCGGTCGGCAACAACCACGCATCGAGGTCGGCGATCTCTTCACCCGAAGCGAGCGTGTCGAGCGACGTTAGGGCGCCGCGTACGGCCCAATCAGCGATGATCGGGTCGTCGTGATTCAGCAAGTCGGGCGGATCGCCGCCGGCGAGGCTGAGAAAGACCTTCAGGTCGAGGTTCGCGCCCGGCATGGCGACGCCACGCACTCGGTAATCCGCCTGACTCTCGTTGAACCGCCGGATCACATCATCGACGACCGGCCGATCGCGGCCGCCCCAGAAGTGCCAGAACACGACCTCCCGCGGTGCGTCAGCACGGCTAGCCGTATCGACCCGATCGCAGCCGCACGCGAAAGCCAGGCACAGCAACGCCGCGGCGAGAGTGTAGACACGCATGGAACCAACATGGCCGCCCGGAGCGTGCCTGAAAACCCAACGTCGCCGCACAAATCAGTCGGCGCAGTCGTCCACGCGCGGTTTCGCCACTGTATGGCTCACCAGCCGCAGCTCAACCGGCTGTTCACTTTCGCTCCACACGGCCCGCTTCTTCACGAAGAGCCAGTCCTTCCGGCCGTGAGCAACGCATCGGACGAGCACCTCGCCGCCCTCCCAGTCGCTTGGCGCGGAAAACACGACGCGGAACGTGTGCTCGCCCTCGAGCGTCGACTGCGACGAGCGGCGGAGCTTGAAGAACACGCCGGTGCGGCCGCCCGTTGTGCCACTGACGATGGTCGCTGTCTTCGGTGGCAGTCGGCTGATCGTCTCCGACGCGGTTTCCGTCTTGCTGAGGCCGCCGCTCAGGGTCGGCGTGATCGCCACGTCGGCGCCCAGCTTGCCGCCGAGGCTGCCCCCCAGGCTCTTGTCGACCGCGACACTCCGCTTCTGCTCGATCGGCTCGGCCAGATCGGTCGTCAGCGCTGTCCGGGGCGAGTAGTCGTGCACGGCCAGGCCACTCGGCCCCCCATCGATCTCGACCACGACGTCTTGCAAGTCGTCCGTAGCGCCGGCGTAAAGAACCAGCGAGACGGGCGCCACCACCTCGATCAGCCGCTCGCCCCCTGCGGCCCCAGCAGGCAACTCACGGCACGGCAGCACCGCCGGCAGATCGAACGCCAGGTCGATCCGGTCGCTGGCGAACACCAACCCCGAGGGGCTAGGCATCGGCAACTCTGCCGCGGCCGGTGTCGTGTGCGCGGCGACCAGGGCGACGCCCCAGGCGATGAGTATCGATCGCAATCTTCGCATCGTCACGTCCTCCAACCGGCTCCGCCGACGGGCAACACCTCACGCCGCGTCATCCTACGCAGTGGGCCTGTCGTCGGTTGACGCGTGCGAACGAGATTCGCTCAAGTCACGCGACGTGAGCCCGGCGGGGGCCGGCAGCTGGCGGCGACAGCAGCCGCTCGCGATTGGCGGACACCTCCGCGCGGAAGGACGCCAAGAGCGGCAGGACCGACGGCGGCAACGCCGACAGGCCGACACGCCGCATCACCTGGTTCAGGCGGAACAGCAGGCCCTCGTCGGTGCGGTAGTCCCGCAGGAACCCGATTGAGAGGAACCGCTCCACACACTCCGGCAGACGGGGGACCTCTCGCCCGCACATGCGCTGGACAGCGTCGCCGACCCGCTGCGGGTCAACACGCGCCACCACGCTGTAGTACTGATCCAGCAACCCGGGGCGTGCTCGATCGAGCGAGGCATCCAGCAGCATCTCGACGAGGATGTGCCCCACGAACCACGGCCGCATGCCCGAGTCGTCGCCCAGCTTCACGCGCAGCTGCCGGGCGAAGTCGAGCGACAGCTCGCCGAACGCCCTGGACTCGTGAAACCATCCGTCGTCCGCGTGGTGGCGCATCACGCCGCGGGCCACCCCGGCCAGCGGTCGGTCCGGATGATCGGCGAACAACGCGGCGTGCTTGCTGCGGCACTTCACCCGCCGAGCCGCCACGCCCAGCCAATCGGGCACGGCGACGCCGGCAACTTCGTACGCATCGGCTTCGCCACCAAACAGCAGCGGAGCCGCGTGGGCCAGAAAGTTCATCCGTCTCGCCGGGGGTGCTAGCTGAGGGCGCCGTCCGGTCGAATCGCCGCCGTTGAGCGAAAGTCCGCGGATCACCACGGTCGATCTAACCGGTAAGGTCCAGCGCCTTTCTCGGGCGAATCCTACGCCCCGCCAAACCGACCGGCAAAGCCGCATGCGACAGACCCCTGCTCTCGCGATGATCGCCGTAACGCTCGGCTGCCTGGCCCTGGGCGAGTCGGCGGTGGCGCGTGACCACTGGGGCCTGCTGGGCTGCAAGCCGTCGGCGCCCGTGGCGGGGAACTACCAAGCCTACACGCCGCCGCCCGCTCCGTTCCGCTGGGGGCACTTCGGCGCTCAGGGCTTCCCGCAGCCGGCGCGGTGGGGCCACAGCTACTACGGCGAACTGACGCGGACGAACCGCTCACGCCAGTACTGAGCGCGGCGGCTTCCTGCTGAGCCCGGGCACGCCGTTCGTCAACGCGCGATCGCTGCGCCGCTCCCGCGAGCCTAACGCAGGAAGCCCACGTTGAACGTGAACACCTGCCGCTCGTCGGTGTCCGCGTCAGCAATCGGCCACGCGAAGTCGAGCGCAATCGGCGCCGGGCCCATGGCCGGCACCTGAATCCGCAGTCCGACACCCGGCGCGACGCGGAAGTCTTCGATCTCGACGCTCTCTTCCACCGTGCCAAAGTCGCAGAACACCACGCCGTTGATCATGTCGTCGGCGGTAATGGGGAACATGTACTCGGCCGTGTTGAGCCACATAAAATCTCCGCCGATCTCGGCCGTCAGATTCCCGACGGTCGTTCGCACGGGCGAGGCGCCGCGGAAGTCGAACCCGCGGAAGCCGATGCCGCCCGCGTAGAACCGGTCGTACGACGGCGTGTTCGATCCCGTGAAGCCGAGCCGTGTCTGCAGCACCATGACATGGCGGCCGGTGTGATCCGGGCGTTCCCGCAGCAGGAAGTACGTTTTGCCTTCGAACTCTGCGCGGGCGTACGTAAACGAGCCGACGACCTGCTCGAGCCGCAGATCGAGGTAGTACCCCTCGGTCGCGAGGAACGGGCTGTCGCGTGTGTCGTTGATCAGCCGGATGCCGAAGCCGTGCAGGGTGTTGTCGCCCAGCATCTCCGCGTACTCGGGCAGCGTGTCGTCGATCGTGTCGACGATGTTCACGTTCTCGCCGCGGTACGTGAGCTGCGCGTTCAGGTCTCGTTGGACCCACTGGTAGCCGAGCGCCACACGCCCACCGAGGCGCTGCTCGTCCCAGTCCTCGAAACGCCGGTCGAAGTACGAGCCGGACAGGCTCAGGCTGATCGGCGAGTCGAACAGGTACGGCTGCTGCCAGCTCGCCAGGTAACGCTGCACCTCGGTGCCCGGCGTCGCCTCGAGGCGGAACCGCTGCCCGCCGCCGCGGAAGGCGGTGCCGTTGTAGAAGTCCTGCATGCTGGTGGGCACGCGGCGCCAGTCGAAGTTGCGCTCGTCGAGCATGATCTGACCGAGCACGCCCGCATCGGAGTTCACCGAGGCGCCCACCACGAATCGGCCGGTCTGGGTCTCTTCTAGATTCACAAATACGTCGACCGCCGGGTCCGGCGGCAGGTTGCTCGTGATCGGCTGGAACTGCTGGCTCGGGAACAGCTGCGTGTTGACCGGCGCCGGCGGGATCGCCTCCGGCACGACCCGCGTCGGGCTCGGAGGCGGCAGCGTCCCGCCGCCGGGCGGCGGGAACCCCGGTAGCTGGGCGAACTGCACCGGCTGAACAGCCGGGGTGGCGGCCGCGGCCTCGTAGCCGGTGGGAGCCGCGTAAACGGCTTGGCTTGCGTAGCCGCTGCCCGGCTGAGCGCTGTTCGGCGCCGCGGCGGGAGCGTAAGCGGGGCTCACCGAGCCTACTGCTACACCGCCGTACTGCGGGGGCGTCGGCGGGGCGAACGCGACGTGCCGTTGCGGCTGCTGCGTCGGCTGAGTCCGCTGTGCGACTTGGTACGCCGGCGGAGCGTGCGGCCGCCGCGCCTCGCTCGCGGCGAAGGGATCCACGATCGGCTTGTAGGTCGCCCGCCGGGTCGGCTCCGTGGCGACCTGGGTGTTCACACTCTGCTGCGGGCGGTAGCTAATCTTCGGAACGCCGCCCTGAGTCGGGTTGGTGTTGAAGATCGTCGCCGAACGGAGCCGTCGCTCGCTCGCGCCGACCTCGCGTGTGTCGATGATGTCGCCCGGGAAGATCGACAGTCGGTTCAGCGCTGTCTGGATCCGCGTGTGCGAGGCCTCTCCGTTGATCTGCACGTAGATGTTGCCGACGCGGAAGCGGTCGCCCTCGTCCACCGTGTAGATGAGGTCGACCTTGCCGGGCTCCTCGAGGAACACGGTCTCCGCCTCGATCTTCGCGAAGACATGCCCGCGGCTTCCGTACAACGCCTTGAGGCGGGCGACGTCTGCCTGCTGCACGGAGTATTCGAACTGGGCGCCGGCGCCCAACTCCATGCCGGCGACCACCTCGTTGTTGTCGAACTTCTCGACCCCCATCAGCGCCACCTGACGGACCTCGTAGCGCGGCCCTTCGTCGATGATGAACTTCACCCGCGCCCAAGAGCCGTCGTCGTTGTAGTCGATGATCCGCCCAACGTCGGCTCGGAAGAACCCGAACTTCCGGTAGTAACCGGTGATCGCCACGACATCCGCCTGCACCTGCTCCGGGTTCAGCTTGCCGCCCCACAAACGCAGGGGCGACGGCTTGCTCTGGACCTTGCTCTTGAGTTGCCCATCGGTCGCCCACTGGTTGCCCTCGAACGCGACGCTCCAGATGCGTTGCTTCTCGCCCTCGTGGATGACGTAGGTCACGCCCTTGTCGCCGGGTTGGTGGCCCTCGAGGACCTCCACAACCACGCGTGTGAAGCCGTTTGAGCGGTACAGTTCCGCGATGCGGCGGCGGCCCTCTTCCACGGCGTAAGGGTCGACAGCCCCGCCCACCTCGAGGCCGGTCTCTTCCTTAAGCTTCTTGTCGCGGATCCGCTCGTTGCCCAGGTACTTCACCCAACGGATCGTCTGCCGCTCGGCGATCTCAAGGATCACCACACGCCCCTGAGGCGTCGACTCGGTCAGCGGGCGCACCGAAACGAAGTACGGCAACGCCGCGAGCTTGCGGACGTCGGCCGACAGCGTTTTAGGGTCGAACGGGCGGCCGACGCGGGTCTGCATCTGGCCGGTGATGCGCGAGTCGGGCACCGTCGCGTTCCCCTTCACGCGGATGCCAGCGACGACCTCGTCGGTCGCGAACTCGCTGAGACCGCCGGTCGATCGCCGGGGTCGAGTGTCGGCGGCCGCTGGCGGGCGGGCGGCGGGCGACGAGTTCATGCCGCCGCCTTGCGCGCACGCAAGGTCGGCGTTGCCGAACAGCAGGAGCACCGCCACCAGACTGGCAACGTTTGCTAGCACGGAAGCGGAGAAACGGGTCGCGGGCATCGGCGGCTCTCTATTCGGTCCTCCCGCGGAAGCGCACGCATGCAGCGGCGCCCCTGCGAAAGAAGGGCCGCGTACTACTAGGAGAACCGGGGGCCCCTCACAAGGCGGATCGCCCGCAGGGCGCCAGCACGCGCTTCGGACCGGCGAGCGCTTTAAGAGAAACCGCCGGTCGGCGTGGAGTCGGCGTAGCCGGCGAACTCGTCGTACTGCTGGGGGGCACGCGTCTCGAAACGCGTGAACTCGTGCATCCAAGTCAGCTTCACGTCGCCCACGGGGCCGTTCCGCTGCTTGCGGATCAGCAGCTCCGCCTCGCCCTTCACCTCCTCCCGCTCTTCCTCGGTCGAGCGGTAGTACTCCTCGCGGTGGATGAACATCACCACGTCCGCGTCCTGCTCGATCGCGCCCGACTCACGCAGGTTGCTCAGCTGAGGCTTGTTGTCCCCCGACTCCGTCTGCCGGTTGAGCTGCGCCAGGCAGAGAACGGGCGTTTCCAGCTCGCGCGCGAGCCCCTTCAGACGGCGTGCGATCTTGGCGACCTGCTCTTGACGGGGGTCGCGCGAGTTGTCCGGCTCGATCAGCTGCAGGTAGTCGATCGCCACGAGCGCCAGCCCCTCGCGTCGCTTCAGACGCCGAGCCGCCGCGGCGATCTCCGTCATCGTGCGGCTCGGCGTGTCGTCGATGTAGAGCGGGGCCGCGCTCATCTCGGCCGCCGTCTCGATCAGCTTCCGCTTCTCCTCGCTGGAAAGCTGTCCGTTGCGGAGCTTGTGACCGTTGACCCGCGCCCGCGAACACAGCATGCGGTCCCCCAACTCGAGCGACGACATCTCGAGGCTGACGAACAGCGTGGGCTGCTGGTAATCGACCGCGACGTTCTCGATCACGTTGAGCGCGAGTGCGGTTTTGCCCATGCTCGGCCGCGCGGCAAGGATCACCAGCTCCGACGAGTGGAGCCCGCCGGTCATCTCGTCGTAGTCGGCGAAGCCGGTCTCCAGCCCGCCGAACGCGTGGTCTTGCTGCATCCGGGCGTCGATCCGCGCGAGCGACTCGTGCAGCACGTCGCGGATGTTCGAGATGTGGCCCTGGCCCTTCGTCTCCAGGATGCCGAAGACCCGCTCCTCGGCCCGGCTGAGGGCTTCCCGCGGCTCCACCGTCGGGTCGTATGCCTCTTTGAGGATGTCGGTACTCGCGGTGATGAGCGACCGGAGCGTCGACTTCTCGCGGACAATCTTGGCGTAGTACTCGGCGTGCGCCGCTGTGGCGACCGCGCTGGCGATTTTCGCCAGGTAGGGGGCCCCGCCCACCGACTCGTACTCGCCCGAGTCGCGCAGCTGCTGGATCAGCAGCATGCTGTCGAGCGCGTGCCCCTGCTCGTGCATGGCCAAGATCCGGCGGAAGATCCGCCGATTGGCGTCGTCGAGAAAATCGTCCGGACGGACAATCATCGAGACGTCGTCGATCGCCTCGGGCAGCAGCATCACGCTGCAAATGACGGCCTGCTCGGCCTCTTGGCTCTGCGGCAGCTGCTGGGCGAGCAGTTGCTCGCCGGACGCTCCGGCGGACCTCAAGTCATCACGCCCCGCGGGCCGGTGCGGGCGGTCGGTTCGATCCCCGACGCGATCTTCGGACAGGCTCATGGCTCGCTCCCTCGGCCGGGGTGTCGCGCGTCACGCCGAATCGAAGTCGGCACGCAGCAAAACAGCCGCCGCCACGCGCGGTGCGTGACGGCGGCTGCGTGAACGGGGCTCCCCCGAAGGGTGGGAGCGTGTCAGTCGTCGCTGACGGCGGGGACGACCCAAACCTTGAGGTCGCCCTCTACCTCGCTGGAGAACCGCACCTTGACGGTGTAGAGGCCAAGCTCCTTGAGCTGCCCCTCGAGCTTGATCTGCTCCGGAGCCAGCGTGACGTTGTTCTTCTTGAGCGCGGCGACGATCTCGGTGGCCCCGACGCTGCCGTACAGATGGCCCTCTTCGGTCGCCTTGGCTTCGATCGTAACGCTCTGCCGACCAATGTCCGTGGCCAACGCCCGCAGCTCGGCCTGGCGGGCCCGCTCGATCTCTTGCAGCTTCGCCTTGTGCTTGTCGACCATCCGCTTGTGATGGTCGGAAGCGACAGTCGCGAGGCCTTCGGGGACGAGGTAGTTCAACGCGTAGCCGCGCTTCACCTCAACGATCTCGCCCTGCTTGCCCACGTGCTCCACGGACTGGATGAGCAGCAGTTCCACACCGCCGTTCGGACCGGAGGGCAAACGCTTCGCACGGGTCGGACGCCGCTTGATCTTGGTCTGTTTGACGGAGGCCATGGTCGGGATCGTCGGGCTGGGCGCCGCCAAGCAGGCGGTCGCGGAGAGTTATCAGGACTCGTCGGGCACGCTAGGCGTTGGCGGCGAGATCAGAACGGGATGTCATCTTCCGGCGGGGCGACCGGCGCGCTCTGGGCGTAGCTGTCGGCCGGGGCGCCGTACTGGTCGTCGCGCGGACGGCTCCGATGGCCACCCCCGCCCGGCGGGCCCTGCCCGCCACCACCGCCGCCGCGGCTCCCGAGCATCTGCATCTTGTCGGCCACGACGCGGAGCTTCGAACGCTTCTGGCCGTCCTTCTCCCACTGGTCGAACTTCAGCCGGCCCTCGATAAGCACCGGAGAACCCTTGGTGAGGTACTCGTTGGCAACCTCCGCCGTGCGTCCCCACAGCGTGACGTCGACGAACGTGGTTTCATCCACCCACTGATCCCCCTTCTTCACGCGGTCGTTGACCGCCAAGCCGAGCTCGGACACGGCCGACCCGCTAGGGATATATTTGAGCTCGGGGTCCCGCGTCAGGTTGCCGACGAGGATCACTCGGTTGTAACTCGCCATGGTTCACTCCGTTGGCAGACGTCCGCCGATTCTTGCTCGGTAGAACGGGTCGTTGGCGACGCTCACTCCGCGGCCGCGGGGGCGGCGGGCTCGGCGGCGGGCGCCTCGCCGCCGCTCTCCGGGGCGTCGCCCTCTTCACCCTCTTCCTCGACGCCTGCTCCTGAGGCGTGCGCCAGGATCGGCTCCACGAGCCGCGGATGGATCTTGAGAACGAGTTGCCGGAGCACGCCGTCTTCGAGCTCGCACGCGCGGTTGAGGCCGGTCAGGTGCTCGCTGCCCAGGCGGAAGTACATCAACCAGTAGGCGCCCTTCCGCTGGTTCTTGATCGGGAACGCCAGCCGACGCTCCTCCCAGAGGCGGCTCACAAGCACCTCGCCGCCGTGGCCGGTGATCATCTCCTGGACCTTGCCCGGGAGGGCATCGTTATCGCGCGCGAACTTGTTCGCGTCGAAGATGAACAGGCCTTCGTATACGTTGTCTGCCAAGGCAATGGCTCCGTTGCCGTGCCCCCGGGGGGCACGGCCGCTGAATTCGTGGAAACTTGGATTCTGTTCGCGTCGGCGGCGTTGCTACGCCGCGCCGTTGTACTTGTTCATCGCGGTCCCGATACCGTCGTTCGCCCACACCTCGACCGCGTCGGCCGCCTGCTGCAGGGTCACCGCGACCGTGTCTTGCTCCCCTTTTGCAAACCGACCGAGCACGAAGTCCACCGTCGATTTGCTGTCGGGCGTCGGCCCGACACCGATCCGCAGCCTCGGGTAGCCCTCGTCGCCCAGCTGCTGGGCGATGTTCTTCAGTCCGTTTTGTCCGCCGGAGCTCCCCTTGCCACGCAGCCGCAACCGGTCGGTCGCGAGATGCAAATCATCGCAGATGACGAGCAAATCCTCCAGCTCCAGCTTGTAGAAATCGGTCGCCTGCCGCACGGCGCGGCCGCTCAGATTCATGTAGGTCTGCGGCCAAACGAGCAGCACGCGTGCCTCGCGTACTCTTGCCTCGGCCACGTAGCTCTCGAACTTCCGCTTGGGCGTCTCCGCCGACCACCGGTCTGCGAGGATCCGCAGCACGTCGAATCCGACGTTGTGGCGGGTGCCCTGATACTCTTTGCCCGGATTCCCGAGCCCAACGACGATCTTCAAGCCGCGATCTTCCTCAGCTCCGCCTAAGCAAAGCAACTCCGGGGTCGGCTCGCCAATCGTCGGCCTTACTCGTCGGTCTTGTCTTTCTCGCCGATCACCTCCGGCTCGGCGCCAATGCCGGCTGAAGCATCGTCCAGCGACGGTTCGTCCATCGGCTGCAGGCAGCGGACGAGCGTGTCGCCCTTGTCGGTCAGCAGCGTCGCGCCGCTCGGCAGGTCGGCGATCGTCCCGACCGGAAGCGTGTCGCCCAAGTTGAGGCCCGAGATGTCCACATGCAGCACCTCGGGGATGCTAGCCGGGGCCGCCTCGATCTCGACCGTTTGCACGAGGTGCTCGACCACGCCGCCGGCCATCGCCCCGGGAGCGTCTCCCTTGAGCTCGACCGGGATCGTCACGGTGACCTTCTCGCCCTTGCTCACGCGGAGGAGGTCGATGTGCAGCAGATCGCGGTGGAACGTATCCCACTGCAGCGCCTGCACGATCGCCTGGCCCGACTGATCGCCGTCGAGCGACACGACCTTCGCTTTGTGCCGCAGCGCCGCCTCAAGCTGCCGACGCGGCACCGAGAGGCTGAGCGATTCTTCTTTATGTCCGTACAACACCGCGGGCACATGGCCGCTGTCGCGGAGTCGTTGGTTGTTTCGTTTGCCCACTTTCTCGCGAGCAGTGACGGTCAGCGTGTCAGACATCCGGCTATCTCAATCGGCGAACGAGAGGCCTAGAGAAACGGAATCGGGTAGGCCCAAACACCGCGGGTGTCGAGGCATGGCGGGCGGTAAGCTCGGCCTTTGCCTTCGACAAATTCGCGCGGCGAATCGCGGATTATGCCCGATCGACCAGCGTTCTCAAGGCCTAAGGGAAAAAACGGCGCCCGGTACACGTCGGGCGGAGAGGAAGGTTTATCGCTAGGAAGAAATCACCGAACTTTCTGGTTAAGAAGCTTGCCTCAGCGACAGTCGTAGCTATAAAACCACAGATGTAGCTGTGGCTTGCCTCAGCAACAGATCGAACAGGAGCGGCCCAGGGCCGGAGCAGAGATGGCGGAACGACCCGCACTTTCAAAAGCCGAGATGGGCGTCGCACGGACGCTGTGGGAGCTCGGCCGGGCCAGCGCTCGACAGGTCGTCGAGGCGTTGCCGGACAACGAGCGAAGAGACTTCTCGACGATCCAGACGTACCTTGCGCGGCTCGAGACGAAGGGCTACGTGTCGTCGATGCTCGAGGGCCGCACGAAGTTCTTCACGGCGAAAGTGAAGCCCACCCAAGTGATCAGTGAAACAGTCTCTGAGTTCGTGAATCGGCTCTTCGCCGGACGATCGCTTTCGCTCGTCAAGCACCTCATCGACGAGGGGCACGTAAGCGAGGGCGAGCTCAATGAACTCCGCGCGCTGTTGAAGCAGATCGAGCAGGACGAGCCCCCCGCCGAGTAGCCCAACCCACCAGCCCGGCTGTTTCCAAACCGCCACCAAATGATTCCGCGCTATGTTTAGCACCACGCATCTAATCGACCTCGCGCTCGCCCAGTTGTGGCAAGTCACGCTGGTCGTGGCGTTTATTGGGCTCGTGCATCGTTTGCTCGCGGATCGGGCGCCTCGCCTAATGTCGCTGCTCTGGAGTGTCGTCGCCATCAAGGCCGTGACGCCTCCGCTGCTGGAGTCGCCGCTGGGCATCTTCAGCTGGGTACAGGCGGCCGGCGCCCGGCCGATCCCCGGTGACTCCTCGATCACGGTTTTGAGCGTCTCGCCCTCCGAAGGCTGGCTGCACGCCCTGATGCTTGCCCTGCTCGTCATATGGCTGAGCGGGACTTGCGTGCTGGCGGTTACGTTCGCGGTAAAACTCGCACAGCTCGAGCGTTCATTCCGGCGCGACGCGATCGCCCCCGATCACGATCTCAACACTCGGGTCCGAGAGCTTGCGGAGCAACACAATCTGCCCAAGCCACGTCGAGTCGTGGTTTCCGAAGATGACCTGGGTCCGGCCGTTGCGGGGATTTTGAACCCCACGCTCATCATCCCCCGCTCGCTGGTCGCGACGGGAGAAGAGTCGGCTCTCGAGCCAGTGATCCTTCATGAGCTCGTCCACACGGCCCGACGCGATGCGGGGCACGCGTTGCTCATGGCGAGCGTCAGGATCGTGTGGTGGTTCCACCCGGCGGTGTGGTGGGCAGCCCGGCAAGCAGACACGCTGGTCGAGCGGTGCGTTGATCTAACGGTGACTCGCGACCTGCAGACGGGGTTGACCAGCTACGCACGAGGCCTGCTCCGTGTGCTCGAGCTGCGAGCCAGGTTGCAGGAGACCCCGGCGTTGTCCGGGCTGCGTCCGTGCCAGATCACGACCGAACGGCTCGAGTACCTCCGAAGCGCTGATCCACAACGGCGGGGACGTGGGTTTGGCCGTTGGGCGCGCGCCACGTTTGTGGCCGCGTTCGCGATCGTCGTGCTGCCGGGGCTGCCCCTGGGGGTGCTAGCGCCGACCTGCGATCCCGCGCCGTGCCTGACTACCGCTCCAGTTGAAACCGTCGCCCAGCGGTAGACCGCGCTGCCGGCACCGTCGAAACGACACTCTGTCCACCCTCCGCGAGAGACCGCTAGTGACCCGAAGCACGCCACATTCTTTCTCTCTTGGCGTAGCGCTCTGACGCGGGACTAGCAGCTCCACCCCTCCGGTTTTTCGCGGCCAACCGCTGCGGCGGCTACCGGTGCGCTGTAACCCCCGCTCGGCCCCCCCCCCGACGGGATCAGTTACGCCGCTTTCGGTGATCGCGCCACCGCGATCGCCGCTCACCAGACATCCACTGATACGGAACCAATCGCAATGAATCTCTGCATGAAGAACCTCGCTTTTGTCTGCTCGCTCGTGGCGAGCTCCGCCGTGGCCACCGCGCAAGACTCCGCCGTCATCGGCGGGTCGACGAGCGTGGCGCTCGACACCGACTTGTTGGAGACCGCCGCCGGCTTGACGCTCACCGGCGCCGCCGGCACCGACGGCCTCGTCACGCTGCCCGGCGCCGTGGCGTTCCCCATCACCGGGGGCACCGACTTTGCCTACACCGCGGGCGACTTCCCGGGGGGTCCGTTCAGCGGCGCCATCACCCACACCGGAACGGTCACCTTCAACACCGACACGACCGTCGGCGACTTTACGATTGGCTTCGACGCGTCGCGGGCGACCGACGGCCGCAGTGGCTTCTTCGTCGAGAGCACCACCGGTCTCGAGGCGATCGTCTTCGACACCGCCGTGACCGGCCTCGCCTCGGCGAGCGAGTTCAAGCTCGACCTGTCGGTCGACCTGCTCGTTTCGCCGGAGTTCGCCGGGGTGCTCGGCGACAACTCCCTGATCGGCGCCGACGTCGGCGACGCCCGCATCCTGGCGGCCGTGCCCGAGCCGACCTCGATCGCCGCCGCGCTCGTCGCTGCGTTGGGCGTCGCCGGCGCCCGGCGTCGTCGCTAGGTCGAACCGTCGGTTGATCAACGATCGATCGTCTCTCCCCCGCCGCCCGGCCCTTCGCTCGCTTCGCGAGGGGTCGGGCGTTTTCGTGCGCAACCGCTTGCGTGCGCTATCACCTCGGGAGCGGGCGCCGCATGCACGAAGGCAAGCCGCGATCCCTTAGCGGAACAGCTTGCTCACCGACTCGTTGCGGTGGATCCGCTTGATCGCCTCGCCCAGCAGCGGGGCGACGTCCAGCACCACGGTGTTGGGCGGACGCTGCGACTCGGACAGCGGGATCGAGTTGGTGCACACCAAACTCGCGAGGTCCGCCTCGGCGAGCCGCTCCTGAGCGGGACCGCACAGCACGGCGTGCGACGCGCCGACGTGGATCTCTTTCACGCCGTGATCGTGCAGCACCCGCGCCGCGCCGCGGATCGACCCGGCGGTGCTGATCATGTCGTCGAACATCAACGCGACGCGACCCTCGACGGGCCCGCCGAGTATGTTGGCCTGCACGGTCGTCGTCGCGCTGGTGCGACGTTTGTCGATGATCGCCACGGACCCGCCGATCCGCTTCGCGTGACCCAGCGCCCGTTTGATGCTGCCCTCGTCGGGACTGACGATCACCACGTCGTCCAGGTTGGGCACGCTCTTGAGGAAGTGCTCGTTGAGCACCGGGGCGGCGTAAAGGTGATCCACCGGCACGTCGAAGAAGCCCTGAATCTGGGCCGCGTGCAGGTCCATGGTCAGCACCCGCGCCGCGCCCGCTCGGGTGATCAGGTTGGCGACCAGCTTGGCCGTGATCGGCACGCGACCCTCGTCCTTGCGGTCCTGCCGGGCGTAGCCGAAGTAAGGGATCACGGCCGTGATCTTCTCGGCGCTCGCCCGCCGGCAGCTATCGATCAGGACGAGAAGCTCCATGAGGTTCTCGTTCACCGGCGGGCACGTCGGCTGGACGAGGAACACGTCGCGGCCGCGGACGTCCTCCTCGACCTTGCACGAGATCTCGCCGTCGGGGAATCGGCCGAGCGACACCCGCCCGAGCGGCACGCCCAGGTAGTCGGCGATCGATTGGCTGAGCCGCGGGTTGGCGGTGCCGCTGAAGAGCTTCAGGTCGTGCATCAACAAGCGAACGCGTGGCGTTGACGGAAGGCGAGCCGGCGCAGCGCCGGTGTCAGGCGTCGGCCGCTGCCAGACGCCGCATCTCTTCTTCGACGACCGTCAGGTCGTCCATCGTGTTGACGCTCAGCGCCTCGCACGGCTTCAGCGCCGCGAGCGCCCGCACGTCCTCGCCTCGGTCCAGCAGGATGCCGGGGCAGTCGGTGATGTAGTACTCACTCTGCGCGTTGTCGGTCGTCAGCGCGTCGAGCGCGGTCAGCAGCTTCGGCCCGGCGAACAGGTAGGTGCTCATGTTCACCTCGGTGATCTTCTGCTCATCGGGCGTGGCGTCCTTCTGCTCGACGATGCCGACGAAGGCGCCCGCCTCGTCGCGAACGATCCGGCCGAGGCCGGTCGGGTCGTCCCGGTGGGCGGTCCCCAGCAGGCACGCGGCGCCGGTGCTTTGGAACTCGTCTAGCAACGCCCGCACGCTGGAGGCCTGCAGCATCGGCGAGTCGCCCGTCACGATGACCACCGGGCCCTCGTGCCCGGCGAGCTCGTCGCGGCAGACCATGACGGCGTGCCCGGTGCCCAGCTGCTCGGTCTGCTCGACGAACGCCACGTCCGATTCGTCCGCGAGCTCCTCCCGCACGAGGTCGGCCTGGTAGCCCACCACCACGATGACCTTGCCGATCCCCGCCGCGCGCAGTCCGTCGATCACGTAACGGATCATCGCCCTGCCGCACGCGGGAACGAGCACCTTCGGCAGCTCGGACTTCATCCGGGTGCCCTTGCCAGCGGCCAGGACGACGGCGATCGCGGTGGACATCGGGTGCAAACTCTAAGCCGGGTGCGGTTGATGTGCAGAGCGGCCGAAGCTCCGCGAGGCGGGCATCATCGCAAGTTCACCCCACGACTTCCACCGCCGGCGGCGGCCTACGATAAGCTGCTCCCGTTGGCAAATCGCAGGAGTAGACCCGGCCTGCGCCGGCCGGGTACCATGCAAGATTCGCCGCAGGGCGAGAGGCCCAGTCCCACGGGGGCGTACCATCGAGTTCCGCCGCAGCGGGGCTACCCACCCTGGGCGCGCACCGGCTCCAGCCAGAGTATCACCAACCAACCGTGAAAGAAGCGATTGCAAAGGCCGATGTACTGATTGAAGCCATGGGATGGATCCGCCGGTTCCGCGACAGCGTGACCGTTATCAAGCTCGGCGGCAGCCTCCTGGAAGACGAGGAGGCGTTGCGGCACCTGCTGGTCGACGTCGTCTTCATGGAGACGGTCGGCATGCGGCCGGTCATCGTGCACGGCGGCGGCAAGGCGATCAGCGGGGCCATGGACGCCGCCGGAATCGAGCCGCGGTTCGTCAACGGCCGACGGTACACCGATGACGCCACCCTCGAGATCGTACACCGGGTGCTAGCCGGCGAGGTCAACCAGCACTTGGCCGAGCGGATCGAGGAGTACGGCGGGCGGGCCATGCCGCTCAACTCGTGGGGCGACACCGACAACAACGTGCTGTTCGGCGAGCCGCTGACGCTGGAAACAGACAACGGCGAGGCCGTCGACCTGGGCCACGTCGGCGCCGTCACCCGTGTCGATCGCGACGTCATCGAGAACCTGTGCTACGCGGGGCAGGTGCCGGTCATCCCGTGCCTGTGCCAGACCGAGCCGGCCAACGGCGCCGAACCCCAGCTGCTCAACGTGAACGCCGACACCGCGGCGATGGCCGTCGCCCAGGCGCTCGGGGCCGACAAGCTCGTGTTCCTCTCGGACGTGCGTGGCGTGCTGCGTGACAAGGACGACGCCGGATCGCTAATCCACACGCTCTCGGCCGACCAGTCACGAGACCTCATCGCCTCAGGCGTGATCGACGCCGGCATGATCCCCAAGGTAGAGGCCTGCGTCGACACTCTCGCGAAGGGTGTGGGCAAGGTGCACATCATCGACGGGCGGCTGCGCCACTCGCTGCTGCTGGAGATCTACACCAACGAGGGCGTCGGCACCGAGATCATCGCCGAACCCGTCGTGGCCGCCGCGGGTCTGTCGGGCTGATCTCGCTCGCTCAAGGACATCGGCAACCGCTGTTCAACCGATCGTAAAAGCCATGACTACCGCCGTCGCGGAATCGATGTCGCCCGCCACCACCGAGCTGTTCGAGCGGTACGTGGTGCCCAACTACGGCCGGTTCCCCGTGTCGCTGGTGAAGGGCGAGGGCTCGTGGGTCTGGGACGACCAAGGCCGCAAGTACCTCGACTTCTTCCCCGGCTGGGGGTGCAACCTGCTGGGCCACTGCCCGCCGTCGGTCGTCGAGGCCGTACAGGAGCAGGTCGCCAAGCTGATCCACGTGCCCAATAGTTGGTACATGGAGCCGCAGGGCCAATGGGCCAAGCTGCTCAGCGAGCGATCGTTCGACGCCCAAGCGTTTTTCTGCAACTCGGGGGCCGAGGCCAACGAGGCGGCCATCAAGCTCACGCGCCTGCATACGCCCGAAGACCGGTACAAGATCATCACGTTCCAGGGCGGGTTTCACGGCCGGACGCTCGGAGCGACCACCGCGACCGCCCAGCCCAAGTACCACGAGGGCCTTGGCCCGTTGATGGCCGGCTTCGCCTACGCCCCATTCGGCGACCTCGACGCGGTGCGAGACCTGATCGACGACCAGACGGCCGGCATCATGGTCGAGCCGATCCAGGGCGAGGGGGGCATCCGCCTGCCGCCCGAGGGTTTCCTGCAGGGACTGCGTGAGCTCGCGGACGAGCACGGCCTGGTGCTGGTGTTCGACGAGGTGCAGGCCGGCTGCGGCCGCACCGGAGAGTGGTTCGCCCACCAGCACTTCGGCGTAACGCCGGACGTGATGACGCTCGCCAAGAGCCTGTGCGGCGGCATCGCGGGCGGAGCTTTGCTCACCACGCCCGAGATCGCCCCGAGCCTCCGGCCGGGCATGCACGCCGCCACCTTCGGCGGAAACCCGATCGCCGCCCGCGCCGGCATCGCGACCATCGAAACGATCGAACGGGACGGTCTGCTTCCGCGATGCCAGCAGCTGGGTGCGCGGTTCCGCGATCGACTCCAGCCGCTGGTCGACGAGCTGCCGTTCGTCACGGAGCTCCGCGTCTGCGGCCTGATGATCGGCCTCGAGCTCGTCTGCGAAGGGGCGCCGCTCGTCGCCGAGTGCATGCGACGCGGCCTGCTGATCAACTGCACGCAGGGCAACGTGCTGCGGCTTCTGCCAGCGATGACGCTTACCGACGTGGAGCTGGACGAGGGCTGCGAGCTGATCGCCGGCGCCCTCCGCGACCACGACCCGAAACCCGCCGCTTGAGCCGGTCACTCAACACTCAACCACCAGCCCCCTCCGGCTCGCCATGCGGCACCTCGTCACTCTCGACGACGTTTCTCGGCAAGACATCGAGACGATCTTCGCGATCAGCGAAGACCTGAAGACGAAGTACGACCAGGGCGTCCGCGAGCCGCTGCTGCCGGGGCGCGTCATGGCCCTGCTGTTCGAGAAGCAGTCGCTCCGCACGCGTGTGAGCTTCGAGGCGGGCATGGTCCACCTGGGCGGCGGGTGCATGCGGCTGGGCGACGACGTCGGCTTCGGCAAGCGCGAGGGCGTTGAGGAGTTCAGCCGCGTGCTCAGCGCGATGGTCGATGTGATCGTGATCCGCAGCAACAAGCACGAGACCGTCGAGCAGGTCGCGCAGAACGCCAGCTGCAGCGTCATCAACGGCCTGACCGATCGGTCGCACCCGTGCCAGGCGCTCGCGGACCTGTATACGATCAAGGAACGACGCGGCTCGCTCGAGAACGCGAAGCTCGCTTGGGTCGGCGATGGCAACAACGTGGCCCGCAGCCTGGCGATCGCGTGCGCGAAACTTGGGGTTGAGTTCGCCCTGGCCTCGCCGCCCGGCTACGAGCTGGAAGCCGACTTCGTCGCTCTGCTCGCGCAGGATCATCCAGACGCCGTCGTCGGTTGCACCAACGACCCGGCCGCCGCCGTCCAGGGAGCCAGCGCGGTGTACACCGACGTGTGGGCCAGCATGGGGCAGGAGTCCGAGCAGGAGCAGCGGCGGCGAGACTTCGCGGACTACCAGGTCTCGGCCGAGCTCATGGCGGCGGCGCCGGACGACGCCGTGTTCATGCACTGCCTCCCGGCGCGGCGCGGCGAGGAGGTTGCGGCGGACGTGATCGACGGACCGCAGAGCGTGGTCGTCCCCCAAGCCGGCAACCGCATGCACGTGCAGAAGGGCGTGCTTGTGTGGCTGCTCGGCGCCCACGGCGAACGCTAGCCGACGGCGGCCTTCGCACAGTCTCAGAAAGGCGTCCCCCCAAATGCCCCGCCACGATGGCCGCGCGGCCGACGAGCCGCGTCCACTCAAGATCCAACGCAACTACCTGGGCGCCGCGCCAGGGCGTGTGCTGATCAGCACCGGCGTCACCACGGTCCTGTGCACGGCAAGCGTCTCCGACACGGTGCCGCCGTGGCTCGCGGGGCGCGGCAAGGGCTGGGTCACCGCCGAGTACAGCATGCTGCCCGGCAGCACCTCCCCGCGCAAGTCGCGCGACAAGGGCAAGCCGGACGGGCGTTCGACCGAGATCCAGCGCCTGATCGGCCGCTCGCTGCGGGCGGGGATCGATATGACGAAGCTCGGCGAACGACTCATCACCGTCGATTGCGACGTGCTCCAAGCCGACGGCGGCACCCGCACGGCCGGCATCACCGGCGGGTGGGTCGCGTTGATCGACGCGATCCGCAGCATCAACGAAGAAGACGGCTCACCGGCCTTCAACGACGCCAACACGCCGGTCGTCGATAGCGTCGCCGCGTTGAGCGTCGGCGTGGTCGCCGGCGAGGCGGTCGCCGATCTCGACTACGCCGAGGACTCTACCGCCGAGGTTGACATGAACCTGGTGATGACCGGCGACGGTCGGTACGTCGAGGTACAGGGGTCGGCCGAGGGCGCCCCGTTCACGCCCGACCAGCTGAGTCAGATGCTCTCGATCGGCGCCAAGGCGATCGCGAGAGTGACAGCCGCCCAGGCGGAAGCACTCGCGTGAACGTCCGTTGCGCGGACGGCGCGATCGCGGCGGTTAGCTGCCGGCGGGCGGGGCATTAACCGTGTTGTTCTGCCCGGTCTGACCGTCGTCGAGCGCTGCCGGAGACCCGACAAACGAGAACGTCGAAACCGCTGGGATGCTCGAGAAGAACGGCACCGGCGTGACCCGCACGTAGCGACGGTCCGCGGAGACGACCGCGCTGGCCGACATGTTCGTTCCCTCGGGCAGGGTGATGATAACCGGCTGGAAACCGACCCCCTGCCCGGCGCGGGCCAGGGCCAGCCGACGCCGGCGAATGTCGTCCGGCCGCAGCGACACGGGCCCGTCGCCCGCGAGCGAGTCGATCTGCTGGGCAAGCACGGCGCGTCCCATCGCCTGCTGCCGCTGGATGGCGCCGGCGATCAGCCGGCCTTCCACCGGCTCGTCCCGGCGGCCTTCGGCCATCTCAAAGTCGATCACCACTTCGCCTGTCTCGCCGAGGGTCAGCTGCTCGCTGATCGTCTCCTCGGCGTCGCTGCCAGCGGCGAGCGTTACGGAGACATTCACCATGTCGGCCGTGACTTCGCCCCACGCCTTCTTGACGGACACACGGTACTTGCCCGCGAACGCCCGCGAGCACTCGTACGACTCGCTGTGCAGAGCGTCTTCCTCGAGCGCGGAGCTGTTTGCCAGCGAAACGCCTCCGGCCGCCGTAACCGGATGACCGACCCAACAGATCGACCCGCCCGGTTCTTGGACCGCGAGATCAACGTCGGCGTCGCCCACCCACGAAACCGTGACCACACAGTCACGCCGCTTCGCGGCGGCTAGCTTCTCGCGGAACCGCTCGGCCTTGGTGGGCGCCAGCCGCACCGCGATCGTCTCGGCGATCGCCGACGCGGCGTCTTGCACCGCGGCCTGCTCTCGCGGCCAAGTGCGAGACAGCACCTCGACCGTCGCCCAGCCGAGGCCGTCCACGTCGTCCGCCCGACGGGCGGCCCGAAACGCTAGCGTGATCGCATCCACAAGTGTCGAGTCCTGAGCCAACGCGAGGCGGCACACATCGACCGCTCGTGCGTCGTGGCCTCCGCCGACAAGGTAGCGAGCGATGGCAAGCAGCTGCTCGCCGCTGGTGGCGAAATCGACCGCCGACATCAGGGCGCGTTCGACCTCGTCGGACGAGCGCCCGGCCAGCTCCAACGCGATGCCCAAAGACTCGTACATCCACGGCTCAGCGTTGCCGGCCTGGAGCGCTTCTTGAATCGCGTCGGCCGCCTCAGCAAACCGCTTGGTCGCGATGAGCTCGCGGACAAGCGGGCGGATGTCGTCGGATTCGAGTGCGCGCTGGGGCTCAACGGACACGGGTTCAACAGCCGGCGTCTCAGCAGCGTTGGCGGCCGGCTCTACGCGGGTGAGCGTCAAGGCCGCGGGCTCATCGGGAACGGCGAAGGCGCCACCGCCCATACCGCCACCGCCCATGCCGCCGCCACCCATACCGCCGCCACCCATGCCACCGCCGCCCATGCCGCCGCCGCCCATGCCACCACCACCCATGCCGCCACCGCCCATGCCGCCGCCCATACCGCCACCGCCTTGCGGGGTGATGATCGGCAACACCAAGTCCGCGACCGGGTACACCTTCACACTCAGGCGGTTTAACGCCTCGTCTTCACTGGTGATCAGCAACACCTCGTCAGAGATCACGTAGGTCAGCTCCAACGGCTTCAGCATCAGACGCAACGCGGACCGCAGCGAGATGTTGCGCAGGTTGACGCTGATCGGCTCGTCCGGCGCGAGGCCGACGTCGTCCAGCCCGACCTCGTCGAGCTGCATCTCGATCTCGTACTCTTCACGCAGGAAGGTGACGATCTCCTCCAACGCGGTGTCCTCGAAGTCGAGTCCGGCGCTGGTCAGCGGGCCTGCGAGGGCCGAGGTAATGGCCTCTTCCGACTCGCTCTGCCCGGCCAGATCGACCGATGAGTACTTCTTGCGTCGCTCCGTGAGCTCGCTCCAGGTCTCCACGTCCGGGTAGACGATCGGAGGATCATCCGGGAACGGCACGAACGACTTTTCAACTTGGGCCAGCACGTCCAGGGCCGCCGCCGCACGGATCTTGCGGTACTCCTGATTGAATTCGTGGTAACGCTTCGCCTGCCCCCAGACGCGCGCCACGCGGGGGACGACGCCGTCCGGCTCCAGCTCTTCGGCGATCAGAGCCACACGCTCCGCCTCGGCGTACATGCCCTCGTCCACCAGAGCCTGGAAGCGCTCGATCAGCTGCTTCTCGCGCTCGCGTTTGCGGTCCAGGCGGTCGAGCAGCAGCCGCCGCTCGCGGGCCGCGGCCAATGCTTCTTGCCGCTCGCGTTGCAGGTCGTCGACGATCGCTTCTTGCCGAGCGGCTTCTCGCATCGCCGAGCGGAGACGATCGACCAGCCCGGCACGCACCGCGGCGATCAGCTCCGGCGCCCTGTCGACGCTCTGCATGGTTAGCTTCAGCCGCTGCATCGCGGCGGTGGGGTTGGTGGCCATCTGTGAACGAGCGTCCGCGATCGACGTCTGGACCTCTTTCTCGAGCATCTGGGCGTAAACCCGACGATTACGCTCGACCGAGCTCAGGAACCGACCGTCCACGACCACTTCCGACGGCGGGTAGAAACCCTCGTCCACATAGCCCTGAGCGAGTCCCGGTTCGACGATCACGCCGTTCGGGCCCGCCCCATCGACCAACGGGGGGGCCACAAAGTCCCCGCCCGGCGCCTCGCGGGTCATGATGATCGAGTCGCCCGACGGGATTGGCTCACCAAGTTCGAGCTGAGCGGTGCGGACCACGTCGCCCTCGTCCGCCCGTTGCTCGGCGAGCGCTTGGACCGTCAGGGCCCGCGGGTTGCCCGGGTCGCGGCGGAGCACGGCGTCGGTGATCTGAGTGGCAGAATCCGCGTCGCCCATGGCGACGGCTCGCTCCGCGAGTTCGGTCAGGTTCTCTAGGCCGGCCAGCAGGTTCCGACCGGTGACCTCGAGGCCGGCCGAGCCGAGCGTCGTCAGCGAACGACCGCCGTCACGCTCCGCCGAGTCAACCAGATCGACGAGGTACGCGTACGTGTCGTCCGATGCGGGGACGGCGGTACGGTGGGTGACGCCGTCGAGCGTCACGGCGACCGTATCGGTGTTCGGATCGATGGTCCCGACCACGATGGTGTCTCGGTCGGCACGACGCGGCGCGCTCTCCGGGTAAAGCTCAACGACGCCGTCGATCATCACGTCCGCCGGCCACTCAACCACTCCCTGGGCCCAAACGGCAAGCGTGCGACCGATCCGGGCGCCCCGCGCCTGGTTCTCTTCGCGGGCTCGCTGCTCCGAAACGCCATCGCGGGCGACGGACATCGGCAGATCGACGTACAGGTTGCCGCCGGTCTGATTGGCGATCGCGGCGAGCAGCGAGGCGTCGTAGCGTGGGCCGATGGCGTACGAGGTGATGGCGACGCGGGCGTCGATCGCCGCGTCGATCGCTTCGCCCAAAGCTCCGCCCATCGACTGGCCGCCGAGGTGCATGCCGTCGCCGATGTAAACGATCGCCTTGCGGGCGCCCTGCGGGGCGTCCGTCAGCGTGACCTCGGCCATCGAGATGGCCGCCGCGAGGTCCGTGGCGCCCAGCGGCGCCACGCCGCGGAGGGCGTCGAGCGCCAACTCGGCTTCGCGGGTGTTCGGCCCGATCGGCTCGGTGGTCAGGATGCGGGCATCGAGGTCCGCGGCCATGAGGTGGACCCGGGCCCCCGGCTCGAGCGTGGCGAGCAACGCCTCGGTCGCCGCGAGCGCGGTCTCTCGGTACATACCGACCTGGCTGGCCGACGTGTCGACGAGCACAACCACCTCAGCCGGGGCCGAGGGCTGCTGCTCTGCCACCGGCGGCAGGCTAGCCGCGAACCGCCGGACGCCGTTGGCGTCTTCGTGTACCCAGGCCGAGAGCGGTTCGTCCGCGTGGGCGGTGACGGCAGTCGCCAGGGCGACTGTGGCGAGAACGCAGGACAACGCGCTACGCGAGAAGGTCATCTTCTACTGCTCCGCGAGGCGAATCCCCGCCGGCCGATCCACGCTGGATCGTCGGGGCGGGGGTTAATCTTGGGTGACTTAGTGAGCGCAAACCTTTAGCGGCTGCGTATTTAGCCGAGAGCTTCTATCTTATCTGTGCCCCAGGAGGGCTTCCACCGGATTATGGCTTTTTGGGCGTGCCCAAACGCCCCAACGGAGCGGCTGTACCGCATTATTTGTCGCGGACGTTCCGATCGGACCCCCTCGCAGGGCGATTCGGGCCCGATACGACCCGGTGGCGTGCGTCAACTGGCAGTCGGTCGCGTCGCGGGCCGCTCGCGTGCCAACGGTTCGCCGGCCAGCCGCCGAACGATTCCGGCCCGGTGATTCCCGCTGAGCCATTCCTGGCGATCTCGAGTCGCCGTTCCGCCGCCGCCCTCCCCGCTTACGCCAAGCAGTCGCCGTCTTGTCGCCGCTTCCGCTATTCGCCGCCGCCACCGCCGCCACGGCCGCGCCGCTGACCGCTAGCGGTGTGGCGACGCTCTTGGCGGTCGCAACGATCTTCACGGTCCTGATGACCCGCCGGAATGCGCCGGTGGACCTGCTGTTCCTGGCGGGCGTCACGCTGCTGGCTCTGAGCGGCGTCACGACGTTCCAGGACGCGTTCGCCGGGTTCGCGAGCGGACCGGTGCTGCTGATCGCCGCGTTGTTCGCCGCCGCGGCGGGTCTGAGGACGACCGGAGCCCTGGACTGGATCGGCGCCCGACTGCTGGGCGGAGCCCGCAACGAACGCGAAGCCCTGCTGCGGCTCCTGTGGGTGGCGCCCGTCTCGGCGGTGGTGCTCAACACGCCGCTGGTCGCCATGCTCGCGCCGGTCGTCATCGAGTGGTGCCGCAAACGGAACGTCTCGCCGTCGCGGCTGCTGATGCCGCTCAGTTACCTGACGATCCTCGGGGGTGTCATCACGGTCATCGGCACCAGCACCACGCTGGTGTGCAACGCCCAACTCGCCCAGCTGTCCGGCGCCATGGACGCTCCGCCCGGCGTTGGCGAGATCGGCTTGTTCGAGATCACGCAGGTCGGGTTGCCGTTGGCCTGCCTGGGCGCGGCCTACCTGATCGCGGCGGCGCCCAAACGGCTGCCTGACCGAACCGACCTGCTGAGCGACTTCGGCGATCGCCGTCGCGAATACCTCGTCGAGATGATCGTGCAACCGTCTTGCCCACTGATCGGCCAGTCGGTCGAGCAAGCCGGGCTGCGGCAGCTTCCGGGGCTGTTCCTCGTGGAGATCGACCGAGGCGAAGAGGTCATCACGCCGGTGGCGCCGAGCGACCTGATCGCCTCGCACGACCGGATGATCTTCACCGGTGTCGTGACGACCATTGCCGACCTCGAGCGGATCCCGGGCCTCGTGCCGGCGGCGGATATCACCTACGAGTCGCAGCCCGCGGCGCGGACGCAGCGGGTACTAGCCGAGGCGGTCCTCTCGCGCACCTCGCCGCTGATCGGCCGAACGGTTCGCGAGGCGAACTTCCGCCAACGCTACAACGCGGCGATTGTCGCCGTGCACCGCAGCGGCGAGCGGCTGAGTGAGAAGATCGGCATGATCCGCTTGCAGGCGGGCGACACTCTGCTGCTGCAAACCAACAGCAGCTTTGTCGACGCCCACCGCAACAACCGCGACTTCTTCCTCGTTAGCCAGGTAGGCGACTCGTCCGCGCGACGCCACGACCGGGCGTTGGTGGCGGGCGGGCTGTTCCTCGCGCTCATCGGCTGGCTCATCGCCACCGCGCTGGCCGGCATGGGCGACGGCAGCCCGGGTTGGCTGCGTTCGGCCAGCGCGCCGGCCGCCGCGATCGCGGTCGTGGTGGCGATGGTCGCGGCCCGGTGCCTCACCACAAGCCAAGCCCGCAACGCGATCGATCTGCAGGTGCTCGTCACGATCGCCGGGGCGATGGGCCTGGGCGCCGCGCTGCAGTCGAGCGGCGCGGCAGCATGGATCGCCGGCGGTGTCGTTGCGGGCGTTCAGTCGCTCCCGATCCCCGAGGCCGCGGCCCCGTGGGTGCTGCTCGCGGCGATCTACCTGCTCGCGATGGTGCTGACCGAGGCGATCACCAACGTCGCGGTCGCCACGATCATGATCCCGCTGTCGGTGAGCGTCGCCTTGGCGGGCGGCTACTCGCCTCGGCCGTACGTGATCGCCGTTGCGGTGGCCGCCTCGCTCAGCTTCGCGACCCCCATCGGCTACCAAACGAACCTGATGGTCATGGGCCCCGGCGGCTACCAGCCGCGAGACTACCTGCGCCTCGGCGGCCCGCTCACGCTGCTGTTGGCCGGGGTGGCGATCGTGCTGATCGGACTCATCTGGCAGTTCTAAAATCCGCTCCAACGCTCGCGTTGGCGAACGCCCGCGGCGCCGGTAACGTAATCGCCGTATCGGCCGAGTCCCACGAACCGCAACGCAGCCCGCTCACGATGTCGCACCCCTACGACGCACGACGCCTCTGTCCCGCCGGCGTCCGCCCCGCAAGCCTCTTCGCGGTGCTCGTTGTTTGCGGGGCCGCTCTTCTGGGTTGGCGGCACACGGAGGCCCAGACTGCCGTGGCGCCGCCGGCTGAGGTAGGAACGGCAGCCTCGCCGCCGGCGATCGATCCGCGGCTCACGCCGGAAGAGATCGCCAACATCCGTGTGTACGACACGGTGAGCACCAGCGTGGTGAACATTTCTACGAGCACGCAGCAGCTGGACAGTGTGTTCGGTCTCCCGATCGAGGGTGAGGGTTCCGGCTCCGGCGCGGTGCTCGACACCCAGGGGCGCATTCTCACCAATCAGCACGTCATCGATGACGCGACAGAGATTCAGGTCACGCTCGCGACGGGCGCCACGTACCCGGCGGAACTCGTCGGCGCCGATAAGGAGTACGACATGGCGATCATCAAGATCGACGCTCCGCCGGAAGAGCTCACCCCGATCCCGCTCGGTCGGTCGGACAACCTTAGGGTTGGGCAGAAGGCGTACGTGCTCGGTAATCCGTTCGGTCTTGAGGGAACGCTCACGACGGGCATGATCTCGAGCCTCAACCGCTCGGTCCCGAGCCGCCGGGGCGGGCGGGCGATGACGGGCATGATTCAGACCGACGCCGCTATGAACCCCGGCAACTCCGGCGGACCGCTGCTCAACAGCTCCGGGGAGATGGTGGGCATGTGCGTGGCCATCGTCAGCGCCACCGGCCAGAACGCGGGCGTGGGCTTCGCTATCCCGATGAACCGCATCCGCCGGTTCGTGCCGGAGCTGATGGAACACGGCCGTGTCATCCGGGCGTACCACGGCATCGTGCTTCTGAACGAGACGTCGCAGGGGCTGCAGATTGCGCGAATCGCGGAGCGAGGCCCCGCCGCCGTCGCCGGGCTACGCCCCTTCCGTCAAGTCATCGAGACCGGACGCAACGGACCGTTCATCGTGCGACGCACACGCGTCGATCGTGACTACGCCGACTTCATCCTGGCGATCGATGGCCGCTCGGTGCGAACGCACGAGGACTTCCTCGCCATCATGGACGCCTACAAGCCGGGGCAGCAGGTCACGTTCACGGTGCTGCGCGAAGGCCGCCGGATGAGCGTTCCGCTGACGCTCGGAGCGGCGTGAGGCCGGTTTGTCAACCGCTCTCTAGCTTGAGCAAACTGCTTGTCTTCGCAGGCGGCTTTCCGTTGAGTCTTCTTCGTTTCGCGTACTGAGTAGGCTGATGCCTATCGGGCGAGTCGGTGCTCGCGACGTCGCAACTTCTTTGTCGCATGAGGTTTGCGGAACCCTCGCACGCACGACACCTAGCGACGCCGCCCGTTGAGAGCCGCGTAATCGGATGGCTCGCTCCATTTAGCCCCTTGTGACACGCAGGCAGTCCGATAGGGTCGCTGCATCGGGCGACGACAAGCACGTTGCCCGAAACCCACCGGTCGCCGATCGGGATATCGCGCGACCTGCCGGCCCACCTGTAGGACACCCGCCTCGAACGATTTCGATAGGGCTTCTCGTCCGCCAGCCGCGGACGTCGAAGCCCGCCGAGGCTCCCCGCCCCAACGCGTTCTGCTTGTCTTCCCGTGCCGGCCGGGAGAACGAGACAAGCCCCCATCGCGACGGAGGCACAAGGAGTTTTTTGTATGTTGCTGAGTCAACTCACTGTCGCCGTGATCGCCGCCCTTCCTACGCCCACCGCGCCGGCCGACTGGAAAGCCGACTACGGCGAAGCCCTGGAAGCCACCCGCCAGACCGACAAGCCGCTGATCGTGGTGATCGATCGGCCGGAGGTTGAAAGCGAGCGGCTGTCGCCGGAGCTGCTGAGCCCCAACAGCGGCGCGTTCCCGCTGGGCGCCTACTCGCTGTGCCGCGTCGACGCCTCGACCGAGTACGGCAAGAAGGTGGCCGAGGTTTTCCGTGTGACCTCGTTCCCGCACGTCGCGATCATCGACAAGACCGGGTCGATCATCCTGAAGCGGATGTCGGGCGACATATCGCGAGACGCGTGGACCACCACGCTCGAGACGCACCGCGACGGCTCACGCCGCACGACGGGCCGCTACACGGTCGCCAAGCCGATCGTCTCGTCATCGGCGACGACCACGACCCCGTCGGTCGGCCTGCCGACGTCGAGCTTCGTCATCCCGCAGTCGACGGCCCAGCCGTACTGCCCGAGCTGCCAGCTCCGCTGAGCGGCGTGGCCACTTCGATCGCCGAGCAACCCGCGGCCGGCCTCAGCCTACGCTGAGGCCGGCCGCTCGCTTTTCTTATTTCGCCACGCGCTCGAGGCCCGGAGAGATGTCGAGGTCGAGCGGCTCGAATTTCCCCGCGTGGAATCGTTCGAGGGCGATCGCGCCCATCGCGGCGTTGTCGGTACACAGCGTCATCGGCGGGATGTGCAGCTCGTAGCCGTGCTCGGCCGCGGACTGCTCGAGACGTTCGCGTAGCCGTGAGTTTGCCGCGACGCCACCGCCCACGCACAGCGTGCGGAAGTCGCTCGTGCGCAACGCTCGCTCCGCCTTGCCAACCAGGCAATCGACGACCGCTTCCTCGAAGCCCGCGGCGATGTCGTTGATCGTGTTCTCGTCAAGCTTGCCGACGTCCGGCATCGCGCTGGGGTCGCCGCCGGTGAGTTCAAGCAATCGGTAACGCACCGCCGTCTTGAGCCCGCTGAAGCTGAAGGCCAACCGCGAGTCGTCATCGAGCATCGGCCGCGGGAAGCGGTGCTTGTTGCGGTCGCCGCGGGCGGCCGCCGCCGACACCGACGGGCCGCCGGGGAACGGCAGGCCGAGCATGCTGCCGATCTTGTCGAACGCCTCGCCGGCGGCGTCGTCGATCGTGCCGCCGATCGGCGTGAAGTCGGTCGGGCCCGAGCATCGGTACAGGTTCGAGTGCCCGCCGCTAACGATCAGCCCGACGCACGGGAAGACGTCGCGCCCCGCCGCCATGCGGCACGCGTAGACGTGGGCCTGCAGATGGTTGATCGCGATCAGCGGCTTGCCCGTGGCGACCGCGATCGCCTTCGCCGCCGACAGCCCTACCAGCAATGAGCCCGAGAGTCCCGGCGTGTTGGCGACGGCGACCCCATCCAGCTCAGTCAGCGTGATCGCCGCCTCGCGGAGCGCCTGATCGATGACCGGCAAGACCCGCTCGACGTGCGCACGCGACGCGATCTCCGGCACCACGCCGCCGAACCGTTCGTGCAGGTCGTACTGCGAAGCAACCACCGAAGCGAGCACGGTCGGCCCTTCGGCGACCACCGCCGCAGCGGTTTCGTCGCAGGTCGATTCGATCGTGAGCAGGCGGACCAAGGCGACGCGGCGTGAGGGGAGGGGCAAGAGCGGCCGCCGCGGACGATACCGCCTCGGACCGCGAGCCTCCAGCCTCACTCAGAAGTCGTACCACAGGCCGACGCCGACCTGCTCTTCGTTGTTATTGAAGAACTGGTACTGCGTGCTCTTGCCGTTCATGTAGTGCAGGCCGACGCGTAGCGCACTGCCGCTCTCGCCACGCCACAGCCAGCCGGTCTGCAGCGTCCAGTCGCCGCCGAAGTCGGTCTCTTCGCGGAGGTGCGCGTTGGTCGCTAGAAACGGCGTGCCGTAGATGCCGGTGCACCCGGGCCGCGACCACTCGGCCCCGAACTGGAACTCCCACGGCTCGGCTCCGCCGGCGGTGAAGAACGCGTAGGCGGTCTCCCCGTACAAGCGTAGCGACGGGGTAACGTCGTACATCACGCCGGCAATGATCGCGTCGCGTACGTAGTTGAGACGCGAGTTCACGCCTGTGCGGGCGATGAGCTCGTCGCCCAGGTGCGAGCTCACATGGTAGTAGCCGAACTTGTACCGCACGACGCCGTCGGCCGTGTAAGTCAGCGGCACGCCAAAGCGAAAGTCGCTGGCGTCCACGTCACGCGCCTCGTCCAGGTTCAAACGCACGACCGCGGCGCCCTCAAGGTCGAGCTGCCAGCCGCGGGGGTCGTTCGGGTCGCCGTTGCCCAATCGTAGGATCCCGCGACGGCCGCCGAGCGTCGCGTCCCAAAGCCATTCGCTACGGTTGGTGCTGCTGTCGTTGTGGAACGTGTGCAGCGCGAGGCGCGACTCGCGCGGCCCGGCCAGGTACGAGCGATAGATCAGCCCGTCCGGCATCAACTCCCATCGCCAGCCGCCCGCCGGCGTAGTGTACGCCGTGGCGTACTCGGTTAGCCCCATGCCGGGCGCCGGAGCAACCGTCGTTGGGGCGTACGCCGGTCCCGCGGGCTGACCGATCGCGGGACTTGCTCCCGGGAACGCGCCGTACGGCGTGGCCGGGCACGCGGTCGCGCTCGCCAAGCGGATCGCTCCGTCCGATCCGTCGCTCGGCCGATCGCTGGCGACAGCCAAGTGCTTGGCGACCACAAACGGGTCTTTCACCGCCGCATCCGCGAACGTCGTGGCGACGACTGCGCAAACACACAGCCAGAGGGCAAAGCGACGGATGGCTCGAACCGGTGGCACAGCGAGTCGGGAAGCGCGTGGCGGGAACGAGCGGCGTCCACGAACCGGACGCACGTCGTAAGGGGGGGAGGAACGTACCGGTTTGATCGGTTGTCCGACAGAGCGAACTTGACGTTTCGTAACCGCCTGCAAAATCGGCACTTCCGCCAAAGGGGCTCGACGTTCCGGGCGCCCCGGCACACCATGCGAAGGCGTGGATCACTCCCCCGAACGCTAGCCGTGCTAGCTATTTGCCGCGGTCGACAGGAGCAACAGCATGGTTCTGCTAGAGATGAGCATCACGCCGATGGGCGCCGGCCAGAGCGTTAGCGAGCACGTCGCCAAGTGCGTGCAACTCATCACGGAAAGCGGCCTGGCGTACGAGGTGCACTCGATGGGCACGATCGTCGAGGGTGAGCTGCCCGAGGTGCTCTCGCTGATGCAAAGCTGCGTGGAGCGACTGGCCGAAGACCACGAGCGTGTGAGCTGCATCGCGAAGCTCGACTACCGGGCCGGCGCCACCGACCGCCTTCGCGGCAAGGTCGCCAGCGTAGAGCAGCACCTCGGCGTCAGCCTGCAGCCGCAGCAGTAAGCCTCGGATGGACGGCTCCACAGACACCTACGACCTGCTGGTGATCGGCGGGGGCATCGTCGGCCTTGCGACGACGTACCGGTACACACGGCGTCGGCCGGACGCCCGCGTGGCGGTGCTGGAGAAAGAAGCGCAGATCGCTTCGCACCAAACGGGCCGCAACTCCGGGGTGCTGCACTCGGGCGTCTACTACAAGCCCGGCTCGCTGAAGGCGATCAACTGCCGCGCCGGCAAGGCCGCGATGGAGGCGTTCTGCGAGGCCGAGTCGATCCCCTTCGAGCGGTGCGGCAAGGTGATCGTCGCGGTCGAAGACGGCGACGTTCCGGCGCTCAACACGATCTACGAGCGGGGCCAAGCGAACGGCGTCGAGTGCTATCGGATCGGCCCCGAGCGGCTCGCCGAACTCGAGCCCCATGCCCGGGGCGTCGGAGCGATCCACGTGCCGGAGTCGGGCATCGTCGATTATCGCGCGGTCTGCGAGCGGTTGGCGGCACGGCTCGTGGAGTCGGGCGGCGAAGTCCGCACCGGCGTGAAGGTCACCGGCATTGCCTCGAAGCGAAACGCCGCGTTAGTGCAAACCACGCGTGGCGACTTCCCGGCAAAGCTTGTCGTCAACTGCGCGGGCCTGCACAGCGATCGCGTGGCGCGGGCGAGCGGCGCAGCGCCCGAGGCGAAGATCGTTCCGTTCCGGGGCGAGTACTTCAAGCTCCGCGCCGACGCTAAACATCTGTGCCGCAACCTGATCTACCCAACGCCCGACCCGGCGTTCCCCTTCTTGGGCGTCCACTTCACGCGGATGATCGACGGCGCCGTCGAGTGCGGGCCGAACGCGGTGCTCGCCTTCGCCCGCGAGGGGTACGAGAAGCTCAACGTCGATCTGGCCGACCTCGCCGAGTCGCTCAGCTACCCCGGCTTCTTGAAGCTGGCCGCGCGGCACTGGCGGATGGGGGCCGGCGAGATGTGGCGGAGCGTCAGCAAGCGGGCGTTCGTCCGGGCACTTCAACGGCTCGTGCCGGAGATCACCGCTGCGGCGCTCGAGCCCGCCCCGGCCGGCGTCCGCGCTCAGGCGGTGCGGGCCGACGGAGCGATGGTCGACGACTTCTTGATCGAACGGTCCGAGCGGATCGTCCACGTGCTGAACGCCCCGTCGCCCGCGGCGACCGCGTCGCTCAACATCGCCGAGCGGATCGTCGACGAGGTCGACAGCCGATCCGACACCGCGGCGCTCCGCTAGAGCAGCGACGCCTCAGCGGTCCGAAATACCGGCCGACAAGTCGGGGCGACAGGATTCGAACCTGCGACCTGCTGGTCCCAAACCAGCCGCGCTGCCAGACTGCGCCACGCCCCGTTCTGAGCAGGGACATCGTAGGCCGCGACGCGGTTCGCCACAACGATCGCCCCGTGGCGCGCCCGGGTCGACGATCAGTCGTTGGTGCCGGTCGGGGCGGCGGGCAGCGGCGTTGTGAGCACGTTGCGGAGCCGTTCGAACTCGTCGGCGTCCGCGAAGTGGAGCGTCATCCGGCCGTTGCCCTTGGCCGTTTGCCGGAGCTCCACCTTCACGCCCAACGCCTTTTGCAGCTCGCTCTCGAGCGAGGCGAGCTGGGCCGTGCGGGCCGCCCCCGGCTTGCGGCTCACGCCGTCTTGCCCCACGACGCGGAGGCCTTCGTCGGAATCCGCCGCGGCGTCTTGCACCAGCTGCTCGACCTTGCGGACCGACAGCCCGTCCGCGGCGACGCGCTTCGCGTACTCAGCCTGCTTCTCGGCCGGCAACGGCAACAACGCGCGGGCGTGCCCTTGCGAGAGCTCGCCGGCGATGACCATCTGCTTCACGCCCTCTTCCAACTCCAGCAGGCGGATGAGGTTGGCGACGGTCGAGCGGTTGACGCTCACGCGCCGCGCCAGCTCGTCCTGCGTGCAGCCGTAGTCTTCCAAGTAACGCTGGAAGCTGACCGCCTTCTCGATCGCGTTGAGGTCCTTGCGTTGCAGGTTCTCAACGATCGCCAGCTCGGCGGTCTGCTGATCGGTGAGCTCCTTGAGCTGCACCGGCACCCGCTCCCAGCCGGCGGCCTGCGCGGCCCGCAACCGCCGCTCTCCCGCGACGAGCTGGAAGCTGTCGTCGACGCGTCGCACCAACAGCGGCTGCAGCACGCCGTGGGCGCGGATGCTGTCCGCGAGGTCGGCGATCTCTTCTTCGTCGAACCGTTTGCGTGGCTGGAACGGGTTGGGCTCGATCACGCCCAGGTCGAGCCACCGCTGCCCGTCCGCGTCGCGCGACATCAGGCTCGGGTCGTCCGTGCCGTCCGACGGCGTGGTTCCTGCCTCGCCGGCCAGGGGCGTGTCGCCCGCGGGTTGGATCGGGGCGGGTTCGTCGAGCGATCGGCCGAGCAGGGCTTCTAGGCCCCGGCCTAAGCGGCGTTGGTTAGACACGTTCGAGCACCTCCATGCACACTTCGATGTAAGCCCGCGCTCCGCGAGAGCGGGGGTCGTAGTCCAGGATCGATTGGCCGTGGCTGGGCGCCTCGGCCAGGGCGACGTCGCGTGGCACGACCGTGTCGAACACCACGTCACCGAAGAACTCGCGGACCTCGGCCTCGACCTCGTGGGTGAGCTCCAGCGCCGGGTCGTGTTTCGTGAGCAGGATTCCGCCGAACTGCAGCCGGGCGTTGCGGCTGTGCATGACGCGCTTGATCAGCTCGATCATCTGCGTCAGCCCCTCCATGGCGAAGTACTCGCACTCGAGCGGCATCAATACCTCGTCGGCGGTCGCCAACGCGGTCTCGGTAAGCGTGCCCAGCGAGGGCGGGCAATCGACCAGCACGGCGTCGTAAACGCTCAGGCTGGCGGATAGATGGTCGGCCACGAGGCGCGACTCGCCGCCGCCGGCGGTCGCCAGATGGTCCACGTCGTGAAAGCTCCGGCTGCCGGGCAGCAGCTCCAGCTGATCGACGCCGGTGGCCCAGATTGTCTCGCGCAGAGGCTGCCGCTCGACGAGCGGGTGCCGGGGCGTCGGTTCGCCCCCGACGGCGCCCGTGGCGTTACACTGCGGGTCGAGGTCCACGAGCAGGGTGCGCAATCCGGCCGTGGCGCAGCACGCGGCCACGTTAACGGCGGTGGTCGTCTTGCCGACGCCACCCTTCTGGTTCGCAATGCAGAGGACGCGGCCCAAGGCGGGGTGAGGGGTTTGAGGTGAGGTTTCAGCCCGACGGGGCGGCGGAGTGTAGGAGTCGAGATGCGCGAGCGGAACGCCAGTCCCACGCACGATGCCGCGGGTGACAGCAGCCCAGTCGAAGATGTCCAGGAGCATGAAGTCGGCGGTCCGAAGCCCCATCCCGCCGCTGTCCTCGCAACGCAAGAGCTAGGTGCCGGGGCGATCACCGGCCCTGGCCTCGCTCCCGACAAGCCGTTCTGGCGACGACTCTGGCGGAAAATCGCCGTGGCTGGAGCCTAGTGGACGCTGATCGCGTCACTCGTGGTGACGCCGATCATGATGCTTGTGACCTTCGCACTCGGCGGCGTCAATGCGTTTCCACTCGGGCCTTGGCTGATTGGAGCCATGCTGATCGGCATCCCGGTCGGCGCCCTGATGGCGCTGATCTACACGGGCTTGCTCGCCATCGTCGCGATCGGGCTCACCATGCTCGGTTGCCGCCTTGTCAGTTGGCGCCCGAGTCGGCTCGCTCTGGCGATGTTCTGTGCTTCGCTCACCAGCGCCTTCTCTTCGATTCCCAACTACTTGTTCTGGCAGGAACTGATCGCGTCGCAGCAAGCGATCTGGACGATCGCGATCGTCATTCTGGAGATCGTCTTCTTCCAGTGGCAGGCGGCGCAGGTCGCGATGCCCGAGCTCCGCCGTCGTCGGCAGGGCTCGCCGCTCCGCTGGCCGACCTTCACGGTTTGGCAACTGTTGGGAGCAACCACCGCGGCAGCCTTGGTCTTCGCGTTCGGAAAGCTGCTTGGCCCGTACTTCGTGCCGGCCGCCATCGGGATCACCGTGCCGGTGCTGATCCACTTGGCGACGCGGAACCTCACGGTGAAGCTGCTGAACCGCTACCTCGATCGGCGCCTCCGGCTGGACCGTGAGAAGCGTCAGGCCATGCAACAGTGACACGAGCACCCCGCGCGTTCCACGTGAAACAACCGGCGCCGCCCGCCCACGGCACGCGTTTCACGTGAAACCCAAGCCTCGCCGACGTGGTGCAGGTCGCGTGGCCGGCAGGATCGGCCCGCCGTGTGACCTAGCGTTGCTGCGTTCCGCCCACGGGGTGGCGGCGCCACGCGGTTCCGGACGGACGGCACAATGGGCGAGCATCCGACGCCCGCGCAAGCGGGCTGGGTCCGAGTGGCCATCTCCGCCGCGGCCGGTGCGACGCTGTTCCACGCGTTGCTGGCGGTCGTCGCGCCGCTGGTGATGATCGACCTGACGTTCTCGCCCGGCGTGCAGGCCGCTTGGTTCGTGATGAACGTGGGGTCGCTCGCCTTTGGCGTGGCGGCGTTTGGGTTCTTGGTCTCGCTCACCCTGGCGATCACGCTGATGCCCGTCGCCTCCGGCGTGGCTTGGACGCTCGGCGGACGCGGGTCGTCTTTGCCGGCCGCCGTGCTGCTGGGCGGGTTCGTGTCGATGCTGGCCTTCGGCGGCTGGGAACTCGCCCTCGCCTGGCGGTTCAACTGGCCTCCCGAGCCGGTCGCCAGCGTGCTGCTGCTCGCCGGGCTCATCGGGCAGTTCGGCGCCGCGTACGCGTTGCCCCTGACCGCGCGCCGCGCGTGGCGACAGTCGCGGCGCCGCCGGTCGACACACGGACCGCTCGCCTTCGGCACACGCGGCCTGCTCGTCGCCACGGCCTGGTTCGCCGTCGCGATCGTCCTGTTCAAGCTGCCGAGCTACTACGGCAGCGACCTGGGGCCGCATCTGTTCGTGGCGTTCTTCGCCCAGCCGCTCGCCGCCGCGTGGGTCGTGGGCGTCGTCCGCCGCTCGCCCACGCTCGGCGAACACGTTGCGCGAAGCCTTCGCCGCCTGGCACGCCGCGCGGGCCTCGACAGGACCTTGCTCTGGGACTTGGCGAGAGGCGCCGCTACTGCGGTGGCCATCCGTCGAGAGCGAACTTCTTCTTGACGTTGGCCGTGTGCTCTTCGAAGTGGCGGTCCATCTGCTTGAGCAGCCCGCGGAGTGTCCAACGGCTGCCGGGCGCCTTCGTGTCGAGATCCTCGCCTTCCAGCAGAGCGGCGAAACCGCGGACGTACTCGCTGACGGCCTGCATCTGCGCCGCCTCCTGGTCGCCCGTCCAGTCAGAATGAGCCGCCTCGTAATCGGCCGGCATCTGCTGGGGATTGATGTCGACGACGCGGTGCGTCTCTGGATCGATCGCTGCGTAGATCTGAGAGAAGAACAGCAGCTGCCGACCGGTCATGTGCTCGGCGTTCCAACGCGGCGTGTGCGACCCGTCCGGCGGCCGCCAGTTCATCTGCCCGGCCGAGAGCGGCCGGAAGACTTCTTGCGAGGCCTCGCACGACGCCTCCATCGCCGCGAACAACTCGGCGAGCTCTTCGTTGCGGAGCGGTTCAACCGCGGAGGGTGGGGTCGGCAGATCGAGCTCAGCTGCCCCGCCGCACGGCGCGATCAGGATCGCCACGAGGAGCGGCCAAGCTTGATAGGCGTATCTCATGCGGATCAGCCTACAACAAAAAAGAGCCGCCGGCTTTCGCCGACGGCTCTTGGGTTGCGTCGCTCCGCGGTCGCGGCTCAGTACCGGTAGTGGTCCGGCTTGTACGGGCCCTCGACCGGAACGCCGATGTAGTCGGCCTGGTCCTTCGAGAGCTCCGTGAGCTTCACGCCCAGCTTGTCGAGGTGCAAGCGAGCCACCTCCTCGTCCAGTTTCTTGGGCAGCATGTAGATCTTGGTCTCGTAGTCGTCCGCGTTCTGCCAGAGCTCGATCTGGGCCAGCGTCTGGTTGGTGAACGACGTGCTCATGACGAAGCTCGGGTGGCCGGTGGCGCAGCCGAGGTTCACCAGCCGGCCCTTGGCCAGCACGAGGATCGAGCGGCCCGAGTCCTTGAACGTGTACCGATCGACGGCGCCTTCCTTCTCGCCCTTGATCTCGCTCTTGGTCGCCTTGCCAGACTCGACCTGCTCCTCGAGCCAGGCGACATCGATCTCCGTGTCGAAGTGCCCGATGTTGCAGAGGATGGCGTCCTCGGCCATGTGCACCATGTGCGGGCCGAGGATGATGTCCTTGTTGCCGGTCGTGGTGACGAACAGCTGGCCCTCCTTGCAGGCCTCCTCCATCGTCGTCACCTCGAAGCCTTCCATCGCGGCCTGCAAGGCGTTGATCGGGTCGATCTCCGTGACGATCACGCGGCAGCCGTAACGCTGCAGGCTGTGAGCACAGCCCTTGCCCACGTCGCCGTAGCCGCACACCACGGCGACCTTGCCGGCAAGCATGACGTCGGTCGCCCGCTTCACGCCGTCGGCCAAGCTTTCGCGGCAACCGTACAGGTTGTCGAACTTGCTCTTGGTGGCCGAGTCGTTGACGTTGATCGCCGGAACCTGCAGGCGACCCTCTCGGTTGAGGACTTCCAGGCGATGGATGCCCGCGGTGGTTTCCTCCGACAGACCGCGGATGTTGCTCAGCAACTCCGGGTAGCGGTCGTGCAGCATGGCGGTCAGGTCGCCGCCGTCGTCCAGGATCATGTTGAGCGGCTCGCCCGACGGGAACGCCGTGAGCGTCTGCTCGATGCACCAGTCGAACTCCTCGTCCGTCTCGCCCTTCCAGGCAAAGACCGGGATGCCCGCCTTGGCGATCGCGCAAGCGGCGTGATCCTGCGTGCTGAAGATGTTGCAGCTGCTCCACGTGACCTCGGCGCCCAGGTCGGCCAGCGTCTCGATCAAGACGGCCGTCTGGATCGTCATGTGCAAGCAGCCGGCGATCCGTGCGCCCTTGAGTGGCTTCTCGGCGCCGTGCTTTTCACGCAGGGCCATCAGGCCCGGCATCTCGTTCTCGGCCAGCTCGATCTCTTTCCGGCCGAACGCGGCGAGGCGCTCAAACTCTTCGGGGGTGCAATCCAGAACCTTGTACGGGAGCTTTTCAGCTGCAACGGTCGCCACGGTTACTTCTCCAATTCGGGGGCGGTCGCGGCCAGAGAGGCGTCGCGGAGGGGCGACGTCGGGCCAGGGTGGGGTGTCTTTCCTAAGTACGTCGGTACTCTATCAACGCGAGAGGGCACTCTCAATGCCCTAAGTCGTTCTCACCTCTCGGTTTCCGCGATTCCGGATCGGATCGCCCTCTCACGCATGCCAAACCGTCGAGCGCTCCCCCCGCTCAACGCTAAATCACTGTTCCAAGGCGGAAAACGCCGATAGCGCGGCTTTCGCAAAGCTGAGCATGAGCTCGAGGCTCTTCACGCCCGGATCGCGCTCCACGCCCGAAGCCGTGTCCACGCCCGCGGGACGCACCGCATCGATCGCCGCGGCGATGTTCTCCGGCGTCAGCCCCCCGGCCAGGACGAGCGGCGTTTCGCCGAGCAACTCACGCTCGCGGGCGACCAACCCCCAGTCGGCGCGCTCGCCCGTGCCACCGTACACGCCGTCCTGCCCCGGCGCATCAACCAATACCGCGTCCACGCGTCGGCCGAGGCGCTCGCACTCTCGCAGCCACTCGGCGAGGGGCCAGAGTCCGGCTTGGTCGCACCGGTGGGCTCGAATCAGTCGGACCGACGCGTCGATCTCCGCGGCGAACGCCGGGGTTTCGTCTCCGTGTAGCTGCACCGCATTGAGCCTAGCAACGCGCGTCGCGTCGGCGATCTCGTCATGACTCGCGTTGACGAACACCCCCACGCGCGACACGCCGGGACCGATCGCCTCACTAACGGCAGCCACTTGGTCGGTCGGCACGCGCCGCTTGCTAAGTGGGTAGAAGTTCAGCCCGATCGCGTCGGCCCCAGCCCCAGTCGCCGCCCGGGCGTCTTCAACGCGGGTCACTCCACAGACTTTGATTCGGAACATAGCCACCGGACATGCACACATGAACACGTTCATCATCGTGCGGCTCGGAGTGAAGCCACACGATCGTAAGCGCCGATCCCACACTTGGTTCGCCGCGCTCTCGGTGCGCGGCGACTCGCCCCGAAAGCAAGGGCCCCGCGTAGGGGCCGTCGAGCAAGGACTGCCAGATGACCGCCTCGTCGTCTCCGTCGGCCGCCGCAGAGCGGGCGTTCCCGTCGCACCCTCGAGTAGACCGCTACTTCGCGACCGAGGCAAACCGCGCTCACCGTCAACGGCTGGTCGAGCTGCTAGAGCGGGGCGACGGTCCGGGGCTGGTGATCGGGGCGCCCGGCGTGGGCAAGACGATGCTCATGCAAGCGATCGCGGCGGAACTCATGCCGTCGCTGCGCGTCGTCTCGCTGGCTTGCACGCAGCTTTGCACGCGGCGAGCGCTGCTGCAGGCAATCCTTCGAGGCCTCGAACTGCCGTTCGGCGCCCGCGAAGAAGGGCAGCTGCGGCTCGGGTTGATCGATGGCCTGGAGCGCGCCGAAGGCCCGGTCGCGTTGCTCGTTGATGAGGCCCAATCGTTGCCGGCCCGCCTGCTGGAAGAACTCCGCATGCTGGGCAACATCGCCTCGACCGACGGCGGGCCGCGTGTGCGGCTGCTGCTCGCTGGGACGCCCACGCTCGACGAGGCGCTAACCGCGCCGGAGCTGGCATCGCTCAGCCAGCGGATCGCGGCGCGCTGCTACCTGGCTCCGCTCAGCTACGACGACACGGCCCAGTACGTCCGCGCGCACATCGGAGCGGCCGGCGGCGATCCGGATACGCTCCTCACGAGCGACGCGTACCAGGCATTGTTCGCGGCGACCGACGGCGTGCCGCGGCTGATCAACCAACTGGGCGATCGGGCGCTGGTGCTCGCCGTCGAGCGTGGCGAAGCGGCGATCTCCGCCGACGCGATTCAAGCCGCTTGGTCCGATCTCAATCAGTTGCCGGCGCCGTGGCATACGCCCGCGTCGACCGAGACAACCGGCGGGCGTGAAGCCGCGGCGACCGCATCCGAGACGAGCGTCGAGTTCGGCCCTCTAGACGATCTGGATGACCTGAACGACCTCGACGCCCTGGGCGGTTCGGAGCACTCGACCGCCTGCGACCCAACGCCGACGGCCGAGGCCCTAGCGGAGACGCTCGAAGACGGCACCGAGCTGGACGAACCGGAAGTCGACGAGCACGCCTTCGACGAGCCCACTCTCGACACCGCGGGCACGGACTCGCTGATCAGTCCCCCGATGGCGTGCGAGCTCGAACCGACTCGCGACGCCGTCGGCTCCGTTGCGATGAACGCGGCGGCTCAGGTCAACGGCGTCTGGAACGCCGACGCGGGCCTCCCGATCGCCGCGCGGCTGGCCACCGCCTCAACCGAATCGGCCGACGAGTGCGTCTCGCTCGCGTTCCCGGGCGTGAAAGCGATCGCGGCTTCGCCCGGCGCCGACCCGTTGCCCGTGGTGCCTCAACCGAAAGACGCGGACGACGAGTCCCCGCTGGCCGACGACCCGTTCGACGAATCGTTCGACGAGGAAGAAGTCGTTATCGACCGCTTCGCCGACCTCACCGCGGTCACTCCAAGCGACGCCATGCCGGTCGTCAACCACCAAGACATCGAGTTCGGCAAGCTGTTCGAGGGGCTCGACCCGGCCGTTGAGAGCCTCGTCGCGCAGGTCGAAGCCCAGGAGCAAGCGGATGACGTAGGCTTCAGGGTTCTGCAAGCCGTCGCGCCCGTCGATCGGCCTGCGGAGCCAACCCCGACCGAATTGACCGCCGCCGACACCCCCAAAACCGAAGCCGCCGCCTCGGCGACGGCCGACCCGATCGCTCTGGAAGCCGACGAGACGAGCGCTGACAACGGCGAAGGCGACGGGGTTGGGCCGATGCTGGTCATCGACGACGATTCCCCGGCCAAGTCGTCGGTCGAGCGACGCGAGTACGATCAGCTCTTCGCGTCGCTGCGGCAGGGCTGATCGCGGGCCGACGCGCGCCCCCGACGCCACGAGCAACGCAGAGAGACACCATGCCGCGCACCTTTCTCGTTACCGGCGGGGCCGGGTTCATCGGATCGCATATCGCCACGGCTCTCGCGGAACGCGGCGATCGGGTGCGGGTGCTCGACGATCTGTCGAGCGGCTACGAAAAGAACCTGTCGCACCTGAGCGACGCGGTCGAGTTCGTGCGAGCCGGTGTCTGCGACGCCGCGGCGATGGACCGGGCGTGCGAGGGCGTTGAGGTCATCTACCATCAGGCTGCGATGGCGTCGGTTCCCGCGAGCATCAGGTCGCCGATGGATTCGCACGCCGCGTGCATGACGGGCACCGTGCAGGTGCTCGACAGCGCTCGCCGCGCCGGGGTTCGCCGCGTGGTGATGGCGGCGTCCGCCGCCGCGTACGGAGACCAGCTCTCCGCCGCGAAGCGCGAAACCGACCCGGCGAAACCGCTGTCGCCCTACGCGGCGTCGAAGGTAGCCAGCGAGCTTTACTGCCAGGCGTTTACCGAGGCATTTGGCCTGGAGACGGTCGCGCTGCGGTACTTCAACGTGTACGGGCCACGGCAGGACCCGGGCAGCGAGTACTCGGCGGTGATCCCGATCTTCGTGACGAAGCTGATCGCCGGCGAGCGGCCGACGGTGTTCGGCGACGGCATGCAGAGCCGCGACTTTGTGTTCGTCGGCGACGTGGTGCAAGCCAACCTGCTCGCCGCCGACGCGGCCGACGCCTCCGGGCGCGTGATCAACGTGGCGACCGGACGCCACACCACCCTGCTGGACCTCATCGCCGCGATCAACGGCGCGCTCGGCTCTACGGTCGAGCCGATCTTCGACGAGCCCCGCGACGGCGATATCCGTGAGAGCCTCGCGGACATCACCATCGCCAGGCAGACGCTCGACTACGAACCGCGCGTGGGTCTCGCCGACGGGCTCAAGCGGTCGATCGATTACTACCGATCGATCGCCTGAGCGCAACCGGCTCGGCTACCACTCCGCGCCGCTCCGTGTCGCCGTGGCCTGCAGCACCTCGCCGGCCGTGTCGAAGCGAACGAGGCGCACCGCGCCATCGCAGAACGCGGCGTTGAACCCGCCCGCGTGGGCGCTGCCCCACCGAAGACCGATGCGAGCGCGTAGCTCAGAGCGTCCGTGAGCGTCGTAGAGCCGCACGGCAGTCGCGTCGCCGAGCGGGGAGAATAGGCTATCGGGGTTCGTCGCCGCTGGCGGCCACACCTCGCGTATCTCGGGGTCGCCGCGGACGATCCGGTACAGGTCGTTGTTGAAGCCGGTGCACCACGCCTCGTTGTCGCCGCCGAACGAGCCGTCCGCGTCGGTCCATGGCACGTGCGCCTTTTCGCCGAGCAGCAGCGTGTGCGCCAAGCCGTCGGTAATCTGCTCCAGGCCTACCGCGCTGAGCTGGTGGGTGACGCCGTCGTAACGGTCGGGCTGGTCGATCGCCTCCCACGCGTGCGTGGCGACCGTGGCGTAGTCGTCCGGCCCTCGGCCCGCCTCGTTGTCTTGCGTGCCCGCGTTGGCGGCGTAGTCGGAGCGCGCCGCGGTGTCGGGCGGGTCGGCGTTGCGGAAGTTGCCGGCCACCGTTGATCGGATCGTGTGGGCGGCGGGCGCTCGACGTGACGGGCACGCGATCAGCACGAGCGGCGTCTCGATCCGGCGCCGCGCCGCGTCGAGCTGCTCGGCCGAGTTCGAACCGGGGTCCCCGTCGGCGCCGCCGTCGCGCAACGCCTGCTGCTCCACGTGCGGCAGCACGTTGTACAACCACGCGCCGGGCTGCTCGGCGCCGAAGCCCCGATCCGGGTCCCCCGTCCACGCGTAGCCCCAGCCGCCGGTCGGCAGGTGACCGATCGCATCCGTGTGCATCTGACAGGCGAGCGCGAGCTGCCTGAGGTTCGACACGCACTGCGCCCGCCGCGCGGCTTCGCGGGCGGCCTGAACCGCCGGCAACAGCAACGCCACCAGCACGCCGATGATCGCGATCACGACCAGCAGCTCGACGAGCGTGAACGCTCGGACCGCGGCGCGGGGGGGGCGGTGCGGCAGGACAGGCCTCGCGGGAACGACGGCGAAGGTTGGGGCGTCCTGAATGCCGCGTTTACAGGGCTCCTGCCGGGGACACCCCGCATCGTAGTCGCCGTTTCGTGAGCGCCAAACGGGCCGGCGGGGCGATACTTCTCCTGCCATGCCACTCACGACGCTTGTCGCCCTGGCGACGTACAACGAGATCGAGAGCCTGCCGTCCCTGATCGATGCGATCCGCACGATCCTCCCGGCCGCGGACGTCCGAGTGATCGACGACAACTCGCCCGACGGCACCGGCCGGTGGGCGGATGAGCGTGCGGCCGTTGATGCGCAGTTCTCTGTCCGGCACCGCACGGGGAAGCTCGGACTCGGCTCGGCGATGGTCGCCGCTCTCCAATCGGCGATCGAAGACAACTACGACGTCGTCGTGATCCTCGACGCGGACTGGAGTCATCCGCCCGAGCGGATCGCGGCGTTGGTCGAGCTGATCGACGCTGGGGCCGATGTGGCCGTCGGCTCGCGCTACGTGCCTGGTGGCCGGATCGTCGACTGGCCCACCTCACGGCGTGTCGCCAGCACGCTGGTCAACGCGGCGGCGCGTTCGTTACTGCGTCTGCCGGTCCGCGACTGCAGCGGCGCGATGCGTGCCTACAGGGTCGAGACGCTCCGCAGGATCGATTGGTCCCTGATCCGCAGCACGGGCTACGCCTTTCTCGAGGAGCTTCTCTGGCGGCTGAAGCACGCCGGGGCGACGTTCGCGGAGGCGCCGATCACGTTCACCGAGCGTCGGGCGGGGGCGTCCAAGATCAACCGGAGCGAGGCGTTGGGCGCTGTCGGCTTGCTGCTGAAACTCGGCGCCGCGGAATGGCTGGGTCGGAGCCCCCGTCCCCGCCAGCCGCGCTGACGACTCTTGTGCGGGTTACGCCGGTTGCCGGCCCGCCGCGGACGCCAGCCGCCGCGCACGGTGCGTGACCTAGGCTTGCGAGCGTGCGCTCTTGCGCGCCGCCAGCGTCGTCTCCCACGCGCTCCCCTCACGACTCGATCCAACCCGCGGCGGTCTCGATGAGCAAGAAACGAATCGGCATTCTGACTTCTGGCGGCGACTGCCCGGGCCTCAACGCGGTCATCCGCGGAGCGGTAAAGGCGTGCTATCAGCTCGGCTACGACTGCGTCGGATTCTTGAAGGGCTACGAGGGCCTCCACGACCCCGTGCAGTACGTGCACCTCACACCCGACAGCACGCGAGGCATCCTGACCCGCGGCGGCACGATCCTGGGCTCCACGAACAAGGGTCGGTTCGCCGCCACCGTCGGCGTGCAGGACCGCGTCGAGATCGCGCCCAACCTGATCGACGGCGTCAAGCAGACCATCGACCAGCTCGGCATCGACGGGCTGATCTGCGTCGGCGGCGACGGGTCGCTGGCGGTCGCGCAGCAGTTTCATGAGAACGGCATCAACGTCGTCGGCGTCCCGAAGACCATCGACAACGACCTGTCGGCCACGGCGTTCACGTTCGGCTTCGACAGCGCCATCGAGTGCGCGACCGACGCGCTCGACCGCCTGCACACCACCGCCGCCAGCCACGAGCGGATCATGGTCCTCGAGGTCATGGGCCGACACGCCGGCTGGATCGCGTTGCACGCGGGAATCGCCGGCGGCGGCGACGTGATCCTCATCCCTGAGGTTGACTGGAGCTACGAGCACCTCTGCCACAAGATCCTGCACCGCGAGAGCCAGGGCAAGAACTTCACCCTGGTGGTCGTGGCCGAGGGCGCCGAGCTGCCCGGCGGCGACGTTGTCGGCGAGCAGCGAGACGGCCAACAGATGCGGCTCGGCGGCGTCGGCCGTGCTGTGGCCGCCGAGATCGAGCGGCGCCTGCACCGAGAAACGCGGCTCAGCATTCTGGGACACCTTCAGCGCGGCGGCAGCCCGACTACGTTCGACCGCGTGCTCGCCACGCAGTTCGGCGCCCACGCCGTGCGGCTCATCAAGGAGCAACGGTTCGGGGAGATGATCTGCAGCCGCCCGCCGGAGATGACCAGCGTGCCGATCATGGAGGCCGTGAACGTGCTGCGTCGCGTCGATCCGCACGGACCGGCGGTGCAGGCGGCCCGGGCGCTGGGCATCAGCTTTGGCGATCGGCCGGCCGACGAGCTGGGCCACGACGTGTTCAGCAAAGACGAGGCCAAGCCGGCCATCGTTGCTCCGGAAGAGACGCCTTCGTTCGACGAGCACTCGTTGGGGGACGATCTGTCTGCGGCTCCCGCCGCTGCGATCGCAACGCACGAGCCTCAACCGATCGCGGACAAACCAGCCGCGGAGGTAGCGACCGAAGTCCCGTCGCTGGAAGCACCGATCGTGGTGTCCGTCGCAGCGACGGACACCGAGACGACCGACGCTGCCACGCCCGAAGAGGAAACCGAGGTGTTGCAAGCCGCGGATCTCGAGCTCACCGCCCCGCCCACCGCAGAGACTATCGCGGAAGCGCAGACACCCGAAACAGCTGAGCCGAACGACGAAGACGTCGCCGTCAAAGAGGTAGCCGAGTCGGTGCTCGAGATGCTCGACGAGGCCGACGTCGCCGCCCACGGCCCGCTGGTGGAAGACATCGAAGAGTTCGAGCCAGAACCCGCTCACGCGGAAGAAGAACTGCCCGAAACCGACGCCGATCCGACCGAGACGGTCGCGGCGCTGGAGGAGCTGGATGAGCCAGTCGCTGGGCCGATCGCTGAAGTGGCGCCTCCCGCGAGCGACGAGCCGACTGAGCCGACCGAGCCTGAGGAAGCGGCGACCGAGCCGGCAGCGGAAACGCCGTCAGCCGAAGCAGCGCCCACCGTGGAACCGGCCGCTAAGCCGGGGCTTGATGAGAACTCACTCGCCGACGCGCAAGCGCTCCTCGCGCAGCGCATCGCGGCGGCGGCGAGCGAGCAACGCGACGAAGCGAACGACAGCAAGGTCGAACCCGCGGCCGCTGGCATCGATGTCGCGGAGCTGGTGAAGCAGAAGCTCGCGGCGGTGTCGCTCGAGGTGCCGGCCGCGGAGCCAGCGCCCACGCCTGATTCGGAGCCGCACGCTGCGGAGGCGGCGCCCGCCGCCAGCAGCAAGCGGTCTCCAACGCTCGCGGCTCCGACCGACGCGTCGGTCGATGACGATCTGGTCGCGCAGGCGCGGGTGGCGCTCGAGGCGGCGCTCGCCGACTGACCCAGTAAACGGCGTACGAAAGCGGGAAGCTAAAGAGGCCGGCGTGTCGTTCGCGACGCGCTGGCCTCTTGGCGTTGGGTGGGGCTGCCGCCGACGCGTGGATAGACTGCGGCGACGCCCAGCCACCATGCCCCGCGCACGAAAGCCATGCAGTACCGTCGCTTCGGCAAGACCGAACTCCAGATGCCCGTCTTCAGCTGTGGCGGGATGCGCTACCAGCAGACGTGGGACGACGCCACGCTCGACGTTGTTGAAGACAAGAACCAGCGCAACCTTGAGGCGACGATCCACCGGGCCCTGGAGCTCGGCGTCACGCACATCGAGACGGCCCGCGGTTACGGCACCAGCGAGCGGCAGCTAGGCCGCGTCCTGCCGGGGCTCCGCGAAGAACGGCCGATGAGCGGCGGGCCGGACGGGCTGATCGTGCAGACCAAAGTCGCCCCGGTGGCGGATGCTGAAGGGTTCCGGCGGCTGGTGCTCGATTCGCTCGATCGACTCCGCCTGCCCCGTGTCGATCTGCTCGGCCTCCACGGGATCAACACGCACGAGCTGCTCTGGTGGTCCACCCGGCCGGGTGGATGCCTGCAGGTGGCTCGTGAGCTACAGGAAGAAGGCAAGGTCGGCGCCGTCGGCTTCTCGACACACGGCGCCACGGACTTGATCGTCGACGCCGTCAGCACGCAGGCGTTCGGCGGGTTCGATTACGTGAACCTGCATTGGTACTACATCAACCAATGGAACTGGCCCGCGGTGCAGGCCGCCCGCGAACACGACCTCGGTGTGTTCATCATCTCGCCGAGCGACAAAGGCGGCATGCTCTACCGCCCGTCCGAACGTCTGGTCGAACTCTGCCAGCCGCTGCACCCACTGGTGTTCAACTGCGTGTACTGCCTGAACCGCCCGGAGGTGCACACGCTGAGCCTGGGCGCCTCGCAGCCGAGCGATTTTGACCTGCAGATGCAGAGCCTGCCGCATCTCGAGCGAGCCGACGAGCTGCTGCCGCCAATCGTCGATCGGCTCCGCGCCGCGATGACCGACGCGGTGGGCGCGGAGGCGGCCGACGCCTTTCGCGAGGGGCTCCCGGTGTGGGACGCCGAGAAGAACGCCGGCTACATCAATACGCACGTGGTGCTTTGGCTGCGGCACTTAGCGTTGGCGTACGACATGATCGAGTACGGACAGATGCGCTACAATCTGCTGGGCAACGGCGGGCACTGGTTCCCCGGCCTGGGCGCCACGCACCTCGACACCATTCCTGCGGAGCGGTTCGAGAAGGCTTATTCGGACTCGCCGTTCGCCGATCGGATCGTCGGCTGGCTCCGCGAGGCGCACGAGCTCCTCGGCGGCGCCGAGGTGAAGCGTCTCAGCGCGGAATAGGCACTCCGTGCTAGCGGCGCCGTCTCCGATCGGCGTTGATACCGGGCGGCAGGTTTTGCTAACAGCCGCGCCATGAACGAAATCAGCCAAGCCGAGACCGCCGCGGCGGCGTTCGAAACCGCCACTCCGACCGCAACGACAACCGCGGCGGCGGACCCGCTCGCAACAACGACCCACCAGCTGCTAGCGGGCGACCTGCAGTCGATCTCGCCGGACGGCTGGTACCTGATCGCCGTGCAGGGCGGCATGCGGGTCGCGCTGGCGATGATCGTTCTGTTTCTCGCGTTGACCATCGCCGGGTGGGTGTCGTCGACGGTGCGTGCGAGCCTGAGCCGACTCAAGTTCGACGCCACGCTCTCCAAGTTCCTCGCCAAGCTCTCCTGGTGGGGCGTGATCGCCGTCGCCGCGATCTCGTGTCTGGGGTACTTCGGCGTCGAGACGACCAGCTTTGCCGCGTTGCTCGGCGCCGCGGGCTTCGCCGTCGGCCTCGCCTTCCAGGGGACGCTGTCGAACTTCGCCGCCGGAGCGATGCTGCTGATCTTCCGCCCGTTCAAGGTGGGCGACGTCGTGAACGTGGGTGATCAGCTCGGCACCGTCGACGAGATCGAGCTGTTCACCACCACGCTCGACACCTTCGACAACCGACGGATCATCCTTCCCAACAGCGCCGTCTTCGGCTCGACGATCGAGAACATCACCTACCATCCGATCCGCCGGGTCGATGTGGCCGTGGGCGCCGCGTACGACGCGGACATCGACGTCACGCGTGCGACGCTCGAGACGGCGGCGTCGCAAACGCCCGGCGTGCTCGACACCCCCGAGCCAGCAATCATCCTCATGGAACTCGGGGCGTCGAGCGTCGATTGGTCGGTGCGGGTGTGGGCGCCCACGAGCGACTACCTGACCGTCAAACAAGCGTTGCTACGCTCGGTAAAGACCCAGCTGGATCGGGCGGATATCGGCATCCCCTTCCCGCAGATGGACGTCCATCTGCAGGCCGTGGACGGAGTCGCCCAGCAACGCGCGGCCTAGTTCAGGCCGAACCGGCCAACAGCCGCTTCGCGATCTTGCGGCCCGTCGTGCTCAGCGGCAGCTCACCGAGCTCCGCGGCTCGCAACCATTTGGCGGGCGACGGAGTCTGCTTGACCCTCCCCGCCACGCGACGCGCCTCGTACACGTCCAGTGTGATGCGAAACCGCGTCACCCCGTGCTTGAGCGTCATCAGCAACGCCCCTAGTTCGCACTCGACGCCGGTGAGCGCGGCCACCTTGCGTTGCAACTCGTCGGCGGCTAACAGCGGGCCCTCCGCCTCGATCTCGAAGCGCGGGAAGTCCCACAGGCCGGCCCAACGCTCGCCCTCAGCGCACTGCCGGACGAGCAGCTTCGTCCCGTGGCGCACGACCACGGCCGCCTCGCGAACCTCGGTGAAGCGGAGTTTCTTTGTCGTCGGCGCCAGCGTCTCCACGACGCCACGCTTGCGTGCTTCGCAGCGGTCGGCGACCGGGCACTGTGGGCAGGCCGGCTGGGTCGGCGCGCAGACGAGCGAGCCGAGCTCCATCAGCGCCTGATTGAAGTCAGAGACACCGGCTGCCGGCAGCAACTCCTCGGCGAAGCTCCACAGCAGCTTCTGCCCGGCTGACTTCGTGGCGTCGCCCTCGTACGCGAGCAGCCGTGTTAGCAGGCGGATCGTGTTGGCCTCGAGGATCGGCGCGGGTTTGCCGTACGCGATGGAGACGATCGCCCCGGCCGTGTAGCGGCCTACTCCGGGCAGCGTCCGCAGCATCGCCACGTCGTCCGGCAGCCGGCCGCGGTGCTCGTCAACGACCTGCTTCGCCGCGGCGTGCAGCGAACGGGCCCGACGGTAGTAGCCCAAGCCCTCCCACAAGCGGAGCACGTCTTGCTCGTCGGCCGCTGCGAGCGCCCCGACCGTCGGGAACGCGGCCGTGAAGCGCTCGAAGTACGCGCGGACCGTCTCCACCTGGGTCTGCTGCAGCATCACCTCGCTGACCCACACGCGGTACGCGTCGCCGTCTTTGCGCCACGGCAGATCGCGCCGATGGTGGGCGTACCAAGCCAGCAACCGCCGCTGGAACTCGCGGCGCCAGCTCGCCGAGCGCTGGGGCTTCGCCGCCGCGGCGGCGGATCGCTTGCTCTTCGCCACAGACTACAGCTTGCCCGGCTCGCGGAGCGGCACGGTCTTGCGTGCCCAGACGACGCGCTCGTCGCCGCCCACGTAGCCCGCGATGCGCTCGGCGGGCGATTCGACCACTACTCCCAGCACACCGATCTCCTGGGCGCGCGCCGACAAGAACCGCCGGGCGTCTAGCTTCGCGGTCGTTACGACCGGCACGCTGACCCCGTCGAGCATAAACTCGTAGCGGTACACCTCGCCCGCCTTCCGCGGCTCGTCGGACGGCTTCCCGGCGAAGAACACCCCGCCGTGCGGCCGCTCCGTCCAGTCGATCCAGTGATGGGCGATCACCCGCGAGCTCTCGCGCGGCGACGCCTCAAGCCACAGCTTTCTGAAGACGTCGAGCGCCGCGAACTCAGCCTCCCGACGACCACGACGCGTGATGGCCGGATCGATCAGCGTGACCGCCTCGCTTAGCTTGCAAAGACGGGCGTAGGCTTGGCCTAAGAAGGGCGCCTGCTCGGGATCGCTCAGCGAGCCGGCGGCGAAGGCCTCGGCGTCCGCCTGCGCCTGCTGCGCGAGGCCGAGCAACTCGTCCACCGTGTAGGTGGGGGCGCCGGCGATTGGCAGCGTGACGGGGGCCGCCACGAGATCGGTGAGCAGGTCAGAAGCCGACTCCGGTACGGCGGCGATTTCGGCCGGCATCGCGCGGGGTTCCTTCGCGTTGTCCACCGTCGGCAACGCAAACTCCGGCGGAACGGCGGGCGGCGGGTCCTGTTTGGCGTAACGCGACGTCGGCGCTTCCGCAGCAGACTCAGGGGCCGCAGGCTGAATGGCGGCGGGTTCTGCGGCGTCGGCTGGTGGCAGGGTCCACGCGGCCGGCGGCTGTGGATCTGCCTCCACTTCGTACGTAGCCGCCTCCACGCGGCCGTAGCGGTCGTCCGCGTCTGCGACGAGCGGCGCCGTGGCTGATCCGTCGTACGGGTCTTCGGCGATCTTGGCCGCTGCCTGCGGCACGGGCGGATCGACGCGAACGTCGTCATCGGCCGCTGCGAACGGCTCGCCGGCGGCGGCGAGTGGCGCCCCGGTCGGACCGCCTCCCCACATGCCCGACCAAGTTAGGTACGCGGCCGGTCCGGCGATGAACAGCACCCCCGCGGCCGCCATGAGCGGGCCGGTCCACAAACCACCACGCGATTCGTCGGCCCCGGTGAGCAGCAGCTCCGCGGCCGTTGGGGCGTGGTCGCCGCCATCCGCGTCGTGCAACAGCCGGTCCACGCTGGTTCCGGCCAGCGACTCGCCCGCTGGTTCTTCAACCGTGCTGCGCTGGCGAACGGCGATATCGATCGACGCCTCCGCCGCAACGCGTGGTTCGGGATCAACGGGCGTTGTCGCGACAAGTTCCGCCGCGAGCGGCTCCAGATCCGAGGGCTCCGCCGCCGTCGATCCAGAAGCAACGACGTCGGCAGACGGCGGTCCTTCGCTCTTGAGCGGCGTGGCGCCGAAGTCGAAGCCGAACTCCTTAAGCAGATCGGCGGCGGGCTTTGGCTCTTCCGCCAGCTCTTCCATTGGTTCAGGCGCAGACGTTACCGGCCTCGGCTCGCGCGCCGCTTCGACCGACCTCAACAACTCGTCCGCCTCGCTGACGAGGCTGTCGTGCTCCGCGTCGTCGATTGACGACGCGACAGTCGGCGCCGCGGTCCAGCCGAGGGTCTCGCTCAGCGTCGGCGTCGCAGACGGCTTCGGCTCGGGCGGCGGATCCGGCTTGGGCTGCGGCTCGGGCTCGCCGGCCAACGCCACGGCCGATCGCACGGAACGCGTCTTCAGCTCGGCCATCGCGATCGCCGTGTCGCAGTACGGGCACGCAAGACGTCGCGAATCGGTGGGAACGTCGGGCAGCGTGAACAGCTCGTCGCACGTCGGGCAAACGCCCACAGTGAGCGGACTCGCTTCTTGGTTCTCGGCTGATGGCACGCGGTGGTCCTCCCGACCCTGTTCGTTCGATCCGGCGATGCTCGGCGGGCGATCCGTCGCCGCCCCGGCGTCGAGCCCCTCGGGGGCAGCCGCGTATTCTGCAACGAATCGTCCGGATATGCAGCGCGAAGTCTTGCGTGCTAGCACGAGTTTTCCGGCGCACCGCGACGCCGCGATCGGCCGGACCGGCAAACTCGGCCTAGCCGCCCAGGCCGTAGAGCGGCCCGAACTTGCCGCGGAGATGCCGCATCAGCGGCTCCGCCGAGAGCGGCTTGCCGGTGACTTGCTCGACCAGCTGCGACGCCGTGAGCCGCTGGCCGACCGAGTGGACCTTCTCACGCAGCCAGCCGAGCAGCGGCGTGAAATCGCCCTCGGCGAAGCTCGCCTCAAGGTCGCCCAGGTCTTCGGTCGCCTGCTCGAACAACTGCGACGCGTACAGGTTGCCCAGCGCGTAGGTGGGGAAGTAGCCGATGGCGCCCATGCTCCAGTGCACGTCTTGCAGACAGCCGTCCGCGTCGTTGGGCGGCGTGATGCCGACGGTCTTGGTGTACGCCTCGTTCCAGGCGCCCGGCAGATCGGCGACCGCCAGATCGCCCTCGATCATCGCCCGCTCTAGCTCGTATCGCACAACGATGTGCAGGTTGTAGGTCGCCTCGTCGCTATCGACGCGGATCAGCGACGGCGTCACCTCGTTGATCGCGAACCACCACGTGTCCGGTTCGACACCGGCGAGCGGCTCCGGGAAGGCCTCGCATGCCCGCGGGAAGAAGTGGCGCCAGAACCCTCGGCTGCGGCCGACCAGGTTCTCCCACATCCGCGACTGCGACTCGTGGATGCCCAGCGAAATGGCCGTCCCTTGGGGCAGGCCGAACCAGTCGGCCGGCAGCCCCTGCTCGTACAGCCCGTGGCCCGCCTCGTGCAGCGTGCTGAAGAACGCGTCGGCGAACTCGTTTTCTTGGTAGCGGGTGGTGAGACGCACGTCTCGCGGCCCCGCGTCTCCGCAGAACGGGTGGGGGGCGATGTCGAGGGAGCCCGCGGCGAAGTCGAAGCCGATCTTCTCCGCCGCCATGCGGCCGAACGCCGATTGATCGTCAATCGGAAAACTCCGTCGCGTGATCTCACTGGGCGCCTTCACGCCCGAGTCGACGATCTCCTTGACGAACCCCGACAGCTCGTCGCGAAGCGCGGTGAGCGTCGCCCCGACGGCGTCGCCCGTCTCGCCCGGCTCGAACTCGTCGAGCAACGCGTCGTACGGCGAGTCGGTGTAGCCGAAGGCCTCGGCCCGCTCGCGTTGCAGGCCGAGCATCCGCTCTAGCACCGGAGCGAACGTCTTGAAGTCGTCCGCCTTGCGGGCGGCGACCCACGCGTGGTGGGCCTGGCTAGCGACGCGGGCGACCTCTTCGACCAGCTCGGGCGAGAGCTTCGTCTGCCGGTCGTAGACGCGCGACATCTCTCGGGCCACGCAACCGACGTCGCCGGCGCCGTCGGCCGCCTCGGGGCTGTCTCGCAGCTCGCCGAGCCACTCGCCGAGCCGCGGATCTACGGAACGCTTGTGGATCTGCCCGGCGAGGTACGCCTGCTGCTCGGCCCGCCACTCAGCGGCGGCCGGCGGCATATGCGTCTGCTCGTCCCACTCCACCAGGCCGTTGATGGACGACAGCAACGCCGTCTCGCGGGCGTGGTCGCGGACTTTTTGGAGCGTTGGTTCGATCGCCATCGGAGCGGTTGGGTAAGGGTTGCGGCGTGCAATTGGTGGCTCGGCTAGAGTAGTGAGATCGCTACCGACCTCCCAAGCCCCTGCTCGCTCGCACCGCCGCTACCCCATGCTCGACGCCCTCGTGATCGCCCCGCACCCGGACGACGCCGAGCTCGGCGCCGGCGGCCTGATCCTCAAGCTGCAGCTAGAGGGCAAGCGGGTCGGCATCCTCGACCTCACATCCGGTGAGCCAACGCCGCACGGCTCGCCGGAGATCCGCGCCCAGGAGACCGCCGCCGCCAACGCGGCGCTCGGCGACCCGTGGCGAGAGAACCTCGGCCTGCCCAACCGTTCGCTCGAAGCCACGCTCGACAACCGCGCGAAGCTGGCGGGCGTAATCCGGCAGACGCGGCCACAGTGGCTGTTCGCCCCGTACTGGGAAGACGCCCACCCCGACCACACCGCGGCGACCAAGCTGGTGGAAGACGCCCGGTTTTGGGCGAAGCTCACCAAGACCGACCTGCCGGGCGAGCCGCACCACCCAACGCGGGTCTTCTACTACTACTGCGTGCACCTGAAGCTGGCGCCGCAGCCAGCGTTCGTGCTCGACATCTCCGACGTGTGGGAGCAGAAGCTCGCCGCGATCCGCTGCTACCAGAGCCAGTTCGTCACGGGCCGACCGGCCGAGCCACCCACGTTCGTCGATCGGTTACGCGACGAGGCAGCGTACTGGGGCAAGTCAATCGGCACGGCGTACGGAGAGCCAATCGCCACGCGCGAGCCGCTGGGGCTCGGTTCGCTAGCAGAACTGGTTTAGCAATTCTTCGCTTTTCTGGCGGTTTCGCCGGCTTCGCCTCACCGAGTTTGCCGAATGCAACGAGGTGGGCGACCTCGGTGCGCCTCACGCTAGCAGGGGGGCTGCTGGCAAACCCCAACCGCACATGCGGCCGCTGCCCCGACTTGTCCTGCTCGGCCTTGCGCCGCTCGTCCTTCTGATGAGCGGCTGCCACCTCGTTGTGCCCGAGGTGACGACGCAGACCGTCACGCACAACCCGTTCCCCCAGCTCAGCCGCGTCGCTGTCACGCCGTTCTTCAACCAGAGCGACGAGCCGACGGTCGACGGCCGGCAAGTGGCCAGCGCTTACTACGCCGCTGTGCAGGCGACGCCCGGCTTTGAGGTGATCCCGGTCGGCGTCGTCGAACGAGCGATGCGCGAGCTCGGCCTCACCAGCCTCGATGATCCGACCAAGGTTCGCGCGCTTGGGCAGATGCTTGAGGTGGATGTGGTCGTCGTCGGCGCCGTCACCGACTTCACGCCGTACTACCCACCGCGGTGCGGGATGCGGGTCAGTTGGTACGCCACCAATCCGGGCTACCAAGAGATCCCCGCCGGCTACGGCCTGCCGTGGGGCACCCCGATGGAGGAGTACATCCCGTCGGATGTGGTCTTTGACGCGGAGATGGCGCTCGCTCGCGCGCAGCTCGCCACTCAGGCGCCAACGCTCGCAAGCCCGGCAGGCATGAACGCGTCGCCAAGGACGCCTTCCACCCAGTTGCTCGAGCCGCGGCCGTTCCCGATCGAGCGGGGTGAGATGGTGGAGCCCGATCCTTTCGATCCGTCGCGCGAGAACGCGGCCGAATCGCTGCCCGCGCCTGGTGCCACCAGCAAAGCGGACGCCGACAGCGCCAGCGGCGCCGTCGATCAGGCGAGCCACGAATCTCCGGTCTCAGAGCGGATGATCGGAACAGACGGACCAGCCGATCCGAGCGGCATGTTCCCTGCAGACTGGCCGACGGCCGCCGGGTTTACTCCGCCCGGCCCGCTGCCCGCACGCCCCGTGGCGACACCGCACGAGGGTCCGGTTATGACGCATACGCGGCTTTATGACGGCGCCAACAGCGAGTTCACTGCGGCGCTTGCGGACTATGTCGGTTTTCGCGACGACGCGCGGTTGGGCGACTGGCAGGGGTACCTCGAACGCACCGACGACTTCTTGCGGTTCTGCTGTCACCGCCACCTGTCGGAGATGCTCATCGCGCGCGGCGGCGGCGGAGAAACGCGAGTGGTGAGCCGCTGGGCCAAGGGCCGATAGAGCGTCGGTAGAGCACCGCGGCGTGTGCGTTTCGTGCAGCGACACCGGCAACGGAGGCCGGCACGCGCCGAGAATTCTCGCACGCCGCATCCCCGCCCCGCTCTGTTCCCCCCCCCCGCAAGCCGCTACGCCGCACGGAGGCGCCCGCCGTGAGTGATGATGTGAATGTCCTTGCCCTGGTCAAAGGCAAGGAACGGTACCTGTTCCTCTACAGTGACGATCAGCAAGCCGCGGCTCTGCGAGCGCTGGGCCGCAGCGCGTCGAACCCCGAGCTGAGCTTCACCTGGTACGACGCCGCGGTGCTCAGCAAGCGGATCCGCAACGAGGCGCAGAAGCAGCAGCTGTTCGGCTCGCGGCTCTCAGGAAAGGCCCCGCTGCCCAAGGAGTGAGCGGTCCGGCCAACCCCCTAGCCTCTTGAGGCCGCAGGCCTCCTCCAGCCTCTAGCCTCTGACCTCCAGCCTCTTCACGCCCCCTCGTGCGTCGCGAAACCGGCCAGTTCCTGCGTCACCTGCAGCGTGAACGGAACGCCTCGCCGCACACGATCAAGGCGTACCGCGAGGACCTGGCGGGGCTGGCCGAGTACCTCGAAGACGAGGCGGGCCGCACGCCCAACCCGGCGACGATCACCACGACCGAGCTGAGGGGCTACGCCGCCGCGCTCGGCGAGGCCGGGTACGCCAAGGCGTCGATCGCCCGGCGGCTCGCCTCGGCAAGGAGCTTCTTCCGCTTCGGGCAGCGCGAGGGGTGGGCGTCGGCGAACCCCGCGTCCGCGCTCCGCAACCCCCGCAAGAGCCGCAAGCTGCCGCACTTCCTGACGAGCGAAGAGATAGCGCGACTGCTGGCGACGCCGCCGGCCGATACGGCGCTCGGCAAGCGCGACCGGGCGATCCTCGAGACGCTCTACTCGGCCGGCCTGCGGGTGAGCGAGCTGGTCGGCCTCGACGACGGCGATCGGGACCTCGTCGAGGGTGTGCTCCGGGTCCGCGGCAAAGGCCGCCGCGAGCGGCTCTCGCCGCTGGGCTCGTACGCCACGGCCGCGCTGCAGGTCTGGCTGTCCGTGAGACAGCTCCACCCCGGCGAGCCACGGGGCGAAGCGGCTCCGGTGTTTACCAATCGGTTCGGCAGGCGGCTCACGTCACGGAGCGTCGCGCGGATGCTGGAGAAGCACCTCGCCGCCGCGGGGCTCGACGGCCGCACGAGCCCGCACACGCTGCGGCACAGCTTCGCCACGCACCTGCTCGACCGTGGGGCCGACATCCGCAGCGTGCAAGAGCTGCTCGGCCACAAGAGCCTCGTCACCACGCAGATCTACACGCACCTGAGCACCCGCAACCTGCGCGAGGCGTACGAACGGGCGCACCCCCGGGCCGGATGACGCCTGTCCGCACCGAATGACTCCCGGCCGCACAGGGCTACGCCGGGTCGAGCGGCGCGGCGGCGGGCTTTCGCTCCGCACGCGGTTCGCGGAGAACGTGGGAGCGGCCGACGGCCCAACGTGTTCCGCTCGCCTCCCGACGCCCGATGTCTGACCGACTCTGCCTCACCGTCGTTCAACCCACGCTGGCGAAGTACCGCGTGCCGGTGTGGCGTGAGATGGCCACGCGGTCGGGCGTTGATCTCCGCGTCTGGTACGGCGACCACGGCACGCTCAAGAACGCCACGGCAGACGGCTTCCAAGCCGACGAGCGGCGCCTGCGGTTCTGGAGCCTCCGGGGCCAAGAGGTGCTGTGGCATCAGGCGCAGGTCGACGCCGTGAAGTCGGCCGACACCGACGTGGCCGTGCTGTCGTGGGGCACGCGGTACCTGTCGCTTGGGCCGGCGTTGCGGGCCGCCAAGCGTCGCAACAAGCCGGTGGTGCTATGGGGGCACGGCTACTCGAAGAACGACAGCCCCCTCCGTGTGTTCCTCCGCGACCGCATCGCGAAGCTCGCCAGCGTGCTGCTGTTCTACGATGAGAGAACCGCGGCCGCTGCGGTGGAGAACGGATGGCCGGCCGACCGCGTCTTCGCGGCGCCCAATGCGATCGACCAGACGCCCCTCGCCGCGGCGCGCGGCGCGTGGCTCGCCGAGCCCGAGCGGCTCGAGCGTTTTGCCCAAGAGCAACGAATCAACGATCGCGAGGTGCTGCTCTTCGTCAGCCGACTGATGCCGGAGAACCGGGTTGAGCTGCTCATCGAAGCGATGGAGCGGCTACGGGCATCGCGGCCGCAAGCGGTCGCCATCGTTGTGGGCGGCGGGACGGAGGACGAACGATTGCGAGCTATGGTCTCGGCCAAGAACCTGAAAGACCACGTCCGCATGCTGGGGCCGATCTACGACGAGGATCAGCTGGCGCCTTGGTTCCTCTCGGCGAAGGCGTTCGTGTACCCCTCGGCGATCGGACTCAGCCTGCTGCACGCCTTTGGCTACGGCCTGCCGGTGGTGACGGACGACAACGTGGCCGGACAGAACCCGGAGATCGTCGCGTACCAGCCCGACGAGGGCCCCGAGCAGAACGGCCTCGCCTACCGCGCGAACGACGTCGGCAGCCTGGCCGAGACGCTCACCCGCCTCCTGAGCGATCACGCTTTGCGGGATCGCCTCGCCGGCAACGCGGCCGCCACGGTCGCCGACCAATACAACATCCCGCGGATGGTCGACGGGATCGAGTCGGCGGCGCGAGCAGCCCTGGCGCACCACGGCGGATGACGCGCCGCGGTCCGATCGATCGGATTGTGCGCCCGACGTGTGCGGGAGACGCGGGTTGATCCGAGCCGCCAGGCGCCGCGGCTCGGTGCTTTTTTGACACACCCGGGGGGTGACGTAGGTATTTGGCGACACAACTCGCGTGCCAAACACCCACGGCTCCCACCATGCCCGCCGGCCCCGCCGCCTCCGTACTCCAGACCACCTCGCTGCTACTCGTCGACGACGATCGGCAGGTGCTCGACTCCATGGCCGACTGGCTGCGGAGCTTCGGCATGGAGGTCGACGCGGAGCCGACCTACGCCGGCGCGTTGGAGAAGCTGACCAACCGGGCGTTCGACCTCGTGCTGGCCGACATTCGCCTGCAAGACGGCGACGGCTTCGACCTGCTCGAGCAAACGCTCCGCCGACGCCCCGGCACGCAGGTGCTGCTGATGACCGGCTACGGCACGGCCGACTCGGCGATCGACGCCGTGCGGGCCGGCGCTTTCGACTACCTGACCAAGCCGCTCATCGACGACGAGCTGCTGATGGCCCTCGAGCGGGCCCTCTCGCAGCGGCAGGTGCTCGCAGAAAACACCGAGCTGCGGCAGAAGCTCGACCGCAAGCACGGCATGAGCCACATCGTGGGCACCGATGCCCGCATGATGCGCGTCTTCGACGTCATCGAGAGCGTCGCCGACACCCGCGCCACGGTGCTCGTCACCGGCGAGAGCGGCACGGGCAAGAGCCTCATCGCCCGCGCGATCCACACCCGCAGCGACCGCCGCACCGGCCCGTTCGTCGAGGTGGCGTGCGGGGCGTTGCCGGAGAACCTGCTGGAGAGCGAGCTCTTCGGCCACGTCGCCGGGGCGTTCACCGGCGCGACGACCAACAAGATGGGCAAGTTCCTGCAGGCCGACGGCGGCACGATCTTCCTCGACGAGATCGGCACCGCCACGCCCGCCATGCAGGTGAAGCTACTCCGCGTGCTGCAAGAGCTGGCCTTCGAGGCCGTCGGCGGCACGGAGACCCACCGCGTGGACGTACGGGTGGTGCTCGCCACGAACGAGGACCTCGCGCAGCGGGTCGAGGAGGGCGCGTTCCGCCAAGACCTGTACTACCGGATCAACGTCATCAACCTCGAGCTGCCGCCGCTGCGGGGCCGAACCAACGACATCCCGCTGCTCGCCCAGAAGTTTCTGGAAGAGGTACGCGAGGACGCCAATCGGCCGAACGTCACGGGCTTCACGGACGACGCGGTGGCCGCCATGCAGCGGCACCACTGGACCGGCAACGTCCGCGAGCTGCAGAACGTGGTGGAGCGGAGCGTGCTGCTGGGCAAGGGCGACGTGGTCGGCCTGCTGGACCTGCCGCCCGAGCTCCGCGTGGCGACCGACCGCCCGATCGGCGTTACCGGCTATGCGGGGCAGACGCTCAAGGAAGCGCTCGAGGGCCCCGAGCGGCAAATCATCCTCGAGGTGCTCGAGCTCAACGGCTGGAACCGCAACGAGACGGCCGACCAGCTCGGCATCAACCGCACAACGCTTTATAAGAAGATGAAGCGGCTGGGGCTGGAAGACCGCATCGGCGTGGGCGGCTAGTCCCTCGCGGACTAGCCGTACGCGATAGGGTCGGGAAGCGTT
>JBCBPC010000024.1:0-60659 GCA_039820945.1 Planctomycetota bacterium
GGAACATCCAGCTCGACCGACAGCCCGGACGTGAACGGCGAGCTGGTCGAGGGAGCTCCATCCACGGTCAACTCGTTCACGGACAACGGCGTCAACCTGCTGACGTTCGACGCGTCCGGCACGGGCGAGGTCGAGGGCGAGTTGATCCCCGAGCCCACCACGACCGCCCTGGCCATGATCGCCGCGTCGCTTGGCCTTGGTCTTCGTCGCCGCAGCTAGTCGGCGAGCAACCCAGCAGCTCTTCTCTTGATGGACCCGCGAAGAGCCGCCCGCCTCGGGACGAGGCGGGCGGCTCTTTGTTTTTTGAGAGTTGGATAGCTGAGCGACGCGTCGCCACTCGCGGCGTCGCCGCCCGTTACGCCACCGGCGCGTCGTCGCGGGAGACGAGGGCGCTGAGGTACAGCAGCGATCGTTCTCGCACCGGCGTGTGCCCCAGTTCCTTCATGGCGGCCCGCAGCACGTCGCGACGGCTGATCTGGCCGAGCAGCATGCCGGCGTCGTCAACGACCGGCAGCCGTCGGTAGTTCGTCAGCAGGAAGGCCTGGGCGATCGACAGCAGCTGCGTCTCGGGCTGGATCGTCATGGCCTCTTTGTCCATGAACGCCCCGACGTGGTTCGACGGCAGCTGTTCGTACGCGGAGTCGAGCAGCACCTGCATGCTGCACCGCTCGGAGAAGATCCCCAGGTACTCGTAGTTCGGCCCGACGACCGGGGCTCCGGAGATGCGTCTCCGGAGCAGGAGCTGGATCGCCTCGTGGACGTCCATCTCGGGGCGGAGGGTCACGAGTTTCGTGACCATGAAGTCGCGGGCCAGCACCGTGTGCATCGCGGGGTCTCCGGTAAGTTGTCGAGAGAAGAGAGCGTCGCTCGTGAAGAGCGAACCGCCGAAGGCAACTATACCGACGTCGCCCGGCCGGCGTCCGCCGCGAGGCCGATTCGGGGCTCGTTTTCGACCCCGCTTGTGAATCGATTCACAAGCGGCCGAGCGACAAGACTTCGTGAAATCTGTCACAAGGTCCGTTGAAGCTGGATAGGATGAACAAGATGGCCAGGATGACAGCGACGCTCGTCATCCTGATCATCCTGTAAATCCCGTCTAGCTCCATAACGCTCAGCCGAGCTTGCCGATGGCCGTCTCAACCGCGGCGAGCTGCGACTCGGCCTCGGCCAGCTTCGCCCGCTCCGCGTCGACGACCTCGGCCGGGGCGTTGGCGACGAACTTGTCGTTCGAGAGCTTGCCCCGCAGCGAGCCGACGAACTTGGTGAGGTTCGCCTGCTCCTTGGCGAGCCGCTGCTTCTCGGCCTCGACGTCGATGAACGCGGCGACGTCGACGTGGACCTCGATCGCCCCGTCACCGCGGGCCCCGTTACCCCGAGAGCCGTCTAAGCCGGTGAGCGACTTGCTGGAGGTGATCTCCGGCATTGCGGCGTCGGGCCCGAGGGCAGTGGCGGTCGCCCGGGCCATCTGCGTGAAGTACGGCTGCATCGGCGTGAGCAGCTCGGCGGTCGGCTCGTCGCAGCGGACGACGAACTCGACGGTCTCCTTGTTGGGGATCGCCTGCGCCTGCCGCACTTCGCGCACGGCGCCGAGCACGGCCTGGAACTTGGCGAACTGCTCTTCGATGGTCCGGTCAATGGCCGACGCGTCGCTCTCTGGCCAGGGCGCCACGCAGACCGACTCGGCGGCTGCTTGAGCGACTTGCAAGCCGCGTTCAGGGGCGACCTCGCCCAACAGCTGCCAGACTTCTTCGGTCAGGAAGGGCGTCATCGGGTGCAGCAGCCGCAGCAGCGTGTCGAGCGCGTGGGCGAGCACGTGCTGGGCGACCTGCTTGTCGGCATCGTCCTCGGCCCCGCTTTCAGAGTCCAGGCGCGCCTTGGTCATCTCTAGGTAGAAACTGCAGAACTCGTTCCAGGCGAAGTCGTACAGCGCTCGGGCCGCGTCGGCGAAGCGGTAGGTGTCGAGCGCCTCGGACACCTCGGCGGTGACGGTGGCCAAGCGGCTGAGGAGCCAACGGTCTTCGATCTTGAGGTCTTCGTCGGCTACCGCCGACGGCTGGTAGCCATCGAGGTTCGTGAGCGCGAACCGGCTGGCGTTCCACAGCTTGTTGCAGAAGTTGCGGCCGAGCTCGAACCGTTCGCTCGTCACGGCGCCGCGGGGCAGGGCGAGGTCTTCTTCCTTCTCGGCCCACTGCGTTCGGAACGACCCGCCGCACGCCGGGCACGGGACCGCGGGCAGCACACGGTTCTTCTTGGTCTGCTTGATCGTCGCCGTGCACGAGGGGCAGACGAACTCGACCGGCAGGCGGACGTCCTGCGTCTCGGTGGTCAGGTAGGCGATGCCAAACCGCAGCGCATCGGCGCCGAACTGATCGATGACGTCGAGCGGGTCGACGCCGTTGCCCTTCGACTTCGACATCGTCTCGCCGAAGCCGTCGAGGATCTTCGGGTGGATATAGACCTCGGGGAACGGGACCTTCTTGGCCTCGTCACCGTCCGCTCCGACGTCGAGCGGGTCGAGGTACTTGCCCATGAGCACCATCCGCGCGACCCACAGCGTGATGATGTCGCGCGACGTGACGAGCGTGCTCGTCGGATAGAACGCCTTGAGCAGGTCGGTCTGCTCGGGCCAGCCCATGGTGCTGAACGGCCAGAGCGCCGAGCTGAACCACGTGTCGAGGACTTCTTCGTCGCGGGTGAAGCCATCCGCGGCCAATTGATCACTGGTTGATTCGTCGTCGGTGAGAGTGCAGAAGTATGCAGTGCCTGCGAAGCTATTCGGATCCCACTCGTGATAGAAGTAGAGGTGGTCCGACGGCTCTTGGTCACCGCTCCTTACGTAAAGGGCTTTTGCTCGAGATGCGACTGCGTCGCGTTCGGGCTTGTCGCCGAACTGGCTTGTCCACACTGGGATGCGGTGTCCCCACCACAACTGTCGCCCCACCGGCCAGTCACGCTTCTCGCTTAGCCAGTCGAGATAACTCTTGCCGTAGCGGTCGGGAACGATCTTCACGCTACCGTCGTTGACGGCGTCCATCGCTGACTGCGCGAGCTCGTCCATTTTCACGAACCACTGGTCCGCCAGATAAGGCTCGATCGGCGTCTTGCTACGGTCGCTGTGGGCGAGGTCGATCAAGCGGTCTTCGACATCGGCCTCGGGGTCATGGAAGCCGCCGTCGACTAAGTCGGCGAGCACCGCCTTGCGGGCTTCCTTCATCGTGAGGCCGCGGTACTTCTCCGGCACGCTGTCGTTGAGCGTGCCGTCGGTGTTCAAGATGTTCTGAACCCCGATGTGCTCGTTGCGTTGCCACACGGCATAGTCGTTCGCATCGTGCGCCGGCGTGATCTTCACGCAACCGGAGCCGAGCTCCGGCTTCGCCCACTCATCAGCGATCAGCGGGATTTGGCGGCCGGTGAGCGGCAGCTCTAGCTGCACGCCGCGCTTCGCCATGTCGCGTAGCTGCTCGAGCTTCGGCAGGTGCGTCTTGCGTCGCTCGGCGAGCGCTTCGAGTTGCGCCTCGACCGGCGGGCGTTCCTTCTCCGCCGCCGCGGCGAGCTTCTCCCTAAGTTCCGCCTCGACCTTGTCGAGCTGTCCGGCGGGGTCGGGGTGTACGGCGACGGCCGTGTCGCCCAGCATCGTCTCGGGCCGCGTGGTGGCGATGGTGACGTGTGTCGGCTCGCCTTCCTTCGCATCAATCACCGGGTAGTGGAACGACCAGAAGTGCCCTTTCTTCTCTTCGTGAAACACCTCGTCGTCGGAGACCGCCGTCTGCAGGAACGTGTCCCAGTTCACGAGCCGCTTGCCGCGGTACACCTTGCCGTCGGCGAACAGCTTGAAGAACGTCTCGCGCACCGCGCGGGCACAGGTGTCGTCGAGCGTGAACCGTTGCCGCTCCCAATCGCAGCTGCAGCCGAGCTGCTTGAGCTGGCCGGTGATCCGCTCCTCGTACTGGGCCTTCCACTGCCAGATGCGGTCGACAAGCCCTTCACGTCCCAGGTCGTGCCGACTCTTGCCCTCTTCTTGCAGCAGCCGCCGCTCGACGACCGCCTGCGTGGCGATGCCCGCGTGGTCCGTGCCCGGCATCCACAGCACCTCGTACCCCTCCATCCGCTTGCGGCGGCAGAGGATGTCTTGGAGCGTGTTGTTGAGCGCGTGCCCCAGGTGCAGGGCGCCCGTCACGTTGGGCGGGGGGATGACGACCGAGTACGGCCGCTTCTCGCCGGCTAGGACCGGGGTCGGGTCGGCGTGGAAGTACCCGCGGTCTTCCCAGTAGGCGTACCACTTTGCCTGGGCGGCGTGGTGGTCGTAGGCGCTGGGGAGCGAGGCGAGGTCGGTCTTGGGGGCGGCGGGCATCGGGTGCTGGGGCTTACCGCGGAGGCCGCGGAGGACGCAAAGACGGGGGACTGGGCCTGAGGACTGGGCCGTGGGGATTGGGCCCGGGGGACTGGGCCCGGGGGACATCGGACAGGATCGACAGGATGCCACAGGATCGTCGATCGGCGGTGGACAGACCACCCGGCCTAGTGGGCGGTTCGGTCGCGCGGGCACGTAGCGCGCGGGCACGTAGAAGGTCGGCCGGACGTCTGGCGAGAAGGGCGACCATCCATAAGCGACGAGCATTGCCTTTCCCACCCTCACCCCTCACTGCTCACCCCTCAAGCCTCTTCCTTGCACAGCTTGTACTCGAACGAATCGACGAGCGCTTCCCAGCTGGCCTGGATGACGTTCTCGTTCACGCCCACCGTGCCCCAGGTCTCGCCGTCGGCGTCGCGTGATTCGATGACGACGCGGACGCTCGCCGCGGTGGCGGCCTCGCTGTTGATGACGCGGACCTTGTAGTCGACTAGCGACATCTCTTGCAGCTGGGGGAACCGTGCGCCCAGGGCTCGCCGCAGGGCGCCGTCCAGGGCGTTCACCGGGCCGTCGCCCTCAGCCACGCGGTGCTCGACCGCGTCTTCGCCGTCCGCCTCGGGGACCATCAGCTTGACGGTCGCCTCGGTGAGGGCCGAGCCGCCGCGGCTCTCGGTCGTAACGTGGTACTTCACCAACTCAAAGTGCGGCGCGTAGGTGCCGGCCAGCCGCTTGACCAAGAGCGCGAACGACGCCTCGGCCGCCTCGTACTGGTAGCCCTCGTTCTCCCGGCGGACGATCTCTTCGAGCACCGCGTTCATCAGCTCTTTGTCTTCGGTCAGGCCGAGCTTGGTCGCCGTGGCGATGATGTTCGATCGGCCCGAGAGCTCGCTCACCAGCACGCGGCGTTGGTTGCCGACCGACTCGGGCGGGATGTGCTCGTAGCTCTCGGCGACCCGGTTGACGGCGTGCACGTGCATGCCGCCCTTGTGTGCGAACGCGCTGGGTCCGACGAACGGCTGGTTGTTCCGCCGCAGCAGGTTGCCCACCTCGTAGACGTAGCCGCTCAGCTCCGTCAGGCGTTCGATCTGCTTCGGGTCGAGGACCTCGTAGCCCTGCTTCTTGAGCGTGAGGTTGGCGGCGACGGACACGAGGTCTGCGTTGCCGCACCGCTCGCCGAGGCCGTTGATGGTGCCTTGCACCTGCACGGCGCCCGCGTCGATGCTGGCCAGCGAGTTGGCGATCGCCAGCTCGGAGTCGTTGTGCGTGTGGATACCCAGCGGGGCGTCCACCGCCGCGGCGGCTTCTCGCGTGATGCGCGCCACCTCTTCGGGCAGTGAGCCGCCATTGGTGTCGCACATCGCTACGAGCATGGCGCCGGCGTCGACCGCCGCTTGGATCGTCTGGGCCGCGTAGGCCGGGTTGCGTTTCCAGCCGTCGAAGAAGTGCTCGGCGTCGTAGATCACCTGCCGATCGAGCCCGATGAAGTGGGCAACCGTCTCGGCGATCATGTCGAGGTTCTCTTGCTCGCTGACACGCAGCACCTCGGCCACGTGGAAGTCGCTCGTCTTGCCGACGATGGTGATGACCGGGGCCTGGCTGTCGGCAAGCGCCTTCATGCCGGGGTCGTCGGCCGCCTTCACGCCGCGGCGACGGGTCATGCCGAAGGCGCACAGTCGGCTGTTCTTCAGCGGCTCGGCCGCGAGCCGTTGGAAGAACTCCGAGTCCTTGGGGTTCGACAGCGGGTAGCCGCCCTCGATGAAGTCGAAGCCCATCTCGTCTAGGCGGCGGGCGATGAGCACCTTGTCTTCGAGCGAGAAGTTGACGCCCTCGCCTTGGGCGCCGTCGCGGAGCGTGGTGTCGTAGAGCTGGATGCGGGGCATGGAACGCGAGGGGCGTGTTACGGCGGGCGAGGGGGCGGAGGGTTTGTGCTCGGGCAACAAAAAACCCCGGGGCCGGCTCACCGGCCTCGGGGTCGTGATTCTAACCGTGGGCGGCGGGGGCGATCAGGCGGAGTACGTAATAATCGCGCCGCCGTGCTTCAAGAACGTGATCGTGGCCGTGAAGCCGCAGTCCCAGACGACGTCTACCTTGCAGCGGCCCGGCAGGATGCCCGGACGCGGCGGGCAGACGCGGGCCTCGCCCACGCAGCAGCACGGCACGCAGAGGGGCACGGCGTACGTGCAGCAATCGACCGGGTTGTACACACAGACGGTGGTGTCGACGCCCGGGCCCTCGCAGCGGAACACGCGGCGGGCCGACAGCTTGGTGCGGACGTCCACCACGTGCAGCGGATGCACAACGGGGCCCGCGACGGGCGTGGACATCGGCTGGTAGACGATCGTGGGCGTCGCCGCGGGCACCGGCTGGATAACCGCGGGCTCCGCCGCCGCCATGGCAGCTTCGGCGGGGTCGGCCAGCGTGGGCGTCTGAGCCAGCGTGGGCGTCTGGGCGATGGCGAACGGCGCCGCGAGCAGGGCCGTGGCGAGAGCGATACGCTTCGTCGTGGAGATCATCGGAGGGGCCGCTTACAGGGACCGGTGGGCGTTCAGCTATCGACAGGATAGCAGCCAGACGGGCCCCGCGCCGAACAGGTTCGCGACCCGGTGGTCGCGACGCGGCCGCACGGCGGTCCGGCGGGTTATCCGACTTGCGACGGAAACGCGGGGAACAGCCCCGACCCGGCAAGCTGGCCTGCCTGCCCGTAGAAGGTGACCTGGCCGGCCAGATCGCACTCCCACACCTCGGCGGCGCCGGCGGCGAAGTAGAGCTCTCGCTTCTCAGCGAGCTCGCGGGCCGAGTTGACCGGCGACACGACTTCGACGCAGACTTCCGGAGCCTGTGAAAACGGCGTCTGGTGGCCGTGAGCACGATCGAAGTCGTCGCTCCGCCACGTGACGTCGGCGACTTTGGTGCCTCGCTTCGTGGCGATCGAGTTCTCGATCGACGCCTTTCCACCCCCGGCATGCTCTTCCAGTGCGCGTGCGATCAGGTACTGCCTATCGCCGTGCTCGTTGGACGCGGGACTCATCACGATCTGGCCGTACTCGTTGGTTTCAATCTTGTACGGCAGGTCGCTGAGCGATGGGTCGGCGAGGACGTCGGACCATTCCATAGCAGCGTGGCTCACGAGCGAGGCCAGAGTGACGCCCCAGTTTACCCAACCCGCGGCCCGGTGGCGAAGCGGCGTGGTGAAACCGCCCCGGCCTCACGCCGCCTCTTCCTCCTCTTGCTCGTCTTCCTCTTCCCATTCACCGTCCGCGGCTTCCTCGCCTTCGGCCTCGTCCTCTTCTTCGTACTCCCACTCCTCGTCTTCTTCGGCGGCGTCTTCCTCGGACGCGTCTTCGGTGGCGTCCTGCTCGGTTTCCTCAGAGTCGTCGTCCTCGTACTCCCACTCTTCTTCGTCCGCTTCGTCGGACGCCTCTTCGTCGGCGTTGTCAGACGCCGCGTCCTCCTCTTCTTCGTATTCGTCCTCCGATTCTTCGTCGACCGCCTCGGTGTTGGTGTCCGCGTCGTCCTCCCAAGGGGCGGGCGTCTCGTCGGGCGTGATGACGCCGGCCGACGTCGCCGGCAGCGGCGCGGCGGGGGCCTGGGCCTCGGCGTTGTCGCCGCTGGTCATCGCCTCCCACTCCTCGACCGTGATCTGCACCTCACGCGCCTGCGAGCCGTTGTACTCGCCGACGATGCCGTCTTCGGCCATGAAGTCGATCAGCCGCGCGGCGCGGCCGTAGCCGATGCCCAGGCAGCGCTGCAGCAAAGAGACGCTGCCGCGCCGTTCGCGGACCACGACGTCGACGGCCGACTCGTACAGGTCGTCGCGGTTCTTGAGCGGGCCGCGGCTCTCCTCGGCCTCTTGCTCCTCCTTGGTCTTGAGCTGCATCAGCTCGGCGGCGAACTGCTGATCGTCCGTGCCCACGAAGTCGACCACGGTGCTGATCTCATCGTCGGACAGGTACGTCCCCTGCCCGCGGAGCAACATGCTCGTGCCGGGCGAGAGGAACAGCATGTCGCCGTTGCCCAGCAGCTTGTCGGCGCCCATCTCGTCCAGCACCACGCGGCTGTCCGTGCGGCTGGCCACCTGGAAGGCGATCCGCGCCGGCAGGTTCGACTTGATCAGGCCGGTGATGACGTCGACCGTCGGCTTCTGCGTCGCGAGGATCAGGTGGATGCCCACGGCGCGGCTCTTCTGCGCGAGGCGGATGATGTGCTGCTCCACGTCCTTGCCGGCGGTCATCATCAGGTCGGCCATCTCGTCGGCCACGATGACGATGAACGGCAGCTGCTTGGGGATCAGCCCGAACTCGGCGTCGTCCATCGGCCCGCCGTCGGACGACTCGAGCCGCTCGCGGAGTTCCGCCTCGGACAGCTGGTTGTACACGCTCACGTGCCGCACGCCCGCGCGGGCCAGCAGCGTGTAACGCTCCTCCATCTTGTCCACGGCCCAGGCGAGAATCGCCTCGGCCTTCTTCATGTCGGTCACCACCGGGTGCATCAGGTGCGGCAGCTTCCGGTAGCCGGAGAGCTCGACCATCTTCGGGTCGATCATCAGCATCCGCACCTCGTCCGGCCCGCGGCTCATGAGGATCGAGACGATGATCGAGTTCAGGCAGACGCTCTTACCTGTGCCCGTGCGGCCGGCGATCAGCAGGTGCGGAAGCGCCGCCAGATCGACCACCATCGGGTTGCCGGCGACGTCCTTGCCCAGATAGATGGGGATTTTCATCCGCCGAGCCTGGCCGTTGGTCTCTTCGATCACCTCGCGCAGCCGGACCACCTGCCGGGTGTCGTTGGGCGCCTCGATGCCGACGGTGTTCTTTCCGGGAATGGGCGCGACGATCCGCACGCTGGGCGCCCGCAGGGCGATCGCCAGGTCGTCCGCCAGCCCGGTGATCTTCGACAGCCGCAGCCCGGGCTCAAGCTCCACCTCGTACTGCGCAATGACCGGGCCGGTCTCGACCTCGACCACCTTCACGTTGAAGCCGAAGTTGGCGAACGTCTTCTCGAGGATCTTCGCCTTGCGGCGGACCTCCTTCTCGTGCTGGTCGTAGGAGACGTCGTCTGACTCCAGCAGCAGGTCGACCGGCGGCAGCTCGTAGTCGGTGTCGAAGTCGGCGTCTTGGTCCGCCGCGTCGAGCGACTCGATGATCTGCTCGCGCTCGCTCTTCGCCTTGGGCTTGTTGACGGCGATCTCATTAGAGGGCGCCGCCTCCTCGGCATGGGCTTCGGCGCCGTCGGCGTCATCGGACGTGTCGCCTGCGCTGTCTTCAGAGCCCCCGGCTTCACGCATGTCCGGCGTTTTGACGCGGAGGGCGCCGGCTAGCCGCTTGCCGAGCCCGCCCACCGTCGCCGCCAAGCCGGTCGCCGCGGTCTCGGCTTCGATGTCTTCCGCTTCCTCATCCTGGGCTTCGCCGTCCTCCGTTTCGTACTCGTCCGTCTCTTCCCACTCCTCTTCGTCCGTGCCGTCCTCAGTCGCGTCTTCCTCTTCCCATTCCTCATCTGCTTCGCCCGCGGCTTCGTCGGCCTCGCTCTCGGCCCCGGTTGCGGAATCGTCTTCGCCGACGGCCGCCAGGTCGGTGCGTTTGCGTAGGGAGATCCGCGAGACGGCCGCCTGCCCGGCTCGGCCGGCGGCGGCGACGGTCGTCGCGGAGGCGGTCGCCGTGGCGGCGGCCGCTTGGAATAGGAAGTAGTCGGTCGACAGCAGCAGCCCGGCTAGCAGCACGGCGCCCGCCAGCAGCAACGACCCTGCCCCGCCGAAGTTCGCCCCGAGCCACACGCGGCCGAGGGCGCCGATCTGCCCGCCGGCGCCGACCGGCGGACCCGGCGTCCAGTCGGGTGCGACGATGGCGGCCAGCGTCGACACGGCCACGAGCGACAGCCCCCAGCCGGCGATCCGCAGCATTGGCTGATCGGTCTCGCGGCGGGCCAGCAGCAGCCACGTCAGCACGCCGGCCGAGGCGACCGCGTAGTAGGCGCCAATGCCGAGCGTCTCGAGCAGCGTGTGGGCTGTGTGGGCGCCGACGACGCCGCACGCGTTGTTGACCGCCACGACCGGCGGCCAGGCGAGCCGACTGGGCGGGTCGTACCGGTCGTAGCTAGCCAGCGACACGGCGGCCAGCAGTGTCGCGACGCCCAGGGCGATCGCGACGACGTCGATCTTAGGGCTGCGATTCGACAAAGGCAGACCGGAGGCTGAAGGCCGGGGGGCCGGAGGGGCGCCGTTGGGGCGCGCACACCTCCCGCCATCGCGGACGATCGGCTCGCCCTAGGTCACGACAAGAGCTGCGTCGCGGGCGCCGCTAGCACCCGCGCGAAAAGGCCCGGCCGCACAACCGGTGCGACCGGACCGGCGGCGGCCGGTTGTCGCCCGGGCGTCGAACGAGGAAGCCGCGGCGAGTTGGCTACGCCGCTCGCTGCTCAGGCGTGTCACACACCTACGCTACGCGACGACCGACTCAGTCGCGCAGAAGCGACAGCGGGAGGTCGATTCGCGCACGCGCGAACCTGCCGAGGTGACGGGCAACCGACGCGAGTTCGTCGCGGCTGGAACCCGCCGCGGGTGAGGCCACCTCGGCGAGGCGAGAGAAGAGTCAGCTACCGTCGGAAGACTTTGCCCGACAGCGAATCGACTTCTTCGGCCGGCAAACTTGCCGGACTAAACACCAACGTTCACGGGCCTTCAATAATCATCAATGACTGCTCTCAAGAGATAGGCAGCGATTCCCCGTCAGCCGGTGATCGGATCTCGGCGATCGAGATAAGACCAGGCTCGCGACGTGCGCGAGAGCAAAAGCAAGACTAGCGATAGGCAAGCCGAGCCGGGCTCGGGAACGGTGTTCGAGGTTGCGGCCGGGATGCCGACAGCGCCGTACCTGGATACCCAAGTTGCGTACTGGGCCGCTCCAATCGCGCCTCCGTCGGAGTCGTTAGGTAGCGAACCTGCCGGCGATCCAAGGCTGTCTCGCCAGACGGTGTAGTCCGCAGCATCGACAACACCGTCGGAGTTGTAGTCACCTTCGAGACCCGTCATGGCGAGCCTCACGATAAAGCCATCACGTCCACCAGCAACCGAATCCTGAAGAGCCCCCTGGCTGATTGGAAAGTCTCCAGAAGCAGTGCGGCCAACGAGCAGCAGGTCGCCGTTGGGAGCCACCTCGACTTGGCGAATCTTATCGTCCAGAGAGCCGCCAAGGTAGGTCGCGTAGAGCACCTTCTGGCCGTCTGCCGATAGTACTGCAACGTATCCATCCGCCCCGCCAGCAAGCTCGCTCTGTAGGGCATTAGGCGTGACCGGTAGGTCCGTCGATGTTGTCCCTCCGGTGATTAGAAGGCGGCCTTGGCTATCAACTACCGGGCTCAAGAAGGAGTCGGCACCAGAGCCGCCGAAGTACGTGCTGTAGAGAATCGAGTTCCCATCGGCAGAGAGCTTCGTCACAAAGGCGTCGCCGGATCCATTGTTCTGTGATTGAAAGGCATCGCCGGTGACTGGATAGTCGCTCGAGTTGGTGTACCCAACAACCCACCGGCTACCATCGGGAGCAAAGTCTTGGAAGTGCTCTCCAAACTCCGCACCAGAGCCGCCGAGGTAACTCGAGCCAAGTAGGGACGCCCCGTCTCCGGAGAGCGTCGCAACGAAACCGTCCGGTGATCCGACGCCGCCCGGGTTCGTGCCCTGGAAAGGAGTGACCGTGGGCAAATCATCTGACCAAGTGTGGCCAAACAGCTGGATGTCGCCATCCGTACCGACACGGACGCTAGGCACCGCCTCGTCGCGCGATCCGCCGAACTTACTAGCAAAGATCAGCGAACTGCCGTCTGCGCTGAGCTTCGCTACCGAGACATCCCAACCCCCACCTTGAGCGTTGTAGGCTCCAGGGGTAACGAGTCCTGTGCTGTCGGTGCGTCCGGCAAGGACCACGTTGTCATCTGCATCGAGTGCGAAGCCAGCACGATTTGTATCTTCACCACTGCGGCCGACGTACGTCGACCAGATCAGAGTGCTAAGGTCATCTGAAATCTTCGCAACCATCATGTCGGTTGCACCGCCACCGTACTGACGCTGGTAGGCACCGTTTGTGGTCGGCAGATCGTTCGATCGTGTGACGGTGGCGAACACCACGTTACCATCTTGGTCGAGTGCCATGGCGTAGGCGCTTCGCTCTTGCTTCGACCCACCAAAATAGGTGCTCGCGACAATCGAGTCGCCACTCGCGCTGAGCCGCGTGAGAACCATATCTCCGCCGACAACTCCAGGATTGCCCGAACCTGCGGGTTCGCCCGCGTAGACTTGTTGAACGGCACTGGAGCTCACGGGGTAATCGTTCGAGTGCGATTGACCACCCACTAAGATCGTACCGTCGTCGAGCACAAGAACTTCGCGCAACTCTTCGTCTGCGGAGCCACCTAGTAAGGTTGAGAATCCCAAGCTGTAATCGAGAGCCTTCACAGGCGTAACGGCTATAAACACACCGAAGCAAGCCGCCATTAAGAGCAAATCTCGTGAACACCGCATCGCACAATCCTCTTTGTACAGCAGCCCCTTCAAAGCATTTCTCTCACTCGAATAGAGCCAGACTAAGCCTGATCTCAGAGCGATAAGGCCGAGAAAGATTTTGGCCTTGCATGCATTCGATCGACGAACGTCCTCGCCATTGTACCAACTGACTGGCTGGCGACGAGAACTCGGCGCCGAGTGCCACTGCTGGCTTAGTCCAGCAGTGCGAAGCGGGTACCCGGCGTCCACTGCCGGACAAGCCGGACAGTGGCACCCATGACTGGCGACTCCAACTCGAAGCGGGGGGGCCAGCTATGGCAACTAATCGACCCCCCGAATCCGCGTCGGTCAGCTCAACCGCGGCGGCTTCTGGGCGGTGCTGCTGTCCCGTCGAAGTGCAAAGGAGGCGTCGTCCTGCCAAGCCGTAATGGTTCGCAATCGGAACGCCCTAGCACTTGCCACGCCGTCACGCAAAGTTTCGCACCGGTTGATACCGCTCCGTGCCGCGGGGTTTGAGCAGTGCGACTAGCCGTCCCGCTTCGTCCACCGCCGCCACCTCGTCCGCCAGCGGTTCGTCGCCGCGGGCGATGAAGCGGCCGTTGCGTAGCTCCTCGACCTCCGCGGCGTTCACCTGCACCCGTGGCAGTCCGGCCACCGCGAGCGTTGCCGGTTGCAGCAGGTCGGAGAGCGTCGTCTCAGTCGCCGCGTCCGGTTCGATTCCGTCGGCGACTGTGAACGGCCCGATCTCGGTGCGTTCTAGGGCCGACATCACGGCCGCGGTGCCGAGGGCTCGCGCCACGTCGCGGCCGATCGACCGGACGTACGTGCCCGAGCCGCAATGGAGGTTGAGCACCAACTCCGGGTACTCGTAGCGCTCGACTGACAGCTCGTAGATCGTCACCGGCCGCGGCGGCAGTTCGGGCGGGTTGCCGGCACGCGCCATGTCGTACGACTTGCGGCCGCCCACCTTGATCGCCGAGTACGCCGGCGGGACCTGCTGGATCTCGCCCAGAAACGCGGGCAACGCGGCTTCGATCTGCCCCAGCGTCGGCCGTGGGGCGTCGGGCAACCCGGTGACTTCCAGCTCAGTGTCGTCGCTCGCGCTGCGGCGTCCGAGGAGGAACGTGCCGCGGTACCGCTTCGGCATCCGCTGCACGTGCTCGATCAGCTTGGTCGCGGAGCCGACGCACAGCACCAGCACGCCCGTGGCGATCGGGTCGAGCGTGCCGGCGTGGCCCACCTTGGCGGGCTTCGCGTCCGCGGCCTTGCCGAGCGACTTAAGCACCCGCTGCACACGGTTCACGGCGTCGCGTGACGTTAGCCCCGCGGGCTTGTTCAGGTTTAGCAAACCAAAGGGCATGGACGGGTAAACCATAGAGGCACGAAGGCACAGAGAACCGCGCTCCCGGTGTCGTCCTCCGTGGCTCTGTGCCTCAGTGGTTGGTTGATGCGGTCGGTCAATGAACCACGGCGAGGACGAAGCCGTCGTGCCCCTTGGCGCCGACGGTCTGCACGACGGTCGCTGAGACGCGGTCGTCGTCGGCGAGGCTCTCGATCAGCTGGCGGCAGGCGAGCACGGCCGGGTCGTCGGCATCCGGATCGACGAGCCGGCCGCGTCGCACGACGTTGTCGACGACGATCATGCCGCCGGGACGCGTTAGCTTCACCGCCCACTCAAAGTAGGCGGGGATGTTCTCCTTGTCCGCATCGATGAACGCGAAGTCGAAGCGGCCGGTGTCGGTGTCAGCCAGCTGCGGCAGTGAGCGGAGGGCCGGGCCGATAAGGAGCGTGGTGCGCGAGCCCACGCCGGCGGTGTCCAGGTTTTGTCGCGCCACGTCGGCGTGGTGTGGATCCACCTCCAGCGTGACGACCTGACCGTCGTCCCCGACGACGCGGGCGAGCTGGATCGTGCTGTAGCCGCCTAGCGAGCCGATCTCCAACACACGCCGTGCCGAGACGGACTTTGCCAGCACGGCGAGCATCTGCCCCTGGCAGGCCGACACGCTGATGTCGGGCAGCCCAGCGGCGTGCGTCGCCTCGCGAGCCGCCGCCAGGCGATCGTCTTCCGCGCGGAGTGTGGTTGTCAGGTAAGCGTCCACGGCGGCAGCCGCTTCGGGCACGGAGTCGACCGGCATGGCATGTCCTTGCAGATGGGCGGTGTACGCGGTCCTCGGCGGGCAGCATACTCGCATAGACTTCGTTGCTCGATCCGCCCCGACTGTTTCGGCCCGCCGCCCACCTCCCGAGCGCCCCGATTGACCGACGAGACCGCAGCCGACGCCGAATTCCACGCGACGACGCTCGCCGAGGCGATCGCCGCGTTTGGGCTGGCGATCCCCGAGTCGGCCGTGGAGCCGCTCGACGCCTACCGGCGGTCGCTTTGGGCTTGGAACGAGAAGCTCAATCTGACGCGGCACACAACGCTCGAGAAGTTCGTCACGCGCGACCTTGTCGATACGCTCGCCCTCGCTGAGCACTTGCCGGAGGGGGAGACGGTGCTCGACGTGGGCTCCGGAGGCGGGGTGCCGGGAGTGCCGCTGGCGATCCTGCGGCCGGACCTCAACGTGAGCCTGTGCGAGTCGGTCGCCAAGAAGGCGAAGGCTCTGACGGCGATCGTCGGCGAGACCGGGCTCTCCACGCCGATCTACGCGGCGCGGCTGGAGAAGCTGCTGGAAGCGGAGCGGTTCGACACGCTCATCGCTCGCGCGGTCGCGCCGCTCTGGAAGTTCATGTTCTGGCTCCGGCCGCTGGGGCCTCGCTACGGCCGGCTGCTGTTGATCAAAGGGCCCGGCTGGGTGGACGAGCGTGGCGAGGCTCGGCACCGCGGCTACTCCAAGCCGTACACGCTCCGCCGCGTTGCCGAATACGACACGCCCCGCACGTCGGCCGTCAGCACGATCTTATCGCTCTGCCACACCAAGCTCGACGGCAAGTCGCCTGACCACTCGGGGCCGAGCGACTCGCAGCACAAAGGATCTATGCATGAAGGCCGCGTTAAAAGACGGCGTTAATCGCCGCCCGCGCCGGTAGTAATCGTGCCCCCATCAAGTGTATTTTGACGGGCTACTTCCGGGCGTCGCCGTCCGGGTAAGCACTTAGTGGCCGGGGGTCTGGCGTTCTGTCGGGGCCTGGTCGTCGCAAGCAAAAGCACACAGAGGTACCGATCGTGGCCGACGCTCCTGAGAAGAAGGACGAACCCGCCGCCGCCCCCGCCGCGCAGGAGCAGGCTCAGCCCGAAGCGGCCCAGCGTGCCCGCGTCGAGGTCGAGGACAAGGAAGCCATCTGCACCTACGCCAACTTCTGCCGCGTGACCGGCACGCCCGAGGAGCTGATCCTCGACTTCGGCCTGAACTCGCAGCCGTACGGCGTGCCGACCGAGCCGGTGCAGGTCCGCCAGCGTATCGTCACGAACTACTACACCGCCAAGCGGATGCTGCAGGCTCTGCACATGTCCGTGCAACGGCATGAGCAGGCCTTCGGCGTGCTGGAGACCGACGTGCAGAAGCGCGTCGTCGCCAAGAGCCAGGGCTGATCGCCCGGCGCTCGGCTCGGTCCGAACAGGCCGATCACGCCGATTAAGCGGCCCGCGGCAGACGCCCGCGATGGCGGAGTGCGTCGCCGCGAGCAACGTAAGCTTGGAACGACCGCCGGAAGGTTTCCGGCGGTCGTTTTTTGTTGCCCAGGCTTCCGGACGCTCGCGGTGCGTTGGATCTACCTCGACTACAACGCCACTACGCCGCTCGCCCCCGCGGCGCAGGAGGCGATGCTGCCCTACCTGGCCGATCGGTACGCGCACCCGCACGCGGATCACACGCCGGGGCGCGTCGTGGCCGAGGCACTGGACGACGCCCGCTCGCGGGTAGCCGGCGCGATCGGCGCCCACGCCGATGAGCTCCGCTGGACTTCGGGCGGGACCGAGGCGTCTCGCAATGCCCTCCGAGGCGTGATCGAGCCCGCGCTGCGGCGCGGTGAGACGCCGCACCTCATCGTGTCGGCCGTTGAGCCGCCGGCGGTGTTAGGCACCGCGCGGTTCTTGGCCTCGCTCGGCGCCGAGCTGACCGTCGTGCCGGTTTCTGCGGAAGGTATCGTCTCTGTCGACGCGGTGCTCGCCGCGCTCCGTGCGGACACCCGGCTGGTGAGTGTGTGCGTGGCGAACGACGAGGTGGGCAGTTGTCAGCCCGTCGCCGAAATCGCCGCCGCGTGTCACGACGAGGGCGTTCTCATTCATACCGACGCGTCTCTGGCGCTCGGCAAGCTGCCCTTGGATGTCGGCTCGCTCGGCGTTGATATGCTTACGCTCTCGGCTCATAAGGCCTATGGCCCCAAGGGGGTCGGGGCGTTGTACGTGAGGGCGGGCGCACCGATCGAGCCGGAGCTGCTCGACGCCGCTGAGCCGAGCCTTGGCATGCCGAACGTGCCCGGTGTTGTTGGGTTCGGCGCTGCCGCGGCGATCGCCTCGGCGGCGGTCGATGAGGCCGCGACGCAGATGCGTGTGCTGCGGGGCGATCTGGCGGAGCGGCTGCAATCGGGTTGCCCGGACGTCACAATCTACTCCGGCCCTGCGGACGCACGCCTCTGTAACACGCTGTGCGTCGCGCTGCCGAACGTAACGGCTAGCGACCTGCTGGCGGCCGCGCCCGAGATCACCGCGCAGGCGATGGCGACGGGCGACCCCGCGGCGATCAGCCTGTCGCCGACGCTCGACGCGATCGGCGCCGACCCTGCGGAAGCCGCCGGCGCCGTTCGGCTGTCTCTTGGCTGGTACACGGACGCGGAAGAAGTCGCCCGCGCGGCCGACGCGCTGCTAGCAGCCTGGGATCAATGCCAAGGCTGACGCGTCTCCTCGGCGACACCGCTCCGGCGAAGCCGCAACCCCCGGCGAAGCCGACGCGTCCTACGAGGCGCCCTGCTCCACGCGGCGGCTCTTGTCCATCGCCTCCTCGGCCATGGCGATGTACTTCGTCTCGCCGGTGCCCGCGTAGGCACGCTGGTAGGTGACGCTCAGGGCCGTGTAGCTGAACGCGTCGGTCGGTTCGAGCTCGCACACCTTCTGGGCGTTGGCGATCGCCTCGTCGTGCAGGCCCCGCTTCTGCTGCACCACCGCGAGCGCGGCGTGTGCTAGCGAGTACTGCGGGTTGGCCGCGAGCGCCTCCTCGAGCTTCGCGGCGGCGGCGTCGAGCTCGCCGGCGTCTTTGAGCTTGTCGGCCTCGTCGTACAACTCACTGGGGTCTGGCATTGCGGCGTGGGGTGGCGAACAAGTAAAGCGTTGTGGAACCGAACGTCGCTAGCAGTCTATGGCGGCCTGCCAGCGCGCACAGGGGGCAAAACGGGGCTCGGTGAAGCGTTCTGCGCAAACGCGTCGCTAGCGTTAAGCCCCCACGATCGGTGCAACCGATACCAACCGCTGGCCCCTCTCGCGTCGCCGCGACGCACGCCATCTCGACCGCCTGCCCAGGACCCCCTGTGACGATTCACCCGACCGCCGTCGTCAGCCCCGAAGCGGTTCTCGGCGCCGACGTCAACATCGGGCCGTTCTGCGTCGTGGAGCCCGGAGCCCAGATCGGCGACGGATGCACGCTCGCGGCTCGCTGCTCGGTGAAGTCGGGCGTGACGCTGGGCGAGGCGAACCACCTGGCCGAGGGCGTGGTCATCGGCGGGCTCGCGCAGCATCTCAGCCCGCCGGAAGAGGCGGGGACGGTCGTCGTTGGCGACCGCAACGTGTTCCGCGAGAACGCCACCGTCCACCGCGCGATGCACAGCCAGGTCGCCACCCGCATCGGCAGCGACTGCCTGCTGATGGTGGCGACGCACGTGGCGCACGATTGCGTGATCGGCGACCGCGTGATCATGACCAACAACGTGATGCTCGGCGGGCACGTCGAGGTGGGCGATCGCGCCTGCCTAGGCGGCGGCGCCGCGGTGCATCAGTTCTGCCGGGTCGGTCGGCTCTCCATGGTGGGCGGCATGGCCCGTGTCGTGCAAGACGTGCCGCCGTTTGTCACGATCGACGGGCAGAGCGGGCTGGTGGTCGGCCTGAACCGGGTCGGTCTTCGTCGCGGCGGCTACGACCGCCACGGCGTGGCCGCCATCAAGCACGCCTACCAGGTGATCTACCGGAGCGGGTGGTCGCTCGAACGAAGGCTGCGTGCGTTGGTCGACGATCTCGGCACCGAGCTCGCGTGCGAGCTGGCCGAGTTTCTCTCGAGCGGCGACCGCGGTTTCGTCCGCGAGCGTCGGACGCCGCCGGGCGCCACCATCCGCGTGCTGGCCGACGATGGCGAGACGCCGGGCGCCGCCGCGGTTCGCAAGGCCGGCTGAGCAGCGATTCGCTAACGCGACCTACCCGGCGCCGAGCAACGCTCGCAAGGCGTCGAGCCGCGCCTGTCGGCGGGCTTCTTCTGCCTCTCGCTCGGCAATGGCGACAGCCGCTAGGTCCTCGCCGCCGACGAGCGATTCGAGCTCGGCCGAGAGCTGCTGCTCAAGGTCGGCGCCCAGGCCGACATGCACCACCTGCACGCGGCCGTCCTTGCCGATGAGCACAGACGTCGGCAGTCCGCGCACGCCGTACGAACGGGCCGCGACACTGCCCTCGTCGAGCACGACGGGCGCCGTCAGCTCACGTGCCTCGAGAAAGTCGAGCACCTCTTGGGCGGTCTCGTCCTGGTTGACCGCGTAGAACGCCACGCCCTGCTCGGCGAACGACTCGGCGACCCGGTCGATCTTCGGCAGGGCCGCGACGCACGGCGGGCACCAGGTCGCCCAGAAGTCGAGCAGCACCACGTCCTTGCCGAGGTGATCATTCAGATCGACCTGCTCGCCTTCCGGCGTCGCGAGGACGAAGCGGGGCGCCTCGGCCCCCACCATCGGGTGCGGGCCGGACTGACGGCGTCGCATGAACGATTCGACCAGCTCTGCGCCCTCGGGCTCGGCCAGCACGAACGCTGCTCGGTCGAGGTCCGCGTCAAGGTTCCAGCCGGTGTACCGGAAGTCGATCGTGTACGCGAAGTTGTCGTGCTGCTGGGCGAGCGGGCTCGTGGCGGCCATCGCGGTCAGGTCGGGTGAGAGCCGCGTGATGACCGGCTGGTCGCCCGTGGTGAAGTACGCGTCGATCGTAAGGTCTTCCTCGATTGTGAAGCGGCAAACCTGCCGCGGGCCGTCGTCGGTTTCCACCTCACCCAAGTACTCGGCGGCGGTGACCTTCTCGACGAGATCGGCGGTGGCGATCGGATCGACGAGCGCGAGCGCGAGGCCGCCGAGACCGTTCGCGAGGCCTGCGGCGACCGGGGTCTGCACGAACTCAGCCAGCGGGGCGGCGGACTGGTTGATCGTGTACTTGCCGGCTTGCGGAAGCAGCACGGTGTAGACGCTCCCCGCGGCTCGGAGCTCGAAGGCGTCCGACCCCGGCGCCGGGACCAACGAGAAGGCGTCGCCGCCGCGTGAGTAGTCGAACGCCGTGCCGCTCTCCATGGTCTCTTCGCCCATGACGATCCGGACCTCGGTGCTGAGCTCGCCGGTGGCCGACGGGGCGGTCGCGATCGTCTCCGCCGAGGTCTTCAGCAGCTCGACTGGGTCCGGCTCAACGGCAAGCGTGCAAGAAGTCGCGGCGAGGGCGACCGACGCGGCAGCAAGAGAGGCGACGCGTAGGAAGGTGGGCATAGCGTTATCCGGGGATGACTTGCGGGCGGCTGTGCGCGTTGGCCGGGTACTGTACACGCCTGAGGGGGGCAGTGTTCGCCGGGGAACGGTGCGTCGATCCTTTAGTGAGCTATCGCACTCGCGTCACGACAAAACCCGAGGCTCGGTACGAGCGGAGCCCGGCGCCGTGCGGCGCCGGGCTCCGACCAGTCGCGATTCGTTTGTGCCGAAGATCAGGCGTCCGACAACGCGGCCTGCGCCGCAGCCAGCCGGGCGATCGGCACGCGGAACGGGCTGCAGCTCACGTAGTTCAAGCCCGCGTTGTGGCAGAACTGGATGCTCGCTGGGTCGCCACCGTGCTCGCCGCAGATGCCGAGCTTGATCTTCTTGTTGACGCTCAGCCCCTTCGCGACGGCCGTCTCCACGAGCTGGCCGACGCCCGAGGTGTCGATCGACTGGAACGGGTCCTTCGCCAAGATCTCCTGCCCGATGTAGTCCGGCAGGAAGCCGTTCACGTCGTCGCGGCTGTAGCCGAACGTCATCTGCGTGAGGTCGTTCGTGCCGAAGCTGAAGAAGTCCGCCTCGGTGGCGACCTCGTCGGCCGTGAGCGCGGCGCGGGGGATCTCGATCATCGTGCCGATGAGGATGTCGAGCTTGCCCGTGTACTTCTTCTTCTCCTTGACGGCGTCGATCGTCTCTTCGGTCAGCTCACGCAGCAGGGCGAGCTCCTTCACCGTGCCGACCAGCGGGATCATGATCTCCGGCTTGGCGTCGATCTTCTTCTTGACGCAGCTGATGGCCGCCTCGGTGATCGCGGTGACCTGCATCACCAGGATCTCCGGGTAGGTGATGCTGAGCCGGCAGCCCCGGTGCCCGAGCATCGGGTTGGCCTCGTGCAGCTGCTGCACGCGGACGTTGATGTCCTTGACCGGCACGCCGGTGGCGTCGGAAAGCTCCTTCACGGCCGCCTTGTCGTGCGGCAGGAACTCGTGCAGCGGCGGGTCCAACAGGCGGACCGTGACCGGCAGGCCCTTCATCGCCTTGAAGATGCCCTCGAAGTCCTTCCGCTGGTACGGCAGCAGCTTCTTGAGGGCCGCCTCGCGCGACGGCTTGTTGTCGGCCAGGATCATCTCTCGCATCGCGAGGATCCGGTCGCCCTCGAAGAACATGTGCTCCGTGCGGCACAGGCCGATGCCCTCGGCGCCGAAGTCGCGGGCCCGCTTGCTGTCGGCCGGCGAGTCGGCATTCGTGCGGACGCCCAGCTTGCGGTACTTGTCGGCCCAGCCCATGACCGTGGCGAAGTTGCCCGACAGCTTGGGCGAGACGGTCGGCATCTCGCCGGCGTAGACCTCGCCGGTCGAGCCGTCGATCGACAGCACGTCGTTCTTGCCGAACGTCTTGCCGTTGACCTTGATCTTCTTGCCCTTCTCGTCGATGTGGATCTCGCCGGCTCCGGCGACGCAGCACTTGCCCCAGCCGCGGGCGACGACCGCGGCGTGGCTGGTCATGCCGCCGGTGCTGGTGAGGATGCCGGCGGCCGAGTGCATGCCGTCCACGTCCTCGGGGCTGGTCTCCTTGCGGACGAGCAGGACCTTCTCGCCGTTGAGAGCCCGATCGACCGCCTCATCCGCGCTGAACGCCAGCTTGCCGAACGCGGCGCCCGGCGAGGCGGGCAGGCCGACGGTGAGCGGCTTGGCCTTCTTCTTCTCCGCCACGTCGAACGACGGCAGCAGCAGCTGCGTGAGGTCGGACGCCGGGATCCGCATCACCGCCTGCTTCTCGGTGATGAGCTTCTCCTTGACCATCTCGCACGCGATTCGGACGGCGGCCATGCCGGTCCGCTTGCCGTTGCGGGTCTGCAGCATGTAGAGCTTGCCCTGCTCGATCGTGAACTCGATGTCCTGCACGTCCTTGTAGTGCTTCTCGAGCTTCGTCTTGATCTTCATCAGCTCGGCGTGGACCTTCTTGCCGATCGTCTTGTCGGCGTCGCACTTCCACTTGGGCATCTGGGCCACGGGCTGCGGCGTGCGGATGCCGGCCACCACGTCCTCGCCCTGGGCGTTGACGAGGAACTCTCCGTAGAACTTGTTCTCGCCGGTCGAGGGGTTCCGCGTGAACGCGACGCCCGTGCCCGAGTCCTCGCCCATGTTGCCGAAGACCATCGACTGCACGTTGACCGCCGTGCCCGCCAGGCCGGTGATGCCCTCGATGCGGCGGTAGCTGATCGCCTTGTCCGAGTCCCAGCTCTGGAACACCGCCTCGATGGCCAGCTGAAGCTGCTTGATCGGGTCCTGCGGGAAGGCCTCGCCCGTGTGCTTCTTGTAGATCTGCTTGTAGGCGTCGACGAGCTCAATGAGGCCCTCCAACGGGACGTCGTTGTCCTCCTTGGCGCCGTACTTCGACTTGATCTTGCTGAACGCCTCTTCGAAGTACTCGTGATGGACGCCCATCACGACGTCGCCGAACATGTTCACGAGGCGGCGGTACGCGTCGTAGGCGAACCGCTTGTTGCCCGTGGCGCTGGCCAACCCGGCGACCGACTCGTCGTTCAGCCCCAGGTTGAGGATCGTGTTCATCATGCCCGGCATGCTGATCGCGGCGCCCGAGCGGACGCTCACCAGCAGCGGGTTGAGGTTGTCGCCGAACTTCTTGCCCGTCTCTTTCTCGAGCGTCGCGACGGCCTTGCCGACGTCGTCCATCAGCCCCGTCGGCAGCTTTCCGCCCCGCTTGTTGTACTGGGCGCAGCAGTCGGTCGTGATGGTGAAGCCCGCGGGCACCGGCAGGCCGATCGAGGTCATGTCGGCCAGGTTAGCGCCCTTGCCGCCCAGCATGGTTTTCATCGACGTGTCACCGTCGGTCTTCGTCTTACCGAAGTAGTAAACCATCTTCGCGGCGGCGGCTTTCTTTTTGGCCATCGGTGGGGGAGTCCTGTGCGGGCTTCTCGAAAGGAGGCCGGCGTCGGCCGGCTCGTTGAGTGTGAGCTTGTCTTGTCTTCTTCTCAGCGGAGCGTCGCGCGCTCCGCGGGCCGGGACCAAGCCGCCCAGAGCGGCCCAGTCGGCATAAAGTGACCCGGAAGCGTAGCCGCCGGCCGAGCGAGGCGTCAAGGATCGCAACGGACCCCGGGGCTCGGTTCGCCGAGACAAGACGTGCTTCAATCGCCGGGTCGGACCACGCCCGGCTCGGCCCAGCCGGGCCGTACTGATCCGCAGGCGCTCAGCGAGCGTCCCACCACCAGACGCCGCCGTTCGGCGTGCCGGGGGACGGCGTGTCAGCGGTCTTTACACGCTCCGCCGACTCGGGATCGACCCAAACGCCGCCGCTGACCGCGGCGAGGATCTGCGTCTTGCGCACGACGCGCGAGGTGGCCAGCGTCTCCACCTCGGTCGCCACTCGCAACGCCGGCGTCCGCAGCCGGTCGGCGAAGAGCGTGGGCCGCCAGCCGGCCGCCTCGGCCAGGCCGTCTCGATGAACGAGCGCGGCAACCATCGCCAAGTCAAAAGCGTTGCGTAGCTCGCTGTACACGGGGAAGGCCCGGCAGAGCGTCGCGAAGTTCTCCGTGAAGTCGTCGGCGAAACCTTGCGTTGGCTCGTCCGCCTCGCCCGTGTGCAGCCGCTCGCCGCGACGCGAGAGCAGCTCGTTCTCGCTGAGCACCCGCACGCCTTCGCCACGGAGCCGGTAGAACCGACCGTCGGCCGATCGCTCGACCGCGTCGTACTCGGCGACGAACCACCAGCGGAGCACGCTGAGCGGCGCAGCCGCCGCGCCGAGCCGCATCGCCCTTTCCACCCGATCCATGTAGCTGTCGACCGCCTCGTGCTCGACCACGCCGAGGCCCAGCTGCTTCATGTGATGATCCGCCTCGACCAGCACGCGGGCGGCGTTGCTCTGCGGATCGACGCCGAACACCTCCACGTCTTGCGGGCCCAGCATGCTGCGGATTGATTCGAGCCACGCGCCACGTTTGCCCGGCCGCAGCGGCGTGGCGTTTGTCTCGTTGAGCAGCCGTTGGGTGGCGGCCAACGCCGACTGCCTCGGCGTGATCGAGCACCCGAAGGCCGCGGCCGCGTCGCCGACCCATTCACGGCGGAGCAGGGTGAGCAGGTCGTCGAGCCGCGCGACCGCGAGGCCGGTGTCCGTGGCGACGAGGCGTCTGTCCGCGTCGAGGCGCCAATCGCCCGCCGGGCCGGCGACGAGCAGGTCGCCCGGCCGGCCGCCTTGCGGCGGAACGACGTGGATCCGTTCGACGCGGCGTAGCCCTGCCAGCGTGAGCATCGCCTCGTCGAGCGGCTCATCCTCGGCGATCCGCTTGGCGATCTCGGCTTCGAGCCGCGGCAGCGATACGTAGCGGAGCGGCGACCGATTGCGGGTCGACTCCCGCGTGGCGCCAACGGCCGCCCGTCGGGGAGGCGCCGTGGTCGGCGGCGCGACGGTCGTAAGCTTGGTCTCGATCTCACGGCCGGCGTCGAGCCACACGCCGCTCGGGAACGGTCTGACCTCGCCCGCACCGCCGCCGTTCTCTGCCCAAGCGTCCGGGGCAACGGTCGAGACGATCAGGTCGATGAGCGAATCGAAGTCCGCGTTGGCGCCGCCGCCCTGCCCCTGACCGCCGCCGTTCGATCCGCCACCGAGGGGGCCGTTGAGCCCTAGGCCGTTTGCGCCCGCGGCGTTGCCCAAACCGGCGCCTCCGCCGGGCTGCGCCGTCGCGCTTTCGGTGAGACCGACCAGAAGGACCGTTACTAGCGAGAGAGCGAGGCGGAGCATCGTGCGATCCAGCGAGAGAGTAGCGGACGGCGGTCGGGTGGCCGGGGGAAACTCTGATTCGCTCGAACGGCGCCGAGTTATTCGATCGTCCGTTGCCCGACGCACCTCGCCCAATGACACCAGGCTCAGAAGTCTGCCCCCAGCGCGTCGCAAAGGAAACCGACGTAGGACTTGCTGCGACGCAGCGCGTCGGCGACGGCGTCCACGATCCTGGGCGTGAACAGCTCGTCGTGCGTGAGGTGAGCGACCGCGATGTGGTCCTTCCGCTTCAGGTCCTCGATCAGCGGATGGTCGGCGTCGTAGCCGCGTGGCGGACGTTTGAGCGATTCGCCACCCAGGTCCCACGTCTCGCGAAACCGCTTGTTGTCTCGCACCCGCTTCCAGCGTGCGGGCTCGGCGTCGATCGCCACACGGATGTCGGCAAGCGCCAAGCTCTCAGGCCGCCACGTGCCGGCGCCCAGAAACACCTCTTCCCGATCGATATGGACGTAGAAGCCCGGGGCGTGGACGTCCTTGCCGGCCTCGTGGCGGAACTGGATGCCGACGTTCGTCTTGTAGGGTGTCTTGTCCTTCGAGAACCGAACGTCGCGGTGGATCCGCATGAGCGAGCCGCCGACTTTCTTCGGCTCCGCGACAAAGTGCGGCGAGATCTTCTTCAACGGCTTGCCCATCGCCTCGATAAAGGCGAGCGCCGGCTCGCGAACCTCGGCCTCGTAGCGAGGCTTGTTGGCGTCGAACCATCGCTTATGGTTGTTATGTGAGAGTTCCTCGAAGAAGTGCAGCAGCCCGAGCGGGAAGCCAGGGAACGTAGTCATTGCGTTCATCGCCTATCACGTGATGTCGCGTGGTTATACCTTCCGCAAGGCTGCGCCGGCATCGGCGGGCACGACCGCCAATTACCGACCACTGGACGAAGCAATGGAACCGCAAGTGAGCGACACGGACCCCTCGCCGCCGGAATCTGCGGATCGCGAACCGCGATTCGTCGTGGCGTGGTTGGTGTTTGTCGTGGTCGCGACGGTCGGCGGAGCACTGGCTGGCGCTGTAGCGGGAGGCTCGTTGGGGGTTGGTATGGGAGCGGCGGGGATGTCGATGGACGACATCCAGCTAGCTGGCCAGATCGCAGGAGTAATTGCCGGCCTGCCGGTTTCCTACGTAACCTACCGCTGGTCTGTGCAGAAGTTCATCCTCCGCAGTTGAACCATCGTTCGCGCCGATGCGACCCGGAAAAGAAAAGCGGCCCGATCCCAAACTTCCGGGATCGGGCCGCTCGTAAGTCCGTCTTGACCATCCGTCTTCCCGTCGCCAGCCACCCCTACCATGGGCGGCGTTGGTGAGTCTTTCGGAAGCGGGTTTCGTTCTACTAGTCAGCTAGACGAGGCAGCAACGTGGCTGACGTTCAGCCGCAGTTGCAGTCGGACGCCGGGGCGGCGCCCTCCGTGCAAGCGTCCGCGGCCGGGGCGACGCAGTCGGTGACGATCCGGCAAGGAACCTGCACCTCAACGCAGCGGGGCACGCACACCTTGACGGTGTACGCTTCCTTACGCGGCACGCTCTTGTAGCAGGTGACCGTCTTGCTCATCTGCTGCGGCACGCACACGTTGTAGTTCACCGTGCGGGTGCGGCACTCGGGCACCATCTTGCAGACCTGGTAGGTGCAGGTCTTGCACTCGGGGACCATCTTGCAAACCTTGTAGCAGACGGTCTTGGTGCGGCACTCGGGCACCATCTTGCAGACCTGGTAGGTGCAGGTCTTGCACTCGGGAACCATCTTGCAGACCTTGTAGCAGCAGGTCTTGGTGCGGCACTCGGGCACCATGCGACAGACCTTATAGGTGCAGGTCTTGCACTCGGGAACCATCTTGCAAACCTTGTAGCAGACTGTCTTGGTGCGCGGCTCGCACACGTACTTCGTGCAGCACACTTCCTTGGTCTCGCAACGCGGCTTCCAGACCTTCTTGCAGCAGGTGCGCGGGGCGCCCTGGCAGGCGACCTTGCAGCACGAGCCCGGCTGGTAGCAGCAGCTGCACGTGGATGGGTTGTAGACCCACTTGCCCGGCGTGCGGACGGTCTTGTAGTACGTGCGGCCCGGCACCGTGTAGGACTGGGTCTCCCAGCTGCCGGTGTTGACCGTGATCGTCTTCGTATACGGAACCGCCTTGCGGACGGTGTAGTTGATCTCGCGGGCGCGAGTCTCGTAGGCCGGCTTGTAGACCGTGTAGTTGCGGGTCTTGGTCTCGTAGACCGGCTTCATGACGGTGTAGTTGACCTGCTTCTGACGCGTCTCCCAAACCGGCTTGTTAACGGTGTAGGTCCGCGTCTTGGTCTCGTAGACCGGCTTCATGACGGTGTAGTTGACCTGCTTCTGACGCGTCTCGTACACCGGCTTGTGCACCGTGTAGGTGCGGGTCTTGGTCTCGTACACGGGCTTCATGACGGTGTAGTTGACCTGCTTCTGACGCGTCTCCCACACGGGGCGGTTGACGGTGTAGGTGCGGGTCTTGGTCTCGTAGACCGGCTTGTTGACGGTGTAGTTGACCTGCTTCTGGCGGGTCTCCGTCACGTACTTCGTGTAGTTCACGACCTTGTCGAACGCGACGCGGTCGTAAACCGTGCGGTAACGCGTCTCGCAACGCTCTTCGGTAATCATCCGCCGCTCGGTGCGGTACAGCGTGCGTGACGCGCCGGCAGCGGCGCCTCCATCGACATTGCTGTACTCGGCCGCACAGTCGCACGCGGCGCCGGCTTGCGAACTCGCAAGCGACAGCGCTACGGCAGCCATGAGCGGCGCGCTAATCAAACGCTTCATTGCTCTAGTCGCCTCCAGAAAGACAAACGTGTGGGGATAGGGGGTTTGGTCAAGACGGAGCGAATCCGTCCGTAGTAACCTCGGGAGGCGCAATCGCTCGGCCTTAGCTGATCTACCTAGTTTCTGCTATCACTGAAGTCGCCGATTTCGGTCGTCTCTGCGCAACAAGCCGCGTCGTAAGCGGAGACGCGGTCAGGGTTTGCGCAACAAGAACAAACGCGCACGCGTGCGGCGCCGCGGCCAGTTGCGCCGCCGGCGCCGGACGTACCGTCGGGAGTGAATGGGCGGCAAAGACCGCCCGCGCGGTTTGCGCCGGTCGCGCGGGCCCGGAGAGCCACTCACGGTGTGCGAACGGTCCGAAATTGCGGCTCACCCGGCGTTGGCGTAGAGTCGGTGGACGCCACGACGCGTGGACTCGTCCTCGATCCGACCCGCCGCGAGGGCGAACCTCGCCCGACCTTCTGCCGGACCGCCGATGGCGACCGACACGCCGCCCAGCTCTGCTAGCAAGCCCGAGGGACGCGAACCCCCGAAGGCGGTGGTGAGCCGGCTCAGCCTGTATCTTCGCGAGCTCCAGCGGCTGGCGCGGGACGGCGAGGAGACGACCAGCTCCGGCGTGCTTGGCGCCCTGCTAGGCATCACCGACGCACAGGTCCGCAAGGACCTCGCGTACTTTGGACAGTTTGGGCTCCCCGGCGTGGGATACCGGACCGCCGAATTGGTGAAGGCGATCAAGCGGATCCTGGGCACGGATCGGCAGTGGGTCGTCGCCCTGGTGGGCGTCGGCAACCTTGGCCGCGCGCTGCTCGGCTACAAGGGCTTCAACCCGCAGGGGTTCCGCATCGCCGCCGCGTTCGACGCGGACATGAGCAAGGTTGGGCAGACCGTGGGCGGAGTGGTCGTCCACCCGCTCGATCAGCTCGAGCAACTTGTGCAAGAGCGGGGCGTCACGCTTGGACTGATCGCCAGCCCCGCCGAGGCCGCGCAGGAGATCGCCGATCGCCTCGTCACGGCCGGCGTCTCGGGCATCCTGAACTTCGCCCCGGTGACGCTGTCTTTGCCGGAGGGCGTGAGCCTGGTGGGCGTGGACCTGGCGACCGAGATGGAGCAGCTGAGCTACTCGGTGGCCAAGGCGTTGGACCTGTCGGCCGACGCACCGCGCGACGAGGAATCGCTCTCGGCGGCCAACCACGCCGCGGAAGACGCCGCCGACGCCGGCGGATGATCCCCGTTACGCCCGCCCCGGCCGGCACGGTATACTCGGCCGCTTGCGACCGCCCAGCGGCCGCGGAACCCCGTAGTGTAATGGTAACACCAGGGATTTTGATTCCCTTATTCCAGGTTCGAGTCCTGGCGGGGTTGCTCTCAGTTCGCCGCTAGCCCGGGGTCGGCGACCTCGGGCTATTTCGCTTTCCGGAGCGCAGGGTTTGTTCGATAAAGCCGAGGTGCGATTCGCCGTCGCGGCGGTCCGCGAGGCCGCTCAGCTCACGCGTCGCGTGCAGGCGCAGATGGTCACCGACGCCCTGACCAAAGGCGACAAGTCGCCGGTCACGGTGGGCGACTTCGCGGCGCAGGCGCTTGTCGCCCATCGCTTGGCCGAGGCGAGTCTTGAACACGGCTTCTGCGGTGTGCTGGTCGGCGAGGAGTCGGCCGACGACCTCCGCACCGACGACGGGGCCGCGACGCTCGACCAGGTGACGCACTTCGTCCGCTCCGCCGTGCCCGATGCGACACCCAACGCCGTGTGCGATTGGATCGACCGGGGCGCCGCCGAGCCGGCCGATGCCCATTGGACACTCGATCCGATCGACGGCACCAAGGGCTTCTTGCGGGGCGACCAGTACGCGGTGGCGTTGGCATTGATTGAGAACGGCAAGGTGCGGCTCGGTGTTCTCGGCTGCCCCGAGTTGGAAGACGCGAGCACGCCTCATAAGGGCGGCGCCGGCAGCGTGTTGGCCGCGGTGCGGGGCGAAGGCGCCCACACCCAGCCGCTCGACGACCCTGCGGCGCCGTGGCGCAAGCTCATCGTCTCGAGCCAAGCGGACTCCGTCCACACGCGACTGCTGCGATCCGTCGAGAAGGGGCACACTAACCTGGGCGCCATCGATCACCTGGCTCAAGCGATGGGCGTCACCGCCGACCCGGTCGGCATGGACAGCCAGGCGAAGTACGCCGTGCTCGCCGCGGGCGGTGGTGAGATGATCGTGCGGCTGCTCTCTCCCGATCGGCCCGACTACCAAGAGAAGATCTGGGACCAGGCCGCCGGCTCGATCGTCGTCGAAGAAGCGGGGGGTCGGGTGTCCGACCTCGACGGCAAGCCGCTCGACTTCTCGCACGGCCGCACCCTCGCGACAAACCGGGGCGTGCTGGTCACCAACGGCGCGTTGCACGAGGCGGCGCTGGCCGGCCTGCGAGAGATCGGCGCCTGACGCCGTCGGCTCCGGTTCTGTGCCCGTCGCGAACCCTTTCGATCGCCCCGCGTACCGAGGGTGGCGATTAGATGTTTCAACACCTAACGGGAGGAAGCCACGATGATCACCCGCCGCCCGGCCGCCGAACGCGGCCACGCCAACCACGGCTGGCTCAACAGCCACCACAGCTTCTCGTTCGCCGAGTACCACGACCCGAGCCACATGGGCTTCCGCTCGCTCCGCGTCGTGAACGACGACCAAGTGGCGCCCGGCCAAGGCTTCGGCTCGCACCCGCACCGCGACATGGAGATCCTGTCTTACGTCCTCCGCGGCAAGCTCGAGCACAAGGACAACCTTGGCAACGGCGCCGTCATCGGCCCGGGCGAGTTTCAGCGGATCACGGCCGGCCGCGGCGTGGTGCACAGCGAGTTCAACCCGTCGATGGACGAGCACGTCCACTTCTACCAGGTATGGATCAAGCCCCGTGCCCACGGCTTGGAGCCCGGATACGAAGAGCTCGACGCCAACCCGCTGTTCGCTGACGGCGTGCCGGGCATGCGTCTTGTCGCGTCGGCCAACGGCCGCGACGGTTCGCTGACTATTCAGCAAGACGCCGACGTGTGGCTCGGCCGGTTCGGCGAGGGCGAGCAGGCCGAGCACCGGATCGCTGAGGGGCGTGGCGTCTGGGTGCAGGTGCTGCGGGGCGGGCTGACCGTCAACGGCGCCGCGAGCGAATCGGGCGACGGCGTCGCGATCGAGCAGGAGCCTGCGGTCGAGCTCACGGCGACCAGCGACGGCGCGGAGGTACTCGTTTTTGATCTGCCGTGATTGGCTGGCAGACCCGTCTGCCCGACCCGTTCCGGCGGTAACCGGGGCGAACCCGAGGGCCGCCTCGGCGGTCCGAAGCCCCCGCCCCCCTCACGTCGCCGACCTTGCATCGCGGCCGGGCGTGCGGCATAGTACGGGGCCACATCGGGGCGGCCGCGAGACGGCGCCACGGTGCGGCTTACGCACCCCTAGCTCAACTGGATAGAGCATCGGACTACGAATCCGAAGGTTAGAGGTTCGAATCCTCTGGGGTGTACTTTCGCTCGGGGCCCGTCGGGCTTGCACCCGTCGCTCTTGGGCCCGGCGGCCGGTGGTTACGAAGCCGGCCGGCCTGTTTCTTCCAGCGAACGCTCTCCGGTGTCGTCCGACGACCCTCCGCTGCGGATCGACGACGCCATGCTCGTCGATCAACGCCCGCTGCGGCGGCTGCGGCAGTCGATCAAGCAGGCCAAGCGTCGCGGTAAGCCGTCCGATCGCAACGAGCGGCGGTTCGATGAGCTGATCAAGGCGTCGACGCTGCGTCGTGCGGAACGCGAACGTTCAAGGCCGAAGATCGACTTCGATCTCGACCTGCCCGTGCTCGCCAAGGCGGACGAGATCCGCGCGGCGATCGCCGAGCATCCGGTCACGGTGCTCTGCGGAGAGACCGGTTCGGGCAAGTCGACGCAGCTGCCGAAGCTGTGCCTCGACGCCGGCCGGGGTGTCGCCGCGCTGATCGGTCACACACAGCCGCGGCGGGTCGCGGCCCGATCGGTGGCGGCACGCATCGCGCAGGAGATCGGCACGCCGCTGGGCCGTCACGTCGGCTACAAGGTCCGCTTTCAAGACGAGACCGCCGCCGACACGTACATCAAGCTGATGACCGACGGCGTGCTGCTGGCCGAGGCGCAGAGCGACCGGCGGCTCGATCAGTACGATACGATCATCCTCGACGAGGCGCACGAGCGTTCGCTCAACATCGACCTGCTGCTCGGCTTGATGCGGACGCTCGTCGAGCGGCGTCCCGAGCTGCGGGTCGTCATCACGTCCGCCACGATCGACGCGGACCGTTTCGCCGAGTTCTTCGCACGCGGGCAACGGCCGGCGCCGATTATCGAGGCCTCCGGGCGTTCGTACCCGGTGGAGGTCCGCTACGAGGAGCCCGACAAGGCGATCGACCCACTGCGGGCGGTGGTCGACGCGGTTCAAGGCGTGCAGTCGGAGCACGCGGGCGACACGCTCGTCTTCTTGCCGACCGAACGTGACATCCGCGAGACCGCGAAGCTGCTGCGTGGCGCCGGCGGCGGCTTCGAGATCGCGCCGCTGTACGCGCGGCTCTCGGCCGCGGAGCAGCAGCGGGTGTTCGAGCCGGGCAAGCGGCGCCGCGTCGTGCTCGCGACCAACGTCGCCGAGTCGAGCGTCACGGTGCCGGGCATCCGCTCGGTCGTCGACACGGGCCTCGCCCGGATCGCCCGCTACTCGCCGCGTTCGCGGGTGCAGCGGTTGCCCATCGAGCCGGTCTCGCAGGCGTCGGCCAACCAACGGGCGGGCCGTTGCGGACGCCTGGGGCCGGGCGTGTGCGTGCGGCTGTACGCCGAATCGGACTACGACAAGCGGCGCGAGTACACCACGCCAGAGATCCGCCGGACGGACCTCGCCGCGGTGGTGCTGCGGATGCTTACGCTCGGCTTGGGCGAGATCGACGAGTTCCCGCTGCTGGACCGGCCGAAGCCAGAAACCGTCCGCGGCGCGTACGCGACACTCCGCGAGCTGCAGGCGGTCGACGAGTCGAACGCGTTGACCGACGTCGGACGCACGCTGGGCCGGATGCCCGTAGACCCCCGCGTGGGGCGGATGATCCTGGCGGCCGCCGATGAAGAATGCCTCGCGGAGGTGCTCATCATCGCCGCGGCGCTCGAGACGCAGGACCCGCGGCTCCGCCCGGCCGAGCGGGCCGAAGACGCGGACCGACTGCACAAGCGGTTTGCCGACGGACGGTCCGACTTCATCGCCTACCTCAGCCTGTGGGACCACTTGGAGGAAATGCGTCGGTCGCTGACCCGCAGCGCGTTCCGCCGTGAGTGCGAGCGGCAGCACCTCTCGCTGGTACGCGTGTGGGAGTGGCGCGACGTGCATCGCCAGCTACGCGACGCCGCGCGGCAGAGCGGCCTTAAGGCCGGCGAGCGGACGGACGGCTACGGCGCCATCCATCGCGCGTTGCTGGCGGGCTTGCTGTCGGGAGTCGCATTGCGGCGTGGCGACGAGGGGTACCAGTCGGCCGGCGGCGAGGGGTTTCAGCTGTGGCCTGGCTCAGGCGTGAGCGGCTCGAAGCCGAAGTGGGTCGTCGCCGCGGAGGTGGTCGAAACGCACCGCCGTTACCTCCGCACGGTGGCGCGGATCCGGCCCGAGTGGCTCGGTCGGCTGGCCGACCACGTCGCCGAGCGCACCTACCGGCCGCCCCAATGGTCGGACGACGAGCAGACGGTCGTCGCGCAGGAACGGCGTTCGTTGTACGGCTTGCCGATCTCGGGTCGGCGGACGGTGAAGTACGGCCCGATCGACGCTGCGGCGTCGCGAGAGGTCTTCCTTCAGGAAGCGCTCGTCGGCGAGCGGCTGCGTGGCGCCTGGTCGTTCTTGGAGCACAACCGCGAGGTCGTGCAACGGCTCAAGGTGGAGGGCGCCAAGACGCGCTCGCCGCACGAGCTGATCGCGGACGGCGCGTTGCTCACCTTCTACGACGAGCGACTGCCCGCCGACGTGTACGACGCCCGCGGGTTCCGCCGCTGGCGTGGCCGCGACCGCGGCGGCGACGATCCGCTGATGCTGGCCGATCCGGCCGAATCACAAGGCTTCGACACGGCCGACGCGAACAACTTTCCTGACGAGCTGGAGGTCTCGGGCAATCGCTTGGCGATCACCTACGTGCACGACCGCTCGCGCGACGACGACGGCGCCACGCTGCACGTGCCCGAGCCGCTCGTGCCGGTGCTCGACGCGTCGCGGCTCGAGTGGCTCGTGCCGGGGCTGCTCGAGGCGAAGGTCGCCGCGTTGATCAAGACGCTGCCCAAGGACCTGCGGACGCGGCTGGTCCCGGCGCCCGACACCGCGCGGCGGATCACGCCACGCCTCGCGTTCGGCGAGGGGCCGTTCCTGTCGGTGCTCGCCGAGGCGCTAGGCGAGGAGGCCGGCCTCCGCATCGCAACCACGGACCTTCGCCCGGCGGACATCCCGCAGAACCTCCGCTTCTTCGTGCGGGTGGTCGATGCCGACGGCGAGTGTGTGGCCGAGGGCCGCGACGTCCGTGCGTTGCAGTCGTCGCCCGAGACGCCAGAGGCGGCTGAGCAGGTCGAGCAGCCGGCCGCGCGGGCGCCGATCGGACGCCTCGTCGCCGACGACGCGTGGGATCGGCCGATCACTCCCGACGACGAGTGGCGCCTCACGGATCGGGTGGAGGTGGTCCGCGACGGCTTCACGATCGTCGCCTTCCCCGGCTTGCTCGCCGACACGGACGGCGTCTGCCAGCGGTTGTTCGTCGACGCGGGCGACGCGCGTCGGTCCACCGCCCGGGCGGCCGAAGCGCTCGCGTTCGAAGAACTCGAGCCAAAGCTCCGCGAGCAGGTCGTCTGGCTGCCTGACTGGGATCGGCTGAAGGATGCGTTGCAGCCGCTCGATCCCCGCCGCGACTTGGAGACCGAGGTCGCCCAGCTTCTCGCGGCCCGGTGTGTGGCGGAAGATCCCGAGTCGATCCGCTCTTCGGAAGAACTGCAGGAGACGATCCGCTTCGCGTCCGATCGGCTGACGGGCATCACGGCCGAGACCACGCCGTTGGTGACTCGCGTGCTTAACGCGGCGACGGATGCCGGCGCCAAGCTCGGGCAGCTCGAGAGCCGCGGCGGCGGCACGGCGAGTGAAGTCCGCGACCATCTGCACCGGCTGCTGCCGCCGGGGTTCTTCGTTGAGACGCCGCCGCGTTGGCTGGAGCATCTCCCTCGGTATCTCAAAGCCGTGAGCGTCCGCGTCGGACGGGTGCTGGAAGGTGGCGCCGCGCAAGACGCCCGGCTCGCGGAGCGTGTCGCGCCGCACGAGCAGCGTCTCGACGCGCTCGACCCCGCCGCCATCCCGACGTCGCGACGCGAAGAGTTGACGCTGTATCGCTGGATGCTCGAAGAGTTCCGCGTCTCGGTGTTCGCCCAGCAGCTGGGGGCGAGCATCAAGGTCTCGGCCAAACGGCTCGACGAGCAGTGGTCGATCAGCGTCGGCTGATGACCTACCAAGACGGCGAGTGGCGCCCCGCTAAAAACAAACGCCGCCCGGCAGAGCCGGCGGCGTCTGGGTCAGCCTCGAGCGAGGCTGATAGAGAGAGTGGGCACGACAGAACTCGAATCTGTGACCTCTTGCATGTCAAGCAAGCGCTCTAACCAACTGAGCTACGCGCCCTCGGCGCCCGGCGGACAGGCTGATGTCCTGTGCCGCGAGCGACTTAGAAGTGTATCGTCCGGTCGGGCGGGTCGCCAGTAGTTCGAAACCTGGCGGCGTTCCAGCGGCAAATGCCCGGATGGCCGTATCGCTCAGCGTGGCCGGTCGGCGGGCTCGTCGGCCGAGGCTAGCCGATCCCAGGCGCCCGCCGGCTCGCGGTCCGGCGTGTGCTGCGATAAGAGCGTCAGCCCAACGACCCACGCCGCGACGAAGCCGAAGACTTCGCCGTAGTAGATGGCCGCTTTCCAAGACAACGTGGGGCGTCGCATCGCGTGGGACCGCTTGCCGAGGGGAGATCGCGACGCGGCTCCGTCGCGCGTCGCGGCTCGCATTACAGCAATCCCCGGCGGATTCGGCAACGGCATTAACGCCGACTTAACCGGCAACCTCAGGCGTCGCCACGGGGGCCGCTAGGTCGCCGCGTCGGGGGCCGGCGATTCCGCCCGGCCGCCCTCGTCGGCCGCGTCGATCGCCGCGGCGTCTTCTTGCTTCACTTCATCGCGGGTATCGCTCGACTCTCGGCGGCGGAAGTAAAGCTTCACCGGCACCTCGGCGAACGGGAATTCGTCGCGAAGCCGATTCATTAGGTACCGCTGGTACGGCTTGCCGAACGCGGCCGGCTGGTTCACGAAGAGCACGATCGTGGGCGGCTGCACGCCGACCTGTGTGGCGTAGTACACCTTCGGCCGGCGATTCTTGTACAGCGGCGGGGCGGTGTGCCGGATGGCGTCGCGGATCACCCGGTTCAGCTCGCCCGTGCCGACCCGCTCGCGCGATTGCTTGAACAGCATCTGCCCGTGGTTGAGCAGCGCCTTCACGTTCTTGCCGGTCTCGCCGGTGATGAACGCGATCGGCGCGTACGGCAGCATGCGGAAGTTGTCCGTCAGGTAGCTGACCCACTTCTCGGTGGGCATCGAGCCGGCCAGCTTGTCCCACTTGTTGACAACCAGCACGCACGGCTTGTGGTGCTTGGAGATGTAATCGGCCAGCTGCTTGTCGACCTTGCCGACCCGCTCGCCGCAGTCGAGGAACAAGAACACCACGTCCGCCCGGCGGATGCTCCGCTGCGCACGGTGGGCGCCGTAGAAGTCGATGTCGTACGTCTGCTGGGCACGCGGGCGGCGGATGCCCGGTGTGTCGATAGCGACGAACGCCCGGTCGTCCAGCTCGAAGCGGACGTCGACGCTGTCTCGCGTGGTGCCCGGCACCTCGCTCACGATCATCCGCTCGGCCTGGGCGAGCGTATTCACAAACGTGCTCTTGCCAACATTGCGGCGGCCGACGATGGCCACCTTCATGTCGGGCTCGGTGGGCGCTTCTTCGGTCATATCCGAGGGCGGCAACACGTCGATCAGCTGATTCAGCAGCACGCCGCGGTTGCGGTTCTGCTGCGTGCTCACCTTCAGCGGCTGCCCGTGGCCTAGCCGGCCGAACTCCTCGCACTGCGCGTCGAACTTCTCGTGGTCCGCCTTGTTGGCGAGGCACAGGATGGGCGTCTTCACGTACCGCAGCCGCTTGGCGACCTCGGTGTCCATCGTCGTGAGGCCCTCGCGGGCGTCGACGATGAACAGGATCAGCGACGCGGAGTCGATCGCGTTGGTGATCTGTTCTTCGATGTCCTCGGTCAGCTGGTCGGCGTCCATGTGGCCCATGCCGCCGGTGTCGACCAGCTCGAAGTATCGTTCGTCGTGCTCCAGCAGATACACCACCCGGTCGCGGGTGATGCCCGGCTTGTCATCGACGATCGCGACACGGACGCCGGCTAGCCAGTTCAGCAGGCTGCTCTTGCCGACGTTGGGCCGACCGACGATGGCGACTTGAGGGATGGCCATGGCAACAGACGAGGGGACGCTCGGTGGGGCGGCGTCAGTCGGGTACGCGACCTGTTTGCCGAGCCACTGAGCATAGTTCCGCGCGGACGCGGCGGACAGATGCGCACCGTCCCCACCACGGTATGCTTGGGGCCGGCCCGCAAGAAAGAACCGTCGGCGACCCCACGGATGTCCGAGCTCGACCCACGAACCCTGCTGAATCGGCTGGAGAGCCTCCAGCGTGCGGGGGTGACGGCGTTGCCGCGAGCGACGCTACGGCCCGCATCAGTGGATACGCCCGCCGAGGCTACGTTGACGCCTCCACAGGTGGAGCCACCTCCTGAAGCCCCACGAGAGCCACCGCAGCCGTCTCCGAAGCCGCTGCCCCCGACGCAGCCGCTCGGGCGCGTTGCCCCGCAGAAACAGCTGATCGTCCCGCCGGCGACGGGGGACGTCTCGACGGCTCCCTCGCTAGAAGTGCTGCAGGCCGAGGTCGCGGCGTGCACCGCGTGCCACGAGCTTTCCACAACCCGCACACAAACCGTGTTCGGTGTCGGCAGCCCTGACGCTCGTTTGTGCTTTATGGGCGAGGCGCCGGGCGCCGACGAGGACCGCCTCGGCGAGCCGTTCATCGGCCGCGCCGGGCAGCTGCTAAACCGCATGCTGTCTGCGTGTGGGCTGGAGCGGACCGACGTGTACATCCTCAACGTGCTGAAGTGCCGCCCGCCGAGCAATCGCAACCCGGCGCCGGACGAGTCGCAGGCCTGTCGGCGGTTTCTCACTCGGCAGCTCGATCTGATCGCCCCCGAGTACGTCTGCTGCCTCGGCGCCGTCGCGGCGCAGAACTTCTTGGAGACGACGACGCCCATCGGCCGGCTCCGCGGGCGCGTACACGAGCACCTCGGCCGCAAGGTGGTGTGCACCTATCACCCGGCGTACCTGCTGCGGAACCCGTCGGCCAAGCGGCCTGCGTGGGAGGACTTGCAGATGCTGATGGCGGAGATGGGCATCGAGATCCCGAGCGGCGGCTGACCGACGGCGCCGCTTGCGCTGGCGCCGGGTGTGAGGGTTGCGCAATCCGTTTCGGGCGACCTTGCGTGTCGTGCCGATCAGGCGCCCGAGGCGACGAGTGGGAACCGCAAGACGGGGGCTTCAATCGCTTCCTCCGTCCGCGGGCCGTTGATAAAGTCGAAACTGAGTTGCTTCACCGCCCCGCACTTGGGGCTGGGCGTCCCCTCCGACGAAGACGCCGCCCGTCACACAAGCGGGCGGCCTGCGATGCACAGGCACCGTCCCCAACCCACCGATCCGGTCGAATGCCTGCTCCGCAACGCGGAGCTGCGCAACGAGCTGGAGCCTCTGTTCGATGAGTCGATCGGCTCCGTGAACTCGGCCCGCATGCCGACCGACGTCGAGAACGCGTTCCTCGAGTCCATGCTCGCTTGGGAACGGGCGCCGATGCTGCCGATCGCCGAATGGTTTGAGCCGACGCTCGCCCTGCCGGACGCCGACACGCTCGACGACGAAGAGGTACGCCGCTCGCTGGCCGACACGGTGCGGTCGCTGTACTCGAAGCACGTGGTGCTCGACTTCACGGATCACCTGTCGGATCGCGAGCTGTACACGCTCATCGCCCGCGACATCCTGCCGAGCTTCGAGAAGAAGCTCGAGAACCGCACGACCTACCTGCATTGGGACTGCGCGAACATGAGCGACGACCCGGACACGTGGCTCCGCTACTACGCGACCGAAGACGAGCGTGACGTGTGGGCGGCCGAGATGGACGCCGAGCCGCCCGCGATGGCGGATCCGCCGTACCGGCGCCGGCTCCCCCGGGCTCCGCTCTAGGCCGAGACGCTTGAGGCAGGGACGCTCTAGAGGAGCTCGGGCCACAACGCGTCGCTGACGAGCAAGCCGCGTCGGGTGAGCCGCAGCGTTTTCTTGTTCTGCATGAGCAGCCCGTGTTGAACTGCGGCGCGGATCGCGTCGCCCGCTAGCTCGTCGATGCGGTAGCCGGTCGCAGCCGCGAACGCCTCGATGTCGACACCCTCGAGCCGCCGCAGGGCAAAGACGAGCCTCTCGCGTGCGCGGGCCTCGTCGGAAAGGTGATCTCGCTCCGCGACGGGCGATTCGCCCGCGAGCACCCGCTTCAGGTAGGTCGTCGTGCTGCGATGGTTCGTCTCGCGCACGCCGTCGACGTAGCGAGCGGCGCCGGGGCCGGCGGCGAAGTACTCCTGGCCCGCCCAGTACGCCTCATTGTGTCGGCTCCGCTGGCCCGGCTGAGCGTGGTTGGACACCTCGTAGTGCTCGAAGCCCGCCGCCGTCAGGCCGTCGATCGCCGACTCGTACATGCGGGCTTGCACGTCTTCGTCGCCCTCGGCCAGATCGCCACGTCGCCGTCGCGACCAGAAGGTCGTCCCCTTCTCGTAGGTCAGGCCGTACGTCGAGACGTGCTCCGCGTTGAGCGCGATCGCCGCGTCGAGATCGGCGAGCCAATCGTCGAGCGTCTCCCCGGGCGCCGCGAAGATGAGGTCCGCCGAAACGGCCAGGCCAGCCTCGTGAGCCGCGTCGACGATCCGCCGGACGTCGTCGGGCGTGTGATCGCGTTCGAGCCGTTCGAGCTTTGCGGCGTTGAGCGACTGCATGCCGAGGCTCAGCCGCGTTACCCCGTGCTCGGCGAGCGTTCGGATCGCGTCGGGCGGCAGGTCGGCCGGGTTGGCCTCCACGGTCCACTCCCGCTGAACGCCGTCGGCCGCAGGGAACCAACGGTCCGCGAGCTTGAGGAGCTCGCAGAGCTTCGCCAGCGGCAGTTGCGTCGGCGTGCCGCCGCCGAAGTACAACGTCTCGACCGGGCGAGGCCGATCGAGCCACGAAAGCTCCGTGGCAACGGACCGCAAGTAGTCGTCCACCAAATCGCCGCGGCCGGCGACCACCGCGAAGTTGCAGTAGCCGCACCGGTGCCGACAGAACGGCACGTGCAAGTACGCCGATCGGGGCATCGCGGAGACACTCTTGGGGACGACCAACTCGATCGGCCGACCCGTTGGCGTGACGGCCGGCTTACTTCTTGGCCGACTTCTTCGCGGCGGTCGTCATTCCCTTGGCGAACACGTCGGCCGCCTCGGCCGCGGGCAGCTTTGCGAGGACGAGGAACGCCTCGGACAGAACGCGACGGGTCTCGGCGGCGTTGATGCTGGTCTTCGCGGTATCCACGCGGCCGGCGACCGCGGTGTAGAACTCGGTGAGCTTCACAGCCAGAACTCCTGACAAGGGCGAATCGAGAGACAGGACACCGCCTCGGACAGCCCAGAGCATGGGGCGCCCGCCGCCAGCAAGCAACACCAACCGGGGGAGCACACCGGGCCGAGCCAATCGCCCGCAGGAAGACGCGGTTTCAGGCCGCGACAGCCGGAGGCACGGTCCGACGGCGGTGCAACGCAATGGCTGGTGCGGTCAACCGCCAATCGCGCACAGCATCGGCCCCGTTGACGCTCACCGGCCAGCAACCGCGAGCCGAGGTCTTGGCGAAGCCAAGCCAAGCCCGCCAAAAAAACCAGTGGAGCGGAGGAGGTTCGAACTCCCGACCTCTGCATTGCGAACGCAGCGCTCTCCCAACTGAGCTACCGCCCCATATCGCGAGCCGCACAGATTAGCGTCTGGACCGCCCCTGGGGAAGCGGTTCGCCCGCTGGCGGGCTCCGGCCGCCCGACACGGGTCCACGTGGGCCCTACGCCGAGGCCTCGAGCGGTTCGACCCCCGCGATCGTCACCAGCGGCAGCACCATCGCGCGGAGTCGCCCGTCGCTCTCGCTGCGGTGCAGCACGTGGGCGGAAGTCTGGCTGACGATGGCCTCGCGGTCGGACTCGAGCGTGTAGACCTTGCCGTCGTTCATGTGGATGCGGATCGGCCCCTGGGCCATCCGTGCGACGACCTCTTCTCGGTCCACGGTGGTCTTGGGGTTGGGAGGCGAGCGAACGACCTGCCCGATTGTACTCAGCGGCCGTCTCAACTCTCCCACGCTACTCGGCGACGATTCCCAAAATCAGCCGACCGGGGACTCCCGCGGGGGCGTCCCAGTGGCGGCTGTCGCGCGAGATCGCCTGGTTGTCGCCGACGACGAAGAACTCATCGGCGCCCAGCGTCCACGAGACGCCCGGCGGGGCCTCGTAGTAGACGTCTCGGTAGAGGCGAAGATTTTTGATTCGGCTCGCGCTGTCGTTGACCAAACGCGGCGACTTCGGCGGCGCCATCGGGTTCTGGGTCAGTGGGAGACTTGCGACCACCGCCGAGTTGACGGCCGCCACCAACCGGCGATCGAACGTTGAGATCGCGACATCCAACCGATCGCCGGTCGGAAGCGGGAGGTGTTGAACCAGCGTAACGCCGCGGAAGACCTGCAAGCTCCGGAGTCCCGATTGGAACCAACCGAGGCGTACACGTAGGTCAGCCGGCCAGCCTGGATCAACCAGCACTTGGCCGCTACCGATCGGGGAGAGCTCGAACTCGATCGCTGAGTCGGTGACGGGAACCAACCGACGCGAAACGTCCGCATTGTACGGCAGATCGTCCGTGAGCGGCTGACAATAGACGAGCTCGCGGCGGTCGCCGCCCCGAAGGATTCCTATTCGCCCAGGCAGCCAAGCCGAGCCAGGTTCGTGTGGTAGCTCGATCCGGACGCGTCGCTGTTCGTCGAGCGACTTCACCAGCCGTTGGCCATCGATCCAGACATCGCCTTCGATGAATGCGACCTCTTCGCCCGGCAGACCGAGCACGCGTTTCACCAGCAGCTTGGAGGCGTCTTCCGGCGAACGCAGCACCACCGTGTCCCCTCGGCGTACGCCCTTCAGCGAGCAAACACGCCGGACAAGCAGCTGATCGGCTTCGCCGTCACCCACGATCGCGACGTCGGCATCGCCACAGTGGAGGCAGGCGTTGGGCTGCGTCGCGTGCCGATCGATCGGCCACCGCGCGTCGCAGGCGCGGCACGCCGCAACCAGGTGATCGCCCAGCAGGCGCGGCGCCATCGAACCGCCAGAAACCACGATCGGCTGCAGCCAACCGATCGCGACGAACGTCCGCGCCAGCAACACAACGATTGCCAGGCCAGCAGCGCCCCGAGCGATCGTCGCGACGCGGCTCATCGGTCGGCGTACCCGTCCGGGTGCGACTCGTGCCAACGCCACGCGCTGGCGACGGTCTCGTTGATGTCGGTGTGCTTGGCACGCCACCCGAGCAGCCGCTCGGCGCCGGACGGATCCGCGACGAGCTCAGGCGGGTCGCCCTCACGACGCGGACCGTCGACAACGGCAATCGGCTTGCCGGTCGCCTTCTCGCATGCGGCGATCACCTCACGGACGCTCGCTCCGTTGCCGGTGCCGACATTTACCCGTAACTCGACGGGCTCGCCGTCGTCGCCGGCGCCCAGTTTCTCGATCGCCGCGACGTGGGCGTCGCCCAGATCGTCCACGTGGATGTAGTCGCGGATGCAGGTGCCGTCGGCCGTCGGGTAGTCATCGCCGAAGACGGTGATGTGCTCCCGCTTGCCGAGGGCCACGTCGAGCACCAGCGGGATGAGGTGCGTCTCCGGCGTATGGTCCTCGCCGATCGTGCCGTCGGCCGCGGCGCCCGAGGCGTTGAAGTACCGCAGCGCCGCGTACGACAGCCCGTAGGCCCGCCGATAGTCGGCCATCGCGTGCTCGATGACCAGCTTGGTGAACCCGTACGGGTTGATGGGCGACTGCGGGTGGTCCTCGGGGATCGGCACCGTGGTCGGCTCGCCGTAGGTGGCGCACGTGCTGGAGAAGACCAGCTTCTTCACGCCCGTGGCCACCATCGCGTCGAGCAGCGACAGCGTGCCAACGATGTTGTTCTGGTAGTACTTGGCCGGGTCCGTGACCGATTCGCCCACGTACGCGTACGCGGCGAAGTGCATGACGGCCTCGATCGCGTGCTCGGCCAGCAGCTTCTCCACCAGCGGGCGATCCGACAGGTCTCCGACGACCAGCGGCGTGTCGCCCACCGCGGCCCGGTGGCCGTACACGAGGTTGTCGATCACCACCACCTTGTGGCCGGCGGCCACGAGCCGCTTGATGGCATGCGACCCGACGTATCCGGCGCCGCCGGTGACCAGAATGTTCATCGCGAGTATCCGCTCGTAAGCTAGTCCGAAGAGCCGACACGTTAGCCAGCGGCCTTTGAGCTGGCAATCGGTCCGTCGGCACGCGGAGGCCGGGGAGACGCCGGCGATCCGGGGGCGACGCCGCTTCTCTCCCCAATGCCAACATCCCCCCATCTCCTCAAGGGCTCGATTCAACGATGGGGAAAACGATGCGAACGATCCTGATCCCCGGCCTCGGGGCCGACGCCGAGCTGTTCGCGCCGCAGAAGGCCGCGCTCGGCCGCGAGCTCACTGTGATCTTGCCCAAACTGGATCAGCTCCAGGAGTCGTTCACCGCGGCCGCGGAGCACCTTGCCCATCTGATGAAGCACCTGGGGATGACGCGCGAGCCGTTCCAGCTGGGCGGCATGTCGTTCGGCGGCTCGATGGCGGTCGAGATGACCCGGTTTCTCGACCGCAAGCCGGAGCGGCTAATGCTGATCGCCGCGAACCGCACCCGGGCAACGCTGCCCACGCGGTTCGCCATCGCCCGCACGTTGGGCGGCCTGGCCCCCAAGAGCGTGGCGCCGTCAACGCTCCGCCGGCTGGCCGGCTTCTTCGCTTGGCGAGAGAAGCTCGACGCCGACGACACCGAACGACTCCGCGGCATCGCCGAGCGGGTCGACTACCCGCTGCTGATGGCCGGCTCGAAGTCGATCGCCGGCTGGCGCTTCAACGACGACGACGCGGAGGCTCAGGGCGTACCGATCCGCCAGATCCACGGCCGGGGCGACTGGGTGATCCCGCCCGTGCGCGACCACGTGACCGACTGGATCGACGACGGCCGTCACCTGATCAACTGGACCCACGCGGAACGCGTCAACGCTTGGCTGACGGATGTGCCCGCCTGAGCGTGTGTTCGAGCTGTTGCCGGCGCACTCGCGGAGCTGCCGTCAACGCGACGGACTTATATAGCCGCGTCGCCGTCGATCGCTCGGGGTGCCAAGACAGCCGATTTCAGCTCGCGTCCGTGGCCAACACCTTGGCGGTTCTTCCAGGCTACGCAGCTCGACGCTGCTCGATACGCCGCGGTTTCCCGGACGCTAGGAGGCTTCGCATCTCACTCTCACGATCGTCGGAGGCCTTGCCCAGCCCACGCCACGAACGAGACAGGTCGAAGACGAAGAAGGCCACGGATACGGCGATGAGCCACGTCCACACCGCGTTGTACTCGCGGTCTCCGTAGGCCACAATCGCTCCGATCACACCGACCACCATGACCGCGACAGCAACCGCGCGTGCCCAAGCAACGAGCATCGATTTGACATTCAGCGGGACCGGGATCCCGTGGTTGCTGTGGCCCGTTGGGAACAGGTAGCTCCCGAGCGGGATGAGGGGGAAGTACCAAACGTGAAAGAAGCGAGTGGAGACGGAACCTACCTCCGCGACCCGATCGACTTCGCCGAACGCTCGCTTGCCGAACAAGATAAACATCGCACTCTTCCTCGTCGAAGCGGACCGGCGAAGTGCTCACGGCCTACGGGTAGACCACAGCGGGCGACACAGTTGCGCAGGCATCGATTGCTTGCGGGGAGCTGGGCCGGCTCACGGCGACCCCCCCACCGCTTCCGAGATCGGTTTTTGTGACGTGCGGTCTGTAGCGACTCTCACACTACTGCGACGTAGCCGCCCATCGTTCGACTCCCGGCGTGATAGTATTCGATGCTATGAGCGAGCCCCTCGAGGATAGACGAATGCGGACGATCGCGGCAGTCGCGCTGGTCTGGGTCGGCTCGGCGCCAGCGACGCATGCTGAGGCCGAACGTACAAGTGACGTCGCCCCGGCGGTCGAGCCCGTCGACCTCGGCCGCTACGCACCGCTCATCCCGCGGAATCTGCTCGGACTGGTCCACGCGCCTGAGGTGCACGAAGAGCTCGGGCTGAACGCGGAGCAGGTCTCGGGGCTCGAGGCGCTCTTCGCCGCCGAGGTGGACGGCGAGTGGCTCCGGGCACGCAACTTCAATGTTGAGAAGCAGGCGCCGATCTATGACCGGCTCGAGGCCCGGGTCTGGGCGTGGTTCGACGAGCAGGCGAATCCCCAACAAAGCCGGCGGCTGCGGCAGCTGGAGTACCTGTCGCAGGGCGGCCGCGTGCTGCTACGCGACGACCTGGCCGCCACGCTGGGCGTGACCGACGCCGATCGGTCGGCGCTCGGCGAGCTCTCGATCGCCACGCAGGAGGCCCAGGTAAAGCTGGGGCGGACGACCTTCGGCGATCCGGACATCCCCCGGCTGCGCGAGGAGCAGAAGAAGGCTGCCGACGCCGAGCGGGCGAAGCTAACCGCGATCATCGAGACGGTGCCGCACTCGAAGGTGGCCCGAGAGATGGGCGATCCGTTCGACACCAAGAAGCTCGCCCGCATCTACCCGATGGCCCCCGAGATCGTGCCGGTCGACGACTGGATCAACTCGCCGCCGCTCACGATGGCCGAGCTCCGCGGCAAGGTCGTCGTCGTGCACTTCTACGCCTACCAGTGCGGCAACTGCCACGCGAACTTCGACGTGTACCAGCGATGGCACGACAAGCTGCGGGACCAGGGCGTGGTCGTCCTGGGCATCCAGACGCCCGAGACCCGCAGCGAACGCGACCCGGAGAACGTGCGCCGGGCCGCGGCGGCGCGCGACCTCGACTTCCCGATCCTCGTGGACGTTGCGTCGGAGAACTGGCGGGCGTGGGGCAACACCGTCTGGCCGTGCGTGTACGTCGTCGATCAGGACGGCTACCTCCGCCGGTGGTGGCAGGGCGAGCTCCGCTGGAAGGGCGCCACGGGCGACCAGATCATCGAGAACACCGTGAATGACTTGCTGCAGGGCGGCTGAACGCCCGTGAGCCGCTACCGGCCGAAGGCCGCGAACGCCGCCTCGTAGTGTTCGGCCGACGCGGGGCGCCGGGCGCCCTTGGGCCAGTGGATCGCCACCACGTCAAACCGTAACGGGTGGTCCTCCAGGTCGTTCGCTCGCAGGAACGCCTGAGCGGTGCGAATGAGCCGACGCTGCTTCTCGGGCGTCACGGCCTCGGCCGGAGAGCCGGCGAACAGCGTCCGGCGGGTCTTCACCTCGGTGAACACAAGCCGCCGCTCGGGCGTTCGCTCGTCGATCGAGACGATATCGATTTCGCCGTACCGGTTGCGCCCTCCGGCGATCAGAACCCGGTGCCGCTTCCGGCGGAGCATCCGGGCGGCGTAGCGCTCACCGCGCTCACCGATCGGTAGCGGTTGGAAGAGGAAACCACGCAGGAACACAGGCAACCAAGGAAGCCTTGGTTGCTCGGTCCCTTGGGGATTCACAACCTAGGCCTTGGCGATGTCGCGGCGGCGTTCCTTCAGGCGGGTCGCCTTGCCGACGCGATCACGCAGGTAGTACAGCTTGGCCCGACGGACGACGCTCGACCGCTTCACGTCGATCTTGGCGATCTTCGGCGAGTGGACGGGGAACTTCCGCTCGACGCCCTCGTTGTTCACGATCCGACGGACCATGAACATCTCGCGCGAGCCGCTGCCGCTGCGGGCGATCACCACGCCGGAGAAGATCTGGATCCGCTCCTTGTTGCCCTCGAGGATCCGCGTGTGCACGTCGACCGTGTCGCCGATCTCGAACTCGGGGTAGTCGTCCCCGGTCTTGAGGCTCGCCTGTTCGACCTTATTGAGGATGTCTTGGGACATGGCGGGGGGCTTCGGTTGGGGGGCGGTTGTGGGGTGCGGGGCGAGGAGTTCGTGCGGGAGGGAGTAAGGTATTAAGGTGGTGAGGGCTTGAGGGGCTGTTGGTGGGGGTCAGCCCGTGCGGCTTGTGAGCGAAGGGAACCAGGCGTGTCTAGCTGCGTCGAAAACCCTAACCCCTATTCACCTAACCACCTCAATCCTTCTCCTCTTCCAAATCCGCTCGTCTCTCGCTGGTTCGTTGTTTCGCGTTCGCGTCTCGCCAGGCGGCGATCGCCTCGTGGTCTCCGCTCAGTAGGACCTCGGGGACGCTGAGGCCCCGATACTCTCGCGGGCGGGTGTACTGGGCGTGCTCCAGGTTGCGGCCGGCTCGGCTGAACGTGTCTTCTTGGTTGCTCTGGTCGTCGCCCAGCACGCCCGGGATGAGGCGGGCCGTGGTGTCGATGATCGTCATGGCGGCCACCTCGCCGCCGTTGAGCACGTAGTCGCCGATCGACACTTCCTCGGGCCGCAGCAGGTCGCAGACCCGCTGGTCGAAGCCCTCGTACCGGCCGCACAGCAGCAGCAGTCGGGGGCTCTGGGCGAGGTCCTCGGCGTACCGCTGATCGAGCCGGCGTCCCTGCGGGGTCATCATCAGCAGCCTGCCGGGGCCGCCGGCCGATGCTTCCGCTTGGACGGCTTCGACACAGTCGATCGTGGGCTCCGGCTTGATCAGCATGCCGGGGCCGCCACCGAACGGCCGATCGTCGACTTCTTTGTGCTTTCCTTTGGAGTAGTCGCGGAGGTTGTGCAAATGGACCGAGACGAGGTCGCGGTCGATCGCCAGCTTCAGCAAGCTCTGGGTCAGGTAGCCGGAGAAGATCTCCGGGAACAAGGTAAGAACGTCGAACCGCATGGCTCAGCTCAGGCAGAGCGTGCCGCGGCGGCTCACTCGCTCTTGGCCTCTTCCTTTGCGGGGGCTTCCTCGGCGGGCTTCTCGTCGGCCTTCGCCTCTTCGGCGGCCGGCGCCTCGGGCTTCGGATCGTCGCCCTTTGATTCTTCTGCCGCAGCCTCTTCCGGCTTGGCTTCCTCTGACTTGGCCTCTTCGGCGGCGGCCTCGGGCTCGTCGCTCTGGGGCGTCGAGGCCGGGGGGCCGGGGTCCGGCAGCTCTACGGGCATCGAGAGCTTCTCGAGCGCGGCCTTCTGGGCGTCGAGGTGCGTGCCCTCGCTGCCGTACTTCTTGATCAGCACGGCGCACTTCTCAGACGGCTGGGCGCCGACGCTCAGCCAGTGGTCGATCCGCTCTCGCTTGAGCACCGCGCGGGCGTCCGCGTCGGTGATCATCGGATCGTAAGTGCCGAGCTCCTCCAGCACCCTGCCGTCGCGGGGCGATCGCTTATCGATCGCGCAGATGCGGAAGAAGTGACGATGGGACCGGCCCATCTTCTTCATGCGGATGCGTACAGCCACAGCCGTTGTCTCGTGCGTTTCACGTGAGGCCGCCCAGCACAGACGCAATGGTCACAGCCGGAGCAGGCGGGTTGTTCGGAGCCACGTAATATGGCGGGCCGGGGGCCTCGCTGGCAAGGGCTCTGGCCGTTTTCATCCGGGAATGCAGGGCGGCACGCCTCCGGACAACGGGGGCGATGCGACGCCCCGAGAACCGCGGGCAGGGCGCGGCCGGGGGCGTTTACCGCCCCTTCTTCTGCTTCTTGAGCTGCTTGAGCCGCTTCGCCCGGTCTTTCTGGGCCCGGGCCTTCTCCTTGGCGGTGAGCCGCTTGCCGGTGCTCTGCTTCTTCTTGGCGAGCTGGCCGGAAGGGTTGCCCATCATCTGGGCCTGCACTTCCTTGACCATCTTCATACGGTCGCCCACGCCCTTGCCCGCCATGGCGGTCATCATCGGGGCGATCGCGTCGAACTGCTTCACCAGCTCGTTCACCTCGTGCGGCTCGACGCCCGAACCCGCGGCAATCCGCCGCCGGCGGCTCTGGTCGATGACCTTCGGCTTGCGGCGTTCCTCCTGCGTCATCGAGTGGATGATGCCCTGCAGCCGCTTGAGGTCGCCCTCCGCGTCGATGTCGTCCATGTCGCCCAGCATCTGGCTCATGCCGGGGATCATGCCCATGACCTTCCGCAACGGGCCCAGACGCTTGATCTGCTGCATCTGCTTGAGGAAGTCGTCGAGCGAGAACTCGCCCTTCGAAAGCTGCTCCTCAAGCCGCTTGGCCTCGTCCTGATCGAACTCTTGCTGAGCCTTCTCAACCAGCGACATCATGTCGCCCTGACCGAGAATCCGGCCGGCCATCCGCTCTGGGTGGAACGGCTCGAGGTTCTCCAGGTGCTCGCCGGTGCCCATGAACTTGAGCGGCACGCCGGTCACTTCTTTGACGCTGATCGCGGCTCCGCCGCGGGCGTCGCCGTCGAGCTTCGTCATGATGACGCCGTCCAGCTCGAGCGCCTCGTTGAACGCCTTGGCGCTGTTGACGGCGTCTTGGCCGGTCATGCCATCGACGACTAGGTACACCTGATCGGGGCCGCACCGCTTGTCGACCCGCTTGAGCTGGTCCATCAACTCGTTGTCGATGTGCAGCCGGCCGGCGGTGTCGAGGATGACGACATCCGCCTCCAGCTTCTTGGCCCGCTCGACCGCCGCGCCGGTCACCTTCACTGGGTCCTGCGTGTCGCGGTCGCTGAAGACAGGGATGCCGATCTGCTCGCCCAGCACGTGCAGCTGATCGATCGCCGCAGGACGCTGCAGGTCGGCAGCAACGAGCAGCGGGCGCCGGCCGGCCTGCTTCAGCATCCGGCCCAGCTTGCCGCAGGTGGTCGTTTTCCCCGAGCCCTGCAGGCCGCACATCATCAGGACGGTAACGTCGCCCTTGCCCTTGAGGTGCAGGGAGTGGTCGACCGGGCCCATCAGGTTGACGAGCTCTTGGTAGACGATGCCGATGACCTGCTCGCTGGGCCGCAGCGAGCCCATCACCTTCTCGCCGAGCGCTTGCTCGGAGACCCGGCCCATGAACGAGCGGGTCACCTCGTACGAGACGTCCGCCTCGAGCAGCGACTTCTCGACGAGCTTCAGCCCGTCACGCATGTTCGCCTCGGTCAGCTTGCCCTGGCCCCGGAGGGTCTTGAAGGCGGCGCCGAGATTTTCTTGAAGGGCGTCGAACATGCGGGGTGGGCAGGGTTTACAGCGAGCTGACCGAGCGGCCCCGCAGTTTACGGGCGCACGGGGCGAAAGTCACGCCGCGCGGTTTGACCTCGGCATCGCCCTGCGTGGCCGTCGGGCCGCGCCTGGGGTCTGGTCGGGAAGGAGCATGCGGCCTGCCAAATTCCGAGCTTGCGGCGTCGCGGCTCGCCGAGCCATAACACGCCCCCTCGTCTTTGCGATGGCCGATGGCTCGAGCGTTGTGAGCGTCAGCCACGGCGCCGATTTCGTCCCACCACCACGATTCCACCCCGTCAAGGATCGACCATGTCGTTAGGCAAGAAGTGTGCAGCCGAGTTCCTCGGCACGTTCTGGTTGGTCTTTGGCGGTTGCGGCAGCGCGGTGCTCGCGGCGGGCGTGGCCGACGTCGGCATCGGCTGGCTCGGCGTGTCGTTCGCCTTCGGCCTGACCGTGCTCACCATGGCGTACGCCGTTGGCCACATCTCCGGCTGCCACCTCAACCCGGCCGTCTCCGTGGGGTTGCTAGTCGGGCGACGGTTCAGCGGGGCCGATTTCGTGCCGTACGTCATCGCCCAGGTCGCGGGAGCGGCCGCTGCCGCGGGCGTGCTGTACGTGATCGTGAGCGGGCAGGCAGGGTTCGAGAGCGTCGGCGGCTTCGCCACCAACGGCTACGCCGAGAACTCGCCCGGCGGCTACTCGCTGCTGGCGTGCGGCGTCGCGGAGATCGTGCTGACGTTCTTCTTCTTGCTGATCATCCTCGGAGCGACCGACGCCCGGGCGCCAGCGGGATTCGCGCCGATCGCCATCGGGCTGGGACTCACGCTGATCCACCTGATTGGCATTCCGGTGACCAACCTGTCGGTGAACCCAGCCCGTAGCACCGGGCCTGCGTTGGTGGCCGGCGGCGTTGCGCTGCAGCAGCTCTGGCTGTTTTGGGTCGGCCCGCTGCTGGGCGCCATCCTGGCGGGCATCGTCTACCCACTAGTCGCGGGCGACGCCGACGAGGGCTAGCGATCCGGCGGGTGTAGGTTCACTCGACCGCCCTGGAATGCCGACCCCTCGCGGTGTCTGGAGTCCATCGTCCACATCGCCCTCGGTCGGCTTCCACTGGGGCGATGGGTCGTTGCATCAACGGTTGGCGCCTCGAGTCAGTGGCGTGACACGCAACGCTCAGCGGACGCACTTTGGTGGTATACTGAGGTGCGACACCGATTCAGGAGCCTAGCCGTGCAGATCACTCTTCCGACCGACTTAGCGAATCGACTGCTAGCGCGGTCCGCCGAGGACGAAATCACGGTGATCCGTCAAGCGCTCGATGCGCTCGACGCGCAAGACGAAGAACTGCGTGCGATTCAGGAGGGAATCGAAGACTGGCGAGCGGGTCGCGTGCAGGACTTCGACGAGTTCGATCGCGAGTTCCGAGCGAAGAACAGTATGCCCGCTGACAGCTGATGCGGGTTGTCATTACGGATGCCGCCAAGCTTGACTTGCAGGCGGCACACGACTGGTGGGCCAGCAATCGATCCTCCGAACAGGCCCTCCGGTGGTACTCGGAGGTTCGGCACAGAATCGCCGCACTTTCGAGTAGCTATACGCAGTATGGGCTCGCCCCGGAGTCTTCACTCGTTGCAGCGGAACTGAGGCAGATGCCTTACGGTCTTGGCGTGCGAGCTACGCATCGTGTTCTGTACGTTGTCGATCGCGACGAGATCGTCGTCTTGCGGATCCGACATGTCTCGCAGCGATCACTGACCGTCGATGATCTGCGACGATGATGTGGCGACGTTCGCTCACATCCGTTCGACGGTCTCGATCCCCAGCAGCCGCAGCCCGTGCTCCAGCGTGCGGGCCGTTAGGTCGCACAGCCGCAGGCGGCTTGCTTTCGTCGCTTCGTCATCGGCCTTCAGCACGGGGCACTGCTCGAAGAACTCGGCGAAGCGTTGCGCCAGGTCGAACAGGTACGCCGTCAGGTGGTTCGGCTTGTACTCCGCAGCGACGCGGGCGAGCGCCTCGCTGAACCGCAGCAGCTCGATCGCCAAGGCCCGCTCGGCCGGCTCGGCAAGCGAAAGCTCGGCCCCGGCGATCCTTAACGACTGGAGGTCGACCTCGCCCTTGCCGAAAATGCTCTTCACCCGGGCAACGCTGTACTGCATGTACGCCGCGGTGTTGCCCTGCATGGCGAGCATCTTGTCGTAACTGAAGACGTAGTCGCTGGTGCGGTTGTGCGACAGGTCGGCGTACTTGATGGCGCCGATGCCGATCCGCTCGGCGACGGCGGCCCGCTCGTCGTCGGTCTCCAGCACGCTGCTCTTGGCGGCGATGGCGCCGGCGCGATCCACGGCCTCGTCCAGCAGGCCCATCAGGCCGACCGCCGAGCCGCTGCGGGTTTTGTACGGCTTGCCGTCTTCGCCCAGCACGGTGCCGAAGGAGATGTGCTGCAGTTCCAGGTCGTCGTACCCGAGTAGCTTGGCCGTGGCGAAGAGCTGCTCAAAATGGAACGACTGGCGGTGATCGACCACGTACAGGATGGCGTCCGGCCGCCACTCCTCCATGCGGTACTGGATCGTGGCCAGGTCCGTGGTGGCGTAGAGGAAAGCGCCGTCCTTCTTCTGCACGATGAACGGGGCGTCGTGCCCGTCGAGGAACACGCACTGGGCGCCGTCGCTCTCACGAGCGAGGTCCTTTGACTGGAGCGTCTCGACGACGCCGGCTAGTCGGTCGTGATAAAAGCTCTCGCCCAGCGTGTGGTCGAACGAGGCGCCCAGGCGATCGTAGGTGAGCTGGATCTCGTCGAGGCACGCCGGCAGGAACCGGTTCCACAGGCCGACGTTCTCAGCGTCGCCCGCGTGCAGCTTGGCGGTCTCGGCGAGCGCCGCGGCGCCGATGTTGGCGTGGGCGGCGTTGAGCTTCGCGAGCTCGGCGTTCGCCTCGAACTCGGCGACCGTTGCTTCGAGCGACGCTTGCTCCTTCTCGAGTTCAGCCAGCGCGCCCTCGGCCTGCCGCAGCTTCTTGGCGGCTTGCTTGTCTTTCTTGGCGTCGCCGGTGGGCTCGGCGGATTGGAGGCCCGCGACTCGCTCTGCTTGCTCGGTGATCTTCACGCCGAGCGCCGGCAGCTTGTCGGCGACGGTCGCTTGATGGTCGCCGATTCGGTTGACCAGCTTGTACAGTCGGCTGAGCTCCGGGACGGGGGCCTCGGCCAGCGCCGCCTCGTCGGCGAAGTGCTTGTAGCCGTAGATGATCATCCCGAACTGGGTGCCCCAGTCGCCGACGTGGTTGTCGCTTACCACCTCGTGCCCCAGGAAGCCGAGCACCTCGTACAGCGCGGCGCCGATCACCGTCGAGCGTATGTGGCCGACGTGCATCGGCTTGGCCACGTTCGGGCTGGAGTAGTCCAGCACGTACTTGCGGGGCGTGGCGACCGGCGCCACGCCGAGACGATCCGTATCGACCAGCGCGGCGCTCAGCTGCGCGGCGAGCCAGTCGTCTCGCAGCCGCAGATTGATAAAGCCGGGGCCGGCGATCTCGGGCGTGTCGCAGAAGTCAGCCCAGCCATCGGCAGCGGTCAGCCGCTCGACGAGCTGTGCCGCCACCTCGCGCGGCGGCTTGCCCAGCCGCTTGCCCAGGGGCATCGCGCAGTTCGCTTGGTAGTCGCCGAACTTGGCGTCCTGGCTGGGCAGCACCATCTGGGCGATCGCCGCTGGATCTCCGGCGAGCCCGTCGAGGGTCAGGGTGAAGCGACGACGCAGTTCTTCAAGAGCGTTCATGGGGTGGAGGATGAACGCACGCCCCCGCAGCGGCAAGGCGCTGCGGGGAAGGCGCCACCGAGCTCGCTGTCTCCAGCGGACCCGTGTCTATCCCCGAGCGACCGTCAGGCGTCGTCCCCGGCCCACGGCAGGTCGATCGGCTTCGCGTCGTTCCACAGGTCCTCGATCGCGTAGTAGTCACGCGTCTCTTCGTCGAACATGTGGATCACGACCGATCCGTAGTCGAGCAAGATCCAGCGGCTGTCGTCGTAGCCCTCGATGCTGCGGCGCTGGTCGCCCAGGTCGTCCTCGAGCTTGTGATCGATCTCCTCGCTGATCGCGTGCAGCTGCCGACGGCTCTTCCCGGTGGCGACCACGAAGTAGTCGAACTCAGGCGTCACCTCACGAAGGTCGAGCACGCGGACGTCGCCGCCGCGGTTGTCGTGCGCCACCTGGGCTGCCGCCATGGCTAGCTCGAGACTACGCTCGGCCTGACCCGCGGGGCGGGTGGAGAGGGGGGGCTGCCGCAGCCCCGGGCCGATCGGTTCGCGGGCGTCGGTTCCGCCGCTGTCGATGGGCGGCGCCGGCGTCTCGGCGGAAGGGAGTAAGTTGTCGCTGGTGATGGCCTGCTCCGAAGCGAGGAGTTTGGGCATAGGCGGTCTCCTGATGGATCCTTCCCTTAGTTTAGTCACGACTCGTCACGCGGGCGACGTCTGGTTCAGGTTCTAGGTCGCCGCCGCGGCTCCAGCCGTTGTCGGGCGCCGCCATCCGTTTTGTCGACCTCGATTCGTGCCGGGGGCGCCCGAATACGCCCGGATTCCTAGACTCTTCACACCAGCGGCGTGCCGACGGTCGGGCCCGCCGCGTGGCGACCCATCAAACACGCGTGTACAGGAATAGCGAACGGCTATGGCGACCAAGAGCGAAGACGGCTGGATCGAACCGGGCGGCAAGGCGCCCGCCTTCACCCTGACAGCGGACAGCGGCGAGAAGGTTCGCCTATCCGAGCTGAGCGGCTCGCCCGTCGTACTGTACTTCTACCCGAAAGACGACACGCCCGGCTGCACCAAGGAAGCTTGCGCGTTCCGCGACGCCGAGAACGCGTTGACCGCCGCCGGCGCCACCGTGCTGGGTGTCAGCCCCGACGACGTCGCCAGCCATGAGAAGTTTCGCGACAAGTACTCGCTCAACTTCCCGCTGCTCGCCGACGCCGATCACAAGGTGGCCGAAAAGTACGGCGCGTGGCGCGAGAAGAACATGTACGGCAAGAAGTCGATGGGCATCCAGCGTTGCACCTACCTCATCGACGCCGAAGGTAAGGTGGCGAAGCTGTGGAAACGGGTGAAGGTCGACGGGCATGACCAGCAGGTGCTCGAAGCCCTCGGCGACCTCGGATAACCGACGCAACGCTGATTCGCCCTGGTCCACGAGTTGGCCCAGCGATAGGTTTTTGTGAGGCGGCAATCCAAGCTCTTCGCGGGTTCTTATCGTTGGCCAAGGGATCGATCGCGCGCGGCAAAGGCCGCGTGCCTTCGCTGCGTGTATGGATTGCGAGAAAGCGTTTGCTGCGTTGACGCGCGGCCCCCTCGTCGGGCTTGATGCCGACGACCAAGCCGTCATTTCGCACCTCGAAGAGTGCGAGAGCTGCCGGCAGCTCGCCGAGGCGTTGCGGCCTGCGCCGGACGCGTTTCACGAGTCCCTGCCAGCCGGCGAAGAAGCGCAGCTGCCGGCGTTCCGCGTTCGCGATGACGCGGTGCTCGCGCCGCTCGGGACAGCGGCAGAGGGACCGCTGCCAAGCGGGCGAACGCTGCCGGCGAGGATCTACCGTCGAGCCGTGGCGCCGCCGGCCCGCCGGACCTGGACCGCCAGCCGCGAGTCGCAGGCCCGCTCGCGGAGAGCGCAGATCGAAGAGGCGCCCGACGCGTTTGAACGAGCGTTGGCTTTGACGCTGCTGGTCACCTCGGCGTCGGCGTCGGTCGGTGTCATCGGCTGGGCCGCCGTGAGGCTGGTCGGCTGGCTCGCGGGGTAGGTCCCCGCTCGATGGGGGAAGTGTCGCGACGGTTGTGCGGCGCTCGCCGGCGGCCGCTTTTTCGCGCGGCGCCCGTCCGAGCACGCGCGGGCGAGGTAGGTTTCAGATGGCGGGAAACCCCCCGCCGTTTCTCTTCTTGTGCCCCGTTCGAGGCCCGCCGATGACGCTCCGTGCGCCCGACATTCGCGCCGACACCACGCGTGGCCGACTGCATGCGCTGTTGAAGCCTACGCGTGGACGCGACGAGCGGCGTCGTGCCGAGCGGGCCGTGTTCCCGTTTCGGTTGCGTGTCGCGGAAGCGGCGACGGGCCGTCGCGACGCCTTCGAGCCGCTGCCCGGCATGCAGTTCGTGATCGGACGCGATCTATCCGAGTCCGGCCTCGGCTTCCGCCACGAGATCGCGTTGCCGTACCGCAGGGTGGTGCTGGCCGCCGCCGACGAACGCCTGGACGATCTTGACCTGGGCGACCTGCGTCTGGAGATGCTAGTGCGTTGGTGCCGCTTCCGCGGCGACGGTGCGTACGACAGCGGTGGCAAGATCGTTCGCTCCTCACTCGTGTTTTGACACGGCGCCCTGTGGCCGCCACACTCGCCCGTGGAACCGAACCCTGCGTGGCTGCTTGGCTGGCGTGACCCGCCCGCCGTCCGCGCCACGGCCTGGCCACGAAGCGAGGCGACCAACGTGCGAACCCTAAGCGTGATCGCGATCCTCACCTGCGCGCCGCTCACGAGCGCCGCCGAAACGGCCCCAACGCAGCAGCGGTACTGGGTCGACGCCGACCCCGAGGCGACCGAGCGGGTGCTCCGCGTGCTCGACCAGCGTCTCGATTCATCCGGGCTCGACTTCGATGAGATGCCGCTCGAGAAGGTCGTCGCTTTGCTGGGAGAGGAACACCAGCTCGCAATCATCTTGGATCGGCAACGGCTCGACGACGTCGGCATCGCGAACGACGAGCCGATCACCCTCCGCCTCGTCGGTGTGAAGTTGAGCGTTGCGCTCGATGAGATGCTGCGGCCGCTGGAACTCACCAGCTTTGTTCGCGGCGGGACGCTGGTGATCACGAGCTTGGATGAGGCTTACGACGAGATGTCGGTCGCGGTCTACCCGGTACGCGACCTGTTCGGAGACGAGCCAGACTACCATGGACTGCTCGACAGTCTCGTCGCGACGGTTGATCCAGATACGTGGGCCGAGAACGGCGGCGGCGTGGCCGAGGTCCGACCGGCTCCGCACCGCGGAGCGTTGGTGATCTCGGCCACCACACGCGTGCATGAGAAGATCCACGGGGTTCTTACCGCTCTGCGGGCGTGTCCGCTTGATCCGAACGCCGTTCCTGTACGGCGCAGTTATAACCCGGGTCCTGGCGGCGGCGGGTGTGGGGCCGATGAGCACGAGCCGCTAGACGAGCCGACGCCCGCAGACGTGGAGCCGACCGGCGGGGGCGCGTTCTAGCGTGACGCCAGCCGTCGTCGACCGAGAGGCTTACGCCGAGGCGTTCGACGCCCGCTACGCGCGGCTCGTTGTCACGGCGGCCGATGAGCACTGGCTCAACGCCGCGGTGACCGCGGTCACCGGCTACGGAACGAGCGTCATCGGCTGCGACGCGGAGGTCGGCGTGGAGCGCGGGCTCTTGCCGGACGAAACACACGACGGTCGCCCTGGCGCCGCGATTATGGCGTTCGGCTTCGCAGCCAAGAAGCTCGGCCACTCGGTCGCCAACCGCATCGGCCAGTGCCTGCTCACGTGTCCTACGGTCGCGGTGTTCGACGGATTGCCCGAGGCCCACGATCGTGCGCCGTTGGGCGACTATCTGCGGTACTTTGGCGACGGGTATGAACTGCAGACTAAGGGCGGTTGGTCGCTACCGATTATGGAAGGCAAGGCGATGCTGCCAACGACGATGGGCGTTGGGCGTGGCGTCGCCGGGGGCAACCTCGTTTTCGCGGGATCGACGGCCGACGGCGCCCTGGACGCAGCGCGGCGTGCCGTTGACGCCATTGCGCCGTTGCCCGGAGTCGTCACGCCGTTTCCCGGTGGGGTGTGCCGCAGCGGCAGCAAGGTCGGCTCGCGTTACAAGAACCTCGTCGCTTCGACCAACGAGGCGTACTGCCCGACGCTTGCCGACCGCGTCGAGACGAAGCTGCCCGCCGGGGCGAAAGCCGCGTACGAGGTCATTATCGACGGCGAAAACGAGGCGGCGGTCCGTGACGCGATGCGGCGGGCCATCGAAGCGGCTCCAGGCGAAGGGCTCCTCACCATCACCGCCGCGTCGTACGGTGGACAGCTTGGCAAGGTTCTTCTCCGGCTGAGCGACGTCACCTAGTGATCAGACTCGGAAAGTCAGGCGTGCAGAGACGCAGAATCGCAGAGAAGGGTACGCCCCGAGGTCTCTGCGCCTACGTCTCCTTGCACGCACTCGCGATCGGGGCGTCGCTGTTCGCCTGTGTTGCTGGGGCGGAGCCGCTCGACGGTCGCGATGGCCGGCCGCTGGCGCTTGATCAGTTCCGCCCCAAGGCGCAGTTGCGTGCGAAGCGGACGCCGATCTCGCGCGCGAAGTTCCCGGTCGTCGACGTCCACACCCACCCGCGGTTGCGTTTCCGTCACGTGCCGGAGCGGCTCAACGAGTTCGTGCGGATCATGGACGAGCAAAACGTCGCGTTGTGCGTGAGTCTCGACGGCGGCATGGGCGACGCGCTGGAAGAGCACTTGGCGTATCTCGCTCCGCACGCGGAACGGTTCTTGGTGTTCGCCAACGTGGATTGGCGTGGCGACGGCGCCGAAGACAACTTCGCCACCTGGGACTGTCATCGACCCGACTTCGGCCGTCGGATGGCCCGGTCGCTCGCCGCGGCGAAGCGGCGGGGAGTCGTCGGACTGAAGATCTTCAAGCGGCTTGGGCTGTACTACCGCAACGCGGACGGTTCGCTTGTGGAGATCGACGACCCGCGTTGGGATCCGATCTGGGCCGCGTGCGGCGAGCTCGGCCTGCCGGTCATCATCCACTCGGCGGATCCCGTGGCGTTCTTCGAGCCGATCGACGCTACGAATGAACGTTGGGAAGAACTCAATCGGCACCCGGACTGGAGCTTCCACGGCGTGGACCCCACCGGCCGGCCGTGGCCGTCGCACGACGCGTTGCTGGCGGCCCGCAACCGAGTCGTCGAGCGGCATCCGCGGACCACGTTCATCGGGGCCCACATCGCGAATCACCCCGAGAACCTGGCGATGGTAAGCCAGTGGCTCGATCGCTACCCCAATCTGGTGGTGGAGACCTCTTCACGTATCGCCGAGCTAGGGCGCCAGCCTTACACAGCCCGCGAGTTTTTCCTGCGTTACCAGGATCGTATCCTGTTCGGCACCGATGGCCCCCGCCCCGCGGGCCGTCTGCTGCCGAACTGGCGGTTCTTCGAGACCCGTGACGAATACTTCGCGTACGCAGAAAATCCTTTCCCGCCGCAGGGGTTGTGGAGCATCCACGGGCTCGGCCTGCCGGATGCGATACTGCTCAAGCTGTACCAGCAGAACGCCGCGCGCGTGATCCCCGGCGTCGCGCGGCGGCTTGAATCGTTGCAAGCCGGTCGTGGCAATGACTAAACTCTCCGCTGTGCCGTGAGAGGGTTCGGGCGACAGGCAGGTCGCTCGCCTCGTCGTGGCGAAGTCGTTCCGCCAAGCCGGCAGTGTGTCCAATCGAATGGCCCGCTGCCGCAGAGTCCCAAGGCCTTGAGCCCGATGAGCAGCGAGTCGCCGGCCAAGCCGGAAGAGTCTCCCACGCCCGCGTCCTCCGAAGCGGTCGGCGTCGCGACCCCGGAGCAGCCGGAATCGGCTTCGCCGACAACGCCAAGCGCGACGGCGCCGGCAGTCGCGGAGCTCGGCAACGCCGATCCCAGCAGCGTGGAGCCTGGCAACGCACCGCCCGACGCCGCAGCGGCGACTCCGCCCGCGAGCCCGGACGCAACCATAGCGCCGGTGGCCGAAGCGGACCGACCGAGCGAGCGGATCAAGGTCGGCTCGTCGCGCTCCGGCGGCGTGGAGCAAGCCGCCGCCCTCAAGCCCAAGCCGGTCAATCCGGTGACCGAGGGCGAAGCGCCGCAGGACACCAAGAACTACCCACCGCCGAACGTGCGGGCTCAGCTCTCTGAAGAGCAAGAGGCAGAGTTCGAAGCCCTGATGAAGGACTCGGCGGCCGAGGCCGTCATGGACGCCGCCGCCGCACCGGTTGAGCTGCCTGCCGAGACGAAGCTCAAGGGCAAGGTTCTGCAGGTCACCTTCGATTCGGTGATCGTCGACCTGGGCGAGAACCGGCAGGGGGTCGTCCCGCTAAAGCAGTTCGAGACCAAGGGTCTCAAAGGTCAGCCACAGCCCGCGGCGGCCGAACCG
>JBCBPC010000025.1:0-60632 GCA_039820945.1 Planctomycetota bacterium
CCAAGGCCAGCGGCCTGCTTGCCCGCCGCGGGAGTCTGCGTTGAACGGGGCGAGGGGCGCCGACGAGGGGCGCTCGCTCTTGGGGGCCGGAGCGAAGGCCGTTTACTCGACGGTCTCGCGCCGCATGACCGACTGCGCGGTGAGCGTCGTGCTGCCGGCGAGGAACGGCCGCGACAGCGCGCTAACGGCCGCAAACGGCACGTCCACCCGCACCGTCACCGGCTGGTCGAAGCCCGCCGTGTTGGGCGGGTTGGGGGTGATCGTGATCGACGCACCGCTAAGGTTGGCCGACGACAGGTAGTCGTTCACCCGCGTGTTCACTCGGGCCGTGGTGGCCGAGTCGAGCACCGCGATGCGGGCGCCCTCGCGGGCCGCGTTGGTCAGCACCTGCTGCACCATGATCATTCGGCCGAACTCGATGATGCCGAGCACGACCAAGAAGAACACGGGCGCCACAACGGCGAATTCGACGGCGGCGGCGCCGCGGCTTTGGCGACGGCTGCGAAGGAGCTTCATCGGGCGGCAATCGATTTCGGGAGACGGCCCTGCGAACACGAGTCGCGCGCAGGTTTCCGCAAACGTAGCTCACGATCCGGCTGGCGGATCGCGTCGCCAACGATGCAAAGCCGAACCACTGCAACGGATCTGCCGGCTAGGCCGTTTCGCGCGGCTGATCGGTTCAGCCGACGTCGCCGAGCTCGAGCGACGCCCCGTAACGCCGCAGCATCTGACGCCGGAGCGCCGCGTGCTCGGGCGCCTTGAGCCCCGGGTCCGCCGCGAAGAGCCGCTGAGCCGCGTCTCGGGCCTCCAGCAGCACGTCTGCGTCTCGCACCAGGTCCGCGATCCGCAGGGGCGGAAGACCGCTCTGCCGCTCGCCGAACAGGTCGCCGGGGCCACGCAGCCGGAAGTCGAGCTCCGCCAGCTCGAAGCCGTCGGTCGTCGAGGCGAACGCCGCGAGCCGCTCGTCCGCCGCTTCGGACAGCTCGTCGGGAGCGAGCAAGCCGCAGTAGCCGGGCAGCTCGCCGCGGCCCACCCGGCCCCGCAGCTGATGGAGCTGGCTCAGACCGAACCGCTCGGGCGAGGCGATCACCATCACGGTGGCGTTGGGCACGTCGACGCCCACCTCGATCACGGTCGTGCTGACCAGCGTCTGCGTCTCGCCCGCCCGGAACGCCTGCATCGCAGCGTCCTTGTCGGCGGGCGTCATGCGGCCATGCAGCAGACCAAGCCGGAAGTCGGCCAGCTCACCGTTAGCCAGCTGCTCGAGTGCCGCCTCGACGCTCGCCGCCTCGGTGGCGTCGGACTCCTCCACCAGCGGCGCCACGACGTAGGCCTGCCGCCCTTCGCGGAGCGCCTTGCGGACGAACTCCCACCACCGGGCCTGCCGATCGGGCGGCACCACGTAAGTGCTCACCGGCTGCCGACCGGGCGGCAGTCCGTCGATGACCGACACGTCCAGGTCGCCAAACTGCGTCATGCTCATCGTGCGGGGGATCGGCGTGGCGGTCATCACGAGGTAGTGCGGGGAGTGCTTGCCCTCGCGCAACGCGGCGCGTTGCCGCACGCCGAACTTGTGCTGCTCGTCGATGACCGCCAGTCCGAGCCGGGCGAAGTCGACCTTGTCTTGCAGCAACGCGTGCGTGCCGATCGCCAGCTCGACGTCGCCCGCCTTGAGCCCCGCGCGGACCTCTGCCTTCTCCCGATCGGGCAGCCCGCCCACGAGCAGCCGCGTGCGCACGCGGCTCGCCTTGAGAAGCGACGCGAACGTTCTCTGGTGCTGGCGAGCGAGGATCTCCGTCGGGGCCAGCAGCACGGCCTGGCGCCCCGCCGCCACGCAGGCGAGCAACGCGTACAACGCGACGATCGTCTTGCCGCTGCCGACGTCTCCTTGCACGAGTCGGTTCATCGGCGTGTCGGTGGCGATATCGGCCACAACGTCGGCGATCGCCCGAGACTGGCCCTCGGTGAGCTCGAACGGCAGCAGCCGGCGGATGCGGGCGTCGAGCTGCGTTTCGACCGGCAGCTCGGGGGCGTTGAAGCCGACCCGCTGCTGGTGACGCCGCGCGGCGAGGGCAAGCTGCAGCACGAGCAACTCTTGGAAGACGAACCGCCGGCGGGCCGCGTCGCGCTGCGACTCATCGGCGGGGGCGTGGATCTGGCGGAGCGCGTCGCCCAGGCCGAGCACGCTCTGCTCGTCACGCAGCGCCGTCGGCAGCACCTCCTCGGGCGTGTCCGCGTCGCGCTCGACCGCCTCGGCCACGAGCCGCCGCATGTGGTGCTGCGAAACGCCCTCGGTTAGCGAGTAGACGGCGAGCAGCCCCTCATCGCCTGCCGCGTCGTCCTCTTCGCCGAGCCAGGCGACGCGGGGATGGACCATCTCCCATCGCTGGCCCTTGCGTTTCGGCTTGCCGGAGAGCTGCACCCGCTGCCCGGGGACGAACTTGTCTCGCATGAACGCCTGGTTGAACCACATGGCGCGCAGCGCGTCGGTATCGTCCTCCACAACCACGCCGACACGGCTCTTGCCGAAGCCTCCGCGGGAGTCGACGTCCACCACCTCACCGGCGATGGTCTGCGCGAGGTCTTCCTCCAGGTCTGCGATCTTCCGCCGGTCGCGGAAGTCTTCGTAGTCTCGCGGGAAGAAGAAGAGCAGGTCGGCGACCGTCCGCAGGCCCTTGCGGGCGAGCGCCTGAACCAGCCGCTGCGGAACCCGCGGCAGCGACTCGATCGGCTCGCTAAGGGTCGGAGGGGCCACAGATGAACACGGAAAGACGCGGATGCGGTTCGGCGGAAACGACCGCCGGACGCTAGGTGAACGCTTCGACTCGCCGGTTAGCAAGTAGCCGAGCAGGCGGACCCCGCCCCACGGACGATCATTCGCGTGGATCCGCGTTCATCCGCGGCTACTTCAAGTACTGCTGATACGCCGCGACGGCGAGCTCGTCCACGCGGTCGTTTTCCGGGTGGCCGCTGTGGCCGGCGACGCGGGTGTACTTGACCCGGTGTGACTGCGCGAGCTCGTCGAGCTGGCGCCAGAGGTCTTCATTCTTCACCTCGGCCCAGCGTCCCTTCTCCTTGCGGCGCCAGCCGTTGGCCTTCCACTTGGGCATCCACTCGCTCATGCCCTTGCCGACGTACACGCTGTCGGTGAACAGCTCCACGTCGGTCGTCCGCTTGAGGGTCGCCAGGCCCTCGACCACGGCGCGTAGCTCCATGCGGTTGTTGGTGGTCTCCGGCTCGCCGCCGGAGCCCTCGAGCTTCTTGCCGCTGTCGGGGTGGATGAGCAGATAGGCCCAGCCGCCGGGCCCCGGGTTGCCGCTGCAGCCGCCGTCGGTGTAGAGATGGACCAAGAGAGGGACTGAGGAGTGAGGGGTGAGGGACTCGAGATGAGCGATCGACGGGGCCGACGCGGCCGCGTTAGCTGCCGGCGGGAGTCGTCTCGATCGCCGCGGCCGAACCCAGATCGGGGACGGCCGGCCGGGTGAGATCCGCCACGCCGCGTTCGAGCTCCGTGTCGGCCCGTTGGGCGAGCTCCCACGGCAGCCGCACCGTGAAGGTGCTGCCTTTGCCGACAACGCTCGCGAGCGTCACCTCGCCGCCCAGCAGTCGGCACAGCTCGCGGACGATCGACAGGCCGAGGCCGGTGCCGCCTTGCTCGCGCGTCATCGCGTCGCCACGCGGGGCCGCCGCCGCGCCCTGGCGGAACTTCTCGAAGACGATCGCTTGGTCTTCGGGACCGATGCCGATGCCTGTGTCCTCGACCTCCAGCCGGAGCCACCCCACGCCACGCCCCACATCGCGCGCGACACGCACCATGATCCGACCGCTCTCGGGCGTGAACTTGATAGCGTTCGACAACAGGTTGTTGAGGATCTGCTGCAGCTTGGCTTGGTCCTGTCGCAACGGCGGCAGGTCTCGCGGGCAATGAGACTCGAGGTCGATGTTCTTGCGTTCGCTCAGCGGGCGAGCCATGTCGCACTGCGCCACGACGACCGACTCCACCGGAAAGTCGGTCGCGTGCACGCCCATGCGGCCGGACTCCATCTTCGCCAGATCGAGGATGTCGTTGATCATCTCCAGCAGCATCTTGCCGCTCCGCTGGATGTTGCCCACGTAGCGCTGCTGCTTATCGTCCAGCGTGTCGATAGCTCCGAGCACATCGCTGAAGCCAAGGATGCTGTTGAGCGGCGTGCGGAGCTCGTGGCTCATGGTCGCCAGGAAGTCGCTCTTGAGCCGGTTCATCTCGAACAGACGCAGGTTGGCCTGCGCGAGCTCGTCGATCTTGCCGTCGAGCTCGCCGTTCACCTCCTGCAACGCATCTTGCTGCCGGAGCAGCTGGCGGAGCATCCGGTTGAACGCGGCGGCGAGATCCTCGAACTCGTCGCGGGTGTTGATCTCGGCGCGTTTCTCGATGTCGCCCTCGCGCACCGCGTTGGCGACGTCCTGCAGGTGCTGCACCGGCTTCACGATCACGTACCGCACGATGAAGTACAGCAAGAACATCGACAGCACGCCGATCGTGAGCGCGACGCCCCACATGATGGCGTCGTACTTGAAGATATCTTCGCGCGTCTCGCCCTGGTCCATCTCGACCCGCACCAACGCCATCAGCTCCCCCTCGGCGAGGTCTTCGCTGATCACCTGCCGATGGCACTCGACACAGCTCTTGTTCGCGTACAGGGGCTGGTAGTACCGGAAGACATTCTCTTCGTCGTCGTAGTGCTCGTCGTGCCGCAGGGGCTCGCCCTCGGCGGGCGGGCCGAGTTCCGCGTACCGCGCCAGCATCCGCTCTTCCCAGTCGTGCTGGGGCGGGTTGCGACGCGCGGCGCCTTCGTCCGACGGCGGCGGGTCGATGGCGTACCACTCGAAGTCGGTGCCGAGCCCGTCGCCGCTCTCCAGCAGCTCGCGGTAGAACCCGGACGCGTCGATCCCGCCGGGCGGCTGGCCGGTGCGTTCTTGCCGGTCGGCCAGGTACTTCAGCTCAAGCTGAAAGTGGGCCTGCAGCCACGCGGCCCGGACCAGTTCGGGCCCCAGCCGCACGTCGCTCTCGCGCACGATGTCACGCAGCTTCTGGCCCGACCAGTAGAAGCTCAGCGCCAGCAGCACGCCGAGCGTCACCCCGAACCACCAGCGACACTTGCGCTCGAGGCTGCTCTCACCGAGCACGCGTTTGAAACCGCGATACGACATAGCTTCGATTGTACGGCGGGGCGGCGGTGGCTACCAACGGCGGACGACGCCGCAAAAGCCGAAGGCGGAAAGGGGAATGTTTGGTGGCGGACCCGCCGGATGCGGCCGACCGATTCCACCTTCCACCTTCCACCTTCAGACCGCCCGCTCGTTCACAGCATGTCGGTCGGATCGAGATCTACGACCGATCGGACACGCTCGGGGAGCGACACGCGTGGCATCGCGTCGGCGATGGCCAGCCGGAGCGGCTCGCGCTCGGCGGCGCGGAGCTGCAGGTGATAGCGGTGCTCGCCGCGGAGCTTGGGGATCGGCGCCGGGGCCGGGCCGAGCACCCGCAGGCCCTCGACGGCGCGTACCGCTGTAGCCAGTTCTTCCAGGTACGCCCGCACGTGCGGCTCGGTGGCGCCGCGGGCGATCACGCGGGCCAGGCTCGAGAACGGCGGGTAGCCGTCGCGTTGCCGTTCGGGCAGCTCTCGGCTGGCGAAGCGGACGAAGTCGTGCGTGGCGGCCGCCTCCAGGGCCGGATGGTCCGGCTCGAACGTCTGCACGATCACGCGCCCGCCACGCGGTCCGCGGCCCGTGCGGCCGGCGACTTGTGTCACCAGCTGGAACGTCCGCTCCGCCGCCCGACAGTCGGGCAGGTGCAACGCGGAGTCGGCGTTCACCACGCCCACGAGCGTCACGTTCGGAAAGTCGAGCCCCTTGGCGATCATCTGCGTGCCCAGCAGCACGCGCGTCTCCCCGTGACGGAACTTGTCGAGCGCCACCTCGTGAGCGTTGGCGCCGCGGGTGGTGTCGGCGTCCATCCGCGCAACGGCCACGCCGGGGAACCGCGCGCGGACCTCGCCCTCCAGCTTCTGCGTCCCCAGCCCGCCGTAGCGGATCGTGCCGCTGCCACACTCGGGGCACACCGACGGCGGCGCCTCGCGGTAGTCGCACCAGTGGCACAGCATCGTGCGGTCTTCGCGGTGGAACGTCATGGCGACGTCGCAGTGCTTGCACTTCACCAGCGCTGAGCACGCCGGGCAACGCACGTGCGTCGAGTAGCCGCGGCGATTGAGCAGCAGGATGATCTGCCCGTCGTCGCGGAGCGTCTGCTCCATCGCCTGGCAGAGCTGCCGACTCAAAGCCCCGCGGAGCTTCTCCGTGCGGAGGTCCACGAGGCGCACGGCCGGCATCGGCCGATCGGCGATCCGCCGCGGCATCGACGCCAGGCGCCACGCGTCATCTCGCTTCACGCGGAGCCACGACTCCAGCGCCGGCGTCGCGCTGCCAAGCACCAGCGGCACGCCCTCGTCCGCGGCGCGCTTGAGCGCCACGTCGCGAGCGTGGTAACGCGGCGCCGTGTCTTGCTTGAACGAGGTCTCGTGCTCCTCATCGATGACGATCAGGCCCAATTGCGGCGTTGGGGCGAACACCGCGCTGCGGGCGCCGATGATCACCTGCACCTGCCCACGAGCGATCGCCCGCCAGTGGCGATGCCGCTCGACGTCCGTCTGGCGGCTGTGAAGCACGGCGATGTGATCGAACCGCTCGCGGAACCGGCGGACCGTTTGCGGCGTCAGGCTGATCTCTGGCACGAGGACAATCGCTTGCCGTCCGAACGCCACCACCCGCTCGATCGCCTGCAGATAGACCTCGGTCTTGCCGCTGCCCGTCACGCCGTGAATGAGCACCGTGCGGTGCTCGCCGGCGTCGATCGCCTCACGAATCGTACGGAGCGAGGCGTCCTGATCGGCGTTGAGTCGCTTGGGCGTTTGTCGCTCGGGCGTCTCCGCGGCGGCGGCCGCCACGGCGTCGGTCTCCAGGCGTTCGACACGCGACTCGATCAACCCGCGCTTGCGGAGCGTGTTGATGGGCGCCGTGGTGCAATCCGCGGCGATCGCCAATTGCTTGATCGACAACGCCTTGCCGCTGCCGGCGAGCGCCTGCAGCACGCCGCGTTGCTTGTCGGTCACCTCGAGCTTGGTGAGCCGCGCCAGAACCCTAGTCGGCACGCTCAGCAGGGTCACCTCGCGCGTGCCCGCCTTGCCGCGGACGCCGACCGGCACCACCGCCTCCAGCACCTGCCCCCACGGCGTGAGGTAGTGCTTCGCCATCCAGCGGGTAAGGCGGAGCATGGCGGGCGAGACAAGCGACTGGGCGTCGACGACTTCTGCCAGCTCCTTCAGCGGCCGCGCGGGCGGGACGTCTTTCACGCCCACCGCGACGCAGTAGCCGGTGACCCGCCGCGACCCGCGCCCGAACGGCGCCCGCACCCGGCGCCCCGGCTCGACGCGTTTCTCGGGCGTCGCGTCGTCGAGCAGCGTGTCGGGCACCACGTAGTCGTACTCGCCGGGCGCCCCGGTCGGCAGCACGACGGTCGCCACGACCCGCCGCGACTGCGCATCGACCTCCCACTCGGGCGGGTCGGCGTCGAAGAGCGACTGCTGCGGCACGGGGAGGGTTGAGGCGTGAGGCGCGAGGCTTGAGTATCTTGCGACACCAACCCTCTCCCGTGCCCCCTTACGGCTCAACCCTCCACCTCAACCCTCCACCATGCGTCTGGGCGTCTTCGGCGGCAGCTTCGACCCGGTGCACAACGGGCACCTGGGGCTCGCGCGCCGCGCCATCGAGCACGCCCGGCTGGACGCGGTTTGGTTCGTCCCGGCGGCCACGCAGCCGCACAAGCCACGCGGCCCGGTCGCCAGCAACGAGGATCGGCTGGCGATGCTGCGGCTCGCCTTGGCCGACGAGCCGCGGATGGAAGCGTCATCGATCGAGATCGACCGGGGCGGCGTCAGCTACACGGTCGACACGCTCCGCGAGATCGCCGCACAACGCCCCGCGGACGAGCTCTTCTTCCTGATGGGCGCCGACACGCTACGGGACCTGCCGCTGTGGCGAGAGCCGCGCGAGGTGCTCGCGTTGGCGACGCCGCTGGTGATCTCACGAGACGGTGACCCGGCGCCCGACTTCGACACGCTCGCTAGCCTCTCAACCGCTGAACGGCTCGTGGCGATGCGGACCATGCACGTACGGTCGCCGCCGATGGCGGTCAGCAGCTCCGAGTTACGAGAGCGTACCGCCCGCGGCGACGCGGTGGCGGACGCGATCTCGCCGCATGTCGAACAGTGGATCCGGCAGCGGGGCCTCTACGGCTCAGAAAGCCATTGAAGAGCCCACCGAGATGCTCGCCTCTTCGATCACCCGCGCCTCAACACGCAGGTTGCAAGCGCGGTTGAAGTCGGCGTGCACACCGAGCACCCAACCGAAGACCTCGCTCTCTTCCAGGTCACCGTCGATCCAGCCGCGTAGCCCGAGGTCCGGGTAGTCGATGATCGCGGTGTAGTCACCGGTGACCGCGCTGACGCGGGGCCCCGTGTAGAACGTGCCGCGGGCGTGACTGTTCTGCACGACGACAACGGACGCTAGCAGCGCACCGCCGTACTCGAAGAGGTCAAACTCCTCGAAGCCGGTGAAGGCGTCGCCGTCCGAGTCGACACCCGCGTAGTCTTCGCTTCGCTCCGGCAAGTAGTTCACACCGACCTGAACCGCGTAACCGATCGGCCCGGTTGAGCCGATCTGCCAGCGAGCGGACCCGCCGAGCAGCAAGGCCGTATCGGCGGAGTCCCCGAGGCCGGTCACGCCCAGATCGCACTGGGTGCTGAACCGGGGGGTCCAGTGGCGGATCCACCGCCCCACGAGGATGCCGCCCTCTACGTCGTCCTCAGCGCTGAACAGCGGGGCGGACGCCGACGGGCCGCCCGCGATCGTTCCGATGTCGAATCGCGTGACGTGCACCTCGGCGGTGCGATCGTAGCTCTCGTGGAAGATCTCGAACCGATTCTGCGTCCCGCCGACGTCGAGCGTGCCGCCCGAGCCGCCGAGAAAGATCGGAGCGCCGACGTCAAACGCCCCGGCAACCGCCGACACCAACAACATCACCGCAGCGATAGCAACGGAGCATCGCATGATCTGAACTCCCTACCGAACAGGCATAACCTTCCGGCCGTGAGAATCGTCACGCGGCGTTACGGAAATCCATAAAGTCGGCGAGCGCGGGCGACATTTGTGCGAGGGCAAGCCGTCGGTCGCCCCGGAGGGCGTCGGCCAGGGCTGCGAGCTGCTGCGGGGCCGGCGACTCGCGATCGAGCACCACCTGCAGCACACCGCTCCGCCAGTAGCTGCCGCCGCCGCTGCCGGCGAGCCAACGCCTGCGCACCTCCACGCCGATCGCGCGAGCCACGTCGATCGCTTCGCCGAGCAAGAGCTCGACAACCCTGTCGTCTTCTTCGGGGGCACGGTACTCGTCGATCGCGAGCACCGTGGGCGACAACCACCGCGTGCGAGCGGCCGACGCACTGGAAACAGACATCGCGGCCGACGACTCGCCAAACGGCAGAGTCATCGCCGCAACCGGGGACGTGGGCATCCTTGCCTCGCCGGGTTGAGCGTTAGAGTTTGTCGCCGATGAGCCTCTTGCTCGTCGGCAGGCCCGGATTCTACCCGCGACGGTTGCAGCCGGCGAGGCTCGTTCGTCGATGCCGATAAAGCAGCGGAGGCTTCGCGACGATAGCACTCGACACCCTCATCGGTGGCGAGGCTCGGCGCGAAAAACCGACCGGGGCTCCCCCGCTCCGCGCTGCTAGCACTATTCGTTCGCGCGCCTCACCTTAGCCGCGCGGCGCCTCCCCCGGATCGGCGAGACGGCGATGGGCGACAGCCAGGCGGCATCCCTCGAACAACTTCAGCAAGAAGTCGCTCGGCTTCGGAAAGAACTCCGCGAGGCGGAGCAGCAGACCGCCCTCGGCGAGCTCATGAGCACCACGACGCACGAGTTCAACAACGTGCTCACCACGGTGCTCAACTACGCGAAGCTGGGCCTCCGCCACCCGGACGACGAGACACGCACCAAGGCGTTGACGAAGATCCTGTCCGCCGGGGAGCGGGCCGCGCGGCTCACTAACAGCGTGCTCGGCTTCGCCCGCAACCGCAGCAGCGAGGTCGCTCCCACGCCGCTAGGGCCGCTGGTCGAGAGCTCGCTCGTGCTGCTCGAGCGTGAGATGCAGAAGCACCGGGTCGCCGTGGAGACGACCATCGACACCCAGACGCCCGCCATGGTCGTCGGCGCCCAGATCCAACAGGTGCTGCTCAACCTGCTGACCAACGCCCGGCAGGCGATGCCCAGCGGCGGACGCGTGATGGTGCGTGTCGCGCACGACGCGGCGGCCGGGACGATCGACCTCGTGGTCCGCGACACGGGCGAGGGGATCGCGCCCGAGGCGTTGCCGAAGATCTTCGACCGTTACTTCACCACCAAGAGCGGCCCCGACTCGACCGGCAAAGGGGGCGCCGGCGTCGGCCTCTCCGCGTGTCGCGAGATCATCCAGGAGCACGGCGGCAAGATCCTGGTGCAGAGCACCCCGGGCGTCGGCACGGCGTTCACGCTCAAGCTGCCCGCCGCCTCCGCGGAAGAGGCCCTCGGCCCCGCGGGCAAGCCGATCGCTTCGCTCGGCCTGGGGGGCGCCTCGTCGCCCGACCAAGCGGCCGCCAGCGCCTGACCGCCGACCTCGTTCAGCGACCCGGCCCGAGCCGCGCGGCGATCTCGCGGAGCATCTTCTGCTCCAGCGGCTCGTCGCGGCCGATGTCGATCCATCGGGCCGACGACCGCACTCGATCGACCGGATTGAGCCGATCGGTCGGCAGCGACGAGTCGTTGCGGAACGAAGCGGCGCCCGCCGTGGCGCGTTCCGGACGCGGCAGATCCTCGAGCTGCTTGTCGATCCGCACGCCGATCTCGTACCCGCCCGCAGCGGGGGCGACCCGCACCAGGGCGCGGCGACGCAGGGTCTGCAGGGTGCTCTGCCAGCGGTTGAAGGCGCCGACGGTGTCGCGTCGCCACGGCTCGAGGATCGTCGCGGCGGATTGCCACTTGGTTTCGATCCGCCCCTCTTCCACGATGCCGGCCACCTGCCGCACGCGGCGCTCGCTCTGCAGGGGGAAGTAACGCACGACGACGTCGGCCAGGGTTTCCCACGCGGCGTCGCCGCCGCCCGTGCGGATATAGAGCGGGTTGGGAACCCGATCGCGGACGGTTGGTTGGACGGGCACGCCAAAGTCGCTGGCGATCGGCCCGCCCTCGGGCGGCAAGAAGTCGAGCCACCCCGCGTCGGCCGCCGACGTGGGCGGCGTGTAGCTCGGCGGCGCCAAGCCGGGCGGAGCCATCATCGGCGCCCCGACCATCGGAGGGCCGACCATTGAGCGGCCGATTGTGGGCGGGCCGAAGACACCGCCCGTCGTGCAGTCGGCTTCGCCGGGAGCGAGGTACACCGGCCCGGCGGTCGCGGGACGCCATCCGTCGCGGTAGCCGGAGCCCTCCGCCAGCGGAGCCTGCCCGCGGACCACTGTCTTCGCCCCGACACGAGGCTCCAACTCCGCCGAGTCCATCAGCGCGCAGCCGGTCGCGGCCAACGCGATGGCGACCGGGATGACGGGGCTAAAACGCAAGCGAAGTCCTCGCCAAGCGAGCGAAGCTTTAGGGGGTACAGACCGGCGGAGCGTCGCGAAAGCGTGGCGCCCCGGCAAGATCGCCGACGCGTGTGCTAGCATGCGACGCATGGCGGCGACCCCTCTCACGTTCACCCGCGCCCAAGTGCGCGACTTCGACCGGCACGCGATCGAAACGCTCGGCTTCCCCGGCATCGTGCTCATGGAGAACGCCGGCCGCGGCTGCGTCGATGTCATGGAGCGGATCGGCGTCCACGGCTCCGTGGTTGTGGTGTGCGGCAAGGGCAACAACGCGGGCGACGGCTTCGTCATCGCACGCCAACTGATCGTCCGCGGGCACGAGTGCCGGGTGGTGCTCGCCGCTCCGCCCAGCGAGCTGCGTGGCGACGCCCGCCTGGCGTTCGACCTACTCGTGCCCTGCCGCCCGCCGATCTTCGACGAGGCGGGCATCAACCCGGCGTTGGTGCTCCAGGAGCTCGACGCGCTAGCCCAACGCCCCGCCTGGATCGTCGACGCGTTGCTCGGCAACGGCGCCCAGGGCGCTCCCCGGCCGCCGTACGACACGTTCATCGATTGGATGAACGCCGAGTCGGCCCAGCGGCTCGCGGTCGACCTGCCTAGCGGCCTGGACTGCGACACCGGCGAGCCGTCGCGACCAATCCTGCGGGCGGACCATACCTGTACGTTCGTGGGACCGAAGGCGGGCTTCGCCAACCCGGCCGCCGCCAACTTCCTGGGCAGGGTGCACGTGATCGACATCGGTGTGCCGGCGTCGCTATCGCCGCGTCTGACATCCGCGGCAGAAGAACGTTGAGCGCTGCGCCTGCACGATGCGTTGCACCTCGGCGCCGCAGCCGAGGCACGGCTCGCCCGCGCGGCCGTACACACGATGGTGCAGCTGATAGCTGCCGTCTTCGTTCAGCTTGTTGCGATAGGTGCCGTCGCCCAGCGACGAGCCCTCGTAGCGGATCGCCTCTTCCAGCACCGCGTGCGTGGCGTCGGCGATCTTCGCCCAACGCGAGCCGGTGAGCCGGTCGCACCGCGTTTCTGGGTGGACACCCGCCAGATGCAGGATCTCGGCCGCGTAGATGTTGCCGATGCCCGCCACGGCCCGCTGATCGAGCAACGCGACCTTGATGGCCCGCCGACTCTTAGCGAGCCGGCGGCGCAAGCCGTCGGAGCATACCACCAACCCGTCCGGCCCCAGCTTCTCTGGCCCGAACGCCTCGGCAAACTCCCGGGGATCGTAGAGCCGGACCTTGCCGAGGCCGCGGCGGTCCCAGAACCAGCAGTGCGAGAGATCGCCCGCCTCTAGATCGATGCGGACCCGCAGATAGAGCGGATCGGGCGGGTCGCCGGCGCCGACGAGCCCCGTCATCCGGGGTTCGAGGATCAGCGAGTCGCCCGAGTCGAGCCGCAGCGAGACACGCTTGCCGACGCGTTCAACCGCATCGATCCGCCGCCCGGCGGCCCGGGCGTTGAGCCGATCGATCCGCGGGGCGATGCCGATGGGCTTCCGCGGGCACGGCAGCTTCTCGACCGACGCGATCGTCGCCCCCGCGGCCGCGGCGACGCCGCGGCGCATCGTTTCAACTTCGGGCAACTCGGGCATGCAGGTAAGGGAACCGTGGGGACGCAAGAAGCGCCAAGGGGGGACCCCTAGCGAGTCAGAGGGCGCCCCCGCCGGCGGCCCTCAGCGCGTGATAGCGGCGAAAACGATTCGGTACCCGCCCCAGCGGAGCACCAGTGAAGCGACTAGCGACGCGATGGTCGCTCCGGCGATGATCGCCGCGGCCTGCGGCAGAACGCTGTCCCACGCCGCGGCGGGCTGAAGTCCGAAGATCCCGATCGTCGCCGCCACCGCCGCGGCGGGGATCGCCACCAACAGGCCGACGATCGACCGCACGACGCTCGGCTTTCGCCGCAAGCCGGCGACCAGAGCGAACAGCGCTGGGCTCAGCATGAGCGCGTAGAGCAAGCCGAACTGCACCGCTTCGCCGCCGATCGCCAGCCACGACTTCGACGCCAAAGGGGCGCCGCTCATACCGTCGGTCCACCGGGCCGCGGTCACCAGCGCGGCGACGACCACCGTGGCGCCGAGCAACCACTTCACGCCGAAGCGGTTGGCCGACGGCGCGAGCGGATCGCTTGACGCGTCTTCGATCGTCAGGCGCCACGGTCGCAGCCAACGCCACACCGCGAGCGTGCCGGCGTACACCGCGAACAACGCCAGGAACATCAAGACGGCGCGGGCCGGTCCTCGCATCAGCAGCGTCGCCACCAGCGCCTGGGCAACGCAGGCGGCCACCGCCGTGGGCCAACGCGAGACGGCGGGTCGCGTCGCGCCGACCGCCCACAGCGCCGCCCCCAGGGGCTGCATGATGAGGCCCCCGACGAGGAGCAGCGTCCAATCCTCCATCGAAGAGCTGGCGTTGACGAAGTGTGGCAACGTTAACGCGAGCAGCGTCAGCGGCAACGCGAACGCGGCGAGCGGGGCGAGCCACGCTCGCCGCTCGATCGGCGGATTGAACCATCGATGCATGTTTCGTTCGTCACCGCGTGCGGGTGCGGGCGAGCCGATAGCCTGACCAACGGAGGACGCGGCCAAGGCCAACAACGGCGACCACGACGGCCGGCGTTGCTACCACTAGGTACAGCACCGTACTCCATGTGAGCGCGCTCCAGGTGAAAGCCGCCATGGGCAACGGATTGATCACTCGGCCCAGCCATTCGACCGTCCCGTCGATCGCCACGTACGCCAGCGTGGCGAGGGCGATCCACACCGGTCGACGGTCGCGACGCCGCCGAACGAACACAACCCACAAGAGGGGGACCATCGCCACATAGCTCAAGGGCAAAATGAGCAGCCACATCGCGATGTGCGCAGGTGTGAGAAGCTCCTCGAACAGCTCGGCGATCATCGGGTCGGTGAACGCCCCGCGATCGATCAGAACGGCTCCGGTTAGCAGCACCGCCAATGTGGCGGCGAGCCACAACAGATCGCCCGTTGTCAGGCGAGACCTGTCGCTCGGCGGGCGGCGTTGCCCCCGCCGACGCCAGTCAAGCCCCGAAAGCCGGCTCAGCCATGCCGTGACGCTGAACACGATGAGATAATGCACTGTCGCAAACACCAACGAGATCCACGGCGCCTGATACCCCCAGATCGCGCTCAACCCTACGAACCCCAGCAACCCGACCGAGAACCGCGGGCCGAGCCTCCCTGGGGCCGTCGCGGCGAGCACCGGAATCAGCTGCGTCGAGGAGGTCACCAGCTCGACGGTGAACCCGCTGATGAGGCCCAGCAACTGCAACTCCAGGGGAGTCGGCGCCAGCTGCGGGAAGACAAACATCAGCGGCAGCCACATGAGCGCAACGCCCGCACAAGCGAGAAACCAGGCCGGGACAGCCCAGTTCCCGCGGGTGCGGTACAGCCAGCGACCCGCCGCTCGCGGCTGCCGCCGGATCTGATCGGGCAGTGACTCGGGCCACTCGCCCTGCGGTTCCCCTTCTCCAGCAACTGATTGCTGGGTCGCTGGGTTTTTGGTCGCGCGTTCCTCAGACATGGGGCGAACCTCCCCAGCCCCGACGTTCTCTGGCGGTAGGGCGAAAACCGCTTGAGCCACCGGCCCAGCTTGATCCGACCCCGCCCGCCAGCCGACAATCAGAGCTTCGCACCCGCCCCCGCAGGATAACCGATGAGCACCGCCACCCTGCCCTCCTCAGCGACCGCCACCAGCGCGGTGCCCGACGCCCTCGGCCGTTTCGGCGATTTCGGCGGTCGGTACGTCCCGGAGACGCTCGTCCGGGCCCTCGACCAACTGGCGGTCGAGTACGACAAGTCGATCGGCGACGAGGCGTTCCAGGGCGAGCTGGCCGAGCTGCTGCGCGACTTCGTCGGCCGCGAGTCGCCGCTGTACCACGCCCGTCGGCTGAGCGAGCACTGCGGCGGGGCCCAGATCTGGTTCAAGCGCGAAGACACGAACCACACGGGCGCTCATAAGATCAACAACACGCTCGGCCAGTGCCTGCTGACCAAGCGGATGGGCAAGACGCGTGTGATCGCGGAGACGGGCGCCGGCCAGCACGGCGTCGCCACCGCTACGGCGTGCGCGCACTTCGGGCTGCCTTGTGTTGTCTACATGGGCGAGGAGGACATCCGTCGGCAGTCGCCCAACGTGTTCGCCATGAAGCTGCTCGGCGCCGAGGTGCGACCCGTCACGACAGGCAGCCGCACCCTCCGCGACGCCATCAACGAGGCGATGCGTGACTGGATGGCGTCGGTCGAAGACACGCACTACATCCTCGGCTCCGTTGTCGGCCCGCACCCGTTCCCGCGGATCGTGCGTGACTACCAGTCGGTCATCGGCCGCGAGACAATCACGCAGTGCCAACAGAGGGTTGGCAAGCTGCCCAGCGCCGTCATCGCGTGCGTTGGCGGCGGCTCGAACGCGGCCGGCATGTTCTACCCGTTCGTCGACTATCCGGAGGTCGAGCTGATCGGCGTCGAGGCGGGCGGCCGCAGCGACCAGGCGGGCGACCACGCCAGCCCGCTCACGTACGGCCAGCCGGGCGTGCTGCACGGCTCTTTCAGCTACGTGATGCAGGACGACGACGGCCAGACGTGCGACGTGCACAGCATGTCGGCCGGCCTGGACTACCCGGGCGTCGGCCCCGAGCACAGCTACTGGAAGGACACCGGCCGCGTGCAGTACACGAGCTGCCGCGACACGACGGCGATGGAGGCGTTCGACGCGTGCGCGTCGAACGAGGGGATCATGCCCGCGCTTGAAACTTCGCACGCCGTGGCGAAGGCGATGGAGATGGCCGCCGAGCGGCCGAAGGACGACGTGCTGGTCGTTTGCCTCAGCGGCCGCGGCGACAAGGACGCGATGGAGATCGCCCGGCTGAAGGGTGTAGACTACGGGTGAGGAGTTCCGGTTCGTCGCTGATCGACCAGATCGCCAACCGCGTTGCGCAGCGTGGTCAGCGGACGGCCTTAGCGGCGTGGCCTGACCACGTGTGCTTTGTTGAGGCGAAACTTGGCTTCGAGCTGCCACCTCTCCTTAGGCAGGTCTATCTCTACATCGGCGACGGGGGAAACGGCCCAGGTTATGGAACCCTTCCACTGGCAGCATTCGCCGGCGAGTCGCTGACATTCCTCGAGGTTTACGGCGACTGGATCGCAGGCGAGAGCCTTGGCGATCAGTGGACCTGGGATCGCTATCTGCTCCCTCTCACCGACTGGGGTTGCGGTCTCTACGAGTGCCTTGATTCATCCGAAGCGGACGGGCCAGTCTATCGATTCGACTGGACGGCAGCCGATGATGGTGACGAGACCAAGGAACACTTGGACCCAACCCACGAATCTTTGACCGCGTATTTCGAGAGCTGGCTCCAAGGCCTGCCTGATCTCGACTGAGGAATACCTCACGCCCCGGTCGGCTCTTTGGTCACGACCTGCGTGATGTTGCGGTAGGACACGTACCGGGTCGTCTCGTCTTCGTCGGTGTAAAGGATGAACGTTGGCTTGTTCCGCCCGGTTGCGATCAAGTGCAGCGACTCGATCGTGAGCACCTCGCCGTCGCTCAGGTGAACCTCGATCGGCTCAAACGGCTGGCGATTGACGATATCGATCATCGTGGAGGCGTTCATCGGCAATAGCTCCGGTCACTGGTGGCCACCGTAGTGTACCCCGCTGCGAACGGCGGAGCGATCGGATTAGACTGCCGCTGCAGCGCAACCCTCCGTCTTCCCCATTCCGCCTCCCGCGTCGATGCCCAAGATCCCCGACCTGTTCGCCACGCTCCGCGCCGAGAACCGCAAGGCGCTCATGCCGTTCGTCACCGCGGGCGATCCCGACCTCGACTTCACCGCCGCGGTGCTCAAGGAAGTCGTCTCGCGAGGGGCGAGCCTCTGCGAAGTCGGCATCCCCTACTCCGACCCGATCGCCGATGGGCCAGTCATCCAGGCGTCGTACACGCGGGCGCTGAACAACAAGATCAAGCTGGCCCGCATCTTCGACACGCTGGCCGACACGTGCCCGGCGCTCGAAGCGCCCGCCGTGACGATGGTCAGCTACGCGATCATCTACCGGCACGGCATCGAGAAGTACTGCGCGGACGTCGCCGAGCGGGGCGTCGCCGGGCTGATCGTGCCCGACCTACCGGTCGACGAGTCGCCGACGCTCGCGAAGGTGTGCGATTCCGCCGGCCTGTCGCTTATCCAGCTGGTCACGCCCACCACGCCGCGCGACCGGGCGTTGCGGATCTGCGAGACGTCGACGGGCTTCGTTTACTACGTCTCCGTCGCCGGCATCACGGGCGAGCGGACCCAGCTGCCGGCGGACCTGATCGACAACGTCGGCTGGCTCCGCGAACAGACCGACCTGCCGTTGTGCATCGGCTTCGGCATCAGCAAGCCGGAGCACGTGCGGCTGCTGGCCCCCGTTGCCGACGGGCTGATCGTCGGCTCGGCGATCGTCAAACGCGTCTCCGAGGCGGCCGACAAGCCGCGCGACGAGGTGCTGGCGAGCGTCGGCGACTACGTGGCCGAGCTGATCGCCGCGCTCGAAGAGTGAGGCAAAGACGGGAGGGCGAGGCTCCCGCCGTGCCTACGCCGGGTACCCGCTTCAAGGCTCCGCAGGAGCGTCGCCCTCCCCTAGCCGCTTCGCTACGCGATTCATCGCAGCGATCGCCCGATCGCCCCCGATTAATTGGGCTCGCTCCGAAGCCCGAAGTACACTATCGGTAGAAGCGACACGTCGCGGAATCAGCTTCCGCGGCGCCCCTTCCGACAGCACGCCACACGGGCAGCAGCCCCCGACGGCGTGACGGTCGCCTGCCGATTGCCGACCGTCATCGGGCCGCCGGGGTCTCTCTCTACGCGTGTAGAGCAGCGACCACGGAGAGCGACCCGACATGCAAGACGATCGTTCGCAAGAAGACCGCGATGAGTCCGCCGCCCGCCGCTTCCTGGCCGGCGTCACCGAGCAGGCCTTCATGGTCGAGCTCGGCGTGGTCGACCCGCCGCTGGTGGACTACGTCACCGGCCTGCTGAATCGGTTCCTGTCGACCGACACCATCTACTCGGCCCGCAGCGTTCGGGGCGAGCGGCTCACCCAGGTGGCCGACATGCTGGCCGAGGCCGAGGCCCGGCGTGGCCCCGCGCGGCGGACCCTGCACCGCCACATCGGCGACTTCACGCTGTTCTGGTCGGGCCTGTTCCCCGAGATCGCCCAGCAGCTCCGCAAGACGGGCGGCAAGGACGCCCTGCTCGACTACCGCGAGCTCGGCAAGCAGAGCTACGCCACCGCGAGCCAGATCCCGGTCGAGCGAGAGTTCGCGCCGAGCGACGTCCTGGAACGCCTCTCCAGCGAGTTCGAGCTGTGCGTGTACGGCCTGGGCGAGGTGCGGAAGACGTGGGAAGAGTCGGACGGTGGGCCGTTGTTAGTGTGAAGCGGGAGGTGGTTAGGGGTCAGGTGGTTAGGGCGTAGGGTTTAAGGGTTGGGACTTGAGAGGTGAGGAGTCTTGAGGCGGCCGGCGGCCGGTTCGATTCCTGTAGACTGCCTGCCTCAATGCCCGAAGGCGGCCAACCTGTCGCGGCTCAGCCCTTAAGCCGCAAGCCTCCCACCTCAAGCCTCACGCCTCTCCAGTGCCCCGCCTGGCTTGTCAGCTGCCGACGCCCGAGCCGTACTTGCTCGGACGGTCGCTCTCGGTGCTCACCATGGGCAAGGGCAACCCGACGCTGCGTCACAACGAGACGCAAGGGCAGTTGACGCTCAACACGCCGGCGGGCCGCGTCGCCATCGCCGCCACGCACACCGGCGGTCGGCTCGACGTCGTCGCCGACGGGCCGGCGGCCGAGTGGGTCCGGCCGCGTTTGCCGGCTCTCTTCGGCTTGGAGGATCGGCTCGACGGGTTCGAGCCAACCGGCCGCCTCAAGCGGATCGCCGACCAGCACCGTGGCTTGCGGCTGGTCCGCCTGCCGGCGGTGTTCGATCGGCTCGTGCAGGTCGTGCTGCAGCAGCTAATTCTCTTCCGCGACGCGTGTCGCGGCTGGCGCCAACTCGTGCATCGTTACGGCGATGAGTTGTCCGGCTCCGGCGGGCTGTGGTTCGCCCCAACGGCGGCCACCCTCGCCGGCCTCGCAACGCACCAGCTGATGGAGTGCGACATCCTGCCAAAGCACGCGCGGGTGATCCTCACACTGGCCAAGCAAGCGGCGGCGCTCGAACGGGTGTGGGACTGCGGCGATGAGCCCGAGGCGATCGAGCGTCTCTCGACGCACCTCCTCACGCAGCCGGGTGTGGGCGACTGGACGGTGGGCTACCTCCGCGGCGCCGGCCTGGGCGACGCCGACGCCGTGGTCCTTGGCGATTACGGCCACCCCCACCAGGTCGCCCACTTCTTCACCGGCAAGGACCGGAGCGACGACGCGGAGATGCTCCGCTTGCTAGAGCCCTACCGCCCGCACCGCTTCCGCGTGCTGAACCTGCTGATCATGGGCGCCCCCGCGGCGCCACGCTACGGCCCGCGGCGGGCCAGCCTGCGCGAGCGGTTCCGGTGAGGCGATCACGCAGCATCCCGGGGACCTTCACGCCGGTCTACCCTCGACATGGCATCGAACCTGCCGCGGGGATGCATGTTCGGTGATCTCACTTCACGGACGTTTCTGGTGACGATGCCAATCGCGGCAGAAGCCTCGGGCGTCGGTTCGTTGGCGGGGGCCGCCTCGAACAGCCGCAGTCAGTGCTCGTTCTGGTTGACTCGCCACCGATCCGACACATTAATGTGCCAAGGTAGTGCAGACCTCGACGAGCAGGCAACTATGGCGATCGCTAGAGCTACATCACGGAACTTGTGGTTGATAGTCGGCTTGCTGCTCGGCGTAGCAGCGCCGGTGGCGGGCCAGTTCGACGCTGTGCTTAATTGGCCAGCCGACGACGTGCCGACGATCATCGAGTCGAACACGCAGCTGAACTTGTTGCCGGGGCCACGGCCGTTGGTCGAGCAGATCGGTCAGAGCGACGGCTTGAGCACCGGCATCGAGGTGAACCTCCTCGGCGGATCGCTCGACTTGTTCACGCCCGCCAGCGGTGATGTGACGATCAATCTGCACGGCTCTACCTACGGTTCGATCGAAGCGCACGACGGTGTGGTCGCCAACTACCTGTCGGGCGACAACGCGCTCACGATAATCCCCAAGTTCGGGGCGCAGGTGAACCTGCTCGACGGCTCGGCCGGCGCGATCGTTGTCGAGGGCGGAGAGACGAACATCTCCGGCGGGGAGCTCGGCTTCCTCAACGCACGCGCCGCTCGCACCGAAGCGACGATCAATATGACCGGTGGCTTCGCGAGAAGTGCGGAGGTCGACACGTGGGTCCAGATGGCGATGACCGGCGGGGCGATCGGGCGTTTGACCGTCGGCGGCAACGGCGTTGCAACCGTTGAGGGGGGCCGCCTTGGCGAGGTCTGGCGCACGGCGTTCCAGTCAAACCAAACGAACAAGCTGACGCTTGTCGGCGGACAGTGGGAGATCGACGGCACGCCGATCGCCGGGCTTACGAACCCGGGCGACGAGGTGGAATTCGACTTGCCAGCGACCGGGGCACTGCTATCCGGTGTGTTATCGGACGGTTCGCCGTTGGCTTTGGAGGTGATCGGTGACAACGGCGAAGTCTTGAACGGCGCGATCACCCTACGCGTTGCGAGCGTGCCACTACCATCGACAGAGCCGATCAACCTGCCGCTGGATCCCGCGCCTGCGGGGCTGCGCGGCGAGACGCTCGAGGTGGGCGCCGGTGGACGCGTGGGACCCGTCTTCACCGCGATCGACAACAGCACGATCAACCTGAGCCGCAACGGCGCCATCGGAGACATGCTGCGTGTGGCCGACACGTCGGTGGTAAACAACGCGGGCGGCTCCGTCGGCAACGACGCGGTGCTATTGCCCGGGGCGACGTTGATACAAACCGCCGGCCGGATCGGAGAGGGTTTTGAGATCCGCCCGGGCGCCACCGCGATTATCTCCGGTGGCGTGTGGGCCGGCGCCCGTTCGCGGACCACCTTCGGCGCTCTGCTGGGCGATGGCGCGATCGAACTCCACGGCGATGAGTTCTTCGTCGGCGGCGTGCCGATCTCCGGGCTCGACCAGTTTGGCGATGAACAGACCGTTGCGATTCCCGACGGAGAATTCCTCATGGGCATGCTGGCGGACGGCACACCGATCAGCTTGGGTGGGCAGAACGTTGCTGACGTCACGCTGGTCCGCACGCCGCTCGTCACGCCTACGCCGGGGCAGATCGCGGTCGTCACCGACCGTTCCAACGACCTGTACGCCGCCAGGGCTGGGCAGACGGTCGAGGTCGCGGCGGGCGGCGCCGTGGGCGATAGCTTCGCCGTGGCGGCCGGCGGCGAGCTGCTCGTGAGCGGCGGCAGCGTCGGCACGGGCCTTGAAGTGACCGGCGGCCGGGTGGTGATGACCGCGGGTTCAATCGCCGACGGGATCGTCGTAAGCACCGACGGCCAGCTGATCATTGAAGGCGGCTGGGTTGACGGGCGTGCAAACGTCGCCAACGGCGGGCGGCTTGAAGTGAGTGGCGTCGAGGGCCCGGGAGAACGCAGTTCGCTCGTGGCGGGCGACGGAGGGACGATCCTCATGCAGAGCGGGATCGCCGATGTCGTGGCCGCCAGTCCCGGCGGCTTCGCTCGCGTCGCCGCGGGCAGCGTGCGGAGGGCCTCCACCGGCGAGCAACAAGCGGACGATCCGGAGCCGGCTGTCATCGAACTCGTCGGCGCCGAGGTCCGATCGACCGTGCGGCTCAGCGGCGGCAGCCGTGCGTTTCTCTCGGGCGGCGTTGTCCGTGGCGAGGTCCGCGACTACTCCTTCCAGGAGGGAGGCACGCTCTACCACGCGGCGGGCGTAACGGAGGAGCGGCTCAACCTATCGACGAGCAGCGTCGTGGTCTCGGGCGGCGTGGTGTCGGACTACATCACCCTGTGGTCCGGCAACAGGGAGCCGGCGCTCGCCCTGTATGGAGAGTCATTCGAACTCGACGGCGTGCCGATCGCGCTCGACGAGGGGCAGACGCTAGAGATCGCCGAGCGCAGCGGCACGCTCTCGGGGGTGCTGTCGGACGGCAACGCGTTTGAGTTCCGCTTGTCTAGCAGCAGATGGACCTCCGACGCGGTGCACGTGCACCCCGATCGGCTGCTGACGGTGACGCGCGTTGAGCAAATGCAGGGCGATTTTAACGACGATGGCCGCGTGGACGTCGCCGACTACACCGTGTGGCAAGACGCCACGGCGAGCGGCAATCTCACGGCCGACGCCAACTACGACGGATTGATAGATAACAACGACCTCGATCTGTGGAGACACCGCTTCGGAACCGACTACTCGCGCCTGGGCGACTTCAACGGAGACGACCGCGTGGACATCGCCGACTACACAGTGTGGCGAGACCGCCGCGATCCGATCGCCCATCTCGACGAGCTGCACCTGTGGCGAAGCCGTCTCGGCGCGGATTATCGCGTTGCTACGGGCGTGTCGATCCCTGAGCCGGCGAGCGTCTCCCTGCTTGCTCTCTTGATGTCGCTCGTCCCTCAGGCCCGCCGACGCGCCTGAGCAACAGCCATCGTTAAATTTAAAGGGGTCACTCACGATCGCCCGCGAGCATCACCGATCAGCACCGGCAGTTCTGACGAACACCCGAACTGCTACGGCTCCTCGTTTGACACAAGCCGGAGCCCCAAGCGGCAATCTCTCAGGTGACCAAGCCCTTGGTCACCAGCATGAACACGTCCTCGAGCGTCGGCTCTTTGTCGGCGAACGAGAGCAGGCCGATGTCGCTCGTCACGAGCGATCGCATCAGCTTCGCGGCCGACGCGTCGTCGCCCTCGTACTCGAAGCGGACCGTGCGGCCGTCGGCCTGCAGGTTCCGCACCAGCGGGTCGCTGCGCAGCAGGCTGGCGCCCGCCGAGGCGTCCGCCGTGAACCGGGCCTCGATCTGCTTGTGCGACTGGATCTTGCGATAGACCTTCTCGATCGGCCCGTGCAGCAGCAGCTTGCCGCGTTCGATGATGCCGATGCTCGTGCAGACGTCCGCCAGCTCCGTGAGGATGTGGCTGCTGATGAGGATCGTCTTGCCCATGCTGCGGAGTTCCTTGAGCAGCGCCTTCACCTCGAGCCGGGCGCGCGGGTCGAGACCACTGGCCGGCTCGTCGAGGATCAGCACGGGCGGGTCGTGCACCAGCGTCTTGGCCAGGCAGAGCCGCTGCTTCATGCCGCGCGACAGACCGTTGACGTAGTCATCTCGCTTGTGCGTGAGGTCTAGCAGTTCGAGCACGTCGCCGATGATCGCCTTGCGATTCGCCCGCGGCACCTCGTACGCCACGGCGAAGAAGTCGAGGAACTCCCACACCCGCATGCCGTCGTACACGCCGAACATGTCCGGCATGTAGCCGATGCTGCGACGCACGGCGATCGGGTCGTTCACCACGCTGTGGCCGTTGACGGTCGCCTCGCCGTGGGTGGCCTGCAGCAGCGTGGCGAGGAAGCGGATCGTCGTGCTCTTGCCGGCGCCGTTGGGGCCGATGAAGCCGAAGAGCTCGCCCTGCTCGATCTGGAGCGACAGGCTCTCGACCGCCACGAAGTCGCCGTAGGCCTTGCCGAAGTTGCGGATGTCGATCATGCGTCGCCGGTCGTTTGGCAGGGATTCGTCGGGCGGGGATTCGTGTGTCGGGAGTCGCGTGGTGGGGGGCGTTTCGCCGGATGGTCGGTCAACCGGGCTTGCGGTCGGTCGGTCTAGCGGTCGCCGCCGCGCCGGCGGCGGGCGGGGGCGTTCGCGTCGGGCGCCGCGGCGGGCAGCGGCCCGTACGCCAGGTGGGCGACCAGCAACGTCGCCCCGCGTCGCTGCGAGGCCGTCGGGGTGATCGTCAGCCCGTCTCGCGCGCCGTCGATCCGAGCGACCACACGCATCTCGCCCGGCTCGAACCGCTCCGCGTCTAGCGCGAGCTCGAACAGCGGCTCGAGGTCGAGCTCTGCCTCGCGGGCCTCTGCGGTGGCGTCGTCGGCCTCGGCGCCACCGAGCGGTTCATCCAGGCCGGAGTGCCGCTCGGCGTGGAACACCGCTCGGCCGTTCTCCGGGAAGGCGGGGGACCACACGTAGAACGTCGTCTCGCCGGGCGGCAGGTCGCCGATCCAGCAGCCTTCGAGCTCGGCGGGGCCGTCCAGGCCGTCGAGCCGCCGCACCATGGCGACGTCGGTGAGCTTCCACTCGGTGCGGTTCTCCAGGCGATCGACACCCTGAAGCGATTGGCCCAGCACCACGCCGCCCGACACGCTCGTGAAGCTGTGCTCGGCCAGGTCGAGCATCTCTTCGCTACGGACGAACTCCGTCGATGCGGACGCCACACCCAAGCCGCGTAGGCGGGCTTTCTCTAGTCGCTCGTAGCCGACCGTTGGCACAACAGATCCGAGCAGGCTTGGTTGCTGGCGTCCCGGCTGCTGGGCCTCTTGCTCGGTGAGCCGCGCGAACGGCGTGGCGACCGCGGTGGCCGAGTCGAACTCCAGGTCGTAGCTGGTTGAGAGCGACGTGTAGAGCGCGCTGAACCGCGTGAGCACGCCGCGCGGCGCCTCGGGCTGCGTCTCCAAGATGGCGATCTCGGTCTGAGCGCGGACGAAGCCGATGTCGAGCTGCGCCTGCTGCACGACGATCACCGCGGCGCCGGCGGCGATGAGCGGCGCGGCGACCCACGCGAGCTCGGTCTTGCCGACCGCGTAGAAGAAGCCCCAGTTGAGCGGCACCAGCACCACGAGGTACGCCGCCAGGCAGCCGAGCACGAAGCCGGCGCCCGGCACGGAAACGCCCGCCGACCGCCGCAACGCGCCCCGCGCGGCGGTCGCCACCTGGTTGTTGTCCGTCCAGCCGGCGGCCCCGCCACGGACCTTCGGCGGCGTGAGCCGGCGGAACTCGCTCGTCTGCCCAGGCGTCGCGAAGCCGACCGCGGGCACACCGTTTCCGCCCTGCACCGACACGTCTTCGCTAACTATCAGCGGCCGCAACGCCATGACGTCGGCGTGCGTGTCTCGGGTGAAGAACCGCACGCCGGTGTTCTTCAGTGGGTCGATCTCCAGCCGCCGGCCCTTGGCCCAGTAGGCGACGGGCGTTGTGGCGGCGTCCGTCGCGCCGGCCCGAGTAAACCACCGCGGCGGCCGCCGGAGGATCGCGCCGTTGTAGAAGCTCTCGACCCCCGCGGACCAGGCGAGCAACGCGGGCTGCGCGAGCTGGAACGCCGACAGCACCACCCGCCCCCGGCCGACGCGGCGTTCGCAGACCAGGTCTTGGCAGCCGCGTATCCAGCGGGCGCGTCGATCGAGCTTCAGCCGAATCGCCGACCACGCCGGCTCGGCCTTCAGGCCTTCGCCGCTGCCGGGGTTGTCCCACGCGTCGTCGAGCCGGCGGAGGTCGGCGGCGGCGAGCGAGCGGGCGTCGCCGCCGGTGGCGGGCAAGTACGGCTCGAGGAAGCTGCCGCGCAGCACGTCGATCGAGTCGGGGCCGTTGATAATCAGCTGCCCGCCCCAGTGGAGCCAATCGACCATCGCCTCACGCTGCGGCGGCGAGAGCGCCTCAGCGTCGGTCTCGTCCCATACCACGTAGGCGACCGACGTCCACGCGAGGGGCGTCTCCGGCAGCCGCGGCGGCTCGGCGGCGTTCGGCTTAGCGTCGATGGCGACCACCCGATAGTTGCGCGCCGGCGGCAGCGTCGAGGCGCCTTCCTGCGCTCCGGATACGTCGAGCGTGTCGGGCAGCCCGCCGGTGACGGACGTGAGCCCGTCGAGGAACGCGTAACGCCGTGGCTCCGCCGCCAGAACGACGATTTGGTACTGATGGTCCAGCAGCGGCCGGGTGGGCGTGGGCGTCTGCTCGCGGAGGGCGCCGCTGGCCCGATCGCGCACGGTGGTCCGCACCCGTTGCGGCCCGCCCACGGGCGGGAAGTACACCGGCGCTCGCGAGGTCTTGGCCGACTTCTTGGCGACGACCAACGGCCGCTCCGACCGCACCGCCAGCGTCGTCCGCGGAGCGGGGAGGGGTTGGCCCTCTTTGGTCGTGACGACGTGCGACAGCGAGCCGTCGAAGTCGATCGTGTTCGCCACGAGCGGCTGGGCGATCTCGTTCCAGTGCCCGAGCTTGGCCGACAGCGTCTGATCGTCCGTGGCTGCGGGCAGGACGGTGGCCGAGGGCAAACGGATCGCCGCCCGGGCGAGTTCTTCCTCCGCCTGGCGTTTCTGCTCGGCCGCCTCGCGGGCTTCGCGCTCGGCCCGTTCTTGCGGCGTTTCGGGCGTGCAGCGGCAGCCGGGGTTCACCACGGCGAGCACGGCCAACAGGCCGACGAGCGACATCCGCATCGCCCGGCGCCAGCCGGTTCCGGAGCCGAGCGTGCTCGGCGTGCTTGTGGGGCGGCTTCGCAAGGCAGTCAACACGCGTTGGATCGGTCGGGCCCGGTCGAGCCCCCTATCCTAACGCCTGTCGGGTCTTAACGCCTGTCGGGGGGGTCGTGGTCGTGGGCCGCGCGGTTCGGCGTCTGGCTAGCCGCCGCGACAACGGCCAGGGCCAACAGGACGCCCCCGAGCAAGAACCACAACGCGAGCGCCGCCACGCGTTCTTCCACGCCGTAGTGCATCAGCGACAGCAAACGGACGGCGATCGGCGGCGGCCCCGGCGGCACGACGAGCGCCGTGGCGGCCAGCTCACCGAACGCGAGCGCAAAGATCGCCGCCCAGCAGCCGGCGAGCGTGGCCGCGTGAATCGGGCAGACTACCCGCAAGAAACGGGCGAAGGGGCCGGCGCCGTCCAGCTCGGCGGCGGCCAGCACGCCGATTGGTGTCGACCAAGCGATCGGGGCGAGCACGGCGGCGCCGATCGGGGCCAGCCGAACCGACTGGACCAGCCACGGCATCGCCCCTCCGTCGTACATCCAGCCGAGCGGCGCGAGCCAACCGTCCGCGGGTTGATTAAAGAGGCGAACGGCGAGGATCGCCAACAACGGGCCTGGCGTCGCGCCAGCCAAGACAAGCAAGGCGAAGGCGGCGGAACGCACGCGCGGTCGGTTCCGCACCGCCCACACGATGGACGCGGCGCCGGCGACGACCGTCGTGGCCGTCGCCGTGGCCAGTCCCGCGGAGACGAGCAACTCACGGCGGTGCTCCAACGGGGCCGCGGCGAACTCACGCAACGCCGCCGACGCCGCCCAGCCGCGTCGCGGCCCGTCGGGACTCTCCACCGTCATGCGCCCCGCTTGTTGCAACAACGCGAGCGTTGGCACGGCAAGCAACAGCACGAGCGTCGCCCACGCGATGATGGAAAACGCCGAGCGGCCGCCGATCAATCGGGGCGGCAAAGCGTGGGGATCACGCGTCTCGGTCGGGGTGGTGCGTGCGGCGTGGACGAACACCACGCTGATCGCCCCGGCAACCGCGGCTAGCACGGCGCCGCCGGCCACGATCCGCCGTCCGCCGCTTGCGCGCCAGTCGTCGGCCGTGGCGAAGGCGCCCGCCGCGGCTTGGGTGTACACCTCCTCGGCGAACGTGCGGACCCGCACGAGGTCCGTGATGGCGATCTCGGTGGCGGCGAGCACCGCCACCAGCCCGCCGGCCGCCAGCAGCCCGGCGCCCGCGCTGGGCAACGTCACCCGCACCAACACGCGCCACGCCGGCGCCTCGACGAGCGCCTGCTCTTCCTTGCGTGCGTCGACAGCGAAGAGCGCGATCGACGAGAGCGCCGCCGCCCAGGGCGTGCCGTAGATCGCGTGCAGCAACACGGCGCCCCGATACCCTGCAAAGACGAACCAAGACGGCGTGCTGGGCGTCGCGGGCGTGAACAGCCATTCGCTCTGCATGGCCGCCGCGGTCCAGCCGGCGGCGATCACGTGCGGCGGCAGCAGCAGCAAGCCAACCAACGCGACGAGCGACACGAACCGCCTCGCCCCGCGGCCTTTGGCGATCTGCATCGCCAGCGGCAACGCCAGCAGCATCGCCAGCATCGCGGCAGGCAGGGCGACCGCCGCCGTTGAGGCGAGCAGGCCGCCAACCCGGTCGCCCGCCAAGAGGGCAGCCACGCCACCAAGGGCGACGAACCCGAGCGACGCAGCGACTCGCGAGGTGGCGGCGGCGGTCGGGCTTCGCATCCGAACAGCCTAGCCAGCCGATCGCCGTCCGTCTGGACGCCGCCCGGCTCGGCTTCGCGCTGGTCGCAGGGCCGGTCTTTTGTTGCAACGACGTGGGCACTTCGGCTAACCTGCCCCTAGCCGCGATCAATCGCGATCGTAAGGCATCGCTTATCGATTCCGACTTATCACACGTTGCTCGGTTCTTACTCGCGGGGTCGGCCAAGTCTGGCGCGGCCGACAAACTCGCGAAAAAGAGACGGGCCGAACAAGACGACGACGGTTCAGCTGCAGGCAGGTTCGGGAAGAGGCGCCCGAAACCAACCAGCCGGAGGTCCGCGACGGCGACACGGTCGTTCGCGTCCTTCGCGCCAGCCGAGGGAGCCGTGCAGATGGGGATCCGCGTTGATTGCCCCAACGGGCATCACTTCAAGGTGAAGGCCAAGTACGCCGGCAAGAAGGGCCTGTGTCCCTACTGCGAGAGCGTGGTCCGTGTGCCGGCGCTCGATCCGGAACAGACCGAGGCTAGGCACCGAGAGGTCGTCGCGAACGAGGTGCGTGCTCAGCGTGCGCCTTCGGCGATCGATCCGGGCTCGTCGTCGGTGCTGGACGACGAGCTGCCCTCGAACTCGTCGACCAGCGGCAGCCTGCTCGGCTCGTCCGTCATCCGTCACACGCACAAGTGCAGCTGCGGTCAATCGGTGCCGATGTGGTTCGCCCGCTGCCCCGGGTGCGGCAAGTACCTGGAACAGCGCTAGACCGGCCGGCGCCCCGACGGCGGTAGCACTCTCCGTGGGCGCCTAATGCCGGCAACTGGCGTGGCGGCCCCCCGCGCCGGTTGCTACGGTCCGCCGCCTCTCGGGAGAGCTCGCGGCCGAGAGACCGCTCGATCCCCCCTTCAAAGCCCCGCGGGCTCAGCGATCGGCGCACGCTTACCCACGGCATGCGAGGCAAGATGCCCAGCCGCAAAACACTCATTCTGCTCTCGGCTACGCTGCTGGCAGCTTCCGGCTGTCAGTCGGGCGGCCCCCGTATGGCGGGTCTCAACCCGTTTTACCGGCCGGAGCTTACCTCCATCACCACGCCTGCGGAGCGAGTGAAGTCGCTCCGAGCGCTCGCCGAAGACGCCTCGGCGGCAACGCCGGAGCAGGCCGAGAAACTGGTCGTCGACCTGGTTCGTCAGCTAGAGACGGAGCCCGACCCGCTGCTGCGGCAGGCGCTGATCGAGACCGCGGTGGCGTTCGACACGCCGCTGGCGCGGAAGACGCCGGTCGCCGGACTGCAGGACGCCGATCCTTACGTCCGTCGGGTCTGCTGCTCGATCCTCGAGCGATCGCCCACGCCCGAGGGCCTCGCGGCCCTGGCGGGCGTCGCGCAGCAAGACGCCGACCTCGACGTCCGTCTCGCGGCCGTTCAGGCCTTGGGAACGCAAGACTCGCCCGCCGGCCGCTCGGCTCTAGTCGCGGCGTTGGAAGACCGCGATCCGGCGATGCAGTTCGCCGGCGTGCAAGCGATGCGTCGCGTTACCGGGCAGGACCTGGGCAACAGCGTGGCTAGCTACCTGGCCTTTGCCAAGCAGTCGGCTCCGGCGGAAACGATCGAAGGATCGTTGGAGCCCGCGGTCGAGTTAGCCGACCGTCGGTTCGGTTGGGTGCCGCGCTAGCGTCGCGGCGCCGGCGGCCGATCAAGACGGCTTCCCGCCAACCCGCTTCGCTCCGCACGACGAAACCGCCCGAGCCGGGTCGTTGCCGATCGATCGGCTAATCCCAGGCGTGCGGCGTCCCGATACCCATCGAAGAGGTCCGCGCACGCACGGTCGCGGAACGGGTGATGGGAGTGCTAGCGTCGGGCGTCGTCTCGGCGGCGCCTGCCCAGCGGCCCAAGTCTCGCTTGGAGGGTTGTGTACGCGATGCATTCGTCCTGGCGCCGATTGGGCGCGACGATCGGGCTGACGGCTATCGCCGTGTGGTGGCAAGCCAGCCCCGCACGAGCGGAAGACACGCTGGCGCTCAGCGGTGGGGCGATGCGCCTCGACAGCGTGCTGCCGCGGGCGGTGCTCGACGACATTAAGGTGCCTCCTGCGCCGATTCGCGTCGCCATCAAGCCGAAGCTCGACTGGCGTCCAGGCCTGCGAGAGTCCGCGGAACAGCCGCCGAGCGGACGCACCGACAACGCCAAGCCGCCCAAGCTGCCCGAGCAGCTCAGCAACGCGGGCCAGCCGCTCGTGCCGGAAGCTGAGGAGGGGGATCCGGTCGCGGAATCGGCAAAAGACGCGGACTCGTCACCCGAAGAAGGCCCCCGGCTAAAACCCGCCAAGCCCGCCGAGCCCGATGCGCCGGCCGTTGAAGACAACGCGCCCGAAACCGATCGCCAGCCGCCCAAGGCGGCGCCCAAAGCGGCACGCTCGAATCCATCGGCCTCGCGAGAGCCCAAGCTCCTCACTTCGGACGCCCGCCGCGGCGCCAAGCCCGTCGCCGGAACCCCGGCGGAAGCGAGCGAAGAGGCGACCGCGAGTCCGCGCGACACCGAGTCGGAGGAGCCTAAGCCAGCGGCGGAGCCCAAGGCTCCACCGGCGCCGCTCACCCGTGGGCTGCGCAACCTGCGTTCGCGTCTGCGGACCACGCTGTCGCACTACTACCGGCTGCCGCTGAACTCCGGCGAGCACGACCCGTGGGAAATCATGCACAGCATGCTCAGCTACGAGCTGCAGAGCCGCGTGCGTGTGGGCGGCCCGCGTGGCCAGATGATCACCGCGGTGGGACACCTGTGCTTCAATCGCCCGTGCAAGGGCCAGCGGCTGATGCGTGTGGGCGCCAGCGGCGGTCTGGACGCCCCGATCGGCGTCGGCCTCCAGGGGCATAAGGGGCAGTTTCTCGCGATGCTCGCCCAGTGCAATGTGAGCCCCGACTACCCGATTCGGGTCGACGGCAAGGAGTTCACGATCCACGATTTGATCCGCGCGGAGCAGAAGACCTGCTACGCCGGCGAGGAGCTGACGTTCAAGCTGATCGCGCTGGGCCACTACCTCGAATCGGACGCGACGTGGCTCAACGATCGGGGCGAGTCGTGGAGCATCCCCCGGCTGATCGAGGAAGAGCGTAAGCAACCGATCCGGGGCGCCGCCTGCGGCGGAACGCACCGGCTCGCCGGGCTCGGCTTGGCCGTGCGCCGGCGCGAGGCCCGTAGCGAGCCGATCGACGGCGCGTACCTCGAGGCCGCCGACTTCGTGAAGGAGTACCACAACTACGCGTGGCGGCTGCAGAACCGCGACGGCAGCATGAGCACCGAGTGGTTCCGCGGGCCCGGCGATGAGGAAGACCTCGAACGCCGCATCCGCACCACGGGACATACCGTGGAATGGCTCGTCTACAGCGTTGCGGACGAAGACCTGCGGTCGTCGCGTTTGGTGCGAGCGGTCAACTACCTGACCAATCTGCTGGCGCACAACTCGGACAAGGAATGGCATCTCGGGTCGATCGGCCACGCGGTTCACGCCCTGGTCCTGTACGACAAGCGGGTGTTTCAGCCGCTCGACTCGCAGGAGGCGCTCGAGCTGGCCGCGGTCGATCCGTCGAGCCGGCTGTTCCGTGGCTACCGGATCTACCGAGGCGTGCTCCGCAAGACGCCGCCGGAGTCGTCGGGCTTCCTGGGGCTGTTCGGCAACTCGCGGACGACGCGGAGGCGGTAGACCGGCGTCGGCGCCTGCCTCCGTTGATCCTCGTTCGCCCGGCGCCCTAGATTAGCGACCTCGCCCGGACGAGGCCGCGCCACGGGCTGCGCAGGCCGCCGGGCCACCCCCCGGTGCAGGTACGCGAAGGCCGATGGCGCCCCCACGGACGAACACCCCCCGCCGCTTCAGCCCTCAGCTCGCGGGGTTCTGCAAGACCGCCGCTGAGCTCGCCGCCGAGCACGCGGCCGAGGCCGTGCTGGTGCTCGCCGAGCGGCCGCTTGCGTGGGACCTGATCCAGCAGTCGCTCGGCAAGCACACCATGCTGGTCGCGGCGGACTCGGAGGATCAGCTCGCCGGCGCCGACGATGAGTCGAACACGACGTTCGACACCGTGCTGCTCGGCATGGGCGATGCGCCGGTGTACGACCGGCTCACGCAGGCGTTGCTCGAGGCGGTCGCCGACGAGCTGCTCGAGGCCGGCTCGACCGTGGTGACGCTGTACAGCAGTTTCGAGCCGGGCATTATCGACTCGGTCAGCCTAATCCGCCTGGGAGAGCACCTGGGGCGGCTGACGGTGCGGGACCTCCGGCAGATCGAGACCAAGATCCCCACCGAGACGCTCAAGCGGGTCATCGACTTGGCGGTCGAGATCGGCCGCGAGGGCCGCGAGGGCAAGCCGGTCGGCACGCTGATGGTGGTGGGCGACCACCGCAAGACGCTCGAGCTCTGCAAACCGATGGGCTTCGACCCGGTGAAGGGCTACACGGCGGCGGAGCGGAGCCTGGACGACGCGAAGGTGCGTGAGGGCGTCAAAGAGATCGCCCAGATGGACGGGGCGTTCGTCGTGTCGGCCAGCGGCACCGTGATGGCGTCCGCGCAGCACCTCTCGGCCCCGGCGTCCAAGGAGATCTCGCTGAGCAAAGGTTTGGGCGCCCGCCACTGGGCCGCCGCGCAGATCAGCAAGGCGACCGACGCCATCGGCGTCGCGGTTAGCGCCTCCAGCGGCACCGTGCGTGTGTTTCAGAAGGGCGAGGTCGTGCTGCGTGTCGAGCCGCTCAATCGGGCGATGACGTGGCGCGACTTCGAAGGCGAGGCCGAGCGCGAGAAAGCTCCGGCAGGGAAGTCGGCCAAGCCGACCAAGACCGCTAAGACTCCGAGCAAGAGCTCGGGGAAGACCGCCGCCGGCAAGACCAAGTCGGCCAAGAAGCCGCCCAAGGCCAAGCCGACATCCGACGAGGCGAAACCGACTTCGCCCCGCGATCCGGAAGCGTAACCCCGGGGAGTCGTCACGCAGCCGGTCGCGTGTGATTACTCGGCGTCGAATCGGGCGCCGGTGAGCCTCTCGTACGCCTCGACGTACTTCGCTCGCGTCTGCTGCACCACGTCGTCCGGCAGCGGCGGCGGCGGGCTCTCGCGATCCCAATCGCTGGCCAACAGCCAGTCGCGTACGAACTGCTTGTCGAACGACGGTTGCGAACGCCCCGCCGCGTAGCCGTCCGCCGGCCAGTACCGGCTGCTGTCCGGCGTGAGCGCTTCGTCGACCAGTAAGATCTTCTGCCGGCCTTCCTCCTCAACGTGCGCGAACTCAAACTTCGTGTCGGCCAGGATAAGACCGCAAGAACGAGCGTGGTCGGCGCCCAACGCGTACAGCCGCAGGGTCTGCTCGCGAAGCGTCTCGGCGAGCGGGCTTCCGACCGCGGCGGCCATGCGTTCGAACGTCACGTTCTCGTCGTGGTCGCCCTGCTCTGCCTTGGTCGCCGGGGTAAAGATCGGTTGGGGCAGCCGATCGCTCTGCTGCAGGCCCACGGGCAGCTCCACGCCGCACACCGCCTGAGCCGCTCGGTATTCGTTCCAGCCGGAACCCGCCAGGTAGCCGCGGGCGACACACTCGAACGGCGTGACGCGGCCTTTGCGGCACAGCATCGTGCGGCCGGCGAGGGCGTCGCGGTCTGCGTCCCCCGGCAGGGGCATCCGGTCCACGTCGGCCGTGATCAGATGGTGCTCCACCCCCGCCACGTCGGCCAGCCGCTCGAACCAGAACACGCTGAGCTGGGTCAGCACGCGGCCCTTGTCGGGGATGCCGGTGGGCAGCACCCAATCAAACGCGCTGACGCGGTCGGTGGCGACCAGCAGCAGCTCGTCGCCCAGGTCGTAGACGTCGCGCACCTTGCCTCGGATCGGCTCCAGGCCCGGCAGCAGCGACGCCATCATGGCAGGGCGAGGAGCGGTCACGGCGTGTCATCGGGGTGCGGTTGCTGCGGCGTTGGCAGACAACTAAGGTATTGCCAGTCCACTGTTTGGGGAAAGGCGGTGGCCGCCCACGCGGGATTTCCCGCCCGGTTTCGGCGGCCCCCAACCCCCGCAGTGGACAAGAAGACGCTCGCCGTCGCGACGGCGTTCGGGCGTTCTTTCCAAGCGGCGCAGGGGAGCGCCCTACGAGCCGCTGCTCCGAGTGTCGCGTCGATGGGCCTGCTCCGCTTCGAAGTCCAAGCCACCGACTTGCTGTCGGATGATCGGCTCGCCCGATCGTTCATCGCGGGCCCCGACGACAGCCCGTTCTTCGGCCGCACGATCCGCAACGGCTCGTCATTGGTTGTCGAGCGTCGCGAAGACCTCTCCGGGTGCTTCACGCTGCCGTGGCCGATCGCGGGTCAGGGAGACTGGCTGCTCGCCACCTCCACGCTGATGGAGCGAGAGCGGCCCTACCAGCTCGAGGTCGAGCTCGCCCGCGGCGTCGTCTTCCGGCTGCGCGACCAGCTCGGCGCCTGGGAGCAGCTCGGCCTGGACACCCCCGCCGCGCTGCGAGATAGCGTCGCCGAAGCGACTCGCCGATTCACTCGCGCGGCGACACGGCAGGCGGACCCGCCCGAGGCAGCCCGGCATGCGGCCGAAGCGATCGAGGCGGCCGCCCAGGCCGCGTGCGAGCTCTCCAGCGTGTACGCGGAGCAGGCGCTCGCCTTCCGACGAACCGCGTCCGAGAAGCTCGGAACGCTGATGGGCGTGCGGCTCAACGGGACCCCGCCCACCGGCCCGCAAGCGCACCGCCTCAGCGACATCTGCAACGTCGTGGGAGTGCCCGCCGGCTGGGGCGTGATCGAGCCGAGCGAGGGCAAACGCGATTGGTCGCACGTCGATGGGCCGATCGACTGGGCGCGGTCGCGCGGGCTGCGGGTCTGCGGCGGCCCGCTGCTGGAGTTCGACGACCGCCGCCTGCCCAACTGGGCCTACCTGTGGGAAGGCGACATCGACACGCTGGCGTCGCTCATGATCGGCCACGTGCGGGCGACCGTTCAGCGCTACCGCGGCAAGGTGCAGCTGTGGAACGTCGCTTCCCGGGTCAATCGCACGAGCATTCTGTCGCTGAGCGACGAGGAGCGGCTGTCGATCGTCGCCGGCGCGGTGAAGGCGGTCCGGCAGCTTGACCCGCAGACGCCCGTCGTTGTCGGCATCGATCAACCGTGGGGCGAGTACCGCGGACGCGTCGATTCGGAGCTGGCGCCGATCGACTTCGCCGACGCGCTGGAGCGGGCTGACCTCGGCATCGCCGGCTTCGATCTGGAGCTCAACATCGGCTACTACCCGCTCGCGACGTCGCTGCGGAACCCGCTCGCGTTCAGCCGCCTGATCGACATGTGGAACGTGCGGCTCGAATCGCCGCTCATGCTCACCGTCACTCTGCCCAGTTCGGCCGAAGCCGACCCGCACGCCGACCCCCAGCCGCAGGTCGTCGCGGGAGGCGTCGGAGGCTCCGACGGCGTTTCGCCAGCGTGGCAGGCCGCGTGGGCGCGGGAGCGGCTGCCGATGCTGCTCGCCAAGAACGCCGTGCAGGTCATCATGTGGGGCCAGTTCACCGACGCCGCGCCGCACTCGTTCCCGCACGGCGGCTTGTACAACGCCGCGGGCGTGGAGAAGCCGGTCGTGAACGAGCTGCACAAGCTCCGCGCCGACCTGCTTGTGTGAGGCGCATGCGTCTCAATGCGCATTGCTGGGGCACGAACGTGACGCGGTCGTAGAGCTCGGCGAGCGGCAGCCGTGCCTCGACGACAACGATTGTCACCGACCGAACGCGCAACGTTTCGTTCAAGGCATTCGGCTGGTAGACGACCACGCCGTCAGCGCAGTGGAGCCCGCTGCTCCTGCGTAGTCGCGTCTCTGGCGCTGCGGCCGGAACGCTGGACAAGTGCGACGAAACGTCAGCCGTCGAGCGGGTGCTCGCCCGTCACGGCGTCGTGCGGCGTGGCGTGGTTGTGCAGGCCCGCGCTGTGCGCGGCTTCGAGCACCGTGTGAGCGTCGTCGGGACGCATGCCGCACAGGCGTAGCAAGCCGCCGGACGCGGATAGGCGATCCTGCAACTGACGGAGTTCCCGGCCGAGGCGATCGACCTCCGCCTTGCATTGGTCCGCGGGGACGTCGGCGCCGATCTCGACCACAAGTCGGTTCGTGAAGTGCCGCTGGGAGATCTGCCACAGCTGCTCCACGACGTCTTGCCCCGTGACGTCTGGCCCTGCGACGTCCGGCTCTGCGAGGTCCGGCTCTGCGACGTTTGGCCCTGCGGAGGCTGGCTCCACCGCGTTCGGGTTTCGGCTCACGCGAACGAAGAGCCAGTTGGGCCCGCGGGCGGTGACCTCACAGCCGCCGGTCTCGGCGCGACTCGCGCGTAAGCGCTCTTGGGTAGCGTTCATCGTACCACTCCGTTGGAAGAAAAGGCTCCGTCTGCCGCCGAAGGCGACGACAGACCGACAAGCGAGGTGACCTTGCTAGAGCACGGCGCACCCCTATCGCGACGGTGATCCTTCAACGCTGCGTGACTCAGAGAAACGACTGCCGTTCAACCTAGCGCGCGTCGCGATCCGGGTGCAACGCAAAATCGGCCAAACGACCGCGACAATTTGACGCAGCTAGCAATGTTACGCCTTGAGCATCTCCGCAAGTGTGGCGCGGGCGACCTCGAGCGCCTCGCCCGCCTTAGCGGGCAGCTTGCCGCCGGCCTGGGCCATGTCGGGCCGTCCGCCGCCGCCGCCGCCCACGACCTTCGCCACCGGCGCGATCCATTCCTTGGCGTTCACGCCGCGGTCGACGAGGTCCTTGGTCACGCCCGCGATGAGCGTCACCTTGTCGTCTCCTTCCGTGCTCGCCAGCAGCACGGCCGCCGGCTGGGCCTTCTGGCGGATGGCGTCGATCAGCTGCCGCAGCAGCCCCTGCGGGGCCCCGGGCGTGGCGGCGATGACCGCGGTCACGCCGCCGATGTCCGCCGCGTCTTCCAGCAGCGTGTCGGCCGAGAGCGGGCCCGCGGCGTCGCGGTTCTTTACTTGCGCTTCGAGCGTCTCGATCTCCGCCATTAGCGCGGCCACGCGTTCGGGCGCCGCGGTGGGGGCGACCGACAGCTGCTTGGCGACGTCGAGCACGGCCGCCTTCCGCTGGGCGTACGAGGTGAGAGCCTCGCCGCGGAGCTTGGCCTCGTCTCGCTTCACGTCGCCGCCGCCGGCGAGCTTCTTCTTGAGCACGCGTTGCCGGGCGACAAGGCGACCGGTCGCCTCAACGACCGTCTCCGGCTTCACGCCTAGCGTCTCCGCGAGCTTGGTCAGAACGCCCTCAATTTCCTTGCGGTGCTCGGCGGCACGCTTGCCGGTCAGGGCCGTCACACGCCGTGTGCCGGCGGAGACGCCCTCTTCGCTGAGGAGTTCGAACTCACCCACTTCGGCGACGGCCGACAAGTGGGTTCCGCCGCACAGCTCGCGGCTGAACGATTCGCCGTCGGCCAGCGGGCCTATCGAGACCATCCGTACAGGGTCGGGGTACTTCTCGCCGAACAGCATCATGGCGCCCTGCTGACGGGCGTCCGCCAGCGGCAGAGTGTCGCACCTAACGGCGCCCCCTTGCCCGACCGACGACTCCACGTCGGCGGCGATCGTCGCCAGCTGGTCCGGCTCCACGGCCGAAAGGTTCGTGAAGTCGAACCGCAGCCAGTCGGCGTCGACCTTCGAGCCCTGCTGCTGCGCGTGCGAGCCGAGCGTCTTCTGCAACGACCAGTGGAGCAGGTGCGTGGCCGAGTGGGCACGGCGGATCGCGTCGCGACGGTCCTCGTTCACCTTCGCCAGGCAATCGTCGCCCGACTTGAGCGTGCCCTTCAGCAGCTTGCCGCTGTGCACGAAGAGCGAGCCGTCCTTCTGCGTGTCGGTGACGGCGAAGACGAAGTCCTCGCCGGTGAGCGTGCCGGTGTCGCCCACCTGGCCGCCGCTCTCCCCGTAGAACGGCGTGCAATCGAGCACCACGCGGGCCGATTCGCCCTCGGCGAGCGTCTCGGACAGCTGCTCGGCCTCGCCCTCGCCGGTCACCAGGCCGACGATCTTCGCCGTCGCCTCGGTGGTGCCGTAGCCGAGGAACTCGGTCTCGTGCCCGGCTTGCTTGAGCGAGTCGATCGGTCCCTTGGCGCCCATCACCGTGTGCGTGAGCTTGCCGGACGCCTCGCCGTGCTGCTCCATCGCACGCTGGTAGGCGTCCCAGTCGAAGGCGAGTTTCTCGTCGGCCGCGAGGCTCTCGAACAGCTCGGGCGGCACGCCGTACGTCTGGTACAGCTCGGCGGCCACAGCGCCGTCGACCGCGGTTCGGTTCTCGATCCGCATCTCTTCGAAGACCCGCTCGATGCGGTTCAGGCCACCGTCGATGGTGCCGAAGAAGTTGGACTCCTCCTTCTCGATAACGCTCGCGACCCGCTCGACCGTCTCCGACAAGTCCGGGTACGGCTGCTTCATCACCTCGGCGATCGTGGGCACGAGCTGGCACAGGAACGGCTCGCGGAGGCCCAGCTGATGGCCGTCGAGCACCGCGCGGCGCAGCAATCGCTTCACCACGTACTTCTCCTTGTTGGCGCCGGGGTACACGTTTTCGTGCACCGCGAACGTGCAGGCCCGCACGTGGTCGGTGATCCGCCTCAGGCGACGGCCGTTCTCGCTCTCGTACTCGTACTTCACGCCGCACACCTCCGCAGCGGCCTCGACGATCGGCAGCAGCGTGTCGATGTGGAAGTTCGTCGGCACGCCCTGCAACGCCGCGGCGGTGCGCTCCAGCCCCATGCCCGTGTCGATATTCTTGCTCGGCAGCGGGCGGAGGTTGTCCGGCGGATCGCCCACACGATTGAACTGCGTGAAGACGAGGTTCCAGATCTCCAGCGGCTCCTGGCCGGGCGCCGTGTAGTAGATCTCGCTGCACGGGCCGCACACGCCGTCGGGGCCCTGGCTGGGGGCGCTCGCCGGCCAGAAGTTCTCGTCCTCTTCCTCGAACGAGATCCGCGACGTCGGGACGCTGATCTCGTCGTGCCAGATGTCGGCCGCCTCTTGATCGTCTTTGTAGACCGTCACGGAAAGCGACGTCTCCGGCAGGCCGAGCCACTTGTCGCTGGTCAGAAACTCCCACGCCCAGTGGATGGCGTCTCGCTTGAAATAGTCGCCGAAACTGAAGTTGCCCAGCATCTCGAAGAACGTATGGTGCCGCGGCGTGCGGCCGACGTTGTCGATGTCGCCGGTGCGCATGCACTTCTGGCACGTGGTAGCGCGCGTGTACTCGAGCTTCACCTTGCCGAGGAAGTGGTCCTTGAACTGGTTCATCCCCGCGGGGGTGAACAGCACGCTGGGGTCCCACGTGGGCACGAGCACGTCGCTGGCGACGCGGGTGTGGCCCTTCGACTCGAAGAAGGCGAGGTACTTCTCGCGGAGCTCGTTGGTCTTCATGGAAGCGGGCGGCGGGCAGACGGCAGCGGGCAGACGGCAGGCCAACATGGCCAAGCCCGCCATCGTACCTCACCCCAGCCGCGGTCGGCAGACCGCGGATGACTGAGGCTTCACGCCAAGCCGCGAAGACGCAGAGTTGGCTCTCGCCAAAACAGCAATCGATGATGAGCTGCCGCGGCGTCGAGCTTGCTACCGAGTTCCCTGTGGCCCGCGCGACGGCCTGACACTTGAGGGAATCCGCGCCGGCGAAAGCGGGTCCGTATTCGCCCCGCCGAACCCCGAAAAAGTTGCAGGGAGCCACGCCCTCGGACATACTGCCCAGCACTGGAAGCCTCTCTTACTTCGGACGCTTGTGACACGACCCGCGTAGCTCTCGCTAGCCCCCGGCGCCGACCACCGCGCGCCGCTGTCGGTCACTTCTCGCACCCGTTCGATCCCGGCTTCCAGTGTTCGTCCGCGTTCTTATCTCCGCGCTGCTGCTTTCGACGCTCTTGTGCGTCGAAGCCCGCGCGTGCGTTTATTGCGACGCCGCGGTGTGCACGCCCTGCCAAGACGCCCCCTCCGCGGCGAGCGACGGCCCCTCCGGCTACGTGCTCGCCGGCGACAACATCCAGTGGCCGCAGCCCGGCGGAGACGGCACGCCGATCACGATCACCTATAGCTACAACAACTTCCTCGACGGCGGGATGCGCGACCCGAGCGGCGCCTCGATCCCGGCGAGCTTCATCCGCCGTGTTACGGAAGAAGCCTTCGGCCTGTGGGCCACCTACGCGCCGCTGCACTTCGTTGAGGTCGCCGACGCGGGCGGTGATGTGTTCGTCGGTCGGAGCAGCACGTACAACGCGCTGCCGCAAGACAGCTTCGGGCAGATCCGCATCAGCCATCGATTCATCAACGGCACCGACGCGCAGAACGGCATGCCGGTCGCGAAGGCGATGGCCTGGCTCCCGTCGTCAGGCGCGGGCGCCATCGGCGGCGACATCCACTTCGACAACGGCGATCGCTGGGGCGAGGTCGGCACGTCGCCCGAGCCGGACATCCTGGGCATCATGACCCACGAGATCGGCCATGCGATCGGGCTCGCCCACGCCATGACGGCGGAGTCAGCCATGTGGTTCGCGGCGCCCCGCCGCAGCGGCCCGGGCACGGGCATGCTGTGGGAGGCCGATATCGCCGGTGTGCGAGCCATCTACGGCGAAGGCGTCGGCAGCGTCACGCCGCTGATGGTCGTCCCCGAGCCCGCGACGCTGGTTGCGGCGTGCGGCGCGGTCGCGTTAGCCTTCGGCCTGCGCCGCCGCGGTTGACGACGGTCGCCCGACTCCGCTCGCACCTTGAAGACCCACCCGATGCCCCACCCCCTGCCGCGTGGCCTCGCGGCCGCGCTCGCGATGGCCCTGCTCGCCGCCGCCTCGGCCCCCGCGCAAGAAACGCTGGCGCCGCCCGCGCCAACCACGGCGACGGCCCTCGACGATTACGTGGCGGCGGCCGGCACGGAGTTCGCCTGGCGGGTGCTCACCGAACGGGCGTACGACGACCGCACCGAGTTGGTGCTGGAGATGACCTCGCAGCGGTGGCGTGCGGACGAAGAGGTCAGCCGCGGCGTGTGGCGCCACTGGGTCTCGCTGGTCGTCCCCAAGCGAGCGACGGCCGAGACGGCGTTGCTGTTCATCACGGGCGGCGCAAACGACAAAGACCCGCCGCGCGGCGGCAGCGGGCTGATCCGCACCGTCGCTTTGTCGACCAACACGGTGTGTGCGGTGCTGAACTGCGTGCCCAACCAGCCGACCGTCGTTTACGACAGCGACGAGCCCGACCGGCCGCGCTACGAAGACGACCTGCTCGCCGCGACCTGGAACCGCTTCGCGGACACCGGCGACCCGACGTGGCTAGCGCAGCTGGCGATGGCCAAGTCGGCCGTCCGGGCGATGGACGCCGTGCAGGAGGCGGTGGCGGACGTCGACGGCGCCCCCGCGATCGAGCGGTTCACGGTCGCCGGCGCCTCGAAACGGGGCTGGACGACCTGGCTCGCAGCGATCGTCGACGACCGGGTCGCGGGCATCGCCCCGATCGTAATCGACCTGCTGAACATCGGCCCGTCGATGCGGCATCACCTCGCGTGCTACGGCGAGTGGTCGCGGGCTCTCAAGGACTACGACAAGCAGGGCGTTGCCGACAAGCTCGGCAAGCCGGCGGGCGACGCAATCCTGTCGATCGTCGACCCCTACCGATACCGCGAACGCCTCACGCTGCCGAAGGTCATGGTGAACGCGTCGGGCGACGAGTTCTTCCTGCCGGACTCGTCGCGGTTCTACTATGACGATCTCGTGGGCGAGAAGCACCTTTCGTACACCCCCAACACGGGGCATGGTCTGGGGGATACGAACGCGCTGGAGACGGTTGTCGCCTTCCACGCCTCGGTCGCGCAAGGGCTGGAGCGGCCCTCGGTCCGTTGGACGGGCCCGGACGACGCCGGAGAGCACGTCGCCGCCGAGTACGTGGCCGCGGAGTACGCAGTGCGCTGCTCGGCCGAGCCGGTTGAGGCCGTGCTGTGGCGGGCGGTGAATGCGAAGGCGCGGGACTTCCGCCACCCCGTCGTGGGCGACGCGTTCCAGAGCACGCCGCTCGAGCCCGACGCGGACGGGGCTTACCGGGTAGACGTCACGGCCCCGCCGAGCGGCTTCGCCGCGGTGTTCGCCCGGTTCACGTTCGACATCGGCGCCGCGGTCCCGTGGCGGGTGTCAACACCCGTTTGGATCGCGCCGGACATCGAGCCCTTCGGCGATTAAGCTGTCAACACGACGCGCGAACTCTCGCAGCCTCGTGTCTCGGAGCGCCCGTGCCGAACCGCGGACAGACGATCGGGATCTACCTGCCCAACGGCGAGCCGCGCGGCGTGCGGCTGGCGGGGATCACCACCCGCATCGTGCAGGCGATCCAGGCGCCCAAGACCAAGCTCGGTCGGCTCTTCGAGCGACCGGAGGTGAACCACGTCGCCCTCTACTTCCTGCTTAGCCCGGTCAACAACGGGGCCCGGCCCCGGGTGTATATCGGCCAGACCGAAGACCTGGTCACGCGTCTGAAGAAGCACAACACCGAGAAGGACTTCTGGACCTCGGTCGTCGCGGTGACGTCGAAGACCGAGAGCTTCACCCAGGTGCACGTGCGTTACCTGGAGTGGCTGAGCATCGACCGCGCTTCGGCGGCCGGGCGGTTCACGCTGGAGAACGGCAACGCGGGCGGCAAGCCGTTCATCCCCGAGGCGCTCGAGTCCGACGTGCTCGACGCCTTCGACACCACCACCACGCTGCTCTCCACGCTGGGGTTTCCCGTCTTCGAGCCGCCCGCGGGCGTGGGCGAGGTCCGCGAACCGTTCTTCTGCCGGGGCAAGCTGGGCGAGGGCATGGGAGCGCTCGTTGAAGACGGCTTCGTGCTGTACCGGGGTTCGGTCTGCCGCCGCGAGCCGATCCCCTCAGCCAGCCCCGGCGTCGTCTCGGCCCACGCGGAGCTGCAGAGCTCGGGGCTGCTGAATCGGCACTCCGAAGATCAGATGATCCTGACCGAAGACTACCTGTGCTCGTCGCCGAGCCTCGCGGCGTCGATCGTGCTGGCGCGCAACGCGAACGGCTGGCAGGAATGGAAGTCGGAGAACGGCCGCACCCTCGACGAGGTTTACCGGCAGACCTCTGAGAACTAGCGCCGCTAGCCAGCGCGAGAGCCGGCGCGGAGCGGCCGCTGCCAGCGTGCTGACACCCCACGGGAGTTGATTGCCCCGCGTGGGCGAGCCACAACAGACGCTCCCGCGCACCGAGACCCTCACCCGCTCTGCCCATCGTGTCGTCCCCCTCGCCCCACGAGACCGCCCTGCTGCACGCCATGCAGCGGTACTGGGGGTACGAGGCGTTCCGCCCGCTGCAGCGCGAGGCGATGACCGCGGTGATGGACGGCCAAGATTCGGTCGTCGTCCTGCCCACCGGCGGCGGCAAGAGCCTCTGCTTCCAAGTGCCCGCCGTGGCGATGGGCGGCATGGCGCTGGTCGTGTCGCCGCTCATCTCGCTGATGAAGGACCAGGTCGACACGCTCCGCTCGAGCGGCGTGCCGGCCGCGTGCCTCAACAGCTCGCTCTCGCCCGAAGAGCGGCGCTCCGTGCAAGACGACGTGCGTTCCGGCAAGCTCAAGCTGCTGTACGTCGCGCCCGAGCGGCTGCTGCTCGACGGCACGCTGACGATGCTCACGCAGGCCAACGTCTCGCTCGCCGCGATCGACGAGGCGCACTGCATCAGCAGCTGGGGGCACGACTTCCGCCCGGAGTACCGCGGCCTCGCCCGGCTCAAGGAGGTCTTCCCGGACATCGGCGTGCACGCCTACACGGCCACCGCCACCGAGGCGGTCCGCGACGACATCGCCCGGCAGCTCGGACTGAGCGACGCCGAGATGCTCGTCGGCTCGTTCGACCGGCCGAACCTGACCTACCGGGTGCAGAGCGCGGCGGGCCGCATCGGCCAGATCCAGCGCGTGGTCGAGGAGCACCGCGGCGAGTCGGGCATCGTCTACTGCATCAGCCGCAAAGAGGTGGAGAAGACCGCCGCGGCGCTCAACGCCCTGGGCGTGAAGGCGAAGCCCTACCACGCCGGCCTGTCCGACACCGAGCGTGGACGGAACCAAGACGACTTCATCAACGACCGCATCGAGGTGATCGCCGCGACGGTCGCCTTCGGCATGGGCATCGACAAGCCGGACGTGCGGTTCGTCGTGCACGCCGGCATGCCGAAGTCGCTCGAGAACTACCAGCAGGAGGCTGGCCGCGCGGGAAGAGACGGCCTGCCGTCCGACTGCCTGCTGCTGTACAGCCGCGGCGACGTCGCCACCTGGCGGCGGATGATCGAGTCGCCCTCGGACGACGCGTCGGACGACTCGATCGCCGGCGCGTTGCGGGCGCTCGACGGCATCGCCGAGTACTGCGGCGGCGTCTCGTGCCGGCACCGCCAGCTTGTGGAGCACTTCGGCCAGGAGTTCGAGGGCGACAATTGCGGCGCGTGCGACGTCTGCCTGGGCGAGCTCGACCTGGTGGACGGGCCTCTGCTGCTCGCGCAGAAGATTGTCTCGTGCGTCGCTCGGCTGGAGCAACGCTACGGCGCCGACTACACGACGAAGGTCCTCGCCGGCTCGTCGGAAGAACGCATCACCGAGCGCGGCCACGGGCGGCTGAGCACCTTCGGGCTGCTCAAGAACGAACGCACGGGCGACATCCGCGACTGGATCGAGCAGCTCGTCAGCCAGGGCTTCTTGCTCAAGGCGGGCGACTACGGCGTGCTGCACATCACCGAGGCCGGGCGCGCTCTCTTGAAGGGCCAAGCGGAGCCCAAGCTGCTCCGCGCCGCGGCGAAGGGGAGCAAGCGTGGCACGAAGGCCGCCGAGAGCTGGGAGGGCGTCGACCGGGGCCTGTTCGATCGGCTCCGCGGGCTGCGCTCAGAGCTGGCGGGCAAGCTGGGCGTACCGGCGTACGTTGTCTTCGGCGACGCGACACTCCGCGACCTCGCACGCCGCCGCCCAACAACGCTGGACGGCTTCCGCGAGGCGCACGGCGTCGGCGAGAAAAAGCTGCGTGACTACGGCGAGGCGTTCGTCAACGAGATCGCCGCTTACGCCGGCGAAAGCGGCCTCGCCACCGACGTGGACTCGGCCGAAGAGGCCCCCGCCGTTCGCCGACGGACGGACGGGCCAAACGCATCGGCGCTCGCCGCGTTCCCGCACTTCCGCGAGGGGCTCGGTGTGGACGAGGTGGCCCAGCGGATGGGCCGCGCCGCGTCGACCGTGTTCGGCTACCTGGGCGCCTACCTCAAGCACGAGGGTGTGACCGATCCCACGGTGTGGGTCGATCACTCGGACGCCATGCGTGTCGAAGAGGCGATCGAGTCGGTCGGCCTCCGCAGCCTGAAGCCGATCTACGAGCACCTGGGCGGCGAGGTCGACTACGACGCGATCCGCGTGGTCGCCACGTGCGTGGCTAACCGCGATCAGGGCTAAGCGAAGCTTTGAGTAGACGAAGCTTCGATTAGGCAGAGCTTCGAGTCGTACCTCCGTCGTGGTGCTTATCGAGCGTCGTGGTGCTTGTCGAGGAAGTCGCTCCGCCGTGATCGGCCCCGTGACGAAACGTGTAGCAGGGCCGACCACCGCGTTGCTCGCCGCGTCAGTCCGCAGAGCCCGACACCACGAGGTTCTTGTCGTGCTCGAGCTGCAGGGTGTAGGTCGCCTCCACGGCGTCGTCGCCCGTCGCCCCGCCGGGGGCCTCGATCGTCCAGCGGACGAAGCCGTCTTTGGACGGTGCGAACTCGGCGTCCGGCTCCGGGCTGGCCCCCAGCAGCGTCACCTTCACTGACTTTCCGTCGGACTTCGGCAGCCGGTCGGTCAGCCGCACTGTCACAGGCGCGTCGCCGAAGTTCTCGATCGCTAGGCGGTAGTCGAACGTCGCCACGCGGTTGCCGCCCTGGATACGGTCCGACTCGTCCACCAGCTCGCGCGACGCCCGCAATGACTCATCGATGCCCAGGCCGATTGTGAACGACTCGCCCACCGAGACCGACGGCATCTGGCCGCGGCCGACGAAGCGATCGCCCACGAACGTCGCCGCCGGGCCGGCGAGCAACACGGTCTTGGTCTCGTTGGCGAGCTTCGCCTCTTCGTACACGTAGCTCGTGAGCACCGGCGTGGCGACGTGGTAGAACTCCGCCTCGAGCGGCAACGCGGCGATCTGGATCAGCTGCTTGTCGCTCCGACTTGGAAGCGACGTGCGGCTGGCCAGCCGATACACGACGCTGATCCCCTCGGTCGGCTTCGGCGGCTGGATGGACTTGTCGCGGGCGTCGCGGCCGCTCAGGTCGAGCACCTGCATCTGCCCGGCGAGGCGGTTCAGCGTCGAGTCAAACCGACCGAGCGCGGCGCCGTCGTCGGCGTAGACGCCACCGAAACCACCGGGAGCGGACCTCTCGACGGCTTCGAGTTCGTCGCCGACAACCGCGCTGGGGGGCGCCGACGCGGGGGCAGCGAAGCCCGAGCTGCGGTTCGAGGCGAGCGCCTGCTGGCGAGCGAACAGCTCCACCTTCGACTGTCTGCCTCGCTGCCGTGCGGTGTCGGCCACGAGGCGGATGTCGAGCGGCTCGAGCGTTGGCGGCGTGGCGACGAGCGACGGCGTCGCCGTCGAAAGCGTCATCTCCACGTCCGACCAGTCCTCGCCGCTCATCTGCGTGACCTGCGCGTTGTACTCGACGGTCACCGTTGATCGCTCGTCGTCGGCCCGCAGGTTGTAAGACGGGCTCCAGCTCGCGCCGGAGACGAGGTAGGTCAAACGCAGCGTGGCCGCCCCGGCGCCCTTGCTCAGGAAGACGACCGCCTCACGGCTCGAACGGTCGCGGCCGGCGGTCAGCGTCTGCCGTTTCCGCTGCAGCAGTTGCACCTCTTTCTGCAGCTCGCGCTGTTCGAACTCCAGCTCGGTCTGCTGCGTGGCGACTTCTTCCCGCTCGGTGAAGACCAGTCGAGTGAGCTTGGCGAGCGCGTCCGCGTCGAGCACTCCCTTCGCCAGATCGCCGCTCGTGTTGCCGGCGGTGAACTGCTCCAGACGCGACAAGTACTGCTCACGTTGTTGCATCACCTGCTGCCGGCGCCGGAGACGCTGCATCTCTCGGTTGAGCTCTTCGATCTGGGCGTCGAGTTCCCGCACCTCCTCGCGCGACGTCTCCTCGATCGGCCGCACCCGCGTGCGAACGCTCCGCACCTCGACGCCCTGCCCCGGCTCGGCGTACAGGCTGCCGGGCATCAGTCGTTCGGGCAGCCCGGTGACGATCGCCTCGACCAAGCCGTTGTCCTCGGGCAGGGCGATCTCGCGGGTCACGAGCGCCTGCCCCTGGAACACGGTGACAGCCACCACGCGGCCGGGGTCTTCGATGCCGGGCGCCGCTTGGACCGCGATCGGCAGCGATAACACTGCGGCGAGCGTGAGCAAGAATGGCAACGGCGTCAGCAGCGGCGAGGTAGACAGCAACATGACAGGCCCCTGTGGTGTTCGCGAAAAGACGTTCCGGACGATCGGCAAGCGGGCGAGCCCGGTGGCGATCTACCCTCACAACGCACCGGTCCGATCGCCGGGGTGCAGTTTATCGCCAAGTTCGTGGAGAAAATCGCTTGCGCCGGTTCGGCGCCGCGGCCCGGTTGCTAGCCCCCGCCGTGCGTGGAGAATTACGGGATTGCCGCGACGCTTCGCGGCTCCTCCCTCCGCTACCGTGCAGGACACGCCCCGCCATGTCCGTCTCGTTCCCCACCGAAACCGGTTCGTTGCCCCCCGGCCTCGCCGAGAAGATGGTCACGCAGGGCCTCACGTTCGACGACGTGCTCGTCGAGCCCCGGTACAGCGAGGTCGTACCGTCCGAGGTGAGCGTCGCCACGCGGCTCACCCGGCGGATCGCCATGAACCTGCCGATCCTCAGCTCGCCCATGGACACGGTGACCGAGCACCGCATGGCCATCGGCCTGGCGCTGGCGGGCGGGCTGGGCGTGATCCACAAGAACCTGCCCATCGAGGTGCAGGCCGAGGAGGTCGAGAAGGTCAAGCGATCGGCCAACGGCATCATCCGCGACCCGGTGACGCTGCCGCCCGACGCGTCGGTCGCGAAGGCGCGCGACACGATGGGCCAGTCACGCGTCTCCGGCGTGCCGATCACCGAGTCCGGCGGCAAGCTCGTGGGCATCCTCACGCGTCGCGACCTGCGATTTCTTGAGCGCAACGACCTGCCGATCGGCGACGTCATGACCAAGGAGGGCCTCGTCACGGCGACGGGGACCGTGACGCTTGCGGAAGCTGAGAAGATCTTGATGGAGAAAAAGGTCGAGAAGCTTCTGCTGGTTGACGAAGATTACACACTGACCGGCCTCATCACGATCAAGGACATCGACATGATGCGCCGCTTCCCGGAAGCGGCCAAAGACGATCAGGGACGCTTGCGTGCTGGCGCCGCTGTCGGCGTGCGTGACTACGAGCGTGCTGAGCGGTTGATCGCCAAGGAAGTCGATTTCCTCGTCGTGGATAGCGCCCACGGACACTCACAAAACGTCATCGAAACGGTCAGGGGGATCAAAGACCGCTGGGACATTGATGTCGTCGCCGGCAACGTCGCCACCGCCGAGGCGACCCGCGATCTGATCGACGCCGGGGCCGACGCCGTGAAGGTGGGGATCGGGCCGGGCTCGATCTGCACCACGCGGGTCATCTCCGGCATCGGCGTGCCGCAGGTCACGGCCGTCGCCGCCGCCGCCAGCGCGGCCGAGGGCACGGGAGTGACGGTCATCGCCGACGGCGGCATCCGTTTCTCGGGAGACATCACCAAGGCGATCGCCGCGGGAGCCAACCTAGTCATGGTCGGCGGACTGCTGGCGGGCCTCGACGAGAGCCCCGGCGAACGGATCCTCTACCAAGGACGCACGTACAAAACTTACCGCGGCATGGGTTCGCTCGGGGCGATGGCCAAGGGCTCCAGCGAACGCTACCGCCAGGCGGGAGTCGAGACCGAAGCGAGCAAGCTGGTGCCCGAGGGCGTCGAGGGCCGTGTGCCCTATCGCGGCGAACTCGGGCCGTTCATCTACCAACTCGTTGGCGGCCTCCGGGCCGGCATGGGTTACTGCGGAGCGAAAACCATCGACGAGCTGCGCACGGAAGCGCGGTTCATCCGGGTCAGCCCGGCAACGGTTAGGGAGAACCACCCCCATGACATCGCGATCACGCAAGAAGCGCCCAACTACACAACCGAGCATCACGGCTCGGACGGCGCCTGAACACCGCGGGTCACGCCAAGCGGCCGACGCGTATCGGCGCGTCGATCAGGCGACCGCACCGCCCGCGGCGGAGCCCCTCTGGCTGCCGTCCGCCTGGCTCGTCGTGGTGCTGATGCTCACCTCGGCGGCGCCCGCTCGGGGCGATCGGGTCAGCGCCGACGGCTGGCGAGCAAGAACGACCGCCGCGACGCCTAGTGCTCCTCGCTCAATGACGCGGCCGAAGGCGCCGCGTTGGGATCGTTCGTTCCGCACCGTGGGCTACGAAGACGATATCGCCGGCCCGGCCCTCCGCGTCGCCCAGCGAGAGCGGCCCAGCGCTCGGGAGATGATCCGGCGCGACTACCGGATCGCCCAGCAAGATCGCGAGCCGCGTCCCGCCGACTCGCTCGAGGAACTCATGGAGCGGCCGCTCGGCACGCAGACCGACAACCTGCCCACCGAGCCGCGGCAAATCGACGAGTTGCCGGCCGACCCGTTCGACGAAGCGCCCTTCGGCCGTGATACCGATCCGCAGGACGACGCCTCCCAAGACTATTTCCAGTCGCCCGCCGAAACGGACGACATCGCGGACGATCTGGCCGACGACCTTGAAGACGATCTAGCAAGGCCGTTCGGCCGCGGGGACACGATAGAGCGCACCGACGACGCGGACCGCCGCAACGCCAGAGAGGTGGAAGCGTCTCGGGACGCCTGCGCCCAAGAGCTCGCCAAGCTGAGGGCCAACCGCCTCGCGACCGTCGATCTGTCGATCGGCATCGCCGGCGTGCCGGGCGAGGACTTCCCGTACGTCTGCTCGATCGACGACGGCACGATCGGCGCCCCGCGCTGCTGGGCCGAGATCACCTACATGTGGAAGGCGTCCGCCCTGTGCCACAAGCCGCTCTACTTCGAAGACGTCGCTCTCGAGCGTTACGGCCACTCTTGGGGACCGTTCCTGCAACCGATCATGTCGGGCGCCCACTTCTTCGGCCGACTGCCCGTGCTGCCCTACTGCATGGGGCTGAAGACGCCTGGCGAGTGCGTCTACACGCTCGGCCACTATCGACCGGGCAGCTGTGCTCCGTATCTGGTTGGCGGCATGCCGTTCAGCTGGCGAGCCGCGTTGTTCCAGGCGGGTGGCGCCGTCGGCGTCGCGGCGTTCCTGCCGTAGCCGGCTCCGCGTAGCGTTGGCAGGCATGACGAATGAGCCGACGGCGCTAACCGCGGGGAGGCGCCCGGTCGGTGCCCCAACGCGTTGATGGCAGCCGCCGACCCGCACCCACACGGGTGTGATCACCGAACCTGGTGACGCAACGCTACCCGACGCTAGCGCGTTCGGCTCACGGGATCGGATTGCGCGGCGGCGCTCGCATGGGCCTACGCGAACCTAGAGACAAGGCGGGCGGGCGATTAGCGTGGCTGGCATGACGGCTAGCCGTCGGCCGATTCTCCAACCCACCTCACTCCGCCTCCCTCCGCGCCGCCTCACGTTGATCGTCCGCGAGATCGAGCATGGCTCCGCCGAGTACCGGGCGACGCTCGAACTGCGTCGGCGGTTTCTCCGCGAGCCGTTGGGGCTTGAACTGACGGTTGCGGATACCGCCGGCGAAGACGGCCAACGCCATTTTGGCCTGTTTATCGTCGAGAACGCCGAGCCGGGCCGCCTGGCCGGCAGCGTGATCGCCGCCCCGCCCGCTGATGAGCACGCCGGGTGGCGGATCCGGCAGATGGTCGTCGATGCGGCCTACCGCGGCTCGGGCTTCGGCCGATTGCTGCTGACGGAGGCCGAACGCCTCCTCGCCGCCGACGGAGTGCCGCTGCTTGTGCTGTACGCCCGGGCCGAGGCGGCCGGCTTCTACCGGTCTTGTGGCTACGAGGCCACGGGCGAAACGGCCTCCCTGATCGGCATGCCGCACCAAGAGATGCGGAAGGCCGTGTCTCGCCTGTAGCGCAGAGTCCACGGGCATTTGCGCAGCACGCCCGGGGATGCTTGACGCCTATTCTGGGGCGACTAGGCTAACCTCCGGTTGGAAGAGGAGCGGCTCGGCGTTTAGGCAACGTCAAGATTGGCCGCGAGCGTGTTTCTTGGCTTTCCCAAGGCCAGCGCACGCAAGATAGCAGAGCTGTAGGCGATCACAATCGACGCGAACGACGGGCCCCGCAGCGGGAACCGTTCGTCGCTCCCGGACCGCCCCCTCGTTCAAACTTCCAGCAAGTTCCCCTCGCACGCCGACGTATGCGCAACGCCCGAACTGGGCCCCTCGCCTAGCGCACTGCAAAAGTCATCTCCCGCCAGCGTGCGATCGTTCCACTCCAGTTACGCGCAACTTGAAGGATCAGAGGCCCCACATGATCAAGGCAACGCACGCGGCATTTGCCGCCCTGCTAGCGGTCGCGACGACCGCCAGCGCGCAGGTGATTCACTTCCCGATGGAAGCGACCGACGGCAGCGACTTCATGGAAGTGTCCGCTCAAATCTCCAACGGCTCCGGCGGCTTCGTCGTTGACGACGACGTTCGTATCGAACGCGGCGTGGACTACCGCACATTCGAGGTCGCTCCGTTCTCGATCGGTGGCCCGTTCGAGGCGAGCATCCCCGAGGCGCCGAACACGCAGCCCGGCGACGCCGCCACCACCGGCCACATCATCTACGCCAACGAGTTCAGCCCGCCGCGAATCGCTAAGGTTGCGATGGTCGCGATGGACCCGAGCAACCCCTCACAGCCCCTCACCACGACGGGCAACTACGAGGTCCAGCTCGACATCTGGATGAACTACCCGGCCGGTTCCGGCACAGCGACCGAGTTCGGCGGCATGGTGGTCGGGCACGACACCGTGTCGCCCGGCAACTTGTCGGGCGGCGGCTTCAGCTTCTCAGGAGACTCAGGAGCGGCGGCCGACTTTTACCTGACCAAGGGCCCGAACGTCGATCCGTTTACCATCCCGGACATCAACAGCGGCGTCGCGCGTCAAACGATCAACGGCCCCGGCAAGCCGGGCGAGGAAGGTCCTTTCGACGGTCCCTTCGACGGCCAATACAACCCGGCGATCACTGAGGCGTACGCCGCGGACGATCAGTTCGACTCGGGCAGCTTCAACGCCAACGACAACGAGAACGACTTCTGGCAGGAAGCCTTCCCCCTCCGTAACGACACCTCCGCGTCGTTCTCTCCGATCGGTGGACAGGGCCCCTCGCAGGGCGACCCGACCGGTGTGAACAACCCGCCCGGAGACCCCGGCTTCCGCTGGGTGACCGTGCGGATGGAAGTGGAGCCCAACACCGTTGGTAACGGCTCCCGAGCCGCGGCGGGGATCGCCGACGTTTACGTGCAGGGCACCTACCTGGACCTCGTCGACGACGACGAAGACCCGGAGACCCCGGACGTGCAGATGCAGCTGCAGGGCCCGGAGGTCTTCGTCGGCACCATCGATAACAGCATCGATCGGGTCGATGCTTTCCGCGGCGCGAGCAACGGAGACGCGGGCTTCACGCCCGAGGTCATTGATTTCAATGGCCCGATCGCCTTCGTTTACGAAGACTTGTTCGCCAGCCTCGACTTCACCGGCTACGTCTTCGGCGCCTTCGACAACCTGATCGTCACGCTCGACGGCGGTTCCGAGCCGATCGAGGGAGACTTCAACGGTGACGGCACGGTGGACAACACCGACCTGAACCTGCTGCTCAACAACTGGGGCGAGCCCGTCGCCAGTGTTGATCCGGCTTGGGTCAACGGGCTGCTCGCTCCGGGTGTCGACAACGAAGAGCTCAACGCGTTGCTCAACAACTGGGGCTTCGGCACCGGCTCCACCGTTCCCGAGCCGACCACCCTGGCGGTTGCGTTGCTGGCGGCCGCCGGCCTCGCCACGCGTCGCCGCTAGATCGCTACCCGCCATCCGCGTCGGCGGTGACTAGGATGGACCACATCTTGATTTCGACTTCCCTGTTTCGTGTTCCCTTTGAGGTGAGTTCTAATGTCTTGCAAGCGTCTCTTGGCTCTCGCCGCGGCCCTTGGCTTTGCCACGGCCTCGGCTAACGCCCAGATCCTGTACACCGAAGATTTCGACGATTCGGCGGGCGCCACGCGGTGGTCGGCTCCGATCGAAGCTCAGGAAGATCCGAACATCGCGTTCGACGGTTCGACCGACTACGCCTTCGATTACAGCGTCTGGAGTATCCCGGCTTCTCCTAACGGCAACGGCTCGACGATCGGTCTCTTCCAGGAGACCAACACCACCGACCAGTGCCCCACGGACCCGAATTGCACGGATTCCGACGAGGGCGAAGCGACCGGCGTGTTCTCGAACTACGCACTGCCCTCGAGCGGTAGCTACAAGGTCACTGCCGACCTTTACTTGTTCTGGAACGGCGGCGGTGGCTCGACCGAGTACGCGTCCTTCGGCGTCGGCCACGATGGCAGCGACAACACGCCGCTTCGCTTCGGCCTGAACGACGGCGACGGCATCGCCTGGCAGATCGACACCGACGGCGACAGCGGCACCGACATCATCCGCTTCGATTCGGTTCGCGGGCAGACGGGCCTCGGCGGCTACGAGGATATCCCGAACGGCACCATCCCCGGCGTCCCCACAGGCGCCACCTCGCCGATCGGCGTGGCCAACCAGTGGGTTGAGGTCGCCATCACCGTCACTAGCGCCGGTTCGACCTTCTCGATCAACGACGTGGTGATCGACTCGTGGCTCGGCGACTTCGGCGGCAGCATCCTGCTGGGCCAGTCGGACCCGTTCAACTCGGTGAACCCGCCCGCGCCCCCGGTCGGCGCGTCGAACGGCGCCATCTGGGACAACGTGGTCGTGTCGGTCATCCCCGAGCCGACCTCGGGCCTGATCGCCGCCGTGGCGATGATTGGTCTCGGCCTACGTCGTCGCGTCTGAGACGCTTGTAAGTGACGTCAACCCGCGGGCGTCGGATCGCACTCGATCCGGCGCCCGCGTTCTATTTGCGTTTCGAACAACAGTTTTGCTAAGCAGAGAACGGAGAACGCAAAAGCCGGTGTCGATTTTCGCTGCCGTGCCTTAGCGTACTACCAACGGAATTCCCCTTTGCCGGCGGCGTCCCCCCGAAACCGGCGAACAGCCTTGCAGAAGAGGAGAATAAGCGTGGTTCGCCACCATCCTTCATCCATTCAGACGGCCTCACGGCCTAATCGACTCGGCTTCACGCTGGTCGAGCTGCTCGTGGTCATTGCGATCATCGGCATCTTGGTCGCGCTGCTGCTGCCAGCGGTGCAGGCGGCCCGAGAGGCTGCCCGTCGCACCCAGTGCAAGAACCAGCTTCGGCAGCTCGGATTGGCCGCGCTCAACTACGAGTCACGCACCGGAACGTACATCCCCGCAGGAAATATGCTGACTTTCGAGGGTCAAGCGTACAACGGCGTAGGCGGTGGTGGTCAGCTCTACGACCAGGTGTTCACTCAACTCTCAGACTTCGGCACCAACGCGCCTGGGTTCAACTACACAGGCCCGAACCGTCTGCTGAGTTGGGTCATCTTCACGCTGGTCGATATCGAAGAGCAAGCGGCGTTCGACGCGTTCAACCTGGAGTTGCCAGTAAACCAACAGGGCGACCCAACCAATCCGGCTGTCGTCAACGCGGCCGAGCAGGTGATCGCCGTGCTGGCTTGCCCCTCGGATAACGCGACGGCGACGGCGTACACAGACCCCGACGATCCGAACAACACACGTTTTGCCAAGGGCAACTACGTGGCCTTCTGCAGCCCTCAGCACGTTGAACACATGCTGGCCGTTAAGGGGGCGGTGGTCGTTGGTGGTCTCGAACTCCGCCAGATCGCCGACGGCACCGCCAGCACCGTCGCCTTCTCCGAGACGCGTGGCCTCGAGAGTGAGTTCGACGTCCGCGGCGCATGGGCAATCGCTCGAGCAGGGGCGACTCTCATCGCACCCGACGCACACCACGACGTCCCGAACTCCGGGGATTTCGCTTCGACGCCGTACTTGCCGAAGGAGGATATCTTCCGGTCGGATTGGTGGATCACACCCAACGCGCAAATCCGGAATCAGTCAGAGCAGGAGCCCGCTGACCGCTTGAAAGACTGCGCTCCGCAAGGTCTTACCGACATCTCGATCTCCGGGCAGGTGCCGTGCAAGAGCGAGGGAACCTTCCGAACAGCCGGCCCCCGCAGCAGCCACGCCGGTGGCGTCAACTCCTGCTTTGTCGACGGCCATGTCGAATTCATGACCGACGACATCGACCCGTTCCTCTACGCCTACCAGATCGCGATCAACGACGGTATCACGACCGGCGGTGACGAGTCGGTTGGCGAGCCCTTCCACTGGCAGTGAGGCCTAGCGGAGAGTCTGCGAGCGTCACACCAACGAACGAGCCCGCGGCGGATCGCCCCGCCGCGGGCTTTTTTGCTCTGTCGACGAGCTCGGATCGCGTCACACGCTGCCGTCCATCCCCAGCCGCATCTTCAGCTCTTCGAACTCGCTGATGTAGCGGTCGGTCGTCGAGTGAACGTGCTCCGCCTCGGTGATGAAGCGGATCTCTTCGTCGCAGTCCACGTGCTGGTCGATCAGCACGCTCTCGTACGCGGTCAGGTCCGAGCCGTACACGATCAGCAGCTTGTGCTCGTCCAGCTGCACCTCTTGCGGCGTCCGCGGGTTGAGCACCGCCACGCCCGTGCAGCCGTCGTTGATCAGCAGGTCCTCGTAGTCCCACAGAATGCTCTGCAGGATCGGCATGTCGATGTGCTCGCGGTACAGGTCGGTATGACCGCCGCCCGCGTGGCCGTGGCTTGTCTCCAGCACGACATCGACCACCGGGCCTAGCGGCTCGAGCAGGTCCATGAACGTGTCCATGAGCCGCCGCTTGGTGGCGGAGGCCATGATGACCGGGACGTCGGAGCGTGACTCCTCGTCGCGGTACACGTCGTGCCGGAAACCGGCGCGGGGCACGACGTCGAGGCTGTAGCTGGGACGCACCGCGTCCGTGAGCTCGAAGTCGCCGTAGCGCGAGACGCCCAGGTGCGACTCGAGCTCTTCTTCGGTGAGCGACTCGAAGCTGCTCGATAGCGGCTCGGCCGCGCCCGGAGCGGTCTGCTCGTCGAAGACGTTGGTGAAGAAACTCTTGAGGAAGCCCATCGGCGTCTCGTGGTGGCTAGCACGCCCCCGGCGGGGCGCGTCGACGCCACAGCCGCCCCGCACACGAAGCGGAGTTTGAGTGACGCGTGGTCCTGATCTCAACGTTCGCGCCCCGAGCCCAGCAGCTCGAGGCGACACGCAACCGTAGGTCACGACTTAAGCCGCTTCCGCCGGCGGATCGATCGCCGCGCGAAACCAACACCGACCATCCCGCGCAAGCCGCAGAACCCGCCCCCGGGCCGACGTCCGGCGCGGGACTGTGCCACGCGGCTCACCCGCCCTACGATGCGACGACCGTCCCCCCGTACCCCTTCGCCGCGACCCCAAAGCCCCAATGAAGATCTACACACGCACCGGCGATTCGGGCGAAACCGCTCTGCTAGGGGGCGTCCGAGCCGCGAAAGACGACCAGCGGATCGAGGCCTACGGCACCGTCGATGAGCTGAACGCGACGCTCGGGATGGGACGCGCCGAGGTAGAGCGTTGCCCCGGCATGTCGGACGAGGCCCGGGGGAAGATCGACGCGGTGCTGGCCGCGGCGCAGAACCGCCTTTTCGACCTCGGCGCCGAGCTGGCGACCGCCCCGGGAGCCGCCGGCGACTTCGCCACGCTCGCGGAAGCGCACGTCGGGTACCTCGAGACGGTGATCGACGAGCACGAGACGTCGTTACCCAAGCTCACGCAGTTTGTGCTGCCGGGCGGGTCCGCTGCCGCGGCTCGTTTGCACCTAGCCCGGTGCGTGTGCCGCCGGGCGGAACGCCGTGTGGTGGCGCTCGGTCAGCGCGAGCCGGTGCGCGAGATCGTGACACGGTACCTGAATCGGCTGAGCGATCTGCTCTTCGTGCTGGCCCGCACGGCTAATCACGCCGCCGGAGCGGGCGACACCCCCTGGGAGAAAGCCGGAAACGCGGGCTGAGCACCGTGTTGGGCCCCGCCCCGCCCGCGTAGCCACCCACGCCGAGCGTGTGGTATTCTGGGTATCTTCGCTGACCGACCGCCCTCCTCTTTCTGCACGCCCGACGCCGGCCAAGATGAAGAAAATCGAAGCGATTGTTCGCCACTACAAGCTCGAAGAAGTCAAGAACGCGCTGAGCGAGCAGGGCGTCGCCGGGATGACGATCACCGAAGTCCGTGGTTGCGGCCGCCAGAAAGGCCACACGGAGATCTACCGGGGCACCGAGTACGCGGTCGATTTCGTTCCGAAGGTGAAGGTCGAGGTGGTGATCGACGACGATCGGGCCCAGGCGGTCATCGACGCCATCATCAAGTCGGCACAAACCGGCCAGATCGGCGACGGCAAGATCTTCGTCACGGACCTCGCCGACGCGATCCGCATCCGCACGGCGGAGACGGGCGCCGAGGCAATCTGACGCCCTCCGGGGCCCCTCCTCTTAGGCCGGTCCGGAGCGGCGCGCCACGCCGGTCGGCGGAGCGCACGCTTGTCCCAGCTCAACGATCCGTCGGCAGGGCCACGCCACCGGCCGCAGGTCATCGCGGCTGCCGAATCGCTGCGGGGCGCCCAGGCCCGCGTCGCCGACGCGCACCGTCGGGGGCTCGACGCGGTGCAGGTATGCGCTCGGCTGACCACCGCGGTCGACACCACCATCAACACCCTCTGGCGCGTCGCGGTAGAGGAATCGCGCTACGCGAAACAGCTCGCCGGTGGCTGCGCGCTGGTCGCGCACGGCGGCTACGGCCGTCGCCAGCTGGCCCCGCAATCGGACATCGACCTGATGGTGCTCCATCAGCCCGGCATGGTTCGCGCGGCCGAGGACGTGACGCAACGGCTGACGCGTGACATCTTCGACATCGGCCTCGACCTGGGGCAAAGCCTGCGGACGATCGACGACGCGCTGCAGATGGCGAAGTCGGACCCGGTGGTCGCCACGTCGCTCGTCGAGGCGCGGCACGTGGCGGGCGATTCGACGCTCGTCGAGCGTTTCCGAACCGCCTACGCGGCGACGCTTCAGCGACGCGGGCGGGCCGCGTGCCGGCAGTTCGTCGACGCACGCCGCGCGGAGCGCGACAAGTACGGCGAGACGGTCTACCTGCTCGAGCCGAACATCAAGCGTTCGCGCGGCGGGCTGCGCGACGTGCACCTGCTGCGCTGGCTCTGGTACGTGCAGACCGGTGTGAGTGATCTCGACCGCCTGCACGCGATGGGCGTTATCTCGAAGTTCGATCACCGGCGGCTGTGCTCGTCGCGCGACTTCATGCTGCGAGTGCGGAACGAACTCCACTTCAACGCTTCACGTGGCAGCGACCTGCTGCACCGCAGCGAGCAGCTCCGCATCGCGGAAGCCTTCGGCTACGCCGACGGCGGCGGACTCCGCGCCGTCGAACGCTTCATGCGAGACTACTTCCGACACGCCGCGCACGTGAGCTTTCTCGCGACCCGGGTGTCGGACCTCACCACCGCCAGCCGCAACCCGGTCGCGCGGGTACTCGAGCCGATCGTTAGCCGGAGTGTGGAGCGTGACTACCGGATCGGCTTCGAGGAGATCAGTGCGAACCGGAGCGGCATCGACCGCCTCAAGCGTCGGCTCGACGAGGTGCTGAAGCTCGTGCAGCTCGCCCGCGAGACGGGACGCCGGATCTCGGCCGAGACGTGGTACACGATCTACCGCGCGGCGCCCGAGTACGCGACGGACGTGTCGCCCGAGACCGGCGAGCGGTTCTTGGCGATGATGGCCGAGGGCGACGGGCTGGAACGCGCCCTGAAGCGGCTGCACGAACTGGCCGTGCTCGAGCGAATCCTGCCCGCGTTCGCCCGGGCTCGCTGCCTGCTGCAGTTCAACCAGTACCACAAGTACACGGTCGACGAGCACTGCCTGCGGAGTGTCGGCCGGGCGGCCCGGTTCGCCGAGCGAGACGACACGCTCGGCGAGACCTACCGGCGCATGCCGCGCAAGGAGTTGCTCCACCTGGCCCTGCTGATTCACGACCTGGGCAAAGGCCACGCGGAGGACCACAGCGTGGTCGGCGAGTCGATCGCCCGCCGCACCGCGGCGCGGCTCCGCCTGCCCGAAGCCCAGGCGGACCAGCTCGCGCTGCTGGTCCGGCATCACCTGTCGATGTCGGTGCTCGCGTTCCGCCGCGACACCAACGACCCCGAGGTGATCGCGGACTTCAGCGAGTTGGTCGGCAACGCGGACACGCTTGCCAAGCTCTTCGTGCTCACCTGCGCAGACATGGCCGCGGTCGGGCCAGGCGTGCTGAACGACTGGAAGGTGGGAGTTCTCAGCGACCTGTTCCGGCGGACCGACGAGTTGCTGCGCGACGAGAAGCAGACCTATGACGACCGTCGCGGCGCCGTGCGGACCGCCGTCTGGCAGGTGCTGCGGCCGGCGGAGCGTGACGACAGCGTGCTCAAACTGTTGTTCGCCTCGCTGCCCGAGTCTCTGCTTCTCGTCGCGCAGCAACTCGTCGGTCCGCCGGAACAGGTCGCTGAGAACTCCCACCTTCCAGTCG
>JBCBPC010000026.1:0-58538 GCA_039820945.1 Planctomycetota bacterium
GAACAGCGGCGAGGGCTGCGGCCGCCACTTGGACGCCGACGATCTTCGATTTCTCGACACGGCCAACGGCTCGGCACGCGAACTGGCCTACCAGCTGTCGCTCGCCGAACGACTGGGCTTCTTCGCAGACGGCGATCAGCGATCCGTGATCGACCTAGCGGACGAAACCAACCGCGTGCTGTCCGCCCTGGTCAGGGCAGTCCGCGACAAGCGGGCCGATCGCTGAGCAAACGGCCGCCAAGTTGAGCGTGCAACGCCCCAAGCCACGTCAACTTCCAGCCCTAACCCCTAACCACGTAATCCCTCACCCCCCTCAAGCGTCCGGCTCGCGTTCCCAGTCCAACTCCGCCGCCGTCAGCAGCGTGTCGAACAACGCCAACGCGGCCGCGGTCCGGCGGGCTTGGCGCGTGGACGCGGCGCCGTACCACGTGGCGCCGTCACGCAGGAACTCGTTCTGCAGTTCTTCGGGCGTGCCGAGCGCTTGGGCGATCCGCAGCAGGTACGCGACCGAGCGATCGTGGTTGATCTTCGCGGCGACCTCGCCCGGGGCGAGGTCAAACGCGGCCTCCATCAGGTCCGGGCCGGCGGCGACGAGCGACTCGGGCCGACTCATCCGCAGGAAGACCTGGCCGGTCTGACGCGACACGGAGCCGATGGTGAGGAAGCTCATTGGGTCGGTCTGGAACGGAGCGACGTCCTCGTCGTCGACAAAGAAATCGGTGAGCGACTTGCCTGACTGCTCCGCCTCCGTCGCCATCGTCTCAGCCCGCTCGAGGGCGATTTCCGCGGCTCGCTCACGCTTCCACGCGGCGACCACCTCGTCCCGCACCTCGTCGAGTTCCGCGGTCTCTTGCTCGAGCCGCTCTGTGATGATCAGCAGCAGCCGGTTACGGTCCGTTTGGTCGAACGTGACGACCGGCTCGTACAGGTCGAGTGCGCCCTCGGTGAAAGCCAGTTGGAAGTAGAAGGCCGTGCGACCGGTCGATCGCTCGACCTTGATCGACTTGCCGGCGGTGGTCTCTCGGAGGTCGTAGGCGCTCGCCGGCGCCAGCGAGCCGTGCTCCAGTCCGAACCGCTCGGCGGTGGCCTGCAGATCGGTCAGCGAGGCGGGCGGCTCGGGCGGGTCCTGGCCAGCGTCCTCGGCGTCGAGAACGGCGTCGAAGTACTTGTTGTAGTCGTCGTTCACCGCGCGGCGGACCTCTTCGATCCGCTCGTCGATCGCTTCCGCGGCCTTCGCTTGGGCGATCAGCGTGCGGATCTCCTCGGCGACGTCTTCCAGCGACTCGTAGACGACACCGTCTTCTGACGCCGTGTCCTCAGCATCGCCCGACTCCAACTCGTCGCTTTCGGCCGAAGACTCTTCCTCCTCCTCTTCCTCTTCAATCGCTTCGGCGATGTCGTCGGAAGCAGCGTCGGCAGCGTCGGCGTCGGAGGCTTCGTCGGCAGCCTGCTCGGCGTCGGCCGTCGGCTCGTCTTCGCTCGCGGTTTCTTCCGTCGCGTTGGCGTCGTTCAATGCTTCCGCGTCGATTGGCTCAGAGTCTGCGTCGCTGGGCTCGGCGTCCAGTTCGCTACGCTCCGCCGAGCTGGCGTCGCTCTCTTCCTCAGCAGCGGGCTCGTCGAAGAGCGAGTCCTCGCCGAACAGCGACGCGTCCGCCGAGATGAACTGCTCGCGGTTGGCGTTGTAGAACTCCTCGATCTCTTCGTCGGTCACCTCCGGCAAGGCCGCATCGATGAAGTCTTGGAACGACGCGACCACGTACTCCACACGCACTTGTTCGGGCGTGGTGAAGCCGGGGTTGGGTGACGGCAGCTCCATGCCGCCATAAGCGCTCACGAAGTCGGGCCGGGCGACGCGGTCCTTGTACTCTTCGTAGTAAGCGACGACCTCTTCGTCGGTGGGGTCTTCCACTTCACCAACGAAGTTGTCCACTTCGATCGGCGCCGCTTCGAGCACGATCCGGCGGTTCACCTTCAGCCAATCGTCCCACTGCTCGGACGGGAGCACCGTGTTGAAGAGGTAGCGGTGGCTATCGACAAAAGCGCGGGTGAGCAGTTCTTCACGGACGAGGTCGAACAGGAACGCGGTGGTGGCGCGCCGACCGCCGCCGACCTTCAGGCCGTTGATGAGCACCCGCATCTGCTCGACGCTCACCCGGTCGCGGCCGAGCGCCTGCAGGAACTGCGAGACGGTTTCGTCGCTCACGACCATGCCCGCCTCGCGGGCCTTCTGAGCGAAGATCTTGGTCCGCACCACATCTTGCTCGACACCCTGCTCACGCGTGAGCCGCAGCTGGAGCGGGATCACCCGCATGGGCAGGTCGTCGACGCCGGCGGCTTGGGCGCTGCGGATGCCCTCGGTGACCACGGCCCGCTGGAAGGCGTCGAGCACGCCGCGGTGCCGCAGGGCTTCCTCGAGCTGGCGTTCGGTCATCGATCCGCCGTTCCAGGTCGCGACGGTCGCCCCCGCCCGGCCGCCGCCCCCGCTGCCGCGTCCCATGCCGGGCAGAGCGTCCGCGACGACGAACGAGATCATCAGCAGCACGCACAGCACCACCATCATGGCGCCGGTGTACTTGCGGAAGACGGTAAAGGGCGTGGACATATCGGTTTACGTCTAGAGGGAACGCCGCCCGCGCGGAACGTGAGGGCCGACGTTTTGGGGTCCGAGTGACGTTGCGGGGACGATCGACGAGGCGTGCTGTCCGTGCTTGCCCCCGCGGGCTGTTGGAAGCCCCGGATTCTCTGGCGCCCTTGACGTAAAGGCAATCCCATCTTGGAGTGTCGGCGATTCGTACCGCGACGCGGACGGGCTGTTTTGCGGTTCGACGCTCGCCAGTGGCCCGACGGCGCCGTAGCATTCCGCGCCGCTGCGACCGGCCGATCGCGCCTTGCCGCCACACACGGCGCCATCGGTCCGACCGCTACTTTTTCAAGGGGCGTGCTGGCGGCGACGCGGCCCGGCAGATACACACCGACACCGACCCCCGCGTCGGCCGACGTTTCGACGCTCCGGCCGACAACCGTCCGACGCCCCGGCCAGCGGTCGGTGGCCGTTGACCTCCTTGGACCTCCTCCACACATGGCGAAGAAGAAGGCGACTAGCGACGCCGCCAAGGGCGGTGACAACGCTCTGGTGATCGTCGAGTCGCCCGCCAAGGCGAAGACGATCGGCAAATACCTCGGCAAGGGGTTCACGGTCGAGGCCTCGGTCGGCCACGTCCGGGACCTGCCGCAGGGCGCCGCGCAGATCCCCGCCAAGTACAAGAAGGAGAAGTGGTCCAGCCTGGGCGTGAACGTGGAGGATGGCTTCCAGCCGATCTACGTCGTCTCGCCCGGCAAGACCAAGCAGATCAAACTGCTCAAGGACCAACTGAAGAAGGCGGACACGCTCTACCTGGCGACGGACGAAGACCGCGAGGGCGAGGCCATCAGCTGGCACCTGCTGGAGCTGCTGAAGCCCAAGGTGCCGGTCCACCGGCTGGTGTTCAACGAGATCACCAAAGAGGCGATCCAGAACGCCCTCAAGACGCCCCGCACGCTGGACGACGGCCTCGTTCGGGCGCAGGAGACGCGCCGCATCCTCGACCGGCTGTACGGCTACGAGGTCTCGCCGCTGCTGTGGCGCAAGGTGCGTCCGAAGCTCTCCGCCGGCCGTGTGCAGAGCGTGGCCGTGCGGATGATCGTTGATCGCGAGCGCGAACGCATGGCGTTCGTGTCCGCTACGTGGTGGGACCTGCTCAGCACGTTCGCCAAGCAGGGCGACGCCAAGCAGCGGCTAGAGACGACGCTCGTCTCGGTAGACGGCAAGAAGCTGCCCAGCGGCAAGGACTTCGACCCGGACAACGGCAAGCTCAAGAATCCCGAGCTGCTGCTCATGGACGGCCCGGCGGCCGAGGCGCTCCTCGCCCGGATCCGCAACGGCGAGTTCCGCGTGAAGAGCGTCGAGGAGAAGCCGTACACCACCAAGCCGTACCCGCCGTTCACGACCAGCACGCTGCAGCAAGAGGCGAACCGCAAGCTCGGCTTCACCGCCCGGCGGACGATGCAGGTGGCCCAGTCGTTGTACGAGAACGGCCACATCACGTATATGCGGACCGACTCGACGAGCCTCTCGTCGCTCGCGGTCAACGAGGCACGCAAGCTGGTGGGCAGCGAGTACGGCGCCGACTTCCTGCCCGCCGGGCCGCGGAGCTACAGCGGCAAGGTCAAGAACGCCCAAGAGGCGCACGAGGCGGTCCGCCCGGCAGGCACGCCCTTCGCCGTGCCGGCGATCATGAAGGCCCAACTGAACGACGAGCAGTTCAAGTTGTTCGACCTCATTTGGAAGCGAACCATCGCCAGCCAGATGGAGAACGCCCGCGGCCGCCGCATCGCGGTGCAGATCGAGGGCGAGGGCTGCGTCTTTACCGTGAGCGGCAAGACGATCGACTTCCCCGGATACCTGCGGGCGTACGTGGAGGGTTCGGACGATCCGGACGCCGTGCTCGCGGACCAAGAGAAGGCGTTGCCGTCGGTGGCTGTGGGTGAGGTGCTCGACTGCTTGGAGCTCACCGCCAAGGATCACACCACGCAGCCGCCGAGCCGGTTCAGCGAGGCCGCGCTGACCAAGTCGCTCGAAGAGAAGGGCATCGGTCGGCCGAGCACGTACGCGTCGATCATCGATACGATCCTCGCCCGCAACTACGTGTTCAAGAAGGGCGGCGCGTTGGTGCCCACGTGGGTGGCCTTCTCCGTGGTGAAGCTCATGGAAGATCACCTGGGTGGCCTGGTGGACTACGAGTTCACCGCCCAGATGGAGGACGACCTCGACGCCATCAGCCGCGGCGAGCAGAACAACCTCGACTACCTCAAGAGCTTCTACTTCGGCAACGGCAAGCCGGGCCTCAAGAAGCAGCTAGAGAACAAGGTCGACGAGATCGACGCCCGGTCGATCAGCCGTATCTCGCTCGGCCCGGCGGACGACGGCGAGGAGGTCTTCGTCCGCGTCGGCCGGTACTCGCCGTTTGTGGAGAAGGGCGAGAAGACGGCGTCGCTGCCAGACGAGCTGCCGCCGGACGAGGTGAAGCTCGCGTACGCGATCGACCTGCTCGCCCAGGCAGAGAAGGCCGAGGAGCCGCTCGGCACGTGCCCCGAGACCGGCAAGCCGGTGTTCTTGAAGGTCGGCCGGTTCGGCCCCTACGTCATGCGGGGCACGCCCGAGGACGAAGAGAAGCCAAAGAACGCGTCGCTGCTGAAGGGCATGAGCCCGGACGACGTCGACTTCGAGACGGCGCTCAAGCTGCTGTCGCTGCCGCGTGAGCTGGGCGTGCACCCCAAGCTCGAAGACACCATGTCCGCGTTCAACGGCCGCTACGGGCCGTACGTGAAGTGCGGCAGCGAGACGCGTTCGTTGCCGGCCGACGTGTCGCCGCTGGACGTGACGCCCGAGCAGGCGATCGAGTTGCTCAACCAGCCGAAGCAACGGGGCCGCGGCCGGGGCGCCACCAAGCCGCCGCTGAAGGTCTTCGAAGAGAAGTCGCCGGTCACCGAGGGCCAGGTCCAACTGCTGGACGGCCGCTACGGCCCGTACGTGACGGACGGTGAGACGAACGCCTCGTTGCCAAAGGGCTCCGACCCGGCCGAGCTGACGTTCAGCGAGGCGCTGAACCTGCTGGCGGCGCGGGCCGAGGCGGGCGGCACGAAGAAGAAAAAGAAGAAGGCGGCCAAGAAGAAGACCGCGAAGAAAACGGCCGCCAAGAAGAAGACGACGAAGAAGGCCGCCAAGGGCGTCAAGAAACGCACGACGAAGAAAGCCGACTGAGTCGTGCAGTGGTCGTGGGGCGAAGCAATCGTGGGTGTCGATTGACGCCCTCGAAGCGTCTAGATCTTTGTCTTAAGTCGTGAACGGGTCGGCGCTATCTGCCTTGTCGGGGGCTCCTACGGCCCCGTCCTGTCCCGTGCCGCGGATTCTTTCGCCTCTGCCCTGGCTTGCCCGCTGAGCGAGGTTTTTGAGAACGCTCATTCTGTTATGCTCGCCGTAGTCACTTTGCCGTCCGATCGCATGGGAGCCCACGCCCGATGAACGCTATCGAAGCCATTCAGCAGACCGCCGCCGCCAGCGACATGGTGCTCAACGCCTACCTGGCCGACCTGGAAGACGCCGACCTGCTGCATCGGCCGCACCCCGAGTGCAACCACATCGCGTGGCAGCTCGGTCACCTGATCGGCGCCGAGTGCATGCTGCTAAACCTGCTCAAGCCCGGCGCGGCGCCGGAGCTGCCAGAAGGCTTCGCCGCGCGGCACAGCAAGGAGACAGCCGCCGACGACGAGGCCGCGCACTTCCACACCAAGCAGGAGTACACGGAGCTCTACCAGCAGGTCCGGGCCGCCACGCACGAGGCGCTCAAGACGGTCACCGAGGCGGAGCTCGACGCGGTGAACCCCAAGGAAGAAATGCGGCAGATGTTCCCCACCGTCGGCGCCATGTACGTGCTGACCGCGACGCATCCGATGATGCACGTCGGCCAATGGTCGCCGGTCCGCCGGACGCTCGGCAAGCCGATCGCGATCTGAGCGGCGGCCGCGGCCGCGGGCGTTCCTGCCCCTCCTGCATTCCGTCGCCAGATTGCGGCACAATCAGCCGGAGACAGACCAACGGCCGGGCATCGGCGCCGCAGAGCGACGTGACTCCCGGCCGAGCGTGGCGATAGGAGACCGCGGCGATGCCCCACCGGATCAACCTGCAGCAGTACGGCCTTCACGTCGACAACGTGCTGCGGAACCCGCCGGCGGCGACCCTCTACGAGCACGCCATCCACTACGACGGCGCCGAGATCGCCGCCAGCGGCGCGCTCGCGGTGCGTTCGGGCGAGAAGTGCGGCCGCAGCCCGGCGGACAAGCGCGTTGTCGAGGAGACGACGAGCAAGGACGACGTCTGGTGGGGCGACGTCAACATCCCGCTCAGCCCCGCGTCTTTCCAGCGGAACCGCAGCCACGCGATCGAGTTCTTCAACCGTTGCGAGCGGTTGTACGTGATCGACGCGTTCGCGGGGTGGGACCCGGGCAACCGCATCAAGGTGCGGATCATCTGCTCGCGGCCGTACCACGCGATCTTCATGACCAACATGCTGATCCGGCCGACGCGGGAGGAGATCAACCACTTCGGCGAGCCGGACTACGTGATCTTCAACGCCGGCTCGCACCGGGCGGACGAGGCGATCGACGGCGTCGACTCGGCGACGAGCGTCGCGTTGAACTTCGCCCTGGGCGAGTTCGTCATCCTCGGAACGCAGTACGCGGGCGAGATGAAGAAGGGCGTGTTCACCATCATGAACTACCTGCTGCCCAAGCGTGGCGTGCTGTCGATGCACTGCTCCGCGAATGAGGGGAACAAGGGTGACGTGTCGCTCTTCTTCGGCCTATCCGGCACCGGCAAGACGACCCTCTCCGCCGATCCGCAGCGTGACCTGATCGGCGACGACGAGCACGGCTGGGGCGACGACGGCGTGTTCAACATCGAGGGGGGCTGCTACGCCAAGTGCATCGACCTGTCCAGCAAGAGTGAGCCGGAGATCTACAGCGCGATCCGCTTTGGCGCCGTGCTCGAGAACACCGTGGTCGATCAAACGAGCCGCGAGGTCGATTACCACGACAGCTCGCTGACCGAGAACACGCGGGCGAGCTACCCGATCGAGTTCATCCCGCACGCGAAGATCCCCTGCCGGGGTCGGCACCCGTGGAACATCGTGTTCCTCACGTGCGACGCGTTCGGCGTGCTGCCGCCGGTGAGCCTGCTGACGCCCGAGCAGGCGATGTACCACTTCATCAGCGGATACACGGCCAAGGTCGCCGGCACGGAGGTTGGCGTCACGGAGCCGAAGGCGACGTTCAGCGCGTGCTTCGGGGCGCCGTTCCTCGTGTGGCACCCCACAAAGTACGCCGAGCTGCTTGCGGCGAAGATGCGAGAGCACGAGGCGCCGGCCTATTTGGTGAACACCGGTTGGAGCGGCGGCGCCTACGGCACGGGGTCACGGATGAGCATCGGCTACACGCGGGCCATCATTGACGCGATTCACGACGGCACGCTGGCTCACGCCGAGACCGAGACCGACCCCGTGTTCGGCCTGGAGACGCCGGTCGAGTGCGCGAACGTGCCAAGCGAGATCCTCACGCCCCGCCGCTCGTGGGCGGACCCCGCCGCGTACGACGCCACCGCCGCGAAGCTCGCCGGCTTGTTCGTCGAGAACTTCCGCAAGTTCGAGGACTTGGCCTCGCCCGAGATCGTCGCCGCCGGGCCACGCGTATCGATCGGCGCCCGGGGGTGACTCGCTCGCGATTCGCAGGCTGCCGTAGGGTCAGCTAAGCTGTGGGACGATCGCCGCATGCAAAGGTTTGACACTTAGGGGGTACGTGATGCGACGGCTCGGAATCGCGTTGGCTGCTGTCTGGCTCGCGACAATCGCGACGCCCGTGTGGGCGACACGCGCCGTGTTCCCGTCGCAGCCGCTTGTCCTCGACGACGGTATCGACGGCAACGACTACGGCTGGTCGGTCGATGTGAGCGGCGATCGGGCGATCGCGTCTGGCATCACCGGCGGTGTGTATGTCTTCGACGTGACGACTGGCCAGATCTCGAACGAACTCGAGCGTGCGGGCGGCTCTCTGTTCGGATTTTCGGTCGCAATCGACGGCGACTTTGCGGTCGTGGCCGCGGGGCAGAGCAACAGGGCGTTCGTGTACGACGTCAACACCGGCGAACAGCTATACGAGATCAACCCGACGGATAACCCGAACGACTACATTCGATCCGTCGATATCAGCGACGGGATCGTTGCTCTCGGCGTGCCGACAATCCTGGGTGGTAACTTCAACAACCGGCAGTACGGCGGGGCGTTCATCTACGACGCCTTGAGCGGCGAGCAGCTGCATCGGCGTGACGGATCACGCCAAGCGTTCAAGGAGGACTATGGGCAATTGGTAGCGGTTGATGATGGGGCGGTTGTCGTCTGGGCCCCCGGTTCTGGCGGAACCCAGGGTATCGACGTCATCGACGCCGAAACCGGCGCCCTGCGGTGGGTGTTCGACCACACCGACACGGGGGGCGACCTCTACATCCGGGACATCAGCATCGGTGACGACTATGTCGTTGTTGGTGGAAACTCGTTCGGTCCCCGGGTAATGAGCACCGCCTGGGTGCTCGATCGCGATACCGGTGACCTCGTCAACACGATCGACATCCTCGTGCCGAACGAGAACAACGGCCCGGGGCGCCAAATTGACTTCAGTACCGATACGGTGTTCGTTGGCGCCCACGGCACGTTCCTCGACGGGGTCGGATCCCGCAACGGCACGGTCTACGCCTTCGACATCCAGTCGGGCGAACGGCTCGACACGCTGATCAACCCCGAGCGACTAGCGAACGCAAGCTTCGGATTCAGCCTTGCGGTGGATGGCTCGCGCCTGGTGGTGGGCGCCCCGGGAGGGTTCGACGGCAATGGTCAGGCTTTCGCCTTCGACCTGATCCCCGAACCTGGCGGTCTTGCGCTGTTGGTGCTCGGCGGGGCCGCGTGGCCTGCCGATCGGCGACGCTAACGCCGCCTGCTACATTTGCCAGACATGGCGAAGATCCTCATCACGTCGGGCCCGACGCGGCAGTACCTCGACGCGGTCCGGTACCTCACGAACGCCTCGAGCGGGCGGATGGGTCGGGGCTTGGCGATCGCCGCGTTGGAGGCGGGGCACGAGGTCGTTGTCGTCTCAGGACCGGTTGAGGTGGAGTACCCGCCGATCGTTCGCCGGGTGCGTGTCGTTTCTACTGAGGACATGCTCGCGGCGGCGGCTGAGGAGTTCGCCGGTTGCGACGGCCTGATCGGCGCCGCGGCGCCGTGCGACTACCGGCCGGTGCGTGTGGAGCCGGGCAAGATCGCGAAGACCGGCGAACCTATCGACCTGCGGCTTGTCGAAACGGACGACGTCGTCGCCACGCTCGGCGCCGAAAAGGGCTCACGCTGGGTCGTTGGCTTCGCGTTGGAGGCGGAGGACCATCGTCTCAGGGCGCTCGCGAAGCTGGAGCGCAAACACTGCGACTTGATCGTGAGCAACGGCGTGGAGGCGATGGACGCCGCGGATAATCGGGTCGAGATGCTCACGCCGGACGGCGAGGTGGTCGGCCGGTTCGAGGGGCGCAAGGACACGGTCGCGCGGGGCATCCTGGGCGTCATCGGCGAGCGGCTCATAGGCGAGCGATTGGTCGGCTAGCGACCGATTCGAGCGAAAATCGGCGTCGCGGGGGCTCGATCCCGTAGTGGCGACGCTCACGGACGTTTAGACTTTGGCGTTTCGCAAAGAGCGACCGGTCAGGAAACAGGCGAGCATGGTGCGGGTCGCGGTCTACGGCGCGTCGGGGTACACGGGCTTGGAGCTGCTGAAGCTCCTGGCGCGGCACCCCCGCGTGGAAGTGACGGCCGCGATCACCCGCAAGGACGACGGCCCTTCGCTCGCCGAGGTCCATCCGCAGCTCGGCGGCCTTTTTGATCTCCGGCTGGAGAACCTCTCGCCCGACGCGGTGGCCGAGCGGGCCGACGCGGCGTTCGCGTGCCTGCCGCACGCGGCCAGCGCGGAGGTGGTGAAGGGGCTCGTCGATCGCGGGCTGAAGGTCGTCGACCTGAGCGCCGACTATCGGCTCGTCGATCGGGCGGTGTACGAGCAGTGGTACGGCGTCACGCACCCCGACGCCGATCGCCTGGGCGCCGTGCCGTACGGCCTGCCCGAGTTGTTTAGGTCGGAGATCCGTGAGGCGCCCCTCGTGGCCAACCCCGGGTGCTACCCGACGGCGGCGATCCTTGGCCTCGCCCCGCTGCTGCGGGCCGGGCTCATCGAGCGGGACGGCATCGTCATCGACGCGAAGAGCGGCGTCACCGGCGCGGGCCGCAACCCGAAGCCGCACCTGCACTACCCCGAGTGCAACGAGAACACGAGCGCTTACGGCGTGGGCGCCCATCGGCACATGCCGGAGATCGATCAGGTGCTTTCGCGCGTGGCGTTGAGCTCCGTCGATTCGGCGGGCAGCGGCGTGGTGGAGGTGCTGTTCACGCCGCACCTGGTGCCCATGGACCGCGGCGAGATGTGCACCTCGTACGGCTGGCCGGCCGGCGACGTGACGACCGAGCAAGTGCACGACGCGTTGCACGAGGCTTACGCCCCGGAGCCGTTCGTATCGGTCGTGACGAAACCGCCGGGGACGAAGGACGTCGCCCACACGAACCGCTGCCACGTCTACGCCCAGGTGGTGCGCGGGCGGGTGCTGGTGATTAGCGTGATCGACAACCTGATCAAGGGCGCATCCGGCGCGGCTGTACAGAACTTCAACCTCATGCACGGATTCGACGAGACAACCGCTCTCGTTTAAAGGAAGGACTTCAGCCGCGATGGCGGACAACGACGCATCATTCCCGAAGGGCTTCCGCGGCGCTGCGGTTTACTCCGGCGTGAAAGAAGACACGTCGAAGCTCGACGTGTCGCTGCTCACGAGCGACCGGCCGACGGTGGCCGTTGGCGTGTACACGCAAAACCTGGTGCAGGCGGCGCCGGTCCTGCTAGACCGCCGCCGCACGCCGACCGACGCGGCTCGGGGAGTCGTTATGAACGCGGGCGTGGCGAACGCCTGCACCGGGGCGCCGGGCATGGTGGACGCCCGCCGCATGGCGGAGATCGCCGGCGAGTCGACCGGCGCGCCCGGTGAGTCGTTCCTGGTGCTGTCGACCGGCGTCATCGGCGAGGCCTTGCCGATGGACAAGATCGCGGCGGGGATCGCCGCCGCCGCCGAGCGGCTGAGCGACGGACCGGACGCCGTCACGGCCGTCGCACGCGGCATCATGACGACCGACACCGTCCCGAAGATCCGCTCGCGGAAGATCACGATCGGAGACCAGGAGGTTTCGATCGTCGGCGTAGCGAAGGGCGCCGCGATGATCGGCCCCAACATGGCGACCATGCTCGCCGTGGTGATGACCGACGCCATGCTCACGCCGGACGATTCTCAAGCCGCGCTCAGCGAGGCGGTGCTCGAGTCGTTCAACTGCATCAGCGTCGATGGCCACACGAGCACCAACGACACGGTGCTGCTGCTCGCCAACGGCGCCGCCGCGCCGGAGCCCCTCTCGGGGCACGACCTGGCGTGCTTCCGCGCGACGCTGGTCGAGGTGTGTGAAGACCTGGCCGTCTCCATCCCCGCCGACGGCGAGGGCGCCACGCACCTGATCACCGTCGAGGTGCACGGCTCGCGGTCGCGGGACGACGCGGTGCGGATCGGCAAGACCGTGGCCGACAGCCCGCTGGTCAAGACGGCCATCGCCGGCGCCGACCCCAACTGGGGACGCATCGTCTCGGCGGCCGGCTACGCGGGCGTGCCGTTTGACCCGGACCGGGTGACGCTGCTCATCAACGGCCTGCTCGTGTACGACAAGGGCGCCCCGGTCGAGTTCGACGAGGCCAAGGTTTCGTCCAGCATCGCCGACAACCGCGACACGTCGCTTGTGCTGATCTTCGAGGAAGGCTCGGCCTCGGCCCGGTTCTGGACGACCGACCTGACGCAAGAGTACGTGCGGCTGAACGCCGACTACCGGACGTAGGCCAACCGCGAACGGCTCGAACGCGGATTGCAGAATCCGGTTAGGGGAACTAGAGATTGGGGCCTCGCCGCCGCCCCGATCCGAGACCTCACTGCCGCTTGGCTCTTCTCCTCCGCATCCGCCGCAGCCTGACGTTCCTCGGGGCGTTCTTCGCCACCGCGGTCCTTGCGCACAAGTGGTTGCACGGCGGCAGCTGGATCGACTCGATCTACTTCTTCGTGATCACGGTCACGACCGTCGGTTACGGCGAGGAGAGCACGCTCCGGGCGGAGGAGAAGCTGCTGACCATCGGTATCATCGTGGTGGGCGTGGTCGGCGTGGGTTACACCGTGGGCCTGATCGTCCAATCGATGGTCGAGGGTCAGATCAACCAAGCCCTGGGGGCGCGACGCATGGAACAAGAGATCGACCAGCTGACCGGACACGCCATCATCTGTGGCTACGGCCGCATCGGCCGCACCATCGCCGAGGAACTCACCCGGCGTAACAAGCCGTACGTGATCATCGACTCCGACCAAGAGGTCGCCGACGACGCGACCGAGGAGGAGCACCGCCTGGTCGTCGTCGGAGACGCCACGGACGAAGAGGTGCTCCTGCACGCCGGCATCCAGCGAGCCAGCACGATCGTGATTGGCCTGCGGAGTGACGCGGACAACGTCTTCCTGACACTCACCGCCCGCAACCTGAACCCGACGCTCCGCATCATCGCTCGCGGCGAGCAGGCCGCCACGGAGAAGAAGCTCCGCCAGGCGGGCGCCGATCAGGTGGTGCTGCCGGCCGTGATCGGCGGCCGACGGATGGCGGCGCTCGTCACGCGGCCGAACGCCGCGGAGATGCTGGAGCACTTCACCAACCACGAGAAGATCGACGTGGAGCTCGAGGAGCTCCGCATCCCCGAGGGCAGCCCGCTGGTGGGGCACTCGGTGCGTGACACCGCGGCTCGGCAGCGGCACAACCTGCTGATCGTGGGCATCCGCCGCACCGGCGGTCAGATGGTGTTCAACCCGGACCCCGACGACAAGTTCGAGTCGGACGACATGCTGATCGTGATGGGCAAGTGCGACGACGTGGAGTCGTTCCAGCGGGCCCAACGCCTAGCGTGCGAAGACCGCGACGGGGCGTGAGCCCCCGCGGCGTTCTCAGCGGCGGAGCGTGGTGGTAGGCTGCCAACCGGTCGGCCCGTGAATCGGCCGCACCCATCAAGCCGTCCCGCCCGCTTTGGGCCGACCCGCAATGCACGCGGTCCGGTCCCCGCCCGCCCAATCATCCCACCGCTGCTCGCCATGTCCAAGCACTACGACATCCTCGTCATCGGCACCGGGCCCGCCGGGCAGAAGGGCGCCATCCAGGCGGCTAAGCTCGGCCGCAAGGTGGGCATCATCGAGAAGAGCCCCGTCGTGGGCGGCGTGCAGGTCAACACGGGCACCATCCCCAGCAAGTCCCTCCGCGAGGCGGTGGTGACCCTCACCGGGGCCGACAAGCGGAACCTGTTCGGCGCGTCGTACCGGGCCAAGAAGGACGTCACGATCGCCGACCTGGCGGGCTTCTCGCAGCAGATCATCCGGCACGAGTGGGAGCTGATCGGCAGCCAGTTTGAGCGGAACCACATCGACCTGATCTGGGGCCACGCCCAGTTCGTCGGCCCGAACGAGGTCGAGATCGAGACGAAGGACGGCCCGGAGCGGATCACCGCCGACAAGTTTCTCGTGTCGGTGGGCACGCGGCCGGCCAAGCCGGACCACATCCCGTTCAACGATCACAACATCCTTACCAGCGACGAGCTGCTACACCTGGACCGCATCCCCAAGACGATGATCGTCGTGGGCGGCGGCGTGATCGGCAGCGAGTATGCCTGCATAATGGCGACGCTAGGCGTGCGCGTGACGCTGGTCGAGGGTCGCCACCAAGTGCTGGGCTTCCTGGATCAAGAGATCGCCGGCACGTTTCAGTACTTCATGCGGCAGAAGGGCATCACGCTGCGGCTGGGCGAGAAGGTCGAGTGCATCGAGGAGATCGCCGCCGACACGCCCACGCCCTCGGGCTCGTCGACCCGCGTCGGCGACACCGAAACCGTGGTGCAGGCGCAGCTCGAATCAGGCAAGACGCTCCGCGCCGAGGTGCTGCTGTATTCGGTCGGCCGGCAGGGGGTCTGCGGCGCCTTGGGGCTCGACGCGGTGGGCATCGAGTTCGACGATCGCGAGCGACTCAAGGTCAACGACCACTATCAGACCAACGTGGAGCACGTGTACGCCGCGGGCGACGTGATTGGTTTCCCGGCGCTCGCGTCCACCAGCATGGAGCAGGGCCGACGCGCTATCTGCCACGCCTGCGGCGTCGGCGACACCCGCGACTACAACACGGAGCTGTTCCCGTTCGGCATTTACGCCGTGCCGGAGATCAGCATGATCGGCAAGACCGAGGAGCAGCTGACCGACGAGGGCATCCCGTACGAGGCGGGCATCGCCCACTATCGTGAGATCTCACGCGCCAAGCTGCTGGGCGACGAGCTCGGCATGATGAAGCTGCTGATCCATCAGGAGACGCACGAGATCCTCGGCATCCACGTCATCGGCGCCGAGGCAACCGAGCTGATCCACGTCGGCCAGGCGGTGATGGTCCTCGGCGGCAAGGCCGAGTTTTTCATCGACAACGTGTTCAACTACCCGACGCTCGCCGAGTGCTACCGCGTGGCGACGTACAACGGGCTCAACAAGCTGAACCACGTGTGACGCACTGCGTGCGCGGCCCGCGGGGGTAAACCGTCGTGGGCCGGCGATCGCCCCTTTTTCTCCGACCTCCATGCGGAACGTGACCTAGGTTTGTAACGGACGGGTAGAGACCGCCAGCTTTGGTGGCTCTCGCTCGGCCCAACCCCTTGTCACCCGACTCTTTTCCGCCCGCCGCCCTCACTTGGCGGCAACCAGCCTTGGAGGCACCGGCTATGCCCGCGCACACCCCTCTGCGCCTGTTCTGCTGCGCAACGATCTCTGCCGTGGTCGGCGTGGCGTCGGCCGGCGAGGTGAAGGAGATCCAGTCCGACTTCACCGTGTTCGGCATGGCCCACAGCGGCCCCGTGATGGTAAGCGGCTCGGACGCCCGCGCCGCGGCGTTCAACAACGAGATCCTGCCCGGCGCGTCGGAGCTGGTCGACGTCCACCTCCGCGAGGGTGTGGAGTTCATGGCTGCGGGCATCACCCGCCTGGACGAGGACGCCCTGTTCATCCTGAACCCGACCGACCGCCCCGTGCGGGTCTACTTCATCCACGAGGGGGCCGGCTACCGGAACACCCTGGGATACTCGACTACGATCGCCGGCTCGACCGGCGCCGGCACGCGGAAGATCATCCTGCCCGACGTGTCCGACGGCACCCACGGTGGCCCCGTCTTGCTGGACGCGGGCGACTACGTCGAGCTGGGCGACTTCGGCGCCGGCACACAATTCGAGTTCTTCATCGTCCGCGACGCGGTGCGTGGCGGTCGGCACATCTTCACCAACCAAGACCACCTCAACCCGGACGGCATGCAGCACCTCGCGGCGTGGCTGCTGGGCGACCGCTACGTGCTGCTCGGTTTCGAGGACCTCTTGAACGGTGGTGACCTGGACTACAACGACGTCGTGGCGGTGGTCGACCTGAACGACGACCTCGGCCAGGGCCCGCTTACTCTGCTGCCTCGCTGAGGCCTCCCGAGGCCCCCGCGGCAGCCTTCCGCCGTCTCCTGAGTGCTCGCCATGATCGCTCGCATCCGCAACTCGAACCGTCGCCGCGGCGCTGGCCGCCGCGGGGCGGACCGGCTCGGCGCCGAGATCGTCGAGCTCGCGTTCGCCCTGCCGGTGATGTCGATCATCATCTTCGGCACGCTCGAGCTGTGCGAGGTGATCTTCGTCAAGCAGTCGCTGGCGGTGGCGACCTACGAGGCGGGCCGGGTCGCCGGGCGTCCGGGCACCAACTCCACGATGGTGCGGGCGCGGTTCGACGACATCCTCAACAGCCGACGGGTCAACTCGTTCACGCTCACGATCACGCCGCCCGAGGTGGCTTCGGCCGGCGTGGGCGATCAGATCCGCCTAGTGGCGACGGCGCCGGTCACCGGCAACGCGAGCACCAACATGGTGCTCACCGGCATCCCCGATATCCGAGACGAAGTAGTAGTTGTCCGAGAGTGACCGTCGTCGCCGCACCGGCGACGATGACCCGTTCCCGACTGGAGCGTCCGCGATGAGCACGAAAGGCAAGCGAACACTGGGGAGGCGTCGACTCCGTGGCGGCGGCGCGAACCGCCGCCGCCGCGGGGCCACGCTCGTGCTCATCGCGGTGATGTCGACCGCGCTGGTTAGCTTCGGCGCGCTGGCCATCAACTGGTCGTACATCGAGCTGACGAACACGCAGCTCCGCTCGGCCAGCGACGCGACCGCCAAGGCGGCGGTCGTGGCGCTTAGCCAGACGCAGAACCAGGCCGAGGCCCGCACGATAGCCCGCGCCCTCGCACGCAACTACCGCATCGGCGGTCAAGAGCTCCGGATCCGCGGACGCGATATCCAATTCGGCAACGCCGAGACGCAGCCGGACGGCTCGATCGTGTTCAACCAGGGGGTGCAGCCCCTCAACGCCGCCCAGGTGGTCGCTACGTGCGGCGAGGGCGCAGCGACGGGCAAGGTGTCGGCCCTGCTGGGCAACATCCTCAACCCCGACGAGTTCGAGCTCTCGAAGACCGCTACCGCGGCAAAGTACGACCATGACATCGCCATGGTCGTGGACCGCAGCGCCTCGATGGCGTGGGACCTCTCCGGCACGGACTTCAGCTACCCGGCCGAGTACAACAACGACTCCACGCTGCAAAACTACTTCAAGCCGCCGCACCCGACCGAGAGCCGGTGGGCGAAGCTCGTCGATGCCCTGAAGGTGTTTCGCGAGGTGATCGAGGACCGCAATCTGAACGCCCAGGTTGGGCTGGTCTCCTACGCGAGCAACTACTCGTTTGGCCTCTTCAGTTCGACGCGCGTCTCACGAGACCAGTTGCTCAGCCTGAACACGTCGGACTTCATCGCGGCGGCGGAGACGATCAGCGCCTCGCCGATCATCGGCGACACGAACATCGGGGCGGGCATCGACAACGGGCGGTCGGTGTTGCTGAGCGCCTCCGAGCGGCGCATGACCGCCAACCGCACGATGGTGCTGCTTAGCGACGGCCGTCGGACCGAGGGCAACGATCCGGTCGCCCGAGCCCGGCGGGCCGCCAACAACCGGATCACTGTGCACACGGTCTCATTCGGCGACGGAGCGGACCAGCAGGTGATGGCCAACATCGCCGCCGAGGCGGGAGGCAACCACTACCACGCCAGCACGGCCGCGCAGCTTCGCACCGCGTTCCAGACGATCGCCGAGCAACTGCCCGCGATCCTTGTCCAGTAGCCACCCTCCAGCAGCCGCCGTTCAGTAGCCAACGGGCCGCCTCGCTCGCCGTACCCGCCATGATCCGCAAACGCCCAGCTTACCGTCGCCCGCGCCGACGCCCCGACGACCGTCGTGGCACGGCGACCGTCGAGTTCGCGTTCAGCGCCTCGATCGTGTTCTTCCTGTTCCTCGCCATGATCGAGGTCGGGCGATTTCACGTCGTCCGGCACTCGATGGACCAGGCGGTCTACATGGGCGCCCGCACCGGCATCGTGCCGGGGGCCACGGCGGCCGAGGTCGAGCAGATCGTCGAGGACCGGCTCGACGCGGCGGGGGTCGTCAACCCAACGATCGTCGTCACGCCGAACACGATCGACGACACCACGCAGGCCGTGACGGTCACCGCGACGGCCTCGTACGACGCCAACAGCTGGGCGATCCCGAAGTTCTTCGGCGGGCTGGACGTCGTGGCGCAGATCACGCTGGACCACGAGAACGTCGCGTTCCGGTAGCGGCTTGTCCGGCGGGCGCCGCTCAACTCTACCGCCGTTTTGAAGGGACCAACGCTAGTCGCCCTCGGCAATGGCGTACGCCGTCGCGTGGCTGCGGCAGTGGCTGATGGTGAGGTGCATGCGACGGATGCCGGCGTTCTCCATGATGTCGCGGGCTCCACCGTGCAGCTTGGCCACCGGCGCTCCGCCGTGCAGGTTGCGCACCTCCACGTCGCGCCAGCTCACGCCGCGGACCCAGCCGGTGCCCAACGCCTTGAGCACCGCTTCCTTGGCCGCCCACCGGCCGGCGTAGTGCTGCGTGGCCGCCTTGCGGGCCGCGCAGTAGGCGATCTCGTGCTCGGTGTACACTCGCGAGATGAACAACTCGCCGTGCCGCTCGATGAGCTGCGCGATCCGCAGGCACTCGATGATGTCGGTCCCGATGCCGAGGATGGCCATCCGCTTGTCCCCGCCGATCCCTAGGTGCGCAACGCTTGCTCGAGGTCGGCGATCAGATCGGCCGGGTCCTCGATGCCGCACGATAGGCGGATCATGTTGTCTGGGATGCCGTACTCGTCACGTTGCTCACGGGTGCACTCGTAATAGCTCATCACCAGCGGTTGCTCGATGAGCGTCTCGACACCACCGAGGCTCGGGGCGATGCGTCCCAGCTTGGCGTTGTCCACCACGTCGGCCGTCGCGCGCCAGTCGGCGTCTTTCACCAAGAAGGTCACCAGCCCGCCGTAGCCGCGCATGTACCGGGTCGCCTGGGCGTGATCGCGGTGCGACTCCAGGCCCGGGTAGTACACTTTCTCCACACGCGGATGGGCTTCTAGATAGCGGGCCACGGCGAGCCCGTTCTCGTTGTGCCGCTGCATCCGCAGCTGGAAGGTCTTCAGCCCGCGGAGCAGCAGGTACACACTGTGCGGTTGGTTGATGGCGCCCATGATGCCGCGGAGGTTCCGCACCGGCTCGAGGGCCTCCGCCTTGCCGGCGATCGACCCTGCCAGCAGGTCGTTGTGGCCGCCCAGGTACTTCGTGCAGCTGTGCAGCACGTAGTCGACGCCCGCGTCGATCGGCCGCAGGTTGTAAGGCGTGGCGAGCGTCGCGTCGATCATCGTCTCCACGCCGTTCCGCTGACCGATCTGGGCGAACCGATCGAGGTCGATGCAGCTCTGGTGCGGGTTGGTGGGCGACTCGCTGATGAGCATCCGCGTCCGCGGCGTGATGGCGGCCTCCATCGCGGCGTAGTCGCCGGTGGAAACGGTCTTGGTCGCGACGCCGAACCGCTGCAGGTGCTTGTTGCAGAACTCGCGGCTGCGGCGGTAGCACTCGTCGAAGAAGACGATCTCGTCCCCCTGGCTGAGCTTGGCCATCAGCACGCCCACGAACGCTGCCATGCCGCTGGCGAACAGCACCGCCGATTCGGCCCCGTCGAGCGCCGCGAGCTTCTTCTCCGCGACGCGTTCGCCGTGGTTGCTGTAGCGGCCGTACTCCTCGCGGGGCTCGCCCTGCTCGATAAAGTCGATGACCGACTGCGTGTCTTCGAACGTGTAGGTCGAGGCGCAGAAGATCGGATCGGTGATCGCGTCGCCCGGTTTCTGCCGGGCCTCGCCTGCGTGCACGCTGAGCGTGCCGGCGCCACTCCGCGGCGGCGCGTTCGACGCCGGACTTTCAGCCGGTGCGGCGTTCGCCGCCTGGGCGTCGGTCGGCGCAGCATTCGTCGACGGGGCGTCGACGTTCGAGGCGGTGTTGGCGGCTGCCATAGCGTTCGCTCGGTCGGGACGAGCAGCGGGGTGCTCATCGTTGGGCTGCGGGACGCTTCCGTACGAAGCGACGGCGACCGGATCGCGGAGCCAGAACGGCAAGAGAGTCGTCCGACCCCGTGGGGCAGACACCGCGGCGTGGCCGCGGCACAGACAACGGCTCTTTAGCAGTCTCGGCTGCAAGCGGCCACAAATCCCGATTGCCATACGGTAGCAACGCCAAAGCGCGATCGCAAGTCGCCGGGCCCTGGGCGGACGACCGCGGCGGGCCAACAATCCGTCACAGTGAAATCCGTTGGGCGCCGAGCGAGTCGGGTGGGGATGGCAGGGCAAAAGGTCATACGTGGCGAGGTCATCGCGATTGGCGATGAGCTAACGACCGGGCAACGGCTCGACACCAACACGCAGTGGCTCAGCCAGCGGCTGACCGAGCTTGGGGTCACGGTGGTTGCCCACACCACCGTGGCGGACGATCTGGATCTCAATCGAGACGCTTTCGCCGCCGCGGCCGAGCGCGCGGAGCTCGTCGTCTGCACGGGCGGGCTTGGCCCCACGGCCGACGACCTGACGCGAGACGCCCTCGCCGCGGCCGCCGGCGTTTCGCTGGTGACGGACGCCGCGGCCCTCGCCCACGTCGAGTCGCTCTACCGCAGCCGCGGCCGCGAGATGCCGCCGCAGAACCGCCGCCAGGCCGAGTTCCCCGAGGGCGCCACGCCCATCGCGAACCTCGGCGGAACGGCGCCCGGCGTCGATTTTCAATTTGGAGACGCCCGCGTCTTCGCCCTGCCGGGAGTGCCCGCCGAGATGAAGCAGATGTGGGCCGAGACCGTCGGTCCGACGCTCTACGACGTCACAAAGGACGTCGGCGTCATGCGACATCACCTGGTGAAGTGCTTCGGAGTCGGCGAGAGCCAGCTCGAGGCGATGCTGCCCGATCTGTTCACGCGGGGCCGCGAACCACAGGTTGGCATCACGGCGAGCAAGGCGACCATCACGCTCCGCGTGACCGCCCGCGGCGCCGACGAGGCGGCGTGCCGTGAGGCGATGCAGCCAACGCTCCAATGCGTACGCGAAACGTTGGGCGATCTGATTTACGCCGAGTGCGGCCCCGAGAACGAGATCGAGCTGCACACGGCGGTCGTCGACGAGCTAGCCGAGCGTCGGCTCACGGTCGCCACGAGCGAAGCGATGACCGGCGGTTTGCTGGGCCACTGGCTGGCCGAGGCCGACGACGACCGCGGCGCCTTCGCGGGCGGCGTGCTGCGACTGCCGACCGGCGCCGCCGTTGACGCCGCAGCCGCCGAGCAAGAAGCGGTCGCGTTGCGCGACGGTGGGGCGACGTTCGGCGTGGTGGTCGGCGCCATGGGGAGCGTTGAGCCCGCCCAGGTGATCGTCGCCGCGGCGGGGCCGGACAGCGTAGAGAGTAAGCGCGTGATCCTGGTCGGCCACCCGTCGATCCATCGGTCGCTCGTGTCGAAGCACGCGATCAACTTGGTCCGCCAGATGTTGCTTGGCCTGCCGGGGGGCGTGGCCGCATGACAACGGTGCGAATCGCGGCGGCGACGCTCAATCAGACGCCGCTCGGCTGGACGGGCAACCTCCGTCGCTGCGTCGAATCCCTTGCCCAATCGCGAGACGCCGGCGCCGCGATCGTTTGCTTGCCGGAGCTGTGCCTCAGCGGCTACGGCTGCGAAGACGCCTTCTACGCGCAGCACGTCCGCGAGCACGCGGCCGCCGCACTCGTTGAGTTGTGCGAGGCGTGCCACGGCTTGGCGGCGATCGTGGGCCTGCCGATTGAGGTTGAGGGGAAGCTCTACAACGCCGCGGCGTGCGTGGCCGACGGCGAGCTGCTTGGCTGCACGTTGAAGCAGTTCTTGGCGGACGACGGCATTCACTACGAGCCGCGTTGGTTCCGCCCGTGGCCCGCTGGCCGGCAGACGCGGGTCTCGGTGGCCGGCCGGGAGTGCCCCGTCGGCGACCTGGTCTACGACGTCGCGGGCGTCCGCCTGGGGGTGGAGATCTGTCGCGACGCCTGGGTCGTGGGCCGGCCGGCGAAGACCTTCGCCCAGCGGGGTGTGACGCTCGCCATGAACCCCTCGGCGAGCCACTTCGCTTTCGGCAAGCAAGACATTCGCAAGCGGCTGGTGTGTGAGGGCTCGCGATTGATCGAGGGGCCCTACGTCTACACCAACTTGGTGGGCAACGAGTCGGGCCGATCGGTCTACGACGGCGGTGTGCTGATCGCCGAGGGCGGGGAACTCGTCCACGAGGGCGCACGGTTCCTAGCGACCGAGCATTCGCTCGTCGTGGCCGACGTCGAAGTACGACCGCCACAGGACGCCCAGACTCCCGACGCCGCCGTCGTCGTGTCGGGTTGGACACCCGCAGCGCGACCAGACCAGCTAGCGCAAGCACCGTCGCCACAACTGCCGGCCTGGGAGGCGTCCGAATCGATCGCGTTCGAGGAGTTTGCCCGTGGGGCCTCGCTCGCGTTGCACGACTACCGACGCAAATGCCGAGCGAGCGGATTTGTGCTGTCGCTCAGCGGCGGGGCCGACTCCGCCGCGGTGGCTCTGCTCGTCGGGCTGATCCAGCGGCTTCACGGCGCCCCGACCCCGCTGACGACCGTCTACCAAGCGACCAGCAACTCGGGCGGCGTGACCCGCTCCGCCGCGGCGGCCGTGGCCGATGCGGTGGGCGCCGAGCACCACGAGTGGGAGATCGACGGCATCGTTGCCGATTACACACGACTCGCCGAGCAGGCGATGGGTCGGCCGCTCTCTTGGGAAGCCGATGACCTCGCTCTGCAGAACATCCAGTCGCGCGCTCGCTCGCCGGGCGTGTGGATGCTGGCCAACCTGAAGAACGCGTTGCTGCTAACGACCGGCAACCGCAGCGAGGCGGCCGTCGGCTACGCCACGATGGACGGCGACACCTCCGGCGGGTACGCCCCCATCGCCGGCGTTTCGAAGCAGTTTCTGCTCGACTGGCTCCGCTGGATGGAAGCCGAAGGACCGCACGGGATCGGGCCAACTCCCGCGCTCGCGGCGATCAGCGCCCAGCAGCCGACCGCCGAGCTCCGCCCGCCCGAGGCCGGACAGACCGACGAGGCGGACCTGATGCCGTACGCCGTGCTCGAGGTGATCGAACGTTCCGCCGTCGGCGATCTCGACCCCCGCGGCCGCACGCTCGAGCGGTTGGCCGAGGCCTTCCCGCAGCACGCGGCCGAGCAGCATTCGGCGTGGCTTGACCGGTTCGAGCACCTCTGGCGGATCAGCCAGTGGAAACGTGAGCGGCTGGCGCCGTCGCTGCATCTGGACGTGCTGAGCGTCGACCCGAAGACCTGGCGTCGGTGGCCGATCCTGAGCGGGTCGTAGCGGTTCGTAGCGGCTCAGCGGGGCGTAGCCCGAGCCAGGGCGGCTCACCCAGCGACCAACCGCCAGCAACGGTGGATCCGCTTGTTGCGGAAGTCTTCGGGCACAGTCTGCTTGCTGATCTCGCGGACCGCGTAGCCATCGAGGGCCGCCTCGTCGAACTTGAAGCGGCGGAAGTTGGTTGAGAAGTACACGACTCCGCCGTCGCTCAGGCAGGCACGCAACGCGTTGAGCAGCGGGACCGCGTCTCGCTGGGTCTCCCAGTCGTCGTCCAGGCGTTTGCTGTTCGAGAACGTCGGCGGGTCGACGATGGCCAAGTCGAACAGCGGCTCGCGCGGAAGCTCGCCGACGAACGACCGGGCGTCGGCCCGGACGAGGGCGTGCGCTTCGGACGCGTTGAAGCCGTTGAGCCGCAGGTTCTCTTGGGCCCAGTCGAGGTAGTTGGCGGACAGGTCGACCGTGGTCGTCGACACGGCGCCGCCATCGACCGCGTACACGGTGAAGGCGCCGGTGTAAGCGAACAGGTTGAGCACCCGCTTGCCGCGCGCCTCGTCGCGGAACCGCTCCCGCGTCACGCGGTGATCGAGGAACAGACCGGTGTCGACGTAGTCCGACAGGTTCACCAGGAACTTGAGCCCGCCCTCGTGGACGGTGCGGGTCGCGCGGCTCTCCGCGACGCGGGCGTGCTGCTTCTCGCCGCGTTGCCGCTCGCGATGCTTCAGGTACACCGCGCGACGGTCGACCTCGAGCGTCTCGGCGGCGGTCCGGGCGAGCAGGTCGAGCCAGTCGGCATGCTCCGCCGGGGTCCGCTCGTGCGGCCGCTCGTACTCGGTGACGTGCAACGCGTCCTCGTAACGATCGACGACGAGCGGTACTTCGGGGATGTCGCGGTCGTACAGCCGGTAGCAAGTGACGCCGCGCTTCGTCGGCCATCGGCGGAGATGCCGGGCCGTCTTGCGGAGCCGGTTGGCGAACTCTTCGGACTGTCGCACCGCCTCGGGCTTGAGCCCGCCGAACGCTTGCCGCGGCCGCGGCTCGGCCCGGTCGCCGCCGGACCCGTCGACCAATGCTCCGTCGACCAATGTTCCATCGGGCAGCATTCCATCGGCCGCCGCTCCATCGGGCAATACTCCATCGGTCGTGGCCGCCGGCGACTTACCTGTCAGTTCGTTGGGCGATGCCTGCGTCGCCTTTGCCGCCTGCTCTTTCGGCCGGCCTGGCCGTGGGCCGTGGTACTGGTACAGCGTGCATTCGAGGCGGCCGTTGTAGAGCTTCCGCCGCTTGGCCGCCGGCTGGCCCAGGAGGCGTTCGAAGTCGTCGCGCGCCGACAGGATGTAGTGCGACCACGTCTTCAGTCGCCGCAGCACGCGTGGCATCGCCTCGTACAGCTGCGCGATCTCGGCGCGCTCGCCGATTCGCTCGCCGTAGGGAGGGTTGGTGACGAGGCAGCCGAAGTCGCGCTTGCTCGAGATCTCCTCGAACGGCCGTTGCTGGAAGTGGATGTCGTCAGCGACCCCTGCCTGGGCGGCGTGGTAGCGGGCCAGGCTCAACGCCTCTTCGCTGATGTCGGTCGCCTGAATGCGTTCGGGCAGGCTGGGCGACGAGCGGCGGCGGGCGGCGTCGCGCAGCTCGGACCAGGCGTCGCCTGCGAGCCGTGGCCAGTTCTCGCATGCGAACCGGCGGTTCAGTCCGGGCGGCAGGCCGCGGCCGATCAGCGCCGCCTCGATCGCGATCGTCCCCGATCCGCAGAACGGGTCCCACAGCGGTCGGTCGGGCGTCCAGCGGCTCAGGTCGAGCATCGCGGCGGCCAGCGTCTCACGCAGCGGGGCCTCGCCAACCAGCCGACGGTAGCCGCGCTTGTGGAGTCCGATGCCCGTGGTGTCGAGCAGCAGCGTCGCGCGGTCGTCCAGCAGCACGACCTCGATGGCGTACTCAGCCGCCGACTCCGGCAGTGTCTCAACACCGTGCGCGGCGCGGAGCGAGTCGACGATCGCCTTCTTCACGGTCCGCTGGCACGCTGGCACGCTGGTCAGTTGCGACTTGTGCGACCGGCCACGCACGGGGAACGCCCCGTCGGCGGGGATCCACTCGGCCCACGGGGCGTCGCGGGCCAGCTCGAATAACGCGTCGAAGTCGGCGGCCGGTCCCTCCGCGACGCGGATGAGCACGCGTTCGGCGCACCGCAGCCAGAGGTTGGCCTCGCGGATCGCCGGATCGCCGCCGACGAATGCGACGCGCCCCGGCTGCGAGACGCGTGCGTCGTAGCCCAGCTTCGCCAGCTCGTGGCGGACGATCGTTTCGACGCCGAAGGTCGCCGTGGCGACGAGCGTGTGCTCCGCCACGGTCAGTTCACGCTCGCGGGAGCGGCCGCCGCCGCAGGAGGTTTGGCCGGGGGGCTGAACACGTCGCTCAACGCCACCTCCAACCGCCGCCAACGACGGTCGACGTCGGTCTTGTCGCCGTAACGGAACCGCTTCACGTTGTCGTCTTCGCGATGGTAGTGAAACGAGGTGACCTCGATCCCCCGCCGGGCGAGCGAATCGTAAACACGATGCACGTGCCTGCCGTGATCGTCGACGAACACGACGGCCTTCGGCACGTCGACGGCGTGCTCGAGCATCGTTAGCAGCATGACACCCTTGTGCTGCCCGGCGGTCATGAAGACGCCGTTCTCGAAGCTCACCTCACGTGGTTCGTCTAGCTGGTAGAGCTCCGCCTCTTGCGTTGTGAGCCCCGCCGCCGCGAGGTCGTCGAGGTCGTACGGGAGGTACCGCCCGCTCGGGACGCCCCGTGTCGCCAGGACGCTCTTGGCCATGTCGTAGCCGTTGTTCTCGAGCTCACGCTCGGTGGCGACGCGGAAGTCATCGCCGCGCGACGTCAGCACCAGTGTGGGCACTTCGGTCTGCTGAATGCCCGCGACGAGCGCAGGCAGGTCGGGCTGCGAGGGCCGCATCCGCCCGACGGTGAAGAGCAATCCCTGAGCGTCGAGCAGCTTGGGGAACGACGCCGCCACGAGGTGCGGAGAACTCGGCTCTTGTTTCAGCAGGTACTCTTGCCACTCGAACCACTGATCGCTGCCCAGCGGATGATTCATTGCTAGCAGCGTGTTGTCGATGTCGACAACCAGCAGCGTTCGCTCCGCACCGTGCTGCTGGACGTACTCGGCGACACGCTTGGCGGCGTCGGCGAAGTCGCTCGTCTCGCGGTACTCCGAGCCATGCGCCACCTGCCCAATGCCGAACATCGACCCGACTCCGAGTATCGGAGCAAGAAGGCCAGCGGCGATGGCGGCGGGGCGGGACCGGCGATTCACAGCGGGCGGGTGCGGCGGGGGAAGGCTTGGGCGAGCCGCGAATCATAACCAGCCGTGTCGACGCTCGCCATGCATGGTGGCCACCCGGCAACGACAGCAGTAACTTCTGGGCATGAATGAACTTACCCAGGCGGACAAGCGATTCCTCGCGGAGGCGGTGGCCGAGGCTGAGCAGGGGCTCGCCGAGGGGGGCATCCCGATCGGCTCGGTGCTGGTCATCGACGACCAGATTGTCGGCCGCGGGCACAACCGCCGGGTGCAGCGGGGCAGCGCCATCCTCCACGCCGAGATGGACGCCCTCGAGAACAGCGGCCGGCTGACCGCGGCGGACTACCGCCGCTCGACCTTGTACTCCACCCTCTCGCCGTGCGACATGTGCAGCGGAGCGGCGCTGCTGTACGACATCCCGCGTGTCGTCGTGGGAGAGAACCACACGTTCCAAGGCCCCGAGGTGTACGTCCGTTCGCGGGGCGTGGAACTCGTGCTGGCCGACGATCCGGCGTGCCGGCGGCTCATGGAGGCGTTCATCGCGGCCCGGCCGGAGCTTTGGAACGAAGACATCGGCGAGTGACGGTTGCGCGGGTTACGCGGCCCCTGTTTTCGCTGGGTTGCGTGACGCCGTTCACGCGCGGCACGCACGGCCGCTGACTACGATGGAGGTTCCGCCCGCGGCCGCTCTATTCAGGCCTTCCGCCCGCGCCACCGACTCCTGCCACCGAGACCTTTTCTCATGCGGTACGCCCTCGCTCTGCTCTCGCTGCTCGCCCTATCCGGCACGTCGCAAGCCCAGACGCTGCGGTTCAACACCAGCGTCGGCTCATTCGACATGGTGCTGAACCCGACCGACAACGCGAACCTGCAACCGCTGGTGAACAACATGGTCGCGAACGTGACGGCCGGTGTGTACCACCGCGGTGTGGTGCATCGGGCCGTGGACGACTTCGTCGTTCAGCTCGGCTCGTTCCTGACCGACAGCGTGAACGTCGAGGAGTTGCCCGTCGGCGGGTTCGAGGGCGTCAACTCGTTCGACCCCGTGGTGGTCGACGCTGACGGCAACGGGCAGGTGGACTTCAGCACCGCGGGCCTGACCAACACGCGGGGCACGGTGTCGCTGGCTCTGTCGGCCGCGGGGCCCAACTCGGGCTCGTCGAGCTTTTTCGTCAACCTGGGTGACAACTCGTTTCTCGACGCGCAGGGCTTCGTGCCGTTCGCGACGATCCCCGACATGACCACGGTCGACCGCATCGAGAGCCTCGAGACGCTCGACCTGACACAGACGCTGGGCCTGCCGCCGGACGTGGCGACCTACACTGACGTGCCCCTCTCCGAGCGGGGCGAATTCGTGGTCATGGAGTCGGTCGCGGTGATCGATGACAGCGGGCTGCCGTTCACCGGGCCGTTGCAGACGGCGTTTGGTGTCGACGTTCCGATTGGCGCCACAGAAGACATGATCGCCGAGGACATTGCTGACGATATGGCCGGCGGAGTCGATCCGACGCTGACGCCCGAAGAGATCGAGGCGATGTTCCCGCCGATCGCTGCCGCATCGGCGACGAGCAATGGCGGCGCCGCGGGCGCGGCCGTCGGCGTTCCCGAACCGGGGGCCGGCCTGTTGCTGCTGCTCGGTACGGCGTTGCGTCGCCGTCGCTGAGCGGGCGGCAGAAAGCCCCGTCCGTAAAAGGCCGTGAAGCGAGCACGCTAACCGCCGCGGCACCGCGGCTGGCCGGTGCAGAACAGCCGATAGCGTGTCAGGCCGCTGCCCCGACTAACCCGCAGCTCCATGAGCGAGCCGCACCGCGGGCAGAAGTCCGGCTCGTCGTCCGTCTCGCCCGCTTCCGCGCGTTCTTGGCACGCTGCGCAGCGTTTCACTCCCGGCAGGGCGTCGAGCCGCTCGGGATCGATCGGCTTGCGGCAACGCTCGCACAGGACCGCGGCGAGCCAGTCGTCATCCTCGCTCTCGTCGAGCGGTTGCCCGACGGTCAGGCCGATCCGCTTGCAGCCGGGGCACGTCATCCGCGGCGCTGCGTCCACGAGCAGCGCCTTGACGAGGGCCGCCTCGGGGTCGCCGTCGCGGCGGAGCGACCCCACGAGCCGCAGACGTGAGGCGGCGTCGGCCACGTCCGACAGCTTCGACCAGCCGCACGCGACGCAGCTAAGCCGCCAGGCGTTCATGCCAATGCGTCACGCGTAAGGCCCACATTACGGGGTGACGGGGGCATTGGGCAGGTCGTCGAACTGGGTGACGTCGTTCGGATCGAAGTCGATCGTCGCGTCGTTGCGTGTGCCCACGTTGTTGAACGTGTCGTCCAACTCGAACACGCTGACCTGGCCGGCGCCCTCGCCCACGCGGATCGATCCCGAGCCCGCCCCGCCGCCCGAGGCGATCGCCGTGTTGCCGGCGAGGTTCAAGTTCAGCTGCGGGTTGCCCGCGGTGGTCGCCAGGTCAAACTGGTAGGTCACGGCGCCGCTCAGCTCGGTCGCCGTGTTGCTGGTGATGGTCGCGTTCACCGCTTGCGTCCCGGCCAGATCGACCAGGACCGTCTGTTCGGTGGCGCTGTTGTTGGTAAACGTGTTGCCGCTCAGGCGGAAGTTGACCGGGTTGCCACCTGAGCCGGTGCTCGTGAGCGAGAACGCGTTGGCGTTCTGCGTCGTGATGCCCGTGCTGTTGTCCACGCGGATGTCACCGCCGCTGACGTTCGTGCCGAGCGTGATCGCGAGGCCGTCGATATCGGCGCCGGTCGTGTAGTTGAGGTTGCTGAGAGTGAAATTCACCGTGCCGGTGTTGCCGGCGTTCAGGTCGATGTTGCCGCTGTCCAGGCCGGTGTTGATCACCGAGGCGGTGAACGATCCGGCGTTCGTGGAGTCGGCGTCGATACCCGTGCCGTAGAAGCCGCCGGTCGTCTGCAGCGTGGAGGATCCCGTGCCGGTCGACGTGTAGGTCAGGCCGGTGGCGTTGGTGGTCCGGGTGTTGGTGAGCGTGGCGGATGCGTTGCCGTCGCCCTGGTTGTTGAAGGTGACACCGGCCAGGTTGGTGGTGTTGCCCGAGTTGATCGAGTTGAGCGTCAGGTTTCCGGTCGCCGCGGCGGTGGAGTTGACGGTCACCGCGCCGTCGGTGTTGACGGTGTCCAGGTCGAGGCGGCCGTTGCCCGCCCCCGCGATGTCTAGGGCGATCGGCCCCGTTCCGGTCACGCTGTCGAGGTTGGCGGTGATGTCGCCGCTGCCGGTGGAGTCGAGGTCGATCCCCGTCACGTCGGTCACACCGTTCGTGTTGAGCGTCGTGTTGCCCGCCCCGGAGGCGGAGGCGACCAGCGTGCCGTTCATCGTCACGTCGGTCAGATCGGTCGTCACGTTACCGGAGCCGGTCGACTGGGTGCTGATGTTTGTGACACCGGTCACGTCTCTCAGGTCGAAGTCACCCGTGCCGTTCTGGACCGCCGCGGTGAAGGCGCCGGCCATATCGACCCGGTTGAGATTGGCCGTGGCGCCGCCGCCGTTGATCCCGGTGACGTCGGCGGAGGTGAGCCCCGTGACGTCGGTCAGGTTGGCGGTCGCGGTTCCGTCGTTGGTGGCGTCCACGTCGAGGCTGCCCGACATGGTCACGTCGGAGGCGATGAGCGAAGCATCGCCGTCGTCGGTCGTTTGGACCGTGGCGGCGCCGAACTGGCTCGTGGAGTCAACGCTCGTGACGGTCACGGCGGCGTCGCCGTCTCCGGCGGTGGTGACCGAGATGTCGCCGCTAGAAACGACGTCTTCCAGCGTGGCGGTCAGGTTGCCCGTCCCGCTGCTCGCGACGGCGAACGATGTCGCGTCGACGTTGGTCAGATCGTCCAAGGCGATGAGCTGATCGGCCGAGCTGCTGCTCACGACCGCGATGTCGCCGTTGTTCAGGTTCGCGTCGGAGACCGATACGCTGCGAGCTGTGCTGCCCGTCTGGTTCACGTTGATCGCCGTGCCGCCGGCGCCCGGCGTGAGGTCGACCCCCGCCAGCTGCAGCCCGGAGTCATTGACGTCGACCACGTTGGTCGTCGACTGCAGCGAGCCGTCGTTGACGATCACCGAGCCGTCGAATCCGGTCAGGTCGATCGCGGAGCCGGCCCCGCTGTTCGTGACGGTCACCGAGTCGAACGTCACGTTGTTCGCCGAGGAGCCGTCGGCCAGCACGATCGCCTGGCCGGAGCCGGTGCTGATAGTGCTGTCCGTGGCCCCCGTCGCCGTATTGTCGAGGACGTTCAGCTCGCCCTGGGTCCCGACGTTGCCGACGATGCCGTTGCCGCTGGTCGTCTCGATGACGAGGCTGCCGCTGTTGGCCGTGTTGAACGAGACGCTCGAGTCCTCGTCGTTATTCTGCAGTGTCACCGCGTCGAACTGCGTGGTGGTGAGCGCCACGTCGCCGGTGAAGTCGACCGCGGCGCCGCTCAGACGGTTCGCCACGAGCACGCCGCCGCCGGCGTCGGTGACGTCTCCGTTGAACTGCACCGCGTCGTCGCCTCCGGTAATGCTAACCACGCGCCCGCCGGCGTCGTTGGTCACGTCGCCGGTGAAGCTGATCGTCGCCGGGTCCGTGGTGTTCGTGCCGGCGTCGATGATGGTGACGGTGTCGCCCGTGTTGCCGGTGGTCGCGATCGATCCTTCGCTGCCCGCCTGGCCGAAGCTGACCTGGCCGCGTGCGTCGTTGATGACGACCGCGTCCGCGTTGTTGGCGGTGATGTCTCCGTCGAGCCCGACCGCGGCCTGGTTGCGGGTGATCCGCACCGTGCCGCCGGCGACCGTCGTCGCCGTGGTGATGTCGGCGTCGACGTCGACCGCGGCCTCGTTGTCGGTGATGACCACGGCGTCACCCGCGATGTCGGCGATCGTGTTGCTCGATCCGACCGAGACCGTGCCCGTGTTGGCGTTGACGTTGACCGCGGGGCCGACGCCGCCGGTGAAGTCGCTGTTGGTGACGAAGGTCTGGGCGCCGGTCATCTCAAAGCTGACGCCGCCGCCGCTGGCCGCGCCGCCCGTGTAAGTGAAGCGGTCGATGGTCGTTTGCGATCCGGCCGACTCCGACGTGCCGATGATCCGGATCGACGGATCGGCTCCGAGATTGGTCGACGTGATGTTGCTGAGGCTGATGACCTCGGCCGGCGTATCGTCGGCCGTCGAGGTGGCGTCGATCTGGATGTCGCTGCCGACCGACCCGTCGAACGCGACCTGATCGATCAGGATCGTCCCCATCGTGTTGAACGTCTCGGTCGTGTCGCTGTCGTTGTCACGGTCGTCCGCATCGACGCGGGCGATCGACGTCAGTTGGATACCGTCGTCCAGCGATCCGCTGATGGCCAGATTGTTCAGGTTGGCCCCAATGGTGCCGCCGGTGTTGGCGGTCGGGTCGGAGGCGATCGCGACTTGGTTGCCCGAGAACGTGATGTTCTGCACCGTATTGCCGTCGGCCAGCGTGACCGCGGCGCCGGTCGAGTTCTGGATGATCGCCCGCGTCGCGGCGCTGGCGCCGACAAAGGTCTCCGGTAGCGTCACCGTGCCGAGCGTGGCCGTGGTGACCGTGTTCTCGAAGTCGTTACCCTCGCCGAGCAGCAGCTGATTGTCTTGCAGCGCCGCGGCGCCTCCGCTGAAGGTGCTGTTCGCCGTTAGCAGGATGATGTCGTCTTCCTGGCTGTTGGCGGCGATGTCGTCGATCATGTTAAGCGGGTTCTCGAACGTGCCGTCGCCGCCCGCGGCCGCGTCGCTGTCGACGAAGACGATCCGCAGGTCGGAGCCGTCCGCGGCGGTCAGGGCCTCGGCCGTTCCGGCAATCTGGTCGCTACGCACGGCCACGTAATCGTTGCGGAGCACCGGCTCGCGGAAGCGATCTTCCAGCCGACCGGTGGGGCAGTTGTTCGAGCGGGTGCGGCCGATGAACCACGTCGCGCTGAAGATGGCGTTGGTGTCGAACAGGTCGTCGTTCGCGATGGCGATCGACAGCAGCAGGTCGTGCGTGGCGTAGCCGCGGAGGCCCACCTTGCCGCCGACTTCGCTGTAGGGGCCGCCGTCGAAGGCGTAGACGCCGCCGAAGATCCACGCGTCGAGGTTGCCGATGCGGCCGGCCGCCTCGAGCTCGCCGACCGTGAGCGGCGTGTCCAGGATGCCCGTCGTTCCCGCTGCCACGCTGTTGCCGATGAAGGTCAGGTCATTGCCGACCTGAACGAAGTCACGCGTCCGCTCGCTCGGGCCGACGGGGATGTAGCCGTTCGCACGCAGGTCGATGCGGTCGCCCAGCAGCTCGAGCGACACGCCCACCTGGGGGAAGAAGTTGGCGGCGCCCACGCCCTGGCCATCGGCCCAGATGCTGACGCCCGCGATCTTCGCACCGTCTGGGCTGGACGGCAGGATCGGCAGCGTGAGCCAGCGGTAGCCGAGGCCCAGGTTGTAGCCGACGTTCTGCTCCTCGTTCATCGTGACCTGGCCGTCGAAGAAGCCGTAGCCGCCGTTCGCCTGCCAGAGGCCCATGGTGCCCAGGTCGAGGTTGCCGTCTTCCTGGCCGTAGCTTCGCGTGTTGTACCGGGCCCGGATGTGCTGACCGAGCGTCGGGTTGAAGTACGATCCGCCGCCGGAAACCGCCGTCGGAGCGCCGTCGATGACAACTCCCTCGGCGCCCATCGGCATGGCGTTGGCCGTGCGGATGACGCCCGCGTCTTCGACCGGCGTGCCCTCGGGCACGTATGCCGGCGTGACGCCTGTGTCCGTGATTCCCTCGCCCGCGATGAGCTGATCGAGGACCGCCTGGTCGATCCGTTCGACCTGATCCGGCGGCAGGGTCGGTAGATCGATCTCTGCGGCGGTGGTCGCGGCCGTGAGGCAAGCGGCCACCCCTGCCATAAGCAGCGAGCGAGTGCAGATCGAAGGTCCGGTAGCGGCCATGGGCGAGCTTTCCCCGTAAATCCTGCGTGCCACTTTACGCCCGCGACGCATCGACGCTGCTGTCGCCACGCAGCCTCCCCCGCAGGAGGCGCCTAAGGCGAGCGGTCGATGCGCAACGAAGGCGCAGTGGTGGTTGATCCGTGCGCAGCGGCCCCACACGCTGTGGAGCCACCCCGGCGCAGCGGCCGAGGCGGCGGGAAGGTAGGAGTCGCTTCGTGCTCGTGCAACCCCAGTTTCCCCGGGGATGGCGAACAATTTACGACTTCTTAGCGCCTGCCGCTTGGAGCCCAGCACGTGAGCCCTAGCACATGAGGCCCGGCACCCGAGGCCCGGCACCCGAGGCCCGGCACACGGCGGTCAGCACTTGTCGGCTCGTGAGGGGCTGGCGGTCGCCGCCGCTTAATCAACGGTCACGGCGTTCTCGAGCATCCGCACCTGACGCGCGTCGGCGTCGACACGCACCGGCACTCCGAACGGCAGGGTCGCGTTGAGCTTCACATGCCCCGCCGGAAAGTTGCACACCACGGGGTAGGGGGCTTCGCCGAAGTAGTCAATGAACACCTCGGCAAGCGACAGGCTCGTCTCACCCCCGTCGGGATCGCACTTGCGGAACTGCCCGAGGATAACCCCCGCGAGTTCGTCGAGCTGACCTGACAAATGCAGCTGCCGCAGCATGCGATCGATGCGGTAAGGCGCCTCGTTGACGTCTTCCAGAAAGAGCACCTTGCCGCGGGTGTCGAGCTCGTACTCGCTGCCGGTGAGGCTTGCCAACAGCGAGAGATTCCCGCCGCACAACGGGCCTTCACCGACCCCCGCGGCGTAGATGCCGAGCGGGGAGTACAGCGGCGGCTCATAGAGGAAGCCCTCCGCCCCGGTGTTCTTCTCCGCCACGAGCGACCGCCAGAAGTACTTGGCCGAGAACGCGGGCAGGTTGTCCCAACTCCCCAGACCCCATTGAGGGTTCGGCGAGTGAAACGTCACCAGGTTGCACTTGGTGTCGAGCGCGACGTGCAGGCCCGTGATGTCGCTGAAGCCGACCAAGATCTTCGGATTCGCGCGGATCGCGTCGAAGTCGAGCAGGTCGAGCATCCGCATCGTTCCGTACCCGCCGGTGCCGGGGAAAATGGCGTCGACCTCGGGGTCGGTGAACGCTTTCATCAGCTCCGCCGCCCGACGCTCGTCGGGACCGGCCAGGTAGCCGCGCACCGAGTAAATGTCTTCTGGCACGATGACCTTGTAGCCCATCTTCTCGAGCCGCGCGGTCGCCGTCTTGATCCGCTTGGGGATCAGCTCGCCCGCAGGCGCGACGATCATGATCGTGTCGCCCGGCGTGAGGCCGGCGGGCTTGACGGCCGGCTCGGCAAACGCGGTCGCCGCACACAGCAGCGGCAGCGAGAGGGACGCGAAGCTACGGATAACGAACGGCATGGCGAGATGGTCCGGCGGTGAATCGCCACGCGGCCGCGTTGTGCGGCACGCCCCGGCGAGGCGGCCCCAGCATACTCGCCGGCGGACGCCGCTTCACACCATCTGGCGGGTCGCCACGATGCGGTTGAATCGGAGGCTCACTTCACCGGCCACGGCCCGCCGAACGCCTTCGACAAGGCACTCGGGCTCGTTCTCGCTCTGACCGCGGCGGATGATCTCCTCCAGCGGCGTGCCGGGCGGCACCGAGAACGTCGTTTGGTTGATGATCTGGTTGCCCGCGTCAAGTTCCGGCACGATGAAGTGGCACGTGGCGCCGTAGGTGAGCATGCGGCCGGCGTAGGCGTCGTGGTACGGACGCATGCCGGGGAAGCCGGGCAGCAGCCCGTGGTGGAGGTTGATGATCCGCCCGCCCGCGTACTGCCAGCAGCTCGCGGGCGGCAGCACTCGCATGTAGCGGGCCAGCACCACGTAATCGACATCAAACTCGTCGCAGATGTTGATCAGCTCGCTGTCGTCCGGCGCGCCGGAGTCGTCGCCGATCTGTCTCCAGGGCACGCCGAACTCGTCGGCGAGGCGTCGGCACGCCTTCCGGTTACTGATCATGACCGTGGCTTCGGCCGGGATGTGCCCGTCGCGGATCGCCCTGAGGACCGCCACGGGGGTCTCGTGGCGGTACGTCACACAGATCGCGAGCCGAGGCTTGCGGCCACGGATTTCCGGCGTCCACGTGCGAATCGCGAGGCCCGTCTCGCTAGCGACGCCGGCCATGGCGTCGCGGACTTCCTCATACCGCTCTTCGGGGATCTCGACCCGAGTGAGCATCGAGAACACGTGCGCGTCTTCCTGGTCGTACATCTGGATCTCGGCGATGTTCGCGCCCAGATCGGTCACCGTGTGCACGATCGGATCCGCTAGCCCGCGGTTGTCCGGACCGACGGCGGTGATAACAGCTTGCATGGTAGCGGCGGTCCTGGATGGCTCGGCGTCGGTTCGCTTCGGCGGGGCCAGCCTACCGCGGGCCGACGGCGTTCCGCGAGCGTTGGCGGTCAGAAGCCGGTGATCTCACTCACGCCGGCGATCGCCTCGGGAAGTTCCTCCCACAGAATCCGTAGCGTGGGCAAGGTCAAGCCGAGCGGCGCGAGCATCCCCTCGCTGGGGGCGGGAAGCCGGCGGCCCTCGATGGACCCGCGGCCGTAGCGCGTCGCGAGGTAGTTCGCTACGCCGACGATCTGGGCGAGCTCGTGACCCTCCCCCGCGGCCTCGTACGGACCGTGGTGGAAGTCGATCGCCCCAACGATTCGCTCCGGCAGCTGCGCTCGCCACGCGACGTAGGCGCCCAGCTGGGCGTGGTCGAACGCCATGACCTGGCGCTCCGCCTCGCTAAGCGACAGTCCGCCGGCCATGCGGGCGAGCACCCGCGGCACGAGCGGTTGCAGGTGCTGGATGATGAACAGCAGGCCTAGGTCGTGGAGCAAGCCCGCCAGGTACGCCTCGTCCGGGTTGCCGACGCCGCTCTGCTCCGACGTGCGGCGAGCCACGGTCGCCACGCACACGGAGTGGTCCCAAAGCCGATCAGGATCGATCCGGCCGAGCGGCGTGGCCTTGCCGAACTGGTCTCCGATCGAGACGGTCAGGGCAAGGTTTCTCACGCGATCGACGCCCAGCAGCGTGACCGCTGTCTTCAGATCGCCGACCGGGTTGCGGAGCCCGCAGTAGGCGGAGTTGACGACCTGCATCAGGCGTGCCGCAACGGCCGCGTCTTGCTCGATCACGGAGAGCAGGTCGTCCGCGTCGGCCGTCTCGTCCTCGGCGACCTGAATGACCTTCTCGGCGATCGCCGGCAGAGTGCACAGATCGCTCAGCTGCTCGAACAGCGGTTCGATCGACGGGTGAACCCGTCGGCCGGCATGCTTCTCGGCGGCGGCTACGGCTGTGGACACGAGCGGGGGGTCGGGCGGGGCGAGAGCGTGTCGCGCCCCCGTGGGACGCCGGATTAAACCTACGCCGCCCACGGCGGGGCCGCCCGAGCGGTGTCGCCACGCCGACTTGATTCCTCGGCGTGTATCGGGGCTGACGCCGGCGCGATCGTGTCAGCCCGCATGACCCGAACGAGCGGCAGGGCGGCGATCCGCGAGACGCCGTGTCGCCTCCGTCAGCGGCCGCGCGACGCTGCCGCGACCTACGTTTCGCCGGAGCGTTGGCTCGCACGTCGATGATCGGCGTCGCGTGGCCCGCCCCGATCGACACACGCGTCGCCAGCCGCAACGGCCATGAGCATCCAGCCGACCGACAACTCCGCCGAGCCGCAAGCCGCCCCCGCCCTCCCCGCAGGAGAGGGCGACCGGCAACGCTTGGACGAGTTGCTCAACCGGATCCACAAGCTGACCTCCGAAGGCGACGGCGCCGAAGGCATCGAGCTGCCGGTCACGCCGCGCAAAGCGCCAACCACTCCGGTTTCGACGCCGGTGGAAGACGCGTGGTATCCGCCCGAGGTGTCCTCGTTCCGCGAGGGGGGGCTCAGCGGCGCCGAGGTCGAGAACCTCGTTGTGAAGTTCCTCAGCGCGCGGGCGGAGGCCTCGGGCCGCGATATCTGCGATCAGGTCAAGCTGCCGTTCCGGCTCATTGACCCGCTGATGCAACAGCTGAAAGACGATCAACTCGTTGCCCACAAGGGCGCGGCGTTGATGAACGACTACATCTACCAGCTGACGGGCAACGGACGCGACCAGGCCAAGAAACTCACCGACCACTGCACCTACTACGGCTCGGCGCCGGTTCCGCTGGCGGACTACGTCGACAGCGTCGCGAAGCAGACGATCGCCGATCAGCACCCGACCGAGGCGGACCTCGACCGTGCGTTCCAGGACCTGCTGATCGACAAGGGGATGCTGCTGCGGCTCGGCCCGGCCATCAACTCGGGCAAAGGCCTGTTCCTGTTCGGCGCGCCGGGCAACGGCAAGACGAGCATCGCCGAGCGGGTCACCGCCGCGTTCGGGCAGCACCTGTGGATCCCCCGGGCGCTGTCGGTCGACGGCGAGATCATGCGGCTGTTTGATCCGAGCATGCATGAGGAGGCTCCCCTCGGGGCCGCCGAAGGTCTGATCGACGACCGGCTCATCGATCAACGCTGGATCCGCATCAAGCGGCCGACGATCGTCGCGGGCGGTGAGCTCACCATGGACATGCTCGAGGTTCGCCTCAACATGGCGACCAACGTGAGCGAGGCGCCGCTCCAGCTGAAGAGCAACTGTGGCACGCTGGTGATCGACGACTTCGGCCGGCAACGGATGACGACCGACGAACTGCTCAACCGCTGGATCGTCCCGCTCGAAAAGCGGTACGACTTCCTGAATCTCGCCAGCGGCAAGAAGATCCAGGTGCCGTTCGATCAGCTTGTCATCTTCTCGACTAACCTCGAACCGCGCGACCTGGTCGACGACGCGTTCTTGCGGCGGATCCCCTACAAGATCGAGGTGGTCGATCCCGAGGAGAGCGCGTTCCGCAAGCTCGTCGAGATCATGGGCAAGAGCCTCAAGGTGCCCTACGACCAAGACGCGGTCGACTATCTCATCGACACGCACTACCGCGCGGCGGACCGCCCGTTCCGGTGCTGTCAGCCCCGCGACCTGCTGTTGCAGATCGTCAACTACTGCCGCTACACGAAGCAGCAGCCAGTCATGTCTCGCGAGACGTTCGACTTTGCGGTCGAGAACTACTTTGCCGTGATGTAGTCACGGCGTCGCGCACCACTCCTTCTACGACGAGGGCCCCGCTCGATGACTCCCCGCCAGATCGAACTCGTTCAAAGCACCTGGGCCGACGTCGAGCCCATCGCCGACACCGCGGCGCGGTTGTTCTACCGCCGCTTGTTCGAGATCGCGCCGGAGGTGCGTCCGCTCTTCACGACGTCTGTCTCGGAGCAGGGCGACAAGCTGATGAAGACCCTCGCGGTCGTCGTGGCGGGCTTGAAGAAGCTGGAAACGATCGTCCCGGCTGTCGAGGACTTAGGCCGCCGTCACGTGGACTACGGCGTTCAATCGGAGTATTACGACGCGGTGGGGGAAGCCCTCCTCTGGACGCTCGAACAGGGCCTCGGCCGGGCGTTCACGCAAGAAGCACGCGAAGCGTGGGGCGAGGCGTACCGCACCCTTGCCGGCGTGATGATCGAGGCCGCGACTCCGGCGGGAGCCGAGCTCGCCGCCGTCTAGCGCACCGCACGGCATACGGCTCAGCGCGGCTACGCGCGCCACGCTCAACGCGGCGCGCCGACGCGGTCCGGCCTTTCCATGCCGAAGTCGAGCGGCAGCTGCGGGTCGCCCGCGGCGTCGCCGCCGAGTTCTTCGAACAGCAAGCTCGGCTGGATGTCGTGGTTGTGCTGGTACTTGCTCGCGTACTCGGTCACCGGCCCGGTGATCTCGTGGTAGAAGATTTGGCAGATCGGCACCCCGGGATAAATACGCACGGGCTGCACGGCAAACATCTCCAGCGTCCAGTACCCGCTGAAGCCCACATCGCCGAAACCCGCGGTCACGTGCACGAACAGGCCGAGGCGACCGATGGAGCTGCGCCCCTCGATCTGCGGCACGAGGTTGTGCGTTGTGGTCCGCTCGGCCGTGCGGGCGAGGTACAGCTGATTGGGGCTTAGCACCAACCCTTCGGCCGGCAGCTCGAGCCGCCGCACTCGGTTGGGCTTAGCCATATCGAGCACGACCTCCTCGTACACCATCAGCTCGTTGTGGAGCGTCAGGTTGTAGCTGTTCGGGTTGAGCCGCGTTGGGTTGAAGTCGTCGATGATGATGTCATCGCCGAGGCGGCGTTCGATCTCGGAGCCGGAGAGGATCATGGACGGCGGGTCCTTAGGTCCGTAGCTGGCTGGGGGGTGGCAGGGCGGGGGCAGCGCTGGTGCGGCGCCGACCGAGCCGTCAGTCACCGACGCCAAGACGCGGGCAAAAGCGCCGCATCGAGCAGGTTTCGCACTTCGGCCGACGGGCGTCGCACACCTGCCGCCCGTGGTAGATCATCTGGTGCGAAAAGTCGACCCAGCGGCGTTTGGGTAGCAGGGCGATCAGATCGCGCTCGACTTTTACGGGGTCCGTTTCTTCGGTGAGCCCGGTCCGGCGGCTGAGGCGCCCCACGTGGGTGTCCACCACCACTCCCGAGGCGATCCCGTACGCGACGCCGAGCACCACGTTCGCCGTCTTTCGGCCGACGCCGGCCAGCGGCACGAGTTCTTCCAGCGTGCGGGGCACCTCGCCGCCGAACCGCTCGACGAGCGCTGTGCAGCACGCCCGGATGTTTTTGGCTTTGTTGCGGTAGAAGCCCGCGCTCTGGACGTATTTCTCCAGGCGTTGCAGCGGCAACGCCGCCAGGGCCTCGGCGGTCGGATGGTCGGCGAACAGCTTCTCCGTCACTAGGTTGACCCGTGCGTCGGTGCACTGGGCGGACAGGATCGTCGCCACGAGGAGCTGCACGGGCGTCTCGAAGTTCAACGCGCACTCGGCGTCGGGGTAGTCCGCCTTCAGGCGGCGTAGCACCCGCTGCGACTGGGCCTTGAGCTCCTGATCGTCCGCGGGCGGGGGCGGAGCGGGTTTCAACGCCATGGACAGAGACTCGGTGCGGTTCGCGCTCGGGCTTTCGACGGTGCTCTTGTCGTCTCCGCCCGATCCGCGGCTGTCAACGCCCGGCGTGGGTGGCGAAGGGGCGTGCGCGCCTACACTTGGGGGTCACGGGCGAGCGGGTTACCGCCGCTGCCCACCAGACGGTTGCGGCTGCCGAAGCCCACGTCGATCGTCCACGGGGAGTGTTCCGGATGCAGATGGATTTTGACGAGACGAAGTTTAGCGGCGTCGCCCGTTTGTTCCCGCTTCCCGCCGTGTCGCTCTTCCCGCGGCTGGTGCAGCCGCTGCATATCTTCGAAGAGCGCTACCGCTTGATGATGGAAGACGCTCTGGACGACGACGGGCTGATCGCCATGGCCGTCCTCAAGCCCGGCTGGGAGATCGATTACCCGAGCCGCCCGCCGCTCGAATCGGTGGCGTGCCTGGGCAAGATCGTCGCTCACCATCGGCTGGACGACGGCCGTTTCAACCTGATGCTGGCCGGCGTCCGGCGCATCCGCATCGACAGCGAGATCGAGCCTCCGGAGTCGTTCCGCCGGGCTTCGGTGACGCTTCTCAAGGACCGAGAGCCGATCGACGCGACCGAGGGAGTCGATGAGCTCCGGCTACAAGTGACAGAGGCCTTCCGCCGGGCGCTGCCGGCCGAACCCCCCGAGCAACTGCAAGAGGTTTTTGACGGCGCCGCTCCGATCAGCTTGCTGACCGACCTGGCGGCGTTCACGCTGCCGCTCGCGGAACCGATCAAGCGACGCTTGCTGGCTGAGATCGACGCCGCAGCGCGAGCAAAGATCCTGCTCGAGTGCTTGCACGAGAGCCAGGAGGGGCCGTCGGACGAAGCGGACGGTGGAGCGAGCCGCGGATTTGGCTATCCCCCGTCGTTCAGCGATAACTGACGCGGTCGCACTAAGGAGTGCGGCACCGGCAACGACTCTACGCCCTCGCAAAGCCCCGCCCCCGTGGGCCCCGACGCGGACGTCGCCCCGGACGACGGGCAGGCGTCAGCCGAGTACGATGAGGACGTGGCATCTCCGGCCGACGGCCGTGTCTGATACGCCTTCCACGCCGACGGCGCCTCTGCCTTCAAAAGCTTGGCCGATCCGATCCGCATCGCCGAAGACCTGCGTGGCGTGACGTCGGGCGAGGTGCTGCAAGAGCCCGTCCATCGGGCGCTCTACGCCAGCGATGGCAGCCTCTACGAGCAGACGCCGGCGGTGGTCGTACGGCCGCGGCTGACCGCCGACATCGCCTCGGTCCTGCGTTACGCGGCCGATGAGGGCACGCCGGTGCATCCCCGGGGCGCCGGCGCGGGCTTTGCCGGCGGGTGTGTGGGTTCGGGTATCGTGCTCGATCTGTCGCGGCACTTCCGCCGCCTCGTGCGTGACGACGGCGACCGAGTCACCGTGCAGGCGGGCACGACGGTCGGCCAGCTCGCGATACGGCTGGCGACTTCGGATCGCTTCGCGGGCCGGCTCGACGCCGCCGGCGACACGGCGACCCTCGGCGGAGAGATCGCGACAGCAACCGCAGGCCGACACAGGCCTCTGTGCGGCGGCATCGCGGATCGGCTCGTCGGGCTCTCCGCGGTGCTCGCCAACGGTGAGACGGTCCGCCTCGCCCCGGGCGAGGCCGCGCCGGCTGAGCTCGCCAGCGCGATCAGCGAGTTGCTCCGTTCCGAAGGCCGAGTGATCAAGGAACACTCACCAGCCGGCGTGGCGAACGCGTCGGGCTACGCGCTCAAGCAAGCGGGCGAGAGCGACGATCCGGCCACGCAGCTTATGCGGTTGCTCGTCGCCAGTGAGGGAACGCTCGGCGTCATCACCGAGGCGACGCTACGCGTCGACCCGATGCCGGCGGCGCGGGCCGCCGCCCTCGTGTCGTTCCGCAGCACCGAGCGGGCTGCTCAAGCCGCGACGCGGTTGCTCGGCGGCCAAGCGGCGGCGTGCGATCTGATCGATCGACGCCACCTGGGCCTGTGTCGAGAGCGGGACGCCGGCTACGGCGTCGCCTTCCATAGCGACGCGGAAGCGGTCCTGTTGATCGAGAGCGTCGGCGAGAACGCGGCCGAAGCCGAGCAGCGACTCGTGGCGATGCTCGACACAGTCAACGAAGGCGACCCCGGGCTGCTCGAGGTATTGCTTGCCGACAGCGACGAGGACCGCCGGCTGTTTACAAGACTCGCCACGAGCTTTCTGCCCACCCTGCAGTCTTTGGCCGGTCGTCGCCGCGCCGTGCCGGGCCTCGAGGCGATCGGCCTGCCTCCGGCGGCGTTGCCGCAGTTCTTCCGGCGTTCGCAGGAGACCCTCAAGCGGCGTCAGGTCACGGCCTCGGTGTTCGCCCACGCGTTGCAAGGCCACGTGCAGGTGTGGCCGCTGCTCGACCTCCGCACCCCCGGCGAACTGCGGCGGCTCGAAGCGCTCGCGAGTGATCTCTATGAGACGGTCTGGTTGCTTGGCGGCACCATGACGTGCGAGGGGGGTGACGGCCTCAGCCGCACGCCGTTCACCTCGCGGCAGCACAGCACGCTGGTGAACGCCTTCCGGGAGGTGAAGCGGCTGTTCGATCCTGCGGGCATTCTGAACCCCGGCAAAGTCGTGCCGACCCCTGGCGCCCGAATGACGCACGCGACCCGCGTCAAACCGCTCGTCGCACCGCGCACGCTCGGCCGTGCGGAGCCAGGAAGCACGCCCCTCTCCACGGTCGATCTGCAACTGCAGTGGACCCGCGAGGACGCCACGGCGGCCGCCGCCGCGTGTAACGGTTGCGGCGATTGTCGTCGGGAAGACGCGTCGACCCGGATGTGCCCGATCTTTCGCTACACGCCGCGGGAGGAAGCTTCCCCGAGGTCCAAGGCGAACCTGGTCCGCCGGGTGCTCAGCGGAGAGCTGCCCGCGGAGACGCTCGGTTCGGACGAGGCCCGCGGGGTCGCGGACCTCTGCGTCAATTGCCATCAGTGCCGTCTCGACTGCCCCGCATCGGTCGATATTCCCAAGCTCATGCTGGAGGCGAAGGCGGCGCACGTCGCCGCCACGGGCATGCGGCTGGACGCGTGGTGGTGTTCGCGTATCGACGCCCTCGCCGGCTGGCTGGGCGGTTACGCTCGCGTCGGTAACGCGTTGATGCAGCGGCGATGGTTTCGTTGGGTGGTCGAGCGGATCACCGGCCTCTCCGCCGCGAGGCGCCTGCCCGCGGTCGCCGAGCGACCGTTCTTGCGGAGCGGCGTCGCGCGGAAGCTCACCAAACCCGTCAGCCACTCGGGCGATCGGGTGCTGTACTTCGTCGATACCTTCGCCAACCGCTTCGATGTCGAACTGGCCGAGGCGTTTGTGGCCGTGCTGCAGCGGCACTCTGTGGCCGTCTACACGCCGCCGCAGCAGCAGCACAGCGGAATGGCGATGATCAGCCAGGGCGGCCTCGACGCCGCAAGACGAATCGCCGAGCGCAACGTGGGGCTGCTCGCCGAGGCCATCCGCCAGGGGCACACGATTGTGACCACCGAGCCCTCAGCCGCGCTCGCGCTAACGCACGAATACCTGGTGCTATTGCCGGACGACGAAGACGCTCGGCTCGTCGCTAGCAACACCGAAGAGGCGTGCGGCTACCTGTGGCGCCGCCACCTCAACGCCCAACTGTCGCTCGAGCTCAGCCCGCTGGCGCTCGACGTTGCGTACCATCTTCCGTGCCACTCGCGGGCGCTCGACGCGGCCGCGCCGGCGGAGCGACTGTTGCGGCTCATCCCCGATCTGCGTGTGACCACGCTCGACAAGGGGTGCAGCGGGATGGCGGGCACGTACGGCTTGCTACGCCGCAACTACCGCAGCAGCCTCCGCGCCGGCCTGCCCATGCTCAACGCGTTGCGGAGCGGATCGGCGAGCCTGGGCGCCACCGAGTGCAGCACCTGTCGACTGCAGATGGAGCAGAACGCGTCGGTCGAGACGATCCACCCCGTCAAGCTCTTGGCCGCTAGCTACGGAGACCTGCCTCGCCTGCGGGAACGGCTCGAAACCCTCGCGGCCGACCGGCCGGCAGGAGCCTCGCCATGAAACGCATCTACCTGGATCACGCTGCAACAAGCTGGCCGAAGCCGGAAGCGGTGTACGCCGCCATGGACGACTACCAGCGGCGGGTCGGCGCGTCCGCGGGGCGGGGCGCTTACGCGTCGGCTCGAGACGCGGATCGCGTGCTCACGGGCGCCCGCGCGGCGGTCGCGCAGGCGCTCGGTGAGCCCGACCCGTCACGCGTCGCGTTCACCACCAGTGGCACCGATGCGTTATCGACAGCGATCTTCGGCCTGCTGCGCCCCGGCGATCACGTCGTGACGACTGTCACCGAGCACAACGCGGTGCTTCGCCCCCTCGCCGAGCTAGCCAGCGGCGAGCGTGGGACGCCGATCCGTGTGGACTGGGTGGGGTGCGATGCTCGTGGTGTCGTCGATCCCTCCGCGGTAGAGGCGGCGATGCGAGACGACACACGCCTGGTGATTGTTAATCACGCGTCGAACGTCACCGGCGCGATTCAAGACGTAGCGGCGATCGCTCAGGAAGCCCACCTTTGCGGAGCCCTCGTGCTTGTCGATGCGGCCCAGTCGCTCGGCAAGGTTCCGATCGACGTCGGCGGCCTCCGCGCCGACCTCTTAGCAGGACCGGGCCACAAAGGGCTGCTCGGGCCGCAGGGGACGGGCGTGCTCTGGGTGCGTGGCGGTGTGGAGCACGAGATTCGGCCGCTCCGGTACGGCGGCGTCGCCATCCACGGCGCCGCGCGGCGTCAGCCCGGCGAAATGCCTTATCGGCTCGAGGCAGGCACGCTGAACGTAGCCGCTCTGGCCGGGTTGAAAGCCGGGCTCGACTGGCTGCTGCAGCGATCAATCCGCGAGATCGCCGCGCGGACCGAGGCGATCACGCAAAGGCTCCATCGCGAGCTGTCGGCCGTCGAATCGGTACGATTCGTCGCCGAGGCAGCCCCCTCCTCCGCGGGCGTTGTAACGTTCAACCTCGACGACTACGATCCGCCGGAGTTGGCGGCCTTGCTAGAGCAGCTTGCCGGTGTCGAATGCCGTGCCGGGTTGCACTGTGCTCCGCGTCTTCACGAGGCGCTGGGGTCCTCGGGTGGTGTACGCCTGAGCGTGGGGGCGACCACCGACGCCGGCGAGGTCGAGGCGGCTGTCTCGGCGGTTCGGCAGCTTGCCGCCACGTCGGTCGTGTGACGATAGCGTTCCGATGCCTTCAACGTCCCCGACCCCACGGCGAGCCCATGGCAGCAACGAACCGGCCCAACGACGGCTCAGCCGACGCCTGGATGGCGGCCGGACTGCGGTTCACCTGCACCGGCTGCGGTGACTGCTGCACCGGCGAGGAGGGCTATGTGTGGCTCAACAAGCGTGAGATCGCCGAACTCGCTGAGGTGACCGAGCTGACGGTCGCTGAGTTTGAGCAGCGGCACGTGCGGGCCGTCGGCGTGCGGAAGAGCCTCCGCGAACGGGACAACGGCGACTGCGTCCTGCTCGACCCAGAATCGCGCAAATGCACGGCTTACGGCGCCCGTCCGCGGCAATGCCGGACGTGGCCCTTTTGGGACTCAACGACCAAGTCGCCCGAGGCGTGGGCCGAGACCTGCGCCGAGTGCCCCGGCGCGGGCGTCGGCAAGCTCTACACGCTCGAGCAGATTCGCGAGGCTCGTTCGGTTATCCGCGTCTGAGTCGCCCCCGCACGACGGTGAGAAGACGCCTGAGAAACTGTGCGGGTTAGCTGAAGAAGGCGTGATTCAACGCCGATAACGCTTGTAACGGCTATTCGGGCGACGACGTCCGGCGTGCGCCGCCGTTCGCGGCGTACTCGTAAGTTGTTACTGGAAAAGCTGTTGCGGCACGACCGGCACAGCACAAGGGATCGAAAGACGCGACGCGTCGCCTAAGTGCTTTGCTGGGAACGCTTTATCACGATTGGCCAGTGGTTCTGGTGAGGGTTCGAAACGCGGCGTGACGCCCCCGAGGCGGCGACGCCTGCGACGCGAACGTTGACTCTAACCGTTGTCAGATATACACTTGGAGCGACAGAGGCAGCCGTAGGAAGGCGCCCGCCGGGGGACTGGCGGCAAGTTGCGGATCGCACGCAGCCCCTTTCCATCCGGGGAGTCGGTCGTGACCAAGAAAGAAATTGTCCGAACGATCTCCGAGGAGATCGGGCTGACTCAACTCAAGACGAAGGAGATCGTCCAAAAGACGTTCGACGCGATCGTCGAGACGCTGGTCGAAGACCGGCGGATCGAGCTTCGCAACTTCGGCGTCTTTGAGGTGAAGAGGCGTGCGGCCCGCAAAGCCCGCAATCCACGCACCGGTGAGAAGGTCGACGTCGCGGAGAAGTTCGTCGTCACGTTCAAGCCGGGCAAGGAGATGGAAGAGCGGGTCCGCGAGCTCGAGCGTCGCGCCGCGGAAGAGGCGGCCGCCGAACGAGCCCGTCAAGAAGCCGCCGAGGCCGCCGCTCTAAACAACGATCCACCAGCGACTTACGGTTCGCCGGAGCAGACGCCAGCGAGTTCGCCGCCCAACGGGTTTCCCGGCTACGACGGCGGCGCCAGCAGCGTCGCCTCGCCGAATCCCGCCAATCAGCCACCCACGTCGGGTCTCTAGCCGAGACGGAAGCGGCTAGACGATCCGGCCAGGTGATCCGACTCGACGCTCCCGGTGAGCGTCGGTATACGGTTCGTGATCGTCCGCGTGGGTGATCGCAACCGCTGACCGGGCAACCGGTTACACCACGGCCGCTAACGCCGATCCCCCACAAGCCCGACCGATACCAACCCCGAGTCGATCTCAACAGCCGGCCGCCCCGCCGGACTCGATCTTCCCGGGGGCGCTCAAGGAGGAGTGCCGTCCGATGCGTAAGTGGTTCACCGCTGCCCTGCTGGCCATCAGTTTGAGCTCGAGCACCGGGTGTCTCATCCCGATGTACTCGGCCGACCCCGCCCGCCGCGCCCAACAGCTCATCTACACGTCGGAAGACCTGCGGGCCTTCCTCGACGAGTGGGAGCGGATTTGGTTCCTCGACTCGCCCAGCCATCTGAAGCCCTACCGCACCAGCGGCTTGGTGCTTTAGACGCTCGGGCGCGTCATCGCGCGATCAAAAACAATTCGCCCAGGGCGCCGACCGCCCGTGGGTAGGAGTCATCACGTGCGGCGAGTACCTTCGGGCGCTCGCCGCACGTTTTTTTTTGGTCCGTTCGCCCGATGTCCGCGTCCGTTTCTGAACCGAGCGAGCCCGCCGCTCCGGCGGTCAATCTGGCCGTCGAACTCGGGCGGCTGCGGCTGCCGAACCCCGTGCTCGTTGCGTCGGGCACGTTCGGTTACGCCCGCGAGATGGCGCCGTTTGTGGATCTGTCGCGGCTGGGCGGCATCCTGCCAAAGACGGTTACCGCGGCGCCACGCGGCGGCAACGCGCCGTGGCGGACCGTGGAGACCTCCGCGGGCATGCTCAACGCCATCGGCCTCGATAACGACGGCGCCGACGCGTTCATCGATTGCCACCTGCCGTACCTCGCCTCAGTGGGCGCGCCGATCGTGGTGAGCGTCGCCGGGCGGACCGAGGAAGAGTTCGTCGGCCTCTGCGGCCGCTTCGCGGACCAAGACGCGACAGTCCGCCCCGCGGCCATCGAGCTGAACATCTCGTGCCCCAACGTCTCGGGCGGCGTCGACTTCGGCAGCGACCCGGACCGCTGCGAGTCGGTCGTGGCGAACTGTGCCGCCGCGTGCGATCTGCCGATCGTCGCCAAGCTCACGCCCAACGTCACCAGCATCGCCCAGATGGCGAAGGCGGCCGAGGCGGGCGGGGCCGACGCGTTGTCGCTCATCAACACGGTGCTCGGCATGGCGATCGATTGGCGCAAGCAGAAGCCGATGCTTGCCAACGGCGTCGGCGGCCTGAGCGGCCCGGCGATCAAGCCGATCGCGTTGCGTTGTGTCTGGCAGGCGAGCCAAGCGGTCCGCACGCCGATCATCGGCGTCGGCGGCGTCGCTACGATCGACGACGCGATGGAGTTCTTCGTGGCCGGCGCCACCGCGGTGCAGCTCGGCACGGTCAACTTCTACCGCCCCACCGCAGCGACCGAACTGCTCGACGCCCTGCCGACCGCCCTCACGTCGCTCGGTGCGTCGTCTTTGAAGGACGTGGTCGGGACATTGCGGAGTACGTAAGTGAAGGGGATGGAGAGATAGTCGTTCAGCTCCGACAGATGGGCGGTTGCTCACCGCGGCGGTCGAAGGCAAGCCGATCACCGAGGAGATTGGCGGCTGGATTCTTGGTGGGCCAGATTCACCCGAGCTACCCAACTCCCCGCTAACTAGCAGACAACGAAGCCGTCCCGCTCTGCCCCAAGAAGGCGACCTCCCCCCGTCTCCCGACAGCGTTCTTCCAGCCATCGCCGGCACGAACCCTTCACTGAGTCCACCCACTCCGCCCAGCCATCCCCCCATCTCCTATGCGTGCCCTCTCCGGCATTCAACCGACCGGCCCCTTTCACTGGGGCAACTACTTCGGCGCCATTCAGCAGTACATCGCGCTGCAGGATGAGTGCGACGACGGCTCGTTCTACTTCATCGCGAACCTGCACGCCCTGACGACGGTGCGTGACAAAGAGCGGCTGCAGCAGTACACGCTCGACGGCGCCATCGACCTGCTCGCCCTGGGACTCGATCCGGAGAAGGCGACGCTGTTCGTGCAATCGGACGTGCCCGAGGTCAGCGAGCTCTGCTGGCTGCTGCTCACGGGCACGCCGATGGGCCTGCTGGAGCGGTGCGTCTCGTACAAGGACAAGCTCGCCAAGGGCATCAAGGCGGACGCCGGTCTGTTCACCTACCCGGTGCTGCAGGCGGCCGACATCCTGGCGTACGACGCCACGGTCGTGCCGGTGGGCGAGGACCAGGTGCAACACGTTGAGGTCTGCCGCGACATCGCGCAGAGCTTCAACCATCACTTCGGTGAGACGTTCGTGCTGCCCAAGAGCCGCGTGCTCGATCAGTCGGCCCGCGTGCCGGGCACGGACGGCGAGAAGATGAGCAAGAGCTACAACAACACGCTCGCGGTGTTCGACGAGGTCAAGCCGCAGCGGAAACAGATCATGCGGATCCAGACCGACAGCCGCCCGATGGAGGACCCGAAGGACCCCGAGGGCGACGTGCTGTTCGACCTGCTAGAGCTCGTGGCGACCGACGAAGAGTTGAAGCACTGGTCGGAAACGTATGCCAAGGGCCGCTTCGGCTACGGCGACGTGAAGAAGGCGCTTGCCGAGGCGTCGGAGCGTTACTGGGGCCCGGCGCGAGAGCGGCGCCTCGAATGGGCGGCGAAGCCCGACGCGGTTAGGGAGATCCTCGCCGCCGGCGCGACGAAAGCGCGAGAGCGAGCCGGTGAGACGCTGCGGCGGGCTCAAGAAGCGAGCGGTCTACGGGGTTGGTGAACAAACCGTTTGGAGTCGCCGGTGCGAACGCAGGCAGGCTATTCGACAGTTCCACGAGGTAAATGACGTCATGGCGCACGACCGCGCAAGTTTCACGCTCTACTTCTGGCTCAAGAGTTCCATGCCGAAGGACTACGCCGATGCTGCGCTTGAAGCGTTGCGATCGGCTGCCGCAGCCTTGCCGGTGGAGTCGGTGTCTGTTGACCGACATCCCGATCAGATCGTCGTCGTGGTGGAACTTCAGGACGAGTCGCGAACCTCGGAGTTTTCCGATGCGTTGAACCAAGCGTTTTTAGAGGTTCTGCCTAATGAAGAGGTCGCAACTTGCCATGACCCGTTGCTCGGCGAACTGATCTACGATGACGACCTGGGCTTGTACGAAGGCGAGTTCGAGTTTCATGGTAAGCTGATTAGCATTTGTGCTTCGTCGGAATCTGACGAGCTGGATGAACGGCAGGTCGAAGCCCTGCGGGAGGCGGTCGCAGGACTGACCGAGACGCTTCCGGGTCTGCGTGAGAGAGTCGCGGAAGAGTTTCTCGCGATCTACGAAGCCAGCTGGAAACATCATGATCCCCGAGCAACTGCAGAGCGCCTTGCAACCGCTGATTTTATGAAGCGCCTTTCTATAGACTCCGTGAGCATTGACGACAATCTGATCGTCACGTTCGACTTTGGCGGAGATGATATGTTCGGCGAACATGGACTGTCGGTCGATGTGCATCCGGATCGATCAACCGAGGTACGTCTCAGTTGACCCGCCGCACCGAGGCGCGGCATGTTTGGTTAAAGGCTTCCAAGTGAAGCGTTTGCCGGACGCTGAGCTAACACGCAGTAAGGCAATATATCTCGAATCCCATAACGACTATGGTGGCGCCCTACACCGCAGCGATCCATCAATCTGGCGAGTGGTGCATCGGCTGGATCGGAGAGGCTCCAGGCGTGAACGCTCAAGAAACGACCCGGGACGAGCTTCTCCAGGCGCTTCGCCGAGGCCGCGGAGGTGAATCGGCAGGACGCCAAGTCGGCGGTTGGCGGTGAGTTCGAAGAGGTTGTGATTGAGGCATGAAACGCCGCGATCTGATTCGGCATCGTGTTGACCACGCGTGCGAACTCATCCGCGAAGACGGCCGGCACTCGTGGTGGGGCAGGGCAGGCGGTACAAGGAGGTCTGCCGTGCCGCGACATCGAGAAATCGACGAGCGGTTGGTCAAGAAGATCCGCCGCGACTTGGAGATTGCCGAACCTTGAGCGACCACCACCTCCGCACCCGCGCGATCCACGTCGGCCACACGGCCGATCCGCACACCGGCGCCGTTGTGCCGCCGATCCACGTCGCCAGCACCTACGTCCAGCCGGGCGCCGGCAAGTGGGGCGAGTACGACTACGCCCGCAGCGGCAACCCCACGCGTGACGCGGTGGAGGCCGTCGTCGCCTCGCTGGAGAACTGCGGCGAGGGCGGAGCGCTCGCCTTCGCCAGCGGCATGGCGGCCATCCACGGCGTGACGGCCACGCTCCGCACCGGCGATCACGTGCTCGCCGGCAGCGACCTGTACGGCGGCGCCTACCGGCTGTTCCACAAGGTGATGAACCGCGCGGGGGTCGAGATCACCCTCGCCGACGCGACGGACCTCAACGCGTTCGAGCAGGCCATCCGGCCGAACACCAAGCTGCTGTGGGTCGAGTCGCCCGGCAATCCGCGGATGTCGATCGTCGACCTGGCCGCCATCGCCGAACTCGCCCACAAGCACGGCGCCCTGGCCGCGTGCGACAACACGTTCGCCACGCCCGTGCTTACCCGGCCGCTCGACCTGGGCATGGACATCGTCATGCACTCGGCCACCAAGTACTACGGCGGCCACAGCGACCTGATGGGCGGCCTGCTCGCCACGCGAGAGAAGGCGGTCTACGACGACCTGAAGTTCATCCAGAACGCGACCGGCGGCATCATGGGGCCGCTCGAGTGCTTTCTGGTCTCGCGCGGCGTGAAGACGCTCGACCTGCGCGTCCGCGAGCAGTGCCGCACCGCTCAGAGTCTTGCCGAGTGGCTCGACGAGCAGCCGGACGTTTCGCGGGTGCTGTACGCCGGGCTGCCCGCGCACCCGGGGTACGAGATCGCGAAGCGGCAGATGCAGGGCGGCTTCGGCGCGATGATCACGTTCGAGCTGGCCGGCGGCTTCGAGGCGGCGAAGACGTTCGTCGAGTCGACCAAGCTCTTTCAGTTGGCGGTAAGCCTGGGCGCGGTCGAGTCGCTCATCGAGCAGCCGGCCAGCATGTCGCACGCCGCGTACGACGCCGCCGACCGCGCGAAGCACGGCATCACCGACGGCATGATCCGCCTGTCGGTAGGCCTGGAGGCGCCGGACGATCTCCGCGACGACCTGGCCGCGGCTATCACCGCTTCGACGAAGTAACCACCCGCTTCGACGAAGTAACCACAGAGTCACTGAGACACGGAGGCCATGCCGAGGTGGTCGACGCCGCGAAAGGTTCCTCGGTGTCTCCGTGCCTCTGTGGTTAAACACCATGCAGTTAGGATTCGTCTCAGCCATTCTCGAAGACCTCTCGCTCGACGAGGTGCTCGCCTTCGCCGCCGGCGAGGGGTTCGACTGCGTCGAAGTGCTCTGCTGGCCGCCGGGCGGGCCCGACCGGAAGTACGGCGGGGTGATGCACCTGGACGTCACGGCGTTCACACCGGCGATGGCCGACGATACCAACGCGTTGTTCGAGAAGCACGGCGTGGGCGCGAGCGCGTTGGGCTACTACTCGGTGCCGCTGTCGGCCAACGCTGATCAGGCCGAAGCCGCCGTCGCGCATCTTTACAAGGTGATCGACGCCGCGGCGTTGCTCGGCCTCTCGACGATCAACGCGTTCGTCGGCGCCAACCAGCATCTGTCGCTTGAGGACAACCTCAAGCTCTTCGCCGAGGTGTGGCCGCCGATCGTGCGGCACGCGGAGGAGCGGGGCGTGCGGATCGGCATCGAGAACTGCCCGATGCTGTACGCGAACAGCTGGCCGTTCGGGCTGAACCTGGCGCACTCGCCGGCGGTGTGGCGGCGGATGTTCGAGATCATCCCGAGCCCGTCGTTCGGGCTGAACTACGACCCGTCGCACCTGCGGATGCAGCTGATGGACGTGGTGGCGCCGATCCGTGAGTTCGGCCCCCGGATCTTCCACACGCACGCCAAGGACACGCGGATCGACTGGCACAAGCTGCACGACGTCGGCACGCTGGGCCCGCCGATGGACAAGGCGACCGCGAAGCTGCCCGGCCTGGGCGACATCGACTGGCCCGCCTGGATCGGCGCCCTGGGCGACGCGGGCTACGACGGCCCGGTCTGTATCGAGGTGGAGGACGAGGCGTACACCGGCAGCCCGGAGGCACGGCGGCGCTCGCTACGCATCAGCCGCAACGTCCTGCGGCCGTTGATCGGGTAGGAACCACAGATGAACACGGGTGCACGCGGACGGCGATCGTTGCGTCGAACGATGAAGCCGAAGCAGTTTCGGGGATTCGGTTTCTGCCACACTCCGAGGTTAGCTTCGTAGGACAAAGTGGCTATATTGTGGCATAACACCCAAAGCAGGAGCCGAGCCTACGATGAGTGATTCGGAATTTACCAAGGCAGAGAAACGCTATTTACAGGACTTAGAGAAACTGCCGTCATCGATTCGGTCACGCGTCATAGGATGGGCCTTGGAAGTCATTCCGAGCATTGGACTCTTCTTATATGGACTGATGAGCGAGCATAGATTACTCGTTGTCTTGGGGTTCCTCAGTCTTCTGTATTTTTCCGTCTGGCGTATGTACGGCCAGTTTCGTGGATTTCGACTTATTCAAAGCATCTACGAGAAGCAGCTATCGCAACGCGAGCGTGTGGACGCTTCGGGGTGAAACTTCGACGCTTGTTCCTTGCCTCGTGCCGGCACGCTGGCGTAGTCTTCATCACCGGCACTCGGGTTCTTCGGGTCTATCTCCGCGCCTAAGCGGGTAGCCAAGGTTCTTGAACCTGGGTGGCGAAGCCACTGGAGGCCGCCATTCCACGGGCGATCGCTTGTTCGCTTGCTTCTTGGCGCCTGCGGCGACCCCGGCTCGAGAACCGGGGCTACTCTGACGGTTGCGAGACCAAATCGGCGGACCAAGGGCTGATCGACGCGGCAAGCTTGTGCCACGCGATCCCCATCCGCGTTCATCCGTGGGCATCTGTGGTTCCTTCCTGACCGTACGCGCCGACGGTCACCACGCTTCCGAAGACTTTCGGCAAGCTCAAGAGTCTTCGTTGATTGGACGCGAGCAGGAGCGGGGTGCGAACTCTCCCCGACGAGATCGGCCAGCTCGCCAACCTGGAGGTGCTCGAATTGGGCTCGAACCGCCTGCGTGAGTTGCCCGACTCGTTCGGAAACCTTACGTAGCTGCGGGAGCTCGACCTCAGAGACAACAAGCTGGAGGCCTTGCCGTAGTCCATCGGGGACTTGCAGGCGTTGCGATACCTTTCGCTACGCGACAACAAGCTGGCAGCGGTCCCTGAGTCCATGCGGCGATTCACGACGCTCGAAGGCGTCGATGCTTGCAACAACAAGATTGACAAGTGGCCGAAGTGGTTCGACGATCTGGGAGCATTCAAGAAACTGTAAACCGATGACGTGTCGATCAGCGCTCTCGTGCGTCATCCGCGGGTGATGCTGTTCGGATCGACGCGAGAACTGGTCGTCAGACGCAGAAGGGACACGTTGTCCGAGCAACCCGGGCTCGCTCCGCTAACGATGCTCTGGAGTCAGTAGAAGAAGAACACCAGACTGCTTCCTTGTTCTTTGCCTCGCTCCGCGGCGGCCAGGAAGTCGTCGCGAAGGTCTTCGGCCTCTTCGCTGAGCAGCTCGTCGTCGGACGGCGGAGCCGCGTTGGCGAAGTTTTCGAGGCGCCCGGCCGTTTCGCCGAGTTCGCCGTGCCGTAGGTGCCCGATCGTGGGAAAGTCGTCTGAGGGCGGAAGTGGTAAGGGCGGGCCGCTTTGGTCGAACAGCCCGGCGATGCCGCTGGCCTCAACAATGCTCCAGCGGGTCCGACCGCCGTCGCCGATGGGGGCCGACTCACCGAGGAACTCGCATATCTCGAGCAACGCGTACCCGTACTGGTGGGCTTCGTCCGGGTCGCGTTCGCCGCCAAGAATCAGCTGCTCGAGCGCGCTCCGCAGTGAGAGTTCGTCGTCCTCTTCCTCGAGCTCATCGGGATTGTTCGCGATGACTTCGGCTAAGAAGTCTCGATCGCCGGATCCGACTTGTCGTTCGAGCTCGGTGACATCGATGAGATAAAGAGCGATTGAATAGCCCATGTCGTTGCTCGGGGGCTGAGAATCGGAGCGAAAACGGGCCGCTGCTACCGACCTGTGCGGCGGCGCCACCCCACCCGGCGAGTAGTGGCGATCGCAGACGTGACTCTCGCTGAACGTACCAATTTTGAGCCCGCGGAATCCGCTAAGCCGCCAAAAAAAATGAGGAGGGAGCGGCGGTCGGTTGGATCGCACGTTAGCTCCAACGATCTGCCCGAAGGGGTTCATTGACGCCGGGCGCATCGGGTGCGGCATCACCTTGATCGCGCTGCGTCATGCTGAGCGGCTCTTCGATCTCGCGCTGCCGGAGGTGCAAGCGTCACTCGGTCACTGGGCGTTAGTCGGCACGGCTTCGTGACCAATGAGGCGTCGTGCCGCGTCGCAAGCAGCTCTAGCTACACCGCGTCGGCTTGCGACAGCCCGACGCAACTCTGCAACCCCGCGAACGTACGCCGGAGACGTCTGTGTCAGCGGCTGTTCGCGTTCGTCGAGTCGGCCTCGACGCGAGACTCCCAGCTGGTCTCACACAGGCGATACGCCGGCGCAGACCCCATCCGCGTTCATCCGTGTGCATCTGTGGTTCCTTCCCAAGCGTGCTCGCCGACGGTCATCACGGTGCGGCCGCGGCTCAGGCTGTTGAGCACCTCGGAAAGCAGCGAGAGCTTGGCGTCTCGCGACAGCCGCATGCCGGGGATACTCGCCAGCGACGGTTCGTCCTTCTCGCCCAAGAAGTCGAGCGGGTGCAGCAGCAGTGTTGGGCCCACGCCGCGGAGGCGGCACAGCCCCATCGCGGTCTGCCAGTAGGCGAGCGCCATTGACCGTGACTTCTGCGCGAGGAACGACACGTAAGTGAAGTGGATCGGCGCCCGGGTGAGCGGCATGGTGGTCACCGGCAGCTCGCGGAGCACGCCCGCCGCGGTCGCGATCGTGTGCGGCTTGAGCGGCCGCAACGCGTCGCCCAGCGTGCTGAAGCGTTGCTGAGTCGTCGTGTCGTCGGCGGGCTTCTGTCGTATTCCGCTCAGTTTGACGTACAGCCGTGCGACGGGGCCGATGAACGTCGGGAACACGCTCGAGTCGTATTCGTACCCGCGGCGGGCGAGGATCGCGAGCAGCTCGTCCGACCAGCCGAAGCCCGGCGCCCGGAAGCCGACGGGCCGAACGCCGGCGACTCCGGTGATCGCTTCTTCGGCGGCGGCGATCTCACGCTCGACCTCGTCGGCGGGCAAGGCGTTCATCCACGGCAGGTGCGACTGGCTGTGGTTGCCGATCTCGTGCCCGGCCGCAACGAGCCGCTCGATCGCCGCGGCGTCCTGGTCTCGCGTTAGGTCCTCGCCCACCACGAACATCGTGCACGGCAGGCCCCGCTCGCCGAGGAAGTCGACGATCCGCGGGATGACCTCCGGCAGGTAGCTCGGCCGGTCCCGCCACGCGTCGTCGCCGAGCGATCGCTGGTACGCCCAGCGGTTGTCCAGGTCGAGCGACAGGCTGGCGACTTGTGGCACTCGAGCCGCTCAGGAGAAGGGGATGGGGGGAGGTTGGTGATAGGGGGGATCGCAAGCGGAGCTTGATGTGGCCGGGTAACGCTGTGCCGTAGGAGCCGGCGCCGTAGGAGCCAGTGACGCGGCCACTGAAGCGACCCGGCGCTGTGACGAACACGAGCTAAGGGCGGTAGCACACAGCACAGCAGCGCACCCAACGGGCAAGGTCATCGCCCCGATCACCAACCTCCCCCCATCCCCTTCCGCTGCAAACCAGCGGGGCCTTGCTAGACGGTTTCGAGCACCGCTGATCGAGGAGCGACGCGTGTGTGCTGCTGCGATAGCGCGGCGGCCAGCGGGCCGGCGATGGCCTCGTCGGCCACCTGGATTGTCTCGTTGACGTTCAGGTTGCCCTTGAGGATGTGGGCCGAGTTGACCGCGTACACGCCCGGCACGTTGGTGACCATCGGCGGCAGCCGCTGCGAGTATTTGATCGTCGGCAACGCCATGACGCTCCGCACACGCGAGAACCGCATGGCGACGACGTCCGAACGCGTGAAGTGCGGGTGCATCTTCTCCAGGGCGGAGAGCCACTCTTCGCGTAGCTCGTCGTCCGAACGGTCGAAGAGTGGGTCGCCCGTTGGCACGTACTTCGGCAGGTAGACGAGGCTGCGGCCGGCGAGCTCTTGCGGCTCGACGATGGTCGTCATCTCGATCACCGCGGTGAGCGGGACCCACGTGTCGGTGATGTTGGTGACGTAGTACTCGGTGAGGGGCCGCTTGAGCAGCAGCGACGCGCACACGATGCCGAGGTACGAGACCCCCTCGTGCCGCGTGCGCTGGTCTTCGGACAGGTCGGGCACGGCCTTGGCGATGACGGAAGACGGCGTGGTGAAGGCGACGTGGTCGAACACGAGCGTGTCGTCCGGCGTGCGGACCTCGACGCCCCCGCCGGGCAGGGCCGTTGTGGACCGCACCGGGGCCGACGTGCGGACGTCGACGCCCTCTTCGCGCAGCACCTCGGCCATGCGATTCAGCAGGCGGGCGTAGCCGCCGCGGACGTATCCGAACATCTCCTTCTTGAGCCCGGTGCGGCGGGCGGCGTACATGCGGTTGATGTGCGCCCAGATGAAGGCGGCGCTGGTGGTCTTGTAGGCCTCGCCGAGCTTCGCTTTGAGCAGCGGGAGCCAGATCTTCTCGAACGCGCCGCGGCCCGACCACTTGCGCAGCCAGTCGGCGACCGAGACCTGCTCCAGGCGGCGCCAGTCTTTGAGCTTCGAGGCGCCGAAGATGGTCATGCCCAGCCGGAACTTCTCGATCAGCGTGAGCGGCGGGAAGTTCAGAAATTCGGGCGTCGACGACATCGAGTGCATCTTGCCACCCGAGTAGAAGCCGGTCTTCGTCTCGACC
>JBCBPC010000027.1:0-55181 GCA_039820945.1 Planctomycetota bacterium
AGCGTCTGGGATGAGCTGGATATCTGAGCGATGCGCCGCCCCGGGGTTGGCCTCCGGGGCGGCTTCGCTTTTGTGAAGGAGGCGTGAGCGATGGCGAGCTTCTACCAGCGGAAGGGCGGGCAATGGTCCTGCCAGTACGAGGACCGTTCCGGTGAACGCCGGTCGATAAGCTTCGGCAAGTTGTCGAAGCGAGCGGCCGCGACCATCGGGCGCCATGTTGAGAACCTCATCGACGCGCACCTGGCGAGCGCCCAGCCGCCACCGGAGACAACCCGGTGGTTGGCTGAGGCGAGCGACAAGCTCGTCGCCAAGCTGGCGAAGCACGGGCTGACCGAAAAGCGACGCACGGCATCGCTAGGGGGCTTCATCGACGCGTACGTCGCCCAGCGCGAAGCGGCGGCAGACGTGAAGCCCAGCACCATCGCGGCGGCAAGGGCGACGCAAAAACATCTTCGCGAGCACTTCGGCGACGCGGCCCCGCTAGCGTCGATCACCAAGGGCGACGCAAAACGGTGGCTGGCGACAGTGGGCAAGTCGCGAGCGCCGAACACGGTACGGAAGTGGACGGCCAACGCTAAGGCGATCTTCAACGCGGCCAAGGATGACGAGCTGATCGACCGGAGCCCGTTCGATGGCGCCCCGTCACAACCGCTGGAGAACCGAGAGCGAGATTACTTCCTGACCCGCGACGACGCGGCCAAAGTGCTTGACGCCTGCCCGTCGCTTGAGTGGAAGCTGATCTTCGCGCTATGCCGCTACGGCGGCCTACGCTGCCCGACTGAAGTGCTCGCCCTCAAGTGGGGCGACGTACTTTGGGATAGGAAGCGATTCATCGTCCGATGCGAGAAGACGGCTCGCCACGAAGGGCGGGCAACCCGGGTCGTTCCCTTGTTCCCTGAGTTGGAACCGCTGCTAGCCGAAGCGTTCGATGCGGCCGACGACGGCGCCGAGTACGTCATCGAGCGGACCCGCGACACCGCGACGAACCTACGGACGCAGCTAGGCCGAATCGTCGAGCGAGCGGGCCTATCACCGTGGCCGAAGTTGTTCCAGAACCTGCGCAGCACGAGGGCGACGGAGTTGGCCGAGGTCTACCCGGCGCACGTTGCCGCGGCGTGGCTTGGCCACAGCGTGAAGATCGCCCGCGACAACTACTGGCAGGTGACCGACGACCACTTCGATGCGGCGACGGCAGAGCCACCGGCAGACTTGCGGAAGGAAGACCAAGCAGCCGAATCAAAGTGCTGCAATAGTGCTGCAGCACCTGCGCACATGGAGTCGCATGAAGGCGAACGAAAAACGGCAGAGTCTATAAATACAGCGGTTTGCGACTCGTTGCGAACTGCTGCAACCGAAGAAGTGGGTGTACCAAGACTCGAACTTGGGACCTCAGCCTTATCAGGGCTGCGCTCTAACCAACTGAGCTATACACCCGCACCGCGATGCCTTGAGAGCTCCACGGAGCCCCATAGTTTACGGCGTGCCCACGGGGTGTCAAACGGCCGAGCAACCTTCGGCCGGTCGCGGCAATCGCTGCTCGTTGACGGTCGATTCGCCCGGTAGCTACCCTGACGGAAGTCTTGGGGCAACAATCCGGTCCGTCCGCTGCGACGACCGGCGGAGCGACTGGTATGAATCCGCCACGCGTGCCGACGCGACCGCCTCCCCATCTCCGCGCTGTTTGCGTGGCTTGCCTGATCGGCTTCGCGGGCCATTCCGTTTCCGACGCGGCCGGCGTGTCGCCGGCTAGTCCGGAGGTGCGTCAGCTGGTCCGGTCCAGCGTCGAGGCGCTCAAGGAGATCGGCCAGGACCAACGGTTAGGTGGCAGGTGCCTCGCGGCGATCGCTCTGCTGAAAGCAGGCGAGTACAACCACCCGCGAGTCGGCAACGCGGTTGCCGAGTGCGTGAGCATCGTCAATCAGCCGGACGAGTTCACCGAGCTCGACAATTACTCGTTCGGTCTCGCGATGATCCTGCTGTGCGAGGATCAATCGGAGAACCACGCCTCGACGATCAGCAAGTACCTCGACGAGCTGGGGCGAAGACAGAAGGAGCACGGCGGGTGGGGCTACTCATACGCTAAGTCCGGCGACACGTCGCAGACGCAGTATCTGGCGCTGGCGTTGTGGGCCGCTCATGCCCGCGGTGTGAGCGTGAAGGCCGAGCGGGTGAAGGGCCTCGTTTCGTGGCTGCTCGCAACGCAGGACCCCGAGGGCGGCTGGGGGTACCAGGGCAAGCTGGGCTCGTTCGAGAACCGCGTCAAACAAAGCCGGGTGAGCTGCACGCTGACCGCGGCGGCGTTGAGCAGCCTAATGATCGCCGCCGACATGTGCGGGCGGCTGCGCGACGCCAAACCCGACGCGGAAGAAGGCGACGCGTCGGCGGCAGGGGGAGCTCCGGTCGAGCTCGACAACCTGCCGCCGGGCGTCTCGCTAGCCGACGCCGGGTGGGGTGATTCCGTTCAGAGCGTCCGGCGGCGCGGCAAACGGCGTATCAGCGGAGCCGGCATCGCGTGGGACGACGTTGAGGCGTCGGTACGCTTCGGCGAGGCGTGGATGGAAAAGAACTTCGTCCTGCCGGTCAAGCAGTACCCGATCTACTATCTCTACGCCCTCGAGCGTTACCACAGCTTCCGCGAGTACCGAGACTCAATCGACAACCCCGCGCCCGAGTGGTACGGCCTTGGGTACGAGTACCTCAAAGAGACCCGGCGGCCGGGCGAGTCTTGGGAGGCCGGTTGCAAGCCGCAGGCCGACACGTCGCTCGCAATCCTCTTCCTGCTCCGCTCCACGCAGCAGAGCCTCCGCAAGGGGATCGGCGAAGGGTTGCTAACCAGCGGTCGCGGCCTGCCGCGGAGGCTGGCTGAGGCGAGCCTCGAAGAGGGCCGTGTGGTGGCGAAGCTCGGCGACACCGACGCCGAAGGGCTGCTCGACCTGATTCAGGGCGACGACGCGGACGAGCTCGAGGCGCTCGCACGCAACCCACGGGCGGTCGATCTCAAGAGTGTTTCGGACGCCGACGTACGCCGCTTGAAACAACTGCTCCGTGGCGAAAACCCCGACGCACGCTACCTCGCCGCCACGGCGCTCGGGCGTCTGAGCCGACTGGACGATGCCCCCGACCTGATCTACGCGTTGACGGACCCGGAACGGCGGGTCGCGGTCGCGGCGCGGGACGGTCTGCGGGCGATCAGTCGCCGGAGCCGCGGCTTCGGCATGGGCGACGACTTTGACGACGACGCACGCTTCGCGGCCATCGAGCAATGGAAGTCCTGGTACCGTAGAATACGGCCGAGCGCGGTCCTCGAATGACCGATCTCTAGCGACGTTCATGCTGTAGCGAAACGCCCTGCAGCCAGCCCCGCCCCGTTTCCGTCCGACTTGTTGCCCGCCCGACTCGTTGCCCGCCGATAATCCACCGCAGTCTCGCCGCCCGGTGACCGACGGCTACGAGCTGCAGGTCAACTCGTACGACCGCGCGTCGAGCATCCTGGTGGCGTTGCTCTTGGTGTCGGCGGCGGTCGTCATGGGTTTGATCATCGTGTTCTTCACGTCGCGCGTCGTCACGGTGAACCCCGCCATCCCCGTGACTCCCGTCAACGCGGGCGACGGCGACAACCCGGCGCAGAAGGGCGCCGAGCAGGTGAGCACGCCGGGTATCGAGAACGCACCGGAAGAACTGATGCCCGAGCTCACGCCCACGCTCAACGTCATGGCGGGGATCGTCTCGGCTCAGCTCGCGTTGTTCGACGATCAGGCGCTAGATAGCCCGGCGCAGCCCTCCAAGGGCGACGGCGTCGGCGACCGCCGCGGGGTGAGCGACGGAGGCGGTGTCCGCGAGCCCCAACGCCAGCTCCGATTCCAGCCAGACTCGCTTGAGCAGTACGCCCAGTGGCTCGACTCGGCCGGCATCGAGCTCGGGGTGCTGGGAGCCGACGACCGCGTCTACTACGCTTCCAGCCTCAGCAGCCCGACGCCCACCGTCCGCGACGGCCTGCCCACCGAAGAGTCTCGCCTCTACTTCAATACGAGCGGGGGGCCGCTCGAGCCGCTCGATCGCCAGCTCGTCGCCAAGGCGGGCCTCGCGGGGCGCGGAGAGATCATCCTGCTCTTCTGCGGCCCGCAGACCCAACAGCGGTTGCTCACGCTCGAGCGCGAACGCGCGGGCGGCCGACCGATCAAGGAAGTCGCCGTCACGGTGTTCCGTGTCCGCCCGACGTCGCAGGGCTTCGAGCTCAGTGTCGAAGAGCAAACCTTCAAGTTTTAGTCGCCGCCCCCGCACGTCGGACGGCTCTGCACAAACGCCCAACGCGGAACCGCGCCCCCCAAGACAACGCCATGCAGTTCGACCAACTCTTCCTCATCATCGGCTATTTGATCTACGGCTTGCTCGCAGCGGTCGCGTTATGGGGCGCCTTCTGCGCGATCCTTGTCTGGCGCCGCGTCTCGGCAACCAGGTTTCGCAGCGAAGACGAACAAGACGCGTTCATGGACGAGATCGACGAGCAACTCTCGCGCGGCAAGATCGACAAGGCGATCGAGGTCTGTGTCGATGATCGCCGGGCGATGCCGCAGCTTGCCCTGTACGCGATCGAGAACCGGGAGCAGGGCGCCGAGCGGATCGAACGCCAGCTGGCGGAGCGCTTCCAGCTGGACGTGCTGGCCGACATCGAGCACCGCCTCAGCTGGGTCTCGACCGTGATCAAGAGCGCGCCGATGGTCGGCCTGCTGGGCACCGTGATCGGCATGATGGGCGCGTTCGCGAACCTCAGCAGCGGATCCAAGGTCGACACCGGCCAGATGGCCGAGGACATCATGTTCGCGCTCATCACCACGGCGTGCGGTCTGGCGATCGCGGTGCCCCTTCTGTTGTGCAAGGAGGGGATCAACTCCCGCATCCGCAAGATGGAAGACCTAGTCGCCGCGGGCCTTTCGCGACTGATGGAATCGCTCCGACTCCGCTGAGCGAACCGCACCCCCCGGCTCAGCAGCCTCGTTCCGTCAGAGACCGCCCCCCATCGCGACCCGTCGATGCCGACCTCCAGCACCGAATCATCGTTTCTCTCCACCGCGCGCCGCAAACGTGGCCGCGAGGAAGAAGACATCGACATCACGCCGATGATCGACGTCACGTTCCTGCTGCTCATCTTCTTCCTTGTGAGCTCGGTGCCCGACGAACAGACCTCGATCGACCTGCCCGACGCGCTGCACGGCACCGCGGTGAGTCAGCTCGAGTCGGTGGTGTTCACCATCGGTGCCGGCGGCGCGGGACCCGCCCCCGTCTACGCGGCCGACGGCCGGGTTGAAGAGGCACGGTTGCCCGACGACCGCGAGTCCCGCGCGGAGAAGGTTCAGGAGCGGATCGCCGCGGGCCTCAACGAGAACAAGACGAGCGTGGTGATCAAGGCCGACCGCAGCGTCCCCTACCGCGTCGTTTCCGAGCTGATCACCGACGCGTCGCGCGCCAGCGGCGTGCGGCTGCACCTCGCGGTGCTGGACAACGAGTAGACCCGCCGATGACGCCCGAAGGCCCCTCCGCCGAGACACCCGCCAACGCGACGCCCCCGCGTGCGGAGGTGACGTTGGTGCGGCTGCGTAAGCCCCAGGGTGGCGAAGACGACGAGCTGGACATGACGCCCATGGTGGACGTCACGTTTCTGCTGCTGATCTTCTTTATGATCACCGCGGCGTTCGCGTTGCAGAAGGCGCTCGAAGTGCCGCCCACCACCGAAGACCAGGCCGCGTCGGTCCAGACGGTCGACGAACTCGAAGAGGACTCGATCGTCATCAAGGTCGACAGCGACAACATCTACTGGATCGGCTGCCCCGCGTGGACTCAGGAAGAGCGGGCCCCGAGCAAGCAATCGATGCGGGAGCGGGTGCGCGAGGCCCGATCCGCCGGCGGAGCGGGTGCGTTCAGCAAGCTGCTCGTGCAGGCCAGCGGCGACGCCACGCACGAGTTCGTCGTCGCCGCGCTCGACGCCGGATCCATGGTCGGCGTCGAGCAGATACGCATCATGATGTACGACGACCCCTACTGATCACGCCGCCCGCCCGCCGACACAGCGCCACCGACACTCCCTCCCGCGCCGCCGAATCCCCCGTGCAAAACGCCAACGAATTCATCGAAGCCGTCGAGGCCCAAGGGCTCGTCCCCGAGGCGTTGCTCGTGCGGCTACGCCGCAAGCTGAGCGGCAGCACCGCGACGCCGTCGGCGAAGGCGGCCGCCGCGTTCCTGGTGTCGGCCGGGGCCCTCACGGAGGACCAAGCCCAAACGATTCTCGATCAAGAAGTCACCCAGTTCTCGCTTGCTCCCGATCCCCAGGAGCCGCCGCCCAGCAGCGTGATCCTCGAGGCAGAGAGTCCCGAGGTTATCTACGACGCCGGCCTGCAAGAAGAGCAGGCGAAGACCAGCGAGCTAGAGACCACCGGCCGCGTCCGCTCTACCCGGCGCAAGCACCTCAAGAAGGCCAACGCGAACGAGTTCGACTCGCCGTGGTTTCTGCTGGGCGGCGGCGCGCTGGCGTTGCTGCTGCTAGCCGGCGGCGGGCTCGCGCTGCTCATCGGACAAGGGTCCGGCGACGAGTCGTTCCGGGCCGCTCAGGAAGCGTACGAGGCGGGTTCCCTCCAGCAGGCGATCGCCCGTTTCGAAGAGTTCGTCGAGGACTATCCGTCGCACGGCGAGTACAGCGTTGCGCGGGTGCGGCTGACGATGGCTCGGATCCGCCAAGCGCTCGACACGGCGGCCGACCCCGCGATGGCGCTGGCGAGAGCCGAGGCCGACGTCCCACGGATCGAGGACGAACCCGCCTTCGGCGACGAGCGGACCGATCTGGCGGCGTTGCTGCCGCGGATCGCGCTCCAGCTAGCGGAGCGAGCAGACGAGGCCTCGCAGTCCGGCAAGGGGGAGGCGGCGTCGCAAGCCGCGGAGCGTTCGCAGGCCGCGCTCGCCATGATCGCCAACACGAAGTACGTCCCCAAGTCGTACCGCGAGCAGGGCGAGATCGACGAGATCCGCGCCCTGCTTAAGCGCGTAGAGCGGCGTTCCGCCGCGCTCGCGGCGCTCGACGAAGCCATCGACGTCATCCGCGCAGCGGCCGACGACGATCCGCGAGCCGCCTACACGGCGTACGCCGGATTCGCCGCGGAGCACCCGCAGTTGGCCGACCGCCCCGAACTCCTGACCGCGCTCGGCGAAGCCGCGGAGGCAGAGCGGTCCGCGGCCCGATTTGAACTTTCGCCCGAACCCGCCGAATCGGGCCCGCTCGAAACCCCGGTGAGCCGCACGATCTCGGTCATCGATCGCGTAGCCGCGGGCACGGCGGCCTCGTCCGACCTCTACGTGACGCAGAGCGGCGGGTTCGCTTACGGCCTAAACGCCGGTGACGGGTCGCTCGCTTGGCGCCGCCCGGTTGGTGAAACGCTCACCGCGACGCGGCCAACGGCGATCGACGACGACTGGCTTCTGATCGACGCACGCCGCCGGCAGCTCGTGCGGATCGACAGCCAAACCGGCGTCGATAAGTGGCGGGCGCCCCTCGGCGCTCAAGCGGCGCCCCCGGTCGTCACCCGCGAGCGGATTCTTGTCACCACCGACGCCGGCGAGCTGCTCTCCATCGACGCCGCGAGCGGCGATCGGCTCGGGGTGGTCCGCTTCGCGCAGCCGATCACCACCCCGCCGGCGGTCGATCCCTCCACCGGGCGAGCGTACCTCGTGGGCGATCAGTCGTCGGTCTACACGCTCGACTTAGAATCGCTGAGTTGCCTGGACGTGTCGCTAACCGGCCACCGTTCTCAGAGCGTGGTGGCGCCGCCCGCCATCGCCGGCGATCTGCTGTTCGTCTTCGAAAACTTCGGCTACGAAACCGCGAAAATGAGGGTGCTACGGCTCGACGCCGATCGCAAGCCCGCCGAAGAGATCGAACCCTTCCGCCTTGCCGGGGCCGTCACGCAGCCCGCCACGGTCTCGGGCCGCAAGCTGCTCGTGGCGACCAACCGCGGCGAGGTGTCGCTGTTCGAGCTGAACGTGGAGGCCGACGGCGCCCCCATCAACCTGATCGCACGCCGCGGAGCGGTCACCGATTCGATGGCGGCGTGCGCCGTAGCGCTGGACCGCGGAACCGTCTGGATCGCCGAGAATCGGCTTCTCAAGGGCGCCGCGTCGCTAGCCGACAGCCGACTCGTCGCGCAGGCGATCAAGGTAGACTTCAAGGGCGACCGCTTCCTCGGGCCGATCGTCGTCGGGGACGACACCGTCCTGCACACGAGGCGTGACAGCCTGACCGAAGACGTTATCGTCGGGGCCACGAACGCCGCGTCTGGCGAGGTCCTGTGGCAGACCGTGATCGCCGCCGCGCCGCTCGGCGCCCCAACACGCACGAAGCCCGGACTGATCGCGATCAGCCGCAGCGGGCGCTCGCTCGTGGTCGGCAGGCAACAGATCGGCGCAGGGGTCGTGGACGCCGCGGCGACGCGGCTCAAGCCCTCGTCTCGCCTTCCCGGCCAGCTGCAAACACGCACCGATCTGCCCGGCGGTCGGTTCATCCTGACGGCCGAGGGCGCCGAGGCATTCGCCTCGATCGCCGTGGCGCCGCGCCCGCGGACAACGGTCCGACGCCTGCCCGGCAGGCTCGCCGCACGCCCCGCGGCGCTGGGCAACGGCTGGCTCGCGCCGTTGAGCGTTGGCCAGGTCATGCTGCTCGACGCGAGCGGCAAGCAACTCCTCGCACCGTTCCAGCCGCCGCTGCAACCGGGCGTGGAGATCGCGTGGCGCGATCCGGCAGTGGCCACTGTCGGCGAACGCCCTCTCGCGTTGCTCGCCGACGATGTCGATACCGTTTACTGCCTCGGAGTCTCCGCCGACAAACGATCGCTCGAGCTCCTCGGCAAGCACGAGCTCGCCGGCCGCAAGCCGAACGGGCCGATCGCCATCCTCGGCGAGCACGGCGTGGTCGGCGTCGGCGAACGCCGCCTCGAGGTCTTCTCGCTGCCGGACCTGAACGACCCCGTGCTGGTCGAGCTCGAGGCCCCCCTCGTGTGGGGCCCTTACGCGGCGGCGCCCGAACCTACCGCGGCCGGGGCCGAGTCGCTCGGTCTGATGGCCATAGAGTCGGGCGAGCTGTTGGCGTTCCGGCCCGCGGAAGCCGGCCGCATCGCCTGGAAGGCGTCGCTCGACCCCGGGCACGCGCCGGTCGGCGAGCCGCTGACCGTGGACAGCCACGTGCTCATCGCGACCGCGCTCGGCCGGCTCGACCGCCGCAGCCTCGCGACGGGCGAGATCACCGCGTCCGTGGACCTCGGCCAGACGCTCGCGTCGGGACCGCGTCAGCTCGGCGGGCGGATCGTCGTGGCTGCGACCGACGGGTCGCTGCTGGTTGTGCCCACTCCCTAACGAACCGAAGCCGAGAAGAGCGTGGTGAATCAACCCGGCGCCGCTCGTGTGAGCTCGTTATGCCTCGCCGCCTGCTGCGCGTGGGCCGGCGCCGCGTCCGCGCAGACCGCCGACGAGCTGATCGACGGCCCGCCGTTCGACACGATCGTGCTCGAGAACGGGACCGACCTCCGCGTCCGCCCGCTCGACGCGCCCCGCCGCAACGCGTTCCGCAAGCCGACGACGGGCGACATCGTGGTCAAGCCGATCGCGTCGCCCGACCAATCGCTCCGCGTCGAGTGGGACGCCGTCGCCCGCGTGCGATGGTTCGAAGACGTGCTGCTCAGCGCGTCGCAGGAGGCGATCGACGCAGACGACTTCGACGCCGCCTACCTCTTGCTGCAGAGGCTCGAGGCCAGCCAACCGCGTTGGCCCGGGCTGGCCCCGGGGTTCGAGCGTCTGTTGCGTGAGGAGGCGCTGGCTCGCTTTCGGGCCGGCGAGACCGCCCACTCGCTGGCGTTGCTCGGCGCACTCTACGACCGCGCGCCGCGGTCTCGGGGTCTTTCCGGGGCTGTCGACGCGGTCGGCGACGCGATCGTTGAAAAACTCTGGAGCGAGGAAGACTACCGGGGCGTGGGCGGATCGCTGGAGTCGCTCGCCGAGCAGTTCGAGAACCTCCCGCTGAAGACTCCCGCCAAATGGCGCGAGCGGCTCGCCGTCAAGCAGCAGCAGTTGCTCACCCAGGCGAGCGGCCTGCTGGATCGGGGCCTGCCCAGCGAAGCACGCGAGGCGGCGACCGGCGCCGCAGCACTCGGCCCGCTCGACGCTCGCGGCGAGGCGTTGGTTCGGCAGATCCAACAAGCCGACCCCACCGTCCGCGTTGGCGTGTTCCGACGAGCGCCGACGGGCGATCCGCGTCCGCGTATCGACCGGCCCGCGGCGCGGCGCGTGGCTCGCTTGCTCGGCGGATCACTCGCACGCCTCGACGACTACGTAGGGCAGGGGGGGGCGTACAGCTCGCCCCTAGGCGTCCTAAGCGCTGGCGAGGATCGCCGGTCGATACGCCTGCAGGTCGCCCCCGAGCAGTTGCGCACCGACCCGGCCGCCGCGCACGCCGTCGCGCGAACGCTGACCCGCGTCGCGGCCGACCCGCCCGCGGAATTCGCCGCGCTGGCGCAGCTGGTGGATCTCGTCAGCATCGAGTCGGCGGGCCGGGTGACCCTGCGGCTCCGCACGCCTCACCTGCGGCCCGAGGCGTTGCTACTGGGGGCCGCACCAGAATCTATCACGCGGCTGACGACGACCGATTGGACGCGGGACGAAGCCGGCGACGGCGCCACTCGGTTGGTTTGTGAGGACTCCACGGTGGCGCTCCGCCGCGTGGAAGAGATCGCCTACGAGGACGACGGGCGGGCGATAGCTGCTCTTGCCCGCGGCGACATCCAGCTGCTCGCGGACGCCCCGCTGTGGAGCTTGCCGAGTCTGCGCAAGCTCTCGACCGTCCAGGTCGGCCGCTACCGCATCCCGACGGTGCACTGCCTACTCGTGGGGCCGGACTCGCGCCTCGCCGCGCGCCGCGACGCTCGGCGGGCGATCGTCTACGCGACGCCGCGTGCGTACTTCGTGAATGACCTGCTGCTGGCCGGCAAGCGGATGACCGGCGTGCAGGTGCTGTCGGCGTCGCTGCCTACCGGCACAAGCCTCAACGATCCGCTCCGCTACTCCTACACCGAAAGCGTGGCCACACGGCCGTACCGGCCGCGGCTGTCGGCACTGCTCACAGCGGTCAGCGCTCAGATCGCGGCGAAGGACGCGGAAAGCGAAAACTTGCCCGAGGAGCCTCCGCTCACGTTGGCCTACCCGAACACGCCCGTCGCACGCCTGGCGTGTCTAACGATTGCCGATCAGTTCGCCGCGGTGGGCGCGTCGCTGCGCCTCGCCCCGTACGACGACGAGAGCGAGCTTACCTCCCTCGCGGACTACGATCTCAGGTACGCCGAAGTCCGAATCGACGAGCCGATGGTGCAGGCGTGGTCGTTGCTCGGCCCGGACGGGCTCGCCGGCGACTGCTCCGCAGCTCTGCTCACCGCGCTCGAAGCGATACCGACCGCCGCCAGCGGCGAAGAGTTGAGCGATCGGTTCTTCGAGGTCCATCAGATCGCCAACGGAGACCTGCAGGTGATCCCGCTCTGGCAGACCGTCGATCACTACGCTTGGCACACGAGCCTGACCGGCGTCCCCGAGACAACGGTCGATCTCTATCAGTCAATTGGCCGGTGGCGCCGCGGCAGTGTCGGGAGCCGCCGGTGAAGCCCGCGTACCTCATCGTGCTGCTTGCCGCGTTCGCGGGGCTCATCGCCCCGGCGTCGAGTGAACCCCCGGCGTTGTGGACAGAAACGCCGTATCACGTAGCCATCCGTATCGAGTACGAGGGCCACGTCCTGCGAAGAGACGGTCTCGCCGATCGGGTCAATGCGAGCCTGCGGCGCCAGCTCTCGGGGCGATTGGGCGAGTTCTGGCGCGTGGACCTCACGATAGCGAGCGGGCTGCCGCCGTACTCGAAGTCGGCGAGCGACGTCGCGTTACCCGACACGGTGCCACCCGACGCGGTGCCACCCGACGCGGAGCTGCCCAAGACACTGCCAGCCGAGACTGACAAGCTTATCGTTGTCCGGGTCGTCGCCGACGGGGCGATCGACATCGTCGGGCGAGAGTACGACCTGAACATCGGCAGCTGGGGCGCCGAGACGCCCGGCCGCGTCGATCGGCTTGCCGATCTTTCCGAAGCAATGTTCGACGTGGTCACCCGCGCGTTTCGCCCCCTGGCGTCGTTCGACGTTGATCCGGACGACGCGGGCCTAGTGAGGCTGACGTTCCGGGGCGCCCGGCTCGGCGCCACGCGGCTGGCGATCGCGCCACCCGGGGCGATGTTGGCGCCGTTCACGCTGCGGCTCGACCGAGACGGTCAGCGTGTGACGGGCGGAGCAAGACAAGCCCTCTGGACCTACCTCAAGCGTTCCGGCGGCGAGGCGGACGCCTCCGAACCGAGCGCCCAAGTGATCAGCCACACCCGGCTGCCCTTCGGCGCCCGCCGTCGCGGCCGGGTCGAGCAGCTCGCGCTAACGCTCGACGCGGCGCCGTCATCGACGGTCAAGCTCCGCGTCGTCGATCAGCAAGACACTCAGGTCGGTCTCCGTGGCTACGAGGTGTTCACCACGCCGCTCGGGAAGAAGACGCCGGTTGAGCGTGTCGGCCGCACGAACGCCGCCGGCGAGGTCGTCGTCCGTGCGAAGGGCGCGGCGCTGGTTCATGTCCGGTGCGGGGCCTCCGTGGTCGCCAGCCTGCCGGTCGTGCCCGGCGCGGAACCGCTGGTGGAGGTCCCGCTGCTCAACGAGACGGCACGGCTGCAGGCCGAGACACGCCTCAACCAACTCCAAGAAGAATTGGTCGATGTGTCGGCTCAGCGGACCATCCTGATGCGGCGGGCCCGGTCTCGGCTCGAAGCGGGCAAGGCCGACGAGGCCGAGCGGTTCCTACGCGAGATCGACGCCATGCCCGCCCGCTCGCAGTTCACGCAGCAACTCGATCGGCTCAGCGACCTGTACCGGGCCAATCACCCGGTGTCGCAGCGGCGTCTGGACCGGCTCTTCGAGTTGACGCGGGGCGCGATCGCCTCCGCGTTCAACCGCAGCGAGCTGCGTGACCTCGAGTCGGCCGTCACGCGTGCCCGGCGCGCAGGCGCCTGAGCACGCGCTCCACGCGGACGTGGCTCTCCGGCGTCTACCAAAACCGCCAAGCGGGCTTCTCGGACTCGTCGGGCTCTTCGCCCCCGTCGTCGCTCGCGGCGTCGCCGGTGTCCGCTTTGCCAATCAGCTCGCGGGCGAGGTCCGCGGGCATGCCGATCGTCTCGGGCAGCACGACCTCGGCCGGCCCGGTCCGTTTTTCCTTCTTATCTTCGCTACGCGTCTCGAGGGTCTCTACGACCAGGTCGGAGGCCAGCTTCTCGTCGTCGGCCCCGTGCAGCCAGCGCAATGCCTCGGCGAACTGGTCCGCCGACTCGATCCGCTCGCCGGGGTTCTTCGACATGGTGCGACCAAGCAGATTGATGGCGGTTGGCGAGAGCTTGGGATTGATCGACAGCGGGTCGGTCGGCTCTTCGTTCACGTGGCGCCGCATCTTGTCCAGGTGGTTGCCGCCCGGGTACGGAACCTTGCCGGTGAGCGCGTAGTAGAGCGTGCAGCCGAGGGCGTAGATGTCGCTCGCGGGAACGATCCGCCCCGGGTGACGGATGACCTCCGGCGCCAGGTAGTCGCTCGTGCCGACGATCTTGCCCTTGCCCTGGGGCGTGTTGCCCGTCGCGTGCTCGTCGAGGAACCACGCGAGGCCCAGATCGATCACCTTGACCGAGCCCTCGGGCGTGATGAGCAGGTTGCCCGGTTTGACGTCGCGGTGCACCAAGCCGCTGGAGTGCGCGTGGCCGATCCCTACGGCGGCCTGTTCGACCAAGTAGGCGGCGACCCCCTCCGGCAGCGCCTCGCCACGGCGCCGGATCAGCCGCCGCAGGTCGATGCCGGGCACGTACTCGGTGACCAGGAAATAAGTCTCGCCGTCGCGGTCCGCGAACGAGACCCGGACGAGATTCGGATGATCGAGTTGCGCCTGCGCGCGGATCTCGTGGCGGAAGCTCGCGATGGCCTCGGGCGTCGACCGGTTGCGTGGCAGTACCTTGATCGCCTCGACGCGGCCCAGCAGCTCGTGCTCTCCGAGGAACACGTGCCCCATGCCGCCGCTACCGATCGCGTCGAGGATGCGGTAGGGGCCCAGGGTGAACTTCGTGCGGCCCTGCGTCAGCTGGTCGATCTGCCAGCGATTGATCCGGCCCGAGGCGATCAGGCGTTCGGCGAACAGGCGGTCCTGTGCGCCCTCGCTGGTCGGCCGCAACGCGGCGACCTCGGCGGCGATTCGGTGCTGCAGCAGACCGTCGATCAGCCCGCTCGCGGCGAGCGCCTTGCGGAGCAGTGTCGGGTACAGGACCCCGCCTAGCTGCCCGCCCGGCAACGGCGGTGGCCCGAAGGAGGGCGGGCCGGTTCCGCCCGCGGCGCCGGTCGGTCGTTCGGACGCCGGGCTTGGCAAGCGATGGGCCGGGGTTCGGACTCGCAGAACACCGCGGAGGCGTGCCCGCCCCGCGTTCACTCAAGATACCCCCGGGACCGACGGGCATGCAAACTTGCGTCGGGCGCGGGGCACGGGGCGTGGTCCGTCGCTGGCCACGGCTAGGGCGTGGACTGAACGTCCTGCAACGCTTGTTCAAACCACTTGTTCCACCCCGTCGGCGGCGCCGCTTCTAGCAGCAGGGGGGCCCGACGCACCGGGTGCTCCAGAGCCAGCCGCCAGGAATGCAGCGCGATGCCCGACTTGTACGGCCGCGTGGCGCCGTACTTGGCGTCGCCAACGATCGGGGCGCCCGCCTTCGCTAGCTGCACACGGATCTGGTGCTTGCGGCCAGTGGTCGGCCTGACCTCGACGAGGGTCGTCTCGCCGTGCCGGGCTAGCGTGCGGTACCGGAGCTCGGCGGGCTTCGCGTCTGGTTTGTCGGCGTGCGTGACGTAGGTCTTGCGCTGCTTCTCATCGATCGCGAGGTAATGCTCGAGCGTCCGCTCGCCGTCCGGCAACCGGCCCTCGACGCACGCCAGGTACCGCTTCTCAACGAGCCGACGCCGAAAGGCTTCAGTCAGCCGGCTTGCCGCCTTCGACGTCCGTGCGAATAAGATCAGGCCGCTGACCGGCAGGTCGAGCCGGCTCACGATCCCCAAGTAGACCTCGCCGGGCTTGTCGTACTTCTCGCGAAGGTACTCCTTCGCCTGCGCCGCCAGCGACGGGCGACCCGCTTCGACGCCCATCGTGGCCAGGCCGGCCGGTTTGGCTACGGCCAGCAGGTGATTATCTTCAAACAGGACCCGCATCGTCGGTTTGCGTGTCGCCCTTCGCGCGTGTTTGCCAGGATCGTTCCGCCCACAATGTCGTCGCCCGAACTTATTCTCGCCAGTGGCTCTCCGCGACGACGAGAGCTCCTGACCGCCGCCGGCTACCGGTTCCGTGTGGTCAAGCCGCGCGATGGCGCGGAGCCCGACGGGGCCTGCAGCTCTTGCGGACCCGCGCAGCTGGTCGTCGATCTGGCGTCGGCCAAACTATCCGACGTGCTCGATCAGTTGCGATCCAACGACCAAGCGACGGAACCGGAGACGCCGCAACTCGTGCTAGCCGCCGACACAGTCGCCGAGGTCCATGGACAGATCCTCGGAAAACCCAAGACCGACGACCACGCCGCGGGCATGATGAGACTGCTGAGCGCCCGCGAACACCGCGTCTACTCGGGCATCGCCCTTGCGCGTCGGGACGCGGGCCTGATCGAGCACCTCGCGCTCGAGCCCCAGGTAACCACGCTGCGAATGGATACGCTGTCCGCAGACTGGATCGAGCGGTACGTCGATAGCGGGGCGTGGGAGGGCAAGGCGGGCGGCTTCGGCTACCAAGACGGCCTCGGCTTTGTCCACGTTACCGAAGGAAGCGAGTCCAACGTCGTCGGCCTGCCGATGGAACGCGTCAAAGAACTCCTACAGCGACACGGCTGCGTGCCCGCAACCTGCGAAACAGAACCCTCATGACCGCGACTCCGACCATGATGCGACTTCGTCGATTCGTTTACCGAACCGCGTTGTGCCTAACGCCGGTCGTCGCCACCGGCTTCGATCGGGCCGCGGCCGATCCGGGCGTTTCGGACACACCGCTCGCCGGCGGTTGGAACGTCGAGCACGAGGGACGGTTCCTCACGCCCTACCTCGTGAAGGCGCCAGGAACGGACGTTGAGATCGAGATGGTCCCGGTGCCCGGGGGCGTAGTGCGGGTCTCGGTCGCGCCGTTCGACGCAGAGGACCCCGCCGCCACGCCGGAGGGCGAAGAGTTCGTGGAGGTCGAGCTGCCCCCGTTCTGGATCAGTCGCCATGAGGTCACCTGGCAGAGCTACTGGGACTACATGGAGCTCGACGCCAACTACACAGCGATCCGCCAACTCAAGACGCTCGCGGCCGGCGACCGCCGCGGCGCGGCCGAAGCCGCACTCGCGGGGCGTGCGACCCTAGGCGAGGCCGTGGCGCGCGATCCGGAGTTTGGGGCCGTCGACGCGGTGACGGCTCCCACGCCGTTGTACGACAGCAGCACCACCTACGAGTCGGGCCGCGAGCCGAACCTGCCCGCCGTGTCCATGACCACTTTCGCCGCGAAGCAGTTCACGAAGTGGCTCAGCCGTCTGACCGGCGTTGACTACCGCCTTCCGAGCGAAGCGGAGTGGGAATACGCCGCGCGATCGGGACGCGAGCAAGCCGTTGGAGCCGATACGGGAGACATCGACGCCCAGAACATCGACGCCGACGAAATCGGCGCCCGGGCTTGGTACGTCGACAACGCGGACTGGGTCGCCCGCCCGGTCGGCGAGAAACTGCCGAACGCCTGGGGCCTGCACGACACGCTGGGCAACGCGGCCGAGCTCGTGCTCGACGGCGCGCGGCCCGCGGGGCGCCCGGAGCTGGCTGGCAAGCGTGTCGGCTGGCGAGCGGCCGTCGCCTGGCCCGAGGGCGACTACGGCCTGATCGCCAAGGGCGGCCACTACGATTCCGAGATCGAAGAGCTGACCACGACAACACGGCTCGTCACCAACGACGAGTGGAAGGACGCGGACCCCAACCTCCCGCGCAGCCCGTGGTGGTTCGCGAGCTACCCCTCGAACGGTGTCGGGTTCCGGATCGTCCGACCGATCACGCCGATCGACCCCACGCTGCACGCCAAGGTTTGGGACGCCGCCGCCGAGTCCGTGGCAAGAGCCGTGGACGAGCGACTCCGAGAAGGGCGCGGCAAGATCGGCTGGCTCGATCCCGCGTTACCCCAAGCGCTCGAAGAACTCGACGACGACGCGGTGCAGTCGCTCATCAAGTAGCGTCGCCCTCCGCGTGCGGGGCGTATCGCGCCGCCAGCCGCTCCGCCGATACGCCGCAGACGAACGCAGCCAGCAACGACCAGTTGCGCAGCGTTTGTCGCACCACGCCCGCCTGCCGCCAGCGCCGCGCAGATACCGCGAGCGGCCCGTCCAGCAGCACGGGCGAGCGGTCGCCACGGCGATTGATAAGCCGGTTCAACCGTTGCATCATCGCCACGTCTTCCATCAGGGGCAGCGACGGGACGCCGCCGATCGCTTCGAGCGTCTCGCGGCGGACAAAGACGCCCTGATCGCCGTAGGGCAGCCGCAGGCGGTGCGCACGCAACGCGTTGCCTCGCTCGAGCCATCGGTAGAGCCACCCTTCGGCGTCGATGCGTTGTCGGAACGCCCCGCACACCACACGCCGGTTGGACAGCGCACGCTCAATCTGCTCGCGGGCGGTGGGGGGCAGCCGGTTGTCCGCATGCAACACCAGCAGCACCTCGCCGGTGGCGTGCTGCGAGGCGAGGCGAAGTTGCGACCCGCGGCCGCGCTCTCCGCTGACGACCTTGGCGCCGGCTTGCCGTGCGACGCGAACCGTGCCGTCGATGCTACCGCCGTCGGCCACGATTACCTCGTCGGCGGCTGCCTCGATCGCACTGGCGACTGCCCCGCCGATGTGGCGTTCTTCATTGAGCGTGGGCGTCAGAACGCTGATTCGCAGGGGCGGACGCACGCGATCGCTTCGAGTTTGGGACTTCCGGGCGGTTCGCCTTATACTCCACGGCCGTGCGATGCGACACGGAGTGAAGGGGTCGCGCAAGGCGGTACCGAAAACGGAGTTGCTGTTTGAGACTGAAGGTAGGTGTCGTCGGGCTCGGCCCCACGTGGCACAGCCGCTACCGGCCGGCCCTGGGTGCGTTGCGCGCTCGCTACGAAGTGCGGGCGATCTGCGACCCCGTAGCGCACCTCGCTCATCAGGCGGCCGAAGAGCTCGAGGCCAGGCCGATCGACGGCTTCCGCGCCCTCGCGGCGGCCGACGATATCGACGCGGTGATGATGCTCTCGGGCCGCTGGTACGGCGCCCTGCCGATTCTGGCCGCCTGCGACGCGGGCAAAGCGATCTTCTGCGGCGCCTCGGTCGAGATGGGCCCCGACGACGCAACGCGTCTGCAGAGCCGGCTGCGGCGTTCGGGCGTCGCGTTCATGGCCGAACTGCCGTTCCGCCTCGCCCCGGCGACCACCCGGCTGAAGGAACTGATTGCAACGCGGCTCGGGCAGCCGCGGCTGCTGTTCTGTAACGAACGCCACACGGAGCCCGCCTGCGCCCCCGAGCCGTGCGGACGACAGCCGGCGAGCCACACGCGGCGGCTGATCGAGATGGTAGACTGGTGCCGCTACGTGGCGGACCGCGAGCCGACTTCCGTGCAGTGCGTAACGCACGAAGGGCGCGCCGCCGCGGAGGCCGACGACTACTCGCTCGTGACCCTGGGTTTCGGCGAAGCGGAGGAAGACGCGGAGCGCCGTCCGGTGCTGGCTCAGATCGCCTGTGGCGGCTACGTGCCCGCCGGCTGGACGGAGGCCGCGGGATTCCGCCGGCCGGCCGACCTACAGGTCGTCTGCGAGCGGGGCATCGCTTTCCTCGATCTGCCCGGCTCGCTCGTCTGGTTCGACGACGCCGGCCAGCACACCGAGTCGCTCCAAGACGAGCGCCCTGTTGGCGAGCAGTTGCTCATGCAGTTCCATCGGAGCGTGTCGAGCCTCGTGCTTAAGTCCTCGAGCTTGGAAGACACGTTCCGAGCGTTGCAGATCGTGCTCAAGGCTTCCCAGAGCGCGGTCGATGGCCAACGGCTCGCTCTCTAGCCGGCCGCGATCGTGAGAGCCGAGTGCGCGATAGCGCACCACACAGAGGCTCGCGAGTCTGCACGTATCGATTAGAGTCAGGGATGCCCTAAATGCCTCCCTACGAACGGCTACCAAGATGACTCGCCTCTTTCTCGCGGCCTTCTTCTCTGCCGCGACGCTGCTCGGCGCCCGCGCCGACGCGCTGAGCTTCACCAATGTCACCACTGCGGCAGGTCTCACGCACACGCAGGGACCGCCGCTCAACCCGCTCAACTCGCCGACGGTCATCAGCATGACCGGCGGAGCCGCCGCCACGGACTACGACGGGGACGGCTTCGTCGACATCTTCGTCACCCGCACCAACAACCACGACCTGCTGTACCGCAACCGGGGTAACGGCACCTTCGAGGACGTGACCACCCAGGCCTTCGGCCCGTCGCCACTGAACCTCACCACCAACGGGGCGGCTTGGGGCGACATCGACAACGACGGCGACCAAGACCTCTACGTGACGACGGTCGGGGAAGACCGTCACCTGCTCTACATCAACGACGGCGGCGTGTTCACGGAAGCCGCCGGCAGCCGGGGCGCCGCAGTGGGCAGCCCCGGGCAGGCCGTGTTTGGCACGGGCGTCGCGTTCGGCGACTACGACCGAGACGGCTACCTCGACACGTTCGTCGGCGAGTGGCGGCCCGACTCGCTGGAGAGCCCGATCCGCGCGCCGCTGCTCCGCAACGACGGCGCCACCCAGCCGGGGCACTTCACGAATCGGACCCTCGCCGACGGAGCGCTCGTTGAGGCGCAGCCCGGCGGCTCCGACGTTTCGTCCTACTCGTTCTCGCCAAGGTTTGTCGACTTCGACAACGACCGCGAGCCCGACCTCGCCGTCGCGAGCGACTTCTTGACGACGCGGCTGTTCTGGAACAACGGCCCCGGCGCGGGCCCGCGATACCAGCAGGACCCGGGCGTCGCCGGCGTCTACACCGGAAAGAACGACATGGGCTCGGCCGTCGGCGACATCAACGGGGACGGCCTGCTCGACTGGTTCATCACCGACATCTACTTCGACGGAGCCGGCGGCCACCCGAACGGCAACCGCATGTTCCTGAACAACGGCGACCGCACCTTCACCGACGTGACCGACCAAGCGGGCGTCCGCAACGGCGACTGGGGCTGGGGCGCCGCGCTGGCGGACTTCGACAACGACGGAGACCTGGACCTGACGATGACCAACGGGTTCCAAGACGGCGACCAGTTCATCGCCGACCCGATGCGCCTGTGGGAGAACGACGGCACGGGCGTCTTCACCGAGGTCACCGCCGCCGCGGGCATCACCGAGAACGGCCAGGGCCGCGGCCTGCTCACTCTGGACTACGACAACGACGGAGACCTCGATGTCTTCGTCGTCAACAATGGTCAACAGCCGACCCTGCTGCGGAACGACACGGACAACGCTAACAACTTCCTGCAGCTAGAGATGATCGGCGTCGAATCGAACCGCGACGGCGTCGGCGCCCGGGTCATGGTGACCATCGACGACGACAGCGCCGCCACGCCGCTAATCCGCGAAGTCGAGGCCGGCAGCCACTACCTGGCGATGAGCGAGCGGACGGTTCACTTCGGGTTAGGGCAGGGCGTCTCCACCGTAGACGAGGTGATGATCCTGTGGCCGAGCGGCGCCAATCAGGTGCTCCGCAACGTGCCGACCGATCGGGAACTAGTCGTGACGGAAACGCCCGCCGACTTCAACGGCGACGGCGTGGTCGACGCCGCGGATTACACCGTGTGGCGAGACCAGATGGGGCAAACCGGCGAACTGATGCCGGGCGACGGCAACGGAGACGGCGCCGTGGACCTCGACGATTACAACCTGTGGCACACCAGCTTCGGTCAGACGGCGTACGAAATCACCGCCGCGGCGCCCGTTCCCGAGCCCGCGACGGCTCTCGGGTTGCTGGTTGCTTCGATCGGGGGGGTCGCCCGGCGGCGTCGGTAAACCGGGCCGGTCCTATCGTTGACCGGGTCCACGGGGGTGACCTATGTTGTGGCGACGCGCAAACCGTTTCCACAGCACCCCTTACAGTCCGCTCGCCGATGCCCGCGACCGCCGCCGACATCTCGCAGACCGCGATCGACACCATCCGCACGCTCAGCATGGACGCCGTGCAGGCGGCCACGTGCGGTCACCCGGGCACGCCGATGGCGCTGGCGCCCGTCGCCTACAAGCTGTGGGCCGATGTGCTGCAGTACGACCCGGCCACTCCGGACTGGCCCAACCGCGACCGTTACGTGCTGTCGTGCGGCCACGCGTCGATGCTCATCTACTCGGTGCTGCACCTCGCCGGGGTGAAGAAGCCGGACGGCTCGCCCGCGTTGTCGCTGGAAGACCTGAAGGACTTTCGCCAGCTGGGCAGCCTAACGCCCGGCCACCCCGAGGTGCATCACACCGTCGGTGTCGAAACGACGACCGGCCCGCTGGGGCAGGGCTGCGGCAACGGCGTCGGCATGGCGATCGCTGAGCGTTGGCTCGCCGCCCGCTACAACAAGCCGGGCCACACGCTCTTCGATCACAACACCTACGTGCAGTGCAGCGACGGCGACCTGATGGAGGGCGTCGCGTGCGAGGCGGCATCGCTCGCCGGCCACCTCGGTCTAGCAAACCTCTGCTGGATCTACGACGACAACGACATCACAATCGAGGGCGACACCGACCTGGCCTTCAGCGAGGACGTCGCTCGCCGGTTCGAGGGCCTAGGCTGGGCCGTTCAACGCGTTGACGACGCCAACGACACCGGGGCGCTCGCCACCGCCGTCGATGCGTTCAAGGCCGAGACCGACAAGCCGACGCTGATCATCGTGAAGAGCGTCATCGCCTACGGCGCCCCGAACAAGGCGGGCACCTCTGGCGCCCACGGCTCGCCGCTCGGAGACGAAGAGATCTCCGCCACCAAGGCCGCCTACGGCTGGCCCGATGAGAAGTTCGTCGTGCCCGACGGCGTGCTGGAGCACTTCCAAGAGACGCTCGGCCAGCGCGGGGCCACGGCGTACGCCGAGTGGACCGAGACGTTCGCCGCCTACAAGAAGGCGGAGCCGGCACTGGCAGCCGAGGTCGAGCAGATCGTCGCCGGTGAACTCCCCGCCGGCTGGACCGACACGCTGCCCGAGTTCGACACTGACGCCAAGGGCCTCGCCACCCGCGCCTCCAGTGGGCAGACGCTCAATGCCGTGGCGCCGGCCGTGCCGTGGCTGATCGGCGGCTCGGCGGACCTCGCCCCCTCGACCAACACGCTGCTGAAGTTCGACGGCGCCGGCCACCAACAGGCCGACTCGCCCGGCGGCCGCAACCTGCACTTCGGCATCCGCGAGCACGGCATGGCGGCGGCCGCCAACGGCATGGCCCTCACGGGCGTCCGGCCGTACGTCGCCACGTTCTTCGTGTTCAGCGACTACCTGCGTCCGTCGATGCGATTGAGCGCTCTGATGGAGCTGCCGGTCGTTTACGTCTTCACGCACGACTCGATCGGCGTCGGCGAAGACGGCCCGACGCACCAGCCGGTGGAGCAGCTCGCGGCCTGCCGCGCAATCCCGGGCCTCAACGTGCTGCGGCCGGGCGACGCCAACGAGACCGCCGAGGCCTGGCGGATCGCGCTGGAGTCCAAGAAGAACCCGACCGCGCTCGTGCTGACCCGGCAGGCGTTGCCCACGCTCGACCGCACCAAGTACGCCCCGGCCGCGGGAGCCGCTAAAGGCGCTTACACGCTGGCCGACGCCCCGAGCGGCAAGCCGGCGGTGATCCTGCTCGCCACCGGCAGCGAGCTGCAGCTCGCGGTCGCCGCGTACGAGAAGCTGGTCGCCGACGGCGTCGAGGCACGCGTGGTGAGCGTGCCGTCGATCGACCTCTTCGCCCAGCAAGACGGCGCCTATCGCGAGAGCGTTCTGCCGAGCGGCTGTGCGGCGCGGGTGGCCGTCGAGGCCGGCGTCCGCCAGGGCTGGGACGCACTCATCGGCCACACCGGGGCCTTCGTCGGCATGAAGGGCTTCGGCGCCTCGGGACCGGCCGCGGAGGTGTTCGCCGCCAACGGGATCACCGTGGATGGGGTCGTAGCGGCGGCCAAAGAGCAGCTCTCGTGAGCCGCTCGGCGTGCAGCGTCCGATGGTGCTTCCTCGCCGCGGGGCTGATCGTCGGCGCGACGGCGGAGGCTTGGCAAGAGGCGCTGCCGCGGGGTTGGTTGGCCTTCGTCGTCGTTGATAAGCCGCTCGATTTGCCGGATCGAGCCGCGCCGCGGATCGGCGGTCTCGCCGATCGTCTGCCCGACCCCGACGCGGTTCGCGCAAAGCTCGCCGCGTACCACCTCGAGAACCGGCCGCTCGTGGTCGGCGTCGCCGCCGGCCAGCCACGGTACGACCCGTTCCTCATCCTGCCGACGAGCGACTTCACCGGGCTGTGCGAAACGCTCGACGCGGACGCGACCGACCGAGAAGCGTTCGCCACCGTCGCGGGGAACGAGCTTCGATTGCGAGCGCTCGGCGAGTGGACCTGGATCGCCTTCAGCCGGTCGCCCCTGCGGCCGGGCGCCGCGGAGCCCCGAACGCTTGCGACTGACGGCGACGTTTCGCTACATCTGTCCCGGGGCGGTCTGAACGAGCTCGCGGGACTCGCCGCGGGGCGACGCGCGCGGCGAGTCGCCACGGGCAGGCCACCCCGTTACCTGTTCGAGACGCAGAAGCAGGCGATCGCTTCCGCCGCGGAGTTGGCGCCGATTGCAGAAATGCTGGCCGACTTCGCCGACCACGTCTCGCTCGGCCTAGCTTTCCAGGGCGATGGCTCACTGTCGGTGCGGGTCGCGGCGAACTCGAACGCGGACGCCGGCGAATCAGCCGCTGGGCCGGCGACCGCGACCTCAGCCGCTAGCGAAGCCGTGCTCGCCGTCACCGATCTCGGCGCCGATGAGATCGCGCGGCTTCAGGCCCGCGGCGCCGTGCCGCCGTCGCTCACCACCATGATCGGCCCGCTCCTCGCCTGCCGAACCGACGTCGTCGCGGCCGCAGAGTTCAATCAAGAATCGCTCGACACGCTCGCCGATCGGCTAGGGCGATTCTCGACAGCCGTTGAAGCGATCGACGCCGTGTGGACCGTGCCCGCAGCGGACGAGCCGCTCACAGCGAACCGCCGCGTCGCGTTCCGCTCGGGCGTCGATCTGGCCGCGCTCGCCTCTCGGGCGATCGACGCTTGGAACAGTCTGATCGCCGCCACCGATTGCGAGACGCCTCTCCGCATCCAGCACGAGCCGTTGGACCAGGCGAACGGTCTCCGTATCAAGACCGACGTAGTCGCCGCGCTCGGCGCCAACCTCGCCCAGCCGATCCTGCCGATGCTCGAACGCGTGTTCGGCGACGACGGCGTGTCGGTCGAACGGCTGGTAAAACGCGGCGACGACGTCTGGTCTCTCACCCCCGCCGGGCAAGAACTAGACGAGGTCGGGCCGGGATCGAACGCCGGGTGGTCGCTCGACGCCTCGATCCGTGTCGATCGTCTGGTCGACTGGCAGCGGCGGATCGACGGCGCCTTCTCCGGCAACGTCATCGGCAGCCAACCACCCGGGCGGCCGGCTGCGTGTCCGCCGCTGCGTTGCCGCCTAGAAGCCGGCACGACGAGCAGCTCGGTCCAGATCGAGCTGCCTCAAACCGTGATCGACCTGCTGGTGGACTTCGCATCGCGCGATTAAGAGCGTCCTCGTCGATCGGCCACGCACGCGAGAGCGGCGGCGAGCATTGCCGCGAGGCTTGCCGCTGGCTCGGGGATGAACTCGGGCAGAAGAATCTGGCCGTTCACGATCGATGCGGATCGAACCGTGCCGTTGAATTCCTCAATAGTGGAAGACAAGAACTGTATCGTCCCCTCCGCGTCGTCGCTCAGGGTAAGCCGCGCGATCTGGAACGCCATCGAATCGACCGGCAGCTCGCCGATCGACGCGGACCACGCGATATTCACCGATTGACTGTCGAAACTGGCAACGGGGTCTCCCCCAAGATCCACCGCACCGCCAAAAGCCAACACGTTGCGTGAAGTCTCGGCGGTCGGCCCGCCCATGGTCACAAAACTGTCAAACTCTTGGTTCGGCGCTACCCCGACAAGGGCTTCGAGCGGGGCCGTGTCTTGATCTACCGGGCCTTGGTAGACCTCACCTTTGGTCAGGCTCAACAAGATCTGCTGAAGTCCCAACCGGCCTTCGTGATCGACGAAGATGTCGTTCACGATAAAGTTCTCGTTGTCGATGACCCTCGAGAAACGGTCGGCGGTGACCGCTGTCACGCCCTCAGTCCCTCCCGAACCCCCGGGATCGATCGGGCCGCCCGGATCAGTCGGCGGGCTGATCGAGTCAACACGCGCGAAGTCGGATCCGTTGTCGAACTCCCAGTAGAAGATGGGATCGCTCAGATTCCCGAGAAACGACGGCAAGAATCCCACTCGGCCCGACGCGTCGTCGGACAGGGTGAGCTGGGCGACGGTGAAGTCCTGACGATCGCGAATGTTCGCCCCCGGGACGACCGACCAAGTGATGTTTGCCCCGGTCGTGTCGAACCGCGCCGCAGTAGAGTTGGCAGCAGCCAACGCCTCAGGAATATCGACCGCGGACCCGACCACGAACACTGGCCCCGTTGACGAGGCCGTCGGCCCGCCCATGGTCACGAAGCTGTCGGCGGCGACCTCCGGGAAGATCGGGATCAACGCGTCCGGCGGCGGCGTCAAAGAGTCGATCTCGCTCTGAAAGATCGAGCCGTTATCGAGCTCAACGTACAGCAGCTGCCCGCCAATTGGTGAGTCGAAATCGATCTCGAGCCGATTCACAACAAACCCGGCTGGCGTGCCCGACACGGTCGGTTGATCCCACCGTGGCTCGCCGATCAGGTCCGCCGCGGACCACTCGACGACGGACAACGGCAACGCGAGCCCCGTTAAAAAAGCACAGCGTAGAAACACTCGTCGCATGTAGCACCCCCAAGCCTCTACAGTGCCCCTGTAGGCGATACACGAGGAGCGCACCGCGCGCCGGCGTTCTACACAAAGGGAGCGTGAACCGTCAAACGAAATTCACAATCGCGACGGGCGCGAGTCAGACCGCGACGCTCTCGACCCGCTCGCCGGAGAGCCACACGCTGTCGACCGACACCTCTTCGTCGTACAGCACGTGCGCGAGCAAACGGCTCGGCAAGCCCTTCGCCCCCTGCGGCAGAGGCACGGCGACCAGGTCGGCGTGCGCCCCGGGGCGTATCGAGCCGACGTCGATCAGGCCGAGCGCCTGGGCGCCCGCCTGGGTGGCCATGTGCAAGATGGTCTCCGGCGCCACCTGCGGGTGTCGCTGCGCGACTTCACGCATCTCGCCGAGGATCGACAGGTCCGGGTTCGACGCGAGGCTGTCGGTCCCCAAGCAGACCGGCACGCCGAGCTCGAGAGCCGTCGCCAGCGGATAAGGCTTGTGCTTGAAATGCGCGTGCGTTCGCGGGCAGTACACCAGCGACATGGCCGACGAGTGCCGGGCCATCATCGCCAATGCCGGATAGTCGAGGTAATTCCCGTGCACCACCAAGGCCTTCGGAGCTCGCGTGAGCATCCGCAGGTAGTCCAGCGGTGTCGAGCCACGCCCGATCACCCACGGGTCCCACATGCCTCGCTCTTCCAGGATCTGCTGGAACGGGCCCTTGCCCTCCTGCAGCAGCTGCAGCTCCTCGGGCGACTCAGCCAGGTGCAGCGCTACCGGCATGTCTTGCGACACGGCGACCGAAACCAGCTCACGGATCAGCTGCGGCGAAGCCGTGTACGGCGCGTGCGGGCTGACGCCGACGCGGTACTTGCCACCGACCCACTTCGATGGGAGCGGCGGAGCGTCGCAAAGGCCCGAGCCGAACGGCGACAGATCGCCCTCGATCGCGGCGCCGTCCGTGCCGGACGCGGCGCCGATGATCTCCCGCTTGATGAAGTCTTGCAGCTCGGCCAGCCGCTGCTCGGCGGCGGCCAGCGCCGAACCGGCACGCGCCTGCGAGAAGCCGATCGACTCTTGCAGCAGCACCAGCCGCGGGCTGAGGGCGCCGGTCGAGTACGCTTCGGTCTCGGTGCGGCAGATCTCGGCGAGCGTGGTGGTCCCGCTGCGGATGGACTGCTCCAGACCGCCGGCGATCGACTTCCCGATCTTCTTGGCGGTCGGCCGCTTCTCGATGATCTGGCGGATCCAGGTGGGCAGGGCGACGCCCTTGCGGCCGATCCGCCGTTTCAGATGGCTGAACTCGAGGTGACAGTGCGCGTTGACGAATCCCGGCAGCAGCAGCGTGTCGCCGAGGTCCTCGACGTCGACGCCCGCGGGCGCTTGCCGGCCGATTCGGGCGATACGCCCCGACTCGACCACCACCACGCCGTCTTCGATCGGCGGCGCGGCCACCGGGAAAACGACCCTGGCTCGATAAGCCTGTACTGTCATGAGTTTCCTAAGATCGAACGCTTCTCGCGGGCCCGCCGCCCGTAGCCATCCCCGCTACTAGTAACGACGCACCGGGGCGGGGCGACGTTCACCAACGCGGCTGCGTGGCGGCGCCCAGCCATGTCGCGGCGGCCCACGGAGCGGTCAAGAAGCCTTCATCTTCTGGCCCGACCGAAGTCAGATTGCCAGCGAGAGGCTGCTCTCAGCGTGCGGCGATCCGCAACTGCGGCGGCCCAACTGCCAAATCAGGCCTGCCGCTGCGACGCCACCAAGAATACCAATTGGGGCCGCGTAGCCTAGTTGCTCGGGCCCGATTTCGGTGAAAACCCACCGCGCCCACTCCGACGAGCCGGCAAGCTCCGCCAAAGGTTCCTGAGCGTACGCAAGGCCCAGATGCAACGCGTTGTACGTGGCGTGGAACGCGATGCACGGCCATAAGCTGTTGGTGCGTATGGCGATAAGGCCGATGACGACGCCGATCGGCGCCGCGGCGAGCGACTGCTGCAGCACCGTGTGTGTCGCCCCGAACAGCACGGCCGTCACCAGCACGCCGCCGCCCGGCCCCAGCGTTTTGCGCAAACCCGTTAGCACGACCCCGCGGAACGCAAGCTCCTCGCACACGGCCGGCAACGCCGCGAACAGCAACAGCACCGCCCAGAGGGGCGGGCTCTCGCCCGCGAGACTCGCCATCCCCTCAAGCTGCGCCGTCACTTCTTCGGAAAGCGGGTAGCTCTCGCGGATCCAGTGCGCGAGCCGCTGTCCGATTGGATGCACCGCGGCCGCTAGCGCGACAGCGATGCCCACGTCACGCCACCCGGGCGGTCGACTCAGGAGGACCGACCGACGCCAATCGGTGGTCAGCACGAAAGCGACGAACAACGCCGGAGCCAGGATGCACGCGAGCTGGCTCACCAGGATGGTCGCGACCAGGAACCCCTGCCCCGGGTCCGCCGGCGCGAAGTAGGGGAGCACAAACCGTGTCGCGTACTGAGCCAGGAAGATCAAGGCCACGCAGACCATCGCCGCGGCGGGCGAGGGCGTGGCGTCGCGGTGCTCGCGCAGCGAGGCGAGCCAACGCCGCAGGTCGAAGCGATCGCCCTCGCGGAAGAGCACGCTCTCTTGATTGAACTGAGACACCGCCCATCGAACCGCTAGCCAGCAGCACACCAGCGTGACCGCGATGACGGGCGCCACGTACGGCAAAGCCGCCGTTGCGTCGCCGCCGATGAGCGTCCGCAACAGCAGCACGAGGCCCATCACCGGCACGAGGCTGTTGCCCAGGGTCAGCTCGATCCCGGGCAGCGTGGGCAGCACCGTAAGCGGCATCGCCGCGAGCAGCAGCGGCATAAAGTAGTACTGCCCCTCCTTGCTGCTGCGTGCGTAGGACGCAAGCGCGAGGCTCAACGCGCCGAACAACGCCGCCACCGGCACCAGGGCGAGCAGCAGGCAAGCGAGCGAACCGAACGCGGGCAGAGAGATCGCCGCGGCCCCGCCGGTCGCCTTGCCGAGCGAGCCAACCAGCAGCTGCATCATCACCGCGGCGCCCACCATGTTGAGGCACGCGGTAAAGATACTGAACGACATGACCGTCAGCAGCTTGCCGATGACGATCTCCCCGCGGCGCGCGGGGCTGGCGAGCAGCGTCTCTAGGGTGCCACGTTCTTTCTCGCCCGCGCACAGGTCGATGGCCGGGTAGAACGCCCCGGTCAGCGCCCACACAAACGTGATGAGCGGCAGGAGCTTCGACCAGAACAGGGCGTCGCGGCTCTTGGGCGCGGCGACGTCGAGCTGCTCGACGTCGAACGGCTTGGTCGCGGAGACGGGCACGTTGCCCGCCGCGAGGTTGGAACGCACCACCTGCCGCTGCCACGCCCTGAGGGCGTCTTGCACCCGGGCGTAGGCGAGCTGCGACCGCTCTCGGCCCGAGTTGAACAGCACGATGGGCTTGGGCGGCTCGGGCGCCACGGCGCCGACCTCTGCCTCGGCGATCAGCCGCCGCACCTCGGCGAGCTTCTCGGCGAAGCCGGCGGGGAAGCCGACGACGACGTCCGTCTGGCCGGCGGCGAGGGCCTCGCGTTGCTCGGCTACGACCTCCTCCGCCGCGCCGGGGGCGCGTTGCACGGTCAGCTTGCCCGAGCCGGGCGGGCCGCTCAGCAGCCCGAGCGCGAAGCCGTCGCCCTCCAGCAGCGGCGGGAGCTCCGTGGTCGCTTCGAGCTGCTCGCCGCCGGCCACGACCACCAGCCCGCGTTGCTGCTGCCGGAACTGCGAGAGCTGAAAGAACACGCCGCCCAGCAGCGGGTACATCAGCAGCGGGAGCACGACGATCACGAACAGCGTCCGCCGGTCGCGGAGCTGGTCGCGCATCTCGCGGCGCCAGATCAGGTTGACATTGCCCAGGTTCATGGCCGCGCCGCTCCTTCGGGTTGTGCCGCCGCGGCTTGGGCGACGGGCTCTTCCGTCGCGAGGCGGAAGAAGAGCTCTTCGATGTCCGTCTCGTCGTGCCGGGCGCACAGCTCGTCGGGCGCCCCGACGTCGACGATCCGCCCGCGGGCCATCACGGCGATGCGATCGCACAGGCGCTCCACCTCGCTCATGATGTGTGTCGAGAAGACGATGCACTTGCCGGCATCGCGCAGCTCGGACACCACGTTGAGCGAGGCCCGCGCGGCGAAGGCGTCGAGGCCGTTGGTTGCTTCGTCGAAGATGATCACCGGCGGGTCGTGCACCAGGGCGCGGGCGATCGAGGTCTTTTGCTTCATGCCGGTCGACATCTTGGCGCCGAGCGTATCGCGGAGGTCCTGCATCCGCAGCTTCTCGAACAGCCACTCCATCCGCTCGTGGAGCGTGTCGCCGCGCAGGCCGTGAAGCCGACCGAAGTACTCGACGAACTCCCATGCCGTCATGCGGTCGTACACCGCCGTGCCCACGGAGATGAAGCCGATCTGGTTCCGCACCAGTTCCGGCTGCCGCGAGCAGTCGAAGCCGTTGACTAGCGCAACGCCGGCCGTCGGCTTGAGCAGCGTGGTGAGGATCCGTAGCACCGTGGTCTTGCCGGCACCGTTGGGGCCCAGCAGGCCGAAGGCCTCGCCCGCGGCGACGCTGAAAGACACGCCGTCCACGGCGGTCACGTCGCCCTGAATCAGATCGGGGTAGGTCTTGGTCACGCCGACGACCTCCACCACCGGGCGTCGGGGCGCCCGGCCGGGTGTCGGGCCGAGCTCTTCGGCGATCGGCGGGGCGTCGCCCGTCGGTTCCGTCATGACGGGGGGCCGCTCGCGGGGAAAGGCGTGGCGGGCGCCGGCGTGGAGCCGTCGCCCGGTCCCGGCGAGACGCCCGGACTGCCACAAACCTAGCTCAACACGGGCAGCTTCGGCAGCTGTGTCGAGGCTTCGATAGCCTTCAACTCCAGCTCTTGATCGACCAACTGGTAGAAGACGTTCCGTTGGCGCGGTTCGTAACCAATCTCCCGGATGCTCTCGCGGATCTGCTCGAGGGTCAGGTAGTGCACCGTGCCGGCCTCCGCCACCACGTTCTCCTCGATCATCAGGCTGCCCATGTCGTTGGCGCCGTGCAGCAGGGCCATCTGGCCGACCTTCAGCCCCTGCGTGACCCAGCTGGACTGCAGGCTCTTGAAGTTGTCCAGGTACAGGCGAGAGACCGCGAGCATCTTCAGGTACTCGTGCGCTCCGGCCGACGCCAGGTGGTCCATGTCCGTGTTGTCTGGCTGAAACGTCCAGCAGATGAACGCGGTGAAGCCGCCCGTCTCGTCCTGCAGCCGGCGGAGCACCTCCAGGTGCTCGATCCGCTCGGCCAGTGTCTCCACGTGGCCGAACATCATCGTCGCGCTGCTGGCGCCGCCCAGCTCGTGCCACACGCGGTGCACGTTCAGCCAGTCGTCGGTCAGCACCTTGCCGCGGGTGATCTCCTTGCGGACGCGGTCGACGAGGATCTCGCCGCCGCCGCCCGGCACGCTGCCCAGCCCCGCGTCTCGGAGCCGCTGCAAAACCGTCTTCAGCGGCAGCTTGTTCACCTTGGTGAAGTGATGCAGCTCCGGCGGGCTGAAGCCGTGCACATTCACCTGCGGGAACCGCGACTTGATGCCCGAGAGCATCTCCTCGTACCAGTCGAGCTTGAAGTCCGGGTGCAGGCCGCCCTGCAGCAAGATCTGCTCGCCGCCGAGCTCGACGGTTTCCTCGATCTTCTTCAGGATCACCTCCAGTGGCAGGACGTAACCCTCGTCCGACTTCGGGCTGCGGTAGAACGCGCAGAAGTCGCACACCGCGGTGCAGACATTCGTGTAGTTGATGTTCCGATCGATGTTGTATGTGCGGTACGGCTCCGGATGGAGCCGACGCGTGATCTCATCGGCCGCCCGCCCTAGCGAGGCGAGGTCTGCCTGCTCGAGGAGCGTGAGCCCCTCTTCTTGGGTGAGACGCTCGCCGGCGACGGCCTTGGCGAGAAGCGACGGAACAGGGCTGGCGGCGACCATGGGTACGGCGGGGCGGACACCCCGGAAGAAACGTGATGGAACTGGCGTGCGCGGCCGGCGACCGGGCGTCACTCAACCAGCGGCAATCGGCTCGAACGGCTCAAGAAGTTTCGCGTCCAGGCAGGCGGACCGGAAGGCCGCGATCGACCGACGCTCTCGCGGACCCAGGCGAAACCGCAGGCACTCGCGGAGGTACCGCTCGGCGTGCTCGACCGTCAGGCCCAGCAGCGGCGCCTCGGAAGCGGCGATCTCAGCGAACCGCTTCTCGCCGAGGTCGCGGCACGCGGAGAGCTGGACGGCGAGCACGTCGGTGTTGAGCTCGGTGCGGGCGGCCCAGCAGGCGAACACGAACGGTAAGCCGGTGTCGCGGAGCCATTCCTCGCCAAGGTCCCACACCTCGACGAACTGGCGAGCAACCTCCACGGGCGGTTCGTGCATCGCCCGATCGCCGATCAGCAGCACCGCGTCGGCGGTCGAATCGGCGAGCCCGGCGCCGATCGCCAGCGGCTCGCGCACGGGGTCGACGCCGAACCGTCTGTGAAGCAGCACACGGCTCAACGCCGCACTCGTGCGCGATCCCTCGTCGAGGGCCAGAGTGCGGCACTCGCCGGGCCGCGTGCGGAAGTACACCTTCACGCTCGATACGGCTCCGTCCGAAGCGACGCAGGCGTCCGACACGATCCGGTAGGCAGGGTTGGCCAGCACCTCAAACGTCGGAATCAACGCGGCGTCGAACCGCCCCTCCGCGAGCGAGTCGGCTAACCGACTCGGCAGGTCACACCGCAGGTCCGCGCCCGGCGCGAGCCGATGAAACCCTTCGATCAGGGGCTTCGAATTCAGATAGTTAACGGCGCCAACACGCACGACCGGCTCTCATGTCTCTGGGTCCGACCAACCGCCTTGCGGCAGGCGGGCAGCGTAACCCAGCCCGGCGGAGCAGACCACCGCGCCGTTCACGCCCTGCCTGGGAACCTAACCGCCAACGGAGCCTTGGCTTAACGCGATAGCGTCGTGGCGACGACGCGTCCGGCGGCGCCGCTAGAGGCGTCAGTAGAACTCGAGCCGATTGAACGCCCGGATACCTCGCCGCAACGGCACCACCGTTGCGATCAGCGCCACCGCTAACGCTCCGCCGGCGCCTCCGACCAACCACCAGCCTAGCCGGCTCTCGTCGAAGAACGACAACTGAAAGTCGCGGCTCTGGGCGATCAGGTAGAAGTGCGTAGGCAGTGCCGTCATCAGCACGATCACGCTGATGTACAAGGCACTGAGCACCAGGTTCAGCGTGCCGCCGAAGCCCGCGGCGATCTTCGAGGGCGACGGCTCGCGGAAGTCCGGCATCGCGGCGCCCAGGCCAACGGCGAGCGCCGCCAGACCAACACACAGCAGCACGACGGCCAGTTGGTGCACCAGCACCACCAGCGGGTGGACGCCCAACACCAGATCGCTGGTCAGGATCAACGCCGCGCACGGGACGAACGACCCGATCGACGCGAACCAGAACTTGCTCCAGACGATCGTGTCGCGGCGCACCGGCAGCAGACCGAGCACCCAGAACCGGCGGCCTTCCAGGCTGATCATCGGGAAGATGAACCGCGTGGTGAACGTCGACAGGATCAGCCCGACGACCCCCAGATTCAGAAAGCTCACCGTGTTGGTCCACGCGGCGTGGCTCAATCCGCCGCTCGAAGTGCTGAAGCGATTGATGTTGAGGAAGTACAGGCCGAGCAGCCCGAAGAAGATCAGGAACTGGGACCATTGCACGGGATCGCGGCGCAACAGCCGCCAGTCCTTCAGCAGAATCAGACGCACGGGCTCAGGGAACCAAGCGACGCACCGCTGGGCCACCCGGTCGACCCAGGCGACCTTCGCCCGCCGGGGCGGCCGCGGCCGGCACTCCAGCTCGCTGAAGGCCCGCCGGAAAGTGTGCTTGCCCAGCCAAACCACGACCAACTGGCACACCAGCGCGTTGGACACGAGCAACGCGAGGAACAGCAGCGACCGCACCACTGGCGTCTTGTCGAATGCTTGTGGCACTTCGGGCGCCGGCCGCGCCGCGTCCAGCAGGGCATGACTCAGCCACGAGCTAGGCAGCAGCTCGGACTGTGTGAAGCGGAAACGCCGCAGCGTGTCGTTGAACCACGCCGCGCCAAACAGATCGGCCTGTGGCGCCCGCACCGTCTCGTAGATCGCCCACCCGGCCGCGCTCACGGCCACGGCCGCCACCAACGCGGCGATCGTGAGCCGCACTTGCGCGAGGTACCGGATCAGCAGCAGGCAGAGCGCCGCGCCGATCCCGCTGGGGATGTACACGAACGCCAGGATCAACGGCCCGATCAACGCGTAGTAGTGCCACGGGGCGCCCACCACCACGCCGTACGCGATCGTCAACGGGCTGGCGAGTAGGAAGAAGCCCCAGCTGCTGAACAGGGTCGCTTCCTGCAGCTTGTGCTGCACGATTCGCTCCGCGCGGATCGGCTGCGTAAGCAGAAACCGTGTCTCCTCGGACGCGAACAAGCCGCTGTAGAGGATAATGCCCGCGGAGAACACGAGCATCACGTTCAGCGACGCGAAGAAGAGATGGAAGATGAACTCGATCGTCTGAGCGTGGTAGTGGTCGCCCGCGGGGCCGACGTGCGTCAGCAGGAATCGGAGGCCCAGATAGAACAGCACAAACAGGCCGCCCCAAAACACGACGCTCAGCGACACCACCAGCAGCGTCCGCAGCCGAGCCGTGCGCATCAGCTGCCGCAACTGCGCCCGGACAGTCTGCGTGCGCATGGACCACATGATCCGCGCCTCGTCGCCGATGGTGGGCAGCGGCGGAGCCGCGTCGTGCTCGTTCAACCCACGCCCTCCGACCCCGCGCTGGGCTGGGTATCTCCCACCAGCGACAGGTAGAGCGACTCGAGCGTCTCATCGCCCGCGCCGTGTCGCTGGCGGAGCTCTTCGAGCGAGCCAAGGAAGAGCAGCTCGCCGCGGTTCATCACGCCGATCCGATCGGCGATCTCCTCGGCGGCGGTCAGTGTGTGCGTCGACATAAACACGGCAGACCCGCGGCGTGCGTGCTCGCTCAAGAGGTCCTTCACAAGGCGGATCGATTGCGGGTCGAGGCCCACAAGCGGCTCGTCAACGACCAGCACCTCGGGATCGTGGAGCAACGCCGCGGCGAACACCGTCCGTTGCTTCATGCCGTGGGAGTAGCTCTCGGTCAGCTCATCGACGAAGCGGGCGAGGCCGAAACGATCGATCTCGCGGCCGATCGCTTGCTCTGCATCGGTCGGTGTGAGCCCGTGCATCCGGGCGACGAAGGTGAGAAACTCCCGGCCAGAAAGCTTGTCGTACAGATGCGGCTCGTCCGGCACGTAGCCCACGAGCTGCGCCGCTTCGCGAGGTTGCCGGGCGACGTCGAACCCGCCGATCGTTACACGCCCGGCGTCGGAACGCAGCAGGCCGACGAGCATCTTGATGCTGGTCGTCTTGCCGGCGCCGTTGTGGCCCAGCATGGCGAAGAGCTCGCCACGCGGAACGGCCAGGTCGAGACCCACCACCGCCTTCGTCGAGCCGTAATTGCGCGAGACCGACTCGAACTCGATCATAAGTGACTGCGGTCTCGGTGTCGCTCGGCGTGCAGGCGGACGAGTGTGGCCGGGCGTCGCTCACTCCGACGCGGGCGTTCTCTCGGGCCTCTGCGGCTTCGTCATCGCGGCGTAGCGGTCAAGCTCGAGGAGGCTGCCCGCGAGGCGTATCGACTCGCGATCGCTCAAGCGGTCGAACGTGATCCGGCTGCCTAGCAAGAACTTCTCGTGCTGCAGGACGCGGCCCGTCTCGCTCACGACCATCGTACCGCGGAGGCGGCCTTCCTCCGAGACGCCCGACGCGGGCAACGAGCGGAACTCTACCCGGCACGCGCGGACTGGCTTGCCGTCGTCCATCGGCTTACACACCTCGACGACCTCGGCGTCGAGCACCTCGACCGGTGCGCTGGGCGGCGCGAACGGGCTGAAGACTTCCTTCCGCCACTTGCGCCCCATGTAAACCGAGAGCACCTTGGACTCGGGCATCAGCTCGGTGGCCAGCAATCCCTGTTCAGGCCAATCGTGCTCGAACGAGCGGTCCGGGAAGAATCGCGAGCGCACCCGCAGCTTCAGTTTGCCCCGATCGATACGCCCCGTGAGCGTGATCGGCTCGTTCAGCTCAGTGATCTCGATGCTCATGCTGAAGCGGGCGAGCTGGCCGAGCGGATCGAACACGTTGCGTGTCCGAACGTCGAGCCCGATGGCTTCGAGGGTCTCGCCGATGGCGGCGAGCCAAGGCGGCCCGCCCTTCGGCTGCGGCAGACGATCCAGGAGCAGCCGGCTGTGGATCTCGGTGACGCTGACGTCGTCCACGAGCGCTTGGAGTACGGCCGTGCCGCACTCGCTGCCGTCGACCGACAACCGCCAGGCGACCGGATCGCGTTGGTGCAGCAGGCTGTTCGGCGGCGACTCGCCAGCGACCAGCGGCGGCAGGATCCGCTGCGAGACGAGCCAGCTCATGGAGCCGGCCCAAAGCAGCAAGATGCCGACGACGTAGAGCTTGTTCGCCATCCCGAGCGAGTCCTCGAAGCGGCCCAAGGGCCAGATTCGTGTCCTACGAGGTGCCGGCGAGCGGCCTATTGCGGCCCCGCTGAGGACCGTGACAAGCTCGCTGCCGACCCCGCCATCATAACGAGAGACGCTGTCGGTTTGCCGCCGGTTCGCCACACTTTGGCAGGCGAAACCGCGTCGAACGGAGCCCTCCGCGTGGCAAACCGAGCGGTGAGTGACGCCGATTCGTATCAGAATTCGGCCAAAAAGCGTTGAAAACAGTTTCTCGCGTCGCCACACTAGAGGGCCGCGAGGAGAACAGGACCCATCCCACAGGAGGTGAGCAGATGCCCGGCTCTCTATTTTTCGTCCAACAGTGCCCCGCCTGCTGCCGGAGCGTGCAGGTGCGGGTCGATTACCTTGGCAAGGGAATCTCTTGCCCGCACTGCCACGCCGAATTCGTCGGCAGCGAGGACAAGCCGGACGACGCCGCGGCCTCCGAATCGGGGCTCGCTCTGCTGGATCGAGCCGATGAGCTGCTGAAGCAGCTTCGCGAGCGGGCCGCCGAACGGGATGCTAAAAAAGCGGTGCGGGACGCCGAGAAGGCGGCCGAGGTCGCCTGAACCGGGCCTTGCGGGGCGCTAAGACCGCTTCGTAACGGCCTGAAGATCCTCGAAGAACCTAGGGTAGGTCTTTGCCGTGCACCCGGGGTTCTGGATCTGAATGCCGTGCTGCCGCAGGCCCACCAGGGCCAGGCTCATCGCCATGCGATGGTCGTCGTAGGTCTCGACCGCCGCCGGGCGTAGCTCGCCGGGCGTGATCTTTAGCCCGTCCGGCAACTCCTCAACCTGGGCGCCAAGCCGCCGCAGTTCGGTCGCCAGGTCGCCGATGCGGTCCGTCTCTTTGTGTCGGTTGTGGGCGACGCCGGTCACGGTGGTCGGCCCCTCCGCGAACAACGCCACGGCGGCCAGCGTTTGCACGGTGTCGCTGATGGCGTTCATGTCCAGCTCGGCGCCGCGCAACGGCCCACCCTCGACCGTCACGGACGCGTCGCCCCATTGCACGCGGCAGCCCATCTGCTCCAGGCAATCGACGAATCGGACGTCGCCCTGCAACGCGTCGCGGTTGAGCCCCTCGACGGTGACGACGCCGCCGGCGATTGCCGCGGCAGCCCAGAAGTAGCTCGCCGCGGAAGCGTCCGGCTCCACGGCGTAGTTGCAGCCCCCGTAGCGTTGTCCCGCGGGGACGACGAACCGCGAGTGATCGGCCGCCGCGTCCACACGCACACCGAAGTCACTCATCACGCGGAGCGTCATGTCGACGTACGGTTTGCTGACGAGCTCCCCGTCGATCTGGAGGGTCACGTCGCTCGCGGCGCCGGGCGCCGCCATCAGCAGGCCGCTGAGGTACTGGCTAGAGATGTCGCCCTTCACCGTGGCGACGCCGCCGGGGAGCCCGGTCGCGCGGACGGTCACCGGCGGGCAGCCACGGGGCGATTCGCAACGCACCTCGGCGCCCAGCTGATTCAACGCGTCGGCCAGATCGCCGATCGGCCGCTCGCGCATCCGCTCGACGCCGTCGAGGCGGTACTCGCCGTCGCCCAGGGCGACCAGCGCAGTGAGGAAGCGGATCGTCGTACCGCTGTTGCCGACGAACAGTTCGGCTCCGTCGGCAGGCACGCGGCCCGCCGCCCCCACGACGGAAAGCGTCCGGCCGTCGTCGGCGCTCTCGACACGAATTCCGAGCTGACCGAGGCCGTCGATCATCACCCGCGTGTCGTCCGAGTCGAGCGCGCCGGAGAGCTCCGAGGCGCCCTCGGCCAGGGCCGCGCACACCAGCGCGCGGTTGGTGAGGCTCTTCGAGCCGGGCGGGCGGATGCTCGCGTGGATCGGTCCTTGGACCGGGCGGACTTCGTAAGCGTCGGACATCGGCGGGCGTTCGTGGCTCGGCTCGCGGCTCGGCGTCTCTTGGCAGGCCGTGGTGCTGGAAGGCGGAGCCTAACCGCCGGGGGCGTCGGTGGCATCGGGCCCGATCTTCCACAGCCGCGTGTACGAGCGCACGTACAGGGCGCCCCCGGTGGCCGCCGGCGAGGCCAGCACCGGCTCGCCGAAGTCGGCCTCCAGCACGATCCGTCCGTTGTTCTCCAGGTCTAGCACCCAGGCTTTTCCGTCCGCGTTCACGAATAACCCGCGACCGCCGGACACCGCCGGCGTCGCCCAGAAGCGGCCACGCAGCCGCCGCCGCCACAGCACGTCCGAGCTCTCGCCGGCGCCACAAACGACCACGCCGCTGCGGTTGACGATGACGACACGCTCGCCAGCGAACACGGGGCTCGGCGAACCGGGGGCCAACGCCGTTGTCCGCCAGTCCAGCTCGGGCGCCGCGGGTCCGTTGAGCCGCAGCGAGGTCAGCAGCCCGTCCGACGCCACCGTGATCCGCTCGCCGGCCTTGGCGATCGAGGGGACGCCGTCGCACTCCATCTGGAGTTCCCACACCTTCTCGCCGCCGCTGGCCGTGTAAGCGACCAAGCCTTCACGACTCTGCAGCAGCACGATCGCTCGGCCGTCGTCGAGGGTGGTCGCCAACGGCGTGGTCCAGTTGGACGACGCGGGCCGCTCAAGCTCCCACCGCGTTTGCCCGGTGCGGGCGTCGACCGCGATGGCGAACGAGTTCCGCTGGCACTCGGCCTGCACGACCACCACGCCGTCGATCACGACGGGCGACGACGCCATGCCGACGTCGTTGCCGACGCCCGGATGATCGAGCGCGAGACACCGCACCCACTGCACGTTGCCGTCCAGATCGAGGGCCACCAGTTCGTTGGAGGAAAAGAAGGCGTACACCCGCTCGCCGTCCGTGGCGGGAGTCGGCGCCGCGTTGGCGGACGTCTCGTGGCAGAACGTGCGGCCGGCGGCGCTGAAGCGGCGGAGCCACAGCTCTTCGCCGGTCTTGTCGTCGTAGGCGGCCACGTGCAGCCGCTGCCGGCTGGGGCCGTCGGAGCCCGTGACCACCACGCGGCCGTCCACAACGATCGGCCCGGAGACGCCGCGGCCGGGCAGCTCGGCTTGCCACGCGACGCCCGTCGACTCTTCGAGGGACCACTCCGCCGGAAGCGTGGCGCCGCCATCGGCCCCGACGCCGCGGAAGTCACGCCACTCGGCCGCCGACGTCACCGTGGCGAACGCGGCGACGCAGCACACGGCGACGGTCGCTACGCCACACGTCATGGATCTTGCGCTCATGCTTACTTGTCCTGTGCTCATGGGGCCGCCTCCCCGGATTGATCGGTAGGGTCGGTGGGCGTAACGCCGTCGACGCCGCCGCCCGTCGCGTCGCAGACGCGTGCCTGGAACTTCCAGCGTTGTGCCCAAGGCTGCGGCTGATCGTTCTGACAGATCTTGACCAGCAGCTCGTTCGCACCCTCGCGAAGCGTGACCCCAGCGCGGCACTGATCGAATTGGTTGCCGTTGTGATACACCTCGTTGGCCAGCACGAGCCGCTCGTTGAGCCACACCTTGGTGGCGCCGGACGACGACAGACGCACCTGCACGTCGCGAGTGGCGTCGCTCTGGATCGTGACGGCGGCGTACGCCACCGCCGACTTCTCGGCAGCTACCAGCGTGTTCAGGTCGATCTCGGCCAGCCGGTCGCCCGATCGGCGTGCTTGCCACCGGACCGGTTCGTCACCCGTTGTCTTGCCTTGGTAGGCGCCGTCCCAATCGCGGAGGTCCTCCGGGGCGTAGACCTGGTCGAAGCCGGCGCCGTCGGTGTTGTCCAACGGCCCGATCAGGCTCCACGCCGCGATCAAGCCGAGCTGGTCGATCAGCGACGGCTCGTCGCCGAGCGTCTCCAGCGCGTCCCCGGCCACTTCCACCTGCTCCAGCACCCGCGCCTTGCGGAAAGCAACGCGGTAGGCGTCGCGCTTCGCCGTTTCTTCGTCGATCGCTTCCGCCCGGTCGAGCAGCTGGGCAACCGCGTCGAACCGCAGTTGCTCGTTCGGGTCGTCGACGAGCCCCTCGAGCATCCGCTCGCGGAGCAAGGGGCGATGCTCCACGATCAGCTCGTACGCGGCCCGTCGCGCCGGCCCGGCGAGCGATAGGTCTTCCAGCACTCCGCGGAGCGCCGTGATGTCGGCGTCCGTGGGCGTACCATTCTGCGAGGCGGCCGTGAGCGCCGAGCTGAGCCAATTCGCGGCCAGCGGGCCCGCCTCGCTCAGACCTCGCAGCACCGCGGGCCACGCCGTCGGCTCGACCGTCGCGACGGCGCCCCACGCGGCCTGCACCGCTGGCGTCGATCCGGATCCGACCCGCACGGCGAGCAGCGTCGCGATCGCCTCGTCCAGCTCGTTGAGCGGGCCGGCTTGCGGCGCCGCCGCTTCGGTTTCATCTTCGATGCCGAGGACCAGCCGCACCGGCGTGCCGAGCGGCGGCACCCGCTCGGTGAACGGCTCGAACAGCAATCCCGCGTTCGACTGCGTGCTGGGCGCCGGCACGTCGAGCATCGCCGTGCCGAAGTTCGACACGCAGATCAGGTCGCCGTAGTCGGCCAGGTACTCCTGCTCGCCGGTCTGCGGATCGACGCGAAACAGGCTCCCGGCGAAGACGAACGGCAGCCGCATGGCGGCGCCGGTGTCGATATTGCGGACCCAGTCTTGGGCGCGTGCGGTGCGAGCGTCGCCGGCAGCGTCCGTCCAGCGGACCTCGACCCGGATACCCGCCCCCCGGGGGGGCTCGTATTCGGGGTCGAACTTCACCGGCGAGCCCGGCTCGGCCCCGATCGTCAGCAACGCCGTATGGACGAGGAAGGCGTCCGCATCGACCGCGACGACCGACTCGTGCTCTTTCGTACTCTTGGGGCAGGCGAACATCTCTAGCACGCCCTCGCGCTGAGTGACTTCGCCATCGACGTAGACCAACGCGGCTTTCGTATCGACCCAAACGGACTGCTCAGGATCCAGACGCCGGGCGCTGGGCGGCGCGTCGAAGGCGGCCGGCGCTGCGAAGGCAGCGGTCGAGAAGACCGATGCGAAGACGCCGGCAAAAACAGCGCGACACACGCTCGCGGCGCTAGGAGAGTGCTGGCTGCCCCGATACCTTCTTACAAGACGATGCATCGCACGCACGGGCCCCGGTTTTCTTTGTCAGCCGATCTCGTCGTCAAGCGTTGCTGAGAGCCCGCAGGATAACGCCACCCGCCGAAGGATCGCCATGGCCGGCGCCACGCTTCCCGAACAAGAAACGCCGCTCGTGCCCACCGCTTTCGCCGGGCGAGACGCCAAGAAGCTGTGGCGGACCTCGGCGCCCGCCGGGGTGCGGAAGCAGTGGTCCGCCGGCGATCACGCCGAGGCGTGGGAGATCTACCGACTCTCTCTTGTGGAGCAGACGGACCGCGAGACGCTCAAGAGCAAGCTCGCCGCCCTTGGCTGGGGGAGCCCCCCGGCGACGAGCGAGTTCGTTGCGTCGCTCGAAAAGGCCGCCAAACGTGGCAAGCTGCCCGACCTGGACGGCGCCGCCAGCGACTGGCTCGACGCCTTGCCCAGCGACCCGCCGCTCGACTCGCTGCCGGCGGCCCTCGACGCCGTGGCTTGGGCCAACGTGCTGTGCGTCTCGCCCGAGTCGGTCCCCACGGAGCTGTGGGTCCGTCTGCTGGATTCGCTGGTGAATCTGGCGTTGGCCGCCTCGCAGTCGCGGGCGTCGCTGGAAGGAGCGAGCCCCGAGCGTGTCGTCGCTCACAACCTGTTCGCCGGCGAGTTGCCGCTGACCCTGGCGACGGGGCTCGACGCCCTCAAGCCGGTTCGCGAGCTACGCGACGACGCCAGCGCAACCCTCAGCGAAGCGCTCATCGAGCTGACCGACGGCGAGGGCATGGCCACGGCCAGCGTGCTGTCGCGATTGCCCGCCTTGCTTGCGTGCTGGACGCGGTGCCGCACGATGAGCGTCGACGCCGACGGCGACGTCGCCGAACGGGGCCCGTGGTCGGCCGACGCCCAAACGCAGTACGAGTGGCTGGTCCGCCAGTCGCTGCGGATGACTAAGTACGACGGAAGTTTGCTCTTGAGCCGGTGCGGGTCGGTCACCGAGGCGTTGGCCGAGGCCCTCTCGGTCGACGGCGACTCGGCCGACGACGCGGCCGCCGAGCGCCGCCTGCCGCTGGACCTGGACGCCGCGAACGCGTCGCCGCCCGATCCTTCGACCGAGTCCGAGTGGGCAGAGACTGCCGTGCTCTCAGCGGGCTGGGCGCCGAAGTCGCCTGTTATCACCGTCACGTGGGATCGGCCGACGATGCGGCTCGCGCTCGTGAGCGGCAAACAGACGCTGCTCGAGGGCGATTGGCCAGTGGTGGTCCGTCGCAACGGGCAACGGATCGACGAACGGGCGGACGGCCCCCTCGAGTGGGACTCGCAGTGCTGGTACAGCGACCAGGACTGCGACTATCTGGAGCTCGCCACGGATCTGGCCGACGGCGTGCGGCTCGAACGACAGGTAATCCTGGGTCGGCAGCACGGTGTGGTGGGCGTGGCGGAGATCGTCACCAACGGCGTCCGAACCGGCCTGGCGGACGAAGCCAGCTGGGAGATCGAGACGCGCCTCGAACTCGCCCCCGGCGTGCGGCTGGAGCCGGAGCCCGAGACCCACGACGCGGTCCTTCACACGAACAAGGGCCCCGCCGCGGCGTTGCTGCCGTGCTCGCTGCCCGAGTGGCGTGTCGAACGCGACGAGGGCGCCCTGACCCGCGATCAGGACCATCGGCTGCGGATGCTGACCATCGGCCAGGGCCGAAATCTGGCCTCGCTGCTGTGGATCGACCTCTCGGCCAAGCGGTTCGCCAAGCAGCGGACCTGGCGCCGGCTGAGCGTGGCCCAGTCGCTGAAGAAGGTAGCGAGGGACGTCGCCGTTAGCTTCCGCATGCAGAGCGGCAAGGATCAGTGGCTGTACTACCGCTCGCTCGATCCCCCGGCCAACCGTACCGTGCTCGGCCAAAACCTCTCGTCGGAGGCGTTCGTGGGCCGGTTCTTGCCGACCGGCGAAGTGGATGAATACTTCGAGATAGAAGCGGACGCCTGACGACCGATCACTCTCCTCACCGCACGCCGATGACCAGCGACGTTGAAATGCGCTCCGTCGTGCGTGGCAACCTCGAGCGGGTCCGCGACCGCATCGCCGCGGCCTGCGACACCGCAGGGCGCGCCATTGAGGGCGTTCGGCTGGTCGGTGTGAGCAAGTACGTCGGCCCTTACCCGACGGCCCAGCTCGCCGTAGCCGGCTGTCGCGACCTGGGCGAGAGCCGCCCGCAGCAGCTGTGGGAGAAGGCCGAGACGCTCGCGTTGGACGGCTGCGAGGTCCGCTGGCGGATGATCGGCCACCTGCAGCGGAACAAAGTCGCCCGGACCGTGCCAATCAGTGATTCGATCGACAGCGTCGACAGCCGCCGGTTGCTCAAGGCGATCGACCAAGCCGCCGATCAGGCTGGCAAGCGGCAAACGGTGCTACTTGAGGTCAACTGCTCGGGCGACGCGGAGAAGCACGGCTTCTCACCCGCGGAGGTCGACGCCGTGCTCGCCGAACGGGACACTTGGCCGCATGTCGAGATCGACGGGCTGATGACGATGGCCGCCCGCGAGGGCGGGCCCGACATCGCCCGACAGAACTTCCACGACCTGCGAGAGCTTCGCGACAAGCTCCGCAACACCAACGGGACCAAGCTGGACGAGCTCTCGATGGGCATGTCCGGCGACTTTGAAGCGGCGATCGCCGAGGGCTCAACCCTCGTGCGGATCGGCTCTGCCCTCTGGGAAGGAATCGCCCGCGAATAGCGTGGGCCGCGAAGGACCATGATCGAAATCAAACGCAACCCGACCCGCCGCGTTCCTATCGGCAGCATCAGCATCGGCGCCGGGGCGCCGATCGCCGTGCAGAGCATGACGGCTACTTCCACACAGGACGTCGACGCCACGGTCGCGCTCGTGAACCTGATGGCCGAGGGCGGCCCCCGCGTGGGGGCGGACATTGTACGGATCGCCGTGGACAGCAAGAAGGACGCGGAGGCGCTCGCCGAGATCCGCAAGCAGACCACCGCCAACCTGTCGGTCGATCTGCAGGAGAACTACCGGCTCGCCGAGCTAGTGGCGCCGCACGTGGACAAGGTGCGCTACAACCCGGGACACCTGTATCACCACGAGCGCGACAAGCCGTGGCAGGAGAAGGTCGCCTACCTAGCCGGGGTGGCCACGGACAACGACTGCGCGATGCGGGTGGGGGTCAACTGTGGCAGCGTCGATCCGGCGAAGAAGGAAAAGCACGACCCGGCGGACAGCGTCGGACCGATGCTGGAGTCCGCCCTCGACCACTGCGAGCACCTCGACTCGCTCGGCTTCACGCGGTACTGCGTGTCGCTCAAGGACTCGGACCCGAAGCACGTGGTCGACGTGAACACCCGCTTCGCAGAGGCCCGGCCGGACGTGCCGCTGCACCTCGGCGTCACCGAGGCGGGCATCCCGCCGGAGGGTGTGATTAAGACGCGGATCGCGTTCGAGCAGCTGATCTCCAAGGGCATCGGCGACACCCTGCGGGTATCGCTGACGGTGCCGAACCCCCGCAAGTTCGAGGAGATCGAGGCGGGCCGGCAGATCGTCGCCGACATCTACGCGGGCCGCACGCGTAGCGTGGTGGACTACGGCCTGCCGACGATGAACATCATCAGCTGTCCGAGCTGCAGCCGCGTCGAGAACGAGGCGTTCGTGGATCTGGCGGAGAAGGTCAAGGCGATGACCGAGTACGCCCGCGACCACGCCATCACGATCGCCGTGATGGGCTGTCGGGTGAACGGCCCCGGCGAGACGGACGACGCCGACCTCGGCCTGTGGTGCGGGCCGAACTATGTGAACCTGAAGCGTGGCGAAGAGCCCCTCGGCCAGTTCGGCTACGAAGAGATCCTGCCGCGTCTGAAAACCGAGCTGGACGCGATTATCGCGACCCGCGTGTAACGCGTTTCTCTACGTCTCCGACGAGCACCGGGAGACGGCCGGCCGAAATGGCGCGGGCGAATTGCTGGCGAGTTCGTCCACGCCGGGTAGAGTGAAGCCGGTTGAGGCCTCGCCTCGATCCGGACAGAGACTCTCCTCAATCGGCTCGTCATGACGAAGCAACTGTTTCTTGCGGTGGTCGCCGTGTGTCTGACGGCTTCGGCCGACGCCGACGTGATTCAGAGCCTCACGACCCAACGGCACTGGATCGGCTACGCGCCGCGCAACAGCGATCCGACCATCGGGCTGGACGCCAGCCAAGCGCAGATCCGCGCGGACTTGGAGCTGCTGTACGACCAAGGCTGGCGGAGCTTGTACACGTATTCGCTCGACGGCAACGGCCGGCACATGCCGCGCATCGCGAAGGAGGTCGGGTTCGATCAGGTGCTCGCCGGCGTGTTCTACTTCGACGACGCACAGCTCGCTCGAGAGAAGGCGGCCGCGATCGACGAGCAGCAGCATATCGACGGCTTCATCGTCGGCAACGAGGGGCTCGTCTTCGGACGGTACTCCAAGGCCGAGCTGATCGACGCCGTCGAGTTCTTCGAGAACTTTGGCAAGCCGATCGGCACGACCGAGGTGAGCGGCTCGTACTTCGCGGATCCCTCCTTGCTGGACGTCGGCGACTTCACCTACGTGAACATCCAGCCGTGGTTCAATCAAAACCTGAACCCCTTCGACCCGATCGCGATGGCGGCGACGGTGGGGGGTGAGTTCCGCGCCCTGCAGTCGCGTCGCCCGGACAACCTCTTGGTGATCAAAGAGGCTTGGTGGCCCACCGCCGGGCACCCGGCCGCGACCGAGGCCAATCAGATCGCGTTCTTCCAGGCGCTCGCGGACATCACGGATCTGGACGGCGACCCGCTGCTGTTCTCTTGGGGCGAGGCGTTCGACCAGACCTGGAAAGACGAGCCGAGCCCGTTCGGAACGCTGGGACCCGACTGGGGCCTCAACGAGGAGAACGGCGACGAGAAGGCGATCATCGAGGCGCTACGCCCCCTGTACGCCTCGCCTTATCCCGGCGCCATCGCCGCGGGCGACTTCAACGGCGACGGCGAGATCGACGTGCTCGACTACGTCGAGTGGATCGTCAACTTCGACACGAGCCCGATCGTCCCGGGGATCGGAGCGGACGCCAACGGCGATGGCGTGGTCGATCTGGCCGACTACACGGTGTGGCGCGACGCCGAAGGGCCGATCGCCTCCGCCGTCCCCGAGCCGCACAGCTTGGCGATGGCCGCCGGCTTGCTGGCCGCGTTGGCCGCCCGGCGGCGGGGCTAAAGCGACGCCCTAGCCCCGCAACGCCTTGCGGGCGAACTTCGCGTACGACGGGTCGAGCCTCGCGAGCCGCACCGCTCGGACGTCGAGCGTCCGTGCGCGGCCCTTCGGCGGCTTGACGAGGACGAACGGCAGGCAGGCGGCTTTCACGCGGAGCGGGTCGCACGGGGCGCCCGGCCGGAGCCTCACGCGGACGATCGCGTCCTGGTTGTAAGACGTATCGCAGCTCCACATGAACTCGGGGTACTCGTACTCCTCCTGGAGCACGGCCACGAAGTCGCCCACGCGCACCTCCTCCGGGGCCAGGGTCTTGGCGAGCGTCGGCTGCGGCTGCTTGGTGTTGGTGGTCATGGCGGCGTTCCTCGCGGACCGATCGCGAGAAGCGCGACACCGCCCCCACTGGGCCCCCACTGGACCCCGACCTCTCCGCGAGGTTCGCGCGGACTTCGCCCTCACGCAGCGTCGCTACGCGAGAGCGGGCTCTCGCTCGCGGGTCTTGCGGGTGGCTGACTTCATGTGGCCGACGACGTCGCCGCCACCTGCGAAGATGACGACGTCGCCCGCAGCGAAGCAGAAGTCGCCCGGCGGCTGCACCACCAGTTCGCCGCCCTGCTGGTCGATCGCGACAAAGACGAGTCCCCGCAGCTGCGACCCGAGGTCGCTGATCGTCATGCCCTCGGCCTTCGACCCGCGGTTGACCACGACCTCGCCGAGCTCAAAGTAGGCACTGTTCGCATCGCCACGGTTGAGGAACTTGGCGAGCCGCGGGTGCACCAACGCGGTCGCGATCGTCTTGCCGGCCATCTGGTGGGGCGAAACGACGAGCGACGCCCCCGCGCGCTCCAGCTTGCGGGCGGAGTCGGGCGACTCGGCGCGGGCGATCACGCGGATGCCCGGCCGCAGTTCCGCGGCGGTGACGGTGATGAACATGTTCTCCGCGTCGGAGTTCACGACGCAGACGACGCCCGCGGCCCGGTCGATGCCGGCGGAGATCAGCGTGTCGTCCTCACTCGCGAGGCCCGGCACCACGAGGCGCCCCTCGGCGACCGCGTGCCGAGCACGCTCGGAGTCGCACTCGATAACGACGCACAGGATGTCACTCTGGTCCAGCTCCTCGCAGATCATCTGCCCCATGCGGCCGTAGCCGCAGACGATGACGTGGTCCGCGCAGTCGGCGATCATTCGTTTCATCTTGCGTCTCAGCGAGGCGTCGACGTCCGAGGCGATCTGCACCAGTGTCGACAGGGAGTAGGTAAAGGCGCCGATGCCGCCCACCAGGATGAATGCGGCGAACGCCCGGCCGTTGTCGCACAGGCCGTAGTCGCCGTAACCTACCGTCGTGACGGTGACGAGCGTGAAGTAGAAGGCGTCCCAGTAAGACCACTCCTCCTCAATCAGCTTGAAGCCGAGCGTGCCGATCAGCAGCACGGCCCCGGCGAGCAGCAAGCAGCGCACCATGGCGACCGACTGGTCGGCATCTCGCTGCTCGGCGAAGGCGGCGTTGCGACGCACGGGACGGGGCAGGGGGGACCGGGGGGAGTTTCGACCCGCAAACGTAGCTCACCGTTGTGCGCTCCGCGGAGCCGACAACCGCTACAACCGGTCCCGCCGGCGATCAGCCTAGATCGCTCGCATCGAGCGACAAAACGACGAGGGGCGCCGTCCCGCACCCGACGTCAGCCGGGCGTGTCGAGGTACGGGTCCTGGCTCATGGCCCGCTGCATCTTCTGCCGCTCTTTGTCGTGATAGAGCAGCACCTTGCGGTCGCGGAAGTGGTTGCGTTCCACCTTGCGTTGCGCCTTGGCGAACAACGCCGCGTACGACCGTGGCAGCTCGCCGTGGGCCGACTCGCCCTGCTTGCTGAGCCGCTCGCCGCGCGACTCGCCGAGCCCCTGGCCGAGGATCTCGTCGTCCAACGACAGGTACTGTCGATAAGAGCCCGGGTCGCCTTGCCGGCCGCACCGGCCGATCAGCTGCCGGTCGATGCGTTTCGACTCGTGCAACTCGGTGCAGATAACGTGCAGGCCGCCGGCCTCGTGCACGCCCTCGCCCAGCTTGATGTCGGTGCCGCGGCCCGCCATGTTCGTGGCGACGGTGACACGGCCCGCCTCGCCGGCCTGCGCGACGATCTCTGCTTCCTCGGCGATGTGTCGGGCGTTGAGCACCGCGTGCTCAATCTCCGCTTCGCGCAGCAGCGTCGAGATCTGCTCGCTCTTGTCGATAGACCGTGTGCCGACGAGCACCGGCCGGCCCGAGGCGACCATCTCTTGGATCTCTTCGACGATCGCGGCGCACTTCGCCTCGGTCGTGCCGTACACGCGCGAGGGGAGCTGCTTGCGGATCGGCGGCTTGTTGGTGGGGATCGGCAGGCAGTGCACCTTGTAGATCTTTCGCAGCTCCGGCGCGCTGGTGCTCGCCGTGCCGGTCATGCCCGCCAGGCGGCTGTAGCGGAGGAACAGGTCTTGGATCGTGATCCGCGCCGCGGTGTTCGTCTCGAACGTGACCTCGACGCCTTCTTTCGCCTCGACCGCCTGGTGCAGGCCGCTACGCCACTTGCGGCCTTCGCCAAGCCGCCCCGTGAACTCATCGACGATCACGATCTCGCCGTCGCGGACCACGTACTGTCGATCGAGGACCATCTCGAGGTCGACCTTGATCGCCCGCTCGATGTAGTCGTAGATCTCCGACAGCGGGATGTGATCCATCGCGGCGGGCTTCTTCGTCTCGCGCACCTTGCGGCGGCCGTCGAGCGTCAGGTCGACCCGCTTCTCCTTGGGGTCGTAGTCGTAGTGCTCGTCCGCCTCGTACGACGGCGCCTGCTCGGCCGCCCACACGTACGCCTCGGCGGCGATTTTCTCGTCCTCTCCGGGCAGCGCACTGATGATGAGCGGCGTGCGCGCCTCGTCGATCAGGATGCTGTCGGCTTCGTCAACCAGCATGAAGTGCAGGTCGCGTTGGACGGGCTTTTCGCCGCCGCCTGCGGCGCCGCCCGTGAGCATCTCGCCGAACAGGTCGCGGGCGCCCTCCTGGATGCGACGCTTCAGCAGCCGGTCGCGGAGAAAATCGAAGCCCATCTCGTTGGCGGTGCCGTACGTCACGTCGGCGTCGTACGCCTTATGCCGTTCGTTCTGCGGCTGCTGCTGCTGGATCACGCCGACGCTCATGCCGAGCGCCTTGTACACGGGGCCCATAAGCTCCGCGTCGCGGGCAGCCAGGTAGTCGTTCACCGTGGCGAGGTGGGCACCCTTGCCCTCAAGCGCCGCCAGATACAGCGGCAGCGTCGCCGTGAGCGTTTTTCCCTCACCCGTCTGCATCTCGATGATCGAGCCGAAGTGCGCCGCGGCCCCGCCGAGGATCTGCACGTCGAAGTGCCGCATGTTCTTGGTGCGGCGGGCGGCCTCGCGGACGATGGCGAAGCCCTCCACCAGCAGCCGATCGAGCGGCTCGCCGCTGCGGGCTCGGTAGCGGAGCGAGAGGCTCTCCTTGCGGAGGTCGTAGTCGCTCAAAGCTTCGAGCGCCGCTTCGCGTCGGGCGATCGGGTCCAGATACGCCGACCAACGGGCCAGCAGCCGCTGGTTGCCGGCGGCCGACAGCGTCTGCAGGCGACGGGAAAACCCGGTGGGGACAGCAGGCACAGGGCAGGCGTGGACGTTGTGAGCGGGCAAAGCCCGTATTGTCATCGCCGACGCGGTCACCGTCTACGAGCCAGCGAACCTATCGCCACGTGGCGGCGGCCGAATTCGAATCGGCGACTGAGACGGGGGCCGACGGCGTGTCGAGCGGTGTGATCTGCACACCGCCACGCCCCCCTCCGAGCGCGGCGATGCTGACGGGCTCTCGCCCGCCCACACTGCTTGGAAGACGCGTGGTCGGCGCCGACGGCCGAGTGGGCCGCCGCACCGGAGCCGAACCCGCGATCCAGCCATTGGCGGCGCCGCCTGCCAGGGCCGCCGCCGCGGGCTGAGCGGGCTGAGCGGGCGGGCGGGGGCTCGGCGAGGCAAAACGCAGCGGGGCGGTGTCCGCGGCGATAGCGACCGCGTCTCCACCGGGGACGGCCGATCGCGATTGGCCCAACGGCGCGGGCTGGCCGTAGCTCGGTTGCTGGAAGCCGCCCTGCGGCGCCGGGGCGCTCGGGAAGGGCTGCGGGGCGCCCAGCGTGCCTGCCGGCGCCGGCTGGACTGGCGCCGGCATGATCGCCCCCGGGCCGGGCGAAAGCGGCGCGGGCGACGCGAACGTTCCCGGACTACCAAGCGGCACGCCCGCGGCCGAAGGAGCACTTCCGTAGTAGGGAGCCGGCTGAAGCGGGGCCGCGTGAGCGATCGGCGGCGGAACGCGATCGTTCAGTTGAAACGGGTTGGGCACCGTTGGCGCCGCTTTCGAGCATCCGAGCATGGCGCCAACGCACGCGCCGCCAACGGCTAGAGCGAGCGGGAATCGGCGGGAACGGCTAGCCATGGTCGTCCTCGTGCAGGAAGCGTGCAGAGCGAACCGCCCGGTGCGGACGTGCTCGCGCGTGCGGAGACTAGCAGGCCGCGGGCGTTGGTCCACATCACTTGCCTGGCGCCCTCTCCGCGACGCCAACACAGCGCGCGTCTGCCGTGAGCCGGCCACTGTTGAGGGCCACCGACCGCACGCCTACAATCCGCCGCTCGGCGCCGGGACAACCCCGCCGCTAGCACTCCCAACCGCCCCGCTCGTACCGCCCGAAACCTCATGCAACGCACCCTGATCCTGCTCAAGCCCGACTGCGTCCAACGCCGCCTGATGGGCCAGATCATCGCGCGGTTCGAGACGAAGGGCCTGAACTTCGTGGCGATGAAGCTCATGCGGATCACGCCCGAGCTCGCCAAGCAGCACTACGCGGAGCACGTCGAGAAAGGCTGGTACCCTACGCTGGAGGGGTTCATCACCGGCGGGCCGATCGTCGCCGCCGTGCTCGAGGGCTTGGACGCCATCCGGGTTGTCCGCGACATGCTGGGGGCTACCAACGGCCTGAACGCGGCGCCGGGCACCATCCGGGGCGACTACAGCTCGAGCCAGCAGATGAACTTGGTGCACGGCTCGGACGGCGAAGAAGCGGCCGCCCGCGAGATCGCGCTGTACTTCCAGCCGGAAGAGATCGTCGAAGACACGCCGACGATCGCCAAATGGATGCGTGCCGCCGACGAGGCGTGAGCCAGACGGCTGCCGCTTTAGCGGCGACCTACAGCTTGAGCAGCGACAACGTCACGTGCATCAGGCGGTCTTGCACGAGCACCAGCTCCGGGTGCTGGACCTCGAAGACGACGTCGAGCATCTCTAGGCCCGGCGCAAACGCCACGGAGTAACCGTCGCCGACGATCACCGACGGCACGGTGATGTGCGAGAAGCTCCATTCGGTCTTCGAGAGTGTCGACTTGACGCCGCCGACGACGATGTTCGTCACCTCGCCGGCGCCATCGACCACCTGCGAGCAGAGCCGGTCGCACTCCTCGCCCAGCAGACCCGAAACGGCCTGAATGGCCAGCGGGCGCGGCATGTTGATCGTCACAAAGCCCGACACGTTGCCGTGCACACCGATCATGCCGGTCACTTCACCTTGTTGCCGGCCCGGCACGCGTGAGGCGCCGACGCACTCCGCTTTGAGGCCGGTCATCGCCAAGCCCTTCACCGTCGCCTGCACCACCGCGCCGAGCAGGTCCTGGTTGACGGGTAGAATCGAAGCGGCGGGAGCCGGCGCTGTGGCGAGAGCGGTCATCGGGGCGGGGTTCCGTGGCAGGTTGCGTGAGGGCGGAGACGCACGGAAGTGTGGGTTGACCGCACCGCCATGCCCCCACGCGTTCGGCGAACGGCCCGAGGAACGCCGATCAGACGCCGCTCAATCGGCACGATCGGCCCAATCGCCGTTGGCGGCGATCGGCAACGGCGCCAAGATTCCCGAATGAAAGCGGCCCGACCGATCGGCGACCTGGCGGCGTACACCGCGTTGCGGCTGGTGATCGCCACCCTGCAGGCGGCGCCGCTGGGCGTGTGCGATCGGCTGGCTCACGGGCTGGCCTGGCTGGCGGCCGACGTGCTGCGGCTCCGCGGAGGGTTGCTTCACAACAACCTCCGCATTGCGATGCCCGACGCCACCGCTGACGAGCGGCACGCCGTCGGCCGGCGAATGTGGCGCCATCTGTTCCTGATGGTCGCCGAGATCGCGCACACGCCGCGGAAGATGCACCGCACAACCTGGCGGCGCCACTGCCGCCTCACCGGCGAAGCGGCGACCGTCAGCCAAGTGCTTAGCGGTCGGCCGACGGTGCTCATCTCGGGCCACTTCGGCAACTTCGAGTTCGGCGGCTACCTGCTCGGCCTCCTAGGCTTCCCGACCCACACCGTGGCTCGCACGCTCGACAATTCGTACGTCGATCGCTTCGTCAATCGCTTCCGCGGCAAGACGGGTCAGCACATCCTGCCCAAGCAGGGCAGCCAGGAAGACGTGGAGCGGCTGATGGCCGCGGGCGGCACGCTCACGCTGTTGGGCGACCAGGCGGCGACCCACCGCGGATGCTGGGTCGACTTTTTCGGCAAGCTCGCATCGACGCATAAAGCGGTGTCGTTGTTCACGCTGAGCTTCCGGGCGCCGACGCTGGTGCTCGGGGTCCGCCGCGAAGGCAGCCCCATGCGATATCATGTGGCGACCCGGGCGGCGGTCGATCCGGCCGCGGAGGGGTTCGACCTGGGGACCACGCCGTTGCTAACGCAGTGGTTCACGGATGAGCTCGAGACGATGATTCGCGAGGCGCCCGAGCAGTACTGGTGGGTGCACAATCGCTGGAAGGGCGCCCCGCCGTCGAAGAAACCCAAGCGCCCAGCCATCGAACCGCCGAGTCCGACGGAGACCGCCGCATGAGCCAACCGTCCGAGGCTTGGATCGACGCGTTGCCGATCGGCGATCTGCCGGCCGGGGCCACGGCGGAGGTCGTCGTCGGCGAGGAGATTATCGCTTTGGTGAACAGCGGCGGGGCGATCTACGCGCTCGACGGGGTCTGCGCTCATCAGGGCGGCCCGTTGGGCAAGGCGGCTGTGTCGCACGACGGCGGGCGGTGCGTCCTGACCTGCCCGTGGCACGGGTGGCAGTACGACGCGGCCAGCGGCGAGCAATTGCTGAGCGACACGATCCGTCAGCGCGTCTTTGCGACGCGTGTCGTGGACGATACGATCCAGGTGCGATTCGAGCGGGCGCCGTGACGCCGTGCGGGAGCACGCCCCGTGGTCGGGCCGCACACGCAGTGGGTGAGCCAACCAGGCCGGGCAGCGAGTTGTGTACGAGTTCCGATCGTTCCGCAACTCGGACCCCCCGCACTTGGCGGCGATCTGGAACAGCCAGCCCCCGTCGCGGGCGATCGCCCAGCCGATCAATGCGGCTCTGTTGGAGCTGTGCGTCTTCTCCAAGCAGTTCTTCGATCCCGAGGGCCTCATCGTCGCGGTACGCGACGGGCTGCCGGTGGGCTTCGTGCACGCGGCCTTCGGCCCGGAGGAGGGCGGCGGCTCGATTGACACCTCGCTCGGCTCGAGCCAACTGCTGATGCTCCACGCCAGTGTCGATGACGAGTCGGTCGCCGACGAGCTGATCGCCCACAGCGAGAGCTACCAGAAGTCGCGCGGCGCGACGGTCCACTACGCGGGCGGCATTCGGCCGCTCGACGCGTTCTACCTGGGCCTCTACGGCGGCAGCGAGCTGCCCGGGCTGCTGCACTCCGCCCCCACGCAGGCGGAGCGGTTCGCCCGCAACGGGTACGACCCCGCCGGGCAAGTGGTCGTGCTGCACCGCGAGCTGGCCCGCTTCCGCGTGGCCACCGGCCGCGACGCCCGCGCGGTCCGCCGAGACACCGAGCTGGAACAGACCTACCTGCCGCCGGCGCGTAACTGGTGGGAAGCGTGCGTCACGTGCGGGCACGACCGTATCCGCTTCGCGTTGCAGCACCGCGGCGAGCAACGCGAGATCGCGAGTGTCGCCTACTGGGACATCGAGCCGTTGGCCTCGGCGTGGGGCATCCCCACCGTCGGTCTCGTGGACCTGTACGTCACGCCCGACCATCGGCGTCACAAGGTGGCGACCCACCTGCTGGTCGAGTCGCTGAAGCACGTGCAGCGACGCGGGGCGTCGGTCGTCGAGTGCCAGGTGATGGCCGACAACACG
>JBCBPC010000028.1:0-53811 GCA_039820945.1 Planctomycetota bacterium
TCGACCCGAACGGGCTCACGATCGCCACGATCGACAACAGCTCGATCGACGGGCGGAACCTCGACTTCACGATGATCGCCCCCCTCACGGGGTCGTACACCACGCGGCTGCGTGGCGTGGACCGAACGGCGGGCGAGTACCTGCTCTCGGTCCGCGGTTTCACCGGCGACCCGGGCGTGTTCTTCGCGGTCGACGCTTCAATCGACGAAGGCGCCCTGCTGACCGCCTTGGACACGATCACGATCACCTTTAGCGAGCAGGTCGATCTGAGCTCGATCGACGCTGGATCATTGCTGCTCAACGGCGTCGAGTCGGGGCTGGTCGACGCGACGATCGACGGGCAGACGCTCGTCTTTGCGTTGCCGCCGCTGGCGGACGGCGACTACACGCTAGAGATCCCGACCGGCTCACTGGTCGATCTGCAGGGCGTGCCGATCGACGGCTTCTCGACCGACTTCCGGATCGACGCGACCGGGCCCCGCGTGCAGACCTCTTCGATCGGCGCCGGCGGCAGCATCCCGACGGGCGGCCTGACGTACACCGCAACGTTCGACGAGCCGCTCGACCAGAGCGTGCTCGACGCGTCGGACATCCTCCTCGAGGGCGTGAACACCGGTCTCGCGGGGCCACCGACGTTCTTCGAGTACAACGCCCAGACCGGCCAGCTCGACCTCGGCTTCGTCGGTCTGGATGAGGACAACTACACCCTGACGCTAGTCAGCGGCCCGACCGGCTTCGTCGATCTCGCGGGCAACCTGCTCGATGGCGAGCCGCAGGGGCCATTCGGATTCCCCTCGGGCGACGGCCAGCCAGGCGGCGACTTCGCGACCAGCTTCTTCGCCGACCAGCAGGCCGAACTCGGCGCGCCGTTCGAACGGCTCGACCCGCTCGGCGGCCTCGTCGCCGTGAGCGAGAACCTCGGCTTCTTCGGCCAGGCGTTCGACCAAGACGACTTCGTCTATTTCCTGGAAGCGGGCGAGACGCTCAACGCGGTGCTCACGCCGGAGTCGGGCATCGTCAGCGTCTCCGTGGTGGTGCCCGGCGAGACCCCGGCGGGGATCTCACCCGAGCCGGGCTACTCGGCCGTGCTCCCGGAGTTCACGGCGCCCGAAGACGGGTTCTACATCGTCCGTGCGACCGGCAACGGGGTGACAGGCTACGCGCTCGATGTCTACCGCGACCTGCTTGTCGAAGTGACCTTGGGCGACTCGTCCGAGGACGCGGCGATCTCGATCGACGATTCGTTCGTTCCGCTCGGTGAGCTCTCCGCCTACGGCCGGTGGGCCGCCGTCGGCGCCACCGAGGCGATCCTCGATACCCAGACGGACGCCGTGCAGCAGCTGATCGTCAACGGCGACTTCGAGGCCGGCAACTTCGCCGGCTGGGAGCCCTCGTCGATGGGCTCCGGCGACTGGCTGCTCAACGACGGTTCGATCAGCCCGCCGGGGCCCCGTGGCTCGTTGCCCCCGATCGGCGGTTCATTCGACGCGACCAGCGGGCAGTCAGGGCCGAGTGTGAATCAACTCGCGCAGTCGTTCGTCGTGCCCGAAGCGGTGCTGGCCGCAGAGCTGACGTGGTCCGATCGGATCAACAACTTCGGCAGCGGCTTCTCGGAACCCAACCAAGAGTACCGGGTGCTGCTGCTCGACGCGGGCGGCTCCGTGGTTCAAGAAGTGTTCTCGACCGAACCGGGCGACCCCGTCACCCAGACGGGTCCGAACGAGCGTTCCGCGGACCTGACGCCGATGCTCCAGATGTTTTCCGGCGAGACGCTGACGCTGGCGTTCGAGCAGGAGGACAATCTCGGCTTCTTCAATCTGGCGATCGACGATGTGGCTTTGGAGGTGACCGCCGGCACGATCGTTCCCGACGTCGACGCCTTCGAGGTGACACTGACGGCGGGCACGCCCATCGATGTCGTAGTGGCGGGCCACGGCGGTGCGGACTACTCGACGGCGTCGCTCGAGCTGCTCGCGCCCGATGGGTCGGTGGTAGCGACCGGCACGCCCACGCCGCTCGGGACGGCTGCCGAGAACTACGACCTCGGGCTGCACGACTTCACGCCGCAAACCGGCGGAATGTACACGGTCCAACTCGCCGCCACGATCAACGGCGCCTACGGCCTCGTGGTCACGGACGGGCTCCTGTTCGACACCGAACCGAACGACCTGCTCGACCTCTCGTCCGGCGCTCGACGCGAGCTGACCGACGAACGCGGCGCCCTCGGGTTCTTGCACGAAGCCGTGGCGGAACCGCTGACGCTTTCACCAGCACTCGATTCGATCGCGTTCGGCGTCTACGCCCTGCCACGCGATCTGGAACCGCACGACCACGGCCATGGGCACGATGACGATGACCACGATCACGATCATCTGGTGATGAACTCGGCGCTGACCGCGTTTCTCCCGGTGGGAGTGAGCCGATCGGACCTCGCTAGCCAGCTGAAGCCGAGCGCGGCTTCCACGCCCTCGGCGGCCACCCCCTCGTCAGCGACGCCGATCAGCACGCAGTTCACGAGTCTGATCGCTGTGGGCGAGACCGAAGACAACGACACGATCGAGACCGCTGACGCGCTGCCGCTGGGCTTCGACCTTGATGAAGATCCGGCGATCGACGTGAGCGGCACGCTCACAACGCCTGCGCCGGCGACCCGGATCTTCCCGGGCGAAGACGACGGATCGATCCCGCTCGCGACGCCGACGGGCCTCCAAGCTGGGGGGGCGGTGATCGCCTCGGCGACGGTGGGCGACGGCCCCTTCAGTCTGACCACTGGAGACTACGACTGGTACGCGATCGAGTCGGTCAGCGCCGGGCAGGTGATCACGGCCGACATCGACGCCGAGATCATCGGCTCGACGTTGGACTCCGTGGTCGCTGTTTACGACAGCGCCGGCACGCTCCTCTTCGCCAACGACCTCGCCGACGGCACGCTCGACAGTCGGTTCTCGTTCATCGCGCCGGCCAACGACGACTACTACCTGTCGGTATTCGGGTACTTCGGCGGCTTCCAGACGGACCCCTTCACTTCGGGCACGGGCGTCAACGTCGCGAGCACCGGGTTCTACGATCTGACGATCGGTCTCGACCGGGGCGACACCGACCTGTTCGCGGTCGAGCTGAACGCCGGCGACATCCTGGGCGTCGGCGTCACGGGCGGCGTGCGTCGGGTGACGCTGCTCGACGCGAACGGCGACGAGCTCATGAGCTCGTCGCAGGACATCACCTTCATCCACCCGGCGGCGTCTCCGCTGCCGGGGGGCGACGCCGCCTTGTCTTGGGTCGTCGACGCCACGGGCACGTACTACGTCGGCGTCAGCGACGGCGCCGGAGCGTACGATCTCGACCTCCGGCTGCACCGGCCCGTGCTCGAGCAAGAGCCGCTCGGCACGAGCCAGACGCTGTTCTTGGACTTCGACGGCGCGACGTTCGACACAAGCGTCTTCGGCGGCCCCGGTGTCCGGACGCTGTCGCCGCTCGACAGCTTCATCGCCGGCTGGGGGCTGGACCCGATCGCCGACCGCGACGCGGTGATCGACGCCATCGTCGCGTCGGTCGAAGAGAATCTCTCGACGGACATTCGCGCGACAGGGATCAACGGAGACTTCGACGCCACCGGCGTGGGCGGCCAGTTCGACATCGAGATCCTCAACAGCCGGGATCACACCGACCCGTTCGGCGAGCCGAACGTGAGCCGGGTCATCGTCGGCGGAACGACCGCGGAGCTGGGAATCGATACGCTGGGCATCGCTCAGTCGATCGACGTGGGCAACTTCGACACGGCGGAGACCGCCGTCGTGCTGCTCGACCTGCTTAGCGCCCCGGCGAGCGACCCGAACTCGCTGAATCAGTTTGCGCTCGACCCGTCGGTGTCGATCCTCGACCTGATCGGCGTCGCCGTCGGGAACATCACGACGCACGAGGCCGGGCACTTCTTCGGCAACTGGCACACGAACCAGTTCAATACCCCGCCGTCGATCATGGATCAGGGCGGCGCGCTCGGGAACACGATCGGTCTGGTCGGCTCGGTCTGGGGCGACGGAGACGAGATCGACGTCGATTTCGTCGCGGACATGTTCGTCCCCAACGAGGGCTTCACCGGCACCGAGAATACGGCGGGCGTCATCGCGTTCGGACTCAGCAGCGGCGGTTTCTCTCCCGAGGACTTCGGCCCGACGATCCTCACGTTCGACCCGCCCGGCGGCCCGATCAATGATCTGGGCATCACCGAGATCACCGTCACCTTCTCAGAGGCCGTGCTGCGAGACAGCGTGACCGACGCGGCGTTCGTGCTGATCGACGAAGGGCCGAACGGGCAGATGGACGGCGGTCGGTTGGACGACATGGTCGTGCCGGTCTCGGCGTCGCTCGACGAGAGCGGTCGCACGGCGACACTCGCGTTGCCCTCCGCGCTGGCGCCCGGCGGCTACACGCTCTTTGTTGGGCCGTCGATCGAGGACCTGGCGGGCAACCCGCTGAACTCGATCACGGGCCCCGAAGGCGGCGAGGCGGCTTCTCACGAGTTCGACGTGTTCTTCGAAGTCGCGCCCGGCGGCGATCTGTACACCGTCGAGCTTGCCGCCGGCCAACTGCTCACCGTACTGGCGACCACGCCGGGCGCCGGCGATGGCTCCCCGACGAACGACCTCATCCCAAGCCTAACGCTGATCAGCCCCGAAGGGTTGCCGGTCGAAACGCAGGACGGGTTTTTCATGGGCAACGGCACGGTGCTGCTCAACTACGAGCCCGACCAAAGCGGCGTCTACTCGATTCTGGTGGCCGCCGCCTCGGGCACCGGCGAGTACCTGCTTGAGGTCGAGACGAGCCCGCTGACCATCTTCCCGTTCGGCCTGGAGTCCGCCGCGGTCGAAGCCGCCTTTGGGTCATCGCTCGGTGCGACCGTCGCCCGACCCGGCGAGACGGCGACCACGAGCATGCCGCGTAGTGTGGCGGCGCTGGCGGCCACCGGCCCGGCGGCGGAAGCTGATCTGGTGGAAGCTGTTTTGGCGGAAGCGGAGCTGCTGGAAGTGGAGCCCGCGGAAACCGATGAGGCGTTCGCCCAGATCCACGCCGCAGCGGCAGAGGCCATGCCTCCGCGCCGCGCCGAGGCGCGGCTGAACCGCCTGCGGTTCGCCGACCGCGTCCGGAGTCGCGTTGTCTAACAGCGGGCGTCGCTTAGGACTCGGGCTCGTTGCCTTCGTTGCCTTTGAGAAGACGCTCGGCTTCGCGGCGGAGCGTGTCGGCAAAGACTCGTGACTGCCACGCGCCGATCCGGCTCGCTCGCGGGGCGTCCGAGTCGTGCTGTCGGGCGTCCTGGAATGCGCGTCGGGCGGCGTCCGGCTCCTCCGATCGGCCGCTGGCCAGCGTGAGCACGTACTTGGCGAGAAGCACCTGCGCCGCTGAGTCGGCGCCGTCGATAACGCCCCGAGCGGTGGCGATCGCCTCGTCGTGCTCGCCAAGCCTTAGGCTGGCCAGTGCGGAGGCGATTTCGAGGCGCCCGGTGTCCTGCGGACCCTCCGTCGTGCGGTTCACCAGGTCGGCTAGCCGGGCGAGGCGCTTCTCGTCGGCTGCGTCGCCGTCGGCCATGCACGCGACGGTCAGAACACCGGACGCGACCCAGCGGTCCTCGGTCGTTCCGTGACGCTCCAGCAAGTCCGCGCGGGTCTGCCGATAGCCGGCGAGGTCGTCTCCGCCGAGCTTCGCAGCGGCGAGCAGCAACCACCCGTTAACACCGTCCGGCGACTTGTTTGTCACCGCGGTGAACTGCTCGGCGCCGTCGGCGAACCGCCCGCGCTCGCACAGCACAATGCCGAAGTTGGTGTGGTTCACGCTGCCGAGGTCGCACATCTTCTGGAAGTGGGGCACCGCGGCGGCGAGCTCGAGTCGGTTCCAGCAGTCGGTGGCCTCTCGGTCGTGCCACTTGATGATGTTGTCGCGGTTGGCGGCGAACTCCGCGGGGTAACGCTCGTTGAGCCGCCGCCAGTCGTCCACGATCGACGCCGGCGGCGGCGACGCGTCCGATCGCACGCCGCTCTCGCCCGCGGCAACGTGGGCCAGCCGATCGAGGTCGTCGCTCGGCCAACCGAGCGGCGACAGATCCCACACCCTGACGAGGTTGTCCGCACACGCGGTGATTAGCCGCCCGCCTTCCGTCAGACGGGCGTCGAGCAGCCGCGCGGTGTGCTGGTAAGGGTGACCCACGCTCCGGCCTGTCGCCACCTCCCAGACGCGGACGGCGTTGTCGCGCGACCTCGTGACGATGAGGTCGCCGTCCGGGTCGAAGGCGACACCGGTCACAACGCCGGGGTGGAGCAGCGGCGGGCTCGCCGGGCGAGCGGTCACGAGGTCGATCAGATGCACACGCTGCGCCGACGCGACGGCGACCCGGCGCGACGCGTTGTCGATCGTGATATCGGTCGCCGCGCCGGCGATTGGCGCGGTCTCCCCGATCTGTGTCCCGGTAGTCGTATCCCACAGCCGCAGCTCGCTCCGGGTGGATGAGAGCGGGTTGGTGGTGAGCGTCGCGAGGTACTTGGATGTGGGGTCGTACAACGCGTGCGAGACGGCCGCGTTGCCGCCGTGTTCGAGCGTCATGTCTCGCTTCTCGCCCGTGGCGGCGTCGTACAGCGCGAGCCTGGCGTCCAACCCCGACAAACCACCCGACCATCCCCCCACGGCGATCGAGCGGTTGTCGGGGCTCCACGCGACACACACCGCGCCGGACATCAGACCCCCGAACCGGACCGGACGCATCAGCTTCTCGCCGGACGCGACACGCCAGACCACGGCGTCGCCGAAGAACCGGTCGTAGCCGCGGTCGCTCTGCGAGGTGTACGTCGACAGCAGCTCGCCGTTGGGGCTCAGGCCGACGCCCAAGAAGACCGGCTTAGTGTGTTCGAGCTGCGGCGACACAGCCTCGCCCGTCGCGTAGTTCCACACGCGCGCCACCCCGCCCCGCCGCCCGGCGACGTATAGGGACTCCGCGCCGAGAAGGTCCAACGCCGTCGCGGCGCCGTCGGGACTCGCGAACCGCGAGACGTACTCTCCCGTGGCGGCCTTCATGACGCCGACCGATTCTGAGCCGTAAGCGATGACGGCCGCGTCGCCATCGATCTCGACGCCCGCCAGCCCGCGACGCCAGCCTCGCCACGCGACCGACACCGTGTCCGCGAGGTCCCAAACGCGGACCACGCCGTCGGTGCTGCCGACCAGCACGCGACGATTCCCCTCGGCGAACGCGACTTGGCTGATCGCCGCGCCGTGCTTCAGGACGGGAGCCAGCGGACGTTCGTTACGCACGTCCCACAGCGTCACCGAGCCGTCCGGCGAGGCCAGCGCCGTCACGCGTCCGTCCGGGCTCAAGTGCTGCGTCGCGTTGCGGAAACGAGGCGTCTTCTCCAGGTCCGAGACCTCGCCCGTCTCCACGGTGTAGGTGAACACGAAGTTGTCGCCGGCGATCGTGATCAGCTGGTTGTCGGGGCTGAAACGCGCGCGCATGCCGGGGCCGTATCGCCAGCGGCTCGGGTAGCCGTCGTACTTGGCGAGACGCTCGCCAGTCTCGACGTCCCAAACCCATAGCGAGCTCCAGCCGAAAGTCACGAGCCGCGTCCCGTCGTCGCTGAACGCGCAGGCCTGGACGGTCTCGTTCTGCTTCACCTCGCACACCGCTCGCCCGTCCGCGCGAAGGTCGATCACCAGCGCGCTTTCGTCGGCAAACCGCACGTAACGGCCGCGGGCGAAGTCGATCATGCCGTCGCTGGCGAAGGGCCCGCCGGTGTTCGCGACGAACGTGTCTGACGCAAGAAGCTCGTGGGTCTCACCGTCCCACCGGCGGGCGTGCCCCGAGCCGAGAATGCTGATCTCGATCGACACGATGTCTCCGCCCTCCTCGGTGAAGCCGGCGTCGAAGTACGACACGCCCGAGTTGCGGAGGGGCGCGCCGATCGCCTCGCCGGTCGTCGTGTCGTGCACGTCGATCTGCCCGTTGACGCCGATCGAACCGCTGACGGTCACCAGCTTCTCGCCCCCGGGGGAGAAGCGGCACGTGATCGGCTGACGCTCGAACCGCAGCGGCGGGCACGCCAGCGCCCTGTCGGCGAGGCGCCAGACCCGCACGGTGCGATCGTCTGAGATTGCGGCGACAAGCCGCCGCGTGGGATCGAACGTCACATGCGACACCGCCGCGTCGTGCCGCCAAGCGTGAGTGATCTTGGGCAGCCGTCGCCAGATGGACGCGATACGCCGTTGGTGCGGCTCGGTTGGGCCGCCCGTCTGCTCGCTCAGCCGGAGCGCGTCGGTGTACCACGGCAACGCGGCGGCCGGGTCGTCATCGGCCAGGCGTTGATCTCCCTGGAGCACGCTCATACGAACGAGCTGACGCCGGTTGTCGTCCAGCAGCGACTCGGCGCGACCGCGTTGCTGCTCCTCGGCGGCGGCGAGCCGCTCAGCCTGGATCTGGTTCTGCTCCGCGACGCGGCGCAGCGACGCCTGCCGCCAAGCGGCGAGCGGACCCGCAACCGCGATCGACACCAGCAACACGGCGATGCCGGCCGCAAGCCCGGCGACCAGCGGGCGGCGTTTGCACCATCGCCATCCGCGCTCGGCGGCGCCGACCGGGCGCGCCGAGATCGGTGCGCCCGTGGAGAAGGCCCGCAGGTCGTCCGCGAGCGCGGCGGCGGACGCGTACCGACGGGTGGCGTCTTTCTCCAAGCACTTCAGCGTGGCGGTCTCCAGGTCACGCGGCACCGCTGCGGCCAGCTGCCGCGGGCTCGGCGGCTCGTCGTGGAGAACCTGATGAATCAGCATGCGGGCGTTGCCTCGGAACGGCAGCTCGCCGGTAAGCAGCTCGAACAGCATGACGCCGAGCGAGTAGACGTCGCTCCGGCCGTCGGCCGCGTGCGCGTCGCCGCGGGCCTGCTCCGGCGACATGTACGCCGGCGTTCCCAGGATCTGCCCCTCGACGGTCATCGTGATCTCAGCCGCCTGGCGCCGCGCCAGGCCGAAGTCCATCAGCCGGGGCTCGTTGTGCTCGTCGAGCATCACGTTGTCCGGCTTCAGATCGCGGTGCACCACGCCGCGTTGGTGAGCGTGCTCCAGCGCGCGGGCGATCTTCTCGCACAGCTGCGCCGCCTCTGGTGGCGACGGCCGTGCCCCGGACAGCCAGTCGCGCAGCGTGACGCCGCGGACGAACTCACTAACGATGTAGAGCGTTTCTCCGTCGCGCCCCACCTCAAACACTGGCACGATGCTCGGGTGGCTGAGCTGGGCGGCGTTCTGTGCCTCGCGGACAAAGGTCCGTTCGCCGTCAGCGTCGAACACCCCCCGCCGAGGAACCTTCACCGCGACGGTACGGTCCAGCTCCGAGTCGTGCGCTTTCCACACTGCGCCGAACGCCCCAACCCCGACTTGCTCGATCAGCCGAAAGTGCCCGACACTCGCCCGCGCCGGAGCCACGCTCGTCTCCTGTCCGTCGCCGGACACGAGGCTGAAGTCGCTGCCGCACGAGGCGCACCTCACGCTCTCGAGCTCCGCGTCCGCGACGAGCTCGATCGGATTGCGGCAGTGCGGGCACCGCACGTGCAGCCCAGAGTCGGCGCGCCCGTGGGCCATCGTTTCTAGGACGGAACTGTAGCGCTCGGCGAGCACCTGTGAGACGATCGCCGAGGACGACGGGAACCGGCTCGCGTACTCTTCCGGCGAGATCGACTCGCCCGCGTCGCGACGCAGCTCGGCCTCGACACGGATCAGCTCGCGGAGGCCGCCGTCGTGCGCGGAAGCGGGCAAAGCGGCGATCGCCTCCTCGATGCTCGGCTTCTCTCCGCGGCGCCACGACGCCTCGAACGCGTCGCAGAGGGCGTCGATCTGACTCCCGATCGAGTCGGGGCGGCCCCCGTCAGCGTCACGGTCGTCGGCCTTGTTGTCGTCGCCGTTGCCGTTGTCGTTGCCGTTGTCGTTGGTCACGGATCGACCCCATCGTCACTCGATTGTTTGGTCAGCTCGGTCGAAGCGCCGGCGCCGCTATCTGGCAAGTCGCGCTCCGCTTCACGCAGGGCACGGAGCCGGTACGCCGACCAACGATGAATCGGGTTAGCTCCCGGGACCCGCGCCGCTCGGACCGACGCCTCGTAACCGCGGCGGGCGTCCGCGAGACGGCCTTCGATCTCGGCTCGCTGAGCGATGTAGAACCACGCCAGGCACGCGTCTCGGCTGCCCGAGCTAGAGTCGTCGCGCCACCGCTCTACGAGCTGTGATTCGGAGACGAGGTCCTTGAAGTACGCGCACACCCAGTAGTCGATGTCTTGCGTCAGCGTCTTCGGCCGGAACTCGCCGACCTTGTCCAGGCCCCGCTGGAACGCCTCGGCGGCCTCCGCGTCGCTGCCGCGGGCGGCGAGCGCCCACCCCAGAGACTTGTCGTACCAGTGCTCGTCGCCGCCGCTGTCGATCGCCTTGGCGATAATGGCCGCCGCCCGCTCTGGTTCACCCGCGATCAGTAGCAGCTCGCCCATCACGAGCAGGGTGAGCGGCTCTTTCAACTCGGCGGGGTCAGCCTCTCGGGCGATCTTGATCGCCAGACGCACACCGTCGTCCGATGACTTCGCGAGCTTGAGCAGCGAAGCGACGCCGGGCTCGGACATCGCGTCGCCCGTGAGTTCAGCGTGCTCGAGCATCACCTCGAACTCGGTGTTGCGTCGGTCGTACTCTTGTGGCGTCGCCGACAAGAAGAACGCCATGCTCCCCGTCTCTCGCTCGACGAACAACCACCGCTGGACCGTGCCGCCGACGAACATCGATCCGGCTCGGCCGGCGATGGCCGGATCGCTGCCGTCGAAGACGACCTCCGCGGCCGGCAAGCCGTCGACCGTTCGTCGAGCGCGTCGAACGACGGGGGCCCCAAACCTCACAGTCACCTGTTCGGCGAAGCGGCTCGCCGCCGCCTCCGCGTCGCGCGCGCCCTCGACGAGCGAATCTGTCGGCACGACGCCGGTGGCGGAGCGCGAAGACAGCCGCCATACCGCTAACGCTTTGGGCAGGTTGGCGTCTCGCGGAGAGACGCTCCGCGCCCGTTGCGGCGGACGGACTCGGACCCCGCTGCCCAGGTCCCTTGCATCGGTGCGGAAACGCCGCTCGGCGACGTAACACCACACGAAGGGCGCCCACTCAGAAACCCAATCGTAGCTCTTGCCAGACGGGTCGACCGCGACGGCTCTTCGGGCGGCGCTCTCCATCGTGTCTGGGTCGAGGTTGCGTAGAGCGCGCTCCGCGAGGCTCGCCCAGTGATCGGCGTCGGCGTCGGGCGCCTCGCACCGCCGCTTGTTTTGCTCGTAGGAATCCGCCAGCCGCCAGGCGTAGAGCTTCGCGAGGAACGGATCCCAAAACCCGTCGTCGTCCGGCGCGGCGTCCTTGTTGGCTTCGTACTCCGCGTCGGCCTGCGTCCAGTCGCCGTCGACTCGCCACGAGTCTCCCGTGTCGTCGCGGACGTGGGTGACGCCGTCGCGGCGGCCGACGATCCGCCACTCACCGTCTCGCCGCTCGAGCTCTTCGCGCGACTCCCAACGCCAGTGTGCCCGCGGTGTCGTCCGCACGTACGTGGAGCGGAGCTCCGCCGAGTCGCCGTTCAGGTCGAGCTCTGCACGCAGGCGGGCGAAGCGGGAACCGAGCTGCGGCGGGCCCTGCGTCTGCAGCCGCAGCACCCGCTGCCACACCGGCATCGTCGTTGAGACGTCCCACTCGGTGGGCTCCGCGGAACGCCCCTGAACGACCACGGCCTGCTCATCGTGCAACGCGATCAGAGCGGCCGGGTCGTGGTCGCGGTACGCGTCTTGCATCGCCCGGTGCGTGACACCTTTGATCTGCTCGGCGTCATCGGCGGCGGACGCCGGCGTGTCGTCGCTCGCAGTCGTCTCCTCGGCCACCAACGCCGCCCACGCCGTCGCTTCTTCGTCGGCGTGCCAGTCAACGCTGCGGAGCATCTCCCGCAACTCCGCGGCGGACTGCTGGGCGCCGTCGGTGTCGTCCAACGCCACACAAGAGAGCACGACGATCGCAACGGCCATCGGGTGCGGCATCCCGGTCGCACGCTCAAAGACTCGATTGGCCCGCTCCGCCGCATCGATAGCGGCGTCGAAGTCCCCCGCCCGATAGAGCGCCGCAGCCAACCGACACCGCGCGTCGCCGACCGCGCTGCGGCCGCCCAAACCAACGCCCTTCGTGTTGCCCGTATCGGCTTCTTCTCCGTCCACGCCGTCGGCGACCAATTGGAGCGCTTCCGCGAGCGCCGCGAACGCCTCGGGCGGCGTATCTCCCGACCTAAGGGCGTCGTCCAGCAGTTCTTCGCGGATCGCAGGCGGCAGCGTGGCCCGTTCTGCGTACTCGACGGCCATCGATCGCTCTTCTTGAGACAAGTCCGCTCGCCGACGGATCTCGTGGATGACGAACTCTTTGAGTTTCAGCCGTCCGCGAAGCTCGGCGACCAGCTTGATCGCCTTGATCTCGCCAGCGGTCGAAGCCGGCGCCCTGACCTCGACGTTGTCGATGGACACCAGTTGGCCCGGCGCCCCGCTACCTTGCAGCAGCACATTCGGCGTCCAGAGCGATCCGGGCACGGTGGACTCGAGCACGGGAACGTCGTCCACGAACATCGCGACGCGGTCGCCCTCCCGACGTACCCGCAGGCGATACCGAACGCCCGGCTCGAACCATTCCGGCCACGCAACGCGGCTCACCTCGCTGTACCCACCGCCCGAGACCATCACCACGGCCATCCCACGGCGGCCCTGATTCCAGACCGACCGGCGACCGAGAAAGACCGAGGTCCAGCCGCCATCCAGGGCGTGGGTCAGCAACGCGGACTCGAAGGTCGCCCGCTCGGGCGCCCAGGCGTCGAAGGCGATCTCCGCCCGTGCGGGGATCGCCGCCGGACGCATCATCGAGGCCACACCGATCGTCGGCGCAACGGCGAGCGGCGTGAGCACACCCCGTGCGACGCCGTCCTCGATCGCCCAGCGGCCGTTAGGCGTCGTCCACTCGTCACCCAGCTCTTCCCGATCGAAGTCGTCGGCGAAGACGACCTGCCACGGGTCTGCCTGGGGATCACCGCCGCGCGGATCGGCGAGCGAACGGAGCGCGACGTACGGCGCCTCGCCGAACGAAGCGATCGTCCGACCGTCCGGGCTGAAGGCGACGCCGTGGCATTCGAACGCGTCACCGGCGAGGTCGAGCAGCACGTCGCCGGAGTGGGTGTCCCAGACCTTGGTGGTCCGATCCACACTGCCGCTGACTAGCCGTGAACCGTCGGGCGAGAACGCGATCCCCATGACCGCTCCCGAGTGCTCGACTTGGCTCCAAACTGTCTCGCCGCTGTCGCGGTCGAAGAGGCTGACCTGCCATCGGTTCGATCCGGCCGCGACCCGCTTCCCATCCGGTGAGAACGCGACGCTCGAGTAGGTGTTGACGCTCGACCCGAACTCACGAGTGAGCGTGCCCTTCGCCGTGTCGTAAAGGCGGAGGAGTCTGCCGTAGGAGGCGACGGCGATCGCCCGCTCGTCGGGGCTCAGGTCGACATCGCGCACCCCGCCGAGGCCCGCAATCCGGAACACCCGCTCGCCGGTCGAGGTGTCGCAGCAAACCACCTCGCCCGAGCGGACCTCGCGCTGGCTGCCCACGCCGGCGTAAAGCCGCCCGCCGTCTCGGCTGAAGCAGAGAACCGACACAGGGCCGATGAAACCGTCGATCGTGCGTATCGTCTCGCCGGTGCGATGATTCCACACTCGCACGCGGCCCGTTCGGACATCGGCGATGCCACCCCCGGCGGAGGCGATCCACGGCTCCGTCGGATGGAACGCCACGGCCCCGACGTTGCGGCGATGCTCGCGGTAAGTCCGCAGCAGACGGTTCGTTTGCGTGTCGTAGACTCGGACGCAACCGTCCTGATTCGCGGCCGCGACCAGGGCGCCGTCTGGTGAGAACGCAACCTCGGCCACCCCGCGGCGACCGCCCGCCAACCAACGCTTCTCGAAGCTCGGGTCGGGGTACACAGCCGCCGCTTCGCGACCTCCCGGCAGGGCACGGAACGCCTCGGACCGTGCGGTCGCGTCTGCCTCGCCCGCCGCTGCCGACCACACTTTGATCGTGGTGTCCGCCCCGGCGCTGACAACACGCCGGCCGTCGGGGCCGAAGGCGACGTCGAGCACGCCGTAGATCATGCCGGCCTTGTGGCCGCGGCAACGCAGCAGCTCGCGGCGTTGGGCGACGTCCCAGACGCGGACCGTTTGATCGACGCCGCAAGACGCCAGTCTCTTGCCGTCGTCGCTGAAATCCAACCCGTACACCACACCGCGGTGCCCGCGGAGCGAGCCCACGAGCGTCCCGGTCGCGACGTCGAACAGGTCGATCGGCCCGTTGGCGCCGGTGGCCAGCACGCCGCCGTCCGGCGACACGGCAACGCGCGCTTCTTCCTTCCGGTAGTTAGGGTCTTCGATCTCGCGGACAAGCTCGCCGCTGACGGCGTCGTGCAGACGCACCCTCCCGTCGGCCCATCGCCGATGGACGATGTAACGATCGCCGTCGCTGAACGACACCGGGCTGACCAGCCGCTCCGGCTCGTCGGCGATCTCGACGATCGGCTCCTCCGTGGCGAGGTCCCAGACGCGGATCGTCCGGTCCGGGCCGTTAGTAACGAGCCGCGTGCCGTCGGAGTTGAAGCCCGCGTTGTTCGTGCCGCCTTCGTGGCCGGAAAGCCGCGCGCGTTGATCTCCGGTCACGGCGTCGATGATCACGACGGGGCCGTCGCTCGTCTGCTCCACCGCGACGAGCGAGCCGTCCCTCGAGATCGCGAAGCCGCGGTAGGGATGCTCGTGCAGTTTCGCCCCCGAGGCGGCGTCCCAGACGTAGACGTTCCAGTCCGGCGCCCGGCCGAAAGAGACGATGCGGCTGCCGTCGGCGGTCATCCGCAGTCGGTGCGGCATGCCGGCGTGGCCGCGGATGGTGAGGTCCTCGGCGTTGCACAACTGTTTCACGAAGTCCCACTCCCAGCCGCGGAAGCGTTGGTCCGCTTGGTCGAGCAGGTCTTCCGCCCGGTGGACGTTGTCGCGACGCCATTCCTGGTAGGCGAGCGATACGGTCCTCGCGTAGAGCGTGCGGTCCGCACGCGCCTTCTGTTGGACGACCTTGCGCCGGGCTTCCTGAGCCGCCCGCTTGGCGATCTCCGCCTTCTCCCTTTCTTCCTGTTCCGACAGAGCGAGGCGAGCCGCTTTGGCCTCGTTCGATTCGGCCCGCTGCCGCAGCACGCTCTGGCGCCACGCCACGGCGGGCCCGGCGATGGCGATCGACACCAGCAGCAAGGCCACCGAAGCCGCCAGGCCGGCGACCATCGGCTTCCGCCGGCACCAACGCCCTATCCGCTCGATCGCCGAAACGGGGCGCGCGTGGATGGGCTCCCCCGCGAGGTAACGCCGCAGATCTTTTCCTAGTGCTGCCGAAGACGCGTAGCGACCGTCGGGGCGCTTCGCCAAGCACTTCAGACAGATCGTCTCCAGGTCGCGCGAGATGACGCCGTTGAGGCGTCGGGGCGTCGGGGGCTCGTCTTCGATGACCTGCTTCAGCAGCATGCGTACATCGCCACGGAACGGCAGCTCGCCGGTAATCATGTGGAACAGGACCACACCCAGCGAGTAGACGTCCGAACGGGGGCCGGCCCGATGGGCTTCGCCGCTCGCTTGCTCCGGCGACATGTATGCGGGCGTCCCCAGCAGCTGCCCTTCGATGGTCATCGCGATCTCGCCGGCGTCGCGCTTGGCGAGGCCGAAGTCCGCGATGAGCGGGTTGCCGCTCTCGTCCAGCAGCAGGTTCGCCGGCTTCAGGTCTCGGTGAACGACTCCCTGCTCGTGCGCGTGATGCAGCGCGTCGGCGAGCTCGGCGCCTAGCTCGGCCGCCTCGCGCTGGGCGATCGGCCCGTCGCGTAGCCGTTCTTCCAGTGATCCGCCGGGCACGAAATCGCTGACGATGTAGAGCCGATCGTCGTGACGCCCCACCTCGTGGACCCCCACGATGCTGCGATGCTTGAGCTGCGCGGCCGCGCGTGCCTCGCGCATGAAGGACTCGGCTTCCTTCGCGTTTAGCTGCCCCTTGCGGGGGAACTTGATGGCGACCACGCGGTCGAGCCGAGTGTCCTGCGCCTTCCACACCGAGCCGAACGCCCCCAGCCCAAGCCGCTCGATCAGCTCGAAGTGAGCGAAGGTCCGCTCGAGCGGCTCCCCCTCAGCGAGTGCGCGACCCCCGGAGATCGTGAACGCCTCGCCGCACGACGGGCAGTCTACCGACTCCAGGTCGGCGTCGGCGACCAGCTCGATCTGGTTCTGACAGTGCGGGCAACGGAAGTGGACGCCGGACGGGTGAGGCGGGTGAGCGACGGTTTCCAGCACCGTGCTGTCCCGCTCCGCGAAGGCGTCGGCCACGGCGCGCGGCGAGTCGGGGAATCGGCCGGCGTACGCCTCGGCGAACAGGGGGTCTCCCGCCTTTCCCCGGAGCTCGGCCTCGACGCGGATCAGCTCGCGGAGCGCCGCGTGACGGGTCGGCTCGGCGAGGCCCGCGATCGCGTCTTCGATCCGTGGCCGCTCGCCCCGCCGCCACGCGGCTTCGAACGCATCGCACAGGGCGTCGCAGCGGGCGTCGATCTGTCCGTCGTCGCTCTTGTCGTCGTTCTTGTCGTCGCCGGTCGGAGAGACGCTCATCGTGCGATGGTCCGCTTGGCGTGGAGTTCGTGGCTTCCTAAAGGGGATATCACCAACCGCGCTCGCAGCCCTTCACCGCCCCGCGGCTTCCGCTTGCCGCTAGCGAACGCCGACGCCGGGGTTCACAGCTCCTCCCCCTCCAACCATCGCGAGAGACGGCTCCGGATCAGCCGGAGCTTGCGCTCGACCGCACTGAGGGAGCAGCCGAGGGTGTCGGCGATCTCGGCGTTGGTGTGCCCCTCCAGCTTCGCCACAGCGACGCGTCGCAGTGTTGCATCGCTCAGCGACTCGAGCAGCCGTTCGAGCTGCTCGGCGAGCGTCGCCGCGAGCTCGGGAGTGGGCTCGTCGCCGACCACGTCGGGCAGCCCACGGAGGAATCCCTCGCCAGGGCCGGGCGTCGGTTCGGTGGGCCGCCCTCCGCCCCGCTTGATCCGCGTCTGATGCTTCGCCTCATTGGCCGCCTTGCGGACCGTGATCGCGACAAGCAGGCTCCACAGCTCCGAACGATCGTGCAGGCTCGGAAAACGCCCTTCCTGGGCGCGGCGGCAGAAGCTCGCGAACGCGCACTGCACCACGTCCTCCTCGTCCGCCACCCGCCGCAGCTCCGCCGAGAGCTGACGCCGGGCGAGCTGCACGAGCTGCTGGTAGTAACGCTCCCACAGCTGCCGCGCGGCCGCGTGATCGCCCTGCTTGAGGGAATCAATCCAACAGCTGACGGACCCGCGGTCGGACATCAAGGCGTCGGCGATCAAGGTAAGGCACGTTGCGGTAGCCTAACCAACGCGATCAACGAAGGTCGATATCTCACGGCGGGGAAAGAACCGGTTTTTTGACCGGCGAACCGGTTCATAGAAACCGTCGCAGCGCGCCACTCGACGGCGTCCGGGCCGGCGACAATAACGGGGCTCACAGAGAGGCTAACAAAGCGGGCGAGCGGGTACTTTCCAACGACTTGCGGGGCTACCCCGCTGGTTGGCCCGTGGTTCTCGCCGCGACCATCTCGCCCCAAGCAGAACACGGACTCGCGTGACAACACGGCTGGCCATCGGAGTCGACTACGGCACGAACAGCGTGCGTGCGCTGGCCGTTGACATCGACACCGGCGCGGAGCTCGCGACGCACGTCTTTCGCTACCCGAGCGGCGAGGCGGGCATCCTGCTCGACCCGGCTGATCCGAATGTCGCTCGGCAACACCCGGGCGACTACCTCGAGGGTTTCCGCGTGGCGGTTTCGGAGGCGGCAACTGCCGCCCGCGCCACGGCGCCCGACGCGGAGTTCGTCGGGCTCGGCGTCGATACGACGGGCTCGACCCCGCTGCCGATCGACGCAGACGGCGTCGCGTTGGCCCTCTCGCCAGAGTTCCGCGACGATCCCGCCGCGCAGGCGTGGCTGTGGAAGGACCATACGGCCTACGAAGAGGCCGAACGGATTACTCGGCTGGCGACCGAGCGGGGCGAGCCGTACCTCGCCAAGTGCGGCGGCACCTACTCGTCCGAGTGGTACTGGGCAAAGATCGCCCGCTGCATGGCGGTCGCGCCGGGCGTTGCGGAAGCCGCGGCGTCGTGGGTCGAGCTGGCCGACTACATCCCGGCTTGGGCCACGGGCAACACGGCCCCGGCAGCGATCCCCCGTGGCGTCTGCGCCGCGGGCCATAAAGCGATGTACTCGGACACCTGGGGCGGCCTGCCGAGCGCCGAGTTCTTAGACGCGGTCCAACCGGGCCTTGCACGGTTCCGCTACGCGTCGCAAGCCGTTCCGGCGAGCCGCCCGGCGGGAGGACTCACACCGGCCGTGGCGGCAACCGTTGGCTTGCCGGAACGGCTGCCCGTGGCCGTGGGGGCGTTCGACGCTCACCTGGGCGCGGTTGGCGCCGGCGCGAAGCCCGGCACGCTCGTAAAGATCATGGGAACCAGCACGTGCGACTGCCTGCCCGCACCGCTCGACACCCCGCTGCCCGACATCCCGGGCGTTTGCGGCATCGTCCCCGAGTCGATCCTCCCGGGCTGCTACGGCATCGAGGCGGGACAGTCGGCCGTGGGTGACATCTTCAACTGGTTCGCCGCCAGCCTGTCGCCCGGACTGTCGCAAGAGCAGCTCACCCAGCAGGCAAGTGAGCTGCGGCCGGGCGAGTCGGGCCTGGTGGCGCTCGATTGGAACAACGGCAACCGCACGGTGCTGGTGGATCCTCTGCTGTCGGGATTGCTTGTGGGCCAAACGCTGCAGACCACGGCTGCGGAGACGTACCGCGCGCTGATCGAGGCGACCGCGTTTGGCGCGCTCACGATCATTCGCCGTGTCGAGGACTACGGAGTCGCGGTGCAAGAGGTGATCAACTGCGGCGGCATCGCCGAGAAGAACCCGCTGGTAATGCAGATCTACGCGGATGTGTGCGATCGGCCGATGAAGGTTAGCCGATCGGGGCAGACCTGTGCCTTGGGCGCGGCCGTCGCGGGGGCCGTCGCCGCCGAGGCGCATGAGTCGGTCCAAGCCGCGCAGGCGGCGATGACCGGGGTGAAGGAAACGGTGTATCGGCCGATCGCCGAGCACGCCGCCGTCTATCGCCGACTATACGCGGTCTACAAGACCCTGCACGACGCGTTCGGCACGACTGAGTGGTCCGGATCGCTCGGCGGAGTCATGAAGGAACTCATCGCGATCCGCCACGAAGCGCGAGGCGCCCGATGACGCTCGAGCAGCTAAGGCAAGCGGTTTGCGACGCCAACCGGGCCCTCGCCAGTCACAGGCTGGTGACGCTCACCTGGGGCAACGTCTCCGGCCGGTCCGACGACGGCGAGCTGATGGCGATCAAACCGAGTGGCGTCCCCTACGCGGAGCTGAGTGCGGAGCAGATCGTCGTGGTGCGGATCGCGACCGGCGACGTTGTTCTTGGGGACCTACGCCCGTCGAGCGACACCCCTACCCACCGGGTACTGTACGAGGCGTTTCGCGGCGTCGGCGGCGTCACGCACACGCACAGCCCGCGGGCGACCGCCTGGGCGCAGGCGCGGCGTGCCCTGCCCTGCTTCGGCTCCACGCACGCCGACCATTTCCACGGCCCCGTGCCCGTCACGCGTGGGCTAACCGCGGAAGAGGTGGCGGACGACTACGAGACACAAACGGGCCGCGTGATCGTCGAGCGGTTCGAGCGGATCGATCCCCAAGCGACTCCCGGGGTGCTCGTCGCCGGGCACGCGCCGTTCACATGGGGCGCTACTCCCGCGGCTTCGGTCGAGAACGCGGTCGCTCTTGAGGCCGTGGCCGCCATGGCTCTTGACACACTGCAACTGGACGCCGCGGCCCGGCCTCTGGAGCCGCACCTCCTCGACAAGCATCACGAGCGCAAGCACGGCGCCGACGCGTACTACGGACAAACAGCCGAGGACCGATGAACGCCCTGCCCGACCTATCCGAACTCGAGGTGTGGCTGGCCGTGGGCAGCCAGCACCTTTACGGCGAAGAGACGCTCGCCAACGTCGCCGCAGACGCACGCGTGGTCGCACAAGCGTTGGACGCTGCGGCCGAACTCCCCGTGCGGGTCGTTCGCGAACCTACCGTCACGACCCCCGACGACGCGCGCCGCCTTGTGCTCGAGGCCAACGCGTCGCCCGCCTGTGTGGGGCTGATCGCGTGGATGCACACGTTCTCTCCGGCGAAGATGTGGATCGGCGGCCTCGGCGCGCTCGACAAGCCGCTGCTGCACCTGCACACACAGTTCGGCCGAGAGTTGCCCTGGGCGACGATCGACATGGACTTCATGAACCTGCACCAGTCGGCGCACGGCGGGCGTGAGTTCGGTTTCGTGTGCACGCGGCTCGGCGTGGCGCGGAAGGTGGTCGTCGGCCACTGGAGCGACGACGCGGTAAAGCGTGCGATCGGCGTCTGGTCACGCGCGGCGGCGGCGAGGCACGATTGGCGGACAGCGCGGATCGCCCGCATCGGCGACAACATGCGCGAGGTCTCGGTGACCGAGGGCGACAAGGTGGCCGCGGAGCAAACGTTCGGTTTCGCCGTGAACGGCCACGGTGTCGGCGGCCTAGCCGCCCTTGTGAACTCGGCGAGCGACGCGGACGTAGATCATCTCTGCTCAGAGTACGACGCTACGTACTCGATGGCGCCGGAGCTCCGCTCGGACGGCGCCCGCCGCCAGTCGCTACGAGACGCCGCGCGGATCGAGCTCGGCTTGCGCGCCTTCTTGGCGGACGTAGGCGCCTGCGGCTTCACGGACACCTTCGAAGACCTCGTCGGGCTGAAGCAGCTTCCCGGTATCGCGGCCCAGCGGCTGATGGCCGACGGGTACGGCTTCGGCGCCGAGGGAGACTGGAAGGCGGCGGCGCTCACGCGTGCGGCCAAGGTGATGGCCACGGGCCTGCCGGGCGGCGTTTCGTTCATGGAAGACTACACGTATCACCTGCCCGAAAGCGGCGACGACTTGGTGCTTGGCTCGCACATGCTGGAGATCTGCCCGTCCATCGCCGCGGCGCAGCCCACATGCGAAGTCCATCCGCTCGCGATCGGTGGCAAAGAAGACCCCGTGCGGCTGGTGTTCGATGCGGCCCCGGGACAAGCGGTGAACGCATCGCTCATCGACCTCGGGAACCGGTTCCGCGTCGTCCTCGGCGAGGTGGAGTCGGTTCCGCCGCCGGCGCCGCTGCCGAACCTGCCGGTCGCTCGGGCGGTGTGGAAGCCGAAACCGAGTCTTCGCCACGCGACGTCCGCGTGGATCGAGGCGGGCGGCTCGCACCACCCGACCTACGCGACGGCCCTCACCGCCGAGCACTATCTCGACCTCGCGCGTATGGTCGGCGTCGAACTCGTCCGCGTTGACGAGTAGACTCTCGCCGACGGAACTACGCCCTTCTCTCTAGCATTCGGATCGCGTCTGTGGAAACGCTCGACTGGTTGGTCGTCGGTGGGTACTTCGCCCTGCTCGGGCTGCTCGCGTGGTGGGTGATCCGCCAGAGCCAAGACACGGCCGACGACTACTTCCTCGCCGGACGGCATCTGGGCTGGTTCGTCGTGGGCGCCTCGATCTTCGCGTCCAACATCGGCTCGGAGCACCTCGTCGGCCTCGCCGGCTCGGGCGCCACCGACGGCGTGATCTTCGCCCACTACGAGCTGCACGCGTGGTGCCTTCTGGTGCTCGGCTGGGTGCTCGTGCCGTTCTACATGCGGTCGATGGTCTACACGATGCCCGAGTTCCTCGAACGCCGCTTCAACGCGAGCGCCCGCTGGGTGCTGGCGATTATCTCGCTGGTCGCGTACGTGCTGACGAAGATCGCCGTGGGGATCTTTGCCGGCGGGATCGTGTTCCGCACCCTGCTGCCCGACCTCGCGTTCAACATCGGCGCCACCACGATCGACAGCTTCTGGATCGGCTCGTTCGTGGTGATCCTGCTCACCGGGGCGTACACCATCCTCGGCGGGTTCCGCGCCGTGGCGTACACCGAGACCGTTCAGACGGTCGTGCTGATCGCCGGATCGGCCCTGGCCACGTGGTACGGCTTGGGGGCGCTCGCATCGGAGGGCGTGACCGGCTGGGAAGCGCTCCGCGCAACGTGCGGCAGCGAGATGTTCAACCTCTGGCAGCCGATGATGCCCGAAGGCGTGGAGTCCACGTGGCAGCCGATCCGCGAGGCCGCCGCCGAGGGCCGCCCCGCCCGCGCGGCGTGGTACTTCGACAACGGCGTGTACCCGTGGGTGGGCATGCTGTTCTGTGCGCCGATCATCGGTCTCTGGTACTGGTGCACGGACCAGTACATCGTCCAGCGTGTGCTCGGCGCCGAGAACGAACGCCAGGCAAGGCGCGGCAGCCTGTTCGCCGCGTTCCTGAAGCTGCTGCCCGTGTTCATCTTTATCGTGCCCGGCATGATCGCGTTCGCGCTAGCGAAGCAGGGCCAAACCGCCGGGCTCGAGGCGCTCGTCGATGGCGACGGCGACGTGGTCCGCGATCAGGCGCAGGCGGCGTTCCCGCTGCTGGTGAAGAGCGTGCTGCCGGCCGGCATCCGCGGGATCGTGGTCGCGGGGCTGCTGTCGGCGCTGATGAGCTCGCTCGCCGGGGTCTTCAACGCGTGCAGCACCCTCTTCACCATGGATCTCTACAGCAAGGTCCGCCCCGGCGCCTCGCAGCAGCAGATCGTGTGGGTCGGGCGGGTCGCGACCGGCGTGATGGTGGCGCTCGGCCTCGCGTGGGTGCCGGTGATCGCCAGCGCCGAGGGCCTGTACGGCTACCTGCAGAGCGTGCAGGCGTACCTGGCTCCGCCGATCTTCGTCGTCTTCTTCGGCGGGGTGTTCTTCAAACGCGTCAACGCCGCGGGATGCCTCGCGGCGCTGCTCGTCGGCTTCGGACTCGGTCTCTGGAAGCTCGCGATCGACACGCCGGTGTCGCTCGGCTTCGACGGCTACGAGCAGGGCTACCCGGCGGGCACCCTGAACTACGTGATCAACAACATGTACTTCCAGTACTTCAGCCTGGCGATCTTCCTCGTCTGCACCGCCGCGATGTTCGCCGCGAGCTACGCCACCGCGGCGCCCGACGAGGACCGCATCCGCGGACTGACGTTCGGGGCGCAGTCCGACGAACACCGGGCAGACTCTCGCGCGAGCTGGAACGGCGTGGACGTCGTGGCGTCGGTGCTCGTCGTGGGGCTCATCGCGGCCGCCTACGCGTACTTCACCGGGTAGGGCGTTCAACCCGCGGTTCAGTGAAAGAGCAAGGCGGACTCATTTGAGTCAACTGCTCGTCGGAGCAAGCAACCCGAGTACTTCATCCCACATCGCCTCGATCGTCTCCCGACTGGCCGAGGCTCGCTCTGAGATGGTCCGTCGCAGCCGGGCGTTCTCGTCCGCGTCGAGCAGCCGATCGACAAGACTCAGCAGATGGCTGGGGTCGTCGGCCCCTCGATGCTGCAGGTCGGGGACGCCGAAGTCTTCGGCCAGCATCTCGTACTTATGCGCCCATCCGAGGGCCACAGCCGGAACACCGAGCGAGAGGGAAGCGACCAGACTGTGGAACCGAGAGCCGACCACGAGCGCGGCGCCGCCCAGGAATCGCTTCAGCTCGTAAGGGTCGGGATCATCGAAGAGCCCCACCCGATGCGAGCCGAAGTCAGCGACCAGTTGCTCGGCGATCTTCCGGTCTCCACTGTCGTTTGTATGGATGACCAGAACCGGGCGAATACCGCTTGCCTCGATCCGCTCGATGGCGCCTCGGAGGCGTGTGACGTAGGTGTCGCCCCACTCGGCCTTGCCGCTGTCCTGCATCCGCTCGTTCGGAACAACACACGCGTAGTCGGGCGTCGCCGTGTCGTCGATAGGTTCGCCGGGCAGCAAGCTCGCGATGGTGATGTCAGGACACAGGCGTAGGCGCGGGTCCTCGCCGAGCAGCGAGCGCAGCATCTCGAGCGAGCGTGGCTCGCGGGCGTAGATGAGGGTCGCGTGCTCTGCGGCCTTTCGGAGCCAGTACGCGCCGCTTGGGTCCTCAAACGGCCCAAACATCTGCGGCATGAAAACGACGGGCCTGCCACGCCTACCGTAGCTCGCGGCCGCTTCAGCGGCGATTCGCGTGCGGACGGCCGGGAACTTGTCGCCGTACGCGTAGCCAGCGATATCGATCAACCCGTGCGAGTCTTCCCTATCGACGAGCCCAAGTGTCTCGCCCGCGTCGCTGGGCCGCGTCGCACGAGTCAATGCGAAGGCGAGCGTCTCGAGAGCCTTCGAGCGGATCACGAGACTGCGCAACCAACCGCCGAACTGCGTGTAGCAGGGGTAGATCGCCTTCAGTCCGAGCTTCGCCCGCTGATGGAACGGCGTGCCGGGAGCCGGCTCCACAGCGATCTGGGCGTCGGGGTACTTTCCCGTCAACCGAGACACGGTGGTGCGGAGCATGAGTTCCGCGCCTTTGTTGTGAAAGCCCGCGCCGCGTATCTCCACGATCATTCCGCAGCTCCGGTCGGGTTGCCCGCCATCTGGTTGTACGACCGCAGCTCGTTCAGCGGCTTCTTCTGTGAGTAGGGCACCAGGCCGGTCGTATCGGGGTAACCAGCCGATAGGCACATGACGACGCGCTCGTCGGGACCAAGACCCAGGCGTTCGGCCATCATCGCCTCTCGCGAGCTGATGTCTGGCCAGTTGATGGAGCAAGTCGCGACACCCTGAACCTCGAGCGCGTACTGAAGGGCCATCGCCGCGAGCGAAGCATCGATGTAGATGACGTGGCGGTCACGCTCGAACGGGTAGGCGTACAGTTTGCCGACGATGACGATGAAGACGGGGAACTGATGGCTGAAGCCTTTGGTGCCCATCGGCACGTTGGAAAGCTGAGCGATCATCTGCGGATCGTCGTACACGCGGAACTCGAACGGCTGGCGATTGCAGGCGCTCGGCGAGTACCCCGCGACCTTGACGGCTTGATCGATCGCCTCTCGCGGCACAGGACGCTGCTCGTACCACCGCACGCTCCGGCGACGTTTCGCGAGCTCCATCAGGTGATCGATGGTCGTGGGCAGTGGCGCGGTAGCACGCTCGTACGGCGCACGTGGCTGCTCGCACGAAGGGGCTTCCGCCGCTTTGTGGAAGCGGGCCCTCAGGGCGTCGATCCGATCGTTGAGGCCCGGCCTTACCGCGTCGAAGTACGAGCGGAGGACCGACTCGGCCCAGGCGTAGAGGTCGTCTCGCTCCCGCGCTGTCGGACCGTTGTACAGCGCCTCGAAAGACTCAACCGTCTCTGGCAGGTAGTCTCGAGCGAACACGTCGCGACGCGGCCGAGAGATAAGCCCCTTCTCGAGCCGGTGAGTGTTCCGACGCAGGCGGTAGAGGTGCCCTTGGTCCGACGCTCCGCCGATGCTTCGCTCGTAGCGACGGCGACCGACGATCACCGCGTGATGCTCACGCTCAAAATCGCGGTGGACGCAATAATAGAGGTTCGACAGATAGGGCGCCCACTCACACAGAGCCATCAAGCGGCGATCGGCCCACATGGCGATCGGTCGAGCGAGACGTTTGGCCAGAGAGATCATAGTCGCGGTGCGGGGCCCTGGACGTCGGGGGGGATCGGGCGGAGCCGGCTCGATTCAAGGCGACTCTGGCGAGCGATCAGGTCGCCGGCGGGGTAGGTCGGAAGATGCGGAGCACCTCGCCGATAGTGTACTTGCCATCCTCGCTTCGCCACACCAGGGCAAGCCACACCGCGACCGATAGCCCCAGGCCAACGGCCAGTGACGCGGCTTGTGGCAGGTGCGCCAGCTGAAGCTTCGTCGCGAGCGCCACGACGGCTACTGTCGCCGCGGCCGGCAACGCCGAGGAGAACGCCGTCACCAGATCACGCCACGAGATTGGCCCCGTGCGCGTGACGTACCAGATGGCCATCGGCGTGTGGATAACAACCCCTCCTAAGGCGTACGAGAGCGCGACACCCACGGGCCCCCACGGCAAGCCAACAAAGAACGAGGAGACCTTGATCGCCGCACCGATCGTCCCGAGCCGCAGCACGTCGCGGCTCCGACCGTGAGAGAACATGATCCAGCTGACCGCGTTCGTGAACGGCTGCACCACGCCGACGAGCATCAGGTAACGCAGGATGTGTGCCGACTCGCCCCACTTCGGGCCAAGCACCACGATGACGATCTCTTCCGCGTACACCATCGAGCCGACCACAGCGGGGCACAGCACGAGCAGCAGTGGCTTGAGGATCCGGAGGTACGCCTCGCGATACTTCGCGGGCTGGTCAGTCACTCGGCTCAGGGCGGTGATCGCCACGCCCGCGTAGGGTCCGGTGGCGTGGGTGATTGGTGTTAGGAAGAGACGATACGCACGATCGTAGTAGCCGGCCGCGGGGGCGCCCCACCACCAGCCTATGAGCGGTTTGTCGAGATTGCGTGCGAAATAGTTGACGACGTTGAAGCCGGTGACGTCGGCCCCGAAGCTGACCAGTTCGCGAGTGCCGACGCCACGGCGTGGCCACCCGGGACGCCACCCGCAAGCCAGCCAACACGCGAGCATCTGGACGAGCGCCGTCGTGATCGGAATGGAGACCAACGCCCAGTAGTCGTCGGCCTCGCCCGAACGACGCCACGCCCAGGCGATAGCGATCCCTTGAGCGGCCGTCATCGCGAGAATCTGAATCGCGGCGAGTTCGCGAAACTTCATCGTCCGTCGGAGCAACGCCTGATGCTGGATTGTCATCCCGCACAGCGGGAACGACGCCGCGAGGGCGAGCGTAACCGCGATCAGCCGGTCGTCTCCGTAGAGCCCCGCAACGCCCGGCGCCAGAAACGCGACGACAATGCCGATCGCGACACCGAGGCCAGTAGCGATCCAGAACAGGTTAGACACCTGAGCATGGGTAATCCGATCGCGCTGGATCGTGGCGAGGGCCAAGCCCGCGTTGACGAGAAGCATGCCAAAGTTGGTAAAGAAAGCGACCATGGCCATCAGGCCAAAGTCTTCCGGGTCGAGCAACCGACCCAGCACCGGCTGAGATCCGAGCGACACGGCGATCGTCACCATCTGCCCGACCGCCGTCCAAGCTCCGCCACGAACGGTCTTAGCCTTCAGATCGCTCCGCAGATCGGTATCCGAGAAGTAGTCTTCGCTTGCCAAGTGGGGCGATCTCAAGAGTTTGGGGGCGTCGATCCCGGTGGGGCGTTCCGACGCACCAGACCCGGCAGGCGTTCCATTATCATTCAAGCACCTCCGTCACGACCACCGGCGAGCCGAGGTCCGACGCGGGCACCGATGACCGGGGCGTCGCCGCCGCTCTGATCGGACCAATCACCCCGCCATTCAGAGAATCGGAGCAACGGCCGCGTCGTTACAACACGCCGATGTCGCACGACCGCTGGGCCGCCATTCTTCCAGCCGAGGCGACACTTCGGGGCCAAATCGGCGACAGATCACGCGCTCGCTGACGCTCCGTCGATCGATCCGCGTACGGAAGTGCGAGTCATTGATAGTCCGCTGTTCGCATCGCACCATTGGAACCCACCACGATCTGTGATCGTCTGCAATCAATCCGACCCATGCCACGCCTGCTGATCCTCTCGCCGATGTTCTACCCCGACCCGCGTGTCGGGGCGGTTCGGGTCACGCAGTGGGCCCGCGTCTTGCCAGAACTCGGGTGGGAGACGCACGCCCTCTGTCGCCACTACGGCCATCGGGCCACCGAGCAACAACTGGCCGAAGCAGTCCACCCCGCCGTGCGTGTCCATTACTACGGACCCGAGGCGTCGGCACGCCCGCCCGGCGGCCCTGCGGCCCAGGGCTCCGGTGGCTCTTTGGCTAGTGGTCCTGGCGGTTGGGTGCGGGGGCTGAGCGGCTGGGGGCGGAGCTGGCTCGAGCAGACCGTGGTGCCTGACGTGGGTCTCTTGAGCTGTCGGAAGCATCGAGATGAGGCGATACGGATCGCCCGCGCGATCGAGCCGGACGTCGTGCTCTCGAGCAGTCCGTCGCACTCGATCCACTGGCTGGGGAGGCGAATCGCGGACGCGGTCAACGCGAAGTGGGTCGCCGACTTCCGCGACCCGTACCTGATCGACGATCGCTTTCAGCCTACCGGCTGGCGCCGCCCGCTGTGGCACGCGCACCGCCGATTCGAACGCTCGATCTACGCAGAGGCCGACATGACCGTGCACGCGATCCCGCTGCACGGCCGGTGGGCACGCGTCGCGTTTCCCGGCCGGAAGGGCGAGGTGCGCATCCTGCCCAACGGCGCGCCCGACGAGATGGCGGCGATGGCCCAGGAGGCACAGGCCGCCCGACAACCCGAGCAGCGGAAGAGCGTGCGCGCCGTCGGGTACCTCGCGCCGGAGGCGCCCGAACTTCTCGGCTCCGCCCTCAGCACTCTGGCGGCCGAGGGGCACGAGCTGGAGTTCCGACACGCGGGCGGAGTGCCGGCGACGGCCGCCGCTGTGGGCGCCGAGAACCGCGAGCGGCTCGAGTTCCTCGGCAGCGTGCCGCACCCGGAAGCGATCCGCTTGGCGGCCGGAGCCGACTTGCTGCTGGCGTACCTGAGCGAAGAACGTTCGCGGTGCATGGGGACGAGCTCGAAGCTGTTCGAGTACTTGGTGACCGGGGCCCCGATCCTGGTCGTGAATCCCACGCGGACCGACCGACAACTCGTCCGCCGCTTGGCTGGCTGCGAGGTGCTCACCAACCCGAGCCAGGCCGCGTTCACGGCGGCGTTGCGACGCCTCCTCAGCCCGTCGCCCGACCTTCCGGACGAGCGTGCTCGGCTGGCCAGCCGCTACAACCGGCGCCACCAGACCGCCGAACTCGCGGCGTGGCTCGATACGCTGATGTAGATACAATGGCATCTTCCCGCCTGTCCGCTGTCCTTCGCTAAGCGACCCCGCCCGCAATGCCGCTCACCGTTTCTCACGCCGAACAGCTGACCGACCGGATCCGAACCAAGGAGGCCCGCGTCGGCATCATCGGGCTCGGCTATGTCGGCCTGCCGCTTATCAACGCGTACGTCGAGGCGGGCTACTCGGCCCTGGGGTACGACGTGGACCCTACCAAGGTCGAGATGCTCAACCGCGGCGAGACGTACATCGCCCACATCAAGCCGTCGGTCATCCAGGGCTGGATCGATAAGCAGCGCTTCGAGGCGACCGCCGACATGTCGCGGCTAGGCGAGGCGGACGTGTTGCTCATCTGCGTGCCCACGCCGCTCAGCGAGAGCCGCGACCCCGACCTGCGTTACGTCGAGTCGACCGCCCGCGCCATCGCCGAGTCGCTCCGGCCAGGGCAGCTCGTAATCCTCGAGAGCACCACGTACCCGGGAACCACGCGCGACGTGATCGTGCCGATCCTCGCCAGGTCCGGGCTCGCGGTGGGCGAAGACTTCTTCGTCGCTTACAGCCCGGAGCGCGAAGACCCCGGCAACAAGAGCTTCTCGACCAGCACGATCCCAAAAGTGGTCGGCGGCCTCGACCCAACCAGCCTGAGCCTGGCCGACCTGTTCTATCAGCAAGCGATGTCGCAGACCGTCCCGGTCAGCAGCTGCGAGATCGCCGAGGCGTGCAAGATTCTGGAGAACACCTATCGCAGCGTGAACATCGCGATGGTGAACGAGCTGAAGATGATCTACGACCGGCTCGGCATCGACGTCTGGGAGGTCATCGACGCGGCGAAGACCAAGCCGTTCGGCTTCCAGGCATTCTACCCGGGCCCCGGCCTCGGCGGTCACTGCATCCCCATCGACCCGTTCTATCTGTCCTGGGTCGCGCGCAAGCACGAGTTGCCGGCGAAGTTCATCGAGCTCTCGGGCGAGATCAACTCGGGCATGCCCCTGTACGTCGTGAATCGGGTGGCGGAAGCGCTCAACAGCGTCGGCAAACCTATCCGCGGCAGCAAGATCGGCGTGCTCGGCGTCGCCTACAAGAAAGACATCGACGACCCGCGCGAGAGCCCCGCCTACAAGGTGATGGAGCTGCTCAACGAGCGGGGCGCCGACCTCAGCTACTCCGACCCGCAGATCCCCACGCTGCCCGAGGCGCGACGTTACCGCGTGCTGCCGCTCGAGAGCGAGTCGTTCTCTCCCGAGTACCTCGGTTCGCTCGACTGCGCGGTGGTGGTGACGGACCACTCCGCGTTCGACCCCCAGGTGCTCGTCGATTCTTGCCCGCTGGTGATCGACACACGCAACCTGACCGCGGGTGTTGACGCGCCCACGGGACGCGTGTGGAAGGCTTGAAACCCTCCGATCTCTGATGCCACGGCCCCGGCAGCAAGTCTGCCACCGAAGCGCAACGGGCGGTGATCGCTCAAGCGTGGCCAGCCAAGGTTCGGAGGCATCGGACGAACGCTATCAGTCTCGGCAGGTCCGCCCGCGGCGGCCCCTAGGCCACGCCGCGTTGGTACGCCCCGCATTTGCAATCTACTTGCAATGCGTTCATGATGGCCTTCAGGTCCGCAACGCACACCCCGGCGGCTTCTCGATGACCAAGCCCGACGTAGCGACGCCCACTTGGGCGAAGGAAACCCTCCGAGCGGCAGGACTGCGGGCGACAGCGGCCCGGGTATCGGTACTACGTCGGCTGGCGGACGTCGGCAAGCCGCAGAGCCATGCGGACGTTGTCGGAGCCCTGGCCGACTCGGGCTTCGACCAATCAACACTGTTCCGCTGCCTGAACGAGCTCGCGAACGCCGCTCTTGTCACCCGGCTAGACCTCGGCGATCAGGTGCGGCGGTTTGAGTTGTCGAACGTCGACGGGGACGGCGCCGCCGAGCACCCGCACTTCATGTGCATCGATTGCGGCACGCTGACGTGCCTGGACGGATTCACGCTCAAGGTCTCGCCCGAGCGTGGGCCCCGGCGGAAGGCCCTCGGTCAGATCACCGAGGTCCTGCTCCGCGGCCGGTGCGGGGCGTGTGTGGACGCGTAACGCCGCGTCGGCCCAACCAAGCGACCCCACTTGCAACTCTTTTGCATGTGTTTAGGATCTGCGGTGCTGCCGGGAACATCTCCCGGCCGTTCCCCGTGCCGCAGGTCCCGATGACGTCGCAGCCCGCAGACCACCGCTCATCCGTCACGCCGTCGCATCGCGTGTCGCCCGCCACGCCGTTCGTGGCATGCACGGTGGCTGGGCTGGTGGTGGCAGCCGCGTTGCTCGGATGCGGGCAGCCGTCGCCTCCGGCGCCACCGCGGGCTCTCGACGTGCCTTACGCCGACGCCGCCGAGGTTAAAGGGCTGCTGGGCGAACCGGGCCCGCCCACGCTGATCGAGTTCTGCGTGCCGACGGGCTGCTTTCGCTGCGACGAGATGCGCCCGGCGATCAATCGACTGGCGCAGGCCGAGGCGGGTCGCGTCCACGTCCGCCGCGTCGACCTGAACGCCGAGCGTGAGCTCGCCGCGGAGTGGGGCGTGACGATGTGTCCGAGCTACGTGGTGCTCTCGGACGGACGCGAAGTCGATCGCACGGCCTATCCAACGTCGGCGGGCCTGATCGCGGCAATGATCCCGCTCGAGTCCGCGATCGAATAGGCGGGCCAAAGAAGTCGTCGTTCCCGACTTGCCCGACTTGCTACTCACCTCATTCGGCTACTCGCCGCCGCCACATGTCCGCGACACGCCGGCTAGGACCAAGATCGTCATTGATGGACACCCTTAAGTCGACAGTCTCCTTGAGGAATATCCCGATGCAATTAAGAGTTTGCTTGTTGGCGTTCATCGCGGCCGGCGTCGCCCCAGCGATTACTTCGGCGGTACCGTTTGAGTACACCACGCTGACCGCCGGCGGGGAGCCGATCCGCTACCTGCTGGACGTGAATGACCTGGGTCAGTCGGTCGGCAGTGTGCCCAACGCCTCGACCAGCTTGCTCGACGGTTTCGTCCGCCTACCCGATGGCTCGGCGCAGTTCTGGAGCACCACGGATCGGCTCGCGTTCCCCACCGCGATCAACAACGCCGGCGTCGTCGTTGGCACCAACGTCCCGGTCGGCGGTACGCCCGAAGGCTTCCAGCGAGACACGGCCGGCAACGAGACACCTTACAACTTCCCCGGGGCGCTCGGGACCGTGCCGTTCGGCATCAGCAACGACGACACCTACACGGGCTTCTATATCACGCCGAACGGGCGGCGCGGCTTCGTCGAGCAGCCGTCGAGCGGACTCTCGCGGAGCGTCGAGTTCCCCGGCTCGTCCGAGACGCAGCTCTACGGGGTCAACGACGCCGGCAAGGCGGGCGGCGCCTACTACGACGCGGCGGGCGCGGCCTTCCCGTTCCTCTACGACATCGCGACCGACACGTTCGACGTGATCGCGGCGCCCGCCGCCGGCAACTTCGTCGTGACGAGCCTCAACGACGCGGGCGACGCGATCGTGTTCGGGCTCCGCGGCGTGGACGAGTTCTACGGCGATCTGCGAAGCTTCTACCGCGACGGCCAGACGGGCGCGATGACCGAGCTCTTCTTCCCCGGGGCGGTCGAGACGTACGGCTACGACATCGACGACACGGGGACGATCCTCGGCTATTTCCTGGCGGGCGACGGGAGCTACGGCGGCTTCCGAGCGACAATCGTCCCCGAGCCGACAGCGTTCGCCCTTTACCTCGTCGGCGTTGGTATCATCTCGCGACGCGTCCGCTAACCGCGGCGCCCCAACGAATCACCCTTAACCTCAGTCACGCGGCGACGTCCATGACCAAGCGACTCCCCGTCACGGTGCTTTCCGGCTTCCTCGGCGCCGGAAAAACCACGGTGCTCAACCACGTCCTCGCGAACCGGCAGGGGCTGCGAGTGGCCGTGATCGTGAACGACATGAGCGAGGTAAATATCGATGCCTCGCTCGTCCGCGGCGGGGAGGCGGGCTTGAGCCGGACTGAGGAGAAGCTCGTCGAAATGTCCAACGGGTGCATCTGCTGCACGCTCCGCGAGGACCTGCTCGAAGAGGTGGCCAACCTCGCGAAGGACGGCCGCTTCGATTATTTGCTCATCGAGTCGACCGGCATCAGCGAGCCGATGCCGGTCGCCGAGACGTTTACCTTTGCCGACGACGAGGGAGCGAGCCTCTCGGAGGTCTCGCAGCTGGACAGCATGGTCACCGTGGTAGACGCACGGAACTTCCTGAATGACTTCGGCTCGGCCGACGACCTCGTCGATCGCGCGATCGGCCTGGGCGAAGAGGACAAGCGCAACGTGGTCGATCTGCTCGTGGATCAGCTCGAGTTCGCGAACGTGATCCTGCTGAACAAGTGCGACCTCGTCGACGAGGCGGAGAAGACGACGGTCCTCGGCATGATCCGCAACCTCAACCCGAAGGCGCGGATCATCGAGACGACCCGTGGCCGGATCGATCCGTCGGCGATCGTCGGCACCGGGCTCTTCTCGATGGACGAGGCGAGCGCCCAGCCCGGCTGGCTGGAGGTGCCGCGCGGCAAAGAGCAGCCGGAGACCGACGAGTACGGCGTCACCAGCTTCGTCTACCGCGCCCGCCGGCCGATCCAAGCAGAGCGATTCATGGCCCGGATGGACCTCGACGAAGGGTTCCTGGCCGGTGTTATCCGTTCCAAGGGGTTCGCCTGGTTCGCGCAGCGGAACGATTCGGCCTACCTGTGGGGCCAGGCCGGCGTCTCGTACCAGCTCAACCCCGCGGGGCTGTGGTGGGCCGCGGCGCCCGAAGAGGAGTGGCCCGACGAGATCCCCGAGAACGCCGAGCTGCTCGCCGATATCCGCTCGGGCTTCGACGGCCCCTACGGCGACCGTCGGCAGGAGATCGTCTTTATCGGCATCGATATGGATCGCGAGGCGGTCACGTCGCTCCTCAACGAGTGCCTGCTGACCGACGAAGAAATGGCCGCGGGCCCCGCTGCCTGGGCGAAGTACGACGATCCGCTGCCGGAGATCGAGATCGACGTGGAAGAAGACGCGGAACCGGCCGGGGCCGGCGGATGAGCGGGGCGCGCGTCGACTTCCGGCCCGACTCGCCGAGCCCACGCGGCCGGTACGACGCCAACCCAAGCAAGGAACCCGTCTGATGATGGCAGGCACAGACGTCCGCATCCTCGACGCGGTGGTTGTCGGCGCCGGCGCGGCCGGCGTTGGGGTTGGCGTCGCTCTGCGGCATGCCGGGATCGAGAACTACGTGGTCATCGATCGCCACGGCGTCGGCGCGTCGTTCGACCGCTGGCCGGCGGAGACGCGGTTCATCACGCCGTCGTTCCCCAGCAACTCGATCGGCATGCTCGATCTCAACTCGGTGGCGATCGGCGTGTCGCCGGCGTACAGCCTCGAGGTGGAGCATCCGACCGGGCAGCAGTACGCCCAGCACCTGCGGAGCGTCGCCAAGCACTTTGAGGTGCCGGTCCGAGAAGGCTTGGACGTCATCCGGGTGACGAAGCACGCCGATCTGTTTCTCGTGGACACCCCGACCGAGACGCTCTACTGCCGCCGCCTGGTCTGGGCGGCAGGCGAGTTCCAGTATCCGAGGCAGCTCAACTTTGAGGGGGCCGGGCTCTGCCGGCACACCGCGACCGTGCCGTCGTACGCCGACCTGCCGGGCGACGATTTCGTGATCATCGGCGGTTACGAGTCGGGCGTGGACGCCGCGTTCCACTTGGCACAGTCCCACAAGCGTGCCCGGCTGCTGGACACCGGCTGCCCCTGGACTGCCAGCACGTCCGACCCGAGCGTCGCGCTGTCGACCTACTCACTCGAGCGGATGCAGGTAGACGGTTTTCGCTCGCGCGTGCAGCTCGTGCCCCACTGCGAGGTTTGCGGCGTCCGACAGCGTGCGGGCTCGTACGTCGTGTGCACCTGCGACGATCGAGAACACGAGACGCCCACGCAACCGCTGATGGCTACGGGCTTCGAGGGCAGCGTTCACCTGGTGGCAGACCTATTCGAAGCCCGCGAAGACGGCTACCCGTTGCTGTCCGAGCACGACGAGTCGACGATCACGCCGGGCCTGTTCCTGTGCGGGCCAGCGGTGCGGCACGACAAGCACGTGTTCTGCTTCATCTACAAATACCGGCAGCGTTTCGCGGTCGTCGCGAAGGCGATCGCGACCTCGCTCGGCCATTCGGCGGAGGACCTCGAGGTGTACCGCCAGTGGGGCATGTACCTAGACGATCTTTCCTGCTGTGGGGAAGAGTGCGCATGTTGACAACCGCCACGAGGAGTAGCACGCCGACACCGCCCACGTCGCTGAGCGACGAGCACACGCCCGGCGTGGCAACCTCGCCCCCCGCCGGGCGCAGCCGGCTCGCGAGAGTCTTGCGGGTCGAGTGGATCGGGCAGACGGCCGCCAGCCTGTTCTGGATCGCCAGCGTGGTGGCCTACGGCATCACCTCAACCGGCGACTGGCTGCAGCTGGCCGCCGCGTCGGCCTGGCTGGCGGCGAACACCGCCACGATCATCGGCAGCGAGGCAGACTGAGATGGCCGCGACGCTGGAGACGAACGACGAACGGCTCTCTCGCCGAGAACTCCTCCGAACGGGAGTGAACCTGCTGAGCCAACAGATCTGGTGCTGGGGACGCGACGTCCTCCGCGCCGAGGGGAACTGGCTCGTCGAGGTCGGCTTCGACCGTCTCGCCGCCCCGGCCGACCGCGAGAAGTGCTCCAGCGTGTACACACTGCAACTGCCAGCCGGCCGGCGGGTGGTCCTGCGAGGGTTCGGCGTGTTCTACGGCGACGATCGGCTCGGGGCCGTGTTCCTGCCGCGCTTCGAGTTTCGGCCGCGTTATATGACCGACCCGGAGCTCCGGTGTCCGCCCTGGTCGGATTCGGACATGCCGCAGCTCGGCCCGTCGTCGGAAGCGGAAAAAGCGGCGTGCGCCTCGTTGACGCTGGCGTTGATCGACTGGATACATGACTACGAGGTCGCCGTCGCCGAGCGGCTAGGAGCCGACTACCGCCAAGCGACACTCGACGCGTGGAAGGTCACCCGCGGACCGATCGTGCCGGCGCCGGCAATGGCGGCGGCGTGGCGATCGCTCCACGAGGCGTTCGCCGCCGACCCCGCCGGATTGGTCTAGCGCCCTCGAGACGGCGGCTAGGCGTTCGTCGGCGCCGGACCTGACACAACCAGCGGATACCCCCCGAGCGCCGCGGCGCCACAACGTTCTCCCGAGGCCCGCATGAAGAGACTGCCTGTGACCGTCTTGTCCGGCTTCCTCGGAGCCGGCAAGACGACGCTCCTCAACCACGTGCTGGCCAACCGAGCCGGCTTGCGTGTCGCGGTGATCGTCAACGACATGAGCGAGGTCAACATCGACTCGCAGCTGATCGTCGGCGGTGAGGCCGCGCTGAGCCGCACGGAAGAGAAGCTCGTCGAGATGACCAACGGCTGCATCTGCTGCACACTCCGCGAGGACCTGCTCGCCGAGGTCGCGTCGCTGGCGGCCGAGGATCGGTTCGACTACCTGCTGATCGAGTCGACGGGCATCTCCGAGCCCGCCCCCGTGGCGGACACCTTCACGTTCGACATCGGCGAAGGAACGTCGCTGTGCGATCTCGCGGACCTTGACACGATGGTGACCGTGGTCGACGCGGCCAACTTCTTAGAGGACCTCCGCGTCGGCAAGGACCTCCAGAGCCTCGACCAAGCCGCCACGGAGGACGATCCCCGCACGGTCGCCGACCTGCTGACCGAGCAGGTCGAGTTCGCCAACGTGATCGTGCTGAACAAGACCGACTTGATCGACGCAGACGCGATGGCGGCGATCGAGGCCTACATCGAGCAGCTGAACCCGCACGCTCTCAAGCTGCGATCCTCGTTTGGCCAGATCGATCCGACGCGGATCATGGGCACCGGCCGTTTCGACTTCGAGATCGCCAAGCAGAGCAAGGGCTGGCAGCTCACGCTCCGCGGAGACGGCGCCAGCGAGGTGGAGGAGTACGGCGTCAGCAGCTTCGTGTACCGCGCCCGACGGCCGTTCCACCCCGAGCGGTTCTACGAGCGGCTCAACCAAGACTGGAACGGCGTGCTGCGCAGCAAGGGGTTCTTCTGGCTCGCGAGCCGGCTGGACAAGATCGGCGTCTGGTCCCAAGCGGGCCGCGTGGCGCGGCTCGATTTCGGCGGGTTCTGGTGGGCGGCGGTGCCCCAAGAGCACTGGCCGCAATCCGAGGGCTTTCAGGGCGAACTCGAAGCCAAGTGGCACCCCGAGGTCGGCGATTGCCGGCAGGAGCTGGTCTTCATCGGCATCGGCATGGACGAACTCGGGATCTACGACTCGCTCCAGGCTTGCTTGCTCACGGACGAGGAGCTCTCGACGGGCATTGAGGGCTGGAAGGTCTACAAAGATCCGTTCCCCGTATGGAACGCGAGTGTGGAAGAAGCGCTCGCGGCCAAGGCGTAAGCGGGGTAGCTGGCGGGGACCGAGACGGCAATTGGCGGTACCCCGGTTCGTCCGTAGCCGCACGCCAGGCGGCGGCGTCGCGGGTTTCTTGCTTGCGTCGATCGCGGCGGGCCAGCAGAATGGGGGGTGTTCTGCCAACACTGTGACGCATGTCGAACCGGCTCATAACCACCGTCGCCTGGACGTTGCTCGCGCAAGTTTTGCTTGTCGCTGGCATGGGCACGGGTCTGCACCGACTCTTCGGGTGCGAACACGGTTCTTGCGAGTCGGTCTGCTGCGTCGACACGGTGGAGCCGCTCTCGGACGGCCACGACTGTTCGTTCTGCCGCCGTGCGGCGACGAACAATGCGGCTTCGCCCGCTGCGGCCTCCGCGGAGGCCGGCGTAGCTGCGGTCAAGCAAGCCGGCTGCGACGGGTGCGCGGTATGCGATCTGCTAGCGCAGTACCACAGCGCGACCCCCTTTGAGTTCGACCGACTCACGATCGAGGTCGCCCACGCTGAGTCCGCGGTTCAGCGGCAGAACGCGGTCGTCGCCGCGGCGATCCGCCTGGCTCTCTCTCGCGGTCCTCCGGCGGTCTGAGCCGCTTCGTGTTCGCACGGACGGCCCTGCCGGCCTGCCGTGCGAGTTCGTGCCGTCCGGTTGGTCTCGTCACGCGTTCGATCGTGGTGAATGAGACTTACGGGCGGCCCCTCTGCCGTGACCCTCTTGGGGGCATTCCATGCCCTTTCTGTTCGAGTTCGGCGCCGCGTTCTGCGCGGTGCTGTTGGAATCCGCGCCGTTGGTGGTGCTCGGCTTCATGATCGCGGGGCTGCTCCACGAGTTCGTCCCCGCCAAGCGGATGCGCCAGGTGGGCGTGGGTGGCGGTCTTGCGCCGGTCGTCCGCGCCGTCGGCTTCGGGGCTCTGCTGCCGATCTGCTCGTGCAGCACCATCCCGCTAGGCGTCGCGATGACACGCAGCGGTGCGTCCATCGGCTCCGCCCTGGCGTTCATGACCACGTCGCCCGCCGTCTCCCCCGTCACGCTCGTCGTGGGTTGGGGCGTGCTCGGACCGTTGCTGCTGGGCCTGTACTCCGCGTTGGCGATTTCCGGAGCGCTGCTGCTCGGGATCATCGGCAACCGATGGCTCGGCCAGGTCCGTACGCCCGCCACCAGCGGCAGAGCCTGCGGCTGCGGTTGCGGCGCCAGGCGGTCGACCGGCGGGCGAACCGCCTCGGCGATGCGTTGGGCGTTCGGCGACCTGGGAACCGAGGTGAGCGCGTCGCTTGTCGTTGGTTTGCTTGTCGCCTCCGCGATCCTGGTGGGACTGCCGTCGGGACTGGTGTCGACATGGCTCGGTCAGCCGAGCTGGGTCGCCCTGATAGCGGCGATCGCTCTGTCGCTGCCGGCCTACACCTGCTCGGTCCCCTCGCTGCTGATCGCCGGGAGCCTGATCGCTCGCGGTGTCGATCCGGGGGTCGCGGTCGCGTTCCTCATCGCGGGCCCGGCGACGAACCTGGGCGAGCTCAACGCCATCCGCTCGGCGATGGGGCTCAAAGCGGCTAGCTTCTACGCCGCCTCGCTCATCCTGATCGCGCTGGCGGCCGGGGCGGCCACGGCATGGCTGCCCGACATGGCCATCGCGGCCCCCGCCACGCACGCGGGACACAACCACGCCCACATCCTCGATTCGACGCTGCTCGGATCGGCTCCGGCGCAGTCGCTTCTCACCGTGGCTTGGTGGCGTTGGCCGTTCGCGGTCGGCGTCATCGCGTTGGCGGTCCGGGCGACGCTGCCCAAGGTTCGCCCCGCTGCCGCACGGCCGCACACACCGTCGGTCACCGCCCAACCGCTCTTAGGGGGCGCCACCAAATGAGCCGCATCGAACTCTCTCCCGGAGCGCGTTCGCTCGGCAAACCCCAGCGGAGCTGGGCTGAGTGGGTCAGCTGGATCGCCACCGAGGATCACTGCGAGTGGGCCAACCAGTACGTCGCTTGGTTTCGGACGCCCCTCGGCGTGCTCGTTGTGGGCGCTGTTAGCTCGCTGCTGTGCGGCTTGTATGTGGCGCCGCAGGGCTACGTGCTGCTCGCAACGATCGTCGCGGTGATCGCCATCGGACTCGCGTGGCCACTGGTTGCGATCCGAGGCGTGCGATGCCGCTTTACGTTCGACACACGCCGCGGCCGCGAGGGGCAACCTTGCCGTGCGAAGCTGTCGGTCACCAACCGCTGGCCCTGGCCGGTCTGGGGCCTCGCGGTGAACGACCCGCTGCTGGCCGGAGCGGACGAAACGGGACTTGCGCTCGCGCGGATCGACGGCTGGTCGACCGCCACGTTCCGCTGCGACCTGACACCCACCGTCCGCGGTGTGTATCCGCAGGCGGACGTCGCGGTCGGGACGGGCTTCCCCTTCGGCTTGTACCAGGCGTCGCGCCGGGCCGAGACACCCCGGCGGATCATCGTTTGGCCGCAGACGTTCTGGCTGCCGCCGCTCGGCGCCACGCAGAGCCGGCCTCACTGGCGTGGGGCGATCACCGACAACCGCGCCGGGACCGAGGGCACACGCTTCGGCGTGCGTGACCACCGGGCCGGCGACAGCCTCCGCGACGTCCACTGGGCGAAGACCGCGCGCTTCGATCGCCTGATCGTCAGCGAGCGCGAGTCGGCCACCGTGGAGGACGCCACCGTCGTGGTCGAGATCAGTCCCAACCAACACACGCACGGCCGCCAAGACCCGTCGCTGGAGTGGCGCCTCCGCATCGCGGCGAGCGTCTGCGAGTCGTTCGCCGCTCACCACGGGCATGTCGATCTGTGGCTCGGCGGGACGAAGCTTTCCGCCGGCCGGTCGCAGGGGGATCTGTCGCGGCTGCTCGACGGCGTCGCTCGGTTCGACCCGGCCGCCGAGACCCAGCAGGCCCCGAAGCGGCTCCGCGACGTCTCAGGCGTGCTGATCTCGATCGCGGCTGAAGACGAAACGATCGTGCTCCGCCGCCACTCTCCGCAAACCGCGGCGAGCGCTCGCGGAGCGTCGCAGCCGGGCTGGATCGAAGTCGGTTCGTTCGACGACGTCCCCGGACAAGTCCTGCTCGGTTGGCGCTACGGCAAGCGGAGGGGGCGCCGTGTCGGGTAATGGTCATCTCCGACGGGTGACGCTGCTGCTTGTCGGCGTCTCGACGGCGATCATCCAGGTCGCCCTCAGCGATCGGGCCGCCGCGGGCGGTGTGCCGCTTCTTGCGGTGTCGGTCTGCCTCGTGGTTGCTTTGCGCTACGCGCGGCGGCTGCCGGTGGATCGCCTCGGAGCACACCGCCTAGCAGGCATTCGCCTCGATGAGCACACCGCCGCGGTAATCGGCGTGTTCGCCCTCGCCCTGCTGCCGATCGTCTGGGACGTGGCAACGCGGGGCTTGATGCGGATCGGCAACCCCTACGAGGTGCAGCTCGCCTACGTGCTGCGTAACGCGATGCTCGCGTTGGCGGCCACGCCGCATCTGGCCGGCGCGACCCGGTACGCGGCGCTCTCTAGCTTCTTCCTGGTGGTGCTCGGCTACCTGTGGTCCAGCGGGGTGTGGGCGATCGCGCTGCTCGTCGGGTACGCGCTGCTCGGCGCGTGGTGGTTGCTCGCCGCGTACTGGGAACGGCTGGGCGGACGATTCGCCGACTCGTCGGAACCCGCCGTGCCGGTGCGGCCGGCCGTCGCGGCGATCGTTGCGCTCGGGTTGTGCGCGGTGCTGTTGCTGCCGCTGGTCGGACGCTCGCCGGTCACCACGGCGCTCGACGGATTCTTCCCGAGCTCCGGCGGCACAGGGGCGAACGATCCGTTCGCCCACGGCGGCGTGGGCGACGGCGATCAGATGGTCGCCGCCAAGGACAACGCCTCGAGCTTCGGCCCGGTCGAGAGCGAGCTGTTTCTCGAATCGAAGATGCCAAGCCTCTACGACGCCTTCAACGAGTTCTCCGAAGCCCCGCCCATCAAGCAGAAGCGGATGCGACGGTCGATCCCGCTGGCCCCTTCGCAGGTTCAGGTGAACCACGAGAAACGGGGGACCACGCAGCAGGCGACCCGCGAGTTCAGCGCCGTACGGCGCGCAAAACGACGCAACAGCAAACCGGACGACGTAGCCTCGGCGGCTCTGCTGCTGGTGAAGGGCCGCACGCCGCGTCGGCTCGCGCTAGAGACCTACGACCACTGGGACGGGCAGCGGCTGATCGCATCGTCCGCGGCGCAACCGGCGGCCATGCACCTACGCGAAGAGAAGGACCCGTGTGGCCGCCGCTGGCTCGACTTCGCGATCATGCATCCGACGGACGCTTACACGGCCTCTGACACGACTCAGGTACGGGTGGTCAACCTCAAGACGGACCGGGTGCCGACGCCCGCCGGCGCCGCGCGGCTGACCATGCAAGGCCTGCACGCGGGTTCGCTGTTCAGCTTCACCGAAGACGACTGCCTGGCGATGGACGTGAAGGTCGTGCCACAGCTCACGATCTTCGAGTTCCGCTCACGGGTGCGCGAGCGTGGCGCCACGCTCCGCTTGCACCAGTCTCCCGCTGGCGAGGCCGACTCGAAGATCACCCGGCTCGCCCGGTCGTGGACACGCGGTGTCGAGCCGGGCTGGCCCCAGGCCCAGGCCGTGCTCGCGCGCCTCCGCAAAGAGTACACGCACGACCGAACGGCGCTGGCGCCGACCGAGACGACCGACGCCGTGGAGCACTTCCTGTTTGAGTCTCGCCGCGGGCCGGACTATCTGTTCGCGACTTCGGCGGCCATGCTGCTCCGCTCGCTCGGGTTCGACACCCGCGTGCGAAGCGGCTTCTACGTCGATCCGAAGCGTCTGGATCGCAGGGCGGGCATCACGCCGGTGCTGATGGAGGACGCGCACTTCTGGACCGAGGTCCGCACCGCGAACGGCAACCGCACCACGGTAGATGGCACGCCGATGGCCGGCGTGTGGGCGACGCTCGAGCCGACGCCCGGCTACCAGATGCTGTACGCACCGGAGACGCTGCTCGCGTGGCTGCGGCGGATCTCGTTCGCCACGCTCGGCGAGCTCGCCGCCCGACCGGCGATGGTCTCCCTGTGCGTCCTCGTGTTGGCGGTCGGCTTCGTCAATCGCCGCCGGCTGGTCGATGGGTTGCTGGTCGGCTGGTGGACGATCCGCTCGCCGACGACCGAGATCGGCGGCCTGGCGAAGCTCACCCTTCGGCTGCTCGAGTGGCGTGCCTGGGCGTACCGCGAACGCCGGCCGATCGGCACGACGCTCGGCCGCTGGGAGCCGCTTCGCCCGCACGACGACTTCGTCACGCTTGCCGGCTGGGCCCTCTACGGATCGAGCGCCGACGCCCCGCTATCACCGGCGACGGCGCGAGCCGTCTGCCGCCGCGTCATCCGAACGCCGATCGACCAACCAACCGACCGACCCCTAGTTTCGAGCCACGTCGCGATCGCCGGCGCCGAGGAGAGCAGATGGAAGCCGTGATCGAACGCGCCAGCCCGAACCGCGACGCCGACCTCGCGTCGCTCACGCGGCTGCGCGAGGAACTCAACACCGCGCTGCGGGGCAAGGCGGACGTCATCGAACTCGTGCTCGCGTGCCTGCTCGCCAAAGGCCACCTGCTGCTGGAAGACCTGCCGGGGCTCGGCAAGACGACGCTGGCCAAGGCTCTCGCGCACGCCGTCGGCGGCTGCTACTCGCGTTTGCAGTGCACGCCGGACCTCATGCCGAGCGACATCACCGGGTTCAACCTGCTGAACCAGAAGACACGCGAATTCGAGTTCAGCCAGGGCCCTGTCTTCACGGACGTGCTGCTGGCCGACGAGATCAACCGGGCCACGCCGCGTGCCCAGAGCGCGCTGTTCGAGGCGATGTCAGAGCGGCAGGTGACGATCGATCGTGTGCGGCATACGCTGCCGCCCACGTTCTTCGTCATCGCGACGCAAAACCCGGTGGAGAGCCACGGCGCCTACCCGCTGCCGGAGGCGCAGCTGGACCGCTTCGCCATGCGGCTGTCGATCGGCTACCCCGACGCCGAGAACGAGCTGGCGATGCTGCGCGACGACGCGACAGGCGCGGCCGCAGCCCGCCAGCACACCGCCGTGCTCGAACCGGAGCGTCTCGCCGCGCTGCAGGAAAGCGCGCTGTGCACCGAGATCAGCGAGAAGGTGCAGCGGTACCTCGTGACCCTCGCTAAGGCGACCCGCGAGAACGAGCGGGTGATGCTCGGCCTCAGCCCACGCGGCCTGCTCACGTGGCAACGCGTCGCGCAGGCGCGGGCGTTCCTGGCCGGCCGGACGTACGTCACCCCGGACGACGTGCAAGACGTAGCCGGCCCCGTGCTGCGGGTCCGCCTCGCGGGCGACTTTGCCGACGTCGATTCGTACGTCGACGAGCTGCTCGCCGCAACGCCCGCCCCACTCTACGACTGAAGCAACCCACCCCACCCAGGCTTACCATGCTCACCACACGCTGCCTGCTTACCGTGCTTCTCGGCTTTTTGGTTGTCCCGCTCACGGGCTGCGGCGACACCGCGACCGTCACCAAAGCCGACGACCATGGTCACGAGCACGATCACGACCATGACCACGGGGATCGTCCCGAATCTTTGCACGCCGCGGTCGCGCAGCTCACGGCCACACGAGACACGATCCGCGAAGCGATCCTCGAAGGCGATGCGGACGACGCCCACGACCCGCTGCACGAGGTCGGTGAACTCCTCGAAGCGATCCCCGACATCGCCTCCGAGACCGACCTGCCGAAGGCAGAGTGGGACGCGGTGAAAGCGGCCAACGAGGAGCTGTTCGACGCGTTTGGCGCGATCGACAAGGCGTTCCACACCAAGGACGGCGACAAGAAGGCGGCGTACGAAGGCGTGGCCGACAAGCTCGACACGGCGATCGAAGCGATCCGTTCGCGGCTCGCCCTTAGCGGCGAAGACCCTGACGATCACGATCACGATCACGACGAACATGACCATGACCACGAGGACCACGACGACGAGACTGCACCGGGCGCAACGGAAACGACCGAGTCCAGCACCGGAGCCACTTCGTGAGTTACTCCGCTGACGTCATCTTCTGGGGCGGGCTGCTGCGGTTCGGCCAAGCCGCGCTCGCGGCGGCGCCGACGCTCCTGGTCGGGTTCGTTGTCGCGGGGGTGCTCCGCAAGCTGCTCGGGGCAGAAACCACCCGCCGCGCGTTCGGCGGCAACACCTGGCGTAGCCTGCCGCAGGCCTGGCTGTGGGGCATGCTGCTACCGGTCTGCTCGCTCGGGGTCATTCCGGTGGCTTACGAGCTCCGCCGGGTCGGGCTCTCGGGCGGAACGATCCTCGCCTTCGCGCTGACGGCCCCGCTCTTCAACCCGCTGTCGCTGCTTTATGGACTGACGCTTTCATCGCCCACGGTGCTGGTGGCGTTCGCGCTGGCGTCGCTCCTGGTGGTGACAACGGTCGGGTTCTTGTGGGACCGCTGGTTCCCGGGCACTTCGCTCGAGGCGCCCGAGGAGCCCGAGACGCCGCCAGGCCTGCGACGCCTCGCCGCCGTCGCGATCACCGCGGCCCGGCACACCGCCGGACCGACACTCCTGTACTGCCTCATCGGGCTCTCGGGCAGCATGGTCCTGTCGGCCCTCTTCCCCCACGGCAGCCTGACCGACTCGATGGGCCACGACGACCGAACGGCCCCGCTGCAGATGCTGCTGGTCGCCATCCCCGCGTACGCAACACCGCTGAACGTGATGATGCAGGTGGGCGGCATGTTCGTGCACGGCAACTCCGTCGGCGCGGCGTACATCCTGCTGGCCCTGGGGGCCGGGGCCAACCTGGGACTCATCGCCTGGGCGTGGCGGACCTACGGCTTACGCCGGGCCGCGGCCTTCCTCTCGCTGTTCGTCGCGGTCGTCACGGGGATCGCGTACGCCGTTGAGGATCCGCTGTACTCGGCCGGTTCGGTCGATCACCCGCACACGCACGCCTTCGACGTGTACGCGTGCCCCTTCCGCAGCGGCGGCGGCGACCTGCCACAGCGGGTCGTGCAGAAGATCGCCGGCGAGGCGCAGGTGTTCGAGGTCGCCGCGTTGGCCAGCATCGCTGCGCTGCTGATCGCGGGAGTGGCGATCGCGTGTTTTGACCCGAGTGGCAGACTCGAGGCGGCTTGCTCGCGGCCCGTCGATGAGCCGGCGGAAGGCGAGGGGTCTCTGCTGAGCGCCGAGGTTCCCGCTCCGGTGCTAGGCGGGGTCGCGATCGCGGGGCTCGTCACGCTCAGCATCGTCGGCTGCTTCGTCTACTACCCGAAGCCCGCCGAGACGCTGGAAGACATGAAGATGGCCAAAGCCGACGCCCTCACTTACGCCAACTCTCGCGATGTCGAGAACGCGGTGAAGAGCATCGCCCGGTACGACGACCTGACCCGCCGCCTGCAGGTTGGCTACTACCTGAGGAACCTGAGCCTCAGCGAGTACCAGCAGTCGAAGTGTCGCGTGCTGCGCGGCAGACTGGAGCAACTCAAGGACGTCGTCGAGGCGGAGGATTTCGACGAGGTCCGGGGGCTGACCACCCGCGTCAGCGCGGCCCACCGACGTCTCAGCGAAGCGTTCGCCGACGGATGATTCGCACATGACCGCGAAACCTGAGCAATCACACACTTCGTCCGAACCGGCGTCAGCAGGACACGCCGATGGTGGCGTCAACGCGCATCCGGTCACGTTGTTTCGCCGTAGCCCGACTGCGATGGGCGGTGGCAAACTCAGCGGCTTTGGACGGGCCGGACATCTGTAAGTCCGACGCGACCGGAAAGAGTCAATCGCCGGTCGGTGAGCCCGCTACGGGCCTGCCAGGAGAGCTTCTAGAGTGTTCACTTCTGAAGCAGCAGCTTGCCGTTCTTCGTCTTGATCAGTCGGTACTGTTCGCCGGCGTGCGAGATCAGCACGGTCTTTGCCCCGCCGAAGAGTTCGGCCGAACTCACCGTCCGCGTCAGCACCGCGGCGGTTGGACATCGCCCAACCCGCACGGGCACCAGCTCGGTGGCGGGCTCTTGATCGGTGAGCGGCTTCGGGGTGGGCACAAAGCTAGGGCGTGAACGCCCCGATTTTCGAAATGCTGGCTTGCGTTTATTCGAGTGCTCGCTAAGCTACCGGTCATGCGACTCAGTCGCAACATGCGATCCAAGTGATTCCCCGAAGAATCACGACCCGCCGCCAGCCAGACCAAACCGCCGCCGCTCGTTCGAGCGACGGCCCTCGGGTCCTCGCCAGCTAACGGGAGTTGTCGCCTCTGCGTTCGGTCCTCCGCGACCCACCGCTCTGGCATGACCCGTTTCCTGCACGCGAGCCCCGCGAGGAGGTCTGGCTTCTTATCACCGCCCGCACGGCTCTCGCTGCCGGCCCCGGCGGCATCGGCGACTCGGCTTGAGCCGGTCGCGCCCCTTTTTGAATTCTCGCGCCCCGGCAATGCCGTGGTGCGATGTCTTTCGCCAATCAACGCCACTGCGACGTGTGGCTTCTGGAGAGAACTGATGAGACAACGATTAGCACTGCTGCTGCTAACAGCCGCCGGGACAGCCGGCGCGAACGAGATCACGCTGCTGTTTGGGACCGGGGTCGTAGCCCCCAGTTTCCGGGGCGACGCGAACACGACCTATCTGGGCTGGGACACGTTCGACTCGGACGACGAGCAGCGGATCGACCCCGACGACGGCCCGTTCATCTTTGAGGTCATCAACGACACCACCCCAGACATCGGCGCGGACGGGGGGTCGTTCGTCACCACCAACGACGAGGATCACAAGTCGGGGAGCGGCAACTACTACTCGGGCTTCGGCGCAGTGAGCGAAGCCGTGTCGTTCGACACGGCCGGCGTCAACGGCAGCGGCTTCACAACCGTGATCGTTCAGGCGCAAACCCTGTTCGGCCAGTTTGGCGCCCCGATCGCTTTCACGCCGATCAACGGCTTTGCCCCCTCGCTCGTCGTCTCGGGAACGAACGCAACGGGCAAGGGCCAGCTGTTCGTCAAGTACGAGATCCCCGGAACGGCGGACCCGCAGACCTTCAGCATGGTCTCGGGCCCGTTCAGCCTGAACTCGTTCGACAAGTTCGTGATCGACACGGCGTGGTCGCCGATCGGCTTCGCACCGGACACCGCCTTGGCAATCCCCGAGCCAGCGGCGGCGCTGCTAGCCGTTACTGGTCTCGGCGTGAGTCTTGCCCGGCGTCGCTGATGCGGCGCCGGTTACCAAGCGTTGTCATCCTTGAGGAGGAACGATGATGCCAGACCTGACCAACAGGTCCAGCCAGGCGCGGGGGGCGTTCTGCGTCCCCCGGGTTGGCGTGGTGCTGATAGGACTATCGACGAGCATCGGCGTCGCCACGGCGACCCCGGCGTTCTGGGACGAGCCGTCGTTAGATACCTGGGTCTATCCCAACTCAGAAACCGCGGGCCCACGACCGTTCACGCCGACCTTCGGCAGCCTTGTCGTCGACCCGTCGACCCAAGAATTTTTTCCGAGCGACGCCAGTCGACTCGGGACCATGGTCGTTGCGTTCGAGACGCTCGATCAAGCGACGCCGGGGCTGTCGCCAACGCGGTACGCGATCCACTCCGTGACGGTGACCGCCCGCGTCCGCACCGGTCAGGGGGGCGGCCTTCGCTACACCAACGAGCGGCTGACGCCGGCCGCGGCGCTCGCGGGAGAGTTGGCCGGCGGGCTGGGCACGCGGGTTCCGATGGAGCTGTTCGGCATCGGCTTCACGGGCGGCTACGAGGGCTTCGCCTTAGGGACGAACCCCACGGGGCAACGCTTCTCCGAGTCGGACGAGCCGTGGCAGCTGCTGGGCGACCCGCCTGAGCCGAACTACGTGGTCTTCCCGACCGTCTCCGACGGAAACGGCGGCTACGCCGACGCGACCAACAACCTGACCGGCGGCTTCAGCGTGACGGAGGTGAGTGGCGAGACCGACGCCTTCGACGCCCCTGCCTGGGCGGTGGGAACGCTCGAGGGCGTCTCCGAGGGCGATTTCATGCCGCTCAACTCGACGTACGCGTTCAACTTCGATCTCCATCAGCCAGGAGTGATCGAGTACCTGCAGACGGGACTCGCCGACGGCGTGCTCGGCTTCACGATCTCGTCGATGCACGGCGGCCCCCAACCCGGGCAAGGCGGGGGAGAACCTTACCCGCAGTGGTACGCGAAAGAGGCCGCGGGTGACTTCCCGAGTTTCGAAGCCGCGACGTTGACTATCGACTTCGAGATCCTCGCGTCACCAGGCGACTACGACGCCGATGGCGTGGTCGACACGCTCGACTACGACCGATGGGTCGCCGACTTCGGCCAGCCCGTTTCGCCGGTGGGAACCGGGGCCGATGGCAACGGCGACGGGATCGTCGGCCTGGCCGACTACACCGTGTGGCGAGACAACGCGGCCATCACGCCGAATGCCATCGCGGCCATCGGCGTGCCGGAACCGACCACGGGCGGCTACGTCGTCGCGGTCGTCCTCACGACGGCGTTTTGCGTCGGTCTCGGCTTGTGCCCCTCATCCCGAGGGCCACGTCGATGAACCTGAGCAAGTCTCCGCTTCGCCGCGGGTTTACTCTGGTGGAGCTGCTGGTCGTGATCGCGATCGTCGGTGTCTTGATCGGGCTGTTGCTCCCAGCGGTGCAGTTGGCCCGGGAAGCGGCCCGACGGACGCAGTGCCGCAGCAACCTGCGGCAGATCGCGCTCGCGACACAGCAGTACCACGACGCCAACGGGCGCCTGCCACCGCCCAAAGCGGGCGAGAGCCAGTTCGACAACCGCGGCAGCACGCTCGTGTTGTTGCTGCCGTTCTTGGAAGACGCCGCCCTCTTCGCCGCGTACGACGACAGCAAGGCGATCAGCGATCCGGTGAATCAGCCGGTGACGACGGCTACCGTCCCCACTTACCTGTGCGCCTCGATGCGGCGACCGACACTCGGACCCGCAAGCGCCGGCGTGCCTTACGGACCGGGCAGCTATCTGATCTCGACCCGTTCGACCTACTTCGGTTTCTCGGAGCTCGACGGGGCGTTCGCGACCGTCGTTCCCGACGAACCGTATCGCCTCGGACTCGAAGCCATCACCGACGGCGCCTCCAAGACGCTGCTCATCGGCGAGATCAATTACGCGTTCGAGAACCTCGCGGACGACGACGGGCCCGAGCGACTGCCGGCGATCGGGGATCCCGTCACGTCGAGCAAGAGCAAGACGGCGTTCGCGTGGGCGGTAGGCTACTGGGCGCTATCCTGGGGGCACATGGCGTGCGACACACTCAGCACCGCCGAGCGATTCAACAACCACGACGTCTACAAGAGCAACACCGCGCGGACCTACCGCAGCGATCACCCGGGGGGCGTCAACTTCGCGCTGCTCGACGGATCGGTAAGGTTCATCGAGACCGATTCGGACCCCGGCGTGCGTGGCGCCCTGGCGACACGCGCAGGCCAAGAGATCAACGGGCGCTACGAGTGGCCCGACTTCTAGCAACAGCCTATAGAACCCATATGAACCGATTCGCATGGACGATCGCGTGCCTCTTGGTCGCGGCGACCTCCTTCGCTCATTTTCCTTGGCTGTATCTCTCCGACGAGGCGTACCCGCGTCTCTTTTTCGGCGAGAGCCTAGCCGAACGAGAGTACCACGTCCCTGAAGCGGTGGCGGCCGCCGCCGTATGGCAGGACGGCATCGACGCGCCGCCGAAACGGCTCACGATGGAGAAGCTCGAGAAAGACGGCTACGTCGGCCTCGAGGGCGATGACCGCATCGAGCCGCGCGGCGTCGTCCGTACGACGATCGTCTACGGCAACTACCACGGCTCGTTGCTCACGTACGACGCCCAGCACTTCCCTGGAGAACAGCCCGATTCCTGGCCTCGAGACGCCACGACCGGCTCGGGGATCGAGGCAAAGCTCTCCGTGGACGGGAGCAAGCTGACGGCAGCGATTGTGCTCGACGGCGAGCCCCTGCCGGGCGCCAAGGTGTCGCTCACCAGCGCGGCAGGTGGCGAGGCTGTCCAGAGAGAAGCGGACGGCGCCGGGGTGGTCCGCTTCGACGTGGGTGACGTCGTCGATGGCCTGAACGGCGTTATGGTGATGCACGTCGATCCGACCGCCTCGGGCGAGCACGCGGGGGAGCCGTACGAATCGACGACACGCATCCTGACCGCCACGTTCCACTACAGCGCCGCAGCGGCCGCCAAAGTCGGGGCGTTGCCACCCGTGCCGCAGGCGCTCGCCAGTTTCGGCGCCGCGGTGAGCGACGGATGGCTGTACGTCTACGGTGGCCACATCGGTCAGGCGCACGACCATTCACGCGACAACCTGACCGGCAACTTCCGTCGTGTCCGCTTGACCGGCGGGGCCTGGGAACCGCTGCCGCCTGGCCCCGCGCTGCAAGGATTGCCGTTGGTCGCCCACGACGGCAAGCTGTACCGGATCGGCGGCCTCGATGCTCGCAACACGTTGGACGAGGACGAAGACCTGCACTCCGTCGCCCACTTCGCGTGCTTCGACCAAGCGACTGGCGTTTGGACCGACCTCCCGCCGCTGCCGGCCCCGCGGTCTTCGCACAACGCGGTGGTGGTGGACAACAAGCTGTACGTCATCGGCGGTTGGGCGCTCTCGGGCGACAGCGACGGCGACTGGCAAACCGGCGCGCTCATCTACGACCTGACGGCGTCGGACCCGGGATGGAAGCCGCTGGCGGAGCCGCCCTTCAAACGGCGTGCTCTCGCCGTGAGCCACAGCGAAGGGCGGATCGCCGTGCTCTGCGGCATGACCGACGAAGCAAAACTCTCGAAGCAAGTCTTCTTCTACGACCCAGAAACCGAACAGTGGTCCGACGGGCCCGACTTCCCCGGCGACGCCTTTCACGGCTTCGGGCTCTCCGCCTGGAACCTCAACGGCAAGCTCTACGCGGGCGGCATGGAAGGCGTTCTCTACCGCCTCAGCGATGACGAGGCGGACTGGGAGAAGGTCGACGAGTTTCAGACGAAGCGATTCTTCCATCAACTCGTCCCCGATGGCCGAGGCGGCCTGCTCGCGGTCGCCGGCGCGTCGCCCGAAGTCGGCCGCACCGCTTCGATCGAGCGGCTCGACTTGGTCTTCGCTGAGACAGCGTCGACACCCCCGCCAACGGAGGATGAGCCAACAAACGATCAAGCGCGTGAATCCGACGAAGCGTCGGCGATCGCTCCCCAACCGGACAGCAACGACAACGCCGCGGTATCCGCCGCCGCTTGCCCGCCCGATCGCTGGCCCGGGTTCCGCGGCATCGGCACGAGTGTCACCGCCGCCGATGACCTGCCGCTGGCGTGGTCCGATGAAGACGGCGTCGCTTGGAAGATCGAACTCCCCGGGTACGGGCAATCGAGCCCGGTGGTATGGGGCGAGCGAGTCTTTGTCACCACCATGCAGGGGGAAGAGAAGGACACGCCAACGATCCTGTGCTTCGAACTCGCCACGGGTGAAGAGCTGTGGCGCCGCGAGTACGCGAGTTCGCAAACGGTCGTCGCGAGCAACTACGTCAGCCGGTCGGCCCCCACGCCCTGCCTCGACGCGGAGCGTCTCTACGCGTTCTTCGAGAGCGGCGACCTTTTCGCGCTGACGCACGCCGGCGACCCGGTGTGGAGTCGGTCGCTGGTGGACGAGTACGGGCGTATCGAGGGGAACCATGGAATCGGTGGATCGCCGATTCTGGCGGGCGATCGCCTGCTCGTGCCGATGCTCCACGGCGGGCCGTCGTACCTGCTGGCGGCTCGCAAAGACACGGGCGAAACGACGTGGAAGGCTGACTTCGACGCGAGGGTTGCGTGGTCTTCCCCTTGCCTAGCGAACGGCCTGGCCGTCATCAGCGGGTCGGGCTCGATCGATGCCTACGATCTTAAAACGGGCGAGGAGCGATGGCGGATCGACTCGCTCGAAGGCAACAACGTCCCCTCTCCCTCAGTCGCCGACGACCTCATGGTGATCGGCGCCCAAAACCGTTCGAGCAACCTAGCGTTCCGCTTCGGCGAACGGACAGAGCCAAGCATCGACTGGCGTAGCGAGTTAGCGACCAGCAGCTTCGCGTCGCCGCTTGTCTATCGCGGCTACGTCTACTTCGTCTCCAAAGCGGGGGTAGCCGTGTGCGTGAACAGCCGGGACGGTGTCCTCGCCTGGAAGCAACGCCTGCCCGGCTCCTGCTGGGCGTCGCCACTCGCCGCCGACGACCGCGTCTACTTCTTTGGTAAGGAAGGCGAAACCTCGGTGTACGCCGCCGATGGCGTGAAAGAAGAACTCGCAGGTAATCGTCTGACGGTCACAGACAACTCCCGCGTTTACGGGGTGGCCGCGACCGATTCAAACCTGCTCGTGAGGACCGGCAAGACGCTGACCTGCATTCGTTAGGGGGCAGCAGGAGCGGCGCTCGCACGAAACGGAGCCTCTCCAGGCCTCGGAGTGATTCCGAAGGCGCTGGCCGGCAAGGCTAAGCTCGTCGTCCCGCCGGGTTTCACTCACGGCTTGCTGATGGAAAGACAACGGCCCAGTCCCTCCTGACATCGACCACGAGCCATCCCCGCTTGGGAGCTTCGTCCAGGCCTCGATCGAGCTTGCCTACATGCGAGTCGCGGTCGTAGGCCCACTCCCGCGTGGCGTCGGTGTGGTGGATCAGGACGCCGAGCCTCGGTCCTCGGCCGGCAGTGGTCCATTCGAGCATCTGGAAGTCGCCGTCGGAATTGCCGAACGCCAGGGTCGGCCGCCGGCCGATGTGCTGCTGGATGCCGACCGGCTTTCCCGCCTTGTCATCGATGAAGTCGATCTCTGGCAGGCGGACGATCGCCGGCTCGCCGTTGCGGACCTCGTACTTCGTTTTCACGCTAGAGCCGACGACCTGCTCGGGTGACACCCCGTAAACGCGCTCGGCCCAGGGTCGGATGAACTCGATACCGCCGCCCGACACGATGAATGTCTTGAAGCCGTTTGCCCGCAAGTAGGCGAGCACCTCGAGCTGGGGCTGGTAGACCATCTCGGTGTAGAGGCGTCCCGTTGTCGGATGCCGTGCAGCGGCCAACCACTCATTAACGACGTGGGTAAACTCCTCGCTCGTCATGCCGGCGTGGGTCGCCATGATGATCTCGAGCAACGTCTTCTCGCCTCCGGCGAGCGCTGCCGCCGTGTCCCCCTTCAGAATCGCGGCGAACGGCTCTTGCCCACGCCACTCGGGGTGCTGGGGGGCTAACGCCTGAACGCGGTCGAAGGCGAAGAACGCCTGAAAGTACATCGGCTGCTCGGCCCACAGGCAGCCATCGTTGTCGAACGTGGCGACCCGCTCTG
>JBCBPC010000029.1:0-44121 GCA_039820945.1 Planctomycetota bacterium
TTCTCGCGCTTCTTGCCCTCGGCCAGATAGAGCTCCGTGACGAGCTCCTGCAGCCGTTGCAGGCCGACGGCTCGCGGAGAATCGCTTCGCTCCCGCGTGACGCACTTGCTACGATCGACTCAGCGACCATGCAACCAGGTCGAGCGCCTCCGAACCAGCGATTGCCTCCGATGAAGCAGATCGTCGCCGTCGTCAAACCGTTTCTCGTCGAGCGTGTGCTCGAGGCGTTGCGGCGTGCGCCGCTGGAGGCGGTGTGGGTGGCGGAGGTGAAGGGCGTCGGCAAGCAGAAGAGCTACCTCGATGAGTACACCGAGAGCGAGTACTCCGAGGGCTTCTTGCCCAAGGTGGAGCTCAACCTCGTGGTGGACGACACGCGGGTCGACGAGGTGGTCGACCGCATCGTCGAGGTCGCCCGCACCGGGCGGATGGGCGACGGCAAGATTCTGGTGATGCCGGCGATGGAGGCTTGAGGGGAGAGGCCGGCGGCCTGAGGAACGAGGCTCGAGTCTTGGGGCCCGAGGGTTGAGGTTTGACTCTGGCTCGGCCGGCCGCTGGCTCACCGGTCGGCCAACGCGTCAGGCAGGCAGTCTGGCAGGCAGCAGCCGATCGAATCGTGCCCGCGTGTCTGCTTGCGTGTCCGTCACGCGACGGCGTAGTTCGTCGGCCGAGGCGGCGCCCATGAGGAAGGCCAGCTTCGCCAGTTCGGCGCCGTCGGTCGGGAACTCGTGCCGGCCAGCCGCGTTCATCAAACGGATCCGCGCTTCGACGTTGCGTAGCAACCGGTACGCCTCGCGGAGCGGTTCGGCGTCGGCGGCGTCCAAGTAGCCGCCCCGTTCGAGCGTCTCGAGCGCGTCGAGCGTCCCGGGCGCCCGGAGCGATTCGTCGGCGCCGCCGTGGCGGAGCTGCAGCGCCTGGGCGAGGAACTCGATATCCATCGTGCCGCCGGCGCCACGCTTCAGGTTGAGCGGGCTCGCGTCGGACTCCAGCCGGGTGCGCATCTCACGGATGGCCGTGGCGTCTTCCGGATGCCAGTCGGGCGCGTAGGCCGCCTCGGCGACGACCCGCATCGCCCGCTCGCGCGCGGCGGGTGAGCCGTAGATCGCGCGTGCTTTGCAAAGCGCTTGCCGTTCCCACAGCTGGCCGGCGCCGCTGGCGAAGTACTCGCGGAACGCGTCGAGCGATACCGCCAGCGTGCCGCTCTTGCCGGTGGGCCGCAGGCGGGCGTCTACCTCGTACAGCCGGCCGTAGGGCCCCAGTCGGTTGGCGACGCTGATGATCCGCTGGCCGAACTCACCGAAGAAGTGACCGTTGGTCGTGGCGTACGCCCGCCGCGTGCGGCGCCGCGGAACGGTTTGGCCCTCGGCCTCGTAGAGGAAGATCAGGTCCAGGTCGCTGTGGTAGTTCGGCGCGCGGCCGCCGAGCTTGCCGAGCGCGAGGATCACGGGGCCCGACGGCTCGCCGACGCGGTCGGCCAGCTCGCGGTGCAGCGCCGGCGTGTCTTCGCCCAGCTCGCCGATGACCGGCTCGCCGTGCTTGTCGACGAGGTCCTCGTACTCGTGGTCGGCGATCGCCCGCAGGCAGGTCTCCGCGGTGTCGGCCAACGCGGCGTGCGTGTCCCGGATGTCGTCCTTGCCGAGGATGTCTCGCACGCCCACCCTCAGGTGCTGCGCATGCTTGAAGCTGTGCAGGATGGGGTCGAGGTCCTCGGCGCCGCGGGTCAGCTCGTCGAGCGACGCCTCCAGCGCGCCGAGCGTCGGCAGCCGGCCCACGAGGAGGCTGTCCATCAGCTCGTCGATCATGCCCGGGTTGCTCACCAGCAGCTCGGCCAGGTACGGGCACGCGGCGCACAGCGTGACGTACAGGTTCAGCGACGCGTGGTTCACGCTGAACAGCTCCCACAACGCGGCCTTGCCGCCGAGCGAATCGCTCACCCGGCTGAGGGTAACGAGCGTGGCGTCCGGCTCCGGCGTCTGGGCGATGGCCGCCAGCAGCCGCGGCGCGATCGACGCCAGGAAGTGCCGGCAGCGGCGGGGCGAGAGGAAGCGGATTCGCTCGGTGGCGAGCGACATGAGGTTGGCGTACGCCGCGTCCGCGTCGCGGAACGGGTACCGATCGAGCACCGCGTGGATCTGCTCGGGGGTGGGATCGGGGTCGTTGACGAGGTCGACCTCGGGCTCGGCGTCGGCCGCGTCCGGGAACGCCTCGTGCAGCAGGTGATCGAGGATCCGGCGGTTCACCTCGGTGCGTTCGGCGAGGTTCGCACGGAAGGCGCCCAGGGCCGTCTCGTCGGCGCCGTTGGTTGGGATGTCGGCGCCCGGCGTCTCGGTGAAGCCCATCCGCACGGCGACCTTGCGTTGCTCGTCGTCGCCCTCGGGCAGCTTGTGCGTTTGCAGGTCGAACAAGATCTGCAGACGGTGCTCGAGCTTCCGGAGGAACTCGTAGTTCTCCGCCAGCAGCGTGCGTTCTTGCGGCGTGATGCAGCCGGCGCGCTCCAGCCGTTCGATCGCCTCGAGCGTGGCGCCGGTGCGGACCTCCGGCAGGGCGCCGCCGTTGAGCAGCTGCAGGAACTGCAGCACGAACTCGATATCGCGGATGCCGCCGTGGCCGGTCTTCACGTCGCTGCGGCTGGCGCCCTTGGCGTGCGTGCGGTGTTCGATGCGACGCTTGAGCGCCTTGATGCCGGCGATGTCCGCGAGGCTCAGGTAGTTGCGGTAGACCCAGGTCTCGAGCTTGTCGAGCAACGCCTCGCCCAGCGGCAGGTCGCCCGCCACGGCGCGGGCCTTGATGAACGCCTGGCGTTCCCACGTCCGGCCACGCGTGTCGTAGTACACCAGCAGGCTATCGATCGGCTGGCAGATGGGGCCGCGGGAGCCTTCCGGCCGCAGCCTCAGATCGACCCGATAGCAGGCGCCCCGGTCGGTCGCCTCGCCGATGAGTTTGACGAGGTCGCGCGACAGCCGCTCGAAGTACTCTCGGTTGGTGGGGTTGCGGGGATGGTCGGTCTGCCCGTCTTCGTCGTAGACGAAGATCAGGTCGATGTCGCTCGAGTAGTTCAGCTCCACGCCGCCCAGCTTGCCCATGCCGAGCACGCAGAACCGCGCCCGCTCGTCGTCGCGGCGGCGGGGCACGCCGAACTTCGGTTCGAGCTTGCGACGCAGGAACGCGATCGCCGCCTCGAGGATCGCGTCGCACAGCACCGAGATCTGCCGCGCGACGACCGCCACCGGCTGATTGCGGACGATGTCGCCGTAGGCGATGCGGACCGTCTCTCGTTGCTTCGCCCTCCGCAGAGCGGCGGCGACGGCCGGCTCGCTGTCGAGGCCTTCGATCTCTGTGAGCAGCTCCTCGACGAGCGCCTCGCGCGCCACCGGGCTGCCCTCGGTCATGCGGACGAGGTCGTAGCACTCCTGGTCGCGGACCAGCAAGTCGGCCAGGTACTGGCTTGTGGACAGCAGCTGCAGCAGGTTGGGCAGCGCGTCCGCGTCTCGCTCGAACAGCGCGGCGGTGGAGAGCGGGTTGCGGGCCCCGGCCAGGAACCGCTCGAAGTTTCGCAACGCCATCGGCGCGTCGGCGAGCGTGGGCTCGACGCGCTCGTACTGGGCGCGGACCGTCTCCACCAAGTCGGCCGGCACGCCGCACGCGGCGAGGCGCGCCCAGGCGTCGGCGGCCACGGGCGTGGTCGGGGGAGCGGCCATGGTCAAGCGGCGAGCCGTCAACGGCTCTCGAGTAGAAGCGTTCCGAAACGTCGAGATCGCCGAGCGGCCGCCTGACCGACGCTCAGCCGAGTCAGCATAACGCGTGGACCGCAATCCCGCGAGTTTCTAGCGTCGGGGAACCACAAAGGAACGAAGGACACAAAGGGATCGCTACGAGCCTTCGTGTCCTTCGTTCCTTTGTGGTTCCCTCTGCCGAACTACGACGACGCGCCAGCCAGCGAGAAGACCTCGGGGCCAACGTGGTCTGTCACCACGGCGCCGAACAGCGTGTGGGCGTTGGCGTCGTACACGGCGACGGGCAGCGTCTGGCCGATCTGTCGGCGATTGCCCTCGAACACCACGATGCGGTCGCACAGGGTGCGGCCGGTGAGCTGCAGCGGGCCCTCGCTGGAAGATTCGCCCGACTTCTGCGCGGCCTTTTGGGCCGCCTTGCTGGGGCCCTCCACCAGCACGTCGACCCGCTCGCCGAGGAACCGCTGGTTGTCCTCTTCGCTGATCTCGTTCTGCAACGCTAGCAGCTCGTTATTGCGGCGCCGCTTCACCTCGTCCGGCACGTCGTCCGGCAGGCGGTCGGCCGCTTTGGTGCCGGGACGCTCGCTGTACTTGAAGATGAAGCTGTTCTTGAACCGGCACTCTCGCACCAGGTCCATTGTCTCTTGGAACTGCTCCTCGGTCTCGCCAGAGAAGCCGACGATGAAGTCGCTGGTGATCGCCACGTGGGGCATCCACCGCTTGGCCCGCTCGTGCATCTCGCGGTACTCGGCGATGGTGTACCCACGCTTCATGACGCGCAGCTGCTCGTCGCTGCCGTGCTGGGCGGGCACGTGCAGGTACTTGACGCACTTGGGCAGGTCGCGGACCGCCGCGAGCACGTCGTCCGTCATGTCCTTCGGGTAGCTGGTGACGAACTTGATCCGCTCGATGCCCTCCACCTCGTGGATGGCGTGCAGCAGGTCGCTGAACCGCCACGCGCGCCCGTCTTCCGTGTGGCGCCAGCTGTTGACTGTCTGGCCTAGCAGGGTGATCTCCTTGCAGCCCTCGTCGGCGAGCTGCCGCGCCTCCGCGACAATTTGGCTGCCGGGGCGGCTCTGCTCGGGCCCGCGGACGCTTGGCACGATGCAGTAGGTGCAAAACTTGTCGCAGCCGATCTGGATCCGCACGTACGCCTGGAACGGCGTGGGCCGCATGGTCGGGTCGCGGAGCGGGTCGAACGACTCGTGGCTCCGCTTGATGCTGTCGGTCGAGCCGTCCTTGCGGCCGAGCGACACCTCCAGGCGTTGCTGATTGGGTTTCTCTCGCGCCTCGCGCACCAGCGTGGGCACCTGATGCAGCTGGCCGGGGCCGACGACGATGTCCACATACGGCGCCCGCTGAAAGATCAGCCGCTGGTCCTTCTGCGCCATGCAGCCCATGACGCCGATCACCTTGTCGGGCCGCTCGCGCTTGGCGTTCTTCAGGCGGCCGAGGGCCGAGTAGATCTTGTCCTCGGCGTGCTGCCGCACGCTGCACGTGTTGAAGAGGACCGTGTCCGCGTCGGCGGTGGAGTCGGTCAGCTCGTAGCCCTCTTTGCGGAGCCCTGCGACGACCAGCTCGGAATCGAGCAGGTTCATCTGGCAGCCGACGGTCTCGATGTAGAGCTTCTTCATAGCTTTAGAAATCAGAGCCGCGTCTCAGCCGCCGGCGGTAGCCGGCGGAGCGTTGCGGTGTCGGTCCGTCGGCTGCCGCCGACGGCTGGGTTATGCCGCTGGGGTCTTACGGGTGGGGGCGATCCTTGTCGGAGACACGCCGTTAAGCCGCTTCTTCTTGCTGTTCTTTCTGCCGCTGGCGACGCCGCATCTCGCGCTCGTGCTCGCGGTACTGATCGACCTGTGTCTGCACGGCCTCCACCATGCGGTTCCGCCGCTGCCGCATCAGCGACGCGAGCGTTCGCACCGCGACCAGCGCGGCGACGACGAGCAGGACGATTTCCCAGGTTTCCACTTGGCCGTCCTGGCGTCGCGGGAGGTTCTTTCCGAAGGGGCACAGCATAGCAAGCGGCGGGCGCCGGCGTGGAGACCGGCGCCGCCGTGGTTTGCCAGCGGTGGGGGTGCTAGCAGAGCGTAGCGCCGGCGGCGAGCTTCGCCCCGCGGAGCCATTCGCCGGCCGCCATGCGGCGTTTGCCCGCTGGCTGAACTTGCAAGATCTCCAGCGCCCCCGTGCCCGTGGCTACGACGAGTCGCTCGCCCGCTTCGAGCACCTCCCCCGGAGCGCCGGCGCCGTCGAGGACGGCAACGTGGTCGATCACCAGCCGTAGCGGCTCGTCCTTCGCCTGCGGCACGAAGGCGAACGCCCGCGGCCAGGGGCTCATGCCCCGCACGTGGTGCTTCAGCTCCGCCGCGGGACGGGTCCAGTCGATCTGGCCGTCTGCCTTCTGCAGGCGGGGCGCCTTAGTGGCCAGCGACTTGTCTTGCGGCGTTCCCTCGGCCGTGCCGTCGGCGAGCTGCTGCACGACCCGCGTCGTCAGCCCGGCGCCGATCTGGCTGAGCCGATCTTCGAGCTCGCCGGAGGTCTCGTCCGGATCGATCGGCGTGCGTTCGACACCGAGGATCGGTCCCGCGTCGAGGCCCGGCGTCATCTGGATGACGCTCGCGCCGGTCTCGGCGTCGCCGTTCAAGACGGCCCACTGCACCGGCGCGGCGCCCCGGTACTGAGGCAATAGCGAGCCGTGCAGGTTCACACCGCCCAGCCGCGTGGCGCCCAGCGCGGGCGGCTTGAGGATCTCGCCGTAGTCGCACACCACCAGCAGGTCGGCGTTGTACGCGGAGAGCCGTTCGACGGACTCCGGCAGGTTCGCGCTCTCCGGCCGCCACAGCGGTAGGCCGAGCTCGTTCGCTGCGGCGACCATCGGTGGATCGGGCTCACTGCGGCGCCCTCTCGGCGGCCGGGCGACGACGGCCAGCACGTCGTGCTCGCTCGCCGCTAACGCCCGCAAGCTCGGCACGGCAAACGGCCCGGTGCCCATCGCGATCAGCTTCAACGCGTTCATCAGTAGGAACCACAGATGAACACAGATGGACACGGATAACCGATCGCGCTCTTCAGCAGCGGTGTCGAACCTGCATCTCCGTCTTGCGAAGACATCATCATCTGTGTTGATCCGTGTTCATCTGTGGTTTCTCGTTCAACACCGTGCGGCTTCAAGGTCGGCCAGCCGGGCGGCCATCGCCTCGGCGCCCGGCAGCTCGCCCGATTCGACGCGGCTCTTGAAGTCGAGCTCGAACTCGTACAGCAACCCGTCGAGCTCGCTGCGGGCGGCGCCGGGCACTTTGTCGGTGAACAGCACGCCGTCCAGGTGGTCGGTTTCGTGCAGGATGACGCGGGCCAGCATGCCGTCGACGACCTCGTCGATCTCATTGCCGGCCAGGTCGTACGCCTGCACGCGGATCGTCGTGTTGCGGGTCACGGGGCCCCGGACGTCGGGCAGGCTGAGGCAGCCCTCCTTCATCTCGCCCAGGCCCTTGCCCTGCGAGATGACCGGGTTGATGAACACCCGCTCCAGCTCCGGCTGGTCGGGGTCGCCCTCCACGTTGATGACAAACATCCGGTAGGGCAGGTCCACCTGGTTGGCGGCCAGGCCGATCCCCTCGTGCTCGTACATGAGCTCGATCATCTCCGCGGCCCACTGCTTGACCTGCTTGTCCACCTTCTTCAGCGGCTTGGAGGCGTGGCGGAGCGTCGGGTGCGGGTAGTGGATGATCTGGAGCGACACGGCGACGCGGGCTGCTAGCGTTCGAAGGATAGGAGGGGCCGACGCAGCACTATAGCGCACGGGCGCCGCGTTGTCCGCTGGGGCCGGCCCGTTGGTTGGTCTACGATTCACAAGAGCTATGAGCGACGCCACGCCCCCAACGACGAGCCGCTGGCTGCCCGCGTGGTGGTTGTCGCTCGGCGCGCACTCGCTGCTGGTGGGCACGGCGGCGTGGTGGGGCGGCGCGGAGCGCGGCGTCTTGCCCGGCGAGCCCGACCGCGAGATCGGCGTCGTGCTGCGCGAGCCGGCCGTCGAGCCGATCCCCAGCGAGCACGAGGGCGAACAGGCCGTCGAAGCCCCAGCGCCCACGCCCACGATCGACGTCTCTATGATCGCCCCCGTCGCGGCGCCGTCGCCGCTGATCTCCGATCTGCTCGCGGAGCTGACGGCCGAGCCGCGGGCCGCGGTCGCGGCGCCGGCGGCTTCTGCTTCGTCGGGCGGCCGGGGCAAGGCGCGGCTGCCGTACGGGCACACGCGGGTGAGCGTGTTCGGCCTGGAGGCCAGCGGCGGGCGTTTCGTCTACGCGTTCGATCGCTCGATGAGCATGCGGGGCGCCCCGCTCCGCGCGGCCAAGCGCGAGCTGCTCGGCAGTCTCGACGCTCTGCGAGACGTGCACCGCTTCCAGATCTTGTTCTTCAACCACGCGGTGTCGGCGTTCGACCTGAGCGGCGGGCGCAGCCGGGTGGCCTACGCCACTGACGACAACAAACGCCGCGCACAGACGTACGTCGCCGGCATCACGCCGGACGGAAACACCCGTCGGCTGCCCGCGTTGCGACACGCGCTCCGTCTGCGGCCCGACGCCGTTTTTTTCCTCACCGATTCGGACGACCCGATGTCGCCACGCGAGATGGCGATGGTCGAAGAGCTGGCCGGCGGCGCCACGATCAACGCCATCGAGTTCGGTGTCGGCAAGCAGACGGCCCGTTCGAACTTCTTGATCGAGCTCTCCCAATTCACCGGCGGCGGGTACGTGTACGTCGACACGCAGAAGCTCGGCCGATAGTCGCCGCGGCATTGCTACCGGGGCCGGTGGCCGAACACAATCAAGGCATGCCTTCTCTCACAACAACGCCGCTCGCCCAGGCCGAGGGCGTTGAATCCCTCTTGCAGGTGGTGACGGCCACCGGGCCGATCGGCCTGACGATCGTCGGGCTGCTGCTGCTGGTGTCCGTGGCGACGCTCGCGCTGGTCGTAGAACTCACCGTCTCTCTGCGCGCCAGCCGACTCACGCCCGAGGGGCTTTCCGGCCGCGTGCGGAAGGCGCTCACCAACGGCGACCTGTCTGCCGCGTTGCGGCAGTGCCACGCGACGCCGAGCTTTGCGTCGACGGTGATCGCCGCCGGCGTGGCGGAGCTGGCGGGCCGCCGTGTGGCCTCGGACGGGGGCCGGGCGGCGTGGGCCGACGCCGAGCAGGCCATGGAGGCGACCGCCGAGATCGAAACCGCACGCCTGCACCGGCGGGTCGATTATCTATCCACCATCGGCAACCTGGCGCCGATGCTCGGCCTGCTGGGCACCGTGTGCGGCATGATCGTCGCGTTCCGCCAGGTCGCGGCGACCGAGGGCGCCGCGTCGGCCGGCGAGCTAGCTTCGGGCATCTACCAGGCGTTGGTGACGACCGTCGGTGGCTTGGTCGTGGCGATTCCCGCGCTCGCCGCCTACGCGGTGCTGCGGAACCGTGTGGATCGGTTGGCCGAGGCCGCGGTGGCCGACGCGGCGAGCGCCACCGCGCCGCTCAAGCAGGCGCTGGTGGGCGACGCCTCGGCGACGCGTCCGACGGTGCGTCCCGCCGCGAGCGGGGTGTTCGCCGAGCCGCCGCCTGTGCCTGCCCCAGCGCCGCCGTCGGCGCCCACGTCGGCTCCCGCTCGGGAGGCGTGACTCGCCGGTGATCCGCCCCGCCAGCACCCGCCGCCCGCCGCTCGCGCCGAACCTGACGCCGATGATCGACGTCGTGTTCCTGCTCATCGTGTTCTTCTTGGTCAGCAGCCACTTGGCTCGCCAAGAAGCCCGGATCGACGTCAACCTTCCCGCCGCCGCAACGGGGCAGCGTTCGCTCGCCCCCGCCGGGCGTTGGACGATCGACATCCCACGCGACGGTCGGCCGCAGTTGAGCGGCGAGCCGATCGACGCGGCCACGCTCCTCCAGCGGTTACGCGAGCAAGCCGAGACTCCGCCGGCGGTGCGGCTGCGTGGCGACGGCGCCACGGACTTCGCCACCATCGAGCCGCTCTTGGCGGCGTGCGCTGAGGGCGGCGTGTCGGACATCAGCTTCGGTGTTTTCCCGGTCGGCGAGTAACGAGGGGTAACCACCAAGCACACGTAGGACACCAAGCACCAAGAAGCCCACGATCGGTGTGACGCCCCCCTTCGTGTCCTTGCTGTTCTTCGTGGTGCAAGCAGCCCGATGCGAACACCCACCAGCCGCTGCCGAAACGCCGCCGCGCTCGGCGTCGCCATGACGCCGATGATCGACGTCGTGTTCTTGCTGCTGGTGTTCTTCTTGTGCACGGCCAGTTTCCAGCGGCCGGAGTCCGAACTCGCCGCGAGCCTGGTCGTCGAATCGCCGCCCACCGCGGGCGCCGGCGGACGGCCGCTCGACGAGGCGCCGCTCGACGACGTGTCGGTGGTCGGCACGCCGCGTGGCGGAGAAACGGTCTGGACCGTGAACGACGGGCGAGCGACCGCTCAGCTCACGGAGTTGGCGGCGTTGCTCGGCGAGGTTGCCGCGGTGACGACCGAGCTGCCCGTCACCATCGACGCCGCGGCGGGCGTGACGCTCGCCGAGGTAGTCAGCGTTTACGACGCGGCCCGCGAAGCCGGGTTCGTGTCGGTCCGCATCGAGGCCGACCCTGGGGTAGTTCCATCGAGGCGGACGCCATGATCCGCGCGATGCTCCTGCCAGTGATGGTGCAAGCGGCTGTGGTCGGGCTCGCGATCGTCCTTGCCGCTGCGCCGACGCACGCGCAGTCGCTCGCCGACGAACTGCGGCGGGCGGACCGCGCGATGCAACGCGACACGCCCCGGCAGACACGCCCGCTTGCGAGCTTCGAGGCCATCGCACGCGAAGCGGGCGCGGCGTTCCGTCGGGGTGATCGTCAGGCGGCGCTCGACCGCTTCGACGAGGCCGCGGCCGAGGCGTTTCGGGTCGAAGCCACCGGCGCCGCCTTCGAGTACGCCCTTGCCGCGGCGGAGCTGACCCGCGCCGCCGGCGACCACGCCGACGCCGCGCGACGGTTCCGACGGGCCGCGTTGTCCGCGGTCCGGGACCCGCGGGCGGCGGCGGCCCACGAGGCCGGGTGCCTCGCCGCGGCCGAGGCGTTTCGCGCTGATGGATCGGCCAAGGCGATGTCGTACTATGGCGAGTTGCTCGCCGAACATCTCGCCACGTGGCCTCGCGGCGCGTCGGCCGCGGAGATCGGCGCGCGTCGCCGCGATTGGCTGTTGCTCAGCGGCGACTGGCGGTCGCTGCTCGCCGAGCCGCCGGCGCCATCGCCGGACGGACCCTCGATCGATCGCCGGCTGCAGGCGTACCGACTCGCCTTCGCCGAACCCATCGACGCCGCGGACTACGCGACGCTGCTGGCCACCGCGACCGATGAGCTCCAGCCGATGGTGCTCACCGATGCACGCCGTTGGCCGAAGCGATGGACCGTCTGGCAACGCGACGCCGCGTTGCTGCTCGCCAGGGGGCACCTCGCGCGGGGCCGGCCGGGCGCCGAGTACGCCCGCCAGATGCTGCGGGTCGCTTGGCGGGGTTCGCCACGGGCGAGCGACGACTGGCGTCGCCGAGCCGGCCCGGCGCTGATCGTCTCGTCGCTCGCGGCGGAGGACCGAGAAACCGCCAAGGCGGTGCGATCACAACTACTGCGTGGCGAGCTGATCGAACTCACGGTCGTCGAGCGTCAGCTCGCTACGAACGCGCCGGATCGCTGGCCCGCGATCGCCGAGCGGCTCGCGGCGACGCCGCAACCCGTTGAGTCGTCGCGCCGGTCAGTGGAAGAGCCGGAGGCCGATACCCTGGCGGCTTGGACCGAGCGTGAGCGCAACGCCCCACGCAACTCCGGCGAATGGCGCCGGGCCCGACTGGCCAGGATCCGCCGGCTTCACGCCGACGGCCACACCGACGACGCCCGCAAGCTGCTGCGTTTGACGTGGCTGCTCGCCGGGGAGGGTGACGAGGCCTGGCGGGCGTCGCTCGACGCCGCGCACGCGTCGTTGCGTCAGGAATGAATAATAAGCCGCCGGCGCGAACGCCGGCGGCTCTCGGAGACGGGGGGAAGTGTCTCCGGGCAGCGAGTCAATTCGGCGTCACCAAGGCCCGCGAACGTGGTAGGCGCCGAACTGAACCGTGTCTTGAGGCCACACGGGCGTGCTCTGGAAGGGGCCGCCGTGCGGGCCCATGCCTGGGTAATCGCGGCCGAACTGGTGATCGAGTCGCGAGACGCGGCTGCTGCCGACGCCCCAGCCCCACTGTGTTTGCAGGTTGGCCGTCGGCGGCACGACCATCGCCACCGGCTGGCCGTACTGCAGATGGCTGTAGCCCGCGTGCCAGTTGTAGTTCTCCGCCCGACGGAGCGGCCACATGTGCGGGTGGAAGGCCTCGGCGGGGGCCGCCGTCCACGCGGCGGCGACGATCACGGCCGCTCCGCAGAGCCGGCGCTTTACAGAACGCATGGGGGGTCTCGCGGGGAGTCGAGTGGGCAACTGTTGTCGTGAGCGAAGGTCGTGCGGGCGTACCGGGTCTCAGTACAGGCGCCAGGGCTTCACGACCTTCGTGTTGAAGTACCCGTTACCGAGCCAGCCGAGGAACGAATTGTCGTACAAGCCGTACATCGTCGCCTGCAGCGGGCCGCCGACAGTGCCGTAGCGGGCCTTCGTGCGGGTCCAGCCGGCGCCGGGGTGATGATTCCAGTACCCGCGGTGATGCTGGTACAGGTACTCGTGCGGCATCAGCGGCTGGTAGGTCGTGTACGTGTGCCCCACGTTGGCCGGCACCGGCAACGGGGAAACGTACATCTGCGCCGCCGTGCCGCTGGGCTGCGGGCCGACGTAGTGGTTGTAGAACAGGTCGTTGGGGCGCTGCTCGCTGATGCGACGCTGGCCCTTCCAGCCGTGGTCGTCCGCCTGGGCGGGCGAGGCGAGCCAAGCGAGGGCGAGCGGCGCGAGGGCGACGGCAATCCGACGGCGGGTGCGGGTCATCGCGTTCAGAGCCTCCATGCTCCGGGCGGCGGTAGATCGGGCGGCGATCCGGCGGGGGGCGGCGATCCGACGCGTCATGGGACGCCGGGCCGTTCCGACCGGTCTAACGCGAAGGATCGGAACGCCCGAGCCGACGCCGCGATGCTTTTCGTGCTAGCCCTCACAGCCGGCAGAACCGGACTGACGCGCACGACGCGTGGAATTAGAATCCCCCATCTTGCCCAGGCGGCGCCAAGCCACGGGCATGCCGACGATAGGCGGATGTGGAGTTAGGGGGACACGATGGGGATGCTTGAGTCGCGAGGCATCGTCTCCCGCCTAACCAACTCAATGGGCGACAACTCAATGGCCGAGCCCCTCGAGTGCCGATGAACGTCTGTCCCGCCAAGCATCCCTCTCCTAATCTCCCTCCATCTCCCGATCTCCCTTACCAGCGCCCGCCAGCCAAAGGACCCGAGTGCCCGCTACGAAGTCCGCCCGCCGTTCGACCGCCCAGGCGATGGCGGCCGCTCAGAAAGAGATCTCCGTCTCGGAGTTCTTCGCAAAGAACCGCCACCTGCTCGGGTTCGACAACCCGCGCAAGGCGTTGCTGACGACCGTCAAAGAGGCGGTAGACAACTCGCTGGACGCCTGCGAGGAGGCCGGCATCCTGCCGGAGATCTGGGTCCACATTCAGCCGACCGCCGCGGGGCGCTACAAGGTCGGCATCCAGGACAACGGGCCGGGCATCCTCAAGAAGCAGATCCCGCTGATCTTCGGCAAGCTGCTGTACGGCTCGAAGTTTCACCGCCTGCGGCAGAGCCGCGGCCAGCAGGGCATCGGCATCTCGGCCGCGGGCATGTACGGCGTGCAGACCACCGGCAAGCCGGTGAAGATCATCAGCAAGGTCTCCGTGCGCAAGCCCGCGCACTACTACGAGATCCAGATCGACACCCGCCGCAACGTGCCCAAGATCCTCAACGGCAAGGGCGAGGGTGTCGACATCCCACCGGGCGAGAAGGGCCTGAAGTACATCGACCAGCACGGCATCGAGTGGGTCGACGAGAAGCACGGCACGCGGGTGACGATCGAGCTGGAGGCCAAGTTTGTCCGCGGCCGCGGCAGCGTGGACGAGTACCTGGAGCAGACGGCGATCGCCAACCCGCACGTCACGCTCCACTACCTCGACCCGGAGGACTACCAGTACGACTACACGCGTAGCGCGGAGGTGCTGCCGCCGGAACCCAAGGAGATCAAGCCGCACCCGTACGGCACGGAGCTCGGCCGATTAGCGGCGATGATGGAAGAGGCGGACGCGACGAGCGTGTCCGAGTTCTTCCGCACCAAGTTCAGCCGCGTGACGCCCGCCGTGGCCAAGCGGCTGTGCGAGACCGCCAAAGTCAGCGCCCGCACCGGCGTCCACAAAGTCGAACGGCCGCAAATCGAGCAGCTCTACAACGCGATCCAGTCGACCAAGATCTCGCCCCCAGCGACCGACTGCATCTGCCCGATCGGCGAAGACCTGATCCTCAAAGGTCTGCACCACGTGGTGCCCGGCGAGTTCTACGCCGCGGCCACGCGTCCGCCGGCCGTTTATCGGGGCAACCCGTTCCAGGTCGAAGTCGGCCTCGCCTACGGCGGCTCGGCGCCCACGCAGAACATCACTCGCGAGCTGCTGGACGAACTGCTCGAGGAGACCGACACCCGCACCATCCGGCAGTTCCTGATCCACACGTTCAACGGCCTGGGCGCCGAGGCGGCCGACAAAATCGTGAAGGCCGCGTCGCTCAAAACCCGGCAGACGCCGACGAAGCTCAAGCCGAAGGAACGTGAGAAGCTCTTCACGGCGATGAAGAACGTGAACGTCGCAGAAGGACAGCAGATGGAAGTCATGCGGTACGCCAACCGCGTGCCACTGCAGTTCCAGCAGAGCGCGTGCGCGGTGACGCAGACGGTCATCGGCACCAACTGGCGCGGCTACGGCCTGAGCCAATCGCGCGGCGCCATGCCCAAGGGGCCGGTGTCGCTCATGGTGCACATCGCCAGCGTGTGGGTGCCGTTCACCAGCGAGTCGAAGGAGGCGATCGCCAGCTACCCGGAGATCCAGAAGGAGATCCGACTCGGCCTGCAGGGCGTCGGCCGCAAGCTCGGCATGTATCTCCGCCGCCGCCTGAAGGTGAAGCAGCAGAGCGACCGCCGTGAGGTCTTCCTGCGGTACCTCAAGGAAGTGGCGGGCGCCGTCAGCGTGATCAACGCGGCGGAGGAGAAAGAGCTCTACGAGCAGCTGCTGAGCGTCGCTCAGAAGCGCACCGCGGAAGCCGACATGAAGCTCGACGACCGCGGCCGACCGATCGAGGACGACCCCAAGGAGATGAACCTGGGCGACAACGTTCTGATCGTCGACCCGACGCACCACGAAGCGGCGATCAACCGCGTGGTCACGCCGCCGGAGGCAGCGGAGGAAGACGCCGGATAACGACATCGGACTCGGTTAGAATCCAGTGCGACCATCCTCCAGAGCGAGCCGACAACCGGAGCCAGCCATGGTGCGGATCACGATCGACGACGAGTTGAAGAAGCAGTTCGAGGCCGCCGACGGCGTGATTGAGCTGTGCGACACTTCGGGCCAACTGGTGATGCAGCTGACGGTCGGCCACCGGCCGATCCCCGCCGGCTGGGAGCCGGTCGGCCCGGAGCTGACCGAAGAAGAGCTGGAGCGTCGCGCCGCGTACGAGGGGCCGGGCATCTCGGGCGAAGAGCTGCTGGCGAAACTCCGGGCGAAGCGATGAGCACCCCGGTCGTCTGGGAGCCCGGAGCCGTCGCGGACATTGACACCGCTTGGGCCTCGCTGTCTGAATCCGGCCGGCAGAGGCTGGAAGCGGCCGTGGAGGAGATCAACAACGCGCTCGGATCGGCGGCGGTTCAGCTTGGCGAGTCTCGCTCGGACCGCCTGACGCGTGTTCTCGTTCGGTCGCCCCTGACGGTCCATTACCGAGTCGTTGACCGCCTCGGCTTGGTCCGTGTCTTGGCGGCTCAGGTGCATCGCCCATCGCCGTAGGTTGTTTGTTCGCGTCGAACGCACGATGGCCTCGTCGGGGCGCCCTCCGGAGTGTCCGTGCCGATCGATGCCCCTTCTCTTGACCTGCCCCGCCCACGCTTGATCCGCCCTCTATCGATCGACCTGGATTAGACCACGAAGACTCGCATGCCTAAGAAGAAGCCCACCACGACCGCCGCGGCCGCCAAGAAGCGGGTCAAGCTCACCGCGCGCGATAAGAAGACGATGGACTCGCTCGTCTCGCTGGCTGACGGCGTCGTCTCCGCCGCGACCAAGAAGCGGGACCCGTACGTCGACATCCCCAGCCGGACGCTGTCGAACGTCAAGTACTCGCCGCGGAAGAAGATCCTGGAGATGGGCGGCGGCAAGAACCGGCGGCAGCTCTTCGACCTTTCCCAAGCCAAGGCGTACATGCGGACCATGCTCGTCGCCAGCGGCGCCAAACGGCTGCTGGACGAGGGCAAGACGACGAGCCTCCGAGGCCTCTACTACATGCTCAAGCGGACGATCGAGGGCTCCAAGGAGAACACCTTCGACGATCAGAACGAGTGCGACACGATCATCGAAGACGCCGAGGTCCTGCTCAACAGCATCCGCGAAGAGCTGCACCTTTACGCGGAGAACCGTGGCGCCCTGGTCGGCGCGATCACGCTCATCGACAAGGGAGACACGATCGACTGCAGCCGGATGGGCTCCGGCGGTTACGCCATCCCCTCGATCGTCGAGCCGGATATCATCCAGCTCGACCGCAAGAAGTGCGACGCGAAGTTCATCCTCCACGTCGAGAAAGGCACGGTGTGGCAGCGGTTCAACGAGGACCGCTTTTGGGAGAAGCACAACTGCATCCTCACGCACGGCGCTGGCCAGCCGCCGCGCGGCGTGCGGCGTCTGCTGTACCGGCTGCACAACGAGATGAAGCTGCCGGTGTACTGCGTGCTCGATAACGACCCGTGGGGATACTACATCTACAGCGTGATCAAGCAGGGGTCGATCAACCTGGCGTTCGAGTCGCAGCGGATGGCCATCCCCGAGGCCAAGTACCTCGGCCTACGCAGCATGGACCTCGACCGGTACGACCTGGGCGGCGTCAAGATCGCGATGAACGACAACGACAAGAAGCGGGCCAAGCAGATCGCCAAGTACCCGTGGTTCGAGAAGAAGCGGCCCTGGCAGCAGGAGATCGCCCGCATGCTGAAGAACGACTGCAAGCTGGAGGTCGAGGCGTTGATCTCCAAGGACATCAGCTACGTCACCGAGACGTACGTGCCCGAGCGGCTCGAAGCGAAGGACTGGCTCGACTGAGATCGACGAAGCGTCGGAGGAGACTAGTCCTCGATCGCCCTCAGCTCGAACGTCCAGCGTTCTTTCCCGCCGTCGGCGAGCTTCTCATCGTATGTGCCGCGCCACACGCCGCCGCCGCCGCGGGTGTCGTACTTCACGTTCGCCTCGCCGGTCAGAGGGTGCTCATCGTCGGCGTCGAAGCGGAAGGTCACCTTCGGCGTCGCGTTGGTGCTGTTGTTCGACTTCTGGTAGTTGATGTCGCCGATGCGGTCGCCGCCGCGATTCGATTCGCCGATGCGGTCGAGCACGCCGAGCTTCGGCTGCTTGGGTAGGTTGAACCGCCGCTCGGGCGTGGGTTGGCCGGCGGCCTCGCTTGCGGCCGATTGCCGTTCATCGAGCAGCGAGCCCTTCGCCGATCCGGCGACGTCGAACGCAGCGCTCTGCTTGACGCGGAGCTTGCCGCTGAGCACGGTCGCCTTGTCGCCGCGGCGCTCGATGACCTTGTACTCCCAGATGCCGCCCTCCAGGTCGTTCCGCTTCGCCCCGCCGCCGGTCGCCTCTTCAACGAGGCCGCGCAGCACGCCCGGCTGTGCGAACGCCGGCGTGGCAACGACTGTCAACGCAACGAAGGGTAGGGCGAGAACGACAAACGCTTGGCGGAGCATGACGGTCGGCTGGTGTTGGGGGAAAGGCGACGGTTGCCGATTGTACCAAGCCACGCGGGAAGGGTCACAGCAAGATCAGCACGCCGATGATCGCGGCGCCGATGACCGTGACGAAGACCGCTCCGCTGGCGACGTCCAACGCGTCGCGGATGTGGGGGTCGTACTCCTCGGTGATTGCGCCGGCGAGCGCCTCGATCGATGAGTTGAACATCTCGGCGGCCAGCACCACGGTCACGCACAGCAGCAGCACGTACCACTCGGCCCAGCTCACGCCGAGCCATACGCCCGCGGCGAGCACGGCCGCCATGACCGGCAGGTGCACCGCGAAGCTCGCGGCGCCGTACGAGGCGATCCCCACCCACACGCCGCGGAAAGCGCAGCCGAACTTGGCGAACCACGTGGTCGGCTTGAAGGACTCGGGCGGCTCGTCGTTCATGGCGCGGGGGGGGCTCGGGGACGCTGGGGACATCGCAGCCTAGCTCGGCGAGCCCGTGTGGCCCCCGTTACTCCAACCCGAACGCGCCCGCGGGCGGGATGTCGATCCCGGTTTTGCGGGTCAGGCTGAGCGACGGCAAGAAGCGGGGCTCCACTAGGAAGCTTACGCCGACGTTGTCCTTCGACTCGTCGACGTTGGCGCCGACGGTGAAGATCAGCGATTCGCCGATACGGCTCAACGCGAACGACTGGCCGATGTTGCCCGTCACGCCCAGGTCCACGACCGCCGTGGCGGAGGTGACCCACTTCGGCCCGAGCCGATAGTTGATACTGCCGGTCAGGATGTCCGAGTTGAACGGCCCGCGGATCGACCGGTAGCCGAAGTACGCGTTGCCACGCTCGGGGCGGTTGATCGCCACGCCGCCGGAGAACGTCTGCAAGCCGTCGGTGAACAGATCGACGAAGCCGTCGGACAGGATCGTGAACCGATCGCCCAGGTGCCACGACAGGTCGTAGTCCACCAGGCCGACGTCCTCGCCCAGGTTGTCTCGGTCTTCCTCGGGGAAGTAGCTGGCGTTCATGTCGAGCGTCAGCCAATCGACCACCCGTTGGTTGCCGGGCGCGCCACGCTTGGTCTGGAGGCGGTGCCGCATGCCAACGCGGGCGACGCTCAGGTCGTCGGCCAGCTCCACGGTCGGCGAGTTCACGAATCCCTGGATGCCCGAGCGCAGCAGGTACCGCCGCGGGTCGGCCTGCTCGGTCAGAGCGGGCAGCGTGGGGAAGAACAGCCGGCGGCGGATCTCCTCGAGGGCGTTGTCTTCGATCTCGTCGTAGAGCGGCAGCAGCGTGTGGTCGCGGTTGGCGTCGGCGTACGACGCCTCGAGGTCGAACACCACCTTGTGGGCCAGGCCGTCGAGGTTGAAGATCGGGTCCTTGACCGCCGGGTTCACGGCCCAGAAGGGCACGCTCGCCCGGACGCCCGTCTGCAGGTAAGCGCGTTGCAGGTCGTCGCCCGTGAGGTCCGCGCCCCAGTGGGCGAGCTCGCCCAGGAAGTACGGCACGACCTTCACCGGGGCGCCGTACCGTGTCAGGTCGATCGGCAGGGCGATCTCTTGCCGCGTGGCGGCGCGCTCGCCCTCGACGCCCGCCTCCCACGGGAACAACGCGAACTGCCCCGCCAGCTGCGCGGTGCTCGGCGTGCTGGCCGGGTTGAGGTTTGCGTAGCCCACGTGCGAGTGAGCCGACCAGGTGATCAGCTGATAGCCGAGATCCTGGCCCACCAGCCAGTGATCCACACGCGGCAGCCACTGCGTCTCGGTGAAGAACTCGTTGAGCTTGGCGTTGGACTCGACCGACAGCGACTGGTTGTCGATCAGCCGACGGAAGCGGAAGCCGGTGTTCTGATCGCGCCGCTCGTCCCAGTCGCGTTCGTAATACTGCTCGAGGAACGTGCGGTCGCTGATCCAGCCGACCTCGCCCTGCGCGATCCAGCCCCCCAGCAGGCCGTCGGTGATCGTCTGGCGATGGTCCCAGTACGCGCGTCCGCGGAAGCTCTCTTCCGGCACGATGTCTCGCCGGCCGAAGCCCAGGTTGTCTGCGCCGTTCTCGTCGATGAACCACAGATCGGTACGCCCGCGCGCCGGCCCCGTGGCGCCGGCGAAGGCCGGCAGCTCGTAGTCGTACAGGGTGCCGTAGCCGAGCCCGCGTTCGCTGAGGTAGTCGAGCGAGACCGTCCAGTCGACGCCGTTCGGCTTGGGCGAGCCTAGCAGCTCGTACAGGTCGAACGCCGAGCGGACCTGCGTGCCGAAGATCGCGTCGTTGCCGATCTGGAAGTCTTCGATGTAGAACGCAGGCTCCTGCAGGTCGGTGGCGATCGTCGGCCAGTACAGCACCGGCACGTCGCCGATCAGCACGCGGTTGGACTGGCTCTCGGCCAGCTGACGACGCTCGTACCGCGGCGCCCCGGTGAACGGGTCGCGTGACGGTTGGCCGGTCAGCGGGTCGAGGATCGGCCGCTGGTAGTCTTCGAACGCCACTGTCTCGCTACGCAGGCTGTAGCTCGGTTCTTCGAGCCGGCTGGTGGTGAACAGCGCGTTGTCGGCGACGAACCGCGACTCGTCGAGCTGGCGGATGGCGTCCGCCTTCAAACGCACGAGTCCGCGGTAGTTGTACCCCTCGACCTCCGGCAGCGGCGTGAGGAGCTCCGCGTCGAGCACCACGCCGGTCTGCCGGCGGACGTCGTAGTACATCCGCTCGGCGAGGATCGTGCGTTCGCCCTGGCGAACCACGATGTTGCCCTCGAGGTACACCTCCAACGGCGTCTCGGCCGATTGATCGACTTGTCCGCCGGCGAGTCCCAACCCGCCGCCGCGTGTCCACACAACCGCCCGATCGGTTTCGAACTCGATCCGGTCGACAGTGTTCGCCCCGGCCGCGCCGAGCCCGGCGGGCAGCCCCGGGGCGTTGAGCCCCGTGACGGTCAACAGCACGCCACCGGACAGCACCGCGGCGGTCTCGCCGCTGGGCAGCGTCTCGGTCTCGATCTGCAGCCCGGCGCCCTGACGGGCGGCCACCCGCACGGAGCGGAAGCCCGTGGGGATCGGCTGCACCGTCGGCGGCGGCGCGGTGGTTTCGAATGGCGACTTCAGGAACTGTGCGGGCTGCACATTGGCGTCGCGGATCGGCTCGGAGTCCGACGCTTCCGACGCGGCCTTGATGGCGAGCTGCGGCCGATCCATGGTCGGGGCCGTGATCGCTCGCTTGGCGATCGCGCGGGCGTAGACGCCCGGCTTGTCGTTGCGCGGCTCCGGCGGAGGGGCATGCCACTCGACGGCCGCCGCGGTTCGCAAGACGCCGAACCAGTGGGTCGCCTGCTGCCGAGCCAAGGGCTTGGCGTCCGGGGCGTTGGCACTCGAACCCGAGAGCAGCTCGACGCGGATCGGCTTCGCGTCGGTGCCTTCGAGGTACGCGGTGATCTGTGTCGGTTGGTCGCGTCCCTCCTCCATCCACAGCACAGCGCGTTGGCCGATCCAACGCGAGGCGCCTTGTTCCAGCGTCACCCCGCCTTCGAGCGCCCACACCCGTCCCGTCTTTTCGAGCCACAGGTGGCTACGGGCCGCCTCGACGCGGATCGGCGTCGTGACCGACGGCGTGGGGAACCGGACCTCCGCCCAAGCTGGCGCGACGGCGGCGATGATCGCCAGCGCAACCACGGTGACGCCGCCCCTCAAAGGGCGACGTCGCGATCGGCTCGTGGTTGGTGGGTGGACGCGGGGGATGACGGCTTCCTTGCCGTGGTCGTTCTCCGCCGGGAAACGAGGCGCCGGAGCGCGCACCGCCTGCGGAGAAAATTGCGGCGAAGTCTAGGAACGGCCGGCGACGGGCGTCAAGACGCTTTGGCGTCGCTAGCGGCCGCGCTAAGTCGAAGCCACTTCGGGCTTTGCGATCCGCGTGGCGAGGCGTTTTTGACCGTGCGCAGCGGGCTCCGTATGCTTGGGGCATGATCGAGCTCACGCCCCAGCAGCAGGCCTTCGTTGACCAGCAGATCGCCCTGGGCGACTACCGCGACCCCGCCGAGGTCGTGCAAGCAGGGCTAGAGCTGCTGCGCCAGGAGGCCGCCGACCGCGAGTCTCGTGCGACGGTGGCCGACATCCACGCGGCGATGGCGGAGCGCGAGCGTGGTGAGGGATCGACCATCGAGGAGTCGATGGCGCGGATCCGAGCCGAGCTTGGGTTGGGCGGGGCCGAGTGAACCCCACTCGCTTCCGCGTATCTGTTCAGCCACGCGCCGAGAGGCGGGTTCTCCGCAACGCCCTCTGGTGGGCGGAGCATCGCTCAGCCGAACAGGCGGAGCGTTGGCTAACCGCGTACGAGGCGGCTGTTGTCTCATTGGCTAGCACGGCCGATCGACACGCCGTAGCGCGAGAGTCGTCCACGCTGCCGTTCGAGGTGCGACAGCTCAACTTGGGCATCGGCAGGCGACCGGCCCATCGGATTGTCTATCGTGTGATCGATGCCGAAGTGGTCGTGCTGACCGTCCGCAGTCTTCGCGAAGCCGACATCACAGCGAGAGACGTATTGTAGCCGAAGCTGTACGCCTGCTCGTTCTGAAACCGTCACTGGTTCACCGAGTACAGCAGCACGTTCATGCCGATGCGGGCGGCGTCTTCGCGGGTGTAACCGCGGCACTGGATCGCCTCGTGGCTCTCCAGCGCGCAGCTCAGGTCGAGCGGCGAGAACAGCACGGCCCAGCGGTCGTCGATCCGCACGCCCTCGAGCTGCGGCGGACGCTCGCGGACGCGGACCGCTAGCGGCTCGTCGTCGCGCGTAGGTTGCGGGTCCCGCACCCGCACGCGGCGGAGGTCGTAGCCGCCGTAGGTGGTGGTGAAGATCGGGTCGTCGGCCGGCACGGGCTCGAACCGCCGGCCGCCGAGCGCCGCACTCACCTCGTTCTTGCACGCCCGGGCGAACGGCTTGCTCGCGCAGATCGCGTCGGCCAGCAGCGTGCCGCCGTTCTGCAAGTACTCGCCCAATGAGCGGCGCTCCGCCGCGGTCAGCCGAAAGTCGTTGCGGCCGTGCATGAACGCGAAGTGGTGCCGCACGAGCTCGGGGCTGTCGGCGCCGACGGGGATCGGCTTGGTCGATACCGCGAGCTTCGCCTCGCTCTGTCCCGCGGCGCGGAGCAGGTTGGTCAGCGCGGCGGGGGCGTCGTCGCAGCCGCCGGTGTGCCGGATCTTGGCTACTGTTATGACGCCACGCGAGCCGAGGCCATCAATCGCAAGCTCGTCCAGCGGCTCGACGAACTGTTGCTCCTTGCCGCGTGGTGTGCGTCCGGTGGCGTAGGCCGCCACGTTGAGGCCCACCGCCCGCGCGTCTTCGATGCGTCGCTGCACCGCGTCCGCGTACTCAAGCGTCTTGTGCGGCGAGTCGAGCTCCCAGTAGCACGACAGGTCGCGCTCGCAGAACACGAAGCTTGTGCGGCAGCCGTAGTCGACGCCCCAGAGGCTGCCGACGTACGGCGACTCGGCCCGCACCAGTTGTTCCATACGCCACAGCGGGTGGCCCGGCTCGATCCGCCGCAGGCCGTACTCCGGCTCGGGGAACACCGCGTCCGCCAGCGGCTGCACGCCCGAGACCGCCGCGGCGTCTTCCGTGCAGCTCGATTCGATGAACACGAACCCGCCGCGGTCGACGTACTGGCGGAGCTTCGTCGCGTGTTCGATCACATCGCCCAGGTCAGCGCCACTGAAGTACAGAATCGGCGCCGTAAGCAGGTCTTCGGGCGTCGCCTGAGCCAGGTCGATCGTCTGCCACGTCATCGGCAGCTCCCACGCCTTGCCGGCGGCGTCGATCAGGTGCGACGCGTCGTGCCGATGGGCGTTCCAGTCGGGCTGCTCGCCGTGACGGACCTTGCCGAGCAAGATCGGCCGCCGGCCCTTGGCGAGGAACAGCAGCCCGAACGCCGTGTCGCGGAGCGTGTCCGCGCCCTTGCTCGCTCGCTTGGCGTGCCAGGCGCCGGTCAGCGAGTCCTGTGTCTTCACGAGCTGCTCAACCCCCTCGCGGTACCAATCGTGATCGCCGATGAAACGCCGCGCGCTCAGGCGGCCGACGCGTTCCAACGCGTACAGGTAGTAGTAGTGCCAGGCGTTGTAGCCCGGGTTGCGGCGGACCGAGAACCGCTTGCCCAGCCACGCGAGGCCCTTGTCGATCGCGTCGCTCGACCCGTGCGGCTGGCAGCAACGCACCGTCTCGCCCTCGACCTGGGCGTCTCCCTCGGCGCGTGCCAGCTCGACGATCAGCAACGACCCGACGCCGGCGCACGTCATGCTGCCCGACTCCCGCGCCTGCGGTGGGTAGCCCCACGACCCGCTCCGGTTCTGCCGCTTGAGCCAGTACCCCTCGGAGCGGCGCCACGTCTCTTCGGACACCTTCGCCCCCGCGCGTTGCGCTTCGTACAGCGCGAGCAACGCGAACTGCGTATTGCTGGGGTCCGAGCCCTTCTGGTCGGCGCGGTAGGTCCATCCGCCCGCGTGATCGCCGTCGGTCGCCTGGGCGCCCTCAAGCCAGCGGACGTTCCGCTGCAGGGTGGGCAGATCGCGAAGCGGTTCGGCTGTGGCGAGCACCATCGTCTGCATGGCGACCGTGTAGGTCTGGTTCGGCTCCAACCGCCGCAGGTAGTCCAGCGCCCTGGCGATGGTCGGGTCGTCCGCGTCGAGCCCCGCGTTGAGCAGCCCGAGGGCGCACAGCGCGGAGATGCCGCCGGGGAAGGTGGAGAGCTCGTCCCAGCCGCCGCGGCCGTTCTGCTGCCGCTTCAGGTAGCCGACGCCGCGGTCGATAGCGCCGAGCACGGCGGTGGGATCGATCGTCGCCGCGGGCTGTGCGACGCACGTCTTGGCGGTTGGCCCCGTCAGCCCCGCGGTTAGCCCAGCCAGCAGAACCGCTACTGTCGCGTGTCGCCGCATGCGTCCCCTCTCAGTTTCCGGCCCGCCTTTGGCGGGCGCCTGCGTAAGCTTACCCTGTTGCGTGATCGCGAGGACGCCCTAGGCAGAAGGAGATCGCGCGAGGTTTGGGGATGAGGGGGGTACCCACCTTCCGGCAGCACGAGCTAGCGCGGCCACCACTGATTCGCCCAGGGCTTGTTCTTTCCAGCTTGTTGCTTGACGAGCGAACCGAGGGGCGGAGCGACCTCGAGCCGGGCTCATCGCTTGCGATCCCCCGTATCACCACACATCTCCCTATCTCCTCCTTCTTCCTGCCCGCCATTTCGAATGAGCGCTGCCGAAACGAAACCCGCCGCCAAGCCGCGTAATCTGGGCGATGTGCTGCAGGACTTCCGGCAGCATCGGGTCGTCATGCAGCAGGAGCTGCAAAAGGTCATCGTCGGCCAGGACGAGGTGATCGAGCAGCTCTTCGCGGCGATCTTCACCCGCGGCCATTGCCTGCTGGAGGGCGTGCCCGGCTTGGCGAAGACGCTCATGGTGAGCACCCTCGCGCGGATCCTCCACCTCGACTTCCAGCGGATCCAGTTCACGCCCGACCTGATGCCGTCGGACATCACCGGCACGAACGTGCTAGAGGAAGACGACTCCGGCAAGCGGAGCTTTCGGTTCGTCGAGGGGCCGGTGTTCGCCAACATCCTGCTGGCCGACGAGATCAACCGGACGCCGCCCAAGACGCAGGCCGCGCTCTTGCAGGCGATGCAAGAGCGGCAAGTCACCGTCGGCCAAACGACGTACGACCTGCCGAACCCGTTCTTCACCATCGCCACGCAGAACCCGATCGAGCAGGAGGGCACCTACCCGCTGCCCGAGGCGCAGCTCGACCGGTTCATGTTCAACATCAAGATCGACTACCCGACCCGCGACGAAGAAGAACAGATCCTCGCCGCCACAACGCGGGGCGAGACGGTCGACGTCGGCAAGATCCTCTCCGCCAAGGCGATCCTGAACGTGCAGAAGCTCGTTGGCTCGGTCGCCGTGAGCGAGTACGTCATCAAGTACGCCGCGGCGTTGGTGCGGGCGACCCGGCCGCGCGACGAGTCGGCACCCGACTTCGTTAAGGAACTCGTCGACTGGGGCGCCGGCCCGCGGGCGGGTCAGTTCCTGATCCAGGGCGGCAAGGCGATCGCCGCGATGGACGGCCGTTTCAGCGTCGCGATCGAGGACGTACAGAAGATCGCATTGCCAGTGCTACGCCACCGTGTGGGGGCCAACTTCCAAGCGCAGGCCGAGGGGCAAACGACCGAGGACATCATCGCCCAGCTGCTGGAGCACGTGCCGACGCCGGAGATCCCGAAGTTCGCCGGTTAGGAGAGGAACCACTGATGGACACAGATGGACACGGATGATGACCGGTAAGGCATCAGATCAAACCGATCGTAAGCCCTTGGTAAGTCTGGTTGATGGAGATGTCCTTACCGTTCGGGGAGATGTGCTGATCTGCCCAGCCAATCCTTGGTTGAACATGTCAGGTGGCGTGAACGGAGAGATACTCCAGCGGGGTGGGGAGCCAGTTCAGCGAGAGCTCCATTCCTACTTGGAGAAATCAGGCCAGAAATCAGTCGCACCTTTGACGGTCGTGGTCACGGAACCAGGCGAGTTGCCTTTCAGAAGAATTGTCCACGCAGTTGCAATCGATCCCTTCTACGATACGTCCGCTGAAGTTGTCGAAGCGACGTTGAGGGCGGCGCTTCGCGAGGGACGTTTGATCGGCAGAAAAATCGTAATGCCTGCGTTGGCAACGGGGTACGGGAGGCTTCCCTTAGCGGAGTTCGCCCGAGCGTTTTGGTCGGCTACCAGTGAACTCACTTCAAGCGATCTCGAGATTGTGTTGGTGCTGCGTACAAGCAGTCTGATTGAGGAGTTCCGCGGTTACTCAGTTTGAAGAACTGATGCCGATGCTGAGACTTCTATCCTTTTTATCCGCGTTCATCCGCGTCCCATTCTTCTCCGTGCCCTCCGTGACTCCGTGGTGAACCGAACCACCGAATGACGACAGCAGAGTCCTACCTCAAGCCGGAAGTCATCCGCCAGATCTCGCGGCTGGACCTGCGCGCGGAGTTCATTGTCAAAGGCTTCCTCCAAGGTCTGCACGCTAGCCCGTTCCATGGGTTCAGCGTCGAGTTCAGCGAGCACCGCAAGTACACGCAGGGCGACGACCCCGCGGACATCGATTGGCTCGCGTACGCCAAGACCGATCGGTACTACGTCAAGAAGTTCGAGGCCGAGACCAACATCACCGGCTACCTGGCGATGGACCTCTCCGGCAGCATGGCGTACGCGCACGAGGGCGCCTCGGGGCCGGGGATCACCAAGTTCGACTACGCCATCTGCCTGGCCGCGGCACTGGCGTACCTGATGGTCGGCCAGCAAGACCCGGTGGGTCTCGTGGCGTTTGGGCAGCGGATCGAGCAGTCGCTCCCGCCCAAGAGCAAGCGGACGCAGGTCGGCACGCTGCTGTCGCTGCTCTCCGGCCTCGAGCCGCAGGGCGAGACCGACGTCGCCGCGAGCCTCACGCAGCTGGCCGCCATGCTGCGGCATTCGAGCCTTGTGATGATCTTCAGCGATCTGCTGACCGATGAAGAGCCTGTCATGCAGTCGCTCCGCCGCCTGCGGCACGGCGGGCACGACGTCATCCTCTTCCACGTGCTGGACAAGGCAGAGGTCGATTTCCCCTTCCGCGGCTTGGTCGAGCTGGAAGAGCCGGAAACGGGTCAACGCATCGAGCTCGATGCGGACGGCTACCGGGCCGACTACCAAGACGCCGTTGCCGAGTTCCGTGAGCGCTACCGCGCGGAGTGCTTCAAGAGCGGCGTCGACTACGTGCCGCTCGACACGAGCATGCCGTTCGACCGGGCGCTGACCGAGTACCTCGTGCAACGCCGCCGCCGGGCGTGACCGAACGCCTGCGGACAGCGATCCGCGAATGACGGTAACCAAGCTGGGTAGGGGAACCACGAAGGAACCAAGGAACCAAGGACGCTCCGTCTGGCTTCACTTCGTTCCTTGGTTCCTTTGTGGTTCAATCCAGAACGATCAGCGGCACTTCGCGCCCTTCGCGGTTCCTCGATGACCTTCCTTACGCCTGCCTTGCTCCTCGGCGCCGCGCTCGTTGCGTTGCCGATCGTGCTGCACCTGGCGCGACGGCGTGAACCGCGGCGGATGGCCTTCCCGGCGCTGCGGCTGTTGGAGAAGACCCGCAAGAAGCAGGAGACGCACCTCAGGCTGCGGCGCCTGCTGCTGCTCGCGTTGCGTTGCTTGGCGATCGCGTTGCTCGCGTTGGCGGTGGCGCGGCCGGTGCTGACGCCCGCCAGCGGCTCGGCCGGGGCGTTGGCGAGCGGTGAGGCCGCCACGGGTCTCGTGTTGGCGATGGTGTTCGACAACGGCCCGAACATGGGCTATCGGCAATCGGGCCAAACTCGGCTCGAGGCCGCTTTGGACGTGGCCGAGTGGATGCTCGGTCAAACGCCCGCCGAGACGCAGGTGGTGCTCGCCGATCGCACCCGTGGCTCGCGGCCCCGCGTGGCCGACGCCGTGGTGACGCTCGCCAGCCTGGAACGGCTTTCCACTTCGCCCGCCACGCGGCCGATCGACTCGGCCATCGCCGAAGCCCTCCGCACGCTCGCCGAGACGTCCGCCGGGCGGCGGGAAGCCTACGTCTTCACGGACCTATCCACGGGCGCCTGGAGCGAGGCGACGCAGTCGTCCGTAACGCGGCTGCTCGAGGAGTACCCCGACCTGCGTCTGCGACTGGTCGACGTCGGGGCCGGGCAGGTGAGCAACGCGGGCGTCGCCACGCTGGAGCTGTCGGCCGAGACGCTGCTCGTCGGCGAGCCGCTCGGCGTGCGCGCTGTCCTTCGGGCGGTCGGCCCGCCGCCACGCGACGCGGTCGCCCGGCTGTGGATCGACGACGAGGACGGCAAGCCGATCAAGCGCGACGAGCGGCCGATTGCTTTCGCCGACGGCGAGACCACGACGACGATCGACTTCGCGCTCCGCGGTTTGCCCGAGGGCAGCCACACGGGCCGCGTCCAGCTGGTGACGGCCGACGGGCTTCCGGCGGACGACACGCGTTACTTCGCCGCCCGCGTCCGCCGCCCGCCGAGCGTCTGGCTCGTCGCGCCTAGCGACACTCAGGCCGTGTTCGTCCGCTCGGCGATTGCCCGCACGGAGACGGCGCCGGGCGTGGAGTGTGAGACGCTGCTGATGAGCGAGTTCGCCCGTGATCGTCAGCTCGCCCGCCTCGACCCTTCGCAGACGGCCGCGGTGCTGTTGCTCGACCCGCCGCCGCTGCGTGGCGCCGCGTGGCGTCGGCTCGCCGACTACGTCACCGCGGGCGGCGGGGTGGGCGTGTTCCTCGGCCGCGAGGCGACGCTGGAATCGCTCAACAACGCCGAGGCGCAGAGCGTGCTCCCGGCGACGTTTCGCTGGCGGTCGCGCGAACGGACCTACCTGAGCCCTGCGGACTACGCGTCGGGCCCGCTCGCCCCGCTGGCGCCGTTCGCCGAGGCGTTATCTTGGGCCGCGTTCCCCGTGCTGCAGCGGTGGGACGCGGATCGCGTGGCGGAGGACGCCCGCGTGATCGCCCCCTACGCCGACGGCGGCCCCGCGATCATCGCCCGCACGATCGGCCGTGGCCGCGTGCTGCTGATGACCACGCCATTGTCCGACCCGCTGAGCGGGGCACGCCGGCCGTGGAACCTGCTGCCGACGGGTGAGGACCCGTGGCCGTTCTTGCTGCTCGCTCAGGCGATGACCGACCATTTAGCCAGCGCGCCGACGCCGCCGTTGATCTACAACGCCGGGCAGACCGCCACCACGCCCTTGGCGTCCGACGCGGCGTCTTCCGGCTACCTGGTCCGGCTGCCCAGCGGCGAGTCGGTTCGTCAGACGGCCGTCGCCGGCGCGGAGACGCTCGCCGTCCGCCTGACCGACGAGCCGGGCCCGTACCGCGTGGCGAGCGGCGGAGCGCTCGAAGAACGGTTTGTGGTGAACGTGCACGAAGACGCCGGCGACCTGACGCGTGTTGACGCCGCGGCGCTCGTGGCGTCGCTGGGCGAAGACCGCGTCGAGATCGTTCGCGATCGTCGTGCGCTCGAGAGCAGCATCGACCGGGGCCGCGTCGGCCGCGAGCTGTACGGCTGGGTGCTAGCGATCGTCGTCGCGGTCTTCGCCGGCGAGCAGGTCGTCTCGAACCGCTTCTACCGACGCAGCGCGGAGGACGCCGCGTGAACGCCTCGCAGTGGAGCTTCGATCCGGTCGGCGGCGCCGCGCTCGCGGTGATGCTGGGCGTGGCGTTCGTCGCGATCGTGATCGGCGTCCGCCCGCAAGAGACGTCGCTCTCGCCAAGGCAGCGCGGCACGCTCGTTGGCCTGCGGTCGGCGTTGTGGCTGCTGCTCCTGCTCGCTTGGCTGCGGCCGACGTTGCTGTCGATCGCCGCCGAGCCGATCGCGACCACGATTGCGGTCCTGGTCGATTCGTCACGCAGCATGCAGGTCGAAGACGCCTCCGGCGGCCGCTCGCGATGGGAGGTAGCTCGGCAAAGCTTACGCGCGAGCGCCGCGGCGCTGGCGAAACTCGCCCAACGCGACGCCGTGCGTGTGTACCAGTTCGACAGCAACATCGAAGCGGCGTCGGTGGCGGCGGACGGCGGAGTCGCGCTCGGCAAAGAACCCGCGGGCGAACGCAGCGCGTTGGGCGCCGCGATCGACGACGCCGCGGCGGAAGCTTCGGCTGGCCGATTGACGGCGGTCGTGCTGCTGTCGGACGGCGCCGAGCGGGACGCCGCCGACCGGGACGCCCCGCCGCTGGCCGCCGCGCGGCGTCTGGCCGCCTTGGGCACGCCGCTGTTGGCGGCGCCGCTCGGCGATCGCGCGACCGGCACGGGCGTCGACGTGCGGATCGAAGAACTCCGCGCGAACGAGAACGTGTTCGCCGGGGCGCCGCTCGAGGTACGGGCCCGGCTGACCGCCACGGGGCTGCCCAATCGCCGCGTCGTCGCCCAGCTGCTGTGGGAGAACGCCGACGGCGGGGCCGACGTCGTCCGGTCGCAGCCGATCGTGATCCGCCCCGGCCAGACCGACTACGCCGTCTCGCTCACGCACACGCCGCTCGAACCGGGCGAGTGGAAGCTGACCGTGACGGCGCCGGCGATCAAGGGCGAGACCGTCACCGCCAACAACACGCAGAGCACGTTCGTGAACGTTCGCGAGGGGGGCGTGCGGGTGCTGTACTTCGTGGGCGCCACGCGGCGGGGCGGATCGCCCGGACGCGAGCAACGGTTCGTCGCCGCGTCGCTCGCCGCGTCGCCCGACGTGTCGGTCGAGCGGTTAGCGTTCGACTACCGCCAGCCAGGCCGCGACCTTGCCGAGCGGTTCCGCGTGGGCGCCGTCGACATCGTAGTACTCGACAACCTCGACGCGATTGCGCTCGACGCGCCCAGCTGGCGGGCGCTGGCCGAAGGCGTGGCCGACGGCCTCGGCCTGCTGGTGATCGGCGGCTACCACAGCTACGGCCCCGGCGGCTACCGCGACCTGCCGCTGGCGGAGGTGTTGCCGTTGGGGCTCGGCCGCGCCGAGCGGCAGGCCTTTGGCCAACCGGTCCGCGAAGACGTGCACCTGCCCGGGCCGCTGCGGATGACGCCCGTCGAGACGGCCGACGGCGTTCATCCGATCCTCCGCATCGGCGACGAACCGCGCGCCACGTGGGCCGAGCTGCCGCCGCTGCTGGGGGCCAATCGGTTCGACCCGACGCGGCTCCGCCTCAACGCGGCGGTGCTGGCCGAGGCGGACAACGCGCAGCGGTCGCCGCTTTTGGTGGCCGGGCAGCCGGGGCTCGGGCGGGTGTTGGCGATGGCCGGCGACTCAACGTTCCAGTGGGTGCTCGCTGGTCAGGGCGAGGCGCACCGCCGGTTCTGGCGCCAGGCCGCGTTGTGGCTGGTGAAGAAGGACGAACTCGGCGGCGAGGCCGTGCGGCTGCGGCTGTCCGCGCGCCGCGTCAACGCCGGCGAGCGTCTCGACGCCACGGTCGATGTCCGCCTGCCGAACGGCGTGAGCGAAGACTCGGCAGCCGACCTGCGTTACACCGCGTTGGTCGAACTGCCGGGCGGCGGCACGAAGGAACTCCCGTTCGGCGACGGCCGGGTCCGTTCCACCGGCGCGTTCTTCTCGACGCTCGCCGCGGGCGACTATCGGGCACGAGTGACGGCTACGCTTGGTGGCCAGACGTTGGGCGAGGCGTCGGCCCGATTCTTGGTCACGGACCGCGACGTTGAGCTCGACCGTCCGGCGGCGGAGCCCGATCGGCTCACCCGCATGGCGCGGGCGACGGCCGACGTCGGCGGCCGGGTGATCGCGCCCGAAGAGCTGCCCGACGTGCTGGCGGAGCTCGCCGAGCGGCCGGCCGAAGAGCGGCGTCGCGTGACCGCCCGCTACACGCCGTGGGACGACTGGCCGTTCTTCTTGCTCATCGTCGGTTTGATGGGCGCCGAGTGGGGGCTGCGGAAGCGGTGGCGGATGCCGTGAGGGGAGTGGGCAGACGGCAGTGGGCAGAAAAAGGGGAACGCTGAAAGGGGAAGGCGGCGGGCGGACGATGGGGTGGGGCGGCTTTGGGTTTAAGGGTCTCGCGTTACCACGATCTTGCCGGCTAGCGTTGCTGTGCCGTGGATCGTGGCGGCTTCTTGCAACTCGTGCGCGGCGGCCGCTTCTTCGAGCGGGAACCGCCGGGCGATGCGTGGTTGGTACTTGCCTTCGGCGAGCCAGCGGTTGAGGTCTTCGCCGCAGACGCGTTGCTCTTCGGGCGTGGCTTTGAACATGGCGAAGCCGACCACCCGGCAGCCCTTCACGTAGAACGGGCCGACGGGGAAGGCGGGCTTCGCGTCGCGGCCGGCCATCAGCACGAGCCGACCACGCTCGGCCAGGGCGGTGACGGCGGCTTCGAGATCGGGCTCGCGGCGTGTCTCCCACCACACGTCGACGCCATCGGGCGCCAGCCGCGCGGCGCCGTCGGCGATCGGCTCGGCGTGGTAGTCGATCACGTCGTCGGCGCCCGCCTCGCGCGCTAGCTCTGCCTTCTGGGGTCCGCCGGCGGTGGCGATGACCCGCGCCCCGACGGCCTTCGCCAACTGCACAACGGCCGACCCCACGCCGCCCGCGCCGCCAACCACGAGCACCGTCTCTCCGCTCTGCAGCGTTGCGTCGCGGAACAGGCCCAGGTGAGCGGTGATCCCCACCAGCGCGCCGGCCACGGCCGACTCGTCAGCCACGCCGTCCGGCGTGGGGTACAGCCAGTGCTCGTCCACGGCGGCGAGTTCCGCGAGCGTGCCCTGCCGACCGAGCAGGCCTTGGTTGCTGCCCCAAACGCGGTCGCCCGGCTGGAAGCGTGTCGCGCCCAGGCCGACCGCCGCGACCACACCGGCCAGATCGCACCCGGGGACGTAAGGTAGCGGCAGGTCCATCGCCACCAATCCGCCGCGGACGTAGGTGTCGATGGGGTTCACCGCCGAGGCGGCCACCCGCACGAGCACCTGCCCCTCGGCCGGGGTCGGGTCCGGCAGTTCGCCGACCTGCAGGGTCGACGCGGGGCCCGGTTGAGCGACGTAAGCGGCTTTCATGGGCGGGCTCGGAGCGAAAGGCGGATGTTCGTTCGACGCGGGTGGCAAGGATAACGGCCGGACGCCGAAGACGTTACGGTGAGCTCCGAGGCTCATGCTCCTAGGAGATGAGGGGATGCTGGCGATTGGGGAGATCGCAAGCGATGGGCGACGGCCCCCCGCTGACGAGGCATACTTCCCCTGATCAGAGGTTGCGGGTGCGGGCCTTCCTTGACATCTAAAACCCCGAGGCGTCTTCAGACGTTTGCCGCGGCCCGACCTCCCCCCATCGCCAACGTCTGCCGATCTCCAGCTCGTTCGCTCCGCTCGCAAGCACTTGTTCAAAGCCCGCCCCAGTAAAGCGTTGCTCGCCATCGTCGCCGTGGGGGCGATCGGTTACCTGCTGGTGACCGTCCCGCCGCGGGTGGTGTCGCAGTACAACGCCGCGCACGACATCAGCCCGGCCGTGGCGTGGGCGTACCTGGCCATCGTCGGCGTCGGCGCCGCGTTGCTGGTGGGGCTCGCCGTGTGGGGCGGCTGGCGTTTGTGGTGGAACACCGTCGGCAAGCAACGCGAGCAGGCGCGCCGGGCGAAGAACCCCAGCGAGATGTCGAGCGCCGCCCGCGCCGACGAGCTGAAAGACAACCTCGCCGCCAGCCGTGACTACGCGTTGGGTGTCGACATCCGGCCGCAGCTCCGCGCGGAGATCGAGCGGGCGATCGGCGAGCTCGAATCGCGACGCGAGACCCGCGAGCTGCAGATCGTAGCCTTCGGCACGATCTCAAGCGGCAAGAGCTCGTTGCTGAACGCGCTCGCCGGGCGCGAGGCGTTTCAGTCGGACGTCGTCGGCGGCACGACCACGCGCGAGCAACGCGTGCCGTGGCCGGACTCGGACAGCGTGCTGCTCATCGACACGCCCGGCCTGGCCGAAGTGGAGGGCGAGGGGCGAGCCGCCGCGTCGGCCGACGCCGCGGAGGACGCGGACCTCGTGCTGTTCGTCGTCGACGGCCCGCTCAAGGCGTACGAGCACGCGTTGCTGGGGCGGCTGGCGGAGATGGAGAAGCGCGTTGTGGTGTGCCTGAACAAGGCGGACTGGTTCAGCCCGAGCGAGCAAGACGAGCTGCTCGGGCAGCTCCGCGAGCAGACCTCGCAGCGGGTGCGCGAGGCGGACGTCGTGCCGGTGCGTTCGCGCGCCACCCGGCGGCCGATCGTCCGCGTGGCGGCCGACGGCTCGCAGCAGCGAGACGAGATCGACGTGCCGGCCGACATCTCGCCGCTGGCCAAGCGGCTGGTGACGATCGTGGACCGCGAGGGGGGCGACCTGCTGGTCGCCAACCTGCTGATGCAGTCGCGCGGCCTGGTCGACGAGGCGAAGGAACGGGTGCTCGCGTCGCTCGACGCCGAGGCCGACCGCGTGATCGACCGCTACATGTGGGCCTCGGGCGGGGCGGCCGCGGTGAACCCGGTCCCGCTGTTGGACCTGCTGGTAAGCAGCGGCATCGTCGTGAAGATGGTGCTCGACTTGGCAGAGGTCTACAAGCAGAAAGTCGACGTCGACGCGGTCGTCGAGATGCTCGCCCAGCTGGGCAAGAACCTGATCGCCATGCTGGGCGTCACGGCGGCGGCGCCGGCGCTGGGCGCGGCGGTCGGCTCATTGCTGAAGACGGTGCCGGGCATCGGTTGGATCGCGGGCGGCCTGCTGCAGGGCACCGTGCAGGCGCTCATCACGCGGTGGATCGGTCGGGTGTTCCGCGCGTACTATCGGGCCGATATGCAGACGCCGCCCGGCGGCCTGGCGGAGATCGCCCGCCGCGAGTGGGCCGTCGTCACCGAGCCGGGCGAGCTCCGCAAGCTGGTTCGGGTTGGCAGAGAGAGAGTCGAGGACGTCCGCCGGGAAACCACGAAGGAACCAGGGTAACGAAGGCCGCCTCGTCGCCTTTGTTTCTTTGTGGTTCGTCACTCCATCAACGAAGTATGAGCCGAGACGACGCCAACGACGCCGACCTGCAAGCCGCGCTCGACGGCGTGCAACGCGCCATCGATCAGGTCGAGGGCTGCGACGTCGCGGAGCAACGCGCGCTGGCCGAAGAGCTGCGTGAGCTGCGTGACCTCGCGGACAAGCTCCGCAGCCAGCGGGTCGAGATCGTCTTCTTCGGCGAGATCAGCACCGGCAAGAGCGCGTTGATCAACGCCCTGGCCGGCGCCGCGGTGAGCGAGGTCAACGTCCGGGGCGGCTGGACCAAGGAGGTCTGGCGTCACGGGTGGGAGACGCAGTCGATCGCGTTGCCGGGGCTCGAGGGCTCGGAGCTCGTGCTGGTCGACACGCCCGGCCTGAACGAGGTGAAGGGCGAGCAACGGGCCGACCTCGCGCGGCAAGCCGCCGAGCGGGCCGACGTCGTGGTGTTCGTCACCGACTCTGACCTCAACGAGACGGAGCACAGCGCGCTGGCGGAAATCGCCGGTTTCCACAAGCCGCTGGTGCTGGCCGTGAACAAGTCCGACCTGTACGACGCCGCGGAGCGCGAGGCGTTGCGCGGGTCGCTCACCTCGTCGCGGGTGATGCGATTGATCGGCGAGGCAGAGAACCTTGTGTTCGCTGCCGCCGAGCCGCGCGAGGTCGAGCACTTCGTCACAGGGGCCGACGGCTCGACAAGCAGCGAGTGGCGCCGGCCGGCGGCCGACATCGAGCCGCTCCGCGAGCGGTTGCTCGAGGTGCTGGCCGACGAGGGCAAGACGCTCGTCGCGCTCAACGCCGCCATGTACGCCGCGGATCGGAGTGACCGCGTCGCAGCGCTGCGAGTGCGGATGCGCACGAAGAAGGCGGACCGGGTGGTCTGGGCGTACGCGGTGACGAAGTCGCTTGCCGTGGCGCTCAACCCGTGGCCCGCGGCCGACGTGGCCGGCGGGCTGGCCGTGGACGCCGCGATGGTGGCCACGCTGGGCCGCGTGTACGGCATCGCCATCACCATGGAGGGCGCCCGGGCGTTGGTGCTCGCCATCTTCAAGGCGGCCGGCTGGCTGATCCTGGGCGAGGCGGCCGTGAGTTTCGGCGCGTCGCTCTTTAAGGGCATCACTTTCGGCGGCAGCACCGTCATCTCGGCGATCCCGCAGGGCGCCGCCGCCGGCTACGGCAGCTACCTCGTAGGGCAGGCGGCCCGGTACTACTTCGAGCACGGCGCCAGCTGGGGCGACGGCGGGCCGAAGCGGATCGTCAGCCAGATCCTCGACAACACCGACAAGGGCGCCGTGATCGACCGCCTCAAGGGCGAGATCCGCAAGAAGCTGTCGAGTAACCGCCACGCCCGCCGCTGAGGCTCACGACGCCGTCTTGAGCCGATCGCGGAGGTCGCGCATCTGGCGGCGGGCCCAGCCGGCGACCTTCCCCACGGTGGGAAACTTGATGACGCTCGCCACCACCAGCAGCAGCCCCATCGCCATGGTCAGCGGCGTGCGGGTGATCATGAACGCGATCAGGTTGATGAACGCGGCCGCCTCGCACAGGGCGCACGACACCAACAGCGCGCTCAGGTAGGCGCCGGCCAGCTTCTCCGGCTCGTCGAACGCCGCGGCGCCGACGCTCTTTACGCTGGCGTTCAGCACGATGTCGCCCAGGACATGCTGCGCGATGAGCCCCACGAGGCCGACCGACAACGCGATGGTGACCAGCAGCTGCGCGGCGTCGTCGCCGAGCGGCTTGAGTTTGAGGAACAGCGTGATGATCGCGAACAACGCCGGGCTTGCGGCCAGGCCCAGGACGATCGCCTGCATCAGTCGCACCTGCGGCGTGATCTCTTCTTCGAGGTTGTCCACGAGGGGCTCGTGCGAGGTTAGTGGTCGCGTTCAGCAGTCGCGGCAGTAGAGGAGATGGAGCAGAGGTTGGCGATAGGGGAGATGCGGGTCGCTACGCGCTCCCCCTATCCCCACCGGTCCCCCATCTCTTTAACTGGTGGCGACCCTCCCGAGAGCACCCCCGATGCCCACCGTCAAACGCGGCAGTCTGTACGACTACCCGAAGTACTACGACCTCGTGTTCGGCTCCGACTGGAAAGCCGAGCACGACTTCTTGCTGGCGTGCTTCGAGCGGCACGCCGCGCTGCCCCGCCGGGCGAAGGTCAAGCGGCTGTTCGAGCCGGCGTGCGGCACGGGGCGGCTGATGTTCCGCTTCGGCAAGGCGGGCTACCCGACCGTCGGCAACGACCTCAACGCCAAGGCCGTCGACTTCTGCAACGCCCGCTTGCGGCGGCACGGGTTGAAGGAGACCGCCCACGTGGGTGACATGGCCGACTTCTCGCTGGCGGACGTCGGCGCCCGCAAGCCGTTCGACGCGGCGTTCAACACGATCAACAGCTTCCGCCATCTGCCCACCGAAGAGGCCGCCGAGGGGCATCTGCGATCGATGGGCGAGGCTGTCCGGCCCGGCGGGCTGTACGTGCTGGGGCTGCACCTGACGCCCGCGCGGGGCGTGCCGCACTCGGACGAAGAGAGCTGGTCGGCCCGCCGCGGGCAGCTGGCCGTGGTGTCGCGGCTGTGGAGCGAGGGCGTGGATCGCCGCCGCCGCCAAGAGACCGTCGGCATGAGTTTCGACGTCTACACACCGACCGATCAGTTCCGTCTCGTCGATCAAACGGGTTTTAGGACTTATACGGGCAAGCAGATGTGTGAATTGCTCGATCGGGTAGGCGTGTGGGAGACCGCCGCCGTGTACGATTTCGCGTACGACCTCGACCGGCCGATCGAGGTTGACGGAACCACGGAGGACGTGATCTACGTGCTCCGCCGCCGCTAGGGTTGCGCCCGCGTGAGCCAGACGGAAACCGCCATCGAATCGCCTGCCGATCTCGCCGTGCGCGAGCGGTGGACGGCGTACGCCGCGTGGGCGGCGGACACGCTCGGTCTGCGGCTGGAGTACGACGGCCAGACGTACCGCCTGAAGCACCACGAGGGCGACGCCGCGTCGGCGGCCGCGCGGCAGAAAGCGGTCAAGGCGGGCCGCAGCTGGCTGCTGCGTACGCGACCCCCGGCGACCCCCGGCGCCGACAAGCCGGTCTTCGAGGCGTGCTCCCCCACGGAGGTGATCGAGACGCTCGGCGAGCGGTTGAACGCCCGAGCAACGCCCCCCTCTGCTTGTCCGGCGGAGCAGCCGACGGCGGTGCATCACATCGCTCAGCGGCTGCTCGACGCCTACACGCTCGACGGCGGCGTGGTGCACGTGGCGGGCTGCCGCTTGGAAGACCGCCCCATCGTGCGGCTGACGCAGCTCGACGCCGACACGGGGTCAGAGCCCGCTCTGCAACACACCTACTACGACGCCGTTGGCAAGCCGTTGGATCCGGCGTGGATCGCAGCGGTCGGCGCCGATCGCCTCGCTCCGCTGCCCCACTCGGCCTCGAAGATCGAGCATCGCATCGACCCGGAGATGATCGACCGGGCCCGAGCGGCCGACGCAGCAAGCAACACGGGGCCCGACGCCAGCGAAGCGGTGGCCACGGTCTTGTGGGTGAAGCACGCGGCGGGCGTGCTGCGATTCGACTTCGCCGAAGAATCGATCGACACGCCGTTCGCCGGGTGGGCGAGCACCGTCGAGGCGCCGCCCGTCGTTTGTCCGACCACCGGCGTGGAGACCTTTCACCTGGCGACTGTCGAGGGAGGCGCCATCTGCGCCGCCGATCAGATCGGTGCGTGCGTGAAGAGCGGCCACCGGCGCCCGCGGGGCGAGCTCACCGAGTGCAGCGTCACCGGGGGGCTGGCCGAGCCCGAGTGGCTGGCCGAGTGCTCGCTCACGAAGCAGCCGGTGCTCAAAGAGCACCTCGTCACTTGCCCGCGGTGCGGCGAACGCGTGGCGCCCTCGGCCATGGTCGGCGACGTCTGCTCCGCGTGCGCGAAGCCGAAGCGACTGCCGGCCAGCGATCCACGCGTCGAGCGGGTTGTCGCCAGCCGCACATCGCTCACCCGGCGACGCTGGGTCGCCAGCGAGACGCCCAGCGTGCTCGTTCTGGAAGCCACAAGCTGGTTCCGCCGCCGCGTTGTGACCGTCGATCGCGACACGCTCGACATCAAGCACGCGGCCGAGGCGTCGCGCTTCTCGCCGGTGTGGCGACGACTGCCGATCGACGAGATTTAAGGCGGGAGGAGTTGGGTGACGAGATCGAGGCGAAGCCGCTATAGCTCGCCGCGGATCGCCGCCCGGTACGCGGCGATGTACTGCTGCGTCACGCGGTGCTGATCGACCCAGTCGAGCACCGTCTGTCGATTGGCCGCGGCCGTCGCCTTGCGGTCCGGCAGGTGGGTGAGCAGTTCTTCGAGCCCGCTCGTGAGCTCGGCCACTGTGTGCTCGACGACCAGCCCGCCGAACTTTTCAATCTCGGGCCAGACGTTCACACCGCGGGTCGTCAGCACCGCGGAGCCGCACATCATCGCTTCGGCCAGGGCGATGCCGAAGCTCTCGTGGTGCGACGGCAAGACGAACGCGTCCGCCGCCTGATACAGCGACTGCTTGACCTCGCCCTCGACCATCCCCAGCAGGTGCACTCGGTCGTCGAGGCCGGCGTTGGTGACCCGCGCACGGAACTGGTCGGCGTACTCGTCGTCGGCGGGGCCGGCGATCAGCAGGTGCGCCTGAGGGCCGCCCTCGGCTTTCAGCTTCGCGAGCGCGTCGATCAGCGTGTCGAGGCCTTTGATGGGATGCACCCGGCCCACGAAAAGCAGCCGCGGCGCTTCATCGGCGAAGGCGTCCGGGTACGCCGCCCGGGCGGCCTCGGCCCCGACCAGCTCTCGGAACGGACGCGTGTCGAGCGCCAGCGGGATGACGATCGACTTGGCCCCCGGCACGCGGCGCATCGACTGCGCTGCTTCGGACTCCGCGGTGAAGTGCAACGCCGCCGCGTTTCGCAGCAGCGTACGGCCGCCGAGGGACAGGTACGCGTGCTTCTTGAACGCTTTGCTCGCCAAGCACCAGTCGTCGAGCATGCCGTGTGTGGTCATCAGGTACGGCTTGCCGGCCTGCGTTGCGGCGGCGGCCAGCGGGCGATTGAACGGGTCCCACGGGGTGTGAAGATGGACGACGTCGACATCCACCACGAGTCGGGCGAGCGTGTCGGGGTCGCATCGTGCGTGGAACAGCGGGGTCACCCGACGATCGATGACCTCCACGCGTGGCGTGCCGGCGCCGCCGCCCGGCGTTCGCCAGTCGGCGGGGATGTCCGCGGGGTCGCCCGTCACCACCTTCATCGAGACGCCCGCGGCGGCGAGCCCGCCGACCAGGTCGAGCACCGCCCGCACCACACCGCCACGCTCGACATGGAACGCGTCGAGGTAGTGCAGGCACCGCAGGGGCCGCTCCTCCGACGCGTCCGCGATCGAGCTAGCCGTCATCGGTGTTGCGATCTCGCAGGCGGCTTGGGGAGGAGAAGCGATCGGGCGTCTCAGCGAGGCAGGGCGACGGCGGCGACCAGCGATCCCGCCAGAACCGCCCCGGCCGCGATCAGGAGGCCGCTGCTGTAGATTTTCTGGGTTTGCACGTATTGCTGCAGGGCGTCGCTCCGTTGACTTCCTTCGTCGCTAAACCCAAGCACCGCCAGTGTTTTGTACCCGTTGACCCAGAGCTCGTACCCCTGGCCCGGGGTCATGCCGTCGATGTTCTGGTCCAGCACGTTGAGGTAGAGGCCCATGTCGAGCGGTCGGGGGCCGTCCGGCGTGTTGTAAGCGATCCAGCCGCCGCCCGCCGCCAGCAGCGCGGCCAGGACAACGCCGGCGGTGACAAACCCCTGGCGGAACCCCCAGCCGGCGGTCGTTTGGTCGTCCGCGTCGGCGAGGGGCAGCTCCCGGAGCTGCCGCAACGGCGGGGCATCGAGGGTGATTCCGCAGGCGCAGGTGACCTTCCCCCCCGCCTGCGACGGGCTGACGCGTGTCGGTTCGCCGCAAGAGCACGGGAGGAGATACTTGGCGGCCACGGGCGCGTCGGGGTTGCTTGCGGGGTGAGTAGACAGCGGATCTTCGGCGCCGGCAGTGCCAGCTATGCGGCGCCCGGGAAACCACGATGGCGGCATTCGAATGCCTAGACCCGCGCGACCCGGTGAGTACAATTATGCCGTCCGCATGAGCAACGGCGAAGGGCTTGGGAGAGAGCTATCGACGGCGGGCGCCGGTTGAGGGACGAACTTGGGGTGAGCGGCTCAGTTTACTGAGCGACACTTCGGTCTCCGATCTCTTTGCCGCAGCGCCGCCAAAGCCAGAGACGATTTCTCTGTCTCACCCGCCCCTCCGCCGCACTCTGCCTGGTATCGGGTCTGCCCGTGGCTTGGCTTGCGGTCCTGCGGCGATGAACGCCGTCGATAGAGTGCGCGAGGCCGCAAGGCTTTCGCGAGTGTAATCCCTTTCCAATTTGTGCGGCGGCGAAGCCGTCAAACCGTGCGGTGGTAGGTTTGTCTGGCTCGCCGGCAAAGGCGACCAACCAAGCCCCCAGCCGTGGACCTTCCGACGGGAGGGTTCCTGGGCGCCAGGCGCGGTTACCGATGAAGCGGAGAATCCCGAAGACGCCCCGTGGTTGGCCAGCGCATGGCTTGGCCGACCCCGCGAAAACTCCCAAGTAAACCCGACGACGACACGCGGCTCTCTCCCCCCACATGAATGGGCGCGGCGTCTCGGCTTGGAAGTCTGCTCGCAAACAGCAAGCACGGCGGCGGCTTCTTATAAGGCGACCTTGAGCCCGACAAGTCACGCGTGACACGGCTCAAACACTCGTCCACCGGCCGCAAGACGCGGTCGCGGACCCTTTCAAGGAAGACGCAAACACCGACGCCACCGGACCGGTCCTTCGCAAGACAACCCGCGCCACGGAGTTCGGCCCCAGGGCCGACGAGTCGGAGCGGCGGCCGCTGCGGAGCGACACGACCGAGAACTGAGAACGAGCAACCGCTCGCGGAGCCAACCAGCAGCGGCGACCCGAGCGATCACCGAAGCGTTTAGGAGCACAACGACTTGTACGACGCACTTATGGACCACGACATCGCCGACGGCGATGTGGATACGAGCGACGTTCAAAACCTGGCCGGAGGCCGGCGTTCTAGCGAAGACGATGGCGACGACGAGGCGGGCCTCCGCAGCGTGGCAGACGCCACGCGCAGCGCCTCGACCACCACCAAGGAGTCGACCGAAGACGAGGGCGAGAGCCTGCTCGACGGTATGGAGAACGAGTCGTGGTCTGACGACCCGGTTCGGATGTACCTCACGCAGATGGGCGAGATCCCGCTGCTGACCCGCAAGGAAGAGATCTGCCTCGCACGCCGCATTGAGGTCACCCGCACGGCGTTCCGCCGCAAGCTGCTGGCCTGTGACTATGTCATGCGGCAAGCCGTGAAGGTGCTCGACCGCGTTCACAAGGGCGAGCTGCCGTTCGACCGCACCGTGCAGGTGTCGGTGACCGATCGGCTGGAGAAGGATCAGATCCTCGGCCGCCTGCCGCACAACCTGCGGACGCTGGCGATCCTGCTCGACCAGAACGCTCAGGACTACAAGCTGGCCACCAGCAAGTCGGCGAAGCCGCAGGCCCGCAAGGACGCCTGGCAGCGTCTGGGCCGCCGCCGCTGCCGCGCGGTGCTGCTGATCGAGGAGCTCGGCCTGCGGACGCAGCGGATCGAGCCGATGATCGAAGACCTGAAGAAGCTCAGCCGCCGGGTCGAGCAGCTTCAGGTGCAGATGGCGAAGATGAAGAAAAACCGTCGCCCGATGTCCGAGCGTCAGCCGGTCATCCGAGAGTACCGGGCGATCCTGAAGAACCTCCAAGAGTCGCCCACCAGCCTCCGCAACCGTGTCCGGCAGCTCCGCCGCGTGCACGCCGAGTACCAGCGGGCCAAGCGGGGCCTCTCGGAGGGCAACCTGCGGCTGGTCGTTTCGATCGCCAAGAAGTACCGCAACCGCGGCCTGTCGTTCCTGGACCTCATCCAAGAGGGCAACGCCGGCCTGATGCGGGCGGTCGACAAGTTCGAGTACCGCCGCGGCTTCAAGTTCTGCACGTACGCCACCTGGTGGATCCGTCAGGCGATCACCCGCGCCGTGGCCGACCAGAGCCGCACGATCCGCATCCCGGTGCACATGGTCGAGACCATGAGCCGCGTGCGGAACGTCTCGCGGATGCTGCTGCAGAAGCTCGGCCGCGAGCCGACGCTGGAGGAGACCGCCAAGGCGGCCGAGTGCACGATCGACGAGGCGCGTCGCGTGCTGGCGATGAGCCGCTACCCGATCAGCCTCGACCGGCCGGTGGGCAACAGCGAAGACAGCCAGTTCGGAGACCTGCTGCCGGACGCCGGCGCGGAGAGCCCGTCGGTGGGCGCCGCCCAAGAGATGCTCCGCGGCCGTATCACCGACGTGCTGAAGACGCTCAGCTACCGCGAGCGGGAGATCATCAAGCTCCGTTACGGCCTGGGCGACGGCTACAGCTACACGCTCGAAGAGGTCGGCCACATCTTCAAGGTCACCCGCGAGCGGATCCGCCAGATCGAAGCCAAAGCGGTCCGCAAGCTCCAGCAGCCGAGCCGCAGCGCCGAGCTGGTGGGCTTCTTGGACTGAGGCCAACACTCCGACCACCGAAACCCACGAATAGCTAAACCAGTCAGAGCCCCGCGACGGAAACGCCGCGGGGCTCTTCTTGTTGGAGCCGACGCTGAAAGCCACCGCGCAGCAAGCACCGGTCTATAGTCCGCGGTATCGGTGGCAGATCGATTCAATCCCCCGTCAGGGCGCTACCATGTCGAAGAGCAGTCGCTCGGAATCAGACGCGGCCTACGAAGAGGCTCTCAAGCGAATCCGCGCGTGTTGCACTAGTTCGCCGCGAATTCTCGATTTGAGTTCCCTCGGCTTGCCGTCCCTTCCGCCGGAGATCGGACAACTAACGACGCTCACCGCGCTGTATCTGCA
>JBCBPC010000030.1:0-42240 GCA_039820945.1 Planctomycetota bacterium
CTTCACCGCCGCCAACGCCGCCTCGATCGCCCCCGTGAGATCCCCCGCATGGTACGCCTCGGCGGCCGGACTACTGCTCGACATTCAACCCCCGACACTGGCAAACCCGAAGGATCGCAAACATTCAATGACTCGATCGCTACGCTTTAAACCGACGCAACGCGGCGGCCGTGATCGTACCGTGAACCACTCGCATTGCCAAAGGCTCCGCGGCGTATTTTATAACCCGTGCGTCAGCGGTCTTGCTGCCCCTTTGAGAGCTCCGCCACCAAGCTCACGGTGGCCTGCAGGTCGTCCAGCTCGTAGTGCGGCTGTAGGTGCATGGTGCACTGGTAGCTGCCCGGCTTCGCGGGCGTCGGCTCGACCGCCACCTGCGCGTCGCGCAACGGGTAACGCGCCTTTGTCGCGGCGCTCGCCTCCGAGTCGTCCGTCACGTATTTGACGATCCAGCGCTGCAAGTAGCTCTCGAACTCCGTGTGCTCCGAGAACGAGCCGAGCTTCTCTCGGGCGAGGACCTTCACGTAGTGGGCGAAGCGCGACACGCACAGCATGTACTGCAGCATCGCGGAGATGCGGGCGTTCACCGTCGCGACCGGCCGGTCGTACGTCGCCGGTTTTTGCACCGACTGGCTCGAAGGGAACACAAGGTGATCCGACCCGTGCCGCGGGCACAGCGGGAGAAAGCCGAGCTCGCTGAGCTGCGCCTCCGCACGATCGGTGACGATCAGGTCGGTCGAGACCTTGGCGGCCAGCCCAAGACGATCGACGCCATGCTCGGCCCGCGGCAGGTCCATCACGAGCCCGCCGCCCACTAATCCCCGCCGAGCCCCACGGATATCGGCGAGCCAGCCGGCGTCCGCGAAAGCCCGCGCGAGCACCGCCCCGTAGGCGTACACCGCGGTGCCCCACAGATGGCCGTCGGCGCCGGGGCTCGCCCGCTCCTCGCGGAACATGAAGCGGTCGGTCCGCTCGGCGTCCGGCTCGTAGCGAGTCCGCATGAGCACCCGCGGGGCGGTCAGCGCGACGAACCGCGATTCGGGCGCCTCACGCAGGTTGCGCCACGCAAGGTAGTCGGCCTGCTGGAACACCGCGGAGTGATCGAGCGTGTGCTCCAGCTCTCGGAACTCGTCCACGCCGAAGAGCGTGGGGCTCGCGCCGAGCACGGCGGGGCAGAACGCCGCCGCCGCCACCGTCGAGAGCGAACGCAGCGTACGCAGATCGTCATACGGGTAATCGGGGGCTACGCGCGGATGGACCTCGTAGTCGCACAGCAGCACCCCGAAGGGCTCGCCGCCCGCCTGGCCGAACTCTTCTTCGTAGATCTTGCGCCAAGTGTGGCTCTGATCGAACTCCATCGCGCGATCGAAGTCTCGCGTGAGCTCTCGCCAAGAGACGTTGAGCGCGCGGACCTTGGTGTTCGGATCCCCCTCTTCGTCGACGCGATCGACCAGGTAGCGTAGCCCCCGCCACGACGCCTCCAATCGGCGGAAGCGATCCGTGTGCAGGATCGCGTTTAGCTGATCGTTGAGCAGCGTGTCGATCGCCGCGACGTCGCGGTTGAGTCGCCGGCTGAGTGCTTCGCCATCGCCGCGGAAAGAATCGCCGAGCCATAGGCGCAGGCACGCAGCGGTGTCTTCCTCCGCGAGAAAACGCTCCAGCCGGTTATCGGTGGCGCCGGCGGATACGTTCGGCGCCGCCCGTTGAACCGCGAGGTCCAACAGGCTGGGCGCGTCGGCGGACACGGGCGACACCGGCGCGAGATCCGGCTCCTGCGGAGCGGACTCGTGAAGCGCTTCGGCCGCCGGGGCGACGGGTTCGCTGGCCGGCATGCGCGAATCGTTGCCCAAAGTGCTTGGATCCCTTGTTGTTGGATCCCCGTCTGCTGCGATCCGCTCGGCGCCCCGTTAAACGGACCGCGCGTCGATCAGCGGAGGGCGAACCGGCCGTCGCTCGGCCGGATCAGCCGCCCATCTTCGGAATCCGGGCGACCATCCGCATGGACGTGGTCAACGCCTCGAGCTGCAGCCACGGCCGCATCCACGCGACCGCGTTGTACTCGCCGGGCTGTCCGGGGATCTCCTGGACCTCCACCTTGGCCTCGGCCAGCGGGTAGCGGGCCTTGGTCTCTTGGTTGGGCTTAGAATCGGCGGCCACGTAGTTGTGGATCCAACGGTCGAGCCACGCCTGGCACTCGTCGGCCTCCATGAAGCTGCCGATCTTGTCGCGGGCAATGACCTTCAGGTAGTGCGAGAACCGGCCGGTCGCCATCAGGTACGGCAACCGCGCGGAGATCTCGGCGTTGGCCGTCGCCGCGGGCCGGTCGTACTTCTTCGGCTTCTGCGTGGTCTGGGCGCCGAAGAACACCGCGTAGTCCGTGTTCTTGTAGTGGCACAGGGGCAGGAAGCCGAGCTTGCTGATCTCGGCCTCGCGCCGGTCCGTGATGGCGACCTCGGTCGGACACTTGAGGTCCATGTCGCCGTCGTCGGCCTGGAAGATGTGCGCCGGCAGGTCCTCGACCTTGCCGCCGCCCTCGGCGCCGCGGATCGCGGTGCAGAAGCCGTACTTGGAGAAGGCGTCGGTCAGCTTCGTGCCCATGACGTACGCCGAGTTCATCCAGCAGTACTCGCTGTGATCGACGGCGATGCTCTTGCCGTCGGTTCCCAGCGGCACTTCTTCGTAGTTGAACTTCTCGACCGGCTTCGTGTTAGCGCCGTACGGCAACCGAGCCAGCGAACGCGGCATGGTGAGCGTGACCCACCGCGAGTCTTCGGTGTCGCGGTAGCTGCTCCACTTCGTGTACTCGACCGAGTCGAAGATCTTCTCCAGGTCGCGTGGCTTGGAGAGCTCGGTCCAGTTCTCCATGCCGAACAACGCCGGGTCGGCGGCCGACAAGAACGGGCAAAAGCCCGCGCCCGCGATGTTCGACATCTTGCCGAGCAGGTCGACGTCTTCCGGATGATTGGTGAACTCGTAGTCGCCGATCAGGGCGCCGTACGGCGCGCCGCCCGGGGTGCCGAACTCTTCCTCGTAGATCTTCTTGAAGGTCTGGCTCTGGTCGAACTCAACCGCTTTGTCGAGGTCCTTGAAGAGCTCACGCTTGCCGCAGTTGAACACCTTGAGCTTTAGCTGCGCGCTCGTCTCGGTGTTCATTACCAAATAGTTGAGGCCACGCCAGGTGCCCTCGAGCTTCTGGAATTTCTCGTGGTGCATCACCGCCGAGAGCTGCGTGGAGACCGCTTCGTCGATCGCCTTGATGCCCGCGTTGATCGTCCGCGTGATGTCCTTGTCGAACGTCACGGTGCCCTTGAGGGCTTCGGTGGTCAGCGTGCGGAGCAGGTCTTCGGCGCGTGAGCGCTCGGTCTGCTTCGTAGCGCCGATCGCGGCCTCGAGCAGCCCGCCTTCTTGCGTCTCGGTTTCAGCGGCTGTCGCCGCGGCTTGCTGTTCAGCGCTCATTCGTCACCTCCCTCGGGCTGGTCGCCGGCGGCGTCGACGCCGAGCTCGGCCTTGAACTTCGCTAACTGGTCGGAGTCCGACAGGACCTGCTCGAGCAGCGACTCTAGCTCGTCGCTCCGGTCGACCTTCGTGAGAAGATCGCGGAGCTTGTCACGCGTTTCGAGCAGATTGTTGAGCGGCTCGACCTGCTTGGCCACGTTCACCGGGTCGAAGTCTTCCATCGAGCTGAACTGCAGATCGACCGCCATCTCACTGCCGTCACCCTTGAGGGTGTTCTCGACGCGGAAGTTCAAGCCCGGGGTCATCCGCTGCATCACCTCATCGATGTTGTCACGATCGATCTGGATAAACTTGCGGTCCTTGAGCGGCTTGAGCGGCGAGGTCGGATCGCCCGAAAAATCGCCCATCACACCGACAACAAACGGCAGCTCTTTCTGAACCACCGCTCCCTCGGTCTCCACCTCGTACGTGATGTGAACCCGGGGTTTACGAACGCGCTTCAGCTTGTCGTGGACGCTCTCGGCGGGCATCGGCGAACTCCGCAAGGCAACTCGGTCGGAACACTATCACGCAGCCACGGAGATTCTCCCTCGCGGCGGCGCAGCGCCGGCATTATGCAGAATTCCGTCCGCGGATTCCACGATCCTCGAAAGAAACGTGAAATTCCCGTGCACGCAAGGTGGACCGTGCCTCTCATCGAACGCTGCGCCGCCGCGAACGCAGCCCCAACATCAGTCGTCGTCTTCATCCGGCATGGGGATGCCGGTCAGCTTTGAGAGCTCGCGCCGTGTCGACGAGTCGGAAACCAGTTCGTTAAGCAACGCCGGCAGAGGCATGCGCGCCCAACGCACCGCCTGCTCCAAAGAGTAAGACACCGGGGAGTGCGGCTCCGTGCGTCGAAAGTAATCCGCGACCTTCGCAAGCGCCTTCAACGCCGACTCACGCGAGTTGATCTCGCCGACAGCCGCCGCTCGGGCGGGAGCCGCGACGGTCGGACCGTCGGCATCGCCCGCCTCGCTCCCCTCTTCGGCGTCTTCTTCCGAGCCCGCATCGTCGGCAGACTCGCCGCCGATGACCCGGGCGTGATCGGCCGACTGGACCAGAACGTTCCGGATGGCCGACGAAGGGGGGGCGACGTTCGTGGCGTCGGGCCCCTCCACGCAGAGCTCGTCGAGCAACGCGGTCAGCTGCTGAAACTCGGCTTGCGCCTCGGCGATATCTTCACGCACCGTCGCGAAATGCTCGGGCGGCGTCTCGCGTGCGGCCACTTCGAAGTCGGCGAGCACCGCGGCCCCCGCTTCCACCTGGCGAGCCCGATAGTCAGCGTCTTTGCTCTCGAGCGCTACGGCATCGACGTAGTCTCGGCCGGACAACGGACCGGAGGACTCGCCCTGAGTAAGCGGAATCGCGAGGATCGGCCCCACGAGGGCGCCGTCGCTGCCGTCGCCGTTGAGCCCCGTGATCTGCGCCACGGTCGTGGCCAGCCCGTCTTCGTCCGGACGCGGATGAACGTCATTCCAGTACCGCTCGCACAGCTCGCGGATCAGCCGGTAGCCATCGCGTACGCCGGCGAACCCGTGCTTACGGGTCAGGCCCTCCAGCAGCCAGGCCGCCACCCACAGGTCTTTGGACTTGCCGCTAAGAACCTCGGTCGCCAGCTTCACGACCAGATTCCAGTCGGGCGGATCAGGGGTCGGCGCGTCGGGGTCTCCCGACCCCATCGACGCCTCAAGCAGCTGCCGCTCGGCCAGCCGGGCTGCCTGCCGGGCGTCCTTCACCGCGTAGTACGCCGGGGAGAGCTCGGGGCTCTCCTTCAGATCCACTCCGGCCGGAGTGTCGTCGCCCAGGGGCGCGAGCAACACCTCGAAGTCGATGGTCGGTTCGGTGGCCATGCTCGGACTCGGGGTACGCGATGCGGGGGCGATTTTGACGGATACGCGGACCGCAACGGCGGCGCTCGGGGCGACGCAATTGTAGCTTACGCGGCGCGGCCCCCGGTCAATCCGTGGCCCGCGCGGGCAAGCTCAGCCGCCGACTTCAGTCGGCGCCGATCGACTTGAGTGCTCGCGCGAGGCCCTCCAGCGCACGAGCGTGCAGTCGGCTGGCCCAGCTCCGGCTGAAGCCCAGTTGCTTGCCCGCCTGATCGAGCGTCTTTCCATCGAGGTACACCGCACGGATCAGCCGCCGCTCGACGTGCGGCAGCTCGTCCACGAGGTTCAGCAACCGCTCGCTGATCTCGCGCTGAGCGACGATCGCCGGGGCCGAGTCGCCCGGGTCGGGCGGCGTGGGCTCTTCCGACTCGCCGTCCGAGACTTGGCTGGTGAGGTACACGCCGACCAGCCGATCGGTCACGCCCCGGAACCACGCGGCGTTCGAACCAAGGTCGTCTCCCGGTGCGTCGTTCGCCTGATCGACTAGCGCTTCCTCGGCCAACTGCTCGTACCGGAGCCGGCGGTACTGCGCACGGCTGGTCCAGGTCATCTTGGCCAGACCGTCGTAGATCGCGCCCCGTATCCGGTAGTACGCGAAGGTGCCGAATTCGACGCGACGATCGGGATCAAAGTCTCGCACTGCCTGGGCCAAGCCGAGCTCGCCGTAGGCGATCAGGTCGTCGAGATCCGCACGGATCGGGACCGAACGATGCACCCGCACGGCCAGCGAATGGACGAGCGGTTGCCCCTGCGCGTAGAGCTCGTCGGTCCCCCGGTCGGTCTCCTGATCCTGAGCGGTCATCCGATCACCCCCCGCAACTGATCCCAAAACCGTTGCATCCGCGGCAGGGTGGTGGGCGCCTCGCACAGGGTCTGCCCGATGCGTGTAGCCATCGTCGCACGCGCCTTATCACTGAGTCGCAAGCGGCCGTAGTTGGCCCGCAGCATGGCGAGGACGAGGTCTGCCGCAACCGGCCCCACCGCGGGCTCCGCGTGCCGGTGTCGAGCGACCGCGAGCAGCGCGACGAGCTCGCGATCGCTCACCTGCAGCACGCCGCGTTGCGTTGCGGCGAGCACGTGAGCAAGGGCCTCGCTGACTTCGGCCGGCAGAGCGGACTCGCCCGCAGCGGCGTCGGCGTATGTGGTTTGACGGGCGGCTTGGGCGGAGTCATCGCGCGCATGATGCATCGAAAACGCTCCCCGTGAGTTGCCCGACCACGGGCGTTGCCGCACGCCTCCGCCTAACCGCCGAGGAGCTTATACACGAGGACTCCCGCGGCGACGAGGAGCCCGAGATTCACCACCAACAACCCCTGAGCCGCCAGCCGCATGGCCGCGTCTTCTCGCACGGCGGCCGGTCGCCAGCTGAGGTCGTTGGCGAGATCGGCAACGCGGTCGAACACCCGCCCGACGAACGCCTGCTGCGTCGGGCCCGCCCCGGTCGCTGCGAAGTAGCATCCGCCGAACAGCACGGGCTCCGTCTCCGACGCTTCGGACGCTTCGACCGCGAGGCCCTTCACCAGGACGTTCCTCAGCCGCGATTGAAGGCGGTGCCGAACCCGGCTGAGCAGCGAGTACAGCTTGGTGTTTCCCTTGTCTTCGAGACCGTCGCGGTAAAGCTGGTAGACCCAGTCTTCGAAGGCGCCGCACGCGTGCGACGCGAGCGCGTCGAGATTCTCGTCGGTGGCCTCGTTCCAGACGTCAAAACGCTTGCCGAAGCGGCCGCCCTTCGCGCTATCTACCCCGACGCGTGACACGAGCTCCTGCAAGCCGATCTCCGCCTCTAGCCCGACCACCATCAAGACCACCGGCGCGAGCAGGCGTGTCTCCTCGCGGATCGCTTCGAGGTCAGCCCGCAACGCGGTCGGCACGTCCTTCGCGATGACGATATCCTCGAGCACCCGCACGGAGAGCATCACCAGCACGCCGTTGTTCGCGCAGAAGGGTTGCCGCAGGCGCCGGAGTCGCGACGCGACGTAGCGGAGCCGCTCCGCGTCTTCGTCCAGAAACGCCCGTGAGGTGTTGGAACGCGGCGCAGCGGACGCGGCCCGTTCGATCGGCCCGTCGAGCACCAGCGTTCCGTACACCGGAGCCGCGGCAGCGGGCCCTGGCCCGGGACCGGCGGCGGGTCCCGGCGGAAGGGCCGCGGCGGCGCCGGAGCCGATCACCATGGTCGCCCCGAGACTGGGTGTGCTTGTGGGCTGCGAGTCGGCCAGGGGGCTCGGCATGGCCGCCTGGTCGAGCGTCCCAAGCCAGCCGGCCCCTTCGATCGAGACATAGATGGCGTCGCTGGTGGCGAACCAACGCAGCGGCGCGGGCCCGCGGGGCTCGCCTTCGACCTTCAGCTCGTAGCCGGTGGCGTCGATCGTCCGACGGACGCTCGCCTCGTCGGCCTGACCGATAAGCAGGAAGATCGGTCGCTGGGTCGGATCGATGCCTTGCTGCTCGAGAGCCGCCATCCCCGCCGACCAGGCGTCGTCGATGTCCGGAAAGCGGGCGACGTCGCCTTCGATCCACAGCTTGAGCAGGAAGTAGGCGGTCGTCGGGGCGGCGATCAGCACGAGCACCGTCGTCGCGATGACGCTCGGCCTGTAGAGCGTTTCCGCGGCTGCGAGATCGTCGCGACCGAAGATCAGGTAGAGAGCTACGCCGAGCGTCATGATCGCCAACCCCAGGCCGAGCGCCCAAGCGACACGGGCCGGAAGCGACAGCCCGAACAGCCGCCGTGGCAACCCGATCAGCCGCGCAGGTCCGCTGATGAGCCAACGGAACGGGGCGGTGATGGCGTTCAGGAACGAACTGAAGACGTTCACAGCGGATCTCGAGCAGGGTCGGCGCGTGGCGCGCTAGAGAGAGGTGAGGTACCGGAGCGCGCCGACCGCCGCGGCCAGAATGACGGCGATCAGTCCAAAGCCGACAAGCAACAGCTTCCCCTCGAGGGGCGCCGCACCGGTGGGCGGCCGTGGCGACTCACTGATCGGCGGGCGACCCTGGCGGAGATGAAGCGACTGGGCGGTCAGCTCGGCCCAACTTTCGAGCCGCGGGGGAAGCCCCAGCGACTCGGCGATGAATCCGGCGTCGTCTAGCGAGTAGAGCCCTCGAAAGCCGAGAACCACACACAGGTAGAACACCTCGAGGGCGTCGCGCTTCGTCAGCTCGGCGGCCTCTTTGGCTTTGGTGAAGAACACGGTCGCGCGGTCCTGCGACTTGAAGAACGCAAACTCGAGCGAGTTGTTCTTCCACCAAGATGCGCCGTCCCAAGGGATGGTCACGAGCAGGTCGTCGATCCACGCCGCCAGGGCGTAGCGGGCCAGCTCCCAGCCGGCTTTGTCCGGGACGCGGCCCTCGGCCTCTTGGAACAGGCTCTCGATACGCCGTCGCTCGAAGTCGCGATCGACGGACTCCCGGAGCTCGATCCGTTCGAGGATCGAGATAACCCGCGTGAAGATCGGATCGCAAGCGTCGGCAAACGCGGGGCTCATGGGCGTCGCGGCGGTCTCGGGCGGGTTGCGGTTCGGCCCGGGGCGGGGCCGGGAGGTCGGAGCGGGCGCGGCGTGCAGGGCCGCAGTCTAGCGAGTGCGGCTAGCGATTACCCGCGTCGCCCATAGGAACGGCGAACAGTGCGAACTGCATGCCCGCGGTGCGGTCGGGCAGCACGATCTCGAGTCGTTCTTTGCCCGCAAGGCTCTCGAGGTTACCGATAAGCTCGGTCTTGAACCTCAGCGCGAGGCTCTGCGTGTCGAGCACGTCTTTCCAAGCGTTGCCGGATCGCTTGACCTCGTAGTACACCCAGCCGGTTGGGGGCAGCGCGCGGGGCGTGTCGTTCAGCTCGATCGTATCGATGCCCGGCACGCCGTGCTTGAAGATCACCTCGACCTGCTGGCTGCTGCCCATCTTCCAGTTCAGTTTGCCCGGTCGCAGCAGCTCTCGGCACGCGGTTTCCGAGACGTTCTCTGGCGCCACGCCGACGTACCACTCGTAGGCGGCATGAAGCCACTCGGGCTCGATAGTAACCTGCAGGCCGTGACCCGCTCCGGTAAACGGGCGCTGGAAGTAGGGCAACGCCTGCCGCGAGCCGAGCAGCTCTCGGATGCGGTCGTACGCCCAGCGGAAGATGCGGGCCAAGTCGTCGTGGTCGTACGCGGGCACATCCTCAACGCGGCGGCTTGGTCCGAAGATCGACAGCGCGCCCACGATCGCGCACAGGTCTTCGTACACCCAGAACGGGTGAATGCCGTGGGCGAACGTCATGCAGTTCAGCCTGGCGTACGCTTCGTTGAGCCGGGTGAGCATCAGGAGGTCGTCGAGGTCGCCCGGGTCCTTGCTCGTGAAGGTTGCTCCGCGTTTGCCGGCACGCTCGGCCAGCACCGAGATCTTCTCGCCGATGATGTCATAGATCGCCCGCACGATGTCGATGCCTAACGGCTGCCATGCGTCCGTTGCGACAAGCGGCGGTACGTAGTCGGGGTCAAGCTTCGGGGCGGAAGCCTCCGAGCCGGCCCGCCGGACCCTCGCCAGCGGCAAAACCTCGTAGCCCTGCAGATCGTCGCCGGTAAGCAACAGCCGGAGCGAGAGGCGTAGGAAGCCGAGCTCTTGATCGCTGCCGCCCGACGTCTCGTCAGGCGTCTCTGAGAACGCTGCCTGGAACCGGGCGGCGGCCTCGTCTTCGCCCTGGGCGGCGACGTTGGCGCGGCCGAGCACCAGCTTGGGCGCCGCCAGGTAGACGGTCACCAAGGAGTGCTTTTGAAAGCGTTCCTTCAGATCGACCCGCTGCAGCTCTTCGCCCGTTTGCAGGCTGACCAACGAGCCGTCGGGCAGGCGTGCTTCGAGCGAGGTGATCTGAACGTGATAATTGGAAAGCGCCTCTTCCGAGAGCTCGATGGCGCGGATGCCGTAGTTGTACGGCGTGCTCCACCGATCGGAGGTCGCGAGCTGTTCCGCTCGGTGCCGCTCGGCGGCCTGAAAATGGTGGGGGCGGAGGAACATCCCCTCCGACCAATGGACGCGCGGGTACCGCATGAGCTCCTCGGGTCGCGAACCACACGGGCGATATTCACTCGTCGCCCCGACGGCGGGCAGTGTAGCTATTGACGGCGCCGCGTGCAGCCCAACCAACGCAACGGTTGCAATCCCGGAGCGCGCAACTCTACAGTGGCGACCCGATCGGTGCGGAGCCTTCCGGCCAGATGACAGGCGGTTCGCGGCGCCCAGCGGCGCGGGCTCATCGACACCGTTCGCAAACCACGCTGGGGCTAACCGGAGCATGCGGGAATGAGCGGTTCGGCAGGCGTCTCGCAACCGTCGTGGCAAGGCTCCGCGGCCTCGCGCCCCACGTCGACCAAGCCCGCCCGTTTCGCTCTGCTGCTCATCCTGCTGGGGCTCGTGCTCGGTTTCGGCTGGCTCATCGTTCAGCTGCTTGCTTATCAGCCCCCGCGCACGCACTTCGTGCTGGTGAAGACCGGCCCGATCGATCGCCTGTCGGCCCCGCCGCTGCCGTTCGAGCGGGGCACGCTCGGGCGTTTGGAGGAGGCAGCCGCCGGACTCCGACTCGCCGGCGACGCGGTCATCGAGACCACGCTGCAGGAGGCGTCGCAGGCCATCGATCGGCTACGCGCCGAGCCCAGCGACGTGGTGCTCGTATACGTGCACGCGAACGGCGTCTCGGCGGATGCGAAGTCCGGTCGATTGCTGACCGGGGCTTTCGATCTCAACATTCCGCAGGAAGGGGCAATCCTCGTCGAGGACTTGGTGCAGGCCGTCGCCAACCAGCCGGCGAGCGCCAAGGTGATCCTCTTCGACGCGGGCAGGGTGGCGCCCGACCCGCGACGCGGGGTTCTGGCGAACCGTTTCGCTTCGGCCGTGGATGCCGCGGTGCAGTCGGCCGACGATCCGTCGCTCTTCGCGATCACGAGTCACGCGGATCAACAGGTGAGCGGCATCGGCCAAGCCGAGCGTTGCACACCGCTCGGCGCCGCGGTGGCGACGTCCCTGAGCGGTCTCGCCACGGACTTCGACGGACAGGCGGACGAGATCTCGCTCGCCGATCTCGGGGCGTTCTCGCTGGTTTCCGTTGCGGAAGCGTCGGGCGGTGCGCAGACCCCGGTGCTCGCGAGCACGGCCGTTACTCGGTCCAAGTTGCTCGACGATCGGGCGGCGTCGACGGTGATCGCTTGGCGAACCGCCCCCCCGTCAACCGGCGAGAACGACAGGCCAAGCGCCGACGACGAACCGTCTGAAGAAGACGCGTCGGAACAAGAAGAGTCGGACGGCGGCGAGGAGTCGCCGGAAACGACGCCCGAGGAGCCCAGCGACGTTGAGACTGCCGGTCCTGGCGACGAGCAGGTCGCCGCGGAGGCTGCGACCGAAACGCCCGCCACAGACGATGGCGACGCGACCGACACCGAGGTGGCGGCGCCGCCGCAAGCCCTCGTGCAAGCGTGGGAAGCGTTTCATCGGATGCGGTCGCCGGACGATCGGGCGGCGCCGTCGCCCGAGGTCGGGGCGCCGCATCGCTGGCGGCGGATAGCACGGCAGTTGACCGTGACCGATCTCTTAGCGGGCGGCGACAACCTGCCATCGCTAGCGCAAGACGCGGAGGTCTTGCTTGAAGACTTGCTTGAACTCGAAAAGTCCCTGCGCAGTGGCGGTGTGACCGCGTTCCCCGCCGACTGGCCTCCGTCGCTCACCCGCGCGTTCGCCGACTGCCAGGCGGCGACGTCGAACGCCGCCGAACTCGTGGACTACCACGCGGGGCTCACGGCCTGCACGCTGAACGGCGCTCCCAGCACTCTGACCGACAGCATCACCAAGCTGATCGGGGCGATTCGAGAAGCGAACGCCGAGTACGCCAGGCTGAGCACGACGCCCCTGACTTCGTGGGAAGACGCCCGGCGGTTCGAAGGGACAGTAAGGACGGTGCGTAGCGCGCGCCGTGCGGCCGATCGCCTACTCAACGCCCAACTAGACGCGGGGATCGAGAACGTCTCGTCGCCGGCCGAACGCCGTCGGCTGGAAGCGTTGCTGCAGACATCGCTGCTCGACGCGAGCCAACGCGAGCGGGCACGGAAGGCGTTGGCCGCCGTGGAGCCGCCTCAGCTCCCCGGCCGAGCGGTGATCGAACGCGCGATCCGGCAGAACCCGAGGTCGGAGAAAACCGCGGCGTCGCTGAAGCACGCTAAGCTCGTAACGCGGCTCGCTCGATTGGCTGGATACTCATCGCGTGCAGAAGCACGAACGCTGACCGACCTGACCGATCTGCAATCAAGCCTACGAGAGTTTTTCTCCACGCTACCGCAAAGCTTGTCCGTCGACGCGACGAGCCCCGATGCGATCAACGAGCCAACGCGGATCGTCGCCGCGGCGGTGGTCCATCCGGTCGATGCGCCGAGTATCACTTCCACGCCGAGGCTAGGTGTAGCCTTGCGAGCGCCCGCGCGGTTCACCCTCGCCGCGTTGGGCAGCAACGCCGCGCGGCCGCTAAGGCTCGGCGAGCCAATGGTCATCAGGTGGCGTCTCGAGGCGAAGAACATCGACGCGCCGGGAGTGACGCTTACGCTCGGCGGAGACGAGAACGCTGACGAGTTGCTGGACTTGCGGCTGGCTGAGTCCTCCGAGCCGATACGGTTGGGAGATTCGTGGGACCTCACGCTCGCGGCCGGCGGCGGGCCGATCGACGTGGCGATCGAGGTCTCGGCGCGAAAGACCGTCACCGCCGATGCGCGGCGCCTTGCTGAACTAGAGCTAACGGCGGCGGCGGAAGGCCAGCCCGCCGTGGCCGACACGGCCTCCATCCGCTTGCCGCGGCCGATCGACTTCACGCTGATGGCCCGATGCGTCGATCCGGAACTTCCGTGGAAATCGAGCGAGAACGGCATCCTCCGCTTGCGTCCCTACCCGAACCGGACAACCGAGTTCGAGTTCGCGTTGCGCAACGAATCGGACAACGTGGAGACGGTTGACTTCGCCCTGGCGCCGGCTCCGGCGTTGCGGAGCGCGAGCTGGGCCCCAGGCCTGCTGGCCAGCCCGGCCGGCGAAGTGTTCTCACCGCTGCAGGGCTGGCTCGACGGGCAGTCCTTGGAAGCCCTCTGCGGTAGCGCGGTCGCCGCGACCGCCAAGCCGATCACGCTCGCCGCAGGAAAGGCCGCGGAGCGTCTACGGCTTGCTCGCCCAGCGGCCCCTGCGGCCGAGGGAGAAGATCCCCCCGCCGAGCGTGCCCCGGACGGGGTCTCTAACGGCCTGCTGGGGATCGTCACCCGCGACAAGGGTGAACCGAAGCGGCTGCTGTTCTGGATCGAGCTGACGCCCCAGCGACCGGCGGAGTACCTGGACTTCGACGGGTGGCTCGAGCGTGGCCGCGCGGGCGGGTACCGGCTCGTCGTCGACACGGCGCTCCGGACCCTGAATCGTAGCGGCGGTCGCCGGGCTCCCCCTGGCGTCGCCAAGCAGCCGATCAGCGTCACCCTCGCCGGCAACTGCAAGCTGTTCCCCGGGCCGATTCTGTTTACCGAGATCGATGGTGAGCGCGGCTCGGCGACACTGGCCCGCGATGTCCCCTCGGGCGCACGATCCACGTTCAGCGTTGCGGCCGACCGTTATCCTCGCGCGTTTGTCGCCGAGGCGGACACGGGCGCCACGAACGACGAGGGGATCGAGCCGGCCGACGAGTACACCGCGATCGCGATCCAATCGGTAGCGATGAGCGACTCGCTTAGAGAGTCGAGGTTGCGTTGGGACCTTTCGCCGCCAGCGTTCCCGCCGCCCAAGAAAGAGCCCGAGGGCGTGGAAAGCCGATCGCTCGCCTGCGACCCGCGGTCGCCGTGCGTGTTCGACGTGCGACGCGGCGGCAGCGATATCGAGGTTCGGCTCGCCGTCGATGCCCCGCCGGACGCGTTCCACAGTGACCAACAAGACGGTCGTGGCGACTACGTCAACTTGCGGCTCTCCGAAGACACGGACACAGGCTGGACCTCCATCGACGAACGACGGCTCTACGCCGACCGTCGTACGACGACGCAGTTGGTCGACGTAAGTGGTAGCGGTGGTTTGCGGCTTCGATGCCGCGTTCGTGATCAGTCGGTGCGATTGAAGCCGAGAGCGGGGGTCGGCAGCGACTCGCGGTTGCGAGTCAACGCCGAGCTGTTCCTGAACGGCCGGCGGGTGGCCGACGACGATCGACTGCTGCTGCTGGATGCGAGACCTCCGGAAATCAGCTTCCTGCTTGATGAACGTCGGCTGCCGAGCGGCGCTACGCAGGTCAAAGCCATTGTCGTCGCCAACGACCTTTCGGGGATCCAACAATTGGAGGCATGGGTGACGAAGTCCGAAGCCCAGCCCGAAGACCCCGCGGCTTTCGCGAAACGGCTGGAGCCTGCGCGGAGCGGCCGTGAGTCGGCGCCACGAAGAGAGGCTCTCGATATCCCGTTCGAGGGCGAGCCAGACCGCTACTACGTGCATCTCCGAGCGGTCGACGGGAGCGGGAAGGCCGAGTTCGCCAAACCGATGCGGTTCGTCGTTCTCAAGCCAGAGCCAACCGTCGAAGAAGCCGAGCAACCGTTGATCGGCGACATCCGGGGCGTGCTGCTCGCCGGCGGCAAGGCCGCCCACAACATCGCGGTGGCCATCAAGGGCAAGCCGAACTTCACCGCGAAGAGCGCGCGAGACGGCACCTTCGTCATCAAGAATGTGCCGGGAGGCACCTACACGCTGACCGCGGAGGGCGCCGCCCGAAACATCATGTACGAGGGAGAAATGGAGATCGAACTCGCCGAGCCCGGCGACTATCAGGGGCACAAGATGACGCTCCAGCGACCCGAGAAAGACTAGCAACGCGTCGCTCGGCTCGCTTGGACAACGGCGAGCGGCCCACCGTTCGAGACACCACGAGACCTCAGCAAGTATGCCCGCGACACCCGATTGGCGAACCGGCAACCAGCAGCCAACCGGCGGTGGCTCGTCGGGCGGCGGGTGGTCTCAGCAGTCCGGTCGCGGGGTATGGACGCACACGGCCACACGCACGGTTTCGCTCCTGCTGCTGGCAGGCACGCTGGCGGGACTCCTCTTCTACTGGGGCGACCTGATCCGGCGAGACAAGCCTCCGGCGCCGTTGCTCGTGCTGGCCCCCAGCGGCTACCGGGCCCCGGCGCCCCCCAACGCCCTGGTGGCCGAGGACGTCGATCAGTTCGTCAGCACGTTCGACGGCTACCGCAACGTCCGCGTCGAGAAGCCCGACGGAGACATCGCGACGAGCGAAGGGTTCTTGCTCACGCTCGGGGATTTCTTACGCAACCATCGGCCCAGCGAAACGCACCCGCGGCCTGCGATCATCTACCTGAACGCGATCGGGCTGGTGAATCGCAAGGGGGAGCCGTGCCTGCTGTTGCCCGATCACGCGCCGCTGGACGACTCGAGCTGGTTGCCCTGGAGCAAGGTCGTGGAGAAGGTCCGCGAAACCCGCCAACGGGACGCGGCCGTCCTGCTGCTGCTAGACGCTCAGCACCTCGACACCGACTGGTCGCTGGGCGTGATCCAGAACGGGTTCACGCCCCTCGTGCGTGAGCAGCTGGCGAACGAGGACGACCCGCGGCTGCTGGTCATCGCAGCCGCATCGGGGCTGCAGACACGGCTCGCCCACCCGGCGACCGCGTGCTCGCCGTTCGCCCACTACGCATCCGCGGGCCTCCGCGGCGGGGCGGACGAGGACAACGACTCCGCGATCGCCGCTAGCGAGCTAGCAGCGTACCTCCGCCGCGAGGTGAACGCGTGGGCGTTGCGGCACGCGGGCCGCGCACAGACCCCCGCGCTGATGGGCCGCAAAGACGTCGACCTGCTCGTCGCCGAGGTCGCGGACTTCGTCGATCCGCCCGCGCTGCGGTCGGGAAGGGAATCGACGGACAACTCCGCACCGGCCAACGATCCGCTTGCCGAGTACTGGGCAGCGTTGAAGGAGCTCAGCGGCCAACGCCTTGTCCGACCGCTTGAGTTCGCGCGCGTGACTCGCACGCTGCGTCGACTCGACAGCGAGCTCCTCGCGGGCCGTGCTTACCAACCCCGAATCCCCAACGCCTTCGGCGACCTCCGCAGCGACCTTGATACTCTCCGACAAGGTCAACGCTACGAACCGACACCATGCGTCGGCTCACTCCATCAACGCCGTCTCTGGCCGGGGAGTAACGCGTCGAAGGGCCCTACGACGAGCGAGCTACGCGACGCCTACGCCGCGTGGGTAAAGAAGCCCGACGAGGTGACGCAGTTCCCCGCGTACGCCGATCGGCTCACCGCGGTTTGGGCCGAGCTGCTTCAGGAGCCGTTCGACGCGGAGCTTGCCGCGGCCACGACCTCGTACCTGGATCGGCCGATCGGCGATCGCCCCGCGATCGACTTCTACGAGGCGACGCTCCTGCGTGTGGTCGCCGCCCACGCCGACCTCGACAACGACGACGTGGCCGCGCGGGCGCAGCAGCTGTTCGCGGCGACCGACCGAGCGGAGCCGGCCGCAACGCCGCCACGGCCCGCGGTCGCGCCCATGCTCGCGCCGCTGCACCGAGAGCTCGACGCGGCGTTCGGGCGCGCCCTCGACCTGCTGCTCATCGCCGATCGAGCCTCGCTGGCCGACTTCGACGAGACGCTCCGTCAGATCACCAACCGTTCACGCACGGTCCAGGAACTGACGGCGGACGTCGTCGCCGCGGCCGACATGCGGGATGACTCGCTCGCTTTCGCGATGTTCGCCGGCGAGTGGGCTCAGCGACTCGCTAGCATCGAGCCAACGCGGAAGGCCCGCGAGCTGTTCGAGAAGCGCGTCGGTGAGTTGCTCGACGACAGCGAGGCGCTTGGGGCAGCGCTGCGGAATCGGCCGATGGACGCCGATCGATCGGCGTGGGAGTCGTTTCGCAAGGAACTGGTTACCGCCACGCAGAGCGTCTCGTCGAGCCTTCGGACGCTTCGCCAAGCGTACCGCGAACGGGTCGGCAAACTCGCGGCGCAGGAGCAAGGCTCGCTGGTCGCGACGCGGCCGCTGCGAGAGACGCTGCTCGCCCACCCGCTGAAGATCGATTCGGGCTGGATGGGACTCCGCTCGATGCACCTGACCGCCGCGGGCGAGAGCGACGCCGACGCGATCGACCAACGGGCGGCGGAGGACCATTTGGAATGGCTCGCCGGATCGCGGCATCCTCTAGAGCGAGTTCTCAAGCTGCCGGTGCGGCCCGCGTTTCAAGCGGACAGCGACGCCGCGCGACTCCGCCGCCTGTCGAGTCTCGGTGGCGACGTTCGCGACGCGATTGCCGCGTGCGGCGCCGAGATCGAGAAGCAACGCCAGGCCACCACGAACCGGCTGAGCAAGCCGGGACTGATTGGGGCCCGTGTTCCGCTCGCGCAGGCGGACGCGGCGCTCCGATCGCTGATCGTCATCGCCGGTGGACGCCTGGGCGCGGTCGGCAAGAGCAACGCGTTCGCGGAGCTGCGGCGTTTCGACACGCACGCGTGGTCACTTCGGCAAGCGGAACAAACCACGCGATCGATGTGGCGGAGTGATCCCAAGGAAGACGCCGCGTGGTTCTATGAGGCCGCCATGGATCGGGTTCGCGCTGCTGAGGGAGCGTTCCCCGCCGCGGGCAGCGTCGCGACCGCAGAACGCCGCCGACAAGCACAAGACGTTGCAAAGCGATTGGCCGACTGGCGCCCGCTGCTCAGCAACGATGTTTTCCTGCCCGATGGAAAGACCCGTGTCGTCACCCCGTTGTCCGCCCAAGGACTGGGCACGAACAACACCGACGCCACCGCGGCCGTCGAGGTCCGCTTGCCGAGTGGCGTCCGCGTGCCGTTCGACAACGAGACAAGCCGGGTCCGCTTGCCCGTCATCGGGACCGACTCGCTGGAGCTCGACGTGGCCTCGCCGACCATCACGAAAGCGGGCGGGCTCGGGGTGTACACCGTGTTACGCGGCCACATGTACACGGCGCGGGTAGCGCTCCGACGGGGCGACACAGTCGTCTACAAGAAGCCGCGGCGCCCGCCGGCGACCGTTAAGGTCAGCGGCAATCAAAGCACCACGACCAACCTCTACTTTATTGTGGACTGCTCCCGGACGATGAACCCGAAGGTCGGCCCTGGGGACCTGGGCAAGGCCGGCGACGCGCTCATCGCGACGCTCGACGACCTGAAGTCGCAAGGCGGCGAGAACCGGGCGGCCCTCTTCTTCTACGGCCGGAGAGCCGCGTTGAAAGGCGGCAAAGCGCCCAAGGTCGCCCACCTCCGTAACACCGACTTCCAAGGGCACCCAGGCGACGACGTCGAGCTGGCGATCCCACTGACGTCGCTCAATCAGTTCTTCCCCGAGGCCAAACGAAAACTCAGCGACGCGCAGCCCTACGGACTTACGCCGCTCTACAACGCGATCGTCGAGGCGATCGAGGAGGCCGCGTCGCGTGGCGTCGCGGACGATCGCCGGCGTGTGGTGGTGCTGACCGACGGACTGGACAACCCGGGGAAGAGCCTTAGCTACCCCGTTCTGGACACGCTCGGCGAGCCGCGCCGTGTCACCCGTATTCGTTCGACCAAGTCGTTTGAGATCGTGCGACGGCTGGAACGCCTCGGCGGCAACCGGCCGCGTGTCGATATCCTTCTCTTTGACGGTCGGGCGCCCGAGGCACGCGATGAGAACTCGCGCCAGGGAGTACGTGAGCTCAGGGAGATTGCTACGGCTTCCGGCGGAAGCGTCGTCGAGGCGGGCGCCGACGGTGACGCGGGCGTGTGGCTTGAAGATCAGCTCCGCGAGGCGCTCGGCGTCGAGAACTTCGTCGTCGAACCGATCGAGAACGACGATCGACAACCGGTCGAGGCCCCGCTTGGCGGCGTGGCTGAACTCGCGGCGGGCCCGGGTCGCTATCGCGTACGCCTGGTGAAGAGTGGCCTGGAGACCCCGATCGAAGTTGAGGGGGGCGAGGCGTTTCGGTTCGAGGGCCGCGGCGGTCGGCTGATCTCAGCGACGCACAGCAAAGAACGTGGCAATCAAGACGTCGGCCCGTACAGGGTCTTTTCTCACGTGCCCGAGAGCCGCGGCGACGCGGGCGTGGTCTATCAGTTCTCGATGACGGACCCCGATGACGCTTCTGTCCCGCCGCGCCCCGCGGTGGTTTGGGCGAAGCTGTCTCTGCCTCGCCGCGCGGGCAGCGGCGAGGACGGCCGCCGGCCGAAGTACTTCCTCGATCGGTTCTTCGCCTCGAAGACGCCCGTGCCGGTGCTCGAGCTGTGGGCGGAGGGGTGGCCGAATCGGACGACCAAGGCTGAGATCCACTTCGCGATGACCGCCCCGAAAGGAAAGCTCTTCGAGGTCGGGCGACCGGGCGCGGTCGGCGTTCATCCCGTTGTGGATGCGACGCTCAACGTCGTCAGCAGGCTGACCGAGAACGACGGGCTCGAGGTCGAGGTGCGGGTGACGCACGACGAGGACACCGATTATCCGCTGCACGTCTCGACAGCGCCGGAGGCGGACCGTGTCGCGCGGAGCTTCTCCGAAGCCACCCGCGAGGCCGTGCATACTTTCGGCTACGAGCTCGACCCGCGCGACGTGACCGTCCGCGTGCTGACGCCCGACCAGATCAGCCAGAGCGAGACCGGTGGGCGTGTGGAGTTCGAGGTTTCGCCCGCCCGGTAAGCCCGAGCGACCTCGATCGGTGTGGCTTGAATGGACCGGTCAAAGTTTTTTCGAATTGTCCGCAACGAACCGGCGGGGCCCGCGATAACCGTAGTGCAACCGTCAAACGCCGGCCCAATCGAGCGACGCTGGCGAACCCCAACGACGGGCGAATCCCGACAACGCTCGTCGGCGGCGCCGATTGCCGAGAACGAGTCCTAACGAACCCCAAACATTCGAGGAGAGAACCATGGCTTGGTACGCGAAGTTCGACGGTGTCGATGGTGGCGCCCAGCAGAAGGATCACAAGAACTGGATCAACCTGGCTAGCTTCAACATGGGCGGCCACAAGGCGGGCGGTGGCGGCACCGGCGTCGGCCGGGTCGGCGGCAAGATGCACCTGGAGGACATCAGCATGGGCGTCATCAGCGACAAGTCGCTGCCCAAGCTGCTCGAGGGCGCCGTCAAGGGCAAGGTTTACCCGAAGGTCGAGATCCACGGCACCGCCACCTACAACGACAGCGGCGAGCAGATCTACCTGGCGATCGAGCTGAAGAACACGCAGATCACCTCGTACCAGCTCGGCGTGCTGGACAACGACGCCGCCACCGACGACATGTCCATGAGCCTGAACTTCGAGGAGTACAAGCTCACCTCCACGGAGTACAAGAAGGACGGCTCGAAGGGCGGCAACGTCGAGACGACCTGGAAGGTGGAAGAAGGCGAAACCTGATCCAGATCGATTTGAACGACAGGCGGGACGCCCCCGGAGCCGGGGGCGCCCCGCTTGTTCCTGTTGACGATCCGTCGCTGGCGAGCCCGCTGGCCTTGTCGCGGCCCCCAACTCCGCTGGCGTGCCGACCGCCGCCGCCCGCGTTGACGCTCTGGCGGACTTCATCTGATACACTCTCGCCGAGATCCTCGAACCGTCGTCACCGGCGAGCGAGCCGAGACCTATGACGCTTGTACAAGACGGCCGGCTGCTGAACGTCTCCCAGGCGTTGGAGGACAACGAGCTGTTCCTCGTCGGCTTCAACGGCCACGAGCAGATCTCGACCCCGTTCCGATTCGAGCTCGAGCTCATCTCGGACAACAAGGACATCGACCCTAGAAGCGTGGTCGGCAAGCAGGTCGGGTTCAGCATCGAGCTGGTCGAGGAGGGCGAGCGGCGGCACTTCAACGGCTACGTGAGCCGTTTCGCCGCGGGCTTCGAGGACGCGGGCCGTGCCCGTACCTATCGGGCGGAAGTGGTCCCTTGGTACTGGTTCCTCACACGGCATTCGGACTGCCGGATCTTCCAGGAGAAGACCCTCAAAGAGATCATTGAGGAGGTCTTCGGCGATCGCGGCTTCTCCGACTTCGACATCAAACTCTCGGGCACGCACCCTAAGCGGACCTACACGGTTCAGTACCGCGAGACCGACTTCGCCTTCCTCAGCCGGCTCATGGAAGAGGAAGGCGTCTGGTACACGTTCAAGCACGAAGACGGCAAGCACACGATGCTGATCGCCGACTCGGACAGCGAGTACTTCGACTGCGCGCAGGCCAAGGTCAGCTACCCGACCGACACTGGCTCGCTCCTGATGGCGGATCACATCCGCGAGTGGGACCACCAGTGGGAGTTCCGCAGCGGCAAGGTCGCGCACAGCGACTACAACGTGCTCAACGACGGCGGCGACAACTTCTTGAGCCCCTCCGGGCCGATGGACACGACGAGCCAGACAGCCGTCGGCTTCTCGACCGCCGACAGCTACGAGCTGTACGACTACCCCGGCGTGTACACGACGAAGAGCGACGGAACGGACTTCGCCGACGTGGCGATGGAACGGGAGGAGACGCCGCACGACATCGTCCGCGGGCAGAGCAGCGTTCGTTCGATGACGCCGGCGGCGAAGTTCGAGATCGACCGCCACCCCGCGAAGAGCGAAGAGGGGCAGCGTTACGTGGTCACCGCCGTCACGCACGTCGGCCGGGAGACAAAGGGATACTCGTCCGGGCAGGCCTCCGGCGAGGGTTACTCGAACAGCTTCAAGTGCATCCCCGAGGCCACAGTCTTCCGCCCGGATTGCACGACCCGCAAGCCGAGCGTGCACGGCGTGCTGCTCGGCATCGTCACCGGGCCGGACGGTGAAGAGATCTACACCGACCCGCACGGGCGGGTGAAGGTCCACTTCCTGTGGGATCGCAAGGGCGAGGTGAACGACAAGAGCTCGTGCTGGATGCGAGTGTCGCAGTCGCACGCGGGGCCGGGGTTCGGTGGGATCGACATCCCCCGGATCGGCGAGGAGGTCATCGTCAGCTTCGCCAACGGAGACCCCGACCACCCGGTGGTGACCGGTCGTCTGTACCACGCGGACAACCCGCCGCCCTTCTCGCTGCCCGATCAGAAGACGGTTAGCGGCTACAAGTCCAAGACCTACAAGGGCGAGGGCTACAACGAGTACGCCATGGACGACACGCCCGGCAACGAGCTCATCCGGGAGCACGGGCAGTTCGACAAAGACTCGACCATCCTGCACGACCTCCGAGAGCACGTGCTGAACGACCGCAGCCGCGACGTCACCAACAACGAAACCGTTGAGGTCGGTGTTGATCAGTCGGTGACCATCGGCAGCAACCTCACCCACGCGGTGGGGGCCAACGAGACCCGCAGCGTGGGCGCGAACCGCACACGCAGCGTCAGCAAGAACGAGGTCGTTACCGTCACGATGACCCGCACGCACAGCGTCGGCATCAACGAGATGATCAACGTGGGAGCCGCGCAAGAGGTGACCGTCGGCGGACTGCGGGCGGTGACGGTCGGCCTGAACCAGGCCCACACCGTCGGCCGCAACCAGACGACCAACATCGGCAAAGACTTCTCCGAATCGATCTCGGACAACCACTCGGAAGAGGTCGGCAAGGATCGCAGCGCTCAGGTCGGCGAGAACGATACGCTCAGCGTAGGCAAAGAGCTCACCGTAACGGCCGGCGACCAGATCTCCTTCACGACCGGCAAGGCGTCGATCGTCATGAAAAAAGACGGCACGATCGAGATCAGCGGCAAGGACATCACCATCAACGGCACCGGTCAGATCACCGGCAAGGCGTCCAAGGACATCGTGCTCAAGGGCAAGAAGATCTTGCAGAACTGAGCGCCGCCACCAATCCAGGAACGCAACCCCGGAACGCAACACCGTGCCCGAATCGCTCACCGCTCCCCCCGAATCCGCCTCGAACGAGGCCATCGATCTGAGCGACGTGCTCGCTCGATCCGCGGCCGCGGCCCGCGCACCGTCGACGGACGGCGTGCTGCTCGGCGAGCTGGTCGGATTCGACAACCATGGGTCGCCGCTCGTCGCGACGTCGGCGGACGCCGAGCCGCTCGCTTGCGTGTGCGTCGCCCGGGTCACGCAGCAAGACGTCGGCCGACAAGCGGCCGTGATGTTCTCGCAGGGCGAATCCCGGCGGCCGCTGCTGATGGGCCTCGTCCAAGCCGCCCCGGCGGCCGCCGAGAAACCGCTCCCGCAGCTCGACGTGGTCGCCGACGACCAGCGCGTCGAGCTCCGCGCGGAACGCGAGATTGTGCTCAGCTGCGGCAAGGCGAGCATCACGCTCACGCGGGCCGGCAAGGTGATCGTCCGCGGCGCCTACCTGCTGAGCCGCTCTTCGGGCGTGAATCGCATCAAGGGCGGATCGGTCCAGATCAACTAGCCGGCGCCTCCGAGCCGATCGGCCGAGAACGAGAAGACCTGTGGAACTGCTCAACGCCACCAAGATGGTCGCCGGCTACACGCTCGGCATGACGCCGGAGGGGCGTGAGTCGTTGGTCGTGGTCGCCAAGGGCACCTACCTGATCCCCGCGGCCGGGCATCCGGCGAGGCTCGCCCCCGAGCAGGCCCCGATCGTCGAGTCGGACACCTTCACCGGCGACCCCGGATTCTCCGCCACCGTACACGAGAGCGAGTACGCCGCCACCAAACCACGCTGCGATGTCCTTCTCAACGGCTCCGCTTACGCGCCCGGCGGCGCGCCGACCACCGAGGTCGAGGTGTCGCTCAGCGTTGGTTCGATGAAGAAGTCGATCAAGGTGATCGGCAAGCGTACTTGGCGTCAGACGCTGCTCGGCCCGGCGCCCGGTCCGCCCGAGCCGTTCACGGCACAGCCGTTCTCCTACGACAATGCGTTCGGCGGGTCCGACACTTCGCACGAGAACCCGGCGAAGCACGCCGCCTACATGGCGAACCCGGTGGGCAGCGGTTTCTGCCTGAACAGCGCGACCGAGGCGATCGACGGGCTCCCGATGCCCAGCACGGAGGAGCCCGGCAAGCCGATCGGCGACCCCCGCGGCAAGTACCGCCCGATGGCCTTCGGCGCGGTCGCCCGCCACTCCGAGCCACGCCGTCTTCACGCGGGCACGTACGACGATGCGTGGCTCGAAGACGGGTTCCCTTTTTTGCCCGCCGACTTCGACCCGCGGTACTTCCAGGCGGCGCCCGACGATCAGCAGATCGACTACCCGAGCGGCGGCGAGCCGGTGGAACTCGAGAACCTGCACCCGGCCGGCCGGGTGACGTTCGAGCTGCCGCCGACCGAGCTGCCGGTAGAGTTCTTCCGCTCGGAATCGACCATGGAGGCCCGACAGGCCGTGGTCGACACGCTGCTGATCGAGCCCGACCTCGGCACGTTCTGCCTCACCTGGCGGGCGTCGCTGCCGCTGCAAAAGAACGTCTTCGAAGTACCAAAGTGCATCGTCGGGAAGATGCCGCGCGGCTGGTACCGAGCAAGAGATCTCGGCAAACGCTACCACGGGTCACTAGCCGAGTTGATCGAAGACTCATGACACCCACCCCCGGTACAGACGAATCGTGAAGCCTCTGGCGATATCCGCGACCGGCATGCTGTGCGGCGTTGGCCTCTCGTCGGCGGCCTCGTGCGCCGCGATTCGCTGCGCGATCGATCGCTTCGACGAGACTCAGTTCATCGATCGAGCGGGCGAGTGGATCGTCGGTTCCCAGGCCCCGCTCGACCCGCCTGCCCGCGGCCGATCGAAGATCTTGCAGATGGCGGCGTCCGTGACGAACGAGGCCCTGTCCTCGGCGACCGCGGCTCACAAAGACATCGCTCTGCTACTCTGCGTTTCCGAGACTACCCGCCCGGGACGCTTCGGGGGCCTCGATGAGAGCCTGATGCTTGATCTTGAACAGTCGCTAGAGACCCGCTTCCATGCCTCGTCGCGTGTCTTTCAGACCGGTCGTGTCGGCGGGCTCGAAGCGCTCGCGGCCGCTTCCGACTTGATCCACGCCGACGAAGTGAAGGCGTGCGTCGTTGTCGGATCGGACACCTTCCTCGTCGGGATCACAATCCGCGAGTACGAGGCCAAGCAGCGACTGCTCACAAGCGAAAACTCGAACGGGTTCGTTCCCGGCGAGGGCGCCGCGGCCGTCCTGCTCCAGCCCGTTGCGGCCAACGACACCACGAGTCTGCGATGCTGCGGCATCGGCTTCGCCGACGAAACCGCGACCATCGATTCCGACACACCGCTTAAGGCAGACGGTCTGTCGACGGCGTTCAAAGCCGCGTTCGCCGACGCGGAGATCGACTACACGAAGCTCGACTACCGTCTGACCGACAACAACGGCGAGCAGTACGGCTTCAAAGAAGCCGCGTTGGCGGTGCAGCGGACCCTGCGCCTCCGCAAGGAGCAGTTCGACATCTGGCACGCCGCCGACTGTCTTGGCGAGGTGGGGGCGGCGACCGTGCCGATAGCGCTATCGGTCGCGGCGGCGGCCGCCGAGAAGGGGTACGCCCCCGGCCCCGGCGCGTTGCTGCACGTCGGCAACGACGACGGCCGTCGCGGCGCCTTGATCCTGCACCAAGGTGACCCCACAGAACGAACCGCACAGGGAGCCGCGTAGCATGTCGAACAACGTCTTCGCCAACGACCGCGAGGTCTCCTGCAAATCGGGGGCGGGCAAATCGATCGCCTCATTCCCCGACGTCTGCTTCACGCCGCCGGAGAACCCCGCGACTCCGCCGGGCGTCCCGATCCCCTACCCGAACACGGGCATGGCGTCGGACACCACCAGCGGCAGCAAGACCGTGAAGATCACCAACAAAGAGGTGATGCTGAAGAACAAGTCGTACTTCAAGAAGAGCATGGGCGACGAGGCCGGCTGCGCGGCGAAAAAGGGCGTGGTCACAAGCGTGCACCGCGGGAAGGTGTATTTCACGTCGTGGTCGATGGACGTGAAGATCGAGGGCGAGAACGCCGTCCGCCACCTCGATCTAACGACGCACAATCACAACTCGCCGCCGGGGAACACCCCGCCGTGGGTGTACGCGGATACGCCAGCCGCCAAGAGCGCCTGTGCCGACGAGCGAAAAGAAGCGAAGAAGAAATGCGCACCATCCGCAAAAGACAAGAAAGAGTTCAAGAAAGATCAGGACCGCGCAAACGACCGAAGAAAAAAGAAAGGCAAACGCCGTAAGGCCGTTCGCGAGATGGGTTGGAAGGACAAGCACTGCACCGGCCTAATGCGAGTCAAGCCGTACACCGACATCAAGAACGCCAAGAAGGCTCTCGAAGATACGGTTGAGAACGTCCAAAACAGTATCGACAACCTGCAGGACGCATTGGTTGACAAAGGCATCGAGATCGCGAGCGACAAAGCTAAGAAGGTGGCTGCTCGTGCAGGCGCGAAATACGCAGGGTCTCTCCTGGGCGGGCCTCTGGCGCCGCTATTCGGGGCTATCTCGACGGCGGTAACAGTCGTCGATGGGGCGTACTCAACCGTCAGCGGTGCGATGGAGGCCTACGACGTCTACAAAGACGTTCAAGACAAGATTGGCCCGATGGAAGACATCATGTCACAAGCACAGGCTAAGATGTCGGAGGCCAAAGAAGGAATGGACCTACTTGACAAGTATGACAAGGGGAACTTGACGGACGCAGAAGCGAAGCGGCTAGATGAGCTCAAGAGAAAGGCAGCCGATAGTGGGCGTCAGATGGCGAACGCGCAAGCGCTACAAGCAATGAAAGACCCCTGCCTCAGGGCGCTAAAGTGCAATCTCACGCCATATAACCAGAAGCAGGGAATGGCGGCACAGGGCAACAAGCCGCAGCAGCAGGGATGCTGCCCCGGGCAAACAGGGCATCACATCCCGCCGAAGAGCTACTTCGCAAGCTGCCCCTCGTACAAGGCAAGCACCGCTTTGGTCGTCTGTGCAGAGGGCGTTGATCAACGCAGCGGATCCCACGGTAAGCTTCACGACAAGCAAGACAAGGCGGCGCAACGACTGTCTAAGGGCGGCGACTTGAGCTTTGACGACGCGATCGACGCCGCAGTGGATTCTCATGCCAAGTCTTTCCCGGCGAGCGGCTGCAGCAAGAAATGCATCCGCGAGCAGCTCGAGAAGTCTCTCAAGAAGTGCGAAGCAAGCCCCATCAACGCTGTAAATAAGGAAGGGGGGAAGATCGCGGACGCCCCCAAGGACGATGCTAACTTCTAGGCGAGCCTTCATCGCCGCAGGGAGTCCGGGCGCTCAAAGATCGACCGGACTCTGCCTCGCACGGAGCGACAACTCATGAAGACCGACGTCTTTGATCGATGGATCCGAAGGAAGACCTGTGAGTCTTGTGCGATTCTGACCCCGCGAGTCATGTGCTTTGTCATGACCTGGTCTCTGCAGGAAGACATGGATGCTTCCGAAATCGCGGCGCACTACTTCGTTCACCACATCGCAGACGAATCAGGGTCTGTCCCGCGTGATGACTTCGGTGTCGAGTTCAAGGGTGACACCCGCCGACGCCTAGCTTCGCGGAGCGATCCAGATGAAGTCTTGATGGTCGCGCAGGGGGGCAACGTTCTGCTTCACACGCCATCGGGAGGCAAGAGCGAGAACAAGATCGACCAGGCCAGCCTGAGTGTCGCCCGATCACCGCGGTTCATTGACGATCGCTTCTACGCCGCAGGTATGGATCGTGGAGTCTTGCGCCGTGACGGTGTCGGAAACTGGACAAACATCAGCGATTCACTGAGGGAAGTCCCGACGACGGGGATCGAGGCACTGGGTATGGGCTTCGAAGATGTTGATGGTTTCGCCAAAGACAATATCTACGCGGCCGGCGGCGACGGCGAGGTCTTTCGCTACGACGGCGAGCAGTGGTCGCCTATCGACGTACCGTCCAACGCGGAGCTGACTTGCATCTGCTGTGCATCTGACGGCTACGTATACATCGGAGGAGGACGCGGCCTGATCATGCGTGGGCGGGACGAAGAGTGGAAGATTATCTCTGCTGAAGACTCCAACCGCGAGTGGCAGCAGATCGTCGACTACAACGGCCAGATCCTTGCTGTCGATGAGTGGGGCGCCGCCATCTACGCCATCGGCGAGAAGGGCGTCACGGAGCTCGAGGGCACCCGCCATCTGGCGCCCAGCACGCCCTGCCGCTGCCTCGCCGTCGGCCACGGTATGCTGCTCGCGGCGGGGCACGAGTGCGCCTCACTGTACGACGGCACGAGTTGGAGGTCGCTCTTCAAGTCGGCCGAAGCAGAGGACCTTGCGCTAGCGAGCCACTGGATGCAGCAGATTCAAGAGGCTCTCGACGAAGCGAACGAGAAGCTCGACGAGCTCGACGATGCGGACTGATCTCTTGGACGTTGCACATCGTGAGAGTGACGTGCCAAACACAACTCTTCGTGCGACGATGGTTTACGGGCAGAGAGCAAGCACATGACGGGCCACACCCTTCCGAGCGTGGCGAGCCAACACGCCGAGGAGTGCGCGTTGCTGTGGATACGGCGCGACGCGGCGATCGGCGAGTCGCACTACCGAGTAGCAGACCTCGCCAAACTCGACAACCAGCTCGAAGGCCATCTCGACGGCCTCCGCATCGCCGGTGACCTGGGCTGGGACGCGTGCCTCGAAGAACTGAGATGGGAAGAGCCCGGTGAGATCTTCGCCGCCGCCGTCGTTGCGCTGGAGAGCGGCGCCGCGGAACGGATCGACAAGGTCGTCCAGCTCGGATGCTCGACGCCGGAGCTCTCTCGCGGACTGTCGTCGGCCATCGCCTGGACCGCCAACGAGCACGCCGCCTCGCTCACCGAGGCGTTGCTCGCGTCGGATGATCCGCTCGCTCGTCGAGCCGGCGTCTCGGCCAAGGCCATCCGTCGCGAGGACCCGGGCCCGTTGCTCACACGGCTTCTCGAGACGCCCGACGCGGCGGTGCGTGCCCGATCGCTGCGGGCAGCCGGCGAGTTGGGGCGGACCGACCTTGCGCCCGCCTGCGCCGCGGCGGCGACCGACGAGGACGACGCGTGCCGCTACTGGGGCGTCTGGGCCGCGGCTCGCCTGGGCGATCGGTCCGAGGCGGTCCGCCGGGTGATGAGCCGCTTCGCGCAGACGCCCGGACCGTTCCAAGAGCGGGCCGCTCGCGCGATCGTCGGCCTGGTCGACACCAACACGGGCCGCAGGTGGGTTGAGCAGTTATGGGACGTCGAAGGGGCTCAGCGGGCGGCGACGATCGCGGCCGGCGCCCTCGGCGATCCGTTGCTCGTCGGTCCGCTGATCGAACGGATGGCGATCGACGAGCTTGCCCGCGTCGCGGGTGAGGCGTTCTCGATGATCACTGGCGTCGATCTGGCGTACGACGACCTCGAGCGGGATTGGCCCGAGGGCTTCGAGGCCGGCCCGACCGAGGACCCCGCGGACGAGAACGTCGAGATGGACGCGGACGAGAACCTGCCCTGGCCGCATCCGCACCTCGTCCAGGCGTGGTGGGCGGAGCACGGCGGCGGCTTCGCGCCCGGGGTGGCTTATCTTTGCGGCGCCGAGAAGTCGGCCCCCGAAACCGCCGCCCGCGTCCTGACGACCGGTTTCCAAAGGCAGCGAATCGCCGCCGCCGCCATGCTAGGGCTCGCCCGGCCGGACCGCCCCACGTTCGAGGCCCGTGCCCGCGGCGACTGGCAGCAGAAGCTGCTCCCCGCTTGGGTCAGCGATGCGTAGACGAGTTCGAGCAAACCGTTGGCGTCCGTCCCAACACGCGGCCCACCCACGAACCACCAACTTGCCCCCCTCCATGAGTCTACCTCTAAAGCTCAAGCCAACCCCGGCCGCGATGCATCACGCGACCAAGATGATCGCCGCGTCGGGCACAGCGACGGGTGCGTTCATGAGTGGCAACGGGGACGATCGGGCGGGAACGATCTCGTTTCTGGCCGCTATGCTGGATGTCGCTGCGGACGGTGTGAAGAAGGGGATGGGCAAGCGACAGATTGCGTTGTCGCTAATACAGGGGGGCCTAGCCACGCCGGACCTGTTGGCGGGCAACTCGATCAAGGGGAGAGCGACCCAATGCGTTGCCGATGTCGGTGAGCTTGGATTTTCCCTGGCAACGACTGCGGTTGGAGGTCCGGTAGCCGCCATCGTTCGAGGCTCGGGGATTATCGCGCAGATACTCTCGACGGGTGTCTCGTGCTTGGGTTTCGCCGAAGCCGCGTTGAAGGGAGTCATAGCGGCGGGCAAAGACGTCGCGGCTGAGGTCGCAAGGCGCTTCAAGCAGGTGGCTAACGCGGTCGATGACATCGTCGCGGTTATCGTCAGAGAGACAACGAATCAGATCAGGAAGAACCTCGATCAAGGACGCTACAACTTTGATGGTTTGCCAGCCGAAGCTCAGAAACGCCTGGGCTACTTCCTCTTTATCTTCCGTCAGATCGTCGCGCTCGACGGCTTTCTGCTGAGGCTGGCTCGCGAACGGGTTGACGACTCGTACGCACAGCAGTTTGCCGAAGCGATCATGATCACGCAGCAGGCCAACGCCCCTGCCGATCGACGATCGTCAGGGACGACGAAGTCGGCGGCCGCGGCGGCCGAACGCCGTCTGGCCAACAAGTACCGAGGAAAGGCCTACGGCGCGGCGTTCAATATGCTCCTGCGCGACCTGGAGCTAGACTGAGTCCGATCGCGAGTCTGACTGAGCCCGCAACAGTCGCGAGCTAGGCCGCAAGCTACCGCGTGAGCTCGATACCGAAGTAGGCGCTGGCGCCCGGCGAGAACACGCTCTGTCGCGCGAACGCCTCCGTGTTCGGATCGATGACGTTGTCGCTGTTGGTGTCGATCTCGGTCGCCCCGAGCCGCAGATCGAGGTGCTCGAGGTAGGTGCGGTCGAACAGGTTCTCCACGCCGGCCACGAAGCTGATGTTGTCCGTGTAGTTGTAGTACCAGCGGACGTCGAAGATCGTGAACCCGCCGGTCCGCTCTTCGATGCTGAACGGCTCCTGCGGACCCGTGATGCCCGTCTGCTGGGCACGGACAAACGCCACCTCTTCCTGCGAGGCCACCATCCGCGCGGCGAACTCCAGGCCCCAGAATCGGCCGCCCTGGGTGTCGTGCAGCCGCAGGCCGGCTCGCCCGTCGAGCGGCGAGATGCCCCACAGCGGCTGACCGATCGTCTCGTCGTTGCCGTCCGTGTAGCGGAGCGAGGAGAACGCGGTCAGGCTGCGTGTGAGGTCGCCTTCGCCGTAGAGCTCGAAGCCGGCAAGCGTCGCGTCGGGCGTGTTGATGTACGACAGCAGGCGTGCCCCCTCGGGCGAGAACGTCACGTTGCCGGTGTAGGTGACGAAGTCGAGCACCCACGCGTAGTAGAGGTCGGCTCGTCCGCGGAAGTTGTCGTAGTTGACGTCGACGCCGAAGTCGATCTGGTGCAGCCGCTCCTTCGCCAGGTCCGGGTTGCCTGTGACGTTGCTCAGCCCGCTCTGCAGCACCCCCAGGAACAGTCCGTCGGAGTACCGCTCGAAGAGCTCCGGCGAACGCTGGCTGTGGCCGTAGCCGAAGTTGACCGCCCAGAAGTCGTTGAGCTGGAGCCGGTTCGCCAGGTAGTAGGCGTACAGCGTGTCGCTGCGGCCCAGGTCGCCGACAATCGTCTGAGCGCCGTCGGCCGCGCCGAACGCGTCGGTGTGAACGAAGTCGACGCGGGCGCCGACGGTGGTGGTCCAGTAGGACGTCATCGCCAACTCGACCTCAGCGAAGAAGCCGGCGTCGATGAGCGTCGAGTCCGGCTGCAGGTTGATCGGCGACTGCATCGTCGGGTTGGGGTCGAGCGTGAACGTCTCGAGGATACGCTGCTCTTCGTAGCGGACGTCGATACCCGTCCGGAGCAGGGCGGTGGAGGTGTCCCCGACCTCGCCGAACATGCGGCCGCCCGTGAGCACGCGGTCGCCGTCCGTAAACGCTCCGGTCAACTCGGCGTTCGGGTCATTGATGGAGTTGGCGAAGGCCGCGTCGATCCGATTGCCAACGGTGGCCTGCTTGCTCGCGTTCTGGTCGTCGCCGTCGTAGCGCGTCTCGTTGTAGTACGCGTCGATATGGATCCGGTCGAAGAACCCGACGGGATCACGCTCGTCCCACTGCAGGTTCAAGGCGTCCGACTGGAGGCGATTGATGTCGAAGAACTGCAGAGCGTACTCGGCGTCGTTCTGGTCCAAGCGGTTGTAGGCGAACTCGAGCGTCGAGGTGCTGCTCAGGTCGAACCCGAACTGGCCCAAGAAGTTTTCGTTCTGATAGCTGGACGGGATGAGCACGCCGTTGCCCGCCTGGTAGTCGCTGCCGCGGCGGTTGCCGTAGTAGGTCCGGAAGCCCCAGTCCACGCCGCCGCCCTCGGCGGCCGCCCGCCCGAACACCCGCCCGCCGTTGGCGTTGACGTCAACGCCGATCCGGCCGCTGCTCTCGTAGCCGCACTGCCCGCGCGGTGTCGGAGCCGTGTTCAGGATCAGGAAGCCGAAGCCCGGGCCGTACCGCAGTCCGTACGGACCGGGCAGCACGCTCACGTCGCGGACGAGGCTCGGGTCGATCTTGCTGAGAATCGAGTCGAGGTCCTGACGCACGGGCGACCAGTACTGGCCGTTCGCCTCGGACCACAGCTGGCCGAAGCGGTAGCCGCGGAGGTGCGGGTCCTGCGCGACGGGACCGCGGCGTTGCACGTTGACCGACGTCACCTCGGACGAGTTCTGCAACGCGGCGCCCAGGTCCGACGGAGCGGCGACGGCGATCGCCGACGCCGAGACGACCTCGCCGCCGGGCGTTTGCTCGACGGTCTCGGCGACGTCGGCGGGCACGTTGTCGCTGCCGAAGTTCGGCTGGCCGAGCGAGGCGAGTTCCTGCGCGAAGGAGAACAGATCGTCGCCCCCGGCGTCTCCCCCGCCGGTCAGGCCCGAGTCGAAGGGCTGCTGAGCGTCGAACGGCTGTTGCGCGTCGAAAGGCTGCTGGGCGTCGAACGGCTGCTGAGCCTCGAACTGCACCGGCAAGAACGCGACATCGCCCGGCGCCGCCGAGACCGCGGCCGCAACGCCCATCGCCGCGATGGCGCCCGAGAGCCGGCTCAAAGCTGAGTGAAGCATGCGACACAGATCGGTTGAGACACGGGAACCGCCGCTGCGACACGCGGGAACACACGCTCGCCACCCATCGCTCGACACAGGACACACGCCACCCGGATGTCCTGGACAGTCAGCTCTTTCGGCGATATCGCGAGCACCTCTTTACCCAGCAGACGCGGAAGATCGGGCGAAAGTCGGTCAGGCATGACAAGGCTTAACGGCAGGACGACCGCTGCTATCTGTGCCTGCTAAGCGGCTCAGCTGCTGCAACCGAGCGCCGCGTGCTTGCCTGGATTGCCCAAACGCAACATCCGGCCCTGTCCGGGTTTTCCGTGCGAGGGCGTTGAGCGTCGTCGATATACGCAACGTGCGCTGGCGTCATTTCCCCTAGCAAGTACTCAAGACTATGGCTCGTCTTCGACTCGCGATCGGTTCTGCTTCCGCCCCGATCCGCTGCCTGACCGTCGCCGTGGTGATGCTGGCGGGCGGGGTCGGGCTACCGAGCGAGGCCTTCGGTGAGCACTGCGGCGAAGGCTGCGCTTGCGCCTCAAGCGGCGGGGACTGCTGCATGGCCCGCTGCCCCTGCAGCGGCGAGTTGGTCCCTTGCTGCGACATCAAAGAGCGCACGATCATGGTCCCGATGGTCATCACCGAAACGCGCATGAAGCAGTGCGTCGTGTGGACGACCAAGGAGCGGGAGGAGAGCTACACCGCGTTCCGCCTCGTTCCCGACAAGCGGGAGTACAAGCGGAAGAGCTGCCACCTGGCGACCGAGGTGAAGACCCAAGACATCATCAAGAAGCAATGCCGCAGCGCTCAGGTGCCCACCACGCTATCTGACACGGTGTGTGAGCCGGTCAAGGAGTGCCGCACCGGCGTCCGCCACCGCGAGGCGTGTGTCGATGGCTGCAAGGTGTGCGTTGAGGAACCCTGCACCTGCGCCATCGATCGGGCCGTCGAAGTCCCCCGCGTCCGCGACTACTGCCGCACCGAGATCGTCTTCGAGGAGTGCAAGAAGACCATCGACTATTGCGTCAAGACGCCCAAGTTCGACGAAGAAGTGTGTGCGGTCGAGGACACGTTCCGCATCGAGCCGGTGGAGAAGAAGCGGACAGTGAAGGTCCGCGTGCCCGAGGTTGTCGACAAGCCGTGCGACTTCCGGGTGACACGGATGGTGCAGAAGCGGATCGTCTGCTGCACGAGCTACTACGAGTCGCTCGTGGCCGAGCAGGAACGGGCGAAGCAGTGTCAGGAGCGGCACGCCAAACTGGAAGGCAAGGCGGCCGCGTGCGGAGAGAAGGCGGGCAAGATGGCCGAGAACGCGAAGCAGTGCGCGGAGAAGTTCGCCCCGCAGAAGGTGGCCAGCTGCTTGGCGAAGCACGTCGCCGCCCTCAACCCGCTGAAGCTGGTGCCGGGCTTCGACGAGAAGCTCGACGCGATGAAGGCCGGTCACAAGCACGGCCGCAAAGCGGGGTGTCAGTCCTGCAACTGACGGGCCCGAGCGGCCTCGCGTTCCGGCAGCCCTAAGTCGGTTAACTCGTCAGACACACGGAACGCTGTACGGACCACGGCGAGGAGACTCTCTCTCGTGGCAGACTCGATCTTCGATTCCGATTCGAGTAGCGGCAGAGCGAGCACCCAGATGGCGTTGCGGTAGGTGTTGAAGCGTTGGTGGTGCTTCTTCGCCGCCATCATGACCAACGGATCGACATCGCCCCACTCGTCGGGCGTCGTCGCTACGAGGCGAGCGAGCGCTGGAGGCAGGTTCGAACGCTCAAACTTGAGCAACTCTGCCGCGAACCGCTCGATGGCCCCGGCGAACTTCTCAGCAAGGGCGAGGCTGTCGCGATCGCCACTCCACTGCTTGGCCGCTGAGTACAGAGGTTCCTGAGCCAGCAGGAACGCCACGTTCGACTCGAACCGACGCGCCGCGGCTTCCGAAGCTGCCTCTCGACTATCGCGCGCCTCGGCCACAACCTTCTCGATTCGTCGATAATCGTCGGGGGTGCTACGCGCGGTGATTATCGGTAGGTTCTGAGTCGCGAGGGTGAGCTGCAGGTCGGCGGATCGCTCCGCGCTGACCTCCGGGACCTCGGCAAGCCTTGTCTGGTAAGTCGCGGCGTCGATCTCACCACGCGGCAGTCCGGCCGCCAGTGTGAGTGTGCCGGCCGACGCGTGCGGACTGGCAAGAATCTCGTCGGTGAGAGACCGTGAGCGAACAGGATCCTCGCTCTGGACCAGCATCGCCAGTAGAAGCGACGCATCGCACCAGACGGCCCCCGTCTTCGACAGGTCGATCGCCGCGACTTCACCGCAAGCTAGAGCCGCTTCCTCGGCACGGTCATACTCCTCGCAGGCCTTCAACCCGTCGGCCAGAAAGAACAATAGCTGAGCCGCTGCCGGCGCGCGCGAGGGGTTCTTATCGATGATCGCCACTACTTCTCGCACCCGCTCGCTCTCGGCGATCAACGCGGCGATCTGAGTCTTGGCGTCGTCGGCGGCGCCGGGTTGCCCGTACAGCCCCGCGGCGAGCCAACGCTTGCGGCAACGAACGAGGTTCGCCCGAGTCCCGAGAGTTGCTGCTTCTCGGGTCAGGGCTCGCGCCTGCACCAGATCGTTAGCCCGCTCGAACTTTTCGATCGCCAGCGGGTAGTTCTCCGAAGGCGATTCCAACAGGTAGAGAGCCAAGTCTTCATGGGCATTTCCCCAGGAGTTCCACGCCGGGACGTGTTCGCGATCGAGCCTCGTCGCACGCCTGGCAGCTACGATCGCTTGGTCAAGCTCTTCCTTCGACGAGACGTCGTAGAACGAGTACTCCACGTGGGCGGTCGCCTTCGTGGAGAGGCAGCTCACGATGCGTCGCTCGACCGCCGGATCGGTCGGCAGCGTCCTCAGACGCTGCTCGGCTTTGCCCAGGGTCTCGATCGCTTCGCGCAACCGGGCGGCCCGGCTCTGTCGATCACCAACGATGCCGCGGGACTCGCCGATCGCCGCCATGCCTAAGCAGATCTTGGCGCCAGCGGCAACCAGATCGTCACGATCATCGCGGTGCTTCTCGCCGACGCGACGCAGACGCTGGAGCTGCCGTCGGTCCGCCTTCCACAGCGGCGAGTAGATAAACGCGATCTCACGCTCTATCTCACGCTTCGGCGTCGGCTCGAGTTCCGCCGCTCTCTCGTACAGGCCCAAGGCCACTTGCTGCTCGCGCGGGTCCTTCGGAGCGAACAAGACGTGCCAGCCGGCCAATCGCTCGTAGATCGCAGCGAGGGTCCTTCGGTCCGCGTTGTTACGTGTCGCTTCGCCTAGCGAGGAAGCAAGACCCGCCGCGGGCGTGACAACACGCTTGCTGAAGAATCGCCAGTTGACAGAATCCGCGTCAAGCAACTCTGCGAGTGCTTCAACACTCGCCGCAAGATCACTCAACGCAGCGTCGGACGCGCCGGCCTCGGCCCCCGCGAGCGCACGGGCGAGCAGGATCCCTCCCCGGCGCCCCTCGGCCAACTCGCTCGCGAGCAGCTTGGTCGCGGCGGCAACAACCAGCTCACTCTCTGCCGCCGCCGCTGCCGATCTCTCGAGCAATCGGTAGAGCCAGATCGCATCGGCGCCCAGACTCGTCGTGTCGGCCGAAGAATCGACCGAGCTCGCCAAAGATCGGTAGAGCGGGAGCGCACGCTGGACAGGTCGGGTCGTCAGCCCCCGAGCGGCCAGCGTTCGGTCGTCTGGCACGCCACGTCGGTTGAGCGTCACTAGCGTGTCGGCGACCACTCGAACGGCTGCTCGCCGCCGAAAGTCCGATTGGAGAATACGCGCGGAGCCGTCGTCCGTTCCCGGGTCCGATTCGTCGTCCGGCGGGTACGCGACGGCGAGATGCGTCAGCGCCTCCTCCGACACGCCGCCTTCGAGACGAGCCAGCCGCAGTCCTCGGGCGTACTCGGCGTAGCGACGGAAAGGGCAGTTGGCGAGGTGCGAATCGGACCGCGTCGGCTCACTGGCGAACTCGTCGCGGAGCGTCAACAAAGCGGCGAGTCGCTCGCCGCTGCTGCCGCTCTCTTTCGGTCGGAGCGCCTCGATCGCCGCCGCTAGCGCGGGGTCGCGCATCGCCGGCTCCATGGTTGGCCACTCGCGGATCTGCTCGATCACACCGGAATTCTTGGACCGCATCAGCTCGGCCACCAAGCGTTCGCGGGCGAGGATTCCGGCGAGCTGATCGCCCTGATCGCTCAACCAGTCCGCTTCCGCCTCCGCTGCCTCCTCCACCGAGGACACGATTTCATCGAAGTCGGGGGCGCCGCGAGCCGCGGTGATCTTGGCGTCGATCGCCCGCAGGTGCGGATCACCAAACGCCTCGACACCCACAAGCTGCAGGCTCAGCTCGGGATCGATAAAGCACTCCACGGGGATCTGCCGCACCAGCTCCGTACGCGTTTCTTTCGCACGAGCGCCCTCCCAGCCAGGGAGCGACTGCAGGTTGGCTCCGAACCTTTTGAACAGGGCCTTTGCCTGTTCGGACGACCGGGGCGGCCACTCGTTCCGCGTTCGGCGGTCTTCGATGTCGGCGAGCAGCGAGAGCACCTCGGCGATCTGTCGGTCCGAGTCGCCAAGGAGGTCGCGTGCCCCGAGCCCCGCGATCTTGTCGTAAGCCTCGTGCCGTGCCGCTAGGCGGGCCGCCTGCAGCTCGATCGTCGCGACGGCCTGATCGAGGCGGTTCGATTCGACGCCTTCGGCGGCCGCGCTCAGCAGATCGAGCGATGCTCCGAGGGACTGTGCCAGCTCGGGCTGTGGCTCGATGGAGTCCCCGCCGCGGGCTTGCGCGTCGATCGTGTCGCGATGAACGTCCGCCAAGGCGGACGCCGCCTCGCCAACCACATCGGAGAGTTTCTCCCGGTCGGCGTCGTCGATGCCGGGGGTGAGCTCGAGCAGCCTCACGGCGTGCGCGAGCAACCCTCGCAGCGACTCGGCGCCGGCTTCCTCGGCGTCGGCTGCCTCGGCGCCCAGACGATCCACCACGTTCGAAGCCACCTTAGGGCGTTGGCTCTCGGGAGTGTCCGCCAACGCATCGAGCGCGGACCCGACGGCCGCCAAACCTCGTCCGAGCAGTTGCTCGGCCACCCGATCCTGCTCGGCAGAGCCTTGCGGCGGCGCCAACATCTGATAGCCGGCCACCGCCAGCACGCCGCACAACGCGACCGCGGTGAGCGCCCGCCACACCCCCGACCCGCGGGTCGGAACCGGCGGCGCCGGCCCCGTGCGGTTGAGGAACGCGTCTTCAAGGGCCTCGACCATCTCCACGCAACTCGCGAAACGCTTCTCCGGCTTAGCGTTCAGCGCGCGCTCGAGCACGACGCGCTCGCGCGTCGGGAGCGCCGTCATTAGCAGGTCTTCTCGCTCCTTGCTCTCTTGCAGTTGGAAGATGGAGCTCAGCGCCTCGCCGCTGAAGGGCAGGGCGTTGGTGCGCAGCTGGAAGTAGGTAATCGCGAGCGAGTACTGATCGCTCCGGTCGGACCGATTCCCGCGGGCCACTTCGGGAGGCATGTAGATAAGCGTGCCCGCCGGCTTGGTCATCGTCTTGCGCAGCTGTTCCCCCGTGCTGTGCAACGCCTCCGCCAGCGTAAAATCGCACAGCTTGGCGCCGCCTCCGGTCAGCATGATGTTGTCGGGCTTCACGTCGCCGTGCGCGAGCGAGACCAGCTCCGTGCCGCCGTGCAGCGGGCGGTGACGTTTCTCGTGCAGAAAGTCGATTCCGCGAGCCGCATCGCGCGTGTAACTCAGCAGCGCCTCGGGCGGGATCCCCCGCTCGCCCTGCTCGACGCAACGTTCCAGCTCCTGGGTGAGTGTCCGTTCGCAGAGCTCCATCGCCACGACGATGTGCTCCGGACGATCGTCCAGGACGATCGTCCCGGCCGACTGCAGGCCAGACTGCTGGACGTGGGCGTCGAGCACGGCCATGGCCGAGTCTTCGAGCACTCGGCCGCTCTTGTCCAAGAGCCAGATGTCCGTCATCGGCACGAGGAACGCGCCACGCACATCGCGGATCCGCTGGATGCCGCAATACTCGCGCAACGCCTGGTCGGGGTCGGACCAGTTGACCGCGATAAACTTCAACGCCTTGGTGACCGCTCCCGGTCCCACGGCGCTCCACACACGCCCGAACTGGCCGACGCCGAGCTCCTCGCGGAGCACGTGACGCGGGATGGCGGTGGACCCGGGTGAAAGATCGAGGGGCACGTTAAACGGGCACTTTGTCGAGGAACCGCAGCCCCTCCAGCCCACGGGGCGGGCGATCGAAACCGCTTCAGGGTAGCGAAGCACGCCTCGCGGTTAAACCATCGAACCTCGCGCTCACGCCCACGGGGCGATCGATCCGTGCATCACCGGGCCTCGCGCCGTCGTCAGCGATGGCGGTTCAGCGGGTGAAAATCAGCAGAAAACTTTCGCGCGAATGGTGCACGATGCCGGATCACCCAATTAACATCACGAGCAAAATGGGCTCAAGCCGCAGAGCCATCCCCGGCTTCCTGCGCTAGCCAATCCGTACAAATTCACACCGTCCGAGGCGGAGCCTCCCGTGGATCGCTTGCGCACCCTCTGAGAGCAACATGAAACGCCGCGCAAAGACCGACCGATCGAAGCCTCGCCGCGCCGCCGGGTATCGCCGTTCACTCGGACTCGAGTCACTCGAGCAGCGGCGGGTGCTCACGGTCACCGCCGACGTCGTCGGGACCACGCTCATCATCGAGGGCGACGCCGACGACCACGTCGTCCGGTTGTCGATCGACAGCAATGAACTCGTGGTGACGCCGATCCCCGACCTGGGCGCCCTCGCCCAACAGGCGACCGCCCGCGGCGACTTCAACGGCGATTCGGCCGTCGACATCGTTGACTACACGGTCTGGCGTGACACGCTCGGATCGACCACGGACTTGCGAGCCGACGCGAACGACGATGGCGTCGTCGACGAGATGGATCGCGATGTGTGGGTCACGAACTTTGGAACCCCGCCGCCGCTCAACCCCTCCGAGCTCACCGAGTCGCTGGCGGGCATCACCCGCATCGTGGTGGACCTCGGCGGCGGCGACGACCAGCTCATCTTCGCCGGCACGTCGGAGTTCGACCTGCCGATGCTCACCGGGAACACCGAGGTGACCCTCGAGGTTGAGTCGTCCGTCGAGCAGACCGACCTCCATCAAGACATCATCGCGGTCGATCCCGCCGCCATGGCTGTGACCGGGGGTGATGTTGTCATCGACTCGCCCGTGCTACTGACAAAGTCGGCCGCCCTCACGGCCAACAACGTGACTTTCGGCTCGACGATCGATTCGGCGGACAACAACGACGCCGCGACGAGCGACTTCGGGCTGACCGTCACTCTCGGCGGCTCCCTGCGGTTCGACGGCGCGGTCGGCACGGCGCCGACACTGCTGGACGGGACCGCCGACGAGGACGGCCTGCGGTTCCTCGAGACCGCCGACCTCAACGCGAACGACCCGGTCGACGAGATCGTGCTCGGCGGCGGCTTGCCCGACACGATCGTCACGACGGGCGATCAGACCTACGCCGGGCCGGTGGTTCTCGCGGACGACACGTCGATCACCAGCTCGAACGGCTCGGTAGAGTTTGCCAACACCGTGACCGGACCGCACGACCTCGCCGTGCTGTTCTTCGAAACGTTGACGTTCGACGCGGAAGTAAGAATCCAGGGCGCGTTGGCGATCGACGATTACGAGACCGGGCTCCCGGGCGATCGCCAAGCCGGGCAGGTGAAGCTGCCGCCGGCCGTGGCCATCACGATCGGCAACGGCGGGATCCAGACGGAAGGCGCCGGCGGATCGCAGGTCTACAACGCGCCGCTGCTGCTCCGTTCGGACACAAGTTTCGACTCTACGGCCAGCACGATCACGTTCAACGGACCGGTCGACTCCTTAAACGACGGTAACGAGGGCACGGCGGCCTACGGCATGACCGTGCGGGGCGCGAGCGGAGTCTTTCTCGGCGGAGAGATCGGCGGCGGCAACCAGCCCGTGACCGGCATGCAGTCCGACCCCGATGGCGTGCGGGCGGTCGAGTTCGGCTCTGCTCTGAGCCCCGTTGTGTTCGACGTGACCAACGCGGGGCTCGATGGCGAGCTCGCCGCCATCACCACGACCGAAGCGCAGCGGTACGAGCGCCCGGTGATTCTCCGACAAGATACGCTGCTGAAGAGCACCGACGACGGAATCTCGTTCTTTGCGAGCGTCGACGCAGAAAACGACAACCTAGACGGCGCGAGCCTGCACGGACTCACCGTCGAGGTCGCTGACTTCCTAAGCGTGAACGCCCAGATCGGCGGCGACAACTTCGATATGCTCGGGATCGAGTCGGACCCCGACGGGCTCGAGTTCTTCACGGTCCGCGACGCGAGCCCCGGCCAGCTCGAGCTGAACGTCCCCGCCCCGCTCATCGCGGTGCAGACGACCATAGATCAGACCTACGACGTTGCGGTGCTCCTGCTGGAGGACACGATCCTCCGCAGCACGGCGGGTTCCATCCTGTTCAACAGCTTCGTCGACTCGGCCGAAAATGGTGTCGCCGGAACCAGCGACCGCGGGCTTGAGGTCCAGTTTGCGGAGACGGTTGAGGTCAACGCCGAGGTCGGCGGCGACAACCAAGACGCTCTCGACATGCCGTCCGACGCTGACGGCCTGCAGTTCTTCACCACCAACGAGATCACCCCGGGAGAGGGACAGGCGAAGCTCAACGTCACCGACGCCGCGGTTGACGGAGAACTCGTCGCCATTGAGACCACCGGCGACCAGGACTTCAACACCGCGACCCTGCTGATGCAGGACACGCTGCTCCGCTCGACCGAAGGCTCCATCATATTCGATGG
>JBCBPC010000031.1:0-40937 GCA_039820945.1 Planctomycetota bacterium
GCTGTCGGTGGCGGGCATGGTGGGCTTCATCTCGCTCGGTGGCATCGCAGCCCGCAACGGTCTGCTGCTGGTTTCAACGTACCTGGATCGGGCACGCGAAGGCGGGCTGACGGAGGCGACGATCATCGCGGGCAGCCTCGACCGGCTGGCGCCCGTTCTGATGACCACGCTCACCACGGGCCTGGCGCTGCTGCCGCTGGTGATCGGCGGCGACCAGCCCGGGAAGGAGATCCTGATGCCGGTCGCCACGGTCATCGTCGGCGGACTGGTCACGAGCACCGTGTGCGAGTTTCTTATCCGCCCGGGGCTGTTCTGGGCGAACCGCGACGCCGCCGAGCGATTGCTCGCCGCCCCGAGCGATGACCGCGCCGCCCTCAGCCAAGCCGCTTGAGACGGCTCGCCAGCCGGCCGGGCAGTCGCTTGTCGCGGAGCTGGCACTCCCACACGGTCCAGACGGACCAGCCGAGCTTTCGGAGCTCTGTAGCGACGCGGCGATCTCGCCGCCGGTTGCGCGTGATCTTGGCGACCCAGTAATCCCGGTTCGACTTGGGCACCCGCGCGCCCCGCGGGCAGTCGTGTCCGTGCCACCAGCACCCGTGCACAAACACGGCGAGCCGCTCTTTATCTTCGTGCTGCGGCTCGACAACGAAGTCGGGTCGGCCCGGCAGGTCGACCGCGTCCCGGCGATACCGCACGCGGAGCTCGTCGAGCAGCGTCGCGACCAACAGCTCCGGCCCGGTGTCGCGGCTCTTTACCGCCCGCATCGTGCGGCTTCGTTGCTCGCTGGGCATCGGTCCTTCCCGTGGCGGCGTGGTTACTCGCCGATGGCGCCGTCCGCGGGCGGCTCGCCGAAGTCGGCCGGGTCGAGGCCGAAGTTCTCATCCCAGACCGCGACGAGCTCGTCCACGGTCTTCACCCCGCCGGCGTAGACATTGCTGCCCAGCACCATGGTGGGCAGCCCGATCTTCTGGATGCTCGCGAGCGTCGCGTAGAGCTCGATGTGCCGCTTGACGCGGGCGGCGAGGTCGCCCGAGTCGTCGCGCAGCTTGAAGCTGAGAGTGTCGGCGTCGACGAAACGACGCGCCTCCAGCAACGCCGAGGTGTAATTCGGCAGGCGATCGCCCTCGAGCAGCCAGCGGTGCATCGGTTCGAACGCTTCGGGCTCGAGCTCGGAGACGGCGATCGAGAGCTTGGCGATCCGGCACGCGCCGCGTCGCTCTTTTGCGCCACGCTTCACGTAGGGATTGCACAGGATCTCGCCGGGCACCGGCATGACGACGACCCCGACCTGGCCACGACGCCGGTCGATCGCCTCGGCGATCACGTCATGGAACTTGCGGCAGTGCGGGCACGCGTAGTCCATCAGCTCGAGCATCAGATGAGGCGCCTCCGGCGAGCCGACCACCGGGTGCGTGTACGCATCGATCGTGAGGCGGTCGCGCAAGAACTTCACCCGGCGCGAGCCGTTTCGGCGCCGCGGCGGCAGGGTGTAGGCGGCTTGCCGCTCGGAAGATTGGTCTTCGACGACGGCCGATTCGGTGTCACCGGCATCGTCAATCGACGAGGTGTCTACCGAACGCGGCCGAGGGACCTCGGGCTCGTCGAAGCCCGCGATCGCCAGGTCCTCCGGCGCCTCGAACGCCGCGGTGCGTTCGGGCCCGGGCGCAGCTCCGAACAACTGGCCGGCCGCTAGCGCCGCGACGCCCAGCACGCCGACAGCCAACGGCGGCCCCAACGGCGGGGGGCCCTCGGCGGCGATCAGCTCGCCGGGCGTCAGCATGGCAGCCGCCGGCCCCGCATCCGTCGCGGCCGCTCGCCGAGCGCGGGCCCCGAAGAGCGCCGCCGCCCCCAAGAGCCCGCACGCGTGCGTCGCGAGACAGTACAAGCAGTAGGAGTCGAGCGCGAAGAACTGAACAGCGACGAACCACACGGCCGCGCCGACAGCGGCGACGCTCGCGGCTTCGACGACTCGCCAGCCGAACGTTTCGAGCCGGGGGATCGCGATCAGCACGCTGCCCGCGATCAGCGACAGGTACACCAAGCCTCCCAGAGCGGAGACCGGCAGGCCGAACCACTTGGCCCATCGGCTGGCCAACGCCGCGTCGCAGTCGAAGTCGCTCAGGAAGTCACACCCGGCTAGGCCGGTCTGCTGGGCGCCCGCGTACCACAGGTAGCCGGCGAGTCCGACGGCCCCGAAGGCGAGCAAGCGGCCCGCCCCCACGAGGGCGGTGTCGAGGGGCGATCGGTCCGGGGGCGTTGGCATTTGGGCGCGGGGGCTTCGCTGGGGCGGGCTTCGTCGCGGGGGATGCCCCCCAGTATACGCCGGACCGCACACCCGCTAGCACGCGCCCGCATAGCCTTCGGTGAGGGTAGCGATTGGCGCAATCACGCTAATCGTATCGGTCGCATGGCGCCGAAGAATCTTCGCTAGGGGGGCCTCGTCGGCGAGGCCTGCGGACCGTCGTACCGAGGCATTTAAGCGAGCGTATCGACCATGAACATGCACCCGAAGCTGCGTCCGCTCTGGCAGCGACTTCCCCTCTGCGGCGGCCTCGCCAGCCTATGGGCTTACAAGACGCTCGGCTTGCCGGCGTCCGTCCTGCCGCGCGACATCAAGGCGATCGTCCGCAACTGGGACCCGCGGATGTTCAAGTCCTTGTTAGCTTCGGGGCTTACCCGCGCGTACATCGATCAGCCGTGCGAGTTCCGCGAACCCACCAAGATCGAGCCGCGGGCGGACGTGGCGCCCGAGTATCGGCTCAGCCACGAGCAGCTCCGCTCGTTCTACCAACACGGGTTCGCGGGCCCGTTCGACGTGTTCTCGCCCGAGCAGATGCGGGACTTCAAGCAAGACCTGCTGGCGATCGAGAACACGAACAGCCGCACCTACGGCTTCCAGACGCCGCGCGACCGGCACTTCGAGATGCCGCGGCTGTGGTACTACATGACCGCGCCCGCTGTGACGGAGCGGATCGCCCAGCTGCTGGGGCCGAACCTGCTGTGCTGGCGCTCGCAGATCTTCTACAAGGGCCCCGGCGCCCCGGCGATCCAGTGGCATCAAGCTAGCACCTTCATGGTCGAGGACTACCAAGACCCGGCGCTGTTCCCACGCGACCGGAACGACTTGTTCCAGATCACCGCCTGGATCGCGGTCGATGACTCCACGACTGAGAACGGCTGCCTCCGCTTCGCCGCGGGCTCGCACGACCGAATCCGCGAGATCAAGTTCGGTGGCGACGAGGGCTTCTACAACGCCTCATTCTCGCTCGACTTCGACGAGAAAGAGGCGGAGATCGTTGAGGTGCCTTGCCGCGCCGGGCAGATGATCCTGTTCACCGAGCGTTGCATCCACGGATCGGCGCCGAACCGCACCGATCGGCACCGCCTGGCGTTCAATCTGCGGGCGATCCCAACCGACGTGGCCGTGTACCCCGGCAAGAAGTACTATCGCTCCGTCTACAACGGGGGGAAGTACCGGCTGGACAATTGGGGCGTTGCACCGCTGCGTGGCGACGACCCCCATCGGCTGAGCCGCACCGTCGATGCCGCGGCGCTCGAGCGTGGTGGCGTGATCGACGCGATCCGCAAAGCGGCGTAACCGCAGTGGCCGAGCCGACCCCGCGATGAAACACCTCAACCACAAGCGAGCTTTGGTCACTGGCGCTGCCGGCGGCATAGGCCGAGCGATCGCCCTAGAACTCGCGCAGTCGGGCGTTGATCTGCTCGTGGCCGACGTCAACGCGGTCGGGCTCGAACGTACGCGGCGTGACGCGGAAGACACCGGCGTGGAGTGCCACGCGGTGTATGCCGATCTGGCGGCCCGCGGCGAAGTCGCACGCCTTGCGTCCGAGGCGTTGGACCGTTGGGCAGGGGTAGACGTGCTCGTGAACAACGCGGGCGTGACGTACCATGGCCCGACGCACACGATGCCGCCCGAGGAGATCGAGCGGCTGCTCGACATCAACCTGCGGGCCAAGCTGCAGCTGACCCGAGCGTTGCTGCCGTCGCTGATCGCCCGGCCCGAGGCGCACGTCTTGAACGTGTGCAGCGTGCTGGGCCTCTCCGGGATGCCGCGTGTGGCCGCCTACTGCACGACGAAGTTCGCCATGGTCGGCTTCAGCGAGGCCTTGCGATCCGAGTACGGCCGCGTGGGGCTTGGTGTCACGGCGTTGTGCCCGGGGTTCGTGAGCACCGGCCTGTTCAGCGCCGCTCGTCCCGAGCGCGACGGAGGCCCGACCAAAGCGCCGCCCGCCTTGTTGTGCGTGACGCCCGAGCGTGTCGCCCGCCAAGCCGTCCGTGCCATCCGCCGCAACCGCGGGCGTGTCGTCATCGACCCGATTGGCGGGCCGATCCACGGCCTCAAGCGTCTCGCACCGGTTTTGTTCGACGTGTTGCTTTCGCTGGGTCGGAACAAGCGTGTGCGTCGTAAAGCGGACGAACTCGCCGCGCTGCACAGCGATCAAGACCAAGCCCTGCGTATCAAGCTTGGCCTGAGCGACGAAACGGCTGCCGAGCAACGCCGTGCCGCTTAGGCCAGCGTGCCCGTGCAACTGCTGCCCGCTCCGGCGGTGCAGCCGAAGCAATGCGAGCCGGTGGCGATCTGGCGGCCGGCGAGCGCTGCGGGCGAGAGGTCCCACAGGCGTAAGTCACCCGCAACGGGCGTGCTCAGACCCAGCGCGTAGTTGAAGTCGCAATCGGAGACGCGGCCCTGGCTGTCGACGTGGACCTGGTTGCGGCACATGACGCGCTCGACGGCCGCGGGGTTGTACGACTGCCGGAGCAGCCGCTCGTACTCTTCGAGCTGCCCCTGCCGGAGTAGGTCGTCCCGCCAACGCGCGATCGGCATGTTCGTGATCGTCCAGAGCTCCGTGAACCTCAGATCGAAGCGCTCCAGCAGCTCGCGGCGGTAGTCGGCTTCAAGCGTTTCTTGGGGCGGCGGCAGCGTTGCGCCGGTCGGGTTGTACACCAGCGTCAGGCGCCGCCGCGGATCGTCGCCGTAGCCGACGGCGTTGAGCCGCCGCAGGCCCTCGATCGAGGCGTCGTAGGCGATCACGCCACGCTGCTTGCGGACGTTCTCCTCCAGGTAGCACGGCAGCGAGGCGACGACGTGCACCTCGTGCTCGGCGAGGAACTCGGGCGCCCACCCGTAGGCATCAGCGCCGGTCGCGTTGCGGTGAACGAGGATCGTCGGGTTACAGCGATCCATGACACGCTTGCCGAGCCGGCGGCTTTCCTCGACCAAGCGTCGGAACGACGGGTTCATCTCCGGCGAGCCGCCCGTCAGATCGACTGTCTCGATCGTCGGTGCGCGGGCGAGCCAATCGAGAAGCCGCTCGGCGGTCTCGGCAGACAGGTTATCGTCGTCGCCCGTCCGCTTGGGCGACGACTCTACGTGACAGTGCCGGCACGCAAGGTTGCATAAGAGCCCGACGTTAATCTGCAGCGTGGTGATCCGTTGCTTCGCCCGCAGCGGTCCGCCGATCCGATCGGTGAAGGCGTTTCCGCCGGTGGATCCAAACACGCTTCTCAGTGCTCCTTCAGCAGCAACCGCCGCCCGCGTAGTGCCAGGTTGGCGGCGTCAGCAGCAGGTCGTCGCGGTCGAGCGTCGCCAGCGTCGCCGCGGTCTTGTCGCAGACGGCTTGCGGAAGGCCTCGCGGGAGCGTGTGGCCGGCGCCGTCGTCGTAAGCCTCGCCCTCGCCGGTGTAGGTCGCGGTGCGACCAGTGAACACGCACGGTCCGTCTTCGGGCGTCGGAGCCTTGATCGCCACCACGTCGATCGACTCGAGAAGCAGATCGGCGTCCAGCTTGTAGCTCGCTCGGTCGAGCACGCGGTAGGGCCGCTTCGCCCTGACCTCCACCGTGCCGAAGCCGGCGTCGGTGACTGCTCTCAAATAGTCGTCCAGCGATAAGCAGCCGGAGAGACACGCCGCCCGCAGCCGCTCATCGTCGGCCAGATGTTCGGGGATCGGCCGTGTGGTGATCGGGTCGGACATCGCCAGCCGGCCGCCAAGCCGCAACACTCGGCAGGTTTCGGCGAGAGCCGACGATAGGTCGTCCTGCAGGAAAATGTTGAACAGGCAGTTCTGCGCGGCGTAATCGACGCTCGAGTCTTCCAACGGAAGCGAGCGTGCGTCGCCCGCGACGATCTCGACGAACGACGGGTCGAACCAATCGTTGGACGCCGCGGTGAGTTCGAGGTTGCGCGCCGCGGCGGCACGCATCTCGGCGACCGGATCAACGGCGATCACACCGCCCGGCGTGCGGGTGTGGTAGGCGAGCTGGAGCGCCTCCAGGCCGCCGCCGACGCCGATGTACAGCGCGCGTTGCCCCGGCTTCAGGCTATCGGCCCGCACCGCGGAGCCGCACCCGTAGTTCATGGCGTGCATCTCGTCGGGGACGACCAGGCCCGGCATCGCCGCCGTCGGCTCGGAGACGCAGCAAAGGTTGTCGGCCGGCTGGACCGCGGCGTCGCGGTAGACCTGCTCGACGGTCTCGAGATAGGACATCGTCCGGCTTCCCTGATGGCGGAGTTTAGCTACGGCGAGCGTAACCTCGCGGGGGCCCGCCCGAGAAGCCGGGCCCCGTGCCGCCTGCCGCGAAGCCCCTCAGACGGCGTGGTGCCGGCGGCGAACCGGCTCGCGCCGGGGGCGACCCGTCCAGCCGCCCGTCGATCGGTAGCCGTACTCCGTGGCGAACCATTCGGCGAACCGCTCACGGGCCGCGTAGGTCGAGTTGCGGTCGTCGAGCAAGTGGCCCAGCTCGTGGATGAGGATGTTGTTGAGGTAGAAATCGCGGATGGCGTCTTCCGTCCAGTGCAGCGACCAGCTGGCGTCGGACTCTTGCCGCCACTCGCCGCCGTACATGCGAGCCTCAGCAGCGATCGTTGGCGCCGGCGGCGTGGGGAAGTACTCCACGAGCCCTTCGTCGACCGGGTACAGGTACAGCGTGGCGCCCCACTGCATGCCGTAGCAGGGCAAGCTCTGCTTCTTGCGGGTCATGCGGCTCAGCTGCACGACCTCCAGGTCCGCCAAGAACTCGGCCGGCAGCTGTGCGAGGCGTTTGCCGACATCGTCGGGGGTCACCACGTGGCGGTAACCTTCACCGGGCTTCTGCACCACGTAACGCACCGGCTTGTCTTGCTCGTGCGGCTCGTGCCAGTCTTCGGGCGGCGAGAACGGCAGCTTCTCGTTCCGCATCGCGACTTGGCGTAGCGACTGCGGCGTCACACTGTGCGCCGAGCGGGCGCGGGCGGCGAGGTTGCCTCGACGCGCTTGCCGCAGCTGCGTTGCGCTGCGACGTCCCTTCTGACGATGGTTGCGTCGGCTTCCCGAGTTGCTGTGGGTCATAGCGAGTCGTTCGTTGCTAGGAACGGGGCGTCTGCGGACTCATCAAGCGGTCGTTGGTTGGCTTCGCCTCCGTTGCTTAGCGCCTTGTCGCGGCGTCGCCGTGCGAGCTCGCCCCTCTCTGCAGGACGCACACCGCCGTGGCGTGGTTCTCATGCTAGACACGCTGTCGCGGGCTGACCAAAATCCGCTATAACCTGTTTGCTTCAAGCGATTTGCGCTTGGATCGAAGCTCAAGAAAGGTACTGTGCACGCGTTCATATTCAGCTGCTGGCCGGGGCTGGGCGAGCGACTTACGACGATCCGCTAGGCCGTAAGTTGGATAAAAGGCGGGACTTGAGGCGAACGCCGCGGCGGCAACTAAGTCAGCCGTACGTCTCCCCCGCACAGGGGGTTGCGGCTAGGCGCACAAAGGAAAGTTTTTGGATCCTGACCCGGTGAATCCGGAGCGGCGTAGTGACCCCTCCAATTTGGGGGGGCCGTCCACGCCCGACTTGCCCGGCTCCGTGGTGGTTTTCGCGAAGCACTGGACGCCCGGTCGGGCGAAAACCCGGCTGGCAGCGGCGATTGGCGATCGGCCGGCGGCGGAGTTAGCTCTCGAGTTTCTGCGGGCAACGATGTGCCAGTTGGAGGCGTTGCCGATTGCTACCCGGCGGCTCGCCTACGCACCGCGGTCCGAGGGGGGGGCATTCCGACGGCTGGCGTCGACGCGACCCGTTCGCTGGGAACTCGAGCCGCAAACCGACGGCGATCTGGGCGATCGTATGCAGGCCGTCCTCAGCACCGCGGGCTCTGTGGTCATCGTCGGGTCCGACACGCCCGACTTGCCGACCGCGGCGGTGTACGACGCGCTCTTGTGGCTGGGCGTTGGCGAACCGCGGTTTGTGCTCGCACCGACCGACGATGGCGGATACTGGCTGGTGGGCGGCCAAGGGACCCCGCCGCCGGTGTTCGCCAACATGCCGTGGGGCGGTCCCACGGTGCTGAGCGAAAGCGTCGATCGCCTCGCCGCGGCGGGCTGGCGCCGTGACGACGGCTATCGCTTGCTCACACCCTGGTACGATGTGGACACGCAACGTGATCTGATCGCGCTCGCCCGACGCCTCGCGGCACGCGACGAGTTGCCCGACCACCTCGACGCGTTGCTGAGACGCCTTCGACCGTACCTCTCTGACGACCCGTCGTCGTTGCCGCGATCCGCGCTATGAGTCACGCATCACGAAGCTCGGACCTGGTGGTCGTCGGCGGAGGGGTCATCGGGTTATCGATCGCCTGGAGGGCTGCCGCTGCGGGGTTCTCCGTCACCTTGCTTGAGCGTGGCCGCGTTGGGCGCGAGGCGTCTTGGGCTGGCGCCGGAGTGCTGCCGCCACGCTCTTGGTACGTCGATCACCCGTCGCTCGACCGACTGGCACGCCGCGCCGAGCGTCGGCAGGCAGACTGGTCGGATCGGCTTCGAGAAGCGACCGGCGTTGACGACGAGTTCAGCAATGGCGGCGCTCGGTACGATCTGTCCGGCGACACGGACGACAACCGTCGCGGCGCCGCGACCCTCGAGCGTTGGGCGTCTCTGGGCGTCGTTGTGGAACCGCTCGGCGACCAACGCTATGCCGTGCCCGCCGAGGCGCAGGTGCGCAACCCGCGGAGACTGCGGGCCTTGGCGGTCGCGGCTCGCTCGGCAGGCGTCCGGGTCCTTGAGGGAGTCGAAGCTCTCGGTCTGGTCCGCGACGTGGATCGCGTGACGGGGGTACAAACCCCCGGAGAGCGAATCGACGCCGGCGCGGTGTGCCTAGCCGCGGGGTGCTGGACCCCCGGGCTCGCGAACAGAGCCGAATCGTCGGCGCCCGGCAAACCGATCCGCGGCCAGATGCTGTTGCTGCGGCCGGCGGAGGCGCCGGACTGCGTTCTCCACGCGCCGCCGTGGTACGCCGTGCCGCGGCGCGAGGGGTTGGTGCTGGTCGGAGCGACCGTCGAAGACGTTGGCTTCGAGGCATCGACGACGGACGCCGCCAAGACCGCCCTACGCGACGCGGCGACGCGGCTCGATCGACGGCTCGCCACCGCGGAGATCGAGGGTTTCTGGGCGGGGCTACGTCCGGCCGGCGTCGACCCGTTGCCGCAGATCGGCTGGGCCCCCGGAGTCGAGGGACTTCTGATCGCTAGCGCTCATCACCGCAGCGGCTTGCAGTTCTCACCGCCAACGGCAGAGCTCGTCGTATCATTGCTCCGCGGGGAACGGTTGCCCGAAGATTTCGAGTGCTTCTCGCCGCAGCGTTTTGCACACGCGACAGCGACCGCTTAGCCGGCTTCGCCGGTGGCCGTCGGTTGGTCAGCAAGCACCTCGTTGATCATCGCCGTGCGGACCGCGAGCATCTCCGAGGCGATGGCGATGGCCACTTCGCCCGGCTCAGCCGCCTCGATCGACGCGCCGATCGGGCAGCGGAACGACAACGCCTTCTCTTTGCTCAGGCCGTCGTTGACCAGCCGCTGGGCAAGCTCGCGACGCTTTTCCTTGGCGCCCACCACACCGACGTAAGGCAGTTCGAAGTCGCGCTGGAGCACCGACCGCAGGATCGGGAAGTCTGTCTCGATGCCCATCGTCGCGCACACGACAAACTCTCCCCCCTCAAGCCGCTGGGCGAGGTCCGCCGGATCAGCGCGGCACACCCGCTCCAAGCCCATCGAGTGCGGCAGCAGGCCGATCCACTCGCGACGCGAATCGACGCACGTCACTTCGCAGTCCATCAGCAGCATCGCCCGGGTGAGTCGCTGAGCGACGTGCCCGGCCCCGAACACGTAAACACGCCACGGCCGGGTGTTTTGCGGATCAAAGAACAGCTTCATCGCACCCTCTCCGGGCATGCCGAGGTCATGGTCGAGGCGCCACTCCACGAGTTGCGGCCCCGGGGGGCGTTGGCTTTCGAGCATCGAGAGCGCGAAGCCGACCGCCTTCTGCTCTACGGCGCCGTCGCCCACGGAGCCGAGCACCCGGCCCGCCTCGCCGACGACCATCTTGGCCCCCCGCCGCACCCGTCCGGCCGACTGCACGACCGTGACCAGCACAAGCCGCTCGCCCTGGGTCGAACGCTCGGCGAAACGGCTGAGGAAACGCTGCGAAGCGTTCATTCGCGGGGGGGCGGGAACGGAACGGTGGCGGCTGAGTGGTGGCGGCTGAGTGGTAGCTGTAGTGCTGCACGCAGTATAGCGGTGCGGCCCGCCGCGACCTGCCGGTCGCTTGCTGGCCAAGCGGCGCCCCGATCGGGGGGCGATCCACGGCTGTTGGCGACGGCTGGCGCCGCTCGCACCGCCTCGGCGGGTTACGCCGATGGGCCGACCGACTTCGCACGCCGGAAGCCCGCGGGCGCCGTGCGGGGTGACCTACGTTTCGACGGTAGCGTGCCGCCCTGCGCGGCCGTTACGCCTCCTGCCCTCCCGGTCTGCTCGCAACGCTCGTTCGATGGTCGCCCTCGACCTGCCCGCCACCGACAGCCCGCTTCTCGGCTCCTTGCTAGCCGAGGAGGCGTTCTGCCCGCGCGAGCCCGAGACGATCGAAGAGACGGGTGTCAGTCGAGTGTTCGTGGAGTCGCTGCTTGAGAAGCTGCTGCTGCAGCTCGGCACGGCCGCGGGGCACGACTTGGCCAAGCGGATCTGCTTGCCGTTCCGCATCATCGAGCCGCTGCTGGCCGGCATGCGGTCGAGGCAGATCGCCTACCACCAGGGGCAGGCCGCGCTCAACGACTACTACTACGCCCTGACCGACACCGGCCGCGAACGCGCCGCCGTCGCGATGCAGGCGTGTTCTTACACGGGCCCCACGCCCGTGCCGCTGGACGAGTACGTCCTGTCGGTCGAGGCGCAAACGATCATGGCCGAGGCGGTCCGCCGCGATCAGCTCGAAGAGGCTTTCGACGACATCAGTGTCGAGCCGGAGCTGCACGACGTGCTGGGGCCGGCGGTCAACTCCGGCGCGGGCCTGTTCCTGTACGGCTCGCCCGGCAACGGCAAGACGACACTCGCGCAACGCATCACCCGATGCTTCGGCCGCCACATCTGGGCGCCGCACGCCTTGATCGAAGACGGGCAGATCATCAAGCTGTTCGACTCGGCGGTCCACGAGCTCGCGCCGGAGGAAGAAGACTCGATCCTGGCGGCGAGCCATGACACCCGCTGGGTGAAGATCCGCCGGCCGACCGCCGTGGTGGGCGGCGAGCTCACGATGGACAGCTTGGAGATCCGCCACGACCCGGCGTCGAACGTCAGCGAGGCGCCGCTGCAGCTGAAGAGCAACTGCGGCTGCCTGCTGATCGACGACTTCGGCCGGCAGCGTGTCGAGCCCACCGAGCTGCTCAACCGCTGGATCATCCCGCTCGAGAATCGGTGCGACTATCTGACGCTGGCCGGCGGCAAGAAGATTCGCACACCGTTCGATCAGCTGATCATCTTCTCGACCAACCTCGAGCCGCACGAGCTGGCCGACGAAGCGTTCCTGCGACGCATCCCCTACAAGGTCGAGATCGGTGATCCGTGCGTCGGCGAGTTCCGCTCGCTGTTCGCCACCGCCTGCCAGCGGTTCGGCTGCGAGCCGCGGGCCGAGGCCGTGGACTACCTCTTGCAGAAGCACTACCAGCCGCGGGGCATCCCGCTGAGGCGTTGTCACGCCCGCGACCTGCTGACGCAGGTCCGCAATTACTGCGCGTACGAGGGGCTCGAGTTCGAGCTGCGGCCCGACTTCCTCGATCGCGCGGTGAACGCCTACTTCACGGCGATCGCCCCCGGGACACCTACCGCTGAGACGACCACGGACGCCGACTGATGACCGCCCCGAACACCACTGTTGAACGCCCCGAGCAGCTGCTCGCCGGCTACGAGCTCGTCGACCGAATCGGCGCCGGCGGCTACGGCGAGGTGTGGAGCGCCCGCGCGCCGGGCGGGCTGCTCAAGGCGATCAAGTACGTGTATGGCACGCAGCTCGAGAAGCGTGCGACCCACGAGCTCCGCGCGCTCGAGAAGGTCAAGAGCGTGCGGCATCCGTTTCTGCTGTCGCTCGAGCGGATCGAGGTGGTCGATGATCGCCTGCTGATCGTCACCGAACTGGCCGACGGTAGCCTCCGCGATCGATTCCGCCAGTGCATCGAGCAGGGCCTACCGGGAATCCCGCGTGAAGAGCTGCTGGGCTATCTGCACGACGCGGCCGACTCGCTCGACTTCCTCGCCACGACGCACGATCTGGCGCATCTAGACGTCAAGCCGGAGAACCTGCTGCTGGTCGCCGGGCACGTGAAGGTCGCCGACTTCGGCCTTGTGAAGAGCATCGCCAACGTCACGCAGGGTTCGCTCGTGGCGGGCATGACCCCCACTTACGCGGCCCCCGAGCTGTTCCGCGGCTCTCCCACGCGGCAGAGCGACCAGTACAGCCTGGCGATCATGTACCAGGAGCTGCTCACCGGCATGCTGCCGTTCCCCGGCATCAATGCCGCGGAGCTGACGATGCAGCACCTGAACGGCGATCCGGACCTCTCGATGCTGCAGGACGCGGACCGATTCGTAATCGCTCGCGCGCTCGCCAAGGACGCGTCGCACCGGTACGAGACCGCGGCGAAGTTTGTCGACGCCTTGGTCGCCGGCGGTTCCACAACGTTCGGCGACAGCAGCGTTGGTGTCGCGTCTTCGGCGCCGCGTACACGCAGCCCCGCCACGGCTCCGAAGCTCTCGCAGGTAACGACCAGCGCCCGGCCCGACCACGCTAACGCCACCGAGGTGTTCGAGGACGCGGGCGCCAAGGCCGCGCCCGCGCGGGTCGAGATCCAGTTCGATCTGCCCCCGCTCGACGCGGACGCCCCCGTCGAGGAAGCGTTCCCGCCCATCGACGCAGACAGCTTTTTGGCCGAGCCAACCGTGGTGATCGGGATCGGCGGCGCCGCGGGCCGTGTGCTGCGATCGCTCCGAGCGTTGATGAGCCAGCGTTTCGGCGTCAGCGATCCGCTCGCTGCGCTCCCCATGTTGCTGCTAGACACGGACGCCTCAGCCCTCACCTGGGCCAGCCGCGGCGCAGAGACCGGCGTGGGACTCACGGCGAGCGAGACGCTGTCGCTCCCGCTGCGGCGTCCGCACGCGTATCGCGACCGATCAGAACAGGTGCTCCGCTGGTTGGGCCGCCGTTGGCTGTACAACATCCCGCGCAGCCTGACGACCGAGGGCATCCGTCCGCTCGGCCGGCTGGCGTTGGTGGACCACGCACGGCGGACGTTCCAACGTATCCGCTCGGTGATCCAAGACGCCGTGCGCGAAGAGTCGCTCGTCGCCGCCGAGACCGCTACCGGCGTGAAGTTTCGGCGAGGCAAGATCCGTGTGCAGATCGTCGCGTCTATTTCGGGCGGCACCGGCAGCGGGATGTCGTTGGACGTGGCGTACGCGGTGCGGGCGTTGCTCGACCGGCTAGAGGGCGTCGAGACCAGCGTCACCGGCGTGATGCTCCACAGCACCTACCGTGAAACCACCCGCTGCGACCTCGCACGCGTCAACGCGTACTCATGGCTCAGCGAGCACGAGCACCATCGCACCTGCGGTGAGGGCTACCCGGGAGACCCCAGCTGCGGCCTGCCGGCCCACGCGCCGGGAGTGCCCGCCTTCGACGTGACCTACGTTGCCCCGCTCGGCGAACAGCTCGACACCGCGAGTTTCGACATCGCCACGCGTGGCGTCGCCGATTATCTGTTTGCCGATACGCTGACACCGGCCCACGTCGCCCTGGAAGCGTGGCGAGCTGGCGACGACCAAGAGTCGGCGCCGCTCCGCTCGTTCGCCGTCACGCGTCGTCAGGCTCGGGGCCGCGACGAGCTCTCGGCGGTTGAGAACGCAGCGGCCCAGGTCGTGGTCGGCCGTTGGATCGGCGCGGACGACGATGACGAAGCGGCCGCCGTGGGCTCGACCGATCCGATCGTCCACGGGGCCGTCGCGTTCATCGGCGAGACACAGCTCGACGCGCCGACGCTGACGACCAACTGTCGCAACCTGCTCGAGGCAGCACTGGGTGGAGACGCCCGCGCGTACACGGCCGCCAGCGTGGAATCCGACGCGGAACAAGCGTTGTCGGCCGACCCCGAATCGGTCTTCGAGATCGACCAAACCTCCGGCCGGCCGACGCGTGTCGACAGCCGCACGCTCGCCGACATCGTGAAGCCGATCGTCGAGAAGCTGACAGCCCAGGTCTCGCGATGGACGCTTTCGAAAATCGATGACGACGGCGAGCGAGTGCCGGGCGCCCGGCGTTCGATCGGCTGGTGTCGCGACCACGTGCGCGCCGTCGCGGTTGAGATTGAGCAGATGGCGGCGACCGTGCAAGCGGAGTGGACCGCGATCGCGGTCCAGTCCGTAGGCGAGCACGACGTCGCTCCGCGTCGCTTCTCGCTCCGCCTCGATCAGGCGGCGATCGAAGCGGCCTCGTCGGTGGCGACCGCCGTGCTCCGTCACACGATCGAGCTCGATCAAGACCTACAGTCGCTCAGCAAAGTGATGTCGCGTATCGCGGAGCGTTTGGACGAGAGTGTGGTCGAAGAGTCGGAGGAGCCCACCCGCCCTGACGCCCAGTTGGTTCAGTGCCTTGAAGAGCGTCTGACGGCCGATCACCTCGGTCCCGCCGGCGGGCTGCTCGCTGCCATCTCCACGAGTCAATCGACCAAGGACCTGCTCAAGGCCGTTGTTCACGCCGCCCGCACGGTTGTGGCCGAGTACGGCGCAGAACAGGACGGTTTCGCCGAGGGCGAGCTGCGATTCGCCGATCTGCCGCTGAAGCGGTTCGGCGGGAGGTACGCCAGGCTCGCCGTGGCGCCGCCGGCCGAGGTGCTCTCGCCGAGCTGCCGCGAGGCGCTCGCGAGTGTGACGCACATCATCGGTGGCAGCCGCGAGTCGGTCCTCATCAGCGAGATGGCCGGCATGTCGCTGCCGCACGTCGCGGGCGACCTGATCGGCTGCCGACGCGATTACGCGGCGTTCGCCGAACGGGTCCGCACCCGCCGCGACGTGCCGTGGATCGACATCGTCGACGCTTCCAAACCAGTTGAATCGCCCGAGCTCGCTTCGAGCACTTCTTGGTCTAGTACGCCCATGGACACGGCGGTGGTTGGATGAACGAACTTATGAACGACATGATAGAGATTTCGCTCGCCAGCTCCTCGCTCGCCGCCATGCCGGCGCCGGAGGAGATGGACCTCAGCGCTCTGCCGGCCGCCGACCAGGCGACCTGGCTGCTCAGCGGGCAGGTGAGCGACGACGAGCCGATGCGGCACATCCCGATCGACGTGTCGCCGTTCCCCGTGGGCCGTCGCCCCGATCAAAAGCTGTCGATCCCGTCGGCAACCGTCTCGGGCCAGCACGCGGAGTTCTGCGTCGACGCCGAGGGTCGGCTGACCGTTCGCGACCTGGGCAGCACCAACGGCACGTTCGTCAACGGTGAGCGGCTCTCCGAGAGCTGCACCGTCAACAACGGAGACCTGGTGCAGTTTGCGCAGGTGGTGTTCCGCGTTGGCCAGAACGTGGAGTCGCACCACAGCCAGACGGTGCAAGACGACTCGGCGGACCGAGCGTTGTCGCTCATCCAGTTCGACAAGCTGATGACCGAGCGGGCGGTGGTGCCGCACTTCCAGCCGATCATCTCGCTGCAGAACCGCGCCGTGCTGGGCTACGAGATCCTGGGCCGCAGCCGGCTGTTCGGGCTGACCGACCCGCAGGCCATGTTCAGCGCCGCCGCGGTGCTGAACCTAGAGTCGGAGCTGAGCCGTATCTTCCGCGAGGAGGGGCTCGCTCAGTCGACGTTCTTCCCGCCGACGTCGATCCTGTTCGCCAACACGCACCCGGCGGAGATCGACGAGCCGGAACTGCTGGAGTTCTCGCTCCGCGAGCTTCGCGAGGCGGCGCCGAACCGGCCGATGGTTCTCGAGATTCACGAGGGCACGGCGACCCAGACCAGCCAGATGCGTGAGCTGCGGGCCAAGCTGGACCATCTCAACATCGGGCTCGCGTACGATGACTTCGGCGCGGGGCAGGCCCGGCTGATCGAGCTGGTTGAGGTGCCGCCCGACTACCTGAAGTTCGACATGAAGCTGGTGCAGAACCTCAGCAGCGCCTCGCCCGAGCGGCAGAAGATGGTCGGGCGTCTGGTGCAGATGACCCGCGAGCTAGGAATCATCCCGCTGGCGGAGGGCATCGAGACGGCCGAGGACCACGCCATCTGCCAGGAACTCGGGTTCCTCAGCGCCCAGGGCTACTACTACGGCAAGCCGGCCGCGGCGAAGACCTTTTCCGGCTAGCTGAAGCGCCTCGCCAGCGGTCGATCGACTCGTTCGGCCAAGCGTGCGCGGGCGCCGCGTCAGCGGAACAGGCCGCGCTTGCCGAACGCCTTGCAGGCGGCGGCGACGTCGGGCTCGATGTCGAACACCTTCTCGAGCCGGGTGATCTTGAACACCTCGCGGATGTCGTCCGACAGCCCGGCGAGCTTGAGCTTGGCCTTGAAGCCCTTCAGCTTCTTGTTGGCAGCCACGAGCTTGCCCAGCATGGACGAAGACATGAATTGCACGGGCGAGAAGTCGAAGACGACCCGCTCTTGCTCGGACTTCTCGATCGCGGCGATCACTTCTTGATCGACCTGGGCGATGCGCGCCTCGTCGAGCAGCCGCGCGTCGTCGAACCGAATGATGAGGACGCCGTCTTTGGTCGCGGTGCTGATCGCCATGCGGGGTTTCTCGTTCTCTGGGGCGGTGACGCGGTCGGCAGTGTAACGAAACCTCGCGGGGTGTGCCCGCGGTTCAGCCCGCCTTGGTCTTGCAGGCGCTCGCGACCGCGCATGTCGTGCAACCGCCGCTGGAGCCGCACCCGTTCACGGCGTCTTCCGTGCCGCACCCGGGCCCGCACCCGTCGGCGAGCGTCTCAGCGAAGGCGCCGATGCGGGCCTCCGCGTCGTACACCTGAGCGAGCTCGGCGGTCAGCCGATCGGCGATCGGGTCCACCTCGCCCAAGAAGTAGAAGTACAGCCCACGCCCATCGAACAGCAGCTCCATGTCGGCCAGCACCGCCCGAGAGCCGCGCGAGCGGAGCAGGTCGGCGCACGCCTCGTACGCTTCCTCGCGGCGGCGGTCGAGCCGTTCTAGCAGCAGCCGGTCGGCGTCGGTCAGCCGGCGCAGCAGCGGCCCGTCGGCGTCCGAGGGCGACGCCTGCTCGTCGAGGGCGAGCACGTCGCCCACCTCCAAGCCTCGCTCCGTCCGCACCACGACCCGCTCCCCCGCGGGTGTGACGGCCGAGTCGGCCGAGGCGAACCGTCCAACGGAGCCAACGGCGCCGAGTCGAACTAGGTGGATCACAGCGTCTGGGAGCAGGGTGCGGGGCCGGGCGGGGCGATCCCTTGCGGGGGGGGTCGCCGGGTACGGATACTATGTCGCTCAACTCCTTCGTCACCAAGCGTCGCCCGCCCCCGATATGTCGATCGCAGCTCCCTCTCAGACCCCGGCGCCACCTACGAACGATTGGGCTGCGCTTGCAAGGCAGGTCCTCGACGGCCACAAGATGAGCCCCCGCGAGGCGCTCGACGTGCTCGCGTGTCCCGACGACCAGCTGCTGCGGCTGATGGACGCGGCTTACACCGTGCGGCACGCCCACTTCGGTCGGCGGGTGCAGCTGTACTTTCTGATGAACGCCAAGAGCGGGCTCTGCCCGGAAGACTGCTCATACTGTTCGCAGTCCAAGGTCTCCGAAGCGGAGATCCCCAAGTACAATCTGCTCGACCGAGAAAAGCTGCTCGAGGGGGCCCGTCTGGCCGCTGAGCAAGGCGCCTGTACGTACTGCATCGTGATCTCTGCCCGCGGGCCGAGCGAGCGCGAGATTCAGGCGGTCGAGAAGATCGTGCCCGAGATCAAGCAGCAGCACGACCTCAAGATCTGCGCGTGCCTGGGGTTGCTGTCGGACGAGCAGGCCGGCCGCTTACAGGCCGCGGGTGTGGACCGCGTCAATCACAACGTGAACACCGGCCCGTCCTACTACGGCAAGATCTGCACCACGCACACGCACGAAGACCGGGTCGATACACTTCGCTCGGTTCGCGACGCGGGCATGGAGATGTGCTCCGGCGGCATCGTCGGCATGGGCGAGCAGCCGAGCGACATCGTCGAGATGGCCCTGCTGCTACGCGACCTCGGTGTTCATTCGATCCCCGTGAACTTCCTGAACGCCATCGACGGAACGCCTCTCGAAACGCGCGACGACCTCGACCCTCGGTTCTGCCTGAAGGTGCTGGCGATGTTCCGGCTGGCCAATCCGGATCGCGAGATTCGCATCGCCGGCGGGCGCGAGATCCACCTGCGTAGCCTCCAGCCGCTGGGGTTGTACGCGGCCAACTCAGTCTTTGTGGGCGATTACCTCACGACGCGTGGGCAGGCCCCCCAGGCGGACTACGACATGATCACCGATCTGGGCTTTGAGGTGGTGGCCATGGGCGAGGCGGCGACCGTCTCGTGATCTCCGCGGTCTCGTTCGCAACGCGAGACGCCCCATTTGGCCCACGCTGCCCAGGCGATGCGATCCGGAAGGTTTTTGAGATCGGATCAAGCCTGCGAAGCTGCGTCGCCGATACTCGCGATGAGTGAGTCTCTAACACCCCGCCGGTGATAGCGCTGCTAGCGCCCGCGGGAGAATGGTTTCGATCGCCTGAGCAAGGATGCCCAGCATGGTCCGAGGTTGCCTTATTGCGTTCGCCGTCCTGGTCGCTGCGTCCGGCAGCGACGCCGCCGAATCGACGGACACGCTAGCGGACCGTCTGCGAGCCCTCCGTAAGGGCTGGTCCTTCACCAGCGATCAGCCGGCGGAGAAGCCGGCCGCCAAGCCGCGTGCGTCGGCGGTCGTGTCGGACGTGGTGCGTGTGCCCGGCGACGACGGTGGCGCCCTGCCCCGTGTCGATCCGCGCGACGTGCTGCCGCGGCGTTGGTTCCGCGATGGCGTTTCGGCGCCCGTCGCCAGCAGCGGCGGCCGAACGAGCGCGACCGTGAGCGATCGTCAAGGCGAGAGCGGCGAAGCCGACGGCACAGCTCGCTCACGAATGCTTCGCGATGCGCGGGGAGCCGGCGAGTCGCAGACCCGAGTCGCGGGGCGCGCCCTGCTCGAGCCGATGGTGGGTCGCCGACCGCTCGTCGTCACCACCGATCGGGCCAAGCCCGCGGGGGTCGCTCGTGCCGGTAGCGTGCTTTCGGGCGAGACGTCGACACCGTCGGACGCCGCGGCGACGCCCACCGCCGAGGGGCCGGCCAAGTCGAGTGCAAATGCGGCGATCGCCCGGGCGATCGCCGCCGATGTGGCTGAGAGCCTCGCTGGGGACGAGGGCGAATTCAGTTTCGACGACGGTGCTTCTGACAGCGCTTCAGGCTCCGAATCGAGCCGGACCGCTGATTCGGAGATCGTCTCGGCGCCCGCGGACGCGGAAGGAAGCGTCGCGAGCAATACAGCAACGAACAAGCTCACCAACGACGAGCCTTTGACCGAGCGGGGAGTACTCCGCGTCGCGATGAACCCGACGGCGAAGGCGTCGGGATCCGGCGCCGCGGCGTCGCAGCGTCGGTCTTCGCGTGCCAAGGCGTCGCGTGAGATGGAGCGGTTGCCGCTGTTCATCGGGGAACGCTCCAGCAAGCCGGCCGCACGGACAGGCTTCGCCAGCAGCGCTGGGTCGGTCGAGCCTCGATCGTCGAGCCGCGGTGGCGCCCAGCCGCCCGCCCTAGCGGCCGAGGCAACGCCTAACGATCAATGGTTGCTCACCCAGTCGATGCCGGTGCTGGTGTCGCGGGTGCAGGGGCCTCGGAGCATCGTCGTGGGGCGTGAAGCGACCTACCGCGTCGTGCTCGCCAATCGTGGCGACGCCGACGCCGACGATGTCGTCACGCGGGTTTCAATCCCCGCAGGCGTGGACCTCGTCGCCACCTCCGCACGCCGCGGGCAGGTGTCGCGCGACGTCGCTCAGGACAGCTATTCGACCGAGCAGTACAAGACCGACGCTTACGCGACCCGTGATCGGGCCGCCGGCGATCGCGTTGTGACCTGGGAACTGGAGCGTCTTGGCGCCGAGGAAACGGTCACGCTGCAGCTGCGGGTGGTTGCTCGCAGCGGGCGACCGATCGAGCTGGGCGTCGCTTCCGAGCATCGCCCGATCGACGCCGCAACCGTGGTTCAGGTCCAGGAACCGAAGCTCGAGATGAAGCTCGCTGGCCCGGACGAAGTGCTCTACGGCAAGGCTCAGGTGTACCGGCTGACGCTGACGAACCCCGGCACCGGACCCGCGGAAGACGTCGTGCTGCGGTTGACACCTCCCGGCCAGAAAGGCCAAGGGACCACCCACACGCTCGGCGACCTCGCTCCGGGCGACAGTCGATCGGTCGAGATCGAGCTGGTGGCGCGCGAAGCGGGCAAGCTTGAGATTCTCGCCGACGCCAAAGCCACCGGCGATGTACAAGCGGAGACACGCCGCGAGATCCTGTGCCGGAAGCCCGAGCTCGTCGTCGACTGGCGTGGTCCGGACGAGCGGTACGCCGGGGCGCCGGCTCTGTACTACTTCCGCGTTCGCAACCCGGGCTCGGCGACGGCCCCGGGGGTCGATCTGACGGTCGGCCTGCCGGAGGGCTTTCGGGTCACCAACGCGGGCGATGGCCGAGTGGCCGTGGCGCGGCGTCTGACCTACCGCGTCGGCGCGCTGGCCGCTGGTGAGGATCGGTACTTCGAGCTGCGTGGCATCTTCGAGCGAGCCGGTGAGAACCAACTGGTGCTCGCCGCCGAGGGGAGCGACGAAACGGAGTCGAAGAGCGTCGTAGCGCGGACCACCGTCATCGCCCTGGCCGATCTCAAGTTGGACATCCTCGACCCCAAGGGGCCGATCGCGACCGGCTCCGAGATCGCCTATCAGATCCGCGTGACGAACCGTGGCGCCAACGCGGCGCGCGACGTGCGAGTGGTCGGATTGTTCTCCGAGGGCATCGAGCCCACACGCGTCGAGGGCGGGCCGAGCCAGATCGAGGACGGCCGCGTTGCCTTCCACACGATCCGCTCGCTGCCGGCTGGCGCCGAGCAGGTCTTCACCATCCGGGCGAAGGCCGATCAGGCGGGCACGCATCTGTTCCGTGCCGAGGTGCTTTGCCGAGACCTCGAGATCAAGCTCGCCGCCGAGGAGACCACCCGCTTCTTCCTCGATGACACACTCGACGTCGCTGCAGACGGCGGCGGTTACTACCCGCGGTAGGCTGCGACGGGTAAGCGTCCTCTCGCGGCGGCTGCGGTTGTCGCCGCCCGCGTGGCGGCTGCTAGTGGCCCGCGACGCTGACGATGGCGTCGGTCTCGTAGCGGGCTTCGCGGAGCTCGGCCTCGAGCGGTCCTTCGAGCTTGAGCAGGTCGTCGAGCTGGTCGCGGGTTGAGGCGAGCAGCTCGATCGAGTCGCTGCAGTCGGTGCGGGCCTCGTCGATGATCGCCGCGATGTCTTCGAAGATCGCGTTGAAGCCGGCGGCGCCGCTGCGCGAGGCGACGTCGATCTTGCCGTTCAACTGGGCCGTCTTCATCTGAACGACGCGGCCGATCAGGTCGTTCGCGGCGGTGACCATCGACTCTACGTCGATCCGCAGCTGCGTCAGCGTCCGGAGCACGCTCCGTACGCGTTCGCACAGCTCGCTGATCAGCTCGTCGAGACTCAGCGTCACGCCGGGCGAGACGGTCTCGCCGTCATCCAGCAGCTCGCGGGCGAAGGCCTCGCACACCTGGGCCTCGATCTGAGCCACCTCGACCTCGAACGCCACGCCGCGGGCCGCGTCGCAGACCGGCTCCATCCGCTCCATCAGTCTGACGATCAGCCGGTCGGCTTCCTTGGAGCGTTCGCCCAGGCTCTTGGACACGACCGAGAGCACGGCGCCCTCCTCGCCCAGCTGCGAGGCGGCGATGTGCGCGTTGAGCGCCAGAATGTTGAGCGAGGGCGCGAGCTCGCCCATCGCGCGTTGTTTGGTCGTGAGCTGCGAGCTGAGCCGCTCGAACACGCCGAGCGACTCGAAGACTCCCTGGAGGTGCTCGTTAAGCCGCTCGAGCGACGCGTGGAGCTCGACGAGTCGATCGGCGCCGGCCGCGTCGCTCATGACGGGCGGGTCTCCGGCGACGGTCAGCTCACCGCGGGCTTCGAGCTCCGCCTTGAGCGCCGTCCGCATGAACTCGTCGTACGACTTGAACCCGTGGTCGGCGAGCATCCTCGCCAGGTGTGGCAGCGAGCGGTCTATCGCGGCTTGCTTGCCGTCGATGCACTCGACGCTCGACTCGATCTTGAGCGTCTCGGCGTACGCGGCCTTGACCGCTTCGAAGTATGGAGTCGATGGATTGAGCCGCACCGACAGGTAGCCGTCGCGGCACGGCGTGACGACCGCTAGGACCCAGTAGTAGCGACCGTCAGCGGCCAGGTTCTTCACGTACGCGGCGATCGTCTTGCCGGCGTCGAGGTAGTCCCACAGCAGGCGGAACACACACCGCGGCACGTCCGGGTGCCGGATCAGGCTGTGCGGCTTGCCTACGAGGTCGTGCTCGGGGTAGCCCGACACCCGCGTAAACACGCGGTTGCCGTAGCGGATGACGCCCTTCTCATCGGTGAGCGAGAAGAACAGCTCGTGCGGCTCGAACCAACGGGGCTCGTTGATAGGCTGGACGCGAGGAGTGATCATCGGCGGTGGCGGCGGATAGGGGACCGGGTTGTCACTAATCGTGGGCTGACAACCCTACCGTCTCCTTTTCTCTGCGACGCCGACCACGGCTCTTGCCAAGCCAGAGGCGTGGCGAGCCGAAGAGTCAAGCCGATTCAACGCGGCAAGACGTTCATAACGTCCGCCCCCGCCCGTGGGGCGGCCGTTTACCCCGGAACACTTGGCGGCTTTAGAAGATGCCGAGCTGGTCGCGGGCGTCCTCGGTCATCCGGTCGGGCGACCAGGGCGGCTGCATGACGAGCTTCACCTCGACCTCGCCGACGCCCTCGACCTTGCCGGCCGCCTCTTTCGATTGGCTCAGCAGCTGGGGGCCGGCCGGGCACGCGGGGCTCGTCATCGTCATCTCGATGGCGACGTCGCTCTTCCCCTCGTCCACCTCGGTGACGCTCACGTCGTAGATGAGCCCCAGGTCGACGATGTTGACGAACAGCTCGGGGTCGATGACCTCTTTCAGGGCCTCACGCACCGTGTCTTCCGCGACAGCCATGGCGATTACTTGTCTCCCTCGTTGAGTCTCACGTACACCTGTCCGGCCTCGACCACCACGTCGTGGGCGCGGGTTGCTTTCGTGGCGGGCATCGTTAGGGCGGCGCCGTCGGCGAGTCCGAACTTCGCCCCGTGCCGCGGGCAGGCGATTGCCGGCTTGTCTCCCTCCGTGCACAGCTCGCCGTCGCTCAGTGGGCCGCCGTCGTGCGTGCAGACGTCGTCGATGGCGTAGAACAACCCGGCGGCGTGGATGAGCACCAACGGCGTGTCATCGACCTCGACCAGCGTCGAAGAAGGGTCCGCGAACTCAATCGTCGGACCGACGGATTCATAGTCTGTCATCAAGAACGCGTTGGTGGGTTGGGGAGCGGCGGGTACAGGGTATGCTTGGCCCCGCTTATTGGGTCGGCAGGTCCTGCACCCGCTTGCCGATCGCCTCGCCCAGCGCCTCGCGGACGCTCTCGATCGTGATGCGGTCGAACACCTGCTGGAAGAAGCCGGTGACGATCATCCGCACCGCTTCCTGCCGGGTGAAACCGCGGGCCATGGCGTAGAAGATCTGCGAATCGTCCACGCGGCCGCTGGTGCTGCCGTGCGTGCAGCGGACGTCGTCCGCCTCAATCTCCAGGCCGGGGATCGAGTCGGCCCGGGCCGTCTTGGCCAGCATAAGGTTGTCGTTGCGTTGGTACGCGTCGGTGCGTTGGCCGGCCTCGTCGACCTTGATCATGCCCCGCCACACAGTGCGCGACGTGTCCTGCAACGCCGCCTTATAGAGCAGGTCGCTGCGGCAGTACGGCGCTTCGTGGTGCTGGTGGGTGTTGTAGCAGAGGTGCTGCTTGCCCTGCGTGAACATCACGCCGTTGACCTGTGCCTCCGCGTCGGAGCCGGCTAGCGCGACCTGCTGGTTGACCTTCGCGAGCCGAGCGCCCAGGGCGCCGATCGTCCATTGCAGCTGGCCCTCGCGCTCGACGCACGCCTTCTGGTGAGCGAAGTGCCAGGTGCGGTTGTTCCAGTTCTGCAGGTTCACGTAGCGGAGCTTGGCGCCGCGGCCGACGACGATCTCGATCGAGCCGTTGTGCAGGCCCGCGGCGGTCTCGTTGTCGCTGGCGGTCTCCATCAGCAGGGTCGCCTCGGCGCCCTCTTCGAGCACGACGATCGTCTTGCTGATGTCCGACGCTCCCTCGCCCGTTAGGCGCGAGATCGCGTGCAGTGGCTTCTCGATGTGCACGTTTCGCGGCACGTAGAGCACCACGCCGCCCGTCCACGCCGCGGCGTTGAGCATGGCGAACTTGTCGTAGGTGGGGCTGACCACCTCGCGGTCGAACGCCACACGCAGCTCATCGCCGTGGTCGATGACCGCCTGGCCGAGGCCGCCGAAGATGACTCCCTTCTCCGCGAGCTCGGGGTCCAGCTCGGACGTGATCGCACGGCCGTTGACCGAGTCGACGCGTCCGGCGAGATCGACGCCGGAGGAGAGCAGCGGCGTCTCAGGTTCGGCCGTCTCCGACGCCGGGGCCGACGAGAACTTCTCGAGTTTGAACAACCGGCTGTCGGTCCGCATCCACTCTTCGTCGGAGCGGGTCGGCCAGCGGGCCTCTTCGAAAGCTTTCCAGGCTTGATCGCGTCGCTCGGCTAGCCACTGCGGCTCGGCCGATCGCTCTTGTTTGAGGGCTTCGAACGCCTCGGCGTCGAAGCCCGATGCGGCGGTTGCCGACATGGGTTTCTCGTAGAGGTTTGGTCGCGTGCGCCGTGCGGCGCCGCGGTGGTTGATGGGGAAGAAGGGGGGCGAGGGCCGGGGTCAGCCGACGCTGCCTTCCATCTGCAGCTCGATGAGGCGGTTCATCTCGACGGCGTACTCCATCGGCAGCTCCTTGACGAGCGGCTCGATGAAGCCCGACACGATCATCGAGCTGGCTTCGGCCTCGCTCAGCCCGCGGCTCATCAGGTAGAAGAGCTGCTCCTCGCCGATCCGCGAGACGGACGCCTCGTGCTCGATCTGGACGTCCTGCTCTTCCACTTCGATGTACGGGTAAGTGTCGCTGCGGCTGTCCGGGTCGAGGATCAACGCGTCGCAGACGACGTTGCTCTTCGACTCGACGGCGCCGTCTTCCACCTTGCACAGCCCGCGATAGCTGCTGCGGCCGCCGTTCTTGCTGATGCTTTTGCTGATGATTCGGCCCGAGGTGTTCGGGGCGCAATGCACGAGCTTGGCGCCGGCGTCCTGGTGCTGCCCCTTGCTGGCGAACGCGATCGAGAGGATCTCGCCGCGGGCGCCCGGCTCCATCATGTAGACGGCCGGGTACTTCATCGTCAGCTGCGAACCCAGGTTGCCGTCGATCCACTCCATCAGGGCGTCCTTATAGGCCATGGCCCGCTTGGTCACCAGGTTGTAGATGTTGTTCGCCCAGTTTTGGATCGTCGTGTAGCGGCAGCGGCCGCCCTTCTTCACGACGATCTCCACCACGGCTGAGTGCAGGCTCTCGGTCGAGTACATGGGGGCCGTGCAGCCCTCCACGTAGTGCACCTCGGCGCCCTCATCGACGATGATCAGCGTCCGCTCGAACTGGCCCATGCTCTCTGCGTTGATGCGGAAGTAGGCCTGTAGCGGGAAGTCGATCTTCACGCCCGGCGGCACGTAGATGAACGAACCGCCCGACCACACGGCCGAGTTCAGCGCGGCGAACTTGTTGTCCTCCGGCGGGATGATCTTGCCGAAGTACTCGCGGAGCAGCTCGGGGTGCTCCTTAATGGCCGTGTCGGTGTCCGTGAAGATGACGCCCTGATCGGCGAGGTCCTTCTCCAGCGAGCCGTAAACGACTTCGCTCTCGAACTGGGCCTTAACGCCGGCGACGAGCCGCTTCTGCTCGGCCTCGACGATGCCCAGCTTGTCGTAGGTGTCCTTGATCTCTTCGGGGACGTCTTCCCACTTGGTGCTCTGCCCCTCGGTGGGCTTGAGGTAGTAGTAGACATCGTCGAAGTCGATGTTGATGTCGCCGCCCCACTCGGGCATGGGCTTCGACTCGAAGATCTCCAGCGAGCGGAGGCGGAAGTCGAGCATCCACTCGGGCTCGCCTTTCATCTCGGAGATCTGGCGGACGACCTCGGCGTTGAGCCCCTTGCGCGCCTTGAAGACGCCCTTGGTCTCGGTGACAAAGTCGTACTTGTTGATGTCCGCGAGGACCGCCTCGTTGGTGGCGTCGTCGGCGGTGCGGCCGGCGCCTTCGAGCTCGGCGGCGGACGGCATGGTGTCGGTAGCCATGGCTTTCGTTTCCTTATGCTTGGGACGCAGAGAGTCAGCGAGGCGTGCGACGCCGTGCGTATCTCTCTGAGGTCTCTGGTTGCTCTGTGGTTAGCGGTCGTCAGACGGCGACGGCGTCTTCTTCCTGCATCTGCGTGTTGGCCTTGGCGGCCTCGGGGTACATTTCGCGGATGCGGTCGTAGCCGTTCTCGTGCAGCTCGTGGGCGAGCTCCACCCCGCCGGTCTCGACAATGCGGCCGCCGAGAATGACATGCGTGAAGTCGGGCGTGTTCCGCTCCAGCAGCTTGTCGTGGTGCGTGATGATGAGGATGCCCATCTCCGTGTCTGCCTCGTGGCCGATCTCGGCGATCGACTCGCTGGCGAGCTTCACGGCGTCCACGTCGAGGCCCGAGTCGGTCTCGTCCAGGATCGCGAACCGTGGCTTGAGCATCGCCATCTGCAGGATCTCGGCCCGCTTCATCTCGCCGCCGGAGAAGCCGTCGTTGACGTATCGGCGGGCGAAGTCGAGGTCCATCCGCAGCTGACCCATCTTGCCCTTCAGCTCCTTGCGGAACTCACGCATGGGGATGAGGTCTTCACCCTCCTTGCGGTCCGGGTTGCGGACGTTGGTCGTGGCGTGCCGCATGAAGTCGGCCAGCTTGACGCCGGGCACGGCCATCGGCCGTTGGAACGCCATGAACAAGCCGGCCCGAGCCCGCTCGGACGCGTCGAGGTCGAGCACGTCGGTCACGTTGCCCTCGGCGTCGATCAGCTCGATCGAGCCGCTCGTGACCTCGTACGTCGGGTGGCCCATGATGGCGTTGCCCAGCGTGCTCTTGCCCGAGCCGTTGGGGCCCATCAGGGCGTGCGTCTCGCCCCGGTTGATGGTCAAGTTCACGCCGTTCAGGATCGGCTTGCCTGCGACGCTGACTTGCAGGTCGGTGATCTTCAGGGTCTTGGACATCGCTGTGTGACGGTGGGAAGGTTGCGGGATTCGGTTCGGGGCGTGGCCGCGGTTGCGACGCTGGCTCACGCCTTCTGACTGGCAGTGATCTGTTGGTGGTGGTGGACTGGCTCGGTCTCGTACGGCGGCAGCACGTAGCCCGAGTGATGCGGCAGCGGCAGCTCTTCGGTCGCTGTCTCGCCGATCAGGCCGCCGTCGGCCCGGGCGAGGCGTTGGCTCTTGATCTTGTCTTGCACCCGCATCAGGCCTTCGAGCAGCGACTCGGGCCGCGGCGGGCAGCCCGGCACGTACACGTCGACAGGGACCACGAGGTCGACGCCCTTCACAACGTGGTAACCGTGCTTGAAGTACGGCCCGCCACCCACGGTGCAGGCGCCCATGGCGATCACGTACTTCGGATCGGGCATCTGGTTGTAGAGCCGCCGCACACGACTGGCCATCTTGTAGGTCACCGTGCCGGCCACAATCATCAGGTCGGCCTGCCGCGGCGTGGCGCGAAAAGCGCCGGCGCCAAAGCGGTCGAGGTCGTACTTGCCGGCGCCGGTCGCCATCATCTCGATCGCGCAGCACGCCAGACCGAACGTCATCGGCCAGAGGCTCGACTGCCGGGCCCAGTTGATCGCCTGCTCGACCGAGGTCGTGATGACGTTCTCTTCGAAGCGGCCCTCGATCCAAGGCTTGGTCATGATGCCGCCTCCTGCGGAAGGGAGACGGGCTGAGCGACCGTGGCCGGAGTGCGTGCGGCGCGGCTCGGCGTGAACGAGCAGCACCCGCCGCCGTCGAGCCGGCACTCGCTCAATCGGACGCCCTCGCCGAGGATCTCTGAGAGCAGCACCTTCTCCATCGCACACACCGTGCGATCGTTCTCCGCGAGTTTCGGGTAGGGGCACGCCAGCAGCGTGAGCACGGGCAGCCCGCCCGACTCGTCCACGTCGACCGGAACCTCACGCTCGCCCAGGAGACGTGTCACCTCTTGCATCCGCTGGCGAAGGTCCTCGCCATCGACCGAATCGGAGTAACGCTCCGCCAATCGATTGGCGACCCGCTTCACCGCACCAGCGCGGATCGACGCGTCGGGGATCGAGCGGATCTCTTGCCACATCGCCTGGGCGAGGTCTTGGTAGTTGTCTCCTGAGCCACGACGCCCCGCGTCGGTCAGCGAATAGCGGTAGCTCGGCCGGCCGCGGCCGGTCTGTGTGCCGTTGGCGGGTCGGTCCAGTTCTCGTTGCACCAGGCCGGCGCCCATCAGGCGATTCAGCCGCTGGCGGACCGCCGTCGCCGTGACGCCGAGCAGGTCCATGAGCTCCGAGACCGACGCCGCGGAACCGCGGCGCAGGTGGTCGATCAGCAGTCGGTCGGCGGGGTCGGAGGGACTCATGTCACCAGCATCGTACGGCCGGCGGCATTTTCGACAACCCAATGTGTCTAAATAGGATCGGGTCTCAATAGCGTGCTTGCATCGCCGTAACCTGTTGACTGGCAACCCGTTCTTCGACTTAGATGCGGTCGCCAGCCGGCACGCCAGCACACGTTGCTTGCCGCATTTCGGCTGATCCCCCGCCCAAAAAAGCCGAGGTCCGGATGGCGAGCACGCCGCCAGAGCATTCGCCCCAGCCGTCCCCCGCTCGGGGGGCTGCCGACGGCTGGACCTCTCGGCTCGGCGTCATCTTGGCCGTCGCGGGGTCGGCGGTGGGCCTGGGGAACTTTCTCCGCTTCCCGGGCCAGGCGGCCGCCAACGGCGCCGGGGCGTTCCTGATCCCCTACTTCATCTCGCTGTTGGTGCTCGGCATTCCGCTCTGCTGGGCCGAGTGGACCATGGGTCGGTACGGCGGATCCCGGGGCTTCAACTCGGCGCCCGGCGTGTTCAGCTCGATCTGGCGGCACCCACTGGCCAAGTTCCTCGGCATGCCCGCGCTGCTGATCCCGCTGGTCATCTACATGTACTACGTCGTGATCGAGGCCTGGTGCCTTGGCTACGCGATCAGCTATCTGACCGGCGACCTCATGCTCGGCCCCGGCGCCGAGAAGTACTCGGAGTTCTTCGACGGTTTTGTCGGGGCCGAGGCCGACGGTGCTCTGTTCGCCGCGGGCAACCGCTCGCTGCTGTGGATCGTGATCGGCGTGTTCGCATTGAACTTCGTCCTGATCTACCGGGGTGTGGCCAACGGCATCGAGAGCTTCTGCAAGATTGCCATCCCCGCGATGGTCATTTGCGCGTTGTGCGTCCTGGTGCGTGTGCTCACGCTGCCGGACCACGCGTCGGGCCGCACGCTGGACGACGCGCTCGGGTTCATGTGGAACCCGGACTTCTCCAAGCTGGCGGAGCCGAGCACGTGGCTCGCCGCATCGGGCCAAGTCTTCTTTAGTCTGTCGGTCGGCTTCGGCATCATCGTCAACTACGCCAGCTACTTGAAACGCAAGGACGACGTCGTTCTCAGCGGCCTAACGGCCGCGAGCATGAACGAGTTCTTCGAGGTCTGCCTCGGCGGGCTAATCACCATCCCCGCGGCGTTCTTGTTCATGGGCGCGATGGTGGGCGATCAGGGAACGTTCGGCTTGGGTTTCAACGCGTTGCCGAACGTGTTCGCTGAGATGCCCGGCGGGCGGTTCTTCGGCTTCCTGTGGTTCTTCATGCTGTTCCTCGCGGCCATCACGAGCAGCCTCTCGATGCTGCAGCCGGTGATCGCGTTCTTCGAGGAAGGCTTTGGGCTGAAGCGGCCGGCTTCGGCCGCGTTGCTCGGCCTCGTGTCGGCAATGGGTTCGGGATTCATCCTCTTCTTCTCGGGCGGGATGGTCGCGCTAGACACGTTCGATTTCTGGGTTGGCACCGCGTTGATCGTTGTGCTCGCCTTCATCCAGTCGCTGCTGTACGGCTGGGCGCTGGGCATCGACCGCGGCGCCGAGATCGCGCATGAGGGGGCTAAGCTCCGCATCCCGCACGTCGTGCAGCTGATGCTCAAGTACGTGGTGCCCGTCTATCTGCTGGTGATCTTCGTGGCGTCGTTCTGGCAGAGCTTGGGCGAGAAGATCGGCCAGATCCGCGAGAGCACCGTCGTCTTCGGCTCCGTGCTGTTCATCGGCGTCGTGGCGACGTTCCTGCTGGTGCTGATCGGCCTCGCCGGCCGCCGCTGGGAGGCGGAGGGGCTTTACGACGAGGGCGAGTCGGGCGAAGGCATCTGAACACCGCTCAAAGCTGCGCAAAACCGAACCGAGCGAACCAACCAAAGCGAGCGAACGATGACGACCGCCGGCTGGCTGATGATGACCGTTTCGATCGGTCTGGTGCTCTCTCTCGTGAGTTACTGCCTGTTTTCTGTGCTGATGGGCGAGGAGAATGAGCAGCCTTAGCCGCCGCCGGAGAACTCGCTGCGCGAAGTAATGTGAAGGAATCGCGCAGCCGAGAGTAGACTAGGGGTCCGGGACGACAGATAGACAGGCGCTAAAACAAGACCCCAACGGGAACTATTTGATGCCTCGCGCTCTCCCCCGAGCCGCGCGGCCGACGAGCGGTTTCACGCTCGTCGAGCTGCTGGTTGTGATCGCCATTATCGGAATCTTGGTGGCCCTGCTGTTGCCTGCGGTGCAGGCCGCCCGCGAAGCGGCCCGCCGCTCGCAATGCAAGAACAGCCTGAAGCAGCTCGCGCTGGCGGCGGCAAACTACGAGTCGGCCCGCGGCGGGCTGCCGGCATTCTCGCCGTACATCACGCTTTCCGGGAAAACCCAGCTGGCCTTCAATCAGCAGAACGGGACGGTGCGTACCAGCTTCGGCTTGGTGAGCGGCCGCATGTACAGCTGGATTTACGCCGCGTTGCCGTACATCGAAGAGCAAGCGATCTTCGACCAGTTCGACCCTGAGATGCCAGTCGATGCGCAGGTGGACGGAGCTGGCGACCCGATCAACCCGCAAGAGAATCAGCCCGCGGCATTGCTGTGCGCGAGCGACGAGTCGCTCGGTCGGTTCTTCCAACAAAGCGGATACAACGGCGGCCGCCGGTTTGGCAAAACGAACTACGTCGCTTACGCCAGTCCGGTGCACATCGAGTGCTTGCGGAACTACCCGGCCGCGATTGGTGAGAAGAGCCGAGAGCTTCGCCAGATCACCGACGGGACGTCTTCGACGCTGTTGTTTACGGAGGTGTTGACGTGGGACAACCCCGCCGACAGCCGCGGCGTCTGGGCATTAAACCTCGTCGGCTCTACGCTCCTCGCGCTCGATATGCACAACGGCCTTGCTCCTAACCCGACACAGGCATGCGCCAACGGCGCAATCGACGGCGCCAACCGTGGCGACTTCGTCACGCTGCCGTACTCGCCCGCCCAGCAGCTCGCGACCGGCATCGACAAGACGAAGCGGCCGAACGTCCAGCCGGCCGACGGCGTGCTCGATTACGACGAGATCCGCAACTGCCCTGACCTTGAGTTATCTCGCAACTTCGGCATGCCGTGCGAGCAGGCGAACGGCACTTGGGGCTCGGCCGCTCCGCGAAGCGTTCACCCCGGCGGGGTCAACTCAGCGCATCTCGATGGCTCGGTGCAGTGGGTGTCTGACGACGTCGATGCGCACGTATTCGCCCGGCGGGTCAGCATCAACGACGGCGAGCTGAACACCGAAGGCTCGCAGAACGCCCTCAACCGCTGAGCGGGGCGTACGCGAAGCGGGGACCGACGCGATGAAGCAGGCGATCCCCGTCGCGTTGATCCTCTTCGGGTCGGCGTTGTTCTTGCTCGCCGGCTGGACGTCGATCCACCCGGCACGGGGCCTGTGGACCGATGCTGACGCTCGCAAGCTCCGGCAGATCGAACGAGCGGTAGAGAGCCTGTACGCTCGACTGACCACGCCGCAGAAGCTGCGGCTCGAGCAGCGATTGGCGGACGCCAAAGCCGGACTGCGCCGGGCCGATGCGTTGCCGTCCTTCGACGCACGCCAAAATCCGGGGGCCGACGCGACACCGGGCGAAGCAGAGAAGCTAACTGAGGTGGAACGCGCCGTGGTGGCGCGCGATCGGCTCGTTCGGCGGAGGACCCGAGCGATGCGTAGCCACAAGCAGACCCCCATCGCGTTGCGGTACGGGGGACTCGGCTGCTTGGTCGCGGGCGTCGCGTCGTTTTTCTTGCTCGGCCGCACGCGGCCCCGCGAGCCTACCCCGGCCGCCGCTCAGCCGCCGAAGCAGTAGAGCGCCTCGCGCGTCCGGACCAGCAAACGGTCGTCGCCCAGCGGCACGGGCGACGCGACCAGCGTCTCGCCCAGGTCGCACTCGTCGATCACTTCCGCGCCGTCGTCGGCGACGCGTAAGACGAACCCGGCGCCGTCCTCGCGGAAGCAGTACATGAGCGTGCCCGCCAGCAGGGGCGAGGCGAAGTACTTGTTCTTGCTCCGTGGGAGCTTTGTTCGCCAGAGCTCGTCTCCCGTCTCGATGTCGAGGCACGCCACGACGCCCTTGTCGCCCAGCAGGTAAGCCCGCCCGCCAGCGATCACCGCACAAGGAACGTCGGAACCCACGCCCTGCGTTGTCCACAGGCGTTGTTCGGCGGTCGTGTCGGCCACGCCGCCCAGTCGCATGGCGCCGACGAAGTCGGCCCTGCCGTACGGCACGATGAGCTTGTCGCCGGCGACGGTCGCCGAGGCGATCGCCCGCCACATGGGCGTGTCGCTCGGGTTGAAGCCGCCGCAGCGGAAGAGCTCGGCGCCGGTTTCAGTATCGTGGCCGGTGACGTGGTCCGCGCCCCACACCACGATCGTGGGACCGTGCTCGGTCGTCGTGAGGATCGGCGTCGTGTACGCCTGATCCGACTCCTCGGGCCGCTCGAAGACACGCTGCTGCTTCCATACGACCGAGCCGTCCGCCGGATCGAAAGTCACCAGGTACGAGTCGCCCGCCTGCAGGACGGCGATCAGCACGCCGGCGGGGGTGAGGATCGGCGAAGTGCCAAGGTCCCACCACAGGGTGTCGGCGCCGAAGTCGTCCTGCAGCTCGCGCTGCCACAGCCGCTCACCCTCGGTCGAGACCGCCGCGAGACGCCCGCTCTTGAAGTAGGCGAACACAGTCGCCCCGTCGGTGACGGCCGACGGGTTGGCTCCGGTGGCGTTGCGATGCCTCCCAGAGCGCGTCGGGCCGAGTAAGCACCGCCAACGCTCGTCGCCCTGCGAGTCGTAGCCGACCAGAGCGTCTTGCCCGTCGATCTCGCACGTCACGTAGATGGCGCCGGCCGTGTGGATCGGCGTCGATGCACCAGGCCCCGGCAGATCGACCTTCCAAAGCAGATTCGCCTGCGGATCGATCTGAGCCGGGAGGCTACTCTCTGCGATGTAAGCGTTCGAATCCGGCCCGCGCCACGCCGGCCAGTCGGCGTGAACCGCCAGGGGGACGGCCAGCAGGAGCGTCCCGAAGCAGCCTCGTGTTTGTTGCCGCATCGTCCGGTCTCCTGCCTGGTTCAGCGGCTTACGCGCCGCACGGGCCCGAGCGTGCAGCCCGGGTTTTGGGCCAACGCGTTGCTCTGAGCGGTCCGGCTGTCGCGTCCCGGCACGACCGCCCAGACGGGTTGCCCGCCGTTCTGCGGATAGAGCGTCACTTCCCAAAGCGAGGTGAGGCCGATCTCCACCGCTTGCATGCCGAGCTGCAGGCGGGCCACTTGTCGCTGCGAGTCTTCGTCTCGCTGGTAGGCCGCCGCCTTCGATTGCAGTTCGAGGGTGTAGTCTTCCTGGGCCTCGTAGTCGTCCTGCGATGCGAGCCAGCGGTCCCAGCCCGGCTGCAGGATCGCGAGGTCGTCGTCGGAGAACAAGAAGAAGGGCACGGCGTACTCGTCGCCCGACTCCAGCTCGAGCATCACGCCGTCGACCGAGTACGACTGGGGCTCACCTTTCTTGTGCACGAGCCAGCTCTCCAACGACTTCTCGTCTGAGACCTTGTTGTCTTCGTGGTATCCGACGACCAGCGGCGCGATGCGTTGGTAGATCTCCGGCAGGTTCGAGAACCTCCGGTTGTTCACGTAGACGTGACCCCGCCGCCGCTGAACGGTGACGTCGCGACGGACAAAGTCCACGACCCTGCCGGGCACCTTGAGCCCGCTGGCCATGGTCCACGTCTGCGATGCGTCCCGCCATTTGCCCGCCGACGCGGCGGCTTCCCCCGTGCCCAGGTGCTGTTGGTCGGCGTCGGACAGGCGAGCGCGATCGACGCTGCCGAGGGCCCCGTCCGCGTCTCGCTTGAGGATCACCCGGTCGTCATCGAAGGCGACCAGTTCCGCCTCGATCGTGTAGCTGCCGGTGTCGTCGGTCCAGGTCCGCGCGGTCGCGAACCCGGCGCACAGGCTTATGAGCCCGGCAACAAGAATGCGTTTCATGGAGTGCTCGTCAGAAGATGGCGGACGCTTGGGTCGGATCGCCGTCTGCTCAACGACGGGCGATCAGTCGGTGGGGAACGTGCGTCGCACGACGTCGTGGAACTCGGCCGCGGTGTTGACCTCGACCACCTGCTTGCGGAATTCACGCGCTCCGCGACGTCCCTGAGCATAGCAGCAGGCGTACTTGCGCATCAGCACGGCGCCCTTTTCCTCGCCGAATCGCTGGCAGACCAGGTCGAAGTGCTGCAGCATGAGCGTGCGTTCTTCGTCGAGCGTCGGGTCGGGCGGGATCGGCTCGCCCCGCAACGCGGCGGCCGCTTGGCGGAACAGCCACGGCTTGTTCAGGCTGGCCCGGGCGATCATCACGCCGTCGACGTTCCAGCGGGTGAACGCCTCGACCACCTTGTGCGGCGTGTCGAGGTCCCCGTTGCCGATCAGCGGGATCCGCTTCAGACGCGGCTTGATCTCGCTGATCAGGTCCCACGACGCCTCGCCGCGGAACATGTCGGCGGCCGTGCGGCCGTGCACCGTCAGCGCCGCGGCCCCGGCGTCTTCGACGATCTGCGCGACCTCGCCGATGTTGATCTTGTCTCGGCTGCAGCCGAGGCGGGTCTTGGCGGTCACGGGTGTGGGGTGACAGGCCGCGACCACCCGCTCGATGATCTGCCCCATGCGGTCGGGCGTGCGGAGCAGGTACGAGCCGCTCTTCGCCCGCTGCGTCACCTGCCGAACCGGGCAGCCGAAGTTGATGTCGACCACCGAAACCTTGTACTCGTGCGCGAGCCTGGCGCCCACCTTCGCGAGCGTGTCCGGATCGTTGTCCCAGATCTGCACGGCGAGGGGCCGCGGCTCGTCGGCAACGCCCCACAGCCGATCCGGGTGCGTGGCCTCTTGCTCGTCGAGCCAGACGAACCCCTTGGCGTTGACCATCTCCGTGGCCAGCAGGCCGGCGCCGCCGAACTGCCGCACGATCTGGCGAAACGCGTAGTTGGTGTAGCCCGCCATCGGGGCCTGCAGGATCGGAGGATCGACGACGAAGTCGCCGATCTTCAGCGGCGCCACGTGCGGCACAACCGCGATAGGCGTTGGCTTGCCCGCTGTTTGATCAGCCCGCGAAGGCAAGGCCGTGACGCCACCGGGCATGGTTTTACCTGTAGGGTGACGGCTTCTTGGCGGGGCGCACGACACGCGGCACGGAGGAGAGCAACCACGCCCCTCGCGGCGACGCGAGCTAGCGGCGTTCACCCCCGCTGTAGACCCCCCCGCTGTAGGTGGGGTTCAACTCGCCGGGGCGGGCCCCGGCCGTTAGCACCGACCGATTTTGCAAGTCTTGTCGATCGGTCCGGATCAGCATAGCCACGAGCCGTCCGGTGTCGACCTCTCCCGGGGTCGCGAGGCTCGCGTAGCGGTTGATCTTTTGGTTGTAGTCACGCACCAGCTGAACGAACGCCCGGCGACTGAGCGCCAGCAGCTCCAGTGCCCGGACAATCCCGGTCGCGTCTGCGCGGCGGGCGCTGGCCCGTTCGACGTCTTTGACCCATTGCTCATAACGAGCGACGCCCTCACCGGCGGCTTCGATCTCGCCCAGTCTTAGAGGCAGGATCTCGGCGAGCAACCGCGCTTCCTCGGGCGCGCCCCCGGGGAAGATCTGCTCGTAGCGTGTCGCGTACGGGCCGCAGAACGGTGTGTCGATAGGCAGCGGACGAGAGGCGACCGGGGCCATCCGCTCTAGCTTCATTTGCGCGGCTCGGGCGGACATGAGCGACGTCTCGACGCGTGTCTGCAGTCCGCGCCGCACCTCTGCTAGTGCGTTGCTATACGTGGGGACCGATCGCTCGAGCCGGGCAACCTCGTTGGCTTCGTGCAGGCTGAGGTAGTAGTCGATCATCGACGACGTGAGCGCCCAGTAGGCGTCGGTCACCGCGCCCTGCCGGTCTCGCCCCCCCACGCCGGACAGCAGCGCGCTCAGCCGCGTCGGCGTTCCGCTCAGCCGCGAGTTGTCCGGCGCCCGCATCATCTTGCGGAGCATCTTCTGGGTCTGCGCTTCCCTCGTGTTGGTCGGCAACGCCGACGCGTCGAACCGCGAACCAGCCACACCACCGCGGGGGAGGCTCCGCGACGTGGAGCTGGGAGCTTGCTGCGAATCCTCGCGGAGCGCATTCGAACGGGTCGTCTGCCGATCGCGTGCGTACGCGGGGGGCGTGTTGGGCGCCGTGTCGCGCGATCCGCTCGAGAAGGGGTTCGTCGGGGGCGTCGTGCGTCGGGGCGACGTTGCGCCGCGGGGGGCGGAGGGTCGTCCCGCCGAGGACCGATCGGTCGGCTGCTGCCGGGGCGCCGAACCGCCGCCGAGTCGTTGCAGGCGCGAGCTGTTTGTTGATTCGGCGCCCGAGCCTGCCGGTTCCAAGCCGCGCGAGTTCGACGGCGTGACGGCCGAACCGCTTCGCGGCTTCACTGACGCGCCGCCCTCGGAATCTGTCACGCCCGAGAACATGTTGGAGAAGTCGGTGTCGCCCGCGCCGGAGCCGCCGCTGTACCGGCCCTGTGCCGCCGCGGCGCAGCTAAACGCGACGGTGGTCACGAGGCACAGGAAACGCCCTACGTCTTGCCGGGGGGCTTTGATGCTACGCACGATCCGGTTCCTTCCGGGCTGAGGCGATCGGGGCGGCGCTCCGTGCGCGTACCGTAGTGCAATCGCTTTGGCGGTAGCATCCAGAATTCGCCGTTTCGGTCAATCGCAGCTGAGCGGCTGCGTGCCGCGGCCCGCCGTGCTAGCGACCGGCTAGTCTAGCTCTTGGAGCCAGACACGGAGCTCGTTCTCGTACTCGCTGGCCAGATCGCCACGCACGAGCGTCCGCTGGAACTCGGCCAGGCCGCTGGGGCCGGTGTCGGCTTCCTCGGCGCTGGCGTAACGGAGCATGGGGTCCGGCGCCGTCAGTCGTCGGCAGATTCCCATAAGCAAGGAGCTGTCGGTCACTTCCTCGGGGAGGATCGACTTGAGACGCTGCGGCAGCGTGCGCTTCGCCTCCAGCAGGCTCGGGTAGTCGTTGATGCCCGCGAACAGCGGCCGCCCGGCCAGGATCTCGATCAGCACGTAGCCGAGGCTCGCGAGGTCGGAGCGGGGGGTGAACTCTTCGCGCTCGAGCATCTCCGGAGCGGCGTACTGCGGCGTGCAGGTGCGTTGGGCCGGCACGTTGCTCAGGTCGATCGCCGAACCGATATCGATGATCTTCGCGTTGCCGGTCCGCTTGACCATGATGTTGGACGGCTTGATGTCTCCGTGAACGATCTCCTCGCGGTGCAACGCCGCAAGGCCGTGCAGCACCTCGCGGACGATGGCGACCGCCATGCCGGCTTTAAGCCGCGGACGGATCGGGCCCTCGGTGGCGATCACGTTGTTGATGTACAGCCAACGCTCGTCGGAAACCTTGTCGCTCACGCGGCGGAGCATGGCCGGCGTCAGCAGCAGGTCGAGGTCGTAGCCATCGACCCACTCCATCTCGAGCACGCGGATACGATCGCGCTCGATGAAGTTTTGGACGTCGATAAGGTTGTCGTGCTGGATCTGCGCGACACGGCCGCTGACCTCGGCGATGCGGACCATCGCGTCGTCGTACGAGCGTTCGTCGATGTAACGCTCGGGCGAGAAGAACTTCAGCGCGACGGGCAGCGTGAACCGATCCGCCCCACGCCGTTCGCTGAGGTAAACCACGCCCTGGCCGCCGGTGCCCAGCAGCCGCTTGAGGCGCAGGTGCTCCGTCCACCCCAGGCGTACGGCCTGGACCAGATCGTCGTACCGTCGGCACAGTGTGCCGTTCTTCGGCGGCGCCGGCGGGTCGCCGGTGTAGGTCCGCGTTTGGGCCTGCTGAATGACCGTGGTGTTCATACGACGCGGCTTCCACCGCGACCCGAGGAATAGAGGCTCAGCGGCGCATCTTGCGCCGAGCGTCGCGCACGGCCCTCCTCTGCTAAAGAGGATCAGTAGCTCCGCTAAGAAACAGTCTATGCGCCACGCAACCCGCGTCTACGCGGAACTTGGCGAGGATAGGGAGAAGATTGGGTTAGCCCGTGACGCCCGACCGCCAGGCCGCGTGGATCGGCCGGGGAAACCCGAGCGATTTATCGACCAGGTTTGCCAGCGTCCGCTTCGCGGCAAACCGACGCAGGTTTTCGCAGAACAGATTGGTCATATCGTCGATGCGAGACGCCGACTGGCCGCCGACGTGCGGCGTGATGATCAGGTTCGGAGCGGTCCAAAGCGGGCTCTCGGGACGGAGCGGCTCCGTAGGGGCGACATCGATGCCGGCGCCGGCGAGACGCCCGCCACGCAGAGCTTCGTCGAGCGCTTCCTCCACGACGAGCGAACCCCGGGCGACGTTCACCAGAACGGCGCCTTGTTTCAGCAGGGCGAATCGTTGTCGATCGAACATGCCGTGCGTGCGCTCCGTCAGCGGCGCCGCGAGGATAACCACGTCGAGCGTCGGAAGTTGGCCGTCCAAATCATCGGCATGCACGAGTTCCGCCACGTTTGGCGGGCGATCTTCCGGGAAGAGATCGGTCGCGACGATCTGACACCGGAACGGGGCAAGCACCTCGGCGAGCCGACGTCCGTTGCCGCCAAAACCGACGATTCCGACCCGCTTACCGTGCAGGTCGTGCGTCGGCCGGCGCGTGAAGTCCTTCCTACGTTGCGCTGCGAAAAAAACCGGCAGGCTTCGCAGCACGCCAAAAAGCAAGGCGAACGTTTGCTCCGCGACCTGATCGGCCAGCACGCCCGAGGCGCTGGTGACGACGATATCGCTCGCGACGACCTCGGGAGTTAGGCAGTGGTCCATGCCCGCGGCGGACGATTGAATCCAACGCAGGCGACCCGCCTCGACGACCGCCTTCCACGGCACGGGCACTTTGGCGTGCCCGCAGTAGATGTCGCAGTCGGCGAGTTCCTGGCCCGTTCGCTCTTGCCCGGCGTCGACGACAACACCCCCCCCAAAATCGGAGAGGGTCTCCTCGATTTGCGCAACATGTCTCGGCTGCACGGGGTAGCAAAGGACGACGCGCGGCTCTTTTGACGACATTTCGATAGGGCTGCTCTGATTAGATGGTCAACACGCGGTGTGTTAAACTGAAGGGCTAAGGCGGAGCTTGCCGCGGCGGCCGAGGGGGCGCCACCGGTAAGCGTCCGCACTCGTGAACGGTTATTCAACTCGACGCGGCTTGCTGACCACGCTGCGTGGCGAAGACGCTTCCCCGATGGCATTCCATGCTCTCATCCACCTACCGCTACCCGCTACTGGTCGTCTGCGTGATCGTGGCGTTGAGGTTGGCGACAGGCTGGCATTTCTTCAACGAGGGGCTGAAGAAACTCGACCCCAGCTTCAGCTCCGCGGGCTATCTGAACAACGCCGTCGGCCCCGTTCGGCCGCTGCTGGATGTGTTCAATCCCGGCCCCTACGACGCGCGGAGCCTGCTCGCGAAACCCGTGAAGCTCGGCGGCAAGCCGGCGTCGGAGGCGCCCGAATTGGCTGATTGGGAGAAGCGGTACGGGCCGCTGGCTGCCAAGGTCGCGAAGAACGGCCCGATCCCCCCGCTCGACTACCCCGAAGCAGCTCCCTACGCGGAGTGGCTCGACGCGGTACGTGACGAGTGGCAAGCCAACCGAGTGCGGCTCTCGCGTGTACCAGGCGTGACGGACGAGCTGCTGGCCGCCACCGAGGCGATCGGCGACGAGAAACTCGCGGAGCTCAATTATTACCTCTACGGAGAGCTGGACGCGATCGGTGAGCTCCAGCACGAGTCGTGGCGTCTCGAGCAGATGAGATCGG
>JBCBPC010000032.1:0-40311 GCA_039820945.1 Planctomycetota bacterium
TGCTCTCCGAGCTGTTCTGCTTCGCTGGCGAGTGGGAAAGGGCCGACAAGCAGCTCGACGCGATCGGCCACCAAGACCCGCAGTCGATCGTGGGCCTGAGCCTGATGCGGCAGCTGATCCGCGCCGAGGTGAGTCGCTCCGAGTGCTGGTCCGAGGGCCGACCGCCGGAGGTGCTGTTCGAACCCGAGGGGTCGATCAAGCTACACCTCGAGGCGCTCGCCGAGTGGCGGTCCGGCGAGGAGTCTCGTGCCGCCGAGCTCTGCGAGGAGGCGGAGGCGTCGCGTACGAAGGTGACCGGCGTGTGCGACGGTCAGAGCTTCGAGGGCCTGCGTGACCTTGACGATCTGTGCGCCGGCTTCTTCGAGGTGCTCACGAGCACGGGCAAGTACTACTGGACCCCGATCGACCGTGTCCGCAGTGTCGAGTTCGAGCCGGCGAAGAGACCACAAGACGTGCTGTGGCGGCGGGCCACGATGGAGGTCGCCGACGGCCCCTGCGGGGAGGTGTTCTTGCCGTCGGTCTACCCGGCCACGCGGGGCGAGTCCGACGACCGTTTGAGTCTGAGCCGAGTGACCGACTGGGTGGGCGGCGAGGGTCCGCTGACCCGCGGCGTGGGGCAGCGGATGTTTCTCGTCGGCGACGAGCCGGCTCCGATCCTCCAGATCGAGACGCTCGAGATCGCCGTCGATTGACCGCCGTCCGACCGCCGCGTGAAGCGCAAGCATGGCCCGAGTCCGCGAAACCCAGCCGCTGCTGCCGTCGGTGTTCGACCGGCTGCTGGACGACGACCCGTTCAACTCGAAAGAGGTTCCGAAGAACCGCAACCAGGTGCTGCGAGAGCTCAAGGCGAGCGTTCGTCGTGACCTCGAGAGCCTTCTCAACACCCCCCAGGCGTGGCTCACGTGGCCGAGTTCGTTGGACGAGCTCGATAACTCCGTGCTCGCGTATGGCATTCCCGACTTCACCGGGGTGAACATGAGCGCGAAGAGCGAGCGCAAGCGGCTCATCGAGGCGGTCGAGAGGTGCATCCAGCGTTTCGAACCCCGGTTCCGCTCGGTCCGTGTCGCGCTGAACAACCGCTCCGAAGACCTCGAGCGGACGCTGCGTTTCCGCATTGAGGGGACACTCTACGCGGAGCCGGCGCCCGAGCCGGTGGTCTTCGACTCGGTCGTCGAGCCGCTGTCGGCAGAGGTCGCCGTGAGCCTGGGTTACGCGTGATGGACGAGCTGCTTCCCTACTACAACCGGGAGCTTGCTTACCTGCGTAAGCTCGGCGCGGAGTTCGCGGAGAAGCACCCGAAGATCGCCGCTCGCCTGCGCATGAGCGGCGAGCAGGTCGAAGACCCGCACGTGTCGCGGCTGATCGAGTCGGTCGCTTTCCTGACGGCCCGCGTGCGGCGGAAGATCGACGACGACTTCCCTGAGATCGCCGAGTCGATGCTCTCGGTGCTGTACCCGCACCTGCTGCAACCGTTCCCGTCGGTCTGTGTCGCGGGCTTTGCGTTGGGCAAGGCGTCGTGGGCGAGCGACGAGCCGCGCCGGATCGAACGCGGGGCGAGCGTCGAGACCGAGCCGATCGACGGCGAGCCGTGCCGCTTCCGCACGTGCTACGACACGGAGCTGTGGCCAATCCGCGTCGCGGAGGCGGAGCTCCGCTCGATGCCCGCGCGGTCCCCGCTGACCGAGCACACCAGCCGCAGCGCCGCGGTGTGCCGCGTTGTGCTGGAGACGCTGTCGCCCAAGGTGAAGTTCTCCGACCTGGGAATCGGGTCGCTCCGTTTCTTCCTCAACGGGCAAACGCTGCACACCACCGGTCTCCATGAGCGTCTGCTGAGCAACTGTCTGGGCGTCGCTCTGGCGTCGGAGGACTACGAGAAGACCGTGACGCTTCCGGACGGCGCGGTCACGCCGTGCGGGTTCGACGAAGATCAAGGCCTGATCGACTACGACGCTCGGTCGTTTCTCGGCTACCGGCTGATCTCCGAGTACTATGTCCTTCCCGAGAAGTTTCTGTTTATCGACGTCGAGCTCGGCGCCGCGACGATGGCTCGCGTTGGCGACGGGCGAAGGGTCGAGCTGACTTTCTTCCTGGACGCCGCCGGCGACGATCTGGAACGCAACGTCGACGCGTCCACTTTCCAGCTGGGGTGCACCCCGCTGGCGAACCTGTTCAGCGTCCGAGCCGAGCCGATCAGGCTCAGCGGCGAGGTTGCCGAGTACCGCATCACGCCGGACGCCCGCCGCCCTCTGTCGCACGAGGTGGTGGCGATCGACGGCGTGTCCGCGTCGCGGTCCGACGACGAGAAGGCGAAGCTGCTGCCGCTGTACTCGGTCGAGCACGGCGTCGCGGACGAGCAACGGCTGTTCTGGCACAGCCAGCGGCGTGCGGCCACGGTCGCCGAGCACCGCGTCGACCACGGCTCGGAGGTCTACATCACGCCGATCGATCTGGACGCCGAGCCGTTGTCGCTCGACGGGTGGACGCTCGACGTTGGGGTCCTCTGCTGCAACCGCGATCTGCCCGCCCGGCTGCCGTTCGGCGGCGGCGAGCCTCGGCTGCGACTCGGGGCCGGCGGGGCGACCGAGGTCACGTGCCTCACGCCGCCCACCCGCACGCTGCGTCCCACGCTCGGGCCGGGAGCCGTGTGGCGGTTGGTGTCGAAGCTGTCGCTCAACCACGCCTCGCTGGTAGACAACGCGGCGACGCTGCGCGAGATCTTAAACCTCTACGACTTTGTCGAGACGCAGCAGTCGCGGACGCTCGTCGAGGCCGTGAAGGGCGTGAGCAGCCGCCGTGTCGTCGGACGCGTCGGCAGGTACGGCGCCCACTTCTGCCGTGGCGTCGAGGTGACGCTGGAGCTTGACGAGGATCTGTTCAGCGGAGGGGGGCAGTACCTATTCGCGTCGGTGCTCGAGCGGTTCCTGGCCCTCTACACCACCGTGAACTCGTTCACAAAGACCCGCGTCGTGACCAACCGGCAGGAAGGGACCGTCTACCAGTGGCCGCCGCGTGCTGGCGATCGGGTCCTGGTCTGATGCCCATGACAACCGACAACCACGACAAGGCCAGAGCGCTCGATCAGGTGCGCGCACGGCTGGCTGAGCGTGCGCCGCGGTACGAGTTCTTCCGAGCGGTGCGGTCGCTGTTGCTAGCGGGTGGCGGCGAGCCGGTCGGCGGCGACGCCGCGCCCGGCGCCGAGGTGGTTCGCTTCGTGAGCCACGCGTCGATCACCTTCCCCGGCTCGCAGGTCGTACGCTTTCAGGATCCGCCGCGGGGCGAGAAGGCAGACGCCACGCGTAGGTCTCCTGCGGAGATGACCGTCACGTTCTTGGGACTCACGGGCCCCGCAGGCGTGATGCCGCGGCACTACACCGAGGAACTCATGGCCCGGGTGCGTGGGAAAGACTACGCACTGCGCGACTTCCTCGGGATGTTCGACCACCGGCTCGTTTCGTTTTTCTATCGGGCCTGGGAGAAACACCGCGTCGGCGCGTTGCTCGAAGACGCGGAGTCCTCCGGCGAGCGAGATCGTTTCACCGCCGCGGTCTCGGCGTTGGTGGCACTAGGCCCGGCGCCGGCGCGCGAGCGGTTTGAGTTTCACGACCGGCTGTTTCTGTACTACAGCGGCATCTTCTCACGGTCGTCTCGCAGCGAGTCGTGCCTCCGGCGGCTCCTGCAAGAGCACCTGGGCGTCGCCGTCGCGATCCGCCAGTTCGTGGGCCATTGGCTGCGCGTGGAGCGTGCGGACCAGACGAGCTTGCCCTCGCTCGCCGCCAAGGGGCAAAACTGCCGACTAGGACTCGACTCGATCGCCGGCGAGCGGGTCTGGGACGTGCAGTCTCGGTTCCGTGTGCAGCTCGGCCCGATGGGCTACGACCAGTTCCGGCGGCTGATGCCCAACGGCGACGCCTTCCTTACGGTCGGCCAGCTCGTCCGCAGCTACGTCGGGCCCGGGTACGACTACGACGTGCAGCCGGTGCTCCGCCGCGACGAGATCCCCGCCTGCCGTCTCGGCGACGAACGGCCCGACGCGGTGGGCCCGCGTCTCGGTTGGAACACCTGGGTGCTTACACACGGCGCCGCGACCGACGCGGAAGACGCCGTGTTTGTTTCCGACGGAGCGCCCTCGCGTTAGACTGCGTCCCCCCCTGCCCCGCCGCCACTCGTCATAACCCAACACGCTTAAACGATGGTCGAACTGAACCTCAAAGAACTTGTTGGCAAGCTGCACCCGCTCGGCCGGCGTACGCTGGAGGGCGCCGCGGGGCTGTGTCTCTCGCGGACCAACTACAACGTTGAGCTGGAGCACTGGTTGCTCAAGCTCATGGAGCAGGACGCCAGCGATTTCAACACGGCGCTGAAGCACTTCGGCGTCGACCAGGCGCGGCTGGCGGGCGACCTCACGCGGGTGGTCGATTCGTTCAAGACCGGCAACTCACGGCCGCCCGCGCTGAGCCCCAGCGTGGTGGACCTGCTGCGGTCCGCGTGGCTGGTCGCGTCGGTCGACTTCGGTCAACCGGTGGCCCGAACCGGTCACCTGCTGATCGCGCTGCTGTCAGACGGGCAGGTCGCCTCGCAAGTGACGTCGGAGTCGGCGGAGTTCGCCAAGGTCTCACACGAGAAGCTGAAGGCGGAGTTCGCGACGATCTTGGCCGACACAGAAGAGGACACGCCGGTTAGCGCGCCCGGCGGGGCGCCGGCCGCCGCGGGCCCGACGAAGACCCCGGGGCTCGATCAGTACACGATCGATCTGACGGCGCGAGCCAAGGCTGGCGAGATCGACCCGGTGCTCGGCCGCGACCCGGAGATCCGTCAGCTGATGGACATCCTCATGCGTCGCCGCCAGAACAACCCGATCCTCACGGGCGAAGCCGGCGTCGGCAAGACGGCGGTGGTCGAGGGGTTCGCCCTCCGCGTCGCCTCCGGCGACGTGCCGCCGCCGCTGGAGAACGTCGCGATCCGCTCGCTGGACATGGGCCTGCTGCAGGCGGGCGCCGGCATCAAGGGCGAGTTCGAGAACCGCCTGAAGAGCGTCATCAGCGAGGTGAAGTCGTCGCCCACGCCGATCATCGTGTTCATCGACGAGGCGCACAACCTGATCGGCGGCGGCCAGAACGACGCGGCCAACCTGCTCAAGCCGGCGCTCGCCCGCGGCGAGCTGCGGACGATCGCCGCGACGACCTGGGCGGAGTACAAGAAGTTCTTCGAGAAGGACGCCGCCCTGACGCGTCGCTTCCAGGTGGTGAAGGTCGAGGAGCCCGCCGAGCCCGTGGCGGTCGAGATGATCCGCGGCCTTGTCGGCACGCTCGAAGGCCATCACCAGGTGCGGATCGCCAGCGACGCGGTGATCGACGCCGTCAAGCTGTCCAGCCGGTACATCGCCGGCCGCCAGCTGCCCGACAAGGCGGTGAGCCTGATCGACACCACCTGCGCGCGGATAGCGCTGAGCCAATCGGCGACGCCGCCGGCGGTAGAGGACTGCCGGCGTCGGCTCGAACAGATCGACGTGTCGATGCGGATCCTTCGCCGCGAGGCCCTCGAGGGCGCCGACCACGGCGAGAAGCTCGCGGAGTTGGAGGCAGAGCACGAGTCCGAGGCGGCGGCGCTGGCAGGGCTTGAGCAGCGGTGGCAGCGTGAGAAAGAACTCGCCACGAGCATCGGCGAGTGTGTGCGGAAGCTGTCGCCCGCCGACGAAGACGCGGCGCCCGCAGACTCGCCCAAGGCTGAAGGAACCGACGCCGCAGCCAACGACGCTCTAGCCACCGAGGCGAACGGCGTCGCCCCCACGCCGCTAACCGACGAAGAGATCGCCGGTTTGCAGGCGGAACTCGCGCAACTCGAGTCGCAGCTCGCCGAGGTTCAGGGCGAGGAGCCGTTGGTGCACCCGCGCGTGACGCCGCAAGCCGTCGCCGAGACCGTCGCCGCGTGGACCGGCATCCCGCTGGGTCGGATGGTCGCCGACGAGGTGAAGACGGTCTTGAACCTGAAAGACCGCATGGAGGAGTCGGTGGTCGGTCAGGGGCACGCGCTGGATCGCATCGCTCAGTCGATCCGGACGTCGCGCGCGAACCTCGCCGACCCACAGCGTCCGATCGGCGTGTTCTTGCTCGCCGGCACCAGCGGCGTCGGCAAGACCGAGACCGCGATCACGCTGGCCGAGCTGCTCTACGGCGGCGAGCAGAACATGACGACGATCAACATGTCCGAGTTCAAGGAGGAGCACAAAGTGTCGCTCCTCATGGGCAGCCCTCCCGGTTACGTCGGCTACGGCGAGGGGGGCGTGCTCACCGAGGCCGTGAGGCGGAAGCCGTACAGCGTCGTGCTGCTGGACGAGATGGAGAAGGCGCACGCAGGCGTGCAGGATGTCTTCTATCAGGTGTTCGACAAGGGCGCGATGAAGGACGGCGAGGGGCGCGACATCGACTTCCGCAATACGGTCATCATCATGACGACCAACGCGGGCACCGACCTTGTGAAGAGCCTCTGCAGCGATCCGGACACCACGCCCGAGCCTGACGGGTTCGTCGAGGCGCTCTTCCCCGAGCTCTTGAAGACCTTCAAGCCCGCGTTCCTCGGGCGGCTCACGATTATCCCCTACTACCCGCTGGCCGACGACGTGCTGAAGAAGATTATCGGCCTCAAGCTGGGCAAGGTCGGCAAACGCGTGGTGGAGCACTACGGGGCGAAGTTCGACTACACCCCCGAGCTCGTCGACGCGATCGCCGCTCGTTGTACAGAAGTTGACACAGGAGCACGCAACATCGACCACATTCTCACGAAAACCCTCTTGCCCGAACTCTCGGCCGAGTTTCTCAGCCGCATGGCGGAGGGCGAGGCGATCGAGCACGTCGGGATTACGGTCGGGGACGAAGGCGGTTTTGAGTACGAGCTCCGCTGAGCCGGCTCACCGTGTTTCGCCTCGTCGGCGGGTCGTTTTGATCACTTGGCAAGCACGAGGGAACCTGTGAACAGCGCTGACTGGGACAAGCTGACCGAGGAAGAAAAGGAGCTGCTGCTGGACGTCGGGCAGCTGGCCCTCGATATCGTCGGGGTCGTCGAGCCCACGCCGTTCGCCGATTCCTCCAACGCCGTCATCTCGTTGACACGGGGCGACTGGGCCGGGGCCCTGATGAGCGCCGCCGGAATTATCCCCTACGTCGGAGACGTCGCGAAGCTCGGCAAGCTGCCGCGGTACGCCAAGAGCATCGATCGTGCGCTGGCGATGGCTCGAACTAGCGCTCGGTTCGCTGAGCCGATGCGGGCCCTCGCGACGCGGATCGTGGCCGCGATCCGCAGGCTGCCGGCCGACAAGTTGCCCCCGGCGATGCGTAAGTCGCTGGACAACGTGCACCGCAAGCTGACGGAGTTTCTTGGCGGTGGTCTCCGCCTGTCGAGGCTCGACCGGCTCACCGACGAAACGCTGCGGGCGGTCTTCGGCTCGACGAAGAACGCCGGCGTCTTGCCTCGGCAGAATGTTCGGAAGATCGTTGAGTTCTTCGACGAGAGCGGAGTCGGCGGCGGATCGCCGGCCGAGTGGGCAAACCTGATTAAGGGGATCGACGTGCACGCGGTCGACGCCGTTCAGGTCGTCGATGTCCCAGCCAGGCAGACCTTCGCTCAGTTCGTCGAACTGTCCCGACCCGCCGACCGACGCGTCGGTCAGTGGATGGTTCCGGCTCAGGGCGGCGTGTCGCACCGCAACGTCGGCCTGTCGGGCGCCGGCCGTGAGCGGCAGCTCTTTCGGCTTAAGCCCGGCGCCAAGGCGGCCAGCGGCAAGCACCCGCGGATGCTCGTCTCAAAAGCCGCGGCCACGGGTGACCATTGGACGGTCGCCGGAGCGCGACAACACGGCGTGGTCACGCGTGTGGACGGCCGTCATGTCATGAAGCAGGCAGAGTTCGTGGCCGGTGGTGGCCAGCAGCTTTTCCTGCCCCGCGCTTGGGACTTGCTCGAGGCAGTCAAACCCTAGTTGCGGCGGCAAGCGTCTCCCGCACCGCCGCCATCGTGTTAAGACAGGACGGAAGGTTAGGTCCGTCACGCGGTCGGCGCCGCGACCCTCCCGCTAGCGTGCTCAGCGGAGGACCGTGCCGGTGATAATCCGGCTCAGGCGATCCGCTCGGTGATGCTGCCCGTCGGTTGTCGGTACGGTGATGACGCTCACGGCCGGCTCGGCAGGGGCTACGGGGGCCGCCGGCGTGACGGCGAGCACCGATCGAGGCTGCGGGCGGTCTTCAATGATCGCACACGCGGCGGTGCTCTTGATTTCGATCTGCGGCTGGGTGAACAAGCCGACCAGCTTGCCCGCCTTCTCGCTGCTCGGCGTGATCGCCGGGCGGATGACTTGCACGCGGTGCTTGGGCGCCGCCGCGACCGGTGCGGAGACCGGCGCCGGCCGATCGCTGATGTTGGCGTAGCCCTCGGCGATCACGCTCGGCATCGCCGTCGGCGGGAGCGGGCTCTCGTTGAAGTCGGGTTCGACAGCGACCTCGGCCAGCTCGCCCGATTCGACCGACGGCTCGAAGGGAACCACGGCCACGTCCGCCGGACGTCGTACGCCGGGCGTCGAAGGCGCGGCGGATTCGACGATCATGCTCGGGATCGGCTCGAGGCTCGGTTGCGGGGCCGCGACCTGCACACGCACCGTGGAACCAACCTCGAGGTACTTCATGCTAGTCAGCCCGGTCGCGACCAGTTGGCCCGGTGCGGCGGCGACGACACGCAGGTCGCCCACCTTCTCGCTGCCGAGCAGAAACTTGTGAAACACCTCGGCGCGGGATCCGCGGAGCGACTTATTGTCGCCCTCGTGCTGGATGACCACACGCTGGCCGGTCGGGTCGATGTTCGTGATCCGCCCGGTCACCCACTCGGTATCCACTCGGTTGTCCCGGGTGACGGCCGACTGCAGGAACGGCTTGAGCTGCTCGTTGAGCGGCGAGCCGGCTTGCAGTGGGTCCTCGTCGCTAAGTTCTTCTTCGCCCGCCGGGATCGTCTCTTCGTCTTCCGAGTCGGGGATGACCTCCGTGTCTGCTTCGGCCTCTTCCTCGGCCTCTTCCGGCGCCGCGGGCTCCCACACGGGTGGCAGGCCGGGGCAGCACTTGGCCAGCGCCTCTCGCAGCGCGGCCCGGACGCGGTCCGACGGCTCGATGTAGCAACCGGTCTCGTCCCGGCCGTAGGCCCGTTCGGCCATCGTCTTGAGCAAGTCTTCCGAGCAGCAGCCCGACTCGTTGCAGCAGCCGCACACTTCGCCGGCGGCGTCCTGAATCGCCTCGGCGGCCGCAAGCCGAACGTCCTCGGTACAGTCCTCGGTCGCCGCCGCGAAGGCGTCGGCGACGCCCGGGTAGCAGCCGCAGCCCATCTTCGACAGGTATTTCAGCGCCTTGATCTTCTGTTTCTTCAGGTCTTCCTGCTGCTTGACCTCGGCCGCCAGCTTGATGGCCGGGTTGTCCGACTCCAGGTTTGCGGGATCGGCGATCGGCTTGGGCGGCTTCGGACGCTCGAGCCCCGGGTGGTTCCCGTTCGGGTTGACCGTGGCGTTCCGCAGGAACTTGACCGCTTGCGTGACGCCCAGGGCGTTCCACACCCCGGCGGGCTGGGCGCCGGCGCTCCCCGCTAGCAGGATCACGCAGACAACGGCCGAGCAGCTTTGACGTAGCGACATAGTTCCGACGTCCGCCGGGTTATTAGGGGAAGTCTGCCTCGCAGCGGCTCGCACGCTGGATGGGATCATCACGTCCGTGCCGAGGGTGAGGCGCCTAGGGGTCCTATCGGAAGCGCTCGCGGCGGCCTGCAGCACCACCGCACCCGCCCGCAAGGTTTGCCAACGGTCGGAGGCGGCATCGGCGCATCGAGGTCCGTGCGTCCGCGCTGATCGGCAGCGACCGCTTAGTTCACCGCGCGGTCGGCTTGCACGGGTTCGGCCTACGGCGGCTAAGCCTGACGGCTGGGCCGACGCGGCGAACCCTCCCCTCCGCTACGCGTCTCGCTTTGTCGCTCGCCGTTTCTTGAGACACGGCGATCGACGAGCCGCCGTGCTAAGGCCCGGACGCTTGGGGACCTGACCCTGGACGCGCTGACAGAGCGGGGGCCGCCAGTGGGGGCGCCGGTGGCTGTCGCGGCGAACCGCCGCCACCGGGCGTACTCGGCACGTTGTTGTCTACTACGTGCAACGAGTAGAAGAGGCGGCGCATGTCTTTCGACCAAGGGTGCTGTCGGTCGGCGGTAATGAAGGGGAAGCCCCAATCGCTCTGGAACTGCTCGATGAACCGGCCGTCGGGGCTCCACTCGCACGCGATCGCGAAAACATCCCAAGCGGTGTCGTCCACGACATACGCTCCGTAGTCCTGCAGCGCGTGAGCGATCGCTATGGCCGGCTCGGTTTCGAGCCCGAGGTCGTCGATCTCGACGTCGGCCGGCAACGCTAGCAATGCCCCCATGCGACAAGCGGCCACAGGGGTCGCGCTGCGTTGCGTGCCGTAGTTGCCCTTCGCGTAGCTGTCGGCGCGGAGGGCCGGCCAGCGGTACCCGCGAGTCTTGTCGTCGTAGTACAGGTTCCGCGCGGCGTACACGTTTACCTTGAGGGCGTGGCGAATCGCGGCTCCGCCCGGGCGGAGCTCGCCCAACCTGAGCGACCCGCCGATGACCGAGAGCCCCGACCCGCCGTGTGACCCGGACACGCCGTCGCCGTAAAGATCCACGTCGTCGACCAGGAACATCGACGTCGCGTCCCGATCCGGTCGGCATCGGGCGAACGGCTGCGTCTGGCGGATGGTCCGACCGTCTTCCATTAGCACCGCGAGGCCCGAGTTGGGCGTAGAGCCGTCCCAGTTATGAGGGCCAACCAAGAAGTCGTCGGGGATCGGTGCATGGAAGAGCACCTCGCCGTCGGTGGTGCAACGCGACTTGTCACGATCCCACCCTGCGTCGTTGTAACGAACGGTGAGCGACGGTGCGTCGGGCCGCAGCACGATGAGGTCTTCGTCCACGGTCATGCCCGACGCGTCGCCGCCCTCGAGCCTCGCGTGCTCGTAGCGAGCGGCGTCGCCGATCGGCGTGTTCCAGATCGAGTTGCTCGCGAATGGCTGTTTGAACGGATCGCGGCGTGGCTCAGGTCCGCGATCGGAGCCGTCGCTCGGGGCGACCGACGCGAGCAGTGCGCCGACGGCGAGGGCATGCCGGGCGATCAGGACACCCAAGAAACAACTTCGCATGTGGCTCTCGCTGATGACTCGTCCGGGGATGGCTCGTTGGGGAACGGCTCGTCGGGGAACGGCTCGACAGCCTTGGTCAGTCGCTCGCCGCGTCGTCGCCGTTGATTGGTTCGATAATGGCGACCCAACCACCACCGGGCGCCATGCGTACGCGAATCGGCTCGATCGGGCCGACCGCAGTCTCGCGGCGGGCGAAGTCTTCTGCTTGACGCGTCGCGTTGGGGCCGTCTTCCCAGATGCGGGCCGACCAGTCGCGGTCACCTAGAAACGGAAGCCGCAGGTCTAGCTCGCGAGCGTCCGCACCCGCCATCGCGCCGACGTACCAATTTGTGCCGTGACGTCGAGCGATCGCAAGGTGATCGCCGACTTTGCCCGCGAGGACTCGCGTCTCGTCCCAAACGGTGGGCGCCTGCCGGAGGAATGCGAGCGTCTCCGGCTGGTCGCGGTAATTGGACGGCGTGTCACACAGCATCTGCAGCGGGCTTTCGTAGCACACGTACATCGCGAGCTGGTGGCAGCGGGTGCCCTGACTCATCGGACGCGAGTAGATCGGTTCAAAGTTCTTCGGCTGGGCGTTCCGCATGGCCCCCGGTGTGTAGTCCATCGGGCCGAGCACCATCCGTGTAAACGGCAAGACGAGATCGTGCTCGGGCGTCACATGGCGATCCCATTTGGACACCTCCAAGCCCAGCACGCCCTCGCGAGTGATCGAGTTGGGGTAGGCCCGTCGCAACCCCGCTGGCTTGTAGCACCCGTGGAAGTTCACCAACAGCTCGCGTTCCGCGGCGAGGCGGGTAATCTCCCAGACCGACTCGACGGCGAGCTGGTCGTCGCGATCGATGAAATCGATCTTAAGCCCCGCGACGCCCCACGACTCAAACCGATCGAGCGCCCCCTCCAGGTCGATCAGCAGGTCGCGCCACAGGGACCACAGAATGACCCCGACGCCTCGCTCCCGCCCGTAATCGATCAACGCTCGCACGTCGATGTCGGGGTTGTAGTCGGTGAGGTCGCCCAGATTCGTCCATCCTTCGTCGAGGATGACGTACTCAAGCTTGTTCTCGGCGGCGAAGTCGATGTAGCGCCGATAGGTCTCCGTGTTCAGACCCGCTTGGAAATCGACCCCGTGCAAGTTGAGCTCGTTCCACCAGTCCCAAGCCACACGCCCGGGTTTCACCCACGACGTGTCCTCGATCTGGCACGCCATCGACAGCTTGTCGATCAGCACGGAGTTGACGAGGTCCGTGTCGTTCTCAGCGATCACGATCGCGCGCCACGGCAGGCTTCGGCGACCGTCGATCCGCGCGATCTCCGACGACCGCTGCGCTACACGCAAGTACCTTTCGTCTTCACGCTGCGTGACGGTCGGGTACGCAGCGAAACGCGCCTGCAAACGGTGTGACGCGTCGTCGCTCCCGGCGACCATCATGCCGGGGTAGGCTCGCAGATCGGATTCGCCGATCAGCACCTTGCACGCTTCGCCCAAGCCGACCAGCACCCCGCAGAACGCGAGGTCGTCACTCGTGAGACTGGTGAGCGTCGTCTCCGCGATACGTGGTTCGTGACTGGTTTGAAGCCCCTCGGCCCGCGGCCACCAGACCTTTGCGTCGGACGGGAACTCAAAGGTAGCCGTCTCGTTCATGACGACCTGTTGCCCTTCGAGGTCGGTCGTCCACCGATAGGCGACGCCGTCGTCGTAGGCGCGTAGCACCAGACCCAGGCCGTTGTCGAAAGTGAACGCCCGCTCGTTGTAGAGGTCTTCGATCTCGCGATGTTTCCGGGGGACCACCGGCTCGTAGCGGCTCCGCTCTTGGCGGCTGACGACGCTGTCGATGCGGGTCGGGGGATCGATCCCTCGTAGTTCCAGGCCGATCGGCGAGCGAACGAGGACGGGCGTGGCGTCGAGCGTCACCGAGTAGGTGAGCCGTGGCTCGGTGTGCAGCTGGGCGGCAATCCGGCCGTCGGGCGACGAGACCGTGGAGGGCTCCCCCGCGACGGAAACGCCGCTGAAAGCGACGCCCACCACGAAAGCCGCAAGCAGGTACGAGCGGACGAAGTGTCGGTTGAGGCGATTCATGGATGCTGGTGACAGAAGCAGAGCGGGCGGGGTGGCGTCGCCGGATCGTTCACTCCTTTCGCGGACCGCCAAGGAACGAGACGACGGCGAGCAACAAGAGGCCGCCGGAGAGCGGCTCGGGGATCGCGATGGCGGGCAACGCCACCGACCCGCGGCCGAAGTTCGCTCGCCAGACGTCGTAGTCGCCGTCGTCAACGATGCCGTCGCCGTTGCCGTCCGCGGCGAGCTGCTGGGTCGAGCCGCGGTTGTCTCGCCAGACCGTGTAGTCGGCGGCGTCGACAAGCCCATCGTTGTTGTAGTCGCCGGTGATACCGAGCGTGAGCGTGTAGAACCCCCGACCACCGGTGCCGAGCACCAGCTGGGAAGGTTCGTGGGGGTTGAAGGTGATCGTCGCGCCTCGAAGCATCGGCAGGCCGTCGTTGATCGATCGCCACGACGAGCCGCCATCCTCACTCAGGTACACGCCGGACGCACGGCTAACATCGTGGAACGGATCGTCAGAGGTCGTGACCGCGATCCGCATGGGGTCGGTTGGGTCCACCGTCACGTCGACGGCGTAGGTGTCGGCGAACAACTGGGTCCAGTCGTCGCCGTCCCAACGCCACAGGCCGGCGCCCGGGTCGCCGCTGATGTCGTGAGCGGCGAAGAGCAGGTCGCCGTTGGCGTCGACTTCCATTTTGCCCGGCTCATCGGGCCCGTCGATGAAGTCGAAGTTGATCCCGTCCGCGGTACGGTACACGCCCACGTCGCTCGACACGTAGAAGGTGTCCGGCGCGTTCGGGTCTTCGGCGATCCAGCGGACGTCCGGTGCGTTGAGCGCGACCGACCACGTGTCGCCGCTGTTGGTGGATCGGAGCAGGTCGCCCTCGACCGCCGCCCACACCGTGGTCGGGTCGCTGGGCGACGCGTAGATGCCATCGGGCAGCAGCCCGCCGCCGATGCTCGGCAACCCCCGGCCGGCGCCGGAGAGCACCGTCCAGCTATCCCCGGCGTCGGTGGAGCGGGCGATCCCCTGAAAGTTGTTCTGCCCGAGCGTGGCGTAGATGGTGTTCTGACCGGCGAACACCACGTCGCGTCCCCCCTCGAAGTTGCCGGTCGAGGTCGCTTCGCGTGTCCAGTTCGCGCCGCCGTCTTTGGTCTGAAGCACCCGAGCCGCGTCGAAGCCTTGCACGATGACATGATCAGGGTCGAGCGGGTTGAACTCGACCGCGGTCGACACCCATCCGGTGAATCCGTTGCCCACGTACCCCTCATCCACTCGGACGCTCGTTATGTCTTCCCAGGTCTGGCCGCCGTCTTCCGTTTCCAGGATGTAAGCGGAACCGGCCGCGAGCACCCGGTTTGCGTTGCTCGGGTCGACGGTGATGACCTCCGGCTGGATTCCCGCCGGATCGAACGTATCGACGTCGCCGGTAGCGACGGTCGTGGTCCAGGGACCCGCGCCGGTGACGGTTCTGGCGACGCCGATTTGGCTGCCAAACCGGGCGTCTCCCGTATACAGGATACTGGGCGCGCTGGGCGCAATGGCGAGAGCCTGGTAGCGGCTCGACGTCTCGGTCGAGGCGCCCGAGATGCGGTCGAGCCCGCCGTTGATCGGCGTCCATGAATCGCCGCCGTTCGGGCTCAGGTAGATGCCTCCGGGCGTCGACCCGTCAGCGTCGAGCGACACGTAGACGAAGTCGGTGGCGACGGGGTTGGCCACCACACGCGCGATGTTGGTTTGCGGGAGGCCGGTGTTCTTCTTCTGCCAGGTCACGCCACCGTCGTCGCTGCGATAGAAGCCTTCTCCATCCGCTCCCGCGTAGAGACGCGTCGAGGACCCGGCCCCAAACTCGGCGGACACCGTGTTGATGCCGCTCGCCGTTGGATCGGTCGAGGAGCCGCTCGCCGTGAGCGTGCTCAGGCGCGACCAGCTATCGCCGCCGTTGGTGCTCTCCCAGATCGCGCCCCAGTCAGGCGAGCCGGGCGAACCCCAACGCCGGCTGGACCCGCCGATCGCTAACAGCCGATCGTCGTCGTTGGGGTCGAACATCACCCGTTCAATCGGAGACGAGTAGTTCCACGGCGCGATGGGCGACATGCCGGAGCGTTGCGATGTCCAGTTCACCCCGCCGTCGGTGCTCTTGTACGGCCCGCTCATGGTGCCGACCCAGACGGTGGTGGGGTCGGTCGGGTGCCACGTGAAGTCCGCTGCTTCCCAGCTCGCGAAGCCGAACGTCTCGTCCCACGTGTCGCCGCCGTTGGTGCTGATTCCGACGCTGAGCATATCGCCCGCGATGAGCACCCGATCGGGATCGTGCGGGCTGATGCTCATGCCGGTGATCCGCCCGCCGGAGCCGGGTTCGCCGAACGGCTCCCAGCTCTGTGCGTGCGTTGGCGCCGTTAGGGATAGCGACGCGACGAACACGGCCGTCGCGATAAGCCGTGACGCCGACTCTGCGTGGTGTCTCATGTTGCCGCCGCTGATGCTGTTCTGTTCCGGTTTCGCCTTGCGCTACGCAGCGCGGCCACTCTTGGGCGGCTCTAGCGTTCTAGTACTTGCTGCCATCGAGGATCTGGCTGTCCTGCGCCGCGATGAGCTGCTCCCAGGTACGAAGATCTTGTTCGCCTTTGTCGCCGTTGAGAAACTCGTACCCGAGATCCGCGGAGGTCTCGATGGACTCGTTGATGAACCGCGCACTGCCGTCGCAGAAGCCGACCATCACCCCGCCGGCGTGCAAGCTCCTCGCGGTCGACTGCTCCGACCCGCCTTGCCCCCAAGCGTGCATGCACTCCCGCAGAGCGGCTTCGTCGCCCAGCTGTTCCAGCACGTCCTTGAAGCCCGTGATGTTGTCGCCGTTGAGTGAGCAGTCGTTGGGGCCCAGCATGCCGTTCTCGGTCGAGCCCCAGATGCTGCTCGAGCCCGGGTAGCCGATCGCCCAGACCCCACGCATGTCTTGTTCGGTCAGGCCGATACGCAGCTCGGCGACGGCCATCGTCTTGGAGGTTCCGTCGGTGACATCGCTGATCGAAAGCGACACCTGCGCGCCCATGACCCCGCGGATCCACGGGTTGTCGCGGTAGCGCATCCCGTACTTCGTGACGTTCTGGAACGGGTACATCATCACCGAGCCGATGGCTCCGTAGTTCCCGCGGGCCCAGTTCGGCCCGAACGATAGCCGCCCGTCGTACGGCTCCGCGTTGCCCTTGTCACTCGGGCACAGCATGGCGGCCAGGGCGGTCCCGCGGGCCTGCTCGTTCACCGGAGCCGTGATGACCTGCGTGAAGTCAAAGCTGTCGAACGCGGTGGACTCTTCCAGGTAAGGCAGGGTGCGTATGACCCAGTTCGGGCCGATCGCGCTGGTGTTCCTAAGCGCCATGTAGAACTCGCCCTCGTTGGTCGGAGGCGAGCCGAAGAACTGATCGATCAGGTCCTGCTGGAACGAGATGCTCGGCGGGAACTCGCCGTTGGCGTCGTGATAGTTCTGCAGCGCGAGCGTGAGCTGCTTGACGTTGTTCAGGCACTGGGAGCGTCGGGCCGCTTCCCGAGCGGCTTGCACGGCTGGCAGGAGCATCGCTACCAAAATGCCGATGATCGCGATGACGACCAGCAGCTCGACGAGTGTGAACCCGCGTGTTTCGTCGGCTGTTCGCAAACTGGTGGCACGGTACAAGCCGGCGTCGCTTCGTCGTTGCATCGGAGGGCTCCTGAAAAGAGTGTCTTCTCGCGCGTGGTGGGTATCACGCGTGCACTCGCCGCAAGTTAACGTGCTGGACCCAAGCGTGTTGAGGAATCGTTGAGCGGATGAGTTGTAGCGCGGGTGTCGTGCTTGCTATGGTCTGCGGCATCGAGAGCGACCACCGACTAGGGTTTGTGTCGCCGGTCTCTATTCTTGCAACGAGGTGGTCCATGTTGCCAAAAACCTCTGACGCTCAGGTTGGCTGCGGCCGAGCGGCCCGGTCGTGCGTCGGGCGGGCAATGCTGCTGGTTGGAGCGACATCAGCCGTGGTTGGTTGCTGGTCGGGTACGCCGTACCCGTTGGTGAAGATTGAGGGGACCGTCACCTACGAAGACGGGGCGTTGATCCCCGCCGACGGGTTGGAGCTGCGGTTTGTTTCCCAAACGCCGCCGCGCGACCCTCGGGTCCCGCCGAAACCTGCGACGGTGTACGTGAACGCAGCGACGGGCGAGTTTTCTACCGCTACGACGTACCGCCACGGCGATGGCGTCATTCGCGGCGAACATCGTGTCATGGTGCGTGCTACCTCAGGCGACCGGCCTCGTTCGGGACTGGTCCCAGATGCGTACGGTCGCGCGACGACTACCCCTCTGCTAGTGGACACGCGAGACAGCCCTCTGCGTCTGACGGTCGAGCGACCGTGAATCGGCAAGTAGATCAAGGTGACGAGCAATCCGGGCGAGCCGCCGAGCTCACCAGCGGTGCAGTCTACGGCCGCACTCAGGCAGAGTCTAGGCTTTTTGCCGTTGCACCAGCTCGGCTGGCGGCTGCAAACGACCGGTGGCTGGAGCGCCCGATTTCTTTTTGACAGGTCGGGTGGCGCCGGTTATTCTGCGAGAGCGGGACCGATCCCAACACTCGTCACTCTCCCGCTGCACAACGCGAAGGCGATCGCAAGCCGTCCTCTTTGGCCCGATTGATTGATCCCGTGTTGCCCCAAGTCTTTTTTCTGCACAACGCTCACTCCATCCCCTGGCTGCACCATGAAGGCGTTCTTTTATGCGGGCGTGGTCATCGTCGCCCAGCTCGTTGCGTCGTTTGCGTGGGCAGATGTCACGTTCTACGAGTTCGATAGCGATCGGGCTCCCGGCTCGCTGTTTCAAGTGACGCCGACGGACACCGACCCGTTCGACCAGTCGTTCGACGGTGTGTCGTCCTGGACGCTCACGGGGCGCGACGGCGACGTGCAATCTCTCCAGTTCGGCGTCTTCGGCCAAGAGTACGGCCTGCAGGATGTCTCTCGTATCTCGGCCGACATCGTTGTGAACCCAAACAACGAAGCGACGGGGCTCGCGATCTCTTTGCTCGACTATTCGAACTCCTCCGTCGACTTCAACGAGGTTGCAACCGTGAACTTCGACCTTACCGGGTTGGCGCCGGGACCTCACACCGTCGAGGGAGATCTGGTGCTCAGCGCCGCCTCGACGGCGTCCGATCTGAGCAGCGTCGAAGCCGTGAAGCCGAAGTACTTCCCGGGCGTGACCGGCCCCGTGATGGACGTCACGATCGATCGGATCGCGGCCGCTGACGGTACCGTCGCGTTCTTGCAGCAGGACTTCCAAAGCACGTTCCCGAGCCCGCTGCCGGCCGGCAACCTGGAGTTGTTTTCTAACACGGCGCCGGGATTCTCAATCTCGTCGCAAAGCGTCGTGGCTTTCGGCGTGGGCGCCGACAACTCAGTGGGCGCCCGCTTGGTTGTTGACGCGGCGTCGGCCGACGGAGCGGGATTCTGGAACGCTCAGCTCATCTCAAACCTCGACTTCCGCAACACCGCGTTTCCCTTCCGCCAGGAGGAGTTGCAGATCGAGTTCGCAGCGAAGGGCAGCGAAGCGGCGACGATCGGCTTGGTGATCCGCACCTTTGACGATGACTCCGGGGAGCTCACCGGGGCCATAGAAGGGTCGGTGGACCTCGCCGCCGCAGACACGTTCGAGACTTTCGTGGTGTCAGCCGAAGACTTCGTGGACACGACGGACCCCGGACAGAGTGGGTTCGACCTGGACAACACGGTTGTGCAGTTCCTCTGGACGATCAACGGCGAGTCGTGGGGCTTCGACGACGGCAACGAACTGGTGCTCGACAACCTCGTGCTCCGTGCGGTCGATGTGCCTGAGCAGGCGGGACCCGGCGACTTCAACAATGACGGCAGCGTCGACCTCATCGACTACACGCTTTGGCGGGACAACCTCGGCGCTGCCGATGAGACGTCGATCAGCAACGCGGGCAATGGCCTGTTCGGTGTCGATCCGACGGACTACGCGGTGTGGACAAGCAACTTCGGCGGCGGTTCGGGAACGGCGATCCCCGAGCCCGCATCGGTCATCGGGCTCGTGGTCGCCGCCTGCGTGGGGCTTTGTGTCAGCCGCCATACAAAGTGATTCGTAGCGATTCCCACACGTCTTTCGTACTCCCCCTGCACTCACATCTCTCGATAACCCCAACTCTGGAGTCGGCTCATGAGTCACACGGTCACCAAGGCACTTTCGGTCGCCGCGGTTGCGGCGATGGCCTGCGGGGCGCACGCGGCGTCGATCTTTGAAGACTTCGACCCGTTTACAGGTTCGCTCGCCATCAACAAGACGGATGACCCGGTCGTCGGGTTCGCGGCCGATCCGTTGGACGCCACGAACACCATGGTCGAGATCACGATGCAGGGTGGCGACGAAGCCGTGCTGCTGACGGCGGATCTCGGGGCCGGGACGTTCTTCGAAGTGTCGGCCCGCGTCGCGGCGAACGACACCGGCCAGCTGGAGATCGATTTCAGCAACGGCGGGTTCGGTCTCACCGCCGCGGGATCGGCGAACGAAGCCGACACGCTCGAGAACAATCCGTTCCTCGCCGATACCGGCACGTCGGGTTACAAGCTCCTCATTCAATCGAACTTCAGCGACACTCAGCAGCGGCTGGTGCTGCGTCAGAACGGAGCGGATCTTGCGTCCTCAGATATCCTGGGTGACCTGACGGACAGTTTCGACCAGTACGACGTGCTCCTCACGCTAACCGGCACAACGCAGGCCAACGGCGACGTGGAACTCATCGGCACGCTGCTGGACAACCTGGGCGGCGACGACAACACCACGGTTCAAGCCACGGTGCCGGCGGCGAGTGTCGAGATCGGCACCGACTACGGAATCGCTCAGTTGAAGTACGGCAGCGGCAACCCATCGCGTGCGTTGTTTGACGACGTCTCGATCACCGTCATCCCGGAACCATCGAGCCTGCTGCTCCTCGCGGGAGCGATGGCGTCGGCGATGCGACGTTGCCGTCGCTAGCCGCTTGGACGAGACGAGGACCCCTGTGTGGCGTGCCTTGGGGGAGAGCCGCCACTCAGGGGGCCTCGGCGCTATTGGGCGAATAGCCCAGCGATCGCCGTCGGAGCCGATACTCGCCTTCGCGGCTGTACTGACGCGGACACACGCTTGAGCAACGGACACTGGCGTACCGAGCCGAGCGACGTAGGTTACAGCAGCGTGAAGAGAGCATCAGCGGCACTTGCCGCCCCGTGGGATCGGTCATGGCCTCGACAATCTACGAGATCGCGTCGCGTGCCGGCGTGTCGAAGTCGACCGTGGCTCGTGTGCTGCGTGGCGAGCTCAAGGAGTCTTCGCCGCGAATCGCTGAGCGGGCCGATCGGATCCGACAGCTCGCCCGGGAACTCAACTATCGGCCGAACTGGCGAGCGCGTGCGTTCTCCAATCAAAAGACCAACGGTATCGGCCTGTTGTACGCCCAGAGTCACGTCGTCTTCCGCGGCGTGATGAGTGAAGTCGCCGAGGCGTTCGACGTCGCCCTCCGCAAGAAGGGGTACCACCTTGTGATGGTCCCGTGTGGCGACGGCAACGAGAGCTGGCGCAACCTGGTTCTCGGCGGGGCGGTCGACGGGATCGCTATGCTGTTCGAGGCGCCCCGCGCCTCGCTCGAAGCGATCGCCGAGAGCGGCCTGCCCGCCGTGCTGATGGGCGATCGGCTCGATAAGTCGGCGGCGGAGATCGACGCTCCCGAAGTCACGATGAACGACTACCAGGGCAGCTACACCGCGACGAAGCACCTGACCGACCTGGGGCATCGCGACATTGTGATGCTCTTCTACGAATACGAGCGCGATCACTACAGCGTAGCCGAACGCCGCGCTGGTTTCGACGACGCCCTGTCCGACGCGGGCATCGATTCGGACGCTCGTTTCTTGACCCACATGAAGGCCGAGTACGCGGAGCCGATCTTGAGCCGGCCTTCCTTGCCCTCGGCTGTCGTCTGCTACTCTCACTTCGAGGCGCTCGCCGTCACTCAAGGGCTGTGGGCCCACGACCTACGCGTGCCGGAAGACGTGAGCGTCGTTGGCTTCAACGATCTGGTTGCGACGCGGTTCCTTACGCCGCCGCTGACCACGGTTGCGTTCGACACACGAGCGATCGGCCGGATCGGGGCGGAACTGCTGGTGAAGCAGATCGAGGGCGACGACCCCGCGGCGATGGCGGATGTCGTCATGCCCGAGCAACTTGTGGTGCGTTCCTCGACCGGCCCGCCGCGACAGACCGAGCCCGTATGGTCACGGCGAAGCCGGCGACCCAAGCCGTATCCGGAGCCTGACGGCGAGTAGCCGTCTGGGCGTTGGGAACGCCCAGGGGCTTTGCAGAGCATTGGGCACGGGAACGCAGACGTTGTGGTCTGTGGAGACTGCTCTGCGGGGACACTGTCCCACTGTGTTGGGCGCCAAACTCAAGCGTCGATCGGCCCCGCGACTCGCCAGCGGCTCGCTGCGCGTGAATCGGCGTCTGCCGATGGCGGCTTGTCCGAGACAATCGTCGTGAAGGCTGTTGCCTCAGCGAAGAAGCAGCCGGACCGTGTGCCGATCTTGCTCGAGTCGACAAGCAGCCAGGCCGCATCGGCCTGATGCAGCATCTGCAGCTTGAGCGCGGCGTGGGCGGGCGACGCCTCGCTCGCCCCTCGCTGGTCGTCGTACCCTCGGCACGAGAGAAACGCCCGATCGAAGGCGAATCGCCTCAGCGTCGCCTCCGCGATGGGGCCGACGAAGCACGCGCCCGCGGCGTCGAACTCGCCGCCGGTGCAGATGACCTCAACGCCACGTCGACCGCTAAGCCAACGCACGACATCCAGCCCGTTCGAAACCACCGTGATGGTCTCCGCCGCGTCCAGTGCGGGGAGCTGGCGGGCGACCTCAAGGCACGTCGTCGAGGCGTCGATCGCGATCACGGCGCCGGGCCCGACGCTCCGCGCAGCCACGCTGCCGATCGACCGCTTCTCTTTCGCCCGGTCGGTCTTCCGAACGGCGAAGGGCGACTCCACCGTGTCCGCACTCGGAGCCACCGCGCCGCCGTGGGTACGGACGAGTCGCCCCAGCCCCTCGAGCTTGATCAGGTCGCGGCGGATGGTCTCGCCGGTGACTTCCAGCCGATCCGCAAGATCGCTGACCGTGACGACGCCGCGTCGATCGAGGTCGGAGAGGATCTCCGCTTCGCGTTGCTTGGGCAGCATTCCACAAAAAACCATATTCGGTTGTGTTGAATAATGGGGATGCTAGGAGCGATCATCGCGGAAATCAAGCAATATCCGCCCCCGGGCGCCAAGGAAAACCAATGTCTGCCACCGAGTCGGCCGTCGAGCTCAACCACGTTACCCGCCACTGGGACGACGCCGTGGCGGAGTCGCTCAGCTCCGCGGATCGGCTGGTGTACCGGTCGAACTGCCTGGGCGCCGACCAGCGGATCACGAACACCGGCGGCGGAAACACGTCTGCGAAGCTCGTCGAACCCGACCCGCTCACCGGCGCAAGCGTCGAGGTGCTGTGGGTGAAGGGGTCTGGCGGCGACCTGCGGACGAGCAGGAAGGAGAACTTCGCGTCGCTTCATCAGGAGCGGCTCCTTGCCCTGCGGGGAGTGTACGCGGCCCACGCCGAACGCGGGCCCAAGACGCCGGCGGAAGATGGCATGGTGGCGCTCTTCCGTCACTGCACGTTCAATCTGAACCCGCGAGCGTCGTCGATCGACACTCCGCTGCACGGCTTTCTGCCGGCGAAGCACGTGGACCACATGCATCCCAACTCGGTGATCGCGTTGGCGGCTTGCCGCCGCGGCAAAGAGATTGCACGCGAGATCTTCGGCGACGAGATCGGCTGGGTCGATTGGCTCCGGCCGGGATTCGAGCTTGGCCTGCTCATGCAGCGCGAGGTCGAGCGCGACCCGTCGCTCAAGGGCCTCGTCATGGGGCAGCACGGATTGATCAACTGGGCGGACGACGACCGCGCGTGCTACGAACTTACGCTGTCGCTGATCGAACGAGCCGCACGGTACATCGAAGATCGCGATCGGGGCGAGCAGACGTTTGGCGGGCAGAAGCACGAATCGCTGGCCGATGACGCTCGTGACACGCTCTTATCCGAGCTGCTGCCTTGGCTACGCGGCCGGGTGACGCACAACGGCCAGTGGCTGATCGGCACGGTGCAGACCGACGCGACGATCCAACGCTTCGTCAATTCCCACGATGCTCCGCGGCTGGTGGAGCTGGGCACAAGCTGCCCCGACCACTTTCTGCGGACCAAGATCAAGCCGCTGTACGTTGATTGGGATCCGGCGAGCGAAGACCTCGCGATCCTCAAGACCAAGCTCAAGGAGAGCCTCGGCAAGTACCGAGACGACTACGCGGCTTACTACGAGCGCTGCAAGCACGCCGACTCGCCCGCGATGCGGAACCCGAACCCGTCGGTGGTGCTCGTTCCCGGGGTCGGCATGATCGCGTGGGGCAAGAACAAGAGCGAGTCGCGCGTAACGGCGGAGTTCTACAACTGCGCGGTCGAGGTGATGCGCGGCGCCGAGGCGATCGACGAGTACATCGCCCTGCCGCAGCAAGAGGCGTTCGACATCGAGTACTGGCTGCTCGAAGAGGCGAAGCTCCAGCGGATGCCCCCGGAGAAGGCGTTGGCGCGGCGTGTGGTGATCGTCGTCGGCGCCGGCGCGGGCATCGGCAAGGAGGCGGCCCACAGGCTTGCCGCCGAGGGAGCCCACGTCGTGTGCGCCGACCTCAACGCGGCCGCCGCGCAGGCCACCGCCGACGAGCTGACCGGGAAGTACGGTCAGGGCATCGGTGTGGCCGGCACGGGCGTCTCCGGGTGCGGGCCGGCGATCGGCCTGGTCGCCGACATCACCGATCGTGATTCGATCCGCCGGCTGCTGAGGGAGAGCGTACTCGCTTACGGCGGCGTCGATCACCTGCTGATCACGGCCGGGGTGTTCCTACCGCCGGATCGCGAGGGCAAGCTGAGCGACGACGCGTGGCGCCTCACGTTCGAGGTCAATGTGCACGGAGCGTATAACGTGGTCGATGAGATGAGGGCGTTGTTCCGTGAGCAGGGGTTGGCGGGCTCGGTGGTCGTCACCACGAGCGTCAACGGCGTTGTATCCAAGCGGGGCTCGGTCGCCTACGACACGTCGAAGGCCGCGGCCAACCATCTGGTCCGCGAGCTTGCGATCGAGATGGCCCCGTTGGTGCGCGTCAACGGAGTGGCGCCGGCGACCGTGGTCGAGGGCTCGACGATGTTCCCCCGCGACCGCGTCATTGCTTCGCTGAGCAAGTACGAGATCCCCTTCGAGGAGCGCGACTCGGACGAGACGCTCCGTACAAAGCTCGCGGAGTTCTACGCCCAGCGGACCCTCACCAAGCAGCCGATTACCCCGGCCGATCAGGCCGAGGCGGCGTACTTCCTCCTCTCCGACCAGTCGAGTAAGACCACCGGGCAGGTGATCAGCGTTGATGGTGGGCTGCACGAGGCGTTCCTGCGATAGACGCCGTTCGCTCGATCGACGCCGACGCCGCCCGTTGGTGACCGACCGCGTCGCCCTGCCCTGCCCGCTCGTCTCTGGCCCGCTCGGCTCTGACCTCCTCCGCCTCGCTCCTCTCTACCGCATGTCCACCCCGCACGCATCGACGGATCGGTCGAACGACGCGACCGCGTCGTCGCATCTGGCGATCGACTACGGCGCCGGTTCCGGTCGCGCCATGCTGGGTCTGCTTGGTGGCGAGCCAAAGGAGTTGCGGCTCACGGAGGTGCACCGGTTCGAGCACGCGCCGTTGCCGACCCCGGCGGGACCGGTGTGGGACCTCACCGGGTTGTGGCGGGAGCTGCTCACGGGGCTGCGGCTCGGCGCCCGAGCGGGGCGCCCCGCTGGCCAGTGTGGGCGTGGACACCTGGGCGGTTGACTGGGCCTTGGTCGACGCCGCCGGTCATGTCCGCGGCCTGCCCCACGCTTACCGCGACCCCTCGAACGCCGCCGGCAAACGCCGTGTGCTAGATCGCCTGCCGGGCGGATTGGCCGAGCTGTACACCCGCACGGGGATCCAGCCGCTGCCGTTCAACACGCTGTTTCAGATGGAAGCGCGACGCGAGGCGTGCCCTGCGTCGTTCGACACGCTGGCCGAGCACGGCACTTTGCTACTGCTGCCGGACCTGCTGCACTACTGGCTGACCGGGGTCGTGGCGAGCGAAAGCACGAACGCTTCGACGACCGGCATGCTTAGCTGTCGGACGGGCGAGTGGGACGTCGATCTGCTGCGTAGCGTCTCCCTGCCGACCGCACTGCTGCCCGCGGTGCGGGAGCCGGGCGCCCCGTTGGGCACGGTGCTGCCGGAGGTCCGCGCCGCGTGCGCGATCACGCACGAGGTGCAGGTGGTCGTCCCCGCGACGCACGACACCGCTTCGGCGGTCGCCGCGGTTCCGGCGGCGAGCGCCGGCTGGGGGTATCTGTCGAGCGGCACCTGGTCGCTGCTCGGCGTCGAGCTCGACGAGCCGATCGTCACCCCCGCTGCGCTCGCCGCCGGGTTCACCAACGAGCGGGCAGCCGACGGCAGGTTCCGCCTCTTGCGGAACATCGCGGGCCTCTGGCTGCAGCAGCAGCTTCAACGCGATCTCTCAGAGCAACGCGGAGAACACTACGAGCACGCGGAACTCGCCGCTTTAGGCGCCGAGGCAGAGCCGCTCCGGACCGTCATCGACCCCAATCATCCGGACCTCGCGGACCCCGGCGGTTCCATCGCCAAGCTCACCCGACTGGCGTCAGAACGGGGTGAACCCGTGCCAACAACCGCGGGCCAACTCGCCCGGTGCTACTTCGACGGTCTGGCCCTGTGCTACGCCGAGACGGCCCGCCTCATCGAGCAGACCACGGGGACGACACTCCAACGCCTGCATGTGGTGGGGGGCGGGTCGAAGAACCGCTTGCTCAACCAACTCACCGCCGACGCGTGCCGACTGCCCGTAGCCGCCGGGCCGAGCGAGGCCACCGCCATGGGCAACGTGTTGATGCAAGCCCGCGGGCTGGGCCGCGTGCGCGGCGCGGACGAACTCCGGGCGATCGTCGGTCGGTCCGAGCCGGTCGAACACTTCGAGCCACAAGCCGACGCTGCGTTGTGGCAAGCGGCCGGTCAGCGTTTCCACCAAGCCGCCTACCGCCACGACTCGGGAGCCCAACAATGAAAGGCTCGCAAGAAGAACTCCGCGCCGCGCGTCAGCGCTACGCCGACCGCGGCGTCGAAGCGGACGCGGCGGTCGCGGCCATGGACGCCTTTCCGATATCGATCCATTGCTGGCAGGGCGACGACGTCGGCGGGTTCGAGCCGGGCAGCGGTGAGCTCGGCGCCGGCTTGGCCGTCACCGGCAGCTACCCGGGCAAGGCGCGTACGCCCGACGAACTGCGGGCCGACGCGGAGCAAGCGTTCCGACTCATCCCCGGCACGCACCGCTTCAACCTTCATGCGATCTACGCGGAGACCGGCGGCGAGCGAGTCGAGCGAGACGCGGTCGGGCCCGAGCACTTCGCCACGTGGATCGACTGGGCCAAGACGCGTTGCGCGGGGCTCGACTTCAACCCGAGCTTCTTCGCGCACCCGCTCGCGGCCGATGGCCAAACGCTCTCGCACGCGAACGAAGCGACCCGCCGTTTCTGGATCGACCACGGTGTGGCGTGCCGGCGGATCGGGGCGGCGATGGGCGCGGCGCTCGGGTCGCCGTGCGTCACCAACTTCTGGGCGCCCGACGGCTCGAAGGACACGCCGGCCGACCGTAGCGGGCCGCGCGAGCGGCTCCTCGAATCGCTCGACGCCGTGTTCGCCGAGCCGATCGATCCGGCGTTGAACCTCGACGCGGTCGAGTCGAAGCTGTTCGGCATCGGCGCCGAGAGCTACACGGTCGGATCGCACGAGTTCTACCTGGGTTACGCGGCGAGCCGGGGCAAGGTGCTGTGCCTCGACACGGGGCACTTCCATCCGACCGAGCTCGTGTCGGACAAGCTGTCCGCCGTCATGCCGTGGGCGTCGGCCGTGCTGCTGCACGTCAGCCGCGGCGTGCGTTGGGACAGCGACCACGTGGTCACCTTCTCGGACGAGGTCCGAGCCATCGCCCGCGAGATCGTCCGGGGCGGCTACGGCCCGCGGGTGCACCTGGGGCTCGACTTCTTCGACGCGACCATTCATCGGGTGGCGGCGTGGGTGATCGGTGTGCGGGCCACTCAGAAAGCGTTGCTCGAAGCGTTGCTCGAGCCCCGCGAGGAGCTGCGGCGAGCGGAGGCCGACGGCGATCTCACCGCGCGGCTCGCCCTGATGGAAGAGCACAAGACGCTGCCGCTCGGCGTCCTCTGGGACCACTACTGTGCGACGCGCGAGACGCCGCTCGACGGCGAGTGGCTCGACGAAGTCCGTCGTTACGAGAACGAAGTCACCGCCGCGCGCGGCTAGACGGTCCTTCCCGGTCCGCCGCGAATCGGCCGCCCAACCCCTCCTCTTGCTACCGAGTCCCTGCATGGCGGAATCCCAATCCAGCACTGGCGAGTTCGCGCGAGAGCCGGTCGCCGAGTCGCGACTGATGGGGCCCGGCAAGTTCTGGGGCATGTACGCCGGCGAGCATTGCGCCGGCACCGAGTTCATGATCGGCCCGCTCTTCCTGGGCGCGGGAGCCAGCCTCGGCGACCTGCTGCTCGGCTTGCTCGTCGGCAACGTGCTGGCCGTGCTGACGTGGCGGTATCTGGTCGTGCCGATCGCGATCTCGAAGCGGCTCACGCTGTACTACCAGCTCGAGCGGATCGCCGGCCCCGGCGTCGCGCGGCTGTACAACGTGGTGAACGGCGTGCTGTTCTGCTTCTTCGCCGGAGCGATGGTCACGGTCTCCGCCAGCGCGATCGGGATCCCGTTTGGTGTTTTCTACAGCGTCCCCGAAGCGACGTTCGGCTTCGGCTCCCCACAGTTTACGGCGATGGTGTTGGTGGTGGGGGCGGTGATGACAGTGGTCGCGGCGGCCGGCTACGAGACGGTCGCCAGGGTGGCCAATTATGCGGCGCCGTGGATGATCGTGGCGTTCGCCGCAGCGGGCTTTGCGGCGTTGCGGCAGATGGGCGTCGATTCGTGGGACGCGCTGGTCGATGGCGCGTTCTGGCGCGACGCCGTCGCCTTCATTCAAGAGAAGGACGGGGCGACCGAGTTCGGCTTCTGGCAGATCGTCGTCTTCGCTTGGCTGTGCAACGGGGCGATGCACTTCGGCATGGCCGACCTGTCGATCTTCCGCTTCGCCCGCCATCCGTCGAGCGGCTGGGCGCCGTCGATCGGGATGCTGCTCGGCCATTACATGGCCTGGATCGCCGCCGCGCTGTTGCTGGCAGCCCAGATCAAGCTCTCGGGAGACACGACCGCCGACCCCGGGCTGCTGGCCTATAACGCGATCGGCTGGGCGGGCATCACGGTGGTGGTCGTCGCCGGCTGGACGACCGCCAACCCAACCATCTATCGGGCCGGGCTGGCGTTTCAGCGGCTCTTGCCACGGTCTTCGCGGATCGGAGCCACCGTCGCGGCGGGGATGCTCGCCACCATCGCGGGCGCCTTCCCGAACCTGTCGGCCAAGCTGCTCGATTTCGTCGGCGCCTACGGAGCGGTGCTCGGACCGATGGGAGCGGTCGTGTTCGTCGACTACTGGCTGATACGGCGTTTCGGTCTGGCCGACGAGTACAGCGAGCGGACGGGCGCGGCCAACCTCGCGGCGCTGGTCGCGTGGTTGACGCCAGTGCTGGTGGGGCTCTATCTGATCTTCTGGCGGGGGCTCTTCGCCGCGTACGCGGTCGTCCCGGCTTGGCTGGCGTGCGGAGCGCTGTACCTGATGCTCAGCGTTGCCCAGCAGCGTTCGCGAAGCTATTAGCCGGTTGCGGATGCCGCCGCTGTCTGACGGATCACGTTACCGCGTGCGGCGCGGGCTTAGAGCCCACGCGATCTCACGGCGACTCAAGCCGAGGCGGATTCGGTTTGAACGCGTCATCGACGAGACTCAGGTGAGCTCGCTGTACGGAGCGGATCTCATGACTGTCGAGATGCGGTGAACCGGGCCGGTGATCCTGGAGGAGGCCGCCGACGAGAGACGAGCACAACCCGTTGCCGAAAACGATCCGCTTCACGGACTGGAGCCAGGCGTTGGTTCGCTCGGTCTCTCGCCGCTTGCGGTAGCAGACCCTACCCCCATCCCAACCGAATTGCCTGATCGTTTCAGCGATCAATCGACGATCTCGCCAGTTTCATTGAATCGCGGTACCAAGTCATCCTGAGTCTAACGATAGCTATGGCCGAACCGCCGCTATTCGGTAGTTCAGTGCAAGGCGGGCCGCCGGCGGCTCTGCGCTAATCGCATCGTTTGCTTATCGCAGGTCTTGTCAGCGAATCTTGGTCAGGAAATCATCGAACTGATCGTCGGCTCGCGGGGAAACGACGGCTGTCCGTCGGAGTTGCGGAGAATCACTCGCGTCTACAGAATCGGGCAACGGAACGCACAGTGTGTTTGCGGAGATGGCTGCCCCGAACATCGCTGTCTCTGGGTCATCGATGTGCTCGGATTGCGGACCGGTTAGACCGAAGAAGCTGAGAGCCGGTTCGCGTTGTTTGGCCGCGATCATCATGTCCGAGGCCGCATCCGTGCCAAGATCCGTCCCGCTAAGCCAGATGTTCCCGACTTTACTCAGCTTCACATAGATGCGAAGCAAGGACGTCCCGCTGACTCGATAGCCGACCGCGACTCCTACACGACGTGAACAGTAGAAAGAGTCCCAGTGGCTTTGGTCTGTCGGAAACGACGAGTATTCTGCTCGGCTCACGCCGTTTGAATAAAGGCGCTCCGCGATGTTGTATTTCTTTGCCGCCCAGCCGTATGCGAACCAGCCGCGCTCGCCTAGGTGGTTTTCGATCTCTACGAACATGTTCGCCGTGATGTCGCTGGATCGTTTGACGCCGAGAGTTACCCCGTGCCAACGCTGACGCGCCTTCTTGTTGCCAGTTCGTGATTTGTCGCTGATGAAGCTCTGAACAATCTGCCTGCCGCGCGCCATTGCGATCGCCTCTCAGGTCGATTTCGTACTGACACCAAGACAAGAAGTCGCCATAGGAGCTTGCCCGTCGCACTACGGGGAAGCCTGGTCCCGAGCGGCTTGGCAGACGAAGCCGTAGTGTACCGATGTTCGCTCATCAGGTGACGCGAAGGCCGCGTTCTGCTGAGCCGCTAGGCATCAGGGCCCCTCACAACACGCTCATAAGCACGTTGGCGATGCCGGCCAACCCAGGGGCCACGCCTATCGCAGGCGGCGCCGGATCGGCTTCTGCAAGCCGTATCTCGTTGGTACGGCTGGTTGGTCAGCAGACGTCAATCCGCCGCGACTTTCTACCAGATGGCAGCACACCGCCGAAAATCCACCAGCTGGTGGATGGGTACGAAGAAAGCCGCAAGCCGTTTCAGGCCGCGGCTTGTCGCGCTCAATAAGAAAGTCGGGCCGACAGGATTCGAACCTGCGACCTTCTGACCCCCAGTCAGACGCGCTACCAAACTGCGCCACGGCCCGCTACGAGACACCGTCGGGGCGTTATTCGCAGAGCGTCAGGAAGATCTGACAGCGCCGGCTCTTGCTGGGGGTAGGCCGGTCGCGGCTCTGTTGCCTCGACTGTGCCTCCGAGCATAACGAAGGCGGGCCCGCCGAGGAAGACGCGATCACGCCCCCGTCCGGCGACGCCTAGAACTTCCAGCCAATGCGGGCGACGAGCGAGTCGTCCACGTCGAGCGTGTCACCGGAGTCCTGGTACTCGAGTTCCCGGCCGAAGACGTAGCCCAACTCGTACCGCCACGCCCCCCCCGGCGCCTTGCGTTCGTAGCCGAGCAGCACCGCGTAGCGGCTCAGCTGCAACGGCTCGGTCACGCCCGAAGGTCGCCGGACGGCCCACACGCCGCCGCCGAACTCGCCGCTGAGATACACGGACGACTCACGCCCGGGCGTCTGGTCGAGAGGCACGACAATCCGCGGCCGAGGCATCATCGCCTCGTACTTGATCCACCCGCGGTCGTTGATCACGCCGACGACGGGGATGACCGAAAGGTCGGCGTTGTTCACGTAGCCGGCGCCGACGGCCCACTGCCATTGGGGCGATGCGTTGTAGATGCCCATCGCGAAGCCGGTCACCTGAACCGCGTCGGCGTCGTCGAGGCTGTGCTCGTCTCCGTAGAGTCCGACGATCACGTTGCCGCGGAAGAGCCACCGATCGGTCAGCGGGCGGAACGTCGCGAAGCTCAGCTGCAGATCGTGCACCGTGGCGGGCACGTCGAGCCCGGCGGGGCCGTCGAACAGATGCACGCCGTACCCGGGGCTGATCAGCAGCGGCGCCTTCAGCACGAGCGGCGGCGTGCCGAAGTCGACACTCGCCAGCCACGCCTGGTGGCCGAACGAGTCGTTATCGAATCCGGGCAGGTATTCGTAGGTGCTACGGGCTCCCTGGAACACGCCGGCGCGGCGCGCCCCGGGCGGACGCCGCCCTGTCGGCGGGATGACCGGGGCGTCGTTCTGCTCGACGGCATGCTGGGTGAACTCGACACCCCCGGGCGGCGGTGCGAACACGGGCGAAACGCGTCGCTCGGCGTACCCCGCCGACGCATCGACCGGGGTGAGCCACGGCGCCGCGTCCTCAGCGGCCGTTACTGCTGTCGCGCAGAGCAACGAGGCAGCGATCAGCAGTTCATTGATTCGTCGGACCATCGGCCTGAGCGGAGAGGCTGGATTCAGAAGCCGATGCCGGCGCGGAACATTACGGCGTCGTCCGGCTTGAAGCGACTGGGGTCCATCGTGTCACCGAATAGGATCTCACGATCGAACACATAGCCGACCTCGATGTGCCCGCGGGCCTGGCGGGGCGTCTGCCACTCGAGGCCGAAGGCGAGGCGGATGTCGTTGTAGTCGATGCGGTCGCCGAGCCCCGCGCGTTCCACCGTCCACGAGCCGCCGCCGTACTCGCCGGCGACGTACCACCAGCGATCCGCGGCGCCGAACGAGGTCATCTTTCGACGGATCTTCGGGTTGGGGAACACCAGGTACAGGTCCCACTCGGGCGTCGGGCGCCATCGTACGCCGCCGGCCGGTAGCGTCTTCACGCGGAGTCGGTCTAGGTACACGGCGCCGAGCAACACCTCGAACTGTGGCGTGATCGACACGACGCCCACGCCCCGGCCGAGGAAGCGTAGGCTGTCGTCGTTGAACTCTTCGAAGTCCGTCCAGACGCCAGTGCGGAACCCGAGCTCGGCCCCGAGCTGCGGCGAGAAACGGGGGAACCACGAGAAGTCGAGGTAAGCGTCGTAGACGCGTGGCGGGAGGTCGGGGCCACGGGGCATCGCCGCGGGGTCGCCCTCTGGACCGCTGAACCAGTTAAACGCGAAGCCGGGCGTGACCAGCAACGGCGTGTCGATCTGGCCGGCGATCGGCAAGGCGAACGTCGATGCGATCTCGGTGCGGTTCACCTCGAACGCGTCGGCGGAGTTGTCGCCGAGCAGCAGTGTGTGCTCGCCACGCAGGCGGGCGAGGAACTGCCGGAACCGCACGAGCGAGCCGTCGCTCTGCTGAAAGCCGTAGGTGCCCTGCTGCCACCCGAGCGGAGTGCCCTCGCCGTACAGCCCCGCCGACGGTGGCGGCGCGTTGTAGCTGTAGGCTTGCCCGGTGGGCGATCCGACGAGCGGCGCCCCGTAGGGCGAAGCGGCCCCCGGCGCAGCCCCGAACGCGGGCGCCCCCGTGGGCGGCGCGTACGTGTAGGGTAGCGTTGCCGGCGGAGGGCCGAGCAGCGTGCCCCCGGTAATCGGAGGGCCGGCGCCGACCGCGGCGCCGCCTGTGTACGGATCGAACGTCGGGGCAGGGATCGCGGTCGCCGGAGCAATACCCGGCGCCGCGGGCGTGGCCCACGTTGGCGTGGCAGGAACCGCGGGGCCCGGCACCTGGATACGCTGACCGCTCGCAATACCACCCGCCAGCAGCAGAGCCGCCGCAGTCAGAGTGCTTGTCGAGCGATAGCGGCGGGGCGGGCGCACACCGTGCCTCCGGAGAAAGAATCCGAAGGTCGGTAATTACAGACGCCCGCAAACGCTGGCAAGGCGAACCGGGGGGCCGCGTGCCGGCGTGTTAGTCGTTCACGGGGCCCCAGCCGGCTGCGCCAAGCTGGTGGGCGCCGCGTCGGTTGGTGGCCGTCGGCCGGGCCGTGGGCCGCGTCGCGGTCGCCGGCTTGCGGTACACCGCCTGCCAGACGGGCGCCGCGGCTTTCTGCGTGACGCGGTCGCGCGGATCGAACAGCGGCGGAGCCTGCCAGTAGGCGCCGCTGTCGCCGCTGGCGTTGTCCGTCTCGGTCGAGATGCCCGAGTTCGGGTCGTTCAGATCGGGCTTGAACGAGCGTTCGGCCGGTGGGTTGTCGTTCGGGCCGAGCATCGGCTGCGGCTCGGCGGGCGTTGGGGCGAGCGGCGTATTGGGAGACGCAAAAACGGGCTGGCCTCCGTACGCCGACGATTCGCCGCAGCTCCCGCATCCGCTCGATAGCGGGGCGTCGAACACCGCCTGGGAAACGCCGCCGCACGCGTCGCATCCTGTGCCGCACGCGTTGTAGCCCGACGTCACCACCGGCGATTGCACGAGCGGAGCGAGTGTCACGGGCCGGGCCACGCCCTGAACCATCGGGCCACCGACAACGGGGCCGTAAGTGATTGGGTAGGTCGGGCGATACACCGACTGTTGCGTGGCGAGGGGAGCGTAGCCGGCCGCGTACGGCGTCGGCGAGAACGCGGGCGCGTAGCCGGTGGCGTACGTGGTCGTGGTCCGCGGGCGGAACAGGTTGCGGGTGAAGTCCGTGAGGTACTTGCCCGGGTACCAACCGGTGTTCTGCACCACCGTCTGCTGGTACACGGGCGGCGCGACCGGCGCGTAAGCCACGGTCTGCGGCTGCGGGCAGCACTGCGCGGCGGCGTCCGCCGCACCTAAGCACGCAAACGCGACGGCGGAACAGGCGAGCAAACGAACGGAAGCGATCATCGGTAGCCTGGGCGGGCAAATGGGGACGGACGTCGTCTCAAGGTATGTAACTCGTGTTACGCCGGGCGGGCAAGCAGCGGCCGACCGAACTTCAACATTTGGTGGCAGATTCCGATTCGTTCGGTCGGGCAAGACGCGCCCCTCGTGCCGGTTATTCCTATGCGAACGTATCTCCGGCGTCAAAACACGACGGCTTGGCACCGAGGGCGTCCACGGTCCGCCGCTGGGCATCCCACGGGCGACCGCGAGCCAACCCACGGGCGCCTGCAATGGACACCCACCACACGTGGCGGCCGTGTCGATTGCCAGGCTCGGTGGCTGCGAGGCTCCGTGGGGGACGAGGCTCGGCGGGTTGCGAGATCGAGGCAGAGGCTCGCCAGCTCCGCTATTACCGCACCGTGCACGCGATCGGTTTGACGCCACGCGACCGGCACTCGTGCAGCAGGTGCAGTTCCAACCACACAGCGCGAAGATCGCCCCCTTTGCTTCTGTAGGCGGCGCGTGCGTCGCCGAGCGAGACCGGCGTGACGCGACCCACGGTGTGGTGAAGGAACAACGACTCAAGCACCCGCTCGCTCGGCCGCACGCGGGCGACAATCGGAAGGCCTAGCTGACGCTCGTGCGTGGTGACAACCACCCTCTGGCGTGTGATCCGCCACTTCGCGACCAGCATCCGACGCCGCCACTCGGGAAGCTTCTCAAACCCCTCCACGCAGCGAACGCGTTGGCGCCGACAGCGGTTCCGCAGCTCGCGCAGCAAGATCGATTTGCCGGCTCCGTGTGGCCCCAGGATCTGCCCCCGCCAATCCACTTGTTCCAGCCGCGCGAGTAACCGATCGATCGACGGACCGGCCGACACGACATACTCCGCCGATTGCGTGCCGGTCCAGCAAGTGGAGAACGGATTCGAGTCACGCGAGGGGGGCATGCGAGGATTCACGAGCGGCGCCCTCGCTCCTCCGCGGTCGGGCCGAGCCAGAACGCGGTCTCGACCACGCGTTGCTTGCTGCCCGCGAAGAACCCGCGTAGCCGTACGGCCCAGCACACCTTCACGAGCTGGCCGTCGTAACTCCAGGGCGTCGATGGAAGTGTGGAGGAGAACGAGAGCGGTTGCTCGTCGATGCGTCGGGGCAAACTCGCTTCGCGGCGGCGGACAAAGTCGTGCACGCCGAAGTCTTCTTCGCCCTGCCCCGCCGTGTACCACAGCACAGACAGCTCGATGTGTTGTAGCTCGGCCTCCCGCCAACCTCCGAGGCGGTAATGGCCGGAGAGCGTCTCACCGGAAGTGTATCGGCGTCCTCTCCGATCGAGCCACACCTCGGCTCCGAGCTCTTGCTGGATGGTGCTCATCGGCTCGCGAGCTCCGACGGTCGGGCGATCGCTTCGGGTTCAACGGCCGCGTCCGATAACCGCACGCGTGGTGAGTCAGGAACAGCCGTCGGCGCCGGCGCCACCACGACGAGCGGGAAGCGGCGCGGCGCCTCCGCCGCGTGCGCCGGCGCCAGCCTCACCTCGATCGCCCAACGGACCGCGTTATGAGCGGAGCGGAACGCTAGCGGACCGGCTTCGGGGATGGTGAGCTCGAATCCGAGCTCGTGCGGTTTAGAGCCGTCGATCATCAGGCCCCGTTCGCGGTGCAGCTCGGTGCGGAACGCCTCGAGCGTCGCCACGCGGGAGTCGGTCCCCTGCAGGTACGCGGCGGTCTCTTCGCAGACCAGCGATACCGAAAGCAGTCGCACGCGGCCGGCGCCCGATTGAATCAGCATGCCCCGACACGCCTGACCGGGCATGAGCGGGTGCTGATCGATCTCGACGCGCGTCGCACCGAAGCCCCCGACCATCGTGGCGTCGCGCCACAGCGAGCGGACCATCCAGGCGCCGGTCGCCGCGAGCGGCGCGACCGCGAGCGCGGTGAGGCCGATCCGCCCAGAGACGGACTCGAGGCCGATCGCTTGATACACGACCAGCCCGGCGAGCACGTTCCAGAGCACGCACAAGGCGGCCATGCCGCTGAGCCGCCAGCCCTCGCCGCCGTCGAGCGGCAGCCGGTGCGCGAGCCGAGTGCCGGGGCTTTCCTGCTCGGCGATGTCCGCACGCCCGGAGGCGGGCGCCCCACGCATGGCGCGCCGCTCGGCCGAGGCCTGCACTCGCACCAGGGCCCGCCACAAGCCAAAGCAGCCGGCGATCACCAGCGACACGGGGATGACTAGGACAAACCACGGCCACCAACGCCCGCCCTTTGCCAAGACGAATCGGTTAGGCCGCTCGGGGTCGTACCAGCAGTCGACCGACTGATCACCCGTGAACCGATCGAGGGCGGCCTCGGCCTCGGCCCGGCTCGGGGTGTCGCGGCCGACACCGTGCCGTGTCCACGCGGTGATCGCCAGTCCGTCTTGCGGCTCGAAGCGTACGAGCAGTTCCGGGCAGTACTCGTCCTCGGCCAGGCCGGGCCGGACCGTTACGCGTTGGTCAATGACCTGCCCGGCCGCGGCGACAAATCCCTCGGACTCGTTCGCGAGCCGGCGTTCGGGCAGCAGCACATCCGTCAGGCACCACCACGCCCCGACGGCGCCGGCCAAGATAAAGGTGATCTGGTTGATGATCTCCGCCGCCCGGCTCCATCCGCGGCTGCCCGTGCGTCGGCCGCCACGTTTCTTCAGCAGCAGCGGGAAACGGGTGCGCATCGCGGACTGATCAGCGGAGGATTACTTCGCCCGCCGCGGCGGCGCCTCTTGGCTCAGCGGCATCGGGCGACGGTTGGGGCGGTAGAAGCCCACATTCTCCAGCGCCTTGTAGACCTCTTCCAGCGTCTTCTCGCCAAAGTTGGAGATGCTCAGCAGGTCTTCCCGCGAGCAGTGCAGCAGGTCGTGCACCGTGAACACGCCCTTCTCTTCGAGGCAGTTCGTGGTGCGGACGGCGAGGCCGATCTCCGCCGTGCTCATCTCCAGGCGACGCTTCATCTCGTCGCTTTCCGCTTGCACACGATCCAGGGGTACGCGTGTCGACATCGGGTTCCCTCCCATGCGGTTTGGTTGTTCAGACACGACCGCCCGGTCGTGGTAGTTGACGCGGAGTATACCGATCCGGCGCCTTCGGTCGGCGGAATTCTCGGAAAATTCGATCGTCGGTGCGCGCGACGGTTCGCGGGCCCTGGGGGCGTTTCCCCCGGTGGCCGGGCGGTCCTTATACTGCCTCTCAGGACGGAACCACTCCCCGCTCGCCATCCTCTCGCCACGCCGGCATGGCCGACCTCTTCAACGGACTGAACGACTCGCAACGCGTGGCGGTCGGGCACGTTGACGGGCCGCTGCTGATTCTCGCCGGGCCGGGCAGCGGCAAGACGCGTGTGGTGACGCACCGGATCGCGCACCTGATCGAGCGAGGCGTTCCCGCGCGGAACCTGCTGGCGCTGACGTTCACGAACAAGGCCGCGGCGGAGATGCGGCGCCGCGTCGCGACGCTGGCGCCGGGGCATCGGGTGTGGCTCGGCACGTTCCATCGGTTCGGCGCCACCATGCTGCGGCAGCACGGCGAGCGGGTCGGCCTCGACCCCAACTTCACCATCTACGATTCGTCCGACGCCAAGCAGACGCTCAAGCGGGTTATCGAGGCCGAGCGGATCAACACGCTCAGCTACACGCCCGACCGCATCGCAGCGGCGATCAGCGACGCCAAGAACCGGCTGATCACGCCCGAAGAGTACGAGCCCCGCCGCGGCAGCCCCCTGGGCCAGATCGTCGCCGAGGCGTATCCGGCGTACCAGAAGCGGCTGCTTGCCTCGGCCGCGGTGGACTTCGACGACCTGCTGCTGCACGTCGCCCGGCTGCTGCACGACGACCCGGAGCTGCGCGGGCAGCTCGACGAGCGGTTCCGCTACGTGATGGTCGACGAGTACCAAGACACCAACCGCGCGCAGTACGTGATCCTGCGGGCGTTGTGCGTCGATCATCCGAACCTCGCCGCCACGGGCGACCCGGACCAGTCGATCTACGGCTGGCGCGGCGCCGATCTGAACAACATCCTGGAGTTCGAAGCGGACTTCCCCACCGTGCGGGTGGTGCGGCTCGAACAAAACTACCGCAGCACGAAGAGCATCCTCAGCGTCGCGGACACGCTGATCGCCCACAACCAGAAGCGCAAAGCGAAGTCGCTCTACACCGATAACGCCGAGGGCGAGGCGGTCCGCCTCACCACGTACGCCGACGAACGCGACGAGGCGCGGAGCGTGGCCGACGCCATCCGCACCGCTGTCGCCGGCGGCAAGCGGCGCTACAGCGACTTCGCGGTGTTCTATCGGGTCAACGCGCTATCCCGCGCGGTCGAGCGGACGTTCCGCGAGCGGCGGATCCCCTTCCAGATGGTCCGCGGCCAAGAGTTCTACCAGCGGAAGGAGATCCGCGACGTGCTCGCGTACGCCCAGCTGATGAACAATCCGCGCGACGACCTGGCCTTCGAGCGGACGGTCAACAGCCCGCCCCGCGGCGTCGGCAAGAAGACCGTCGAGCGGATCAGCGCACACGCCACCCGACACGGCGTGTCGATGCTGCAGGCGTGCCGCAGCGTGGGCGACATCGACGGCGTTGGCGTCCGGCCTGCGAAGCAGGTCGGCGGTTTTGTCGGGATCATGGAGCGGCTCGACACGTACGTCGGCGCTCCGGTCGAGGAAGCGATCGGCGCGATCCTCTCCGAGTCTGGCTACCGCGAGCACCTGGCCGGCAGCGACAGCGAGGAAGACGCTAACCGGCTGGCCAACTGCGAGGAGCTGCTGACCGACGCCCGCCAGTACGACGAGCAGGCGGCCGAGGACGACTCGCTCGATCCGTCGCTAGAGGGCTACCTGGAGCGGGCTTGGCTCGTCAACGAGACCGACGGCTGGGACGACGAGACCGACAAGGTCACGCTGATGACGCTCCACGCGGCCAAGGGGCTGGAGTTTCCGGTGGTGTACCTGCTGGCGGTGGAGGACGGCATCCTGCCGCACGAGCGGTCGGCGAACGACCCGGACCAGCTGGAGGAGGAACGCCGTCTGGCGTTCGTCGGCATCACCCGCGCGGAGCAAGAGCTGCACCTCAGCCACGTGCTGCGGCGCGACTTCCGCGGCCAACGCCGGATCGCCATCCCCAGCAGCTTCTTGCTGGAGCTGCCGCGCGACGAGATGCAGTGCGACGAGGCCCGTCCTGCGGTGGACTGGGACCTAGAGGGCTGGGACGCCGGGCCGGCGGACGAGCTCGAATTCCAGGTCGAGGGCGATGTGCCGCCAACGCCGTCGGGCGTCGACCCGGCGATCCAGATACAAGCGGCCGCGATCACGACCGGGGCCGCGCTCGCGAGCGGCGGCGGCTTCGCGGGGCCGGCGGCTTCGCCCGACGCGTTCCGCGTCGGCATGGCGGTCGAGCACCCCGAACTCGGCCGCGGCGAGGTGCTCACCCTCAGCGGCAACGGCAAAGGCCGAAGGGCCACGGTCCGCTTCGGTGGCGAAGAGAAGCGATTCGTCCTGGCGTTCAGCCCGCTGCGGCCTGCCGACAGGTAGTTTGGTGATCTGCCCCGCCCAAGTCGTGAACGAGCGAGCCGTCATCGCATGAAGATCGCCGTCTTCAGCACCAAGCCGTACGACCGACGGTTCCTCTCCCGTGCGGCAGAGGACGCTGGGCATTCGCTCACGTTCTTTGAGGTGCGATTGACGGACGACACCGTCGGTCTGTGTGCCGAGCACGACGCGGTGTGCGGGTTCGTAAACGACCAGTTCAGCGGCTCGGTCGTCGGCCGGCTGGCTGAGCTAGGCGTTCGGGCGATCGCACTGCGGTGCGCCGGCTTCAATAACGTCGATTTAAGGGCAGCCGCCGAAGCGTCGATCCGCGTCGTACGCGTGCCGGCGTACTCGCCGCACGCCGTGGCGGAGCACGCGGTCGGGCTGATCCTCGCCCTCAACCGCCACCTGCACCGTGCGTACGGCC
>JBCBPC010000033.1:0-37553 GCA_039820945.1 Planctomycetota bacterium
CCTAAAGCTCGCGAGCGGCGGGTGGTCGCGTTATGCGACCGGGGCCGACGGCAGGACCGGCGAAGCGGTCCCGCATGTCGGGCACGTCGATACGTACGCACACCGCGTGCCATCGCGCCTCGCACCAACCCGACTAAACCCGCAAGCCGATGCAATCAAACGACTTACCAATAGCGTGCAAATCTCATTTCCGCGCACTTAGGGCAGAGGGCGCCGAGCGTGCGAGCAAAGCGGGCGGTCGCATGCACGTTGTGCGGGCACGCCTGACGCCGAACGCTGGCAGGATCGCGCTCGCGGGGAGCTCGCCGGCTAATCGCGACGCCGAGCGCGAAAATCAACAACGCCGTCGAAGGCTCGGGCACGGGCGTCGCGGACGGATCGAAGTTATCCCGCCACAGCGTGTAGTCCGCGAGATCAACGACTTCGTCGCCGTTGAGGTCGGCCGCGAGGCCGGGGCCGGTAGCGCCCAGATCGTTGGCCCACATGACGTAGTCGTCTTCGTCTACGAGCCCGTCGCCATCCGCGTCGCCCGGCGTCGGCGCGAGCAACGAGCCGCCCGGGTTGTGGGCGACGGTGTCGAGGTACACCTCCGCGTCGCCCGTCCCGTAGAGGAAGATCGAGTCCAGCGTGAGTTGGGGACCGACGATCTCGCCGTCGCCGTTCACCCAGCCGATCCATTGGCTGTCGTCGTCGAGGCTCCATTCGTAGAGGCGCCATTCGCCATCGGCGATCACGTTCTTGAGCACGCCGCGATCGGCAGAGACGGGGTCGTCCACCGCGATTTGCACGGTCAGGCCCTCCGTTTCTGTTTTCAACCAGAAGCCAACGTTGCCGGTGGCGTCGATCGGCAGGTTGTTCTGCGGAGTCGCCCCGGCGCCCGACAGATGCCGGAGGGTCCACGGATCGCCGTCTTCCGCGACGATGCTGAGCAGCTGCGACCCGTCTCCGATGTGGCTGTCGAGGCTCGTCTGATCGGCGAAAGACGCGGTGGAGATCGTCGTCTGTCCGCCCGCGGTGATCGGCTGGTCGAAGAACCCCTCGTCGCCCGGCAGGTCAAAGCCCGTGATCACCGTCGATCCTTCGGCCAGATTGCCCTGGGCGGGCGGCTGCGTGTCGTTGAGCGAGGCGTACCACGAGTTCACCGCCGCCGCACGTTGCTGGCTCAGCGAGCCGTTGAACAGCGAGCCCCAGCTGAAGAACGTCAGGTTGTCGGCGCGGCCGTCGTTGTAGACGCGCTGGATCTGATCGATGGTCTCGTTCACGCCGCCTTCGCTTGGCGTGTGCAAGTACGTGCCGAGTCCGATCGAGATCTCGGTCTGCGAGGGGCCCGCGTAGTCGAAGATGTCGTCGAGGAAGCCGTCGAGAAGAAAGTTGTTGGAGTTACGCAGATAGACCATGGGGATCGCGACGTCGAGCAGTTCTTGCTCGATCCACGTCCGGTAGTCCTGCAGGTACTCGTTAGCGGCGCGGGTCGGATTGTTCCAAACCGCGGCCGATAGCTCGAGTTCGGTCGACTTCACGACCTCGACCGCATCCACGACAGCCTTCACGCCCGTCACCAGCTCGGTGACCTTGTCGCTCACCCAATCGCGATAAGCCTGCCGCTGGCTGAAGGAGCCGCCGAGGCCGGCTGTGTTGCCCGTCTCTTGTTCATAGCGGGCGTAAGTCACCGGATCGTGCGGCAGGTAGTCCCAGTCGGGCCGTGAGACCCCGCCGTCGGAGACGCTCGGGCCGAGCCACCGGACATAGTCGAGATGGATGCCCGCCACGTCGTAGTTCATGGCGATGTCCGACGCGACACCCATGATGTGCGCCTGCACCGCGGGCAGCGTGTGGTTGACGCGGGCGTAGCTGCCGCTGAACGAGCTCGAACCGCCCGGAAGACTCTCCACGTTGCCGTCGATGTCGGTCACGCGGAAACTCGGGTTTTCGTTGTACCAGATGTGATTCGGGTCGCTCGGCTGCGAAGTATCGCGCCAGATCGGCATCGTGTTGAGCCACGCGTGCACCTTGATGCCGTACTGGTCGGCGGCGTCGATCGCCGTCTGCAACGGGTCGATCGAGCCGTTCCAGTTCTCGGCCGCTGTCTCGAGGCCGGCCGTGCTGTCGTAGTACCGGTCCGACTTGCCGCGGACCTGCCAGTAGACGTCGGTGATGCCGAGCGTCGCGGCGTCGGCAAACTTCTGCGTGATCGACGACGTCACGTTCGGGTCGTACTCGAAGCGGCTGATCCACAGACCGCGCGACTCGCCGAACGGGTCGGCCGCCGTGGCGACGGCCGCGGCAAAGCTCCCGGTCAGCGAGACGACCCCGACCAGCAACAGCGTCGGGGTGCGGCGGGCAACGCGGGGCAGACGAAGCGGCTGATCCATATCGCAGGTCTTCAGTTCCGGGCGAGGCTGACATCGACGGGCGCCACGAACGACTCGGACGCCAAGTCCGTTATAGAGGATGGTGTCGTCCAAATTGCGGCGATGCGCAGGATCGAGAGGCGATTGCGCTTTCGGCCCCGAAGCACCGCCGCGGCGCGGCGAGTAAGCTGCCCTCAGGGAATGAGTTACGACCACCCGCCCCTCTTCAGACGATCCAAGCCGATGCACCGAATGCCAGCAAGATCACACGGACGAGCCGGCGGAAGACAGGGGTTTCTGGCTTTCGTGGGCGCCTGCGTGCTGACCATGGTTTCGGCCGCGCCCGCGTTGGAGCCACCCACACTCGACCGGGAGCTCCGTGCGGCTTGGATCGCCACGGTCGCCAACATCGATTGGCCCTCCAAGCCGGGGCTCGCCCCGGCAGAGCAGCGGGCCGAGCTCGCCGAGCTGCTCGACCAGTGCGCGGATCTCGGCATGAACGCCGTGGTGCTACAGGTCCGGCCGGCGTGCGACGCGTTGTATCGATCGGACCTCGAACCGTGGTCGTCTTTCCTCTCGGGCGTTGAGGGCGTTGGCCCGGACGATTACGACCCGCTTGAGTGGGCGTGCGAGCAGGCGCACCGCCGCGGCCTGGAGCTGCACGCCTGGCTCAATCCCTATCGGGCGAGCCATCCGTCGTACCGGGGTGAGCCCGCCGAGAGCAGTCTCTCCAAGACGCGGCCCGATCTGGTTCGTTCTTATGGCGTGTACGACTGGCTCGACCCGGGCGAGGCGGAAGCCGCCGAGCATTCGCTGGCCGTCGTGCGAGACATCGTGCGTCGTTACGACGTCGATGCGATCCACTTCGACGATTACTTCTATCCGTACCCCGTCAGCGACGCGCTCGACGGCGATCCCGACGGCGACAAGGTCGAGATCCCGTTCCCCGACGAGCCGAGCTGGCAGAAGTACCTGGCCGCGACGCCCGAGGGCGAGCGGATGTCACGCGACGACTGGCGCCGCGACAACGTCAACCGCTTCATCCAGCGGTGCAACGAGGTCATCCACGAAGAGAAGCCGCACGTGCGGTTCGGCGTCAGCCCGTTCGGCATCTGGCGCCCGGGCAACCCGGCCGGCATCCAGGGCTTCGATCAGTACGCCAAGCTCTACGCCGACGCCCGCCTGTGGCTCCGCGAGGGCTGGGTCGACTACCTGGCGCCGCAGCTGTACTGGCCGATCGAGCAGAAGCCGCAGAGCTACACCGCGTTGCTCGACTGGTGGACCAAGCAGAACCCGCAGGGCAGGGGCCTCATGCCGGGGTTGTTCACGTCGAAGGTGAGCTTCGATCCTCCGAAGTACAACGACGAAGAGATCCCCCGCCAGATTCAAGCGACACGCGCGCGTCGCGGCGCCGACGGTCACATCCACTTCAGCATGAAGGCGATCGCCAAGAACGCCCGCGGCGTGGCGGATCGTTTGGCGGAGCTGTACGCCGAGCCAGCGTTGCCGCCGGCGGCGCCGTGGCTGGCGGGCGACATGCCGGCGCCCGGGGCGCCCTCGGTTGAACGAGCGGACGGCGACAGCGGGGCGTATCAACTCAAGCTCGGCGCCGGCCCGACGCCGCGTTGGTGGCTGCTGCAGAAGCGGTGCGGCGATGATTGGTCGAGCAAGCTACGCCCCGTCGATCGCCCGGAGGTAGTCGCCCGGCTCAAGCCGGACGCGGCCGGACGCCCGCCGGAGCAATTCGCGGTTCGCACGATCGACGCCTTCGGCCGCCTGAGCGAAGCGACCTGCGTCGACGTCTCGCCGGTCGCCGTGGCGCCGTAAAGTCGTAACGGCCGGTCCTCTTCTCGGAGCAAACGTGGACGACGAGAGCAACGTCGAGTCAGACGCCGACGGAACGGCCGACTCGCCCGACCGCGACACGCAGCTGCAGGCGTGGACCTGGATCCCGACGCTCTACTTCGCGTCCGGTCTGCCGTACTTCGCCGTCGCGAGCCTAGCGACCGTGATGTACGCCAACCTGGGCGTCTCCAACGCCGACAACGCGGCGTACACCAGCGACATGCTGTGGCCGTGGGCGCTCAAACCGTTCTGGAGCCCGCTGGTCGACGTGCTGGGCACGCAGCGGCGCTGGATCGTCGCTACGCAGGCGGTCATCGCCGCGGCGCTAGCCGGCGTGGCGCTGGCGATCCCCGCCGGCAACTTCTTCGTGCTCACGGTGGCGGGCTTCTGGCTGCTAGCGATCGCCTCGGCGACGCACGACATCGCCGCGGACGGCTACTACATGTCGAGCATGCCCGAGCGCGACCAGGCGTGGTTCGTCGGCATCCGCAGCACGTTCTATCGGATGTCGTACTTCTTCTCGTCGGGGGCGTTGGTGTGGCTCGTCGGCGAGCTGACGGTCAACGGCGAGGGCGACATCTCGTTCGCCAAGGCGTGGGGATGGATCTTCGCGGGCATCGCGGGGCTCTTTCTGTTCCTGAGCGTCTACCACCAGTTCTTGCTGCCACGGCCCGAAGAAGCCGCCGACAAACGCGACCGCACCGCGAGCGAGACCTGGGCCGACTTCATCGACACCTTCCCGTCGTTCTTCCGCAAGCCGGGCATCGGCATGGCGATCGCCTACCTGCTGATATACCGGTTCAGCGAGGCGCAGCTCATCAAGCTCAAGGCGCCGTTCCTGCTCGACACGCGCGAAAACGGCGGGCTCGCCCTCACCAACCAGCAGCTCGGCGTGCTCGACGGCCTCGTGGGAGTCGGCCTGCTGACGGTCGGCGGCATCATCGGCGGCATCGTCGTGGCCAACGGCTCGCTGCGGCGTTGGCTCTTCCCGATGGCGCTCGCCATCAATCTGCCCAACGCCGCGTACGCCTACCTCGCCTGGGCCCAGCCGGACACGCTGCCGCCGGTCGCGGTCGCGATCGCCTTCGAGCAGTTCGGCTACGGCTTCGGGTTCGCCGGCTACATGCTGTACATGCTGCAGCTGTCGCGCGGCGACCACCAGACCGCGCACTACGCCATCTGCACGGGGTTCATGGCGCTCAGCATGATCATCCCGGGCCGGTTCGCGGGCGCGTTGCAGGAATGGCTGGGGTACGAGAAGTTCTTCTACTGGGTTCTGGCGGCCGTCGTGCCGAGCCTCATCATCACACTGCTCGCCCCGATCCGCGAAACGAAGGCCGACGAAGGATGACCCCACCGCAGCAGTCCGGCCCCGAGCAGAGCCAAACGCAGCAAGGCGGGCCGACCACGCTCGTTGAGCCCACGACGCTCCGCGAGCGGATCGCGCAGCTGATCGTCATCCGCATCGGCTCGAACCTGCCGCCGATCACCCGCGTGCACGAAGACGAGGCCCGCGTCGCCGCGGAGCTCGACCGCGGCCCGGTCGGCGGGCTGCTGCTGTTCAACGGCACGTGGCCCGAGACACGGGAGACCCTCGCGCGGCTGCAAGACTCAGTCACTACGCCGATGCTCGTGGCGTCGGACATCGAGCGCGGCGCCGGGCAGCAGATCGCCGGGCTCGCGCTCTTCCCGCACCAGCGGGCATTCGTTGACCTGCCCGACGCCGCCGACGCCGTCGCGCGGTTCTGCCAGGTGACCGCCGCCGAGGCGCACGCCGCCGGCGTGCACGCCACGTTCGGCCCGGTGGCCGACGTGAACAGCGACCCCCGCAACCCGATCATCGCCACCCGCGCCTTCGGCGACGACACCGAGCGGGCGTCGGAACTCGTCGTCTCGTACGTCTGCGCAGCGGAGGAGGCCGGGCTGCTGACTTGCGCTAAGCACTTCCCAGGCCACGGCGACACGCACCAAGACTCGCACGACGCGATGCCCCGCGTGCAGGCGTCGCGCGAGACGCTCGACCACCGCGAGCTAGCCCCGTTCCGCGCGGCGATCGACGCGGGTGTGTCGATGCTCATGACCGCCCACGTGGAGTACCCGTCGCTCGACCCAAGCGGCTCGCCCGCCACGCTGTCGCACGCGATCTTGATCGATCTGCTGCGGGACGAGCTTGGGTTCCAGGGCGTCGTCTGCAGCGACAGCCTGCTGATGGCCGGCGTCCGCGAACGGTTCGCCAACGAGGGCGAGCTAGCCGTCGCGACGCTCAGCGCCGGTGTGGACTGGCTGCTCGACGTGGTTGATCACGTCGAGGTGGTCGACGCCATCGAACGGGCCGTCGAGAACGGGCGCCTCTCGGTCGAACGTGTCGATGAGGCGTTTGGCCGCGTGTGGGCGATGAAGCAGCGAGCGTTCGCTCACACGCCGCCCGCGGCGTCGGACGAAGACAAGCAGGCGACCGCCGCGGCCGAGGCCGAGCGGATCGCCGCGAAGGCGACGCGCGTGCTGGCCGATCGCGCGGGCGTGCTGCCGCTCGACGCGGGACAGGGCGTCACGGCGCTGGTGCTCAAGCCGCACCATCGGCCGACCGACCCGTCGGAGCAGCCGCTGGCCGGGGCGTTGCGCGACCGCTTCGCCGCGGTGCGCTACTTCGAGACGGGCCCCGAGGTCGAAGCCTCGCTGGCCGACGACCTGCTCGCCGGCACGCCGGACGGGCAACCGATTGTCGTGGCGATGATCGTCAAACCCGCGGCGTGGCACGCGTTCGGCCTGACCGAATCGCAAGACGCGTTGATCCGTCGGCTAATGACCGAACGGCCGGTGATCCTCGCGTGTCTCGGCGTCGAGAACGCGCTGGACCGCTACCCCGACGCTGCGGCAAAGCTCGTCACGCACAGCGACGTTCCGGTAAGCCAGCGGGCGCTCGCCGCGGCTTTGGTTTGATCGTCGAAGAAAGGAACCACGAAGGAACGAAGGACACGAAGGGACGCGCGAAGCGTTCGCCTGAGACCCCTTCGTGTCCTTCGTTCCTTTGTGGTTCATCTCTTCCTGAGCGCTGTCGTCGTGACGAGCACGAGAGCGAGACACGCGGCGGTGGGCTCGGGGATCTGTGTGACCTGGAAGCTGGTCACGTCGAAGCCGACGCTCCTGCCGCCGAAACCGTTGAAAGCTGAGCCCGACGCGTCAAAACCGATCGCGCCAGATCGAAGGCCGATGAAAGGCTCGACGGGCGCTAACGCGGCTAGGGGAGCGAAGCCCCGATCATCGATCTGGCTCTCGTCTATCGTAGGCGGTTCGAAATATATCACCATCGCCGTTGCTGACGGACCCGAGAGCGTTACAAGCGTTGGCGTGTAAGTCAAGCCAGCCGCCTCTTCATGCGCACCAAGCTCAAGTGTGTTGGCGGCTGCGCCTTCCGGATTCCACCAGCTTGCGTTGACGTACTTCCAACTGAACTCGGTGGTCTCGTCGACCGCCACAAACCCACTGGCTGTCGCTACGTTCAAGGCGCCACTCGGGGGCGTGCTTCCACGGCTGCACGACGTCCAGCCACATTGAAAATCGAAAAACCCCGAGTTGTTTCTCGGTGAGGCGACGCGCAGGTAATAAGGGGCATCGGGGTTGTACACGAAAGCCCCGACAACTCGCTCGCCGATGTAAAAGCTCGACGGGGCTTCGCTCCCTACATGGCTTATCTCTCCCACAAACTGTACGAGCACCGGGGCGGCTTCAACCGCCGCCGAGAACGTCAACATCGCCGCGAGCAGTGCAACTCGGGACATCATTTACTTCCTTTCTGGGTGACCCTCGAAGGCGAGCAGAGTACCCGACCCGCCGCTTCGAGCCTGCGCCGATTCCCTTCGTGTCCTTCGTGTCCTTCGTTCCTTCGTTCCTTCGTTCCTTCGTGGTTCCCCCTTTCGTCGAACTCATCGTTCCGTTGTGGTTCCCCCCAACCGGTGCCGCCCACCTCCCGCGACAGGCCCTAATCGGCTACCATCACAAGGCTTACGCCGATTCCCCCTCCCGCCCTCCGCCTTCCCCTTTCGCGCGCTATGGCCACCGTCTTCGATCCGTTCTCCGCTCGCGACACCTTCAAGGCGCCCGCTTCGTTTGGAGACGCGGGCGAGCTCGGCATCTATCGGCTGAGCAAGCTCGAGGAGCTCGGCCACACCAAGGTGTCGGCCCTGCCGTACTCGATCCGCGTGCTGCTGGAGAGCGTGCTGCGGAACTGCGACGGCTACGTCGTGACCGAGGACGACGTGAAAGCGCTCGCCGGCTGGGCCGACTCGAAGGGTACCGCCAACGTCGAGGTGCCGTTCAAGCCCGCGCGGGTGGTGCTGCAAGACTTCACCGGCGTGCCCGCGGTGGTGGACTTGGCCGCCATGCGTTCGGCCATGAAGCGGCTCGGCGGTGACCCGGCCAAGATCAACCCGCTGGTGCCGGCCGACCTGGTGATCGACCACTCGGTACAGGTCGACCACTTCCTGGGCGACTCGGCGCTCGACCTGAACATCGAGCTCGAGTTCTCGCGGAACAAAGAGCGGTACGAATTCCTCCGCTGGGGCCAGCAGGCGTTCGACAACTTCCGCGTGGTGCCGCCGGGAACCGGCATCGTGCACCAGGTGAACCTGGAGTACCTCGCCAAGTGCGTCTTCGTGCGTGAAGACCAGAAGGGACAAGTGGCCGTGCCCGACTCGCTGGTGGGCACCGACAGTCACACGACCATGATCGACGGCCTGGGGGTCGTCGGCTGGGGCGTGGGCGGCATCGAGGCGGAGGGCGTCATGCTCGGCCAGCCGATCTACATGCTCATGCCCGAAGTCGTCGGCATGCGGCTCACCGGCAAGCTGCCCGCCGGCGCCACGGCGACCGACCTCGTGCTCACCGTCACGGAGATCCTCCGCAAGGAGAAGGTCGTCGGCAAGTTCGTTGAGTTCTTCGGGCAGGGCGTCTCGGGCATGGGCCTCGCCGACCGGGCGACCATCGCCAACATGAGCCCCGAGTACGGCGCCACGATGGGCTTCTTCCCCGTCGACGACCAGACGCTCAAGTACCTCGCCCAGACCGGCCGCACCGCGGACGAGATCGCGCTGGCCGAGACGTACTGCAAAGAGCAGCAGCTCTTCCGCACGGACGACGCGCCGGAGCCGACCTTCACCAAGGTCGTGGAGCTCGACCTGTCGACCGTCGTGCCGTCGCTCGCCGGACCGAAGCGGCCGCAAGACCGCGTGCCGCTGGACCGCATGAAGCAGTCGTTCGCCGAGGCGCTCTCCACGGACGTCGGCCCGCAGGGCTTCGGCCTCTCGGGCGACGCGCTCACGAGCACCGCGACGGTGCAGAACAACGGCCACTCGGCCGAGATCACGCACGGCGCCGTGACGATCGCCGCCATCACGAGCTGCACGAACACGAGCAATCCGAGCGTGATGGTCGCCGCCGGCCTCGTGGCGAAGAAGGCGGCGGAGCACGGCCTCAAGGCGAAGCCGTACGTAAAGACGAGCCTCGCGCCCGGCTCACGCGTGGTGACCGACTACCTGGAGAAGTCGGGCTTGGACGAAGCGCTCGAAGCGGTCGGCTTCTACACGGTCGGCTACGGCTGCACGACATGCATCGGCAACAGCGGCCCGCTGCCCGAGCCCGTCGCCGCGGCCGTGACTGAGGGCGACCTGATCGTCTCCGGCGTGCTGTCGGGCAACCGGAACTTCGAGGGACGCATCAACCCGCACGTGAAGGCCAACTACTTGGCGAGCCCGCCGTTGGTGGTCGCCTACGCCCTGGCCGGCACGACGGACATCGACCTGACGACCGAGCCGCTCGGCGCGAGCGCCGACGGCAAGCCGGTGATGCTGGCCGACATCTGGCCGACGGCCGAGGAGGTGCAGACGACGGTCGAGGCGTCGGTGCTGCCCGAGATGTTCGAGGAGCAGTACGGCGGCGTGTGGGAGAAGAACGAGAAGTGGAACGCCATCGAGACGACCGAGGGCAACCTCTTCGAGTGGGACGACCAGAGCACCTACATCCAGGAGCCGCCGTTCCTGACGACCCTCACGCCGGAGGTGAAGGCGATCGAGCCGATCGCCGGCGCGAAGTGCATGGCGGTGCTGGGCGACTCGACGACGACCGACCACATCTCGCCGGCCGGCGCCATCGCCAAGGACTCGCCCGCCGGGCTGTTCTTGCAAGACGCGGGCGTCGCGCCGCGCGACTTCAATAGCTACGGCTCACGCCGTGGCAACGACCGGGTGATGACCCGCGGCACGTTCGCCAACATCCGCATCCGGAACCAGCTGGCGCCGGGCACGGAGGGGGGCGTCACGCGTTACCTGCCGACCGACGCGACCGCGGCCGGGGCCGGCGAGGTCATGCCGATCTACGACGCGGCGATGAAGTACCAGGCGGACGGCACGCCGCTGGTGGTGATCGCCGGCGCCGAATACGGCACGGGCTCCAGCCGCGACTGGGCGGCCAAGGGGACGTTCCTGCTGGGCGTCCGCGCGGTGCTGGCGGCCAGCTACGAGCGGATCCACCGCAGCAACCTGGTGATGATGGGCGTGCTGCCGCTGGAGTTCACCGGCGGCGCCACCCGCGAGTCGCTCGGCCTCACCGGCGAGGAGACCTTTGATATCCCGGAACTATCGGACGACCTGAAGCCGCGGCAGACGATCACCGTCAAGGCGACTGCCGCCGACGGCAAGGTGCAAGAGATCCCGATGACGGTGCGGATCGACACGCCGGTGGAGCTGGACTACTACCGCCACGGCGGCATCCTAGCGTTCGTGCTACGGAAGCTGCTGGCGGGATAGCCCTACCGACATCTCCGTTATCTGCGAAGAGTGTTGCCGATGGATCTTCGGTTCCCTACCGACACCGATGGCTACCTCAGCCAGGAATGCCCGTCCTGTAACCGTCAGTTTAAGGCGGCATTCGGCAGTGGCAGTGATCAGCCCATTGGATATTGCCCCTACTGCGGTCACGCGGGTAGCAACTGCTGGTTCACGGACTCGCAGGTTGCGTACGTTCAAGCAGTTGCCGAGCAGGCGGTCGTGGGGCCAGCCTTGGACCGACTCGCCGCGGAAGCTGCGAGCAGTTCTCGTGGCCTCCTTACCATCAAAACAGATCGGGCTGATGGGAGAATCGGGCCCCCGCCGAACGACATCGACGTTCCATGGCCTGTCATAGAATTCAAGTGTTGTCGCGAGCTGATTAAGGCTGAGCCATCGCCAAGCTATTTCTGTGTCATTTGCGGAGCTGAAGTGAACATGGAATCAAGCCTCGCCAAGCGAGTCTTCTTAAGCCACAAGGGTGAAGACAAGGAGTTGATCCGCGACTTCAAGACAACCCTCGAGTACATCGGCTACGACCCCTGGCTCGATGAAGATGCGATGCCTGCTGGTACTTCGCTAGAACGCGGTTTGCTGCGAGGGGTTGAGGAGTCGTGCGCTGCCGTGTTCTTCATAACACCAGCGTTCCAAGACAAAGGCTACCTCAAATCTGAAATCGACTATGCGATCCAGCGTAAGCGCAAGATGGGCGATCAATTCTCGATAATCACCCTCCAGTTTGAGGAAGACGGCAACAAAGGCGAGGTGCCGGAGCTACTACAGCAGTTTGTGTGGAAGCATCCTCAGACACGACTGGAAGCCCTTCGCGAGATCATTCGGGCGTTACCCATAAAGACTGGTCCGGTCAGTTGGCGAGATTCGATCGGAGTGTTGGCTGATGTCGTTGGCGATTCAACGACAACAGAGTTGTCTGAAGAAGCTGCGGCGATTCTGCTGGCGGCCGTGGAAGACGACGGACGCGTCATGCACTCGCGGTACATGGGCGGCGAGAGTCTACACGCGGGCCGGAAGTCCATGATCTCAGATCCTTCGCCACGGACGGTGGCAAAGTGGCTTGGAGGACTCGAAGACCTGTTGAGACGACGGTTTATCAAGGATCTCGGCCACAAGGGTGAGGTTTCTGAAGTCACTCGTGAGGGATTTTCGGCAGCTGACCAACTCAGCAAGTAGAGGTATCGATGCTTCCTCCACACACCAAGGTGCGTCCTACCCCGCCCGTGACTTTCATGAACGAACAACTCCTCACGCTCTACCGCTTCGCCATCGGCATGGCCGAGTCGCTCGTCGGTGACATCACGGACGACGAGCTCGCCCATCAGCCGGTCGTTGCCGAAGGGCAGGGCGGTGTGAATCCGCCCGGCTGGATCCTCGGGCACCTGGCGATCGTCAACGACATGGCCCTGGCCATGCTCGGCCGCGAGAAGACGCTGCCGACGACTTGGGCCTATGAGTTCGGCCCGCAGAGCGAACCGCTGCCGCAGCGGATGGAGGCGTACCCGTCGAAGGACGAGCTCATGACGGCGTTGCGTGACACGCACGCCGCGGTGTGCGACGCGGTCTCGGAGACCGACCTCGCAACGCTCACCGAGCGCAACCCCATCGGCCCGCTCGCCAAGACACTCCCCACGCAGGGCGACCTGCTCGCGCACATCCTCACGACGCACATCGCCGGCCACCTGGGGCACCTCTCCAACTGGCGTCGGCAGATGGGCCGCCCGCCGCTGTTCTAACGCACTGGGGCCTCGATGTTCGGCTGGCTCCGCGGCAGACGCTCGGCCGCGTTCGATCCCGTGTGGGCGCCGGTACTGCGGCGCAACGTCTGGCAGTACGCCCACCTCGACGACACGCAGCGTGAGCACACGCACACGGTCGTCGCGCGGATGGTCGCCGGCAAGCACTGGGAGGGCGGCGCAGGATACGCCGTGACGGACGAGCATCGGGTGACCGTGGCGGGCGTCGCGGCGCTGTTGACGCTCGGCGCCGGGCGGCCGTTCGACTTCCCTCATCTGCGGACCATCATCCTGTACCCGGAGGCGTTCTATGCCGCCCCACGCAACGAGGAGGTCTCGTTGCTGCAGGACACGTACGACCCGATCTTCGGCGAGGCGCCAGGGGGCCGGCTCGGCGAGGCGTGGGACGACGGACCGGTGATCCTCTCGTGGGCCGACGTGTTGGAGACCGCCCGCGAGCCGGGCGACGGCGAGAACCTGGTGCTGCACGAGTTCGCCCATCATCTGGACGGGCTCGACGGGCCGATCGACGGCGTACCGTTCATCCCCAACCGCGACGAGCGGCACGCGTGGTACGAGGTCACGCGCGTCGAGTACGAACGGCTGCTCGAGGCGGCCGCCGGCGGCCGGGCGTCGCTGCTGGACGAGTACGGCGCCACTAGCCCCGCGGAGTTCTTCGCCGTGGCGACCGAGTGCTTCTTCGAGCGGCCGCACGAGCTGCGACGTGAACACCACGAGCTGTACGCGGCGCTCACGCGTTACTACCGCCATTCGCCGGCCCAGTGGTTGCCGAACCGGTAGCGGGCGCCGGGTAGCGGTCAGCCGATCGCGGCGGCGCGCCACGGACCGGTGATCGCCACGGTCATTCCCGCGTGCTGCAGGTTGACGAACAGCGTCGAGCCGTCGGGAGAGAACACCACGCCGGCGAACTCGGTCTGCTTGTGGTTCTGCGCGAGCGGGTAGCACTCGCCCGCCGGCGTGACGCCGACCAGCCGCACCTCGTCGCCGCTGCGATCCTCCGCGACGATCAGGTCGCCCCACGGGGCTGCGGTCAGATTGTCGGCGTTCTCGACCAGCCGCGAGTCGTTCGGCTCGATGAACAGCTCCAGGCGGCCCGGCTCGTCGGCCTCGCCCGCCTGCCCCTCGGCGCCGCTGGGCGTGTACCGCCACACCTGGCCGATCCGTTCCGACCCGCCGCTGGTGCAGGCGAACGCCACGTAGTCGCCGCAGTTCCAGACGCCCTCGCCCCGGGCGAACCGCGCGGCGCCCGCCGCAAAGGCCCGGTAGCGCAGGTCGTCGTCGGGCGACTCCGGGTGGTCCAGGTCGATCCAGCGGACATCGAAGATGTCGCGCGGGGCGATCGGATCGCCGACGTCCCAGTTGCGGGTGTCGCGGCTCGCCTGGCCAACGATCGCCAACGCCTGCAGCCGCCCGCCCGCCGCGAGCCGGCCGGGCTGGCTCGGCAAGAAGCGGTACAGGCAGCCGTCGTCCATGTCCTCGGTCAGATAGACGATGCTCGAGCCGGGGAGCACGGCGACAGCTTCGTGCCGGAACCGGCCCATCGCCACGAGCGGAACGGGGGCGGCCAGCCCCGGCTTGGTAGTCGCGGGCGCCTCGAAGCAGTAGCCGTGGTCCCGCTGGCAGGTGAAGCCGCCGCTGGTGTCGCCCACGCGTTCGATGGTCTCTTCGCAAGTGATCCAGCTGCCCCACGGCGTGGGCCCGCCCGCGCAGTTACGAATGGTGCCGGCCAGACGCAGGAACTGCCGCACGACCTGCTGCCGCTGGGTGTCGTACACAACAGTGGAGACCCCGCCGCACGCCGGGGCGTAGTTGTGCCGATCGTAGATCAGCCGGCGGTCAAACTTCTGCGCGAGCACGCCCGCCTCGCCGAAGCCGCCCCCCTCGGCGGGGAGGCACTCGTGGTTCCGCATGAGGATTGTCAGGCCGTCGCGGGTGGCGAAGGTCGCCATGCCGTCCGGCTTGTCGGGCACGAACAGGCCGTCCTGCATCCGCTCGCCGGCGCGGGAGATGACCCGGTACGAGAAGCCCGGCGGCAGGTCGAGCACGCCCTCGGGGTCCGACCGCAGGGCGCCGTAACCGACGCCGGCAGGCTCAGGCGAAAGGTCGGCCGCGTGCAGGCTGGCGGACCGTAGCCCCGCGAAACCGGCGGCGAAGGCCGAGGAGGCGTGCAGGAACGAACGACGGTCAAGCGTGAGCATGGGGGATGGGAGTGGGCAGACGGCAGACGGCAGACGGCAGTGGTTACGGAAAGAGACGCGTGTGGGCCCACAGTTTATCGGCTGCTGGCAGGAACTCGACCGTCGCGCGGCGATCTCTCCGAGATCCCCTTGGGGTTTGGCCCGCGTGGCGGTCGTCGCCCCGTCACGCCGTGGGGCCGTCGCCGAGGTGACGCTCCAACGCCGCCAGGGTTTCGTCGCTCACGTGGTGCTCGATGCCCTCCGAATCGACCTCCGCCACGGCTTGGCTCACGCCGAGTGAGAGCAGGAACTTCAGCACGATCTCGTGCCGCCGCCGCGACGCCTCGGCCAGCCGCCGGCCTGAGGCGGTCAGCATCAACGGGCCGTACGGCTCGGTCTCGACCAAGCCTTCCCGCTGCAGCCGGGCGACCGTCTTGTTGATCGTCACGTGGCTCACGCCGAACAGGCGTGCGAGGTCCGCGTTGCGGCACACGCCCCGCTCCGCGAGCGTCTCGGCGATCGCCTCGACGTAGTCCTCGGCGGTCTCGCTGGCGTGGTCGCTCCGCGTGCGGCGGAAGGGCTTCGATTGTGGTGAGGCGGGGGACCCCATGCGGCTGCTCCGTGAAAAGGGCTCACGAGGATTATCGATACTCCCGGCGTCCTCGCCTAGCGATTGACGGTTGCCCCGTGACTCGATTTTAGCCTATGCTAAACCAAAGTCGAATTCTCTTTTGCGACCTGGCCAAAGCCGATGACCAAGCCTCTCGATAGCGTCCGCCGTGTTCATGCATCGGTCGTGGTGCTAGCGGTTTGCTTGCCACTGGCCGGTGCGTCGCTGCTCGGCTGCACGGGCGCTGGGCCCACAACCTCGAGCGACAGCTCGGCGGGGCAACTGCGGGTCGTGGCCACGACGGGCATGGTCGCGGACCTCGTGCGGGAGATCGGGGCGGACCTCGTCAGCGTGCAGCAGCTGATGGGCCCCGGTGTCGATCCGCACTTGTACAAGGCGACCCGCGACGATGTCGCCGCCATCTCCGCCGCCGACGCGGTCTTCTACTCGGGCTTGTTGCTCGAAGGAAAGATGACGGACACGCTGAAGAAAGTCGGCCGCAACAAACCGGTGCACGCGGTGACCGAGCTGATTGATGAAGGCGCGTTGATCGAGCCCGAAGACGCCGGCGGCCACGCCGACCCGCACGTGTGGATGGACCTGACCGCCTGGCGGCAGTGCGTCGACGCGGTCCGAGACTCGCTCGTGGAGTCTCTGCCCGATCAGGCCGGCACCCTCGCCGAGAACGCCGAGCGTTACCGCGCCGAACTCACCGAGCTCGACGCGTACGCCCGCCAGACGCTCGCGACGATCCCCCCCGGCCAGCGGGTGCTGCTCACCTCGCACGACGCTTTCAACTACTTCGGCCGGGCGTACGAGCTAGAAGTGATCGGCGTGCAGGGGCTCTCCACCGAGTCGGAGGCGGGGCTGCAGCGGATCAACACGCTGGTGGACCTGCTGGTCGAACGCCAGGTCCCAGCGGTCTTTGTCGAGAGCAGCGTATCGTCCAAGAACATCCGCGCGCTGGTCGACGGCGCCGCCGCCCGCGGCCACGAGGTCCGCATCGGTGGCGAGCTGTTCTCCGACGCCATGGGCCAGGCCGGCACGTACGAAGGGACCTACGTCGGCATGCTGGACCACAACGTGACGACCGTCGCCCGCGCACTCGGCGGCCAGGCGCCGGAGCGCGGCCTGCGGGGACGGCTCGGGGCGGGCCCCCTCGAAACGGCTGAAGCGGATCCGGAGCCCGCCGAATGATCGACGCCCCGGCCGCCGCCGATCTACCGCTCGCCGTGCACGACCTGACGGTGGCGTATCAGCGTCGACCGGTCATCTGGGACGTCGCGCTCGACGTGAACCCGGGGCGGCTGGTCGCGATCGTCGGTCCGAACGGCGCCGGCAAGAGCACGCTGATCAAGGCCGTGCTCGGGCTCACGCCCCTCGCCTCGGGCAGCATCCGGTTCTACGGCGGATCGTACGCCGAGCACCGTGGCCGCGTGGGGTACGTGCCACAACGCGAGAGCGTTGACTGGGACTTCCCCATCACCGCGCAAGAGGTCGTCGCGATGGGGCTGTACCGCGAGATCGGTTTCGGCCGCCGGGTAACGAGCGCGCACCAACAGCGAGCGCTGGAGGCGCTCGAACGGGTCGGCATCGCCGACCTGGCCGGGCGACAGATCAGCGAGCTTTCCGGAGGTCAGCAGCAACGCACCTTCCTCGCCCGCGCGCTCGTGCAGAACGCCGACCTGTACTTCATGGACGAACCGTTCGCCGCGGTCGACGCGGCGACCGAGGCGGCGATCGTCGACCTGCTCCGCGAGATGCGGTCGCACGGCAAGACGGCCGTCGTCGTCCATCACGACCTGCACACGGTGCCGGACTACTTCGACGACGTGCTGCTGCTGAACATGCGTGTGGTCGCCAGCGGCCCGGTCGACCGTGTGTTCACCAACGAAAACCTGCAGAAGACCTACGGCGGCCGGCTCACGCTGCTCGACGAAGCAACCGAGGCCGTCACACGCCGGGAGCGCTCGCTGTGACCCCGGCTCTGGCGTTGACCGCGGCGTGCGTGCTCGTGGGGACCGTGCTGGCGGGACCCGTGCTGGCCGGATCGGCGCCAACCGAGCCCCTTCTTGGCGCCGCCGACGATTGGCTCCGCGTCGCTTTGCTACGCGACTACAACACCCGCGTGGTCGTCGGCGGCACGACGATGCTTGGCTTCGGCGCCGGGGTGATCGGCAGCTACACGCTGCTGCGACGTCGGGCGCTCGTCGGCGACGCCTTGAGCCACGCCACGCTCCCGGGCATCGCCATGGCGTTCATCCTCACCACGGCGATCGGCGGCGATGGCAAACGGCTCCCGCTTCTCCTGATCGGCGCCGCCATCAGCGGCGTGCTCGGGGTGCTCTGCATCCTCGCGATCCGCCGCTACACGCGACTCAAGGAAGACACGGCGCTCGGCTTGGTGCTGAGCGTGTTCTTCGGCGCCGGCGTGGCGTTGCTGGGCATCGCGCAGCAGATGCCCGGTGGGCACGCCGCGGGCCTCGAGTCGTTCATCTACGGCAAGACCGCCGCGATGCTCGCCGCGGACGTCTACCTGATCGCCGGCACCTCGGCGGCGTGCGTCCTCGTCTGCCTGCTGCTGGCGAAAGAGCTGCGGCTGCTGTGCTTCGACAGCGACTACGCCTCGTCCAAGGGCTATCCGGTCGTCGGGCTCGACCTGACGCTGATGGCGATGGTCGTGGCGATCACCATCCTAGGCCTCCAGGCCGTGGGCCTGGTGCTCATGATCGCGCTGCTCGTCACGCCCGCGGCGGCCGCGCGGTTCTGGACCGCGTCCGTCGATCGGATGACGCTGCTGTCGGGAGTGATCGGCGCAGTCAGCTGCCTCGTTGGCGCCGTGATCAGCGCGACGGCCGACGACCTGCCGTCGGGGGCGGTCATCGTGCTCGTGGCTGCGACGCTGTTCGCCGTGAGCGCCCTGTTCGGCGGGCGCCAGGGCGTGGTGCTCCGCCTGATCCGCCGCGCTCGGTTCGAACGCCGCATCCGCCTCGAGCATCTCCTCCGTGGCGTCTACGAGGTGTTCGAAACGGCTGGCGGCCCCCTGGCTCGACCGGTGGCCTCGCTCGAAGATCTCAGCCGCTTACGCAGCTGGACGGCCGAAGAGCTCCGCCGCACGGTCGCGTTCGCCCAGCGGCGTGGCGTCGCGCAACCCCTGGCCGACAACCGCATCACCCTCACCGAACGCGGCGCGATCGAGGCAGAACGCCTCACGCGGCAGCATCGCCTGTGGGAGCTGTATTTGATCACGCACGCGGACGTGGCGCCGGCGATCGTCGACCGCCGCGCGGACGCCATCGAGCACGCCCTGCCGCCCGAAACCATCGCCCGGCTCGAACGGCTGCTGGAATCGCGCGAGCCCGAGCGGCCGCCCGCGAGCCCGCACCAGCTCGTCACGCCGGAGGGCAACCCCGCATGAACCCGTTCGGCATGTCTTGGGCGATCGACGGCTGGATCATCGCCACCGGGGTGCTCGCGTCGGTGGCCGCCGCGCTGCTGGGCAACTTCCTGGTGCTCCGCCGCATGAGCATGCTGGGAGACGCCATCAGCCACGCCGTGCTCCCCGGCCTCGCGGCCGCGTTCTTCCTCACCGGCAGTCGGCACAGCCTGCCGATGTTCCTGGGCGCCGTCGCCGTGGGCGTGCTCACCGCGTTGTTCACCGAGTGGATCCACCGGTACGGCAGCGTCGACGAGGGGGCGTCGATGGGCGTCGTGTTCACGTCGCTCTTCGCCGCGGGGTTGCTGATGATTGTCCGCGCGGCGGACAGCGTCGATCTCGACCCCGGCTGCGTGCTGTACGGTGCGATCGAGATGACGCCGCTGAGCACCTGGACCGTCGCCGGCGTGGCGGCGCCGCGTGTGGTGTTCGTACTGGGCGCCGTGCTGATCCTGAACGCGGCGGCGGTCGCGCTGCTGTTCAAGGAGTTCCGCGTCAGCGCATTCGACCCGTCGCTAGCGACCACGGTCGGTGTTAACGCGCAGGGGATGCACTATCTGCTGATGACGCTGGTCGCCGTGACGGCGGTCGCGGCGTTCGAGGCCGTGGGCAATATCTTGGTGGTGGCGATGTTCGTCGCGCCGCCGGCGACCGCGTTTTTGCTCACCAAGCGGCTCGGCCAGATGGTCTGGCTGTCGGCGGCGATCGCGGCCGTCGGGGCGGTGCTCGGCCACCTGGGCGTGGTGTTGCTTCCGCGCCTGGCGGGGTTCTCCAGCACCAACACGGCGGGCGGCATTGCGGTGGCGAGCGGCGTGCTGTTCGCCGCCGCGGTGGTCCTCTCTCCAAGCCAGGGGCTGATCGCCCGCGCGTTGCGGCGGAGAGCGGTGTGGCTGGCGACCGTCGCCGAGGACATCCTCGGCGTGCTCTATCGCCACGAAGAGGGCGGGCGCCAGCCGGCCATCGGCGTGGCCGAGTTGGCCGATCGGGTCGGCGTCGATCCACGCACCCTACGCCGATCCGCCAAGCGACTCGCCACCGACGGGCTGATCGACCCGACCCCGCACGGCTACCGGCTCACCGACGCGGGCGTCGTCGCCGCTCGCGAGGTCGTGCGCTCGCACCGCCTGTGGGAGACCTACCTCGTCAGCGAGGCCGGCATGGACTCCGCCGCCATCCATCCGCGGGCCGAGGAGCTGGAGCACGTGACGGACCGCCGACTCCGCGGCCTGCTCCGCGACGCGACCGCCGAGGCGCCGATCGACCCCCACGGCAAGCCGATCCCCGCCGAGCCCGACGAGCCGGCAGGCTGACGCGCGGCGGCCCACCGACGACGCTTGCCTAGAACGCCACCCGCTTTTCCCCGATAGTGGTAGGCACGGGGCCGAACAAGACGGCCCGCCGCCGCGCCCGTAGCTCAGCTGGATAGAGCAGCGGACTTCTAAGACGATGACCCAAATCGGTCGCCAGCACCTAAAATCACCGCAAACCCCTGCATTTTCAGGGTAGCAGGCACGCATCGGGTGCGATCCATTCCGCCGGAGAAGGTCTGTAAAGGGCTCCAAGAGTCCCTAGGTGGGTGTAATAACACCCGCCGCTTCGCGGCTTTCGAGCGTCGCCGTCGAACGCTGCGTAGACGGTTTTGCGACGGGCGCCCGAGTTAGTCAGGTGCAGGGCGGAGGCGACTCCGCCATGCCAAGATGGACGATACCGGAGCGACGTCGATACAGATCCGCTTCACGTTTGACATGCGCGAAACCTGTGTTCGGCGACTAGCCACTTGGCCAGAACCACCTGCCGACGCCCTGCAAACAGCGACGGCTTCGGGGGCCGGTCGTAACGATTCTCTCACGTCAGAGTTTGCGGGTTCGGCAAGGCTTACTCCGGCCCGGTGTCACGGTGTGAGCTAGGTTCCTGTGGCGATCGGTGGCGGCAGCATTGCCGCTGCCCTTCGCCTAGCTGATGCATCACCTTGGTTGCACAGCGCACTCGTCCACGGAGCGACCGGCCGACGGCCGACTACGCTCCACTCGCTCGCCAATTTCAGCCCCACGAGCGGCCGCGCGACTACCTCGTCTCGATCGGCATGGAAGGCGTGTCTCGGAGGAGCGCCAGGGAAGCGCTGAGCATGAAAGACGCGGTCCTCAACCCCGGCGATCGACACTCTGGTCGCCGCCGGCGAGATCACTGCGGAGGACGTCGTACGGGGCGGGCGCCGGACGAAGTGGCTCCGGATAACCGGCAATCTGGGTGGGACCCTACCCTACTCTTGACCGACCCCGGTCCCACTCACGGTCCCACTCAGAGTGGGACCGGTGCAGTTTTTGCCCGCCCACCCATTTCACCCTTCATACACAGTCTTTTTCGCTTCTAGTGGGACCCGGATCTGCCTCGGTCCCACCCCAGTCCCACCCCCAGCCTTGGCGGGGTGGGGGTGTGGGGAGAGCCCTTTATATAAGAAAGGGCTACCCACTGCCCCCACACCACCGCCAAGGGAACTTTTCTGAGAATGGTTCAAAAATACCACCCTGGCACACCTGCCGGCTCTTCAACCGGTGACACGGCCGCAGCCTAAGCCCGCTCCGCTCGCCGTTGAATCCGGAGGTCTTGACTCCAATCGCTGCCGCGTTGCTCACTAGCTCGACGTGAGATGCCATCAGAGCGCTGGCGTTTTGCCGCGTAGTAGCTCGGCTGCCCGCGTTCGTGCTCAATGGTGCTTCCGCGCGCGGCAAAGACTTCCCCCCGACGCTCCTACGGCAGCCATGCCCCACCGCGCTCCTGAATCGCCCCCTAAGAGCTTGCGCCGCTTGGTGGCAGCGGAGGCAGCGGAGGCAGCTCGCCGGCTTTGCCGCGAGCACGCGACGCCTCAGCCCGTCTCAGCGCTATGCTGGCGGTCGAGCGGGCCGCTTCCTCAAAGGTGTCGTGTTTGGCCCTGCGGATTAGTGGAGAAGCACACCGCGACATCCATGCTACTCGCACCCTTGAATTGTGCTAGAGCGTATCTCAAAACGCTGAGTTGCTAGCTGAACCGGAGGTTGGTTGCTCCGTAGAGAGGCCACAAGGAGGACCTTTCGATGAGCGACCGATGTCGCGTTGAGGCGGGGTCCAGGATGGAACCCACAAGAGAAGACCTGCAAGCCGAGCTCAGCGACGAGCACTGGCTGCTGATTGCCGACCTGTTCGCCAACCCGACGCCGAGCCCGCGAGGCGGCCGGCCCATGGCCGACTCCCGAGCGTGCTTCGAGGGCGTGTTGTGGATGCTCCGCAGTGGGGCCCGCTGGAAAGACCTGCCGCCCCGGTTCCCTTCACGCTCGACCGTCCACCGCCGATTCGTCGAGTGGGTGGGCAGCGGCGTGCTGAATCGGGCTTGGAAACGCCTGCTGCGTAAGCTCGACAAGGCGGGCCAGATTGACTGGCGTGAGGGCTTCGCCGACGGCACGTTCGCCTCGGCTAAAAAAGGGGCGAACACGTCGGCAAGACCAAGCGGGGCAAGGGGACCAAGGTCATGGTCCTGGCCGACGCGAACGGTCTCCCGCTAGCGATCGACATCGAAGCGGCCAACCACGCCGAGGTGAACCTCATCGAGCCGCTGATCGACGCGGCGGCGACCACCTACGTCCCGAGCAAGCTGATCTACGACAAGGCGGCCGACAGCGACCCGCTGCGGGACCGGCTCGCCGACGAACGCGGCATCGACCTCATCTGCCCGCACCGCAAGAACCGCGTCCGCTCGAAGAAGCAGGATGGGCGGAAGTTGCGTCGCTATCGCAAGCGGTGGAAGATCGAACGCACCATCGCCTGGCTCCAGGCCTTCAAGCGGATCGTCGTCCGCAACGAGTTCTACTCATCGATCTACCACGGCTTCCTCAAGCTCGCCTGCCTCATCATCGCCGTCAGGCGGTTATGAGATACGCTCTAGGCAATCGCAAACACGCTACGTCACTTCTTCGGCGGCGGCGGAGACTTTGGAGTTTCACCACCGCCACTGGGTGGCTTTCCGCTCGATCCAAACTCACCGGGCCGCGGTTGTGATTCGTTTGCTGGCGGACGGCAATTGAAGCCACGTTCACCGTCGTTCCTTGGTAGCTGTCGATCAGCCATCGGTCACTTGTCCTTCGGTTTGGGGGGAGGAGGCGACTTCGGTGCCTCCTTGATGTCGATCTTCACGGGTTTGCCGTGATGGCCACCCATGATGTTTGGCCGCATCGGGACTCCGCGAATAATGCGTTTGCCATCGAACATGGTGATGTTCCTCACTTCTTGGGCGGTGGTGGCGAGACGGGTGGCTTACCTCGGCCGTCGTTTCTCGGGGCTCCGGTGTGTCCCGTCTGCTCCCTCGGAGTCTCCGGCCTGACCAACTCCGGTCGCGGCGGCTGTGATTCGCTTTGGCTCATGGTCGTCTCCGTTCAGTTGTCTTTCGGTTTCGGTGGCGGCGGCGACACGGGCGGCGGCTTCGGTCGCTCTCCGTTGCTCGCCGTGTTCCTCGGTGGCGGTGGCTGTGGTGCCTTGCTCCCCATCGCTTTCCTCCTCGTCGTAAGTGCCAAGCAGAAGTCTTTCGGTCGCCTCAAGTTCTTCTGCATCAGCAGTGATCTCGTCGTTCGTCCGCATCAACTCGACCATGCCCACATCGGTAGCCGGGATCAGCAGCCGTTCGACAGCGTGCATCGAGGCCGAGTCGCCGCTGTCCAGAAGCCAAGAAGCCTGCATCAAGACGAAGTGGCCTGCGTCAGGATGATCGGGCCATTCCTCCGGCCAGCCGTGGACGCGGCGGTTGTCCTTCAAGTGCAGAATGACGAAACGCTTGTCTCGATGGAACGCACTGAACCACTCGGACGGATGCGACGTTCTCGACGTGATCCCAAAGCGGTAGCAGAAGCTGTGGAACAGATTCCTGTTCGAGATCGAAGCGAAACCGACGCCGACGACCGAGGCATTCAAGAGCGACCAAGCTTGAGCGACGTTAGTCGTCCACCTGCCGATTGAGGCTAACTGGCCTATGCCTTCAAGGCCCCAGCGAACGCCTGCCGTCATCAATTGTGCGATGACCGTGAAGATCAACGCTTGGACGACTCGCTCAAACGGAGATCGCTTCGGGTGGGCAGTGAGCGAATAGTACAGGCAGGCGGCGACGAAGCCGGGTAGCAGGTACTGAATTACCTGAACGAGGTTGGCGGAGGTCCAATCCATGAGTCGCGGCTACCGATTCCCTGGCTGGCTGGCGGGTGAGTGTACACCTCAACACCTCCCAGTATCGCCCTTTGGATCAGAAAGGCAAGGGAACTTTTTGGCCCACCCCTCCCACACGCCAGCCATCCATGACGCGGGGGGGCGGTGGGGTTTCCGACCCCGGCGATGAGCCGCGGGCGTGATTGTGGGGTGGTATGCCCTAGCCGCTGAGAGCGGCCTCGGATTTTGGTGGGCACCCCACATGCCGGGGATCGGCGGTGCGGGGAGGGTAGGGGGCAGATTTCATGCTTCCTTCTTGAAGCCTTCAAGCTCTTCCCCAGTGAACTGGCTGAGGTCGTCGTTCCGGAGAACTTCCGTCTCCCCAGTGTGAGGATTCACGGCGACTTCAAAGTACGAGACTCCGTCACGGGTGGCGAGCGGCGTAACGCTAAAGTGCACAACGTACCGTCGGTCCGCATCGCGATGATGGCTAAATACGGTGCATGGCAACACCCAAGCTGGCCAAGTATCACGCGGATGTAGCTTGTTGAAGCACTCGCCTGCGAAAGCAAGTGCCGTCTGATCATCCATCTCTGGTTTCTGCTTGCTACTGTCCAAAGAGCCGTCTCCATTGCTGCGTACGTTGTTCAGATTCGAACAGAATGTCATCTGCGGGAGTGCGGTGGAAGATGCGTGGCGTAGGGCCATCGCCCCAAATTGCACTTCGGTTTTGCCCAGCAGGAAGGAACGAGCGATCAAACGTCGATGGGTTCAGGCTGAACCCAGGCGGGTGCGTGTGACCTGACCAACGGCCATACGCCCCGGCACGGAGGTCATCTGCCAAACCCTGAGACACTCGTATCTCGTTGCCATGCCCGCGAATAAGGAAGCGGCGTCCACCTTGGGTGAAAGCGGTGTATTCGTCTCCGGTCACCCGAGTGACTGCACGCAGATCAGCCATCGACACAGATCGCTTCCGTAGCGTGGCCGTTGCCCCGCTCTCGGATAGTGCGGCGTGGATTGCAGACTGGCGGCTATTCAGAGAGGAGGCCGGCAGGAGATCGCCAGCTACTCCGTCGGCCCTCGCGATCACACGCCCTCTTGGGGCCCTCACTTTCAGTAGCGCTAACGACACCACATCGACGCCAGTGGCCACCAGTGTACTAGTGTAATCAGGCAAGCCCAACCGGTCTTCCGCGACTTCGAGCGCTACGGTCGCGGCGCTGGCTCCTGCGATGGAGACACCGACCCGCGTCACCTGCTTGCCCGCCTCAATCAAGCCCTTCTGAGCAGCAACCTTCGCTAGACCAGCTCCACCAGCTGCAACACCAACGACGGTCACAGCCTTGTCCGCAACGTCCAACGCAGTAGCCGCCCGATCGAGCCCGCGCGCCCGATCCGCTGCACTCGCGACCTTCTGGCCGGTGATCGTCTGAATCTGCCGCAGCCCGTCGGCTTTACTCAGCCCGAACGGCGCCGCGGCGTAAGAGGTGGCGTCGTCAAGCTGTTCGGCTTGTGCTAGCGCTGCGTAGTACTCGTCCAAGGCCATCAAGGCCCTTGCGGCGTCCGCGTTGCCGACCGTTAGGGCGTTCTGACCGACGGCCGCCAACTCGAACTGCAGAGTCGCAAGAGCATTATCTAGTCGGTTGAACGCGGCCAGCCTCGCCAGCCGCCGTTCAGCTGCCGGTCGACCCTGCCCGCCACGGGGCTCGTCGAATACGGTCGGCTTCAGCACTGGCGGGGTGAGCGTCATCTGACGACGGTTGTCGACCGGCGGCGTCGTTTCGCTGCTCGGGGTTGATCTTGAGACCGTTTCCGGCACGCGGACCTGGAGCGCGACGAGTGGGTTACCCGCGGGCGTCAGCCCGCTTGGATCGCGGAAATTGACGGGGTCGCCGCTGGCGTAGCGGTACACGTTGGGGTCACCGCCGGCGAAGCCAATTGGGTCTTCGCTGAGGAAGCGGCCTTGCTCCGCGTCGTACCAGCGGGCCCGGTTGTAGTAGAGGCCGGCCTCGTCATCCCAATCGCGACCGGCGAACGCCGCGTCGATCGCCAACTCGGCCTCGTCGGTGATGGCCGTGCCGGTCCCGTCGACGGCTTCCTGTCGCTCGCCGAAGGCGCCGTACTCGTAGTGCTGATGGAGCGACGCGCCGGAGGGTGACTGCGTCAAGAGGTCGCGGACGCTGCCCATGTGGTCGGCGGCCGTCCAGAAGACGCCGGTCTCCGCCGAGTCGCTTCCTTGGGTGGCCGTCGTGTTGCTGTCGGCATCCCGGAAGACCTCCTCGACAACTCGGTTGTCGATCCCCGGGCCACTTAGCAGCGTACGCTGGAGCGTCGCGGCACTTGTTACGATATCCGAGCCCGAAGACTGGCTCCCATCGTTGGTCCATACGCCATCGAGCACCGCGACAAGCTCGCTTCCGTCGTAGACGTAGTGCTCAATTGACTGGATCTCTTCGTCGGTAACGCTTGCGAATGTGGTGGCAAACTCTTGCACGCGGAGGTCGTCGTTGTTGTACACGTACCGGACACGCGACACCTCGGCGTTGTTGACGTGCTCCGTCAGCCGCTCCAGCCGGTTGCGATGGTCCCAGTCGTAAGTCGTGTACTGAGAGGTGTCCGCCTTCAGCGTTCGCCGCGTGAGGTTGCCCTCGTTGTCATACGCGTAGTTGTAGGTGGCGTCCGACGAGGGTCGGTTCTGTTTGCCGACCGTGTCGCTCGCCGAGTCTCGGTTGCCGGCGGCGTCGAGTTCTAGGTTGAGACTGTCCGTTGCCGGTGATCCCGCGCCGGTCGTCAGGTTCTGGTCCCAATCGACCAAGCGGCCCGCGTCGTCGTACTCGTGAGTCTCGGTGCGACTGCGGTTGAAGCCTGGCGTGCTGGTCCGCGAGTCGACGCGCGTGATCCTCGACGCCTTGTCGTAGGCGTAGTCGTGGCTGACGAGCGGGCCGCTCGTGTCGGTGTGCAGAATGCTCGCCAGGCGACCGGCCGGATCGTATTGATAGGCGGTGTCGAACACAGATGTGGGGGCGGACGAACCGTCGGCCGGGCCCTCGTACCGCGCCGCGCGGGTCATTCGGCCTGCGGTGTCGTAGTCGTAAGCAACGCTCTTCTGCTTAATGAAGATGTCGTTGTCACCAGCAACACTGCCGGCCGCTTCGATCGACGTGGTACGGCCGAGCTTGTCGATCGTGCTTGTAACCGTGGCGTAGGCGAGATCGGCGTACGCGCCACTGCCCTCGTTGTTGGTCGTGAGCGTCCGCGTTGCAGCCGCGAACGCGCCGCTCGCCAAGGCCGCGGTCTGGTCGTACGCGTACGCCTGCAACACATTGTACCCGCGTGACGATGGGCCTATTCCTTTCTCGTAGTTCCGTGCGGCCGTCACGCGGTCGAGCCGGTCGTAATCGTAGGAATCGGTGTAGTCGATCCCGTACGGTACTCCGACGCTGATCACGCCGTCGGACTTAACCCGCGTTCGACTACTTTCGACGCGTCCGAGTGTGTCGTACTTCCACTCCAGCTTGCCGACGTCGTCCACCAGATTGGTTGGGGCGTACCAGGTCTCGGCACTCAGCCGATCGAGAGCGTCGTACTGGTAGACCGTTACGCGTCCCTCGCGGTCGGTGTAGCGGTCCAGATTGCCATCGTCGCCGTAGGTAAATGTCCTGGTCTTATCCGGGGCGTCGGTCAGCTGTCCGGGCCGGGCTTGCTTCTCCGACACCACACGCCCGAGCTGGTCGTAGCCAAAGACGGTCTTGTTGAGATTGCCGTCCAGGACCGCTGTGCGATTACCCTCGGAGTCGTAGCGGTAACGCGTTTCGCCCCGCACAGCGTTCGGCGTGGCGTCGCCGTTTAGTAATTCCAGTTCCTTCAGTAGCTGGCCGTAAGCGTTGTATGCGTAGCGGATGGAGCCGCTCTCGGCATCTTGGTACTCGACCAGGTTGCCTGCCGTGTCGTAGCGGTACGTCTCGACACGCTCCGCCACGCCGTCGTGTGGCGTGGAATCTGCGAGAGTGACCGAAGTTAGCCGGTAGAGATCGTCGTACTCGTAGCTGGTCGCCACTCCCGTTGGATCGATCTCTAGCACTACGTTGTCAACCGCGTCGTAGTAGCTCCGGCTCGTCGCGCTCACGCCACCGAAGTCTTCGATCGTCTCGACCAAACGGTACGTCGGGTCGTACCTGTATTCGGTATGAGACGAGACGGGCGGAGCACTGCCGGAGGGACGCACAACTGCGGTCTCGCCGACTAGATTACTTGCGCGATCGTAAGCGTAGCTCATGCTTCGGGCACTGAGATCGGTCTGGTTCTCCAGGCCCGGGTGTTCTGCTGTCAGGCGATTAAGGAAGTCGTAATCGTAGCGAGTCCATACCGCCACGCTTGCATCGTTCGACGCCTCGCGTTGATGCGTTAGGTTGCCGCTTTCGTCGTAGAAGAATTCCGTGTCGAGTCGAGCGTCGGTCGGGCCGCTGGCCAGCACCTGCTTCTTGAGTCGATTACGAGCGTCATACTCGAAGGTGTCGAGTCGATCGACCGTGGCGCCGTACTCGTAAGAGCGTTCGCGGACGTTGCCGTAGCCGTCGTAGGTGTAGGCGGTCGTTAGGTCCGGCAAAGAGCCATCGCCGTTCGGATCGACCGAGGTGTCGCGCAGCACGCGATTGAGCGCGTCGTACGTCGTCTGCTGAACGGCACCGCGAGTGTCGGTCGTGGCTGTTAGGTTCCCGTTGCTGTCGTACGCGTAGGTCGTCTTCGCGTCGATACGTTCAATGAGTATTGCGTCGATCGCGATCGTCGACTCTGTGCCGACCGGGCCGAAGACGGTGACGGCGATGCGCCCATCGTCGGCTTCGACGTCGAGCGACTCGGCATCGGCTCCGCCACTGTACACCTCTTGCCAGATGAGCGGCTCGCCGTCGACTACTCGAACGACACCTTCAGGTGCGCGATTGAGTTTAATCGGCACGGCTTCCAGTGTCAGCAACTCTGTCGGCCCATCACGCTTGCCAGCACGCACCTCTGCGGTACCGGACGCCGTGTAACTGTCGGACGGCGACCACCGCAGTAACACTCGGTAGTCACCCTTCGGCACGTTGAAGCGAAACAAGCTCGCTTGCGCCCTATTGCCGGTCACCTCAGTCTGGTCGCCGTTCACGGCATCGGCCAGACCGTTTACGACTGCGCTTGTTCCATCCAACTGCACCTGCCGTTCTTGCGCGTCCCCGGTGCCAGTCCAATCCGCAAGCAAGATGTGAGGGGCGGACTCCGCAATCAAGCGGTTGCGGTCGTCGTACTCGTACGTCGTGGTGAAGCCGCGTTGATCGACGTACTCGATCAGGTTGCCCGCGTCGTCGTACCGGAACCGCTCGGTAGGCACATCGCCTGGGCCGTCCGGCAGAATCGGCGAGGCGCCGCGCGGAGACGACCACGTATTCCGAGACACCCGCCCCCGTGGGTCGTAGCGCGTCGCGAAAGCCACGCCAAGCGCGTCGATCGTGGCGACGATCTGCCCTGCGCGATCGTAGAGAGTCTTCTCCACGGCCCCGACCGCGTCGGTAGACTCGATCAAGCGGTTCCTCGTGTCGTACACGAACTCGGTCGTCGATCCGAGCGCATCGGTCACCGCTGCCTGGTTGCCGACCGCGTCGTATGCGTAGTCCAGTCGCGGGCTCTCGCTACCGCCGGCAAGTTTCGTGACCGGATCGGAGAAGTGGACGGTCTCCAGACGACCGTACTCGTCGTACAGATTCTCGGTCTGTGCGCCGAGTTCGTTCTCGACGTAGCGAACGCGACCGGCCGGATCGTAACGAATCGTGCTGGTCGAGCCGTCCGCGTGCCAGGTTTCGACCGGTCGGTTGAAGCTGTCGAACCGCTGCTGCCCAACCAGGTACGCGGTGCCGTTGCTGTCGGCGACTCCGTCACCGTCGCCGTCGGGTAGCAGGCTGCGAAGGTCCGGGTCCTTCAGCATCGACTCACTCAGAGTGGCCCCACCGGAATACGTGTCGTATACGATGGCCTCGCCAACGTTCCCGTTTCCGTCGTAGCGGATCGTTTCGACGTACTCCGGCAGGCTGCCGCCGGTGATGGTTGTGTAGTCGTAGTTCTCTAAGGTGAACGATCCGACTTGCGTGACGTCGATTACCATCGACTTGGTGACGCGACCCAGCTTGTCGTGGCGAACCTGGGTCAGATGGCCGTTCGCATCAAGCGACTCGATCAGGTCGCCGAAGATATTGTACTTGCTTTGGATCGTGGCTTCGTCACCCACCGTACCGGCGGCACCTACCGTCTTCGTCAACCGACCGGTTGCGTCGTACGTGAACGTTGTCCGATTGCCATTAGCGTCGAGCGACTCGACGACACGGCCCGTTGCGTCGTAAAGCGTGCGCTCGATTGCCCCGTCCGGATAGGTGACTTGGATCAATCGATCTCGGGAGTCGTACACGAACTCCGTCTTGCGGTCGAGCTCGTCGGTCGCGGACACCAGGTTGCTGTTTCCGTCGTACTTGCTCCGCACTTCTGCCCCGTCGGCGTACGTCGTGAGGGCAAGGTTGCCGCGCTTGTCGTAGCCGAACTCCGTCGTGTTGCCGTTCGCGTCGGTGATGGTCTCTACCTGCCCACTCCGCGTGTAGGTGTACTGCGTCAGCAGGTCCTCGTTACCGCTGCCCCCTATCTGAGTCGTCGACAGCAGTCGCCCGATAGCGTCGTAGGTGGACGTGGTAAGCCGATCGGCTCCGTCGTAGGCATATGTGGGGCTGCCCGTGTGCCAAAAGACATCCGGAGTTCGCAGCGGAAGAGCCTCCATCTGCGTATTGACCACGTTGCCAGCAGCGTCGTAGGTGAAGCGCTCACCATGCGAAAAGAAATCCACGACCCCGTTTGTCGCCCCGAGCGCAATCGGCGTCGTGCCATCAAGCACCGAGAACATCATCGACTGTGGAACTTGAGCACTCTGGGCCGAAGCGATTACAAACGAGATACGGTACTCTCCACTCGGCAAGTCAGTGAACGTCCATGTTGCGTTCGCCCCTGCGACGTCCGCCGCGTCAATCAGCAGCGCGTCGTTTCCGATCAAGCCCTTGAATGTATCCGTATCGCTAGAGCTGACCGGCTGACCCGTCACTCCGTTGCTAAGCGTCACGTCGTCGGAGATGCGCGTATCGTGCACGACGTCAGCAATCGACGATGCATCGTACCAACGGTCGATCCGTACAGCGTCAATGACGATCGGCGCAGTCGCGCCGCCGACAATCGCGTCGTCGAGGGTGACTTGTAACGCTCCGTTAGCGATCGTCACACGACCAAGATCGATAAAATCGATCCGAGCTCCGGTTCCATGCTGGTCGTGACCGTTGGGGGGAATCACGTCGCGCACCAAGCCCGCCTCGGTCGACGTACCGTAGTAGGCGTAACGAGTTATCTGATTCTCCGGATCAATCACCGAGAGCAGCCGACCGTCCGGGTCATAGGTCATCGACGTGGTTCTCGGATCACCCGCTGGGTCTTCGGTCACCGAGCTCAGTCGCCGGATATGCGGTTTGTTTGCCGGAACTAGGTAGTCGTAGTCCGTGACGAGTCCATCCAAACCGACCACGGTGCCGGATGAGTTGAGATACCGCTTGCCCGTCGACTGCTTCAGCTCGCGATCCTTGTCACCATCTGAACTATCGAAGTACGTAAATGTCTCGACGGCTCCGACCTCGTCTACCATCTCGGTCATCAAGTACTCGGTACCATCCAAGAGTCCATCACTATCCCCAGTGGAAGTCGTCTCGACGCCCCAGTCAATCGTCGTGAAGCTGCCGTCGGGATTTGACTGCCTAACCAGCTGGCCGAGATCATTATGTTGGTACTCCGTTGTGAAGCCGCGATCGTTGACAAACTCGGTAGTCCCGCGCACAAGGTTGTATGAGAAGTACTGCGTCGTTGTCTTTGTCGTCGAATCTTCTTCAACGAGACTCTGCTCAACCGAGTAAACGCGGCCATTCGCGTAGTACCGATAGGTGTGGAAATCGCCGTTGGGCTCGGCAATCGTCTTGATCTTGTTCGCGGAGCCAACTCCGGCCGTCAAGGCGTAGTGGCTGTACGACGTAAGCGAAAGCGTCGTGGTTGCGCTCGCGTCTTCGTAAGCGCCAACCGACTCAAGCAACCCAGTCGTAGAGTTGAAGCTCATCCGCCACTCACCGGCCTCTGCCGTGTTGCTGCCGGCGTACTTTCGTACCTTGTCGATCCTTGTGACGCTGCTCTGATCGAACTGCAGGAATCGAGTGCTGTTCGTCGGCGTCTGCTGGTCGTAATCGGTCTTGTCGTAGACCCGATCAATCCGCGCCATGGTGCTGTCGCCGCTGACATACGTCACAACGAAGCCATGCTCGTTGTGATCGACTTTCTCCATAAGCCGCGCGTAGTGTGCGCCTGTAGTCGTCCGCTCAAAGCGGGTGACCATTCCACCACGCGCTCGATATTCAAATCGCCCCGGATCTCCCGAGCCTTCTGCCGGGGCGAGGTAGACAAGCTCGCCAAGCAGCTCCGGCGGCGAATCGAATGTTCCATCACCATTGGCGGTGAACGTATGGGTGATCCCCGTCGACGACACCCATTCAAGCTCCGAGTCAACTACTGTGAGCGGATCACTGCTTGTGTCCGGATTAACCAACCGATCCGCAAATGAATGACTCCATCCCGCCCCAAGTCCAACGTTGGCCGTGTTCTGCGCGTCGTAGCGTCGCGTAAAGTCGAGCGGAACGCCCTTATTCGGAAACACGATGTCCGTCTCGACGCGGAACATATTCCCATTGCCCGTCTGCACCGGATCACCCGCGTACGCCGCGTCTGTCAACGCTGCATCGCTCGGCAGATCTACTTCCGTTAAGACTGCGCCACCCACGGCCCCTCCCGCCAAGATCACGCCACCATCCCCCTCCTTGATTAGGGCTGAGATTTCCAGTGTCGCAGAACCGCCATCAACTCGCTTCTCAGCAATAAGCCCGAAACCCTCCCACTCATCGTACTGAATTTGCTTATTGACTGCGACGACAACTGACTGCTTCGCCGACGTCGGACTCAACGTCTGCTTTCCAACCTCGACAAGTCCGGCGATTGGCAGGTGCTGAGAGAGCGTTAATCCGCCATCAACAGCCCACCGCCCGCCGACAGGACCAGGCACATACGTTACATCGAGCGTATCGATATCACTCGGATCTTCCATCGAGACTTCGAACAACCGGTAATAAGCGCTTCCCATTAAGTTAGCGTCGTTCTTAAGAAATATGTCAACCCAATCATTTTCCCGTGTGCTTCTTATCGACCTGCGCAGCAATTCGACAGACGACACGCCGGCCCTGCCAAGCGTCTCCTCTATCGCCTCATGTTCGAGACTCGAAAGCGCGAAGCTAACGAGACGACTAGCCGTGGTGTTAAATTCGTCGGACGCAGCTTGCGACTCGCGAGACCAAGGCCGAACTTGAATACCTCCGGAAACCGGCACGCTCAGGTCGGCTGCGTTGCTTGTAAACCCATAAGGGCTAGTGCTGTCAGCAGTTACCGTTGAGGGGTTGATCCGTGCCATTCCTGTATTGGCATACACACCCACAACGCCTGTGTTTGTAAGGTCGCCGACGCGGTCAATCGCGTGCTGGGAGCCATGAGAGTACGTAGCGACGATAAGGTGCGAGGCCGTGTCGGCCCATTCTTCGCGTGATGCAATATCTGTTGCATCTGTGCTTGTTGAAAGATCAAGCAATCGCGCCTGCACACTCGACAGATATTCGCGTCCGTACTGGCCGACATCAATGGACAAGGTAGCCGCGTAATCTTGAGTGAGGATCAGCTTACTCTCCACCCCGCCGGTCGTCAGCACCGGTGGCAGAGATTCCATCGACACCTCTAGCCGCTCGCCGATCGTTGCGTCGGCACTGCCAGTTATGGTACCCAGCGGCCCGTTCAGCTCCGGCCGCTCCGAATCCGTCGACAGTGTGAGCGGTGTAATCCATGTGTTCGCAGCGTGCAATTCAGCGTACGCCGCATCAACGTACGCTGGAACGGTAATAGTTGTCTCGAGAAGGAGGCGTCCTGAGGTCTCTCCCGTGACGGCGATCTTCACTCGATGAGAGTTGGTGGCGTTGTAGCTGTCAGCACCGTTGGACGTGATGACCGTTAGCTTATCGCCAAGTAGTTCAGAGTGCAGATCGATCTGCGACGGAATTATCGGTCCGTCATACGGTACATCGGCGAGACTAAGGCCTGGGTTGGTCTGGACTAGATCGTCCTGGAGGCGCGCCTCGTAGTACGCAAGCGGCGTTTCGTCGACGGGACTGGCAAGGTACTCAATCGCGTTACCAGCGGTCGCTGTGCTGAGGTCGCCCGGATTAGGTATGTGCAAGTATTCGAAGCTCGTCACTGCCTCGTTGGGCGCCGACGGAAGCACACCGGGTTGACGCTCCTTGAACTTCCATGAAGGGCTGATCGCCAGGTCGGTAGTGGACCACGGAACATCGATCGTCACCCAAGCGTGATCGAACTGGATGGACTCCGTGGTGTTGACCACTGATCCGAACACCTCGAACAGACGCTGGATGTCGGTCCGCCGCGCGGCGGCGTCGGAGTCCAAAAAGGCGGCTGGTACACCTATCCACGCAGCAGCTGAGTCCCAGTCTGTTTGTACTTTTCCCGACCTGATGCTGATGTCAGAGAAACCTGCCTCGCCGAGCTCCTCCTTGAGTAACGCAGCTTGATCCCAAGGATTGCCCGATCCGGTAGACTTGGTCGCGTACGGACCCTTCATGAAGCCTTGAGATCGCTCAACTTCGATTGAGTTACGAACTAAGCTCGCGACCTCTGAGAGTTTCTTTGTTGGGCCGTCTGCCTCAAGTACACCGTTGTTGTAGTAGTCGTCAAACCAACGGTCCCAACCCGCTGAAGCTCCAAACAACGCTTCTGCGGGATCGCTGATCAAGCCTGTCGAGAGAGCAACCGCCCAAGAGCCGACGCCGGGATTGAGGGAGCCGATGAGGTCGTCAAAACCATCCCCATTCGCATCACCTACGAAGATATTGCCCGCGAAACCCGCCACGCCCAGCGGAAACGTTCCGTCGCTAGCAGTGAGCCGTCGGTACTGCGAGTCTTCTCCTTGATCGATGATCTGCCAGTCGCCGATATCCGAAGCTCTTCCAATCAGCTCATCCGCCGCGTCGCCGTCAAAGTCGCCGACAAGTACTTGGATATCCAACCAGTTGGTTGCAACGTCGGTCTCATAGACGACGAACCTATTGGACTCCGAGGTTGCGAAGCTCCAGGGCGTTCCGGGGCCCCCGGTTCGGAACGCGACATCATCGCGACCATCACCGTTAAAATCGCCCGCACGGAACGTCGACAGATCGGACGCTTGCCCCGACGCCCACTCGGAGGGTCCGTCGCTGTCACTCCGGCCCGAATCAACGAAGAAGCGGCCGCTGCTGCTGTCGTAGAGGAACTCGTCGTCCCAACCGTCACCGTCAAAGTCTCCCTTGACGATGGTCGGTCCGCTTCCGACGTACTCGAATGAGCCGAAATCAGCGCCGCCCCCAACGCGGCCGACATCTCTTTGATCGTTAGCTGTTACGCCGACCCTGGTATCGACGAGTTCCGGGACCGGCAGCAAGATTGCGTGCGTTTCGGTCTGTCCGCCATGGTCACCTAGGGCACTAAGCCACGGCGCTTCCCCCACCACCGTATCGACATCGCCATTGAAGTAATTCGGCGCACCCGTCGAGACCAACCCGGCGGCTACTTCTCGAAGGTTGAACTCCGCTCCGTTGTTCATGTTGCGCGTCAAGAGCGATCCGGTCAGTGCGACCTCGGACCCGTTGATCACGCTAATCCCGCCCGCGCTAGACGTGTTCGGGGGGGTGGTTCCCGCTGGCGCCCCAACGTTGTCGGCAATGGTCGTGCCTTCAATCGTCACGTCTACGGCACGGTTCACCAAGACGCCACCCGTGACATCGGATCGATTGTTCGAGATGGTCGATTCCGTGATCGTTATGACACCGGTGTTCTGGGACGCGATCCCGCTCTGCCCAGCAATCGCGATGCCCCCTCCAGGCCCGCTCGCGCTCGTCGTTTGATTGTGAGAGACCGTCGACCGCAGGATCTCGACAATCTGGCCGGGCTGGGCGGAAGTGTAGACCCCGCCGCCCGATCGGGATTCGTTCGAATCGACCGTCGAATCAACGATCCGAAGGAGCGTGGCGGTCGGTGAGTTGTAGACGCCGCCTCCTTCTGCGTCAGACGCTTTGTTGCCGGTCAATCGAACCTGCTGCAGCTCTAACGTCCCGTCGTTACGGATGCCAGCGCCAGACTCGGTTCCGGTGCTGCCGCCCGTGATCGTGAGGCCGCTTATGGTGACATTTGCGTTGCTCGCGACGTAGATCGCTCGGCTGCTTCCCCCTGCATCAATGACTAGTTCGTCACGACCCGGTCCGACAATCGTAACAGGAACAGGGGTCGAGATATCAATCTCCGTGCCCCCCAGCTCGATCCGCTGCCCACCGCGTATTCCTTCCGCGAACGAGATAGTTGGCTGCCACGCTGCTAGCTGTGCCACGGTCAGGCGACGCGCTATCTCGTCAATCTCTTCGATTGCCGATCGGAGCGTCGTCTGCAGACTGTAATCGTAGCTTCCGGCGTCAGCGACGCCGTCGCCTGGATCAGCGTCGGAAAGGTCGGCGAGTGAGTTCACGACAAATGTATCTGCGTACCATCTCGCAGCGACGTTGATCGACGGCCGCTCGCCAGGATTCGTGTGCTCCTTGCTGTAGAAGCGAACCGTCTCGTCCCTGTTGCCTAAGTCCTTAATCTTCAGGGTGAGCCTGTCTAGCCCCTGATCCAACGCGGTGGTTACCCAATCGGTAACCGTGAGCTGCACGCTCGTTCCGGCGTCGTCCGATGCAATCCCCGGTAGCGTCAGCGTGTCGCCACCGGAGGATTGAAGCGGCGACACCAGCGTGTCGTCAAACTCGATCGACGCTTCATCGATGTCGTCTCGCCACGCCGTGACGCTGAGACTCAGTGGCGAGTCTCCCAAAACGAGGCTTGTACTCTCGACCCACAACTCAAGCGTTGCGTCAGTTACATCCGTAGAACCAACCGACAAACCGCTAAGATCAAACTCGATATACGCACGACGGTCGACATAGCTCTCATTGGCCGCTTCTTTCACGACAAGCGTCGTGCCGGCGCTATAGTCTTCCTGAGGATCCAAGCGCCGTACAAAAGTGTCGTCCGACACGGGCACCACGTACTCGCTCGTGGGCGGCGGCGGGACCGTGGCCGCAACGTTGATCGACGGCCGCTCGCCAGGATTCGTGTGCTCCTTGCTGTAGAAGCGAACCGTCTCGTCCCTGTTGCCTAA
>JBCBPC010000034.1:0-37079 GCA_039820945.1 Planctomycetota bacterium
CCAATCGCCGCCGCTGCGGCGGCGATTGGCGAGCCGCGTTGCCTGCCGCCGCGGCCGTGGAGTTCATTCACGCTTACTCGCTGGTGCACGACGACCTGCCGGCGATGGACGACGACGACCTGCGTCGCGGCCGGCCAACGGTTCACAAGCAGTTCGACGAAGCGATGGCGATCCTCGCGGGCGACGCCCTGCAGGCGTTGGCGTTCGAGGCCCTCGCCACACGGCTGAGCGATCCGAGCGTCGCCGCCAGGGCGTGCGGCGAGCTGAGCCGCGCCGCTGGGCCCGGCGCCCTCGTCGGTGGTCAGGTCGATGACCTGGGCGGCGAAGACGCGGCGCCGGAAGACGCGGCCGAGCGGCTCTCCCATCTCGAGCGGATCCACGCCCGTAAGACGGGCGCGATGATCACGGTCTCGCTCCGCCTGGGGGCGATCGTCGCCGCGGCGACCCCGGAGCAGGTGGATGCGCTGGCCGCGTACGGTGCGGCTTTGGGCATGGCCTTCCAGGTGACCGACGACCTGCTCGACGCGGTTGGAGCCCAGGAGGCGGTTGGCAAACGGGTGGGCAAGGACGCGGGCCTCGGGAAGCTGACGTATCCGGGCCTGCTGGGCATCGACGCCAGCCGCCAGCGGGCGACGACGCTGATCGACACGTCGCTCGGAGCCGTGGTCGGTTTCGACGATCGGGCCGAGCCGCTGCGGGCGCTCGCCCGTCAGATCCTCGTGAGATATCGCTAGAGCCCCCCGCCACTCATCCGCCGGGCGACCGGCGCCGGAGCCAGGACGCTCCCCAGTCAACCAAGCGACGCGATGCAACTCCCCCCGCTGCTGCCCACGATCAACTCGCCGCGCGACCTGGCCGAGATGCCGGTCTCGGAACTCGAGCGTTTGGCCGACGAGGTGCGTGAGACGCTGTGCGGGCTGGTGGAGGCGCGCAGTGCGCACTTCGCGTCGAACCTGGGTGTGGTTGAGCTATGCCTCGCGCTGCACACCACGTTCGATTTCCTGCACGATCGGTTGATCTGGGACACCGGTCACCAGATCTACCCGCACAAGCTCATCACGGGCCGCTACGACGAGTTCCCCACGATCCGCACCAAGGGCGGGCTCATGGGGTACCCCAATCCGGAGGAGAGCGACTACGACCTGTTCGTCACCGGGCACGCCGGCTCTAGCGTGTCGACGGCGTTGGGCCTGGCGAGCGGCGACGAGCTGCTCCGCGACCACGAGAGCCGCTGGAGCGTCGCGGTCATCGGAGATGGCGCGTTCCCCTCGGGCGTCGTCTACGAGGCGATGAACAACGCCAAGCGCGACGGCAAGCGGCTGCTGGTGATCCTCAACGACAACAAGATGTCGATCTGTCACCGTGTGGGCGGCGTGGCGGACTATCTGGATCGGTTGCGGATGAACCCGATGTACTCGGGCCTCAAGGACGAGGTGGCCCGCGTCTTGTCAAAAGTGCCGGTGCTGGGCGATCCCGTGGAGCGGCTGCTCGCCCAGATGAAGGAGGCCGCCAAGGCGGGTTTCCACGGCGGCATGCTGTTCGAAGACCTGGGCATACGCTACGTGGGGCCGATCGACGGTCACAACATTGCCCTGCTGCGGAAGTACCTGCGGATGGCAAAGGGAGGCGAAGGGCCCGTGCTGCTGCACGTCGTCACCGAGAAGGGGCACGGCTTCAAGCCGGCCGCCGAAGACCCGGTCACGTTCCACGCCCCGCCGGTGTTCGAGCGCGACTGCGACCGCGTCGTGGCGATGAAGAAGTCGGGCGGCCGCACCTTTACGCACGTGGCGAGCGACTCAATCCGCGACGCGATGGCCGCGAACGACCGGGTGACGGTGCTCACCGCCGCCATGTGCCAGGGCAACAAGCTGGAGCGGGTCCGCGACGAGTTCCCCGGCCGGTTCTTCGACACGGGCATCTGCGAGGCGCACGCCGTGGCGTTCGCCGCCGGGCAGGCGAAGGTCGGCATGCGGCCGATCGTCGATATCTACAGCACCTTCCTGCAGCGGGCGTTCGACCACATCTTCCAAGAAGTGGCCCTGCAGAACCTGCCGGTGACGTTCATGCTCGACCGCGGCGGCCTCTCCGGCCCCGACGGGCCGACGCACCACGGCGTGTTCGACCTGAGCTATCTGCGGGTCTTCCCCAACATGGTCGTCATGGCGCCGGGCGACGCGGCCGACCTGCCGCAGATGCTCGACCTGGCGCTCACGCACGACCAGCCGTGCGCGATCCGTTACCCGAAGGCCTCGGCCGAAGCGATCGAGGGCGAGCGGTCGCCGGTCGAGTTCGGCAAAGCCGAGGTGCTGCGCGACGGGGCGGACGGCGCCATCCTCGCCGGCGGGGCGTTGCTCTCCGATTGCTTGGAAGCAGCCGATCGGCTGCAAGCCGAGGAGGGCCTGTCGCTCACCGTCGTGAACGCCCGCTTCATCAAGCCGCTCGACAGCCCGACGATCGTGCCGATCGTCGAGCGTTCGCCGTTTGTGGTGACCGTGGAAGAAGCGGCGCTGGCCGGCGGCTTCGGCAGCGCGGTGCTCGAAGCGTGCAGCGACGCGGGCGTCTCCAGCGGCCACGTCCGCCGGCTCGGCATCGCGGATCACTACGTCGAGCACGGCGACCGGGGCGAGCTCCTGGCCGACCTGGGCCTCGACGCCGCGGGCATCGCCGAGGCTTGCCGAGAGTTGTCGCACACGCCGGCGGCCAACCTCGCGGGCTGAGCTCGAATCGCCTTGCTCACAGACAACGAAACCGTCTCCGTGAGCTCCGTGCTCTCTGTGGCTAAACGCCGACGGCGAGTACGCTACCGCCCATGTCGCACGAGCCGCCCGCCGCGATCCTGATGTACGACGGCGACCGCCCTGCCCTGCGCGAGCGGGCCGAACGGCTGCGGCCGATCATCGAGGCGGCCCTACCGGTCGTCGGCGTCGAGAACGACCTCGATCCCCCCTTCGAGCCGAACGGCGCTGAGATCGCCATTGCCATGGGCGGCGACGGCACGGTGCTTCGGTCGGCCCGGCTGATGGCGCACACGCAGCTGCCGCTGGTGGGCGTGAATCTCGGCAAGCTGGGCTTCTTGGCGGGGATCAATCCCGAGGAGCTCGACGTCGCGTTGCCCGAGATCGCCGCCCGGCGGTACCGGCTCGTGGATCATCTGATGATCGAGTGCGAGCTGGTCCGCGACGGCGCCGTGGTGGCCGGCCGGCTGGGCCTGAACGAGGCGTCGATCCTGGCCGGCGAGCCGTTCGCCATGATCGAGGTCAATCTGCGAATCGACGGCGACCTGGCCGCCACTTACTCGAGCGACGGCATGTTGATCTCGACGCCCGTCGGCTCCACGGCGCACAATCTGGCCACCGGCGGGCCGATCCTCCGCAAGGACCTGCACGCCCTGGTGGTCTCGGCGATCAACCCGCACACGCTCACCGTGCGGCCGGTCGTCGACTCGGCCGACCGCGTTTACGAGCTCACCGTGCCGGCCCCGAACACGGGCACGACGCTCAACGTGGACGGGCAGACGGTCGATCGGCTGCTGCCGGGCGACACGGTGCGAGTGCGGCGGAGCGACGCGGTTTTTCAGACCGTCGAGGTCGCCGGCCAAACCTACTACAAGACGCTGCGAGAGAAGCTCGGCTGGGGACGCCGGCCGCGCGATCGAGCGTGAGGGCTCCAACCACGGATGACACGGATGTCACGGATCTGCCGACACGCTGTTGCGATCGCCGCTGTGCTCGGGGCGATCGCCCTCGCGCCGCCCGCCGACGCGGCCGACGAGCACACGCTTGTCTACAAGTTCGCCACGGGCGAAGTGCTGCGATGGGACGTCGACGTGCGGTCGAGCGTACGCAGCACCATTGAGGGAACCACGCAGGAGACCGAGACCAAGACCGTCTCCACCAAGGCGTGGAAGGTGATCGACGTCCTGCCGAACGGCAGCATGGAGTTCATCAACCTCGTCGAGCGCGTGCGGATGACGAACGACCTGCCCGACCGGGCGCCGATCGAGTTCGACAGCCTGCAGAAGAAGGCCGTCCCGCCCGGTTTTGAAGACGTGGCTCGCGCGGTGGGCACGCCGCTGTCGGCCATCACGATCACGCCGCGGGGCGAGATCGTCGACCGCCAGATCAAGCACCATCAGCCGGCGGCCGACCCCGCCGAGCAGGTCGTCCTGCTGCTGCCCGAGGGTCCGGTGGCCGTCGGCGCCGCGTGGACGCAGCCGCAGGCGATCATGGTCAAGCTGCCGGACGGCGGCTCGAAGAAGATCGAGGCCCGCCGCAAGCACCGCCTGAAGTCGGTCGAGAAAGGCGTCGCCCAGATCGAGACGGAGTTTCAGGTGCTGTCACCCACCACGCCGGCGATCGACGGTCAGCTCGCCCACCGCTACGTGCAGGGCCTCATCCGGTTCGATATCACGAAGGGACGTGTCGTCGCGCAGCGGCTGGACGGCGACAAGCGGGTGCTCGGTTTCGCCGGCCCGTCGAGCAGCATGCACTTCCTGTCGCGGATGGAAGAGAAGCTGCTAGCGTCGCCGGCGTCGGTGGCGGCGCGGCCGTAACGCCCGGCCGGTGGGCGAATTGGTCTTCGCACGCACCGCCGCGAGTCGATAAACCCCCATGAGTGGATGGTTCCTCGATTCGCCGTGAGTGCGTGATGACTCCGAAAGTGCTTGTGCGTCCCCTCTTGGCCGTTGTCGCCACGCTCGCCGTGGTGGAGCAGGTCGTCGTCGAGCAGGCCGCGGCGCAGTACTACTACGCCCCCGGGCGGGACTACTACCGCAACGACCAGGCCGAGGGCACGGTCGTGGGCGGCGGGCTTGGGGCGATCACCGGCGCATTGATCGGCGGCTCCGAGGGCAAGAGCCCCGAGGGCGCGCTGATCGGCGGCGCCGTGGGCGCCATCGCGGGCAACCTGTTCGGCCGTTCGAAGGACGTCGCCGACCAGCGTCAGGCGGCCGCCGGCTACGCGGCCACCAGCCAAGCGAACGCCCGCGCCGCGCAGCTGGCCGTGACCAACTACGACCTGATCGAGATGACCCGCGCCGGGCTTAACGACAGCGTGATCATCGGCGCCATCCAGACCCGCGGCGGACGGTTCGACCTGAGCCCCGCCGGACTAATTCAGCTGAAGCAGTCGGGCGTTAGCGACACGCTCATCATGGCGGCCCAGCAGGCAGTGCCGCCACAGACGGGTTACCTGGCCCCACGCCCCGTGGTGGTGGAGCGGCCGGTGTACGTCTCGCCGCGGCCGAGTGTGTACCTGCACTACGGCGCCCGCCGCGGTTTCGGGCCACGCTGCTGGTGAGCCACACCAACGTTGCGTGCTAAAGCGTCGCGTCGCTCATATCGAGCGTCTCTTCGTTCCGGGCAAACCCGTTGCGGGTACCCAGGGCGTTGAAGAGCTCCGCGTCCACGTCGAAAGATACGGTCCGGACGGACCCGTCCGCGAAGACGGCATTGATGCCGCCCGGGTGCGCGGAACCAAAGTGGAACACGTTCCATTGGTTGGCGAGCGGGAAGTCCGAATCGCTAAACATTCCCGCCCACGTGGGGTCGAACCCGATCCCGTCGCTGTCGCTGATCGGCGCGAAGCTAGTGACCCGCATGATGTCCGCATCCCAGCCATCGGACCAGCCGCGGTCGTCGGAGTTTTGTCGCTCTCCGCCCGCGTACTTATCGACGCGGACATACTTCTCGGCGACCATCATCGTCTTGCTGGTCCCGTCCGTAATGTTGGCCATCGACACGAGCTGCGTGACCCGATCGACCTTGATCCTAGTCGGGTTGCCGGCCGCGTCGGGCGGGCCGTCTTTGTAGGGCGTTCGCACAATGACTCCGTCGTACACGCTGTTGGCGTTCGGGGGGCCGCCGCTCTTATGGCCGAAGAAGCTACGGGCGAGCAGACCCCATTGGCTGGTCGTCGCCGACGAGAGCGGTTCGGCGATGGTCACGTCGAGCGCTTGTGCGGTGCGGTCGTAGTTGGTGTGCGTGGTGGGGACCGCTCCGGCGTAGTCGATCAACGCGATGACCGCGTTGAAGGGCTCACTGAACGTGGTCGCCGCCGGACGACGCGAAGGACACACATACAAGCTGATCACCGAGCTCGAGAGGTCGCGGGTGGTCGTGAAGCTGTGGACGGCCTGCTCTTCAAGGTAAGGCAGGATCTGGAACGCCCAGCCAAGCCCCTGCTTCTCCGGGCCGAAGGGGACGCCGCCCATCAGGTTTTGCTCTAGCCCGAAGTCATTCTGCAGATAGCGGATGCCGCCGGTGGGGAACACGCCCCGAGCCGACTCGAGGTTGAGAACCGCCAAGCCGACGTTCTTCAGATTATTGCTGCATTTCATCCGCCGGGCCGCCTCGCGCGCCGCCTGCACGGCCGGCAGCAGCATGGCGACCAAGATGCCGATGATGGCGATCACCACCAGCAGCTCAACAAGAGTGAATCCCAACCGACCAACGCAACGCTTCACACGCATTGTTCAACGACCAGATCAAGAAAAGCATCGGGAAGAGATTGAGAGCCACCCGCGCTCGCCGAGTCCAACGGTCCTCGCTTTGAGGAAGACCGGCGGTCGGTGAACACGAGTCGCCTCGGTGGTCGCAGTGTACGCGAAGCGATGCGCCAGCTGAAAGCCAATAGCGAGAAACAGTTGCCCGCCACGCAGCGGGAACCCACACGCAAGGCACTCCGAGCCGGATCGCATCAAACGCATGGGGGCAGCAGGGGGTGGCTTCCCCCCGCCGATGACGCGCTAGCAACGGCTTAGCCGGGGCGTTACTCGCCCTCAACCTCGTGCACGATGACGATGTCATGCACGCCGGCGGTCATCTGTGTGGCCTCGTCCGAGCCCGCTGCCAAGTGTGAGCCGCCGACGATGACGATGCGGTCGCCCTGCTGGGCGAACCCCTGCCGCCGGGCCCAAGAGTCCATGTAGCGGATCAGGCCCTGCATGTCGCACGCGGGCGCGCCCTTGAGCGGCGTGACGCCCCAGTACAAACACATCTTGCGGAGCGTCTTGTCGCAGGTGCTCACGCCGACGGTGGGCGTGCCGTTGCGTTGCTGCGAGAGCCCCAGCGCGGTGCGGCCGGAGAAGCTGGCGACCACCACCAGCTTGGCTCGCAGCGTGTGCGCCATGGCGCCGGCGCCGTGCACCACGGCGCTGGTGATCTCGTGCAGTTGGCGGCCGACCGGCACCGCGTCCGGCGCTTGCGGCGGGCGGTCGGCGACACTCGCCTCGGTCGCCATGGCGATGCGGTTCATCATCCGCACGGTCTCGAGCGGGTACTGGCCGATGGCCGTCTCGCCGGACAGCATGCAGGCGTCGCCGCCGTCGAGGATGGCGTTCGCCACGTCGGTCGCCTCGGCACGCTTTGGGCGCAGCGAGTCGTGCATGCTGTCAAGCATCTGCGTGGCGATGATGACCGGCTTCTGGTGGCGGTGGCACGTGCGGATGATCCGCTTCTGCTCGACGGGCATCTCGGCCACGTCGATCTCCACGCCCAGGTCGCCTCGGGCGACCATCACGCCGTCCGACGCGGCGACGACCTCATCCAGCCGGTCGAGCGCTTCTCGCTTCTCGATCTTGGAAATCACCATCGCCTCCGAGCCGTTCGAGCGGAGGATGTCTCGCAGGGCGTGCACCTCGTCCGGCTTGCGGACGAAAGACAGGCTCACGAAGTCTGCGCCCGCCTGGGCGGCCCACTCGGCGTGCTGATGGTCCGCCATGCTGATCGCCGGCGCGCTGAGCTTCACGCCCGGCAGGTTGATCCCCTGGCGGCTGCGGATGTCGCCACGCTGCACGACCTTCGCGCGAACGCGGTCGTCGAGCTTCTCCACCACCCGCATGCTCACGGTGCCGTCGGCCAGCATGACGGTGTCGCCCACGGCCAGCTCACGCACGAGCGGCTTGTAGCTGCAGGTGAACTCGTTGGCGGCCTGGGGCTCGTCACCCTCGACGAAGAAAAACTCGGCGTCGGTCTCGCAGAACAGGCGGCCGTTCTCGACGTCGCCCAGGCGGAACTTCGGGCCGGCCAGGTCGACCAGGATACCGATCGGCTGCTCCAGCTCGGCGCTCACTCGGCGGATCGTGTCGACGTTCTTCTGCTGATCGTCGGTCGAGCCGTGCGCCATGTTCAGGCGGAACACGTCGACGCCGGCGATCGCCAGGGCCCGGATCATCTCCGGCTCGCCCGACGCGGGGCCGACGGTGGCGACGATCTTGGTGCGGGCGCGGCCGCGGATCTCGGCGCTGGTGATCATCGTCGGGGCCTCGGCGGGGACCTGGTCGGCGTCGGCCGCGCTAATCAGGCGGTCGGCGTTGTCGAGCTGATCGAGCAGCTGTGCGGACATGGTCGTTGGCGGGCGGAAGGGGAGGAAGGGTGCGGCGGGCGGGGCCCACGCCGCGGAGGGATGCGTAAGCTTGGCACGGAATGGCATCCTCGTGAATGTCGGCGTCGCACAAATCGCACGACAACGCGGGGAAGTGGCTGTGAGCGCAGTATGGGGGGCTTGCGCCGCTTGGCCGGGCGTGGGGCGTGTGGTGATCCGCCATCCACGTGGCTAAGCTGCCAGAGTGGGAGCCCCCTCGCCGCCGCCGATGCATGCGCTCGTCACCGGCGGCTCGGCCGGCTTCGGGCTCGCCCTGGCCCGCGCCTACGTCGCGCGTGGCTGGCGGGTCACGATCGTCGGACGCGACAGAGCCCGGCTTGCGGCCGCCGCCGAGCGGCTTGGCGAGGGCACGCACACCATCGCGGCCGATCTGGCCGTGGCCGGTGAGCCGACCCGCGTTGTTGAGGAAGCCCTTAGCCACGTCGGACAGCTCGACGCCGTGTGCCATGCGGCCGGTCGGTCGAGCCGCGGCTGGGTGCACAAGACGCCCCGCCAAGACTTCGAACGACTCCTCGCGCTGAACTTCTTGGCGGCCGTTGAGCTCACGACGGCGGCGGCCGACGCTCTGATGACGTCGCGGGGCAGCCTGGTGCTGATCGGCTCCCTGGCGACGCACGTGGCGCCGGCGGGCCTCGGCGCCTACCCGGCGAGCAAGCACCCGTTGGCGGCGTTCGCTCAGCAGTGCCGTCTGGAGCTGGGGCCACGCGGCTGTCACACGCTGTTGGTTTGCCCCGGGCCGATGGCCCGTGACGACGCCGGCGCCCGGTACGACGATCAGGCCGCGGAGCTGCCCGACGAGCTCCGCCAACCGGGCGGCGGAGCGAAAGTGAAGCTCCTCGATCCGGACGACTTGGCGAAGCAAGTGCTCCGGGCGTGCGATCGCCGCGTCGCCGAGCTCGTCGTGCCGAAGAAGGCCCGGCTGCTGTTCGCGTTGGGCCGGTTGTTCCCCGAGTGGGGCGACCGACTGCTGAGGCGCAACAGCGCCGGGGGTTCCGGCTCTGGCAAGCCCACTTAGCCGGCGACCGTGCCGAGCCGGTGATCCTACTCAGGCCAGTGGTCCTACTCAGCAAGTCACGGCGAGGACCTTGATGGCGGACTCAACGAGCGAACGTCGGGGGTGGTTGCGATTCTCGATGCGTGAATCGCTGCTGCTCATTACCACGTTGTGCGCTTTGCTGGCGCTCTACGCCTCGCAACGCCGCAGCATCCCGACACGGTTCCTGTCGCAACTCGACGAGCAAGCGGACCTGGCAGCGACCTGCCGTGACGAGGGCCTCGTTTTCAATGCGCCCTCATCCGGCGTCGGCGCGGGAACGATGAGCCGTACCCAGGCGAATCGAAGATCCCGGTTCAACGTTACGTCGCCGTCTCCGAGTGAGTTCCAAAGGCGCGTGATGCCCAAGTTCCGCGACAAGATCGCCGCCTTGATCGAGCAGAGCGGCGGCGCGATCACCAGCCGGGGGTTGGGCGGCGACGATAACTTCGCCGTGCTGCATGACTTCACCCTCGGCTACCAGTTCGGCTCGACGCGGGGGATCTTCCGGGCGTACTCGGTCGAGGGGACGGACGATCGAACCAAACTGCTGATCTTCGTCGACGAGTTTTGAGCCCGTGCAAGCCCAAGCCGGGGCAAGCTCTAGCCGGGGCCAGCCCTAGCCGGGGCCAGCCCTAGCCGGGGCCGTCGGTCTCGGCGGCGTCGGTTTGAACGGTGTTCATCTCAGCCACGTCGGGCACGCCGTTGAACAGGCTCGTGGTCATCGCGCGGAACACTGGGTCGGCCGCGGCCAGCTCACGGTCTTCCGCTTGGGCGAAGATCAGCACCGTCGAGACGCCCCAGTGGCCGACGCGGATGCGGGTCGTGTTCGTCAGGTCGAGGCAGATGAAGTTGATATCACGCCCGGCGAGTGGGATGCCGCTCACGGCGTCGTCGACCGGCTCGGACTCGAGGTCGGGGTACTCGGTGCGGAGGGCCTCAACCGCCTGGTCGGCGAGCTCGTCCAGGTCGTGCAGGTCGGCGTAGATCGCTAGCGTCCAGAACGCGGCCCCGGGGCCGCTGATTGTGAGCTGCAGCTGGGCTCCCTCGGCCGATTCTTCTTCCAGCCGCCAGTTGGCGGGGTAGGCGAGTTGGAGTCCGTGGCGGTCGTAAACCGAGAACATAGGGGCGCGAACGGGCTGGAGGGGGAACGGGGCGGCAGCGCGGTGGCGCGGCACCGGCGCATCTACAAATTAGCGGTTCATGCGTCCGCCGACACCGGTCGCCCGGCGTGCTGGCATTGGCCCGTGGGCCGTGGATCGGTACGGTCCGCGGCAGCCTTGGAGAGACCCGCCGCTTTGGCTTCGCATTGTGCCCGCCGATCTGTCGCTTTCGCGGTCCTCGTTGCGATGACTGCTCTGCAAGGCGGTTGCGCGGTGGTGGGGCGAAGGGTCGCCTCGCAGGAAGATGCAGCCCTCGGCCGGCAGATGTGCCGACAGGGAATCGATGCCCTCGAGTGCGGCCAGGTGAACGACGCCCAGCGGCTGCTACGACAAGCCGCAGCGGCCGATCCGGACTACAGCGATGCCCGCAAGCATCTTGCCGAAGCCCTGTGGCTCGGGGGCGACCGGCGCGAGGCGGTCGAGCACGCCGAACAAGCGTGCCAGAGCCTACCGCTGGACGCCCACAACGCGGTGCGGGCCGGTCAGATGCGGCTGCTGCAGGGCGAGCCGCAGGCGGCCGCGGACTGGGCTTCGCGGGCGATCGCCGTGGAACCTCGTTTGGCGTCGGGATGGGCGTTACGCGGGCGCGCCCACCACGCCGCGGGCGACTCCGTGGAGGCGGTGGCCGATCTTCAGCAGGCGCTGCGGTACGCGCCGGACGATCGCACGCTGCTGCGCGACCTCGCCGAGCTCTATCGCGGCCGGGGAGACCAGCCCCGGGCGTTGATGACGCTGCACCAGCTCCTGGACTCGTACGCGCCGGGCGAGGCGCCGACAGCCGCGCTGGCGACCACCGGCGCGGCGTATCTCGAGAGCGGACGACCGCAAGACGCGGCCGACATGCTGAGGGTCGCGTCCGCCCGGCCGGACGCCGACGCCGCCTTGCTTTGCGGCCTCGCCGAGGCGGAGGCAGCGTGCGGCCGCGGCGGCGAGGCGATCGACGCGGCTCGTCGCGCCGTGGCCGCCGACGGCACGCATCTGCCGGCCAAGGCGTTGCTCGACCGTCTGGCCTCGGCGCCCGCCACGGTCCGCTGACACCACTCGCTACGGCACGGCCGCTTGGCTACGCTGGCAGGCTTCCCCGGGCCTTCTTGTGCCCTGGCGGGCAGGCCCCCTCCGCTATCGCCATCCACTCCGAATCCGCGTTCGTATGTCGTCGCCGCTGAAGATCGCTGTAATCGCCGGAGACGGCATCGGCCCCGAAGTCGTGGGCGCCTCGTTGGACGTGCTCAAGGCCGCCGCCCCGGCGAGCGGACTCGAGTACGAGACGACCGACTTTCCGTTCTCCGCGACGCACTTCATAGAAACCGGCCACGTGCTGAGCGACGACGACATCGCCACGCTGCGCGGCTACGACGCGATTCTGCTGGGCGCCGTCGGCGGCCTGCCGAACGACCCGCGGCTGGCGGGCGGCGTGATCGAGAAGGGCATCCTGCTCAAGTTGCGGTTCGAGCTCGACCAGTACATCAACCTCCGCCCCGTGAAGCTGTACCCGGGCATCGAGACGCCGCTACGCGACAAGACGGCCGACGACATCGACTTCGTCTGCGTGCGTGAGAACACCGAGGACCTGTACTGCGGCGTCGGCGGGTTTGTGCGGAAGGGCACGCCGCACGAGATCGCCAGCCAGACGATGGTCGCCACCCGGTTCGGCGTGGAGCGTTGCCTCCGCTACGCGTTCGACCTCGCCCGGACCCGCCCGCGGAAGCAGCTCACCCTCGTTCACAAAACGAACGTGCTGACATTCGCCGGCGATACGTGGCACCGGGCGTTCCAGGAGATCGCCCAGGAGTACACGGACGTGGAGACGGCCTACCACCACGTGGACGCCTGCTGCATGTTCATGGTGACGCGGCCCGAGGCGTACGATGTGATCGTGGTGCCGAACATGTTCGGCGACATCATCACGGACCTCGGCGCCGCGATCGCCGGCGGCATGGGGATCGCCAGCAGCGGCAACCTGAACCCGGACGGCGTGGCGCCCGGCATGTTCGAGCCGGTGCACGGCTCGGCGCCCGACATCGCCGGCCAGAAGGTGGCGAACCCGATCGCGACGATCGACTCGCTCGGCCTGCTGCTGCGAGAGACGGGCCGCATCAAGGGCTCGGCCGCGGCGGAGAAGGCCGGCGCCGCGATCGGCGACGCGGTGCGGCGGGTGACGCCGAAGTTCGCCGGCAAGAGCCTCGACCGCAGCGGCTACGGCACCGACGAGGTGGGTAAGATGGTGGCGGAGAGTCTGTGATTTGCTAGCCGAACCCACTGAGACGCGACAAAGGCGCCGCCCCGTTGTTCATCGGACCGGTATTCACTCGTGAGGCGCTCACCGCGCCGCGGCGGCTGCAGCACTTCGGCGTGCGGGTGCTCGCCGTGGCCGGACTGCTCGGGCTGACGCTGACGGCGTGGCAGGTGGTGGTGGGCGCCGGCACGCTCGAGGGGCCGGGCGAGCTGTCGCGATTCGGGCTGGTGGCGTTCCGACTGATCGCGCCGCTCGCGCTGACCGTGGCGGTGCTGTTCTCGGCGCTGTTGTCGGCGGCGGCGGTGTCGCAAGAGAAGAGCCGCGGCACGATGATCTTGCTGCTGCTGACCGACCTGCGGAACCGAGAGCTGGTGCTCGGTCGGCTGCTGGCGAGCTTGCTGTCCGTGTTCGTGGCGATCCTGGCGGTCGGGCCGTACTACCTGATGCTCACGCTGCTCGGCGGCGTCGATACGAGCCAGGTGGCCGGGGCGCTAGCGGTGACGGCCACGGCGTCGCTCGCCGCGGGCAGCCTGGGGTCGTTGCTGGCGTTGTGGCGGGAGAAGACCTTTCAGGCGCTCGCGCTGACCGCGGCCGGGCTATTCGTTTGGGCGGCATTGGGCGAGGCGCTTGCCGCGGGGGCGTTGGGCCAGCGGGCGGCCGACTACGCCGTGGCGTTGAGCCCATGGCAAGCGATCCAAGCGGCGATGGCGCCCGGGTTCGGCCCGCCGCCCGAGCCGTTCGCGTCCGCCGGCACAGCCGCGGGGGGGATGGGCGCCGGCGGATGGATTGGCGGCGCTGTGGTCTCGCTGCTGCTGGCCTTTGTGCTAAATCTGATCGCGATCGTGATGGTGCGGGTCTGGAATCCATCGCGCGAGGCGCGGCCTGCGACGGCTCAGGACACGTCAGCTCCGGGAACGCCAGTTCCGGGCACGTCAGCTCCTGACATGTCAGCGTCGGACAATTCGGTGAGCGCGACCGCGGTCGCGGAGCTTGCCGACGCAGGGCCGAGCGCGGCCGAACCGAGCGCTGGCGCGATCGTCCGCAAGGCCCGCGGGCAGGCGGCCGAGGTGCATCGCGCCGCCGGCCGCCGACGCGAAGTGTGGGACAACCCCGTGCTGTGGCGTGAGGTCCGCACCTGGGCCTACGGCAAGAAGGTGCTGGTCGTGAAGGCGGCGTACCTGGTGATTCTTGCCCTGTCGGCGTTGGCCGTGTCGCGGTCGATTGGGGCTGACAATCTGGTCGTCGCCGGCGGGCTGGACGGCGTGACGACCGCCCTGGCCCCGCTCGCCGTGCTGAGCTTGGTGCTGGTGAACGCGTTGTCCGTCACCTCGCTCACCGGCGAACGTGACGCTAAGTCGCTCGACCTGCTATTGGCGAGTGACCTGACCGCGCCCGAGCTGATCCTCGGCAAGCTGTGGGGCGTGCTGTGGAACACCCGAGAGATGATCGTCGGCCCGCTCGCCCTGGGCGTGTACCTGGCGTGGGCCGAGGTGACGACCAGTTGGGAGAGCACGCTGCTCGCCGCGGGTTACCTGGTGCTGGTTGGCTTCGCGGCCGTGCTGGGGCTGCACGCCGCGTTGATCTACGCCAGCAGCCGCAAGGCGATCGGCGTGAGTGTTGGCACGCTGCTGTTCCTGTTCCTGGGGGTCGCCACCTGCATGCGGGTCATGCTGGCGCTCAGCGGCTCGTTCGAGTACCAACTGCCACCGTTCTTGGGGTTCATCTTCGGCGGCGGGGTGTCGCTGTACGCGGCGCTCGCCTGGCGGAACCCTTCGACCGCGATGGGCATCGCCTGCTTGCTCGCCCCGCTGGCGACGTTCTACGCCATCGTGAGCTTCCTGGACGCCAAGCCGAGCCTCGCTGCGATCGCCACGGTGCTCACGTTCGGCTTCGCGACGGCCGCCATGCTGGTGCCCGCGCTGTCGGAGCTGGAGGTGGCCTCGGGCGGCGGCGGCAAGGAAAGCTAGACTAGAGCTGTCGATGGCGTCGGGTCGTCGGCGCCCGGTGACCCCCCTGCCCTCCCTCTTACCGCGTCCCGCCGTTCGTGCTGCTATCGGATCAGATCGTCGAGCTCACGACGATGGTCGTCCTGATGGCCGCGTCCGGCTTCTTCTCGTGCGGCGAGGCGGCGTTGTTCTCGCTCAGCCGGCAGCAACGCGGCGTGCTGGCCGCGGGCTCGCCCGCGCAACGCGCCGTGGCGGAGTTGCTGGCGGACTCCAATCGGGTGCTCACGGCGATCCTGTTCTGGAACCTCGTGATCAACATGGCGTACTTCGCCCTGGCGTCGATCGTCGCGTTGCGTTTGGGGACGGCGGCCGGCTCGACAGGCGTCGCCCAGGCGTTCTCGCTCGGCGCCCTGCTGGCGATCATTGTCATGAGCGAGCTGCTGCCGAAGAACCTGGGCGTGCTGAACCCGATGGCGATCGCGCCGCGGCTCGCCCGGCCGCTGGGGCTGGCGACGCGGAGCCTCTCGCCCGCCCTGCCGCTGCTGCAGGCGACGGCCGAGGGCGTGTCGCGGCTGGTGGCCCCGGTCCGCACGCCGGAGCCGTACCTGGAGCTGGCCGACCTGGAGAAGGCGGTCGACGTGGGTTCGCGGGAGACCTACGACAACGAGCCGCTGCTAGTGCAAGAGCGGCAGGTGGTTCAGCGGGTGGTGGAGCTGGCGGACGCGTCCGCGCAGGATCTGATGCGGCCGCGGCGCCGATGCTTGGTCGCGGGGCCCCCGGTCAGTCTGGCGGACCTCCGTGACGAGGCGATCGCCAACGGCGAGTACCTGCTCATCACGGAGTCTGGGTCGGACGAGATCGCCTCGGCGTTGCCGTTGGCGGAGTTAGCGATGCTGCCGCCGGATCGGCTCGACCTGCGTGCCGAGCCGGTGTCTTACACGCCGTGGTGCGCGCCCGCGTCGGAGGTGCTCGCGTTGCTTCGGACCGAAGGGCGCCGGGTCGCGGCGGTCGTCAACGAGTTCGGCGAGACGATCGGCATCGTCACGATCGAACGGCTGCTCGACGCCGTGCTACGCGACGCGACCCGGCTCGACCCGACCGATGAGCACGGCCACGTGCTGCGTCCGATCGAGCGGAACGCCTGGATGGTGTCCGGGTCGACGCCCCTGCGACGCACCGCCAACGCGCTGCGGCGTGTGGGCGCGGGCTCCGAGCGTGAAGAAACACTACGCGCCTCGGCCGAGGCGCTGCGCAACGCCCGGGCGAACACCGTGGGCGGGCTGCTGATGGAGCTGCTGCATCGGCCGCCGGTGATGGGCGACCGCGTCGGCTACGGCGGTCTCTCGTGGCGGGTGGTGACCGGCCCTCGCGACGCGTCGGAGACCAGCCGCGACGCGCCGCTGGGCGTCCGCCTGGAGGTCGACGACACGGCCGAAGGAGGCCCGGCGTGATTACGGCGTTCGTGATTTTCGCGGTCGGCCTCGCGCTCAGCGCGTTCTTCAGCGGGAGCGAAACCGGCTTCTACCGGGCGCCGCGGGTGCGTTTGGTGATCGACGGCGTCGGCGGCGACCCGATCGCCCGGGGGCTGCTGTGGGCGTCGAACCATCCGGAGGCGTTCGTCGCCACGGCGCTGGTGGGCAACAACCTGGCTAACAACGTGACCGCGTTCGCCACGGTGATGGGCGCCCGGGCTATCGCGCCCGGGGGCGGCACCACGGCCGAGCTGGTGCTCACGCTGCTCGCCACGCCCGTCGTGTTCATCCTGGGCGAGCTGATCCCCAAGCGGGCGTTCTTAGAGGCGCCGTACCGGCTGTTGCGGCGGTGCGGGCCGGCGCTTGGCGTGGCGAGTGTCGTGCTCGCCCCGGTGAGCGTGCTGCTGTGGGGCGTCAGCCGAGTGATCAGCCGGCTGACCGGCGGCGCCAGCACGCCGCTGCGGATGGTGCTGCGCCGCAACGAGCTGCAGGGCGTGTTCGACGAAGGGCACGCCGTGGGGTTGTTGTCGCCCGCGCAGCGAGACCTGGCGGTGGCGACCCTCAACCTGGCCGCCCGGCCGATCCGCGAGTTCATGACGCCTATCGGCCGGCACCCGCGGCTGGCGGCCGGAAGCGACCGGGCCGGCGTGCTCGCCTTGGCGCGGCGCCACCGGACGGACGCGTTGCCGATCGAACGCTCGGCCGAGGGCGGGCTGGGATACCGGGCGATCCGGGCGTCGCGCTGCCTGCTCATCGCCCCGGGCGAAGAGCCGCCCACCGAGGGGATGCCCGAGTTCCGGGAGTCGACGCCGTTCTTGCGGGTCGTCACGCACCTGGAGTCAAACGCTCAGCCGCTGGCCGCGGTGGTGGCGACGGGCGGCCGGGTCGTCGGCTTCGTGAGCGTCGAGCGGCTGCAAGAGGCGCTCTGGGAGAACGCCTAGCAAGCCGTGCTTACGAGCGGCGGTAGCCGAGCGACTTCACCACGCTCAGCATCTCTTCGTAGTCGATGAAGCGGCGGCGGCGTTCGGCCTTGTACCGGTCGATGGCCCGCGCCAGCTCGGCGGCCTCGTCGGACAGCCCCGTGTGGCTGTTGGTGAACTGGCGCCGCTCCCGTGCGGGGGAGCCCTGCGGGTCCTCGCTGCGGCGATCGATGAACCCCTCGGGCGGCTCCGTGGCGGCGATCTCTTGCGGAGCTTCGGCGACGGCGTTGCTCATGGCGGCGGTTCGGTCCGAGGGGGAAGACGCGGTGGCGTGCGGTGACGCGGCGGGGGCGAACGGGCCCCGCCAGAAAGCTAGCACGCTCACGCCGAGCGCGCTCGACCGCAGTGCGTCGCCCGGCAGGTTTCGCGCGGGTGGTGACGGTTATCCGGCCGGTGGGTCGTCTTCGGCTGCCAGTGGCTCGCGCCGCACCTGCACCTCGTCACCAACAACGCGGGTAGCGAACCGATCGACGCCCAACCGCGGGTTGTCGCACCACTTGCCGTCGGCCACGCCGAACCGCCAGCCGTGCCACGGGCACGCCACCGCACCCAGCTCATCGACGCAACCGGCGCCGAGCGAGGCGCCCTGGTGCGGGCAGAGGTCGTCGATGGCGAAGTACCGGCCGCCGTGCAAGAAGACGGCGACGAGTCGTTCGCCCACCGTGACGGTCAGGCCTTGGTTCTCGGTGAGTTCGCTCGTCCGGGCGACCGTCACGTACTCGGTCGTTGGTTCCGCGGTCGGCTGCTCTTGGGCGCCGCTCACGGGGTCTCCGGCAGCGTCGGTCACGGGGTCACCATCGCAGGGTTGGCGAGCGACGCTTCGTCGGCGGCTTCATCGTCGGCGGCGCCGTTGAGGTCGGGGGTCTCGCCCTCCTTGAGCAGGCGGACGACGGTGGTCTGCGCGATCTCGTTACGCATCTCGTTGCCCTGTACGGAGACGACCACGTCGGTCGTCTGATCGATGCGGGAGCTGATGAGTCTGCCGGCCTCGTTGTCGAACAGGATCTCGCCGCTGGAGGCGCGGGTCTCGAACGTGACCGGCATCGCCTGCGCGTTGGGGTCGGCCACCTGCATGGTCAGGCTCGGCGTGATCGCGGCGACAGGTCGGCCGTCGACCTCACGCTGCCCGTCGTAGCGGTAGGTGACGTTGATCTGCATGGCGCCCATCTGTGGCGACGAGACCTTGGTCGTCTCGGTCCAGGTGTCGCCCACCTCGAGCGGCTGCTCGGGGAACTTGAGCATGCTCTGCTGCGTGAGCTGCGTGACCATGTCGGTCGACATCGCGCCGCCCGGCACTCGGTTGAAGGCGTCCTTCAGCTCGTCGGGGAGCGTCACCTCGGAGACCTCGCCCCGCGGGGAGACGGCCAGGGTGATGTCCGCCTTCACGAGCGCGTCGAACATCGGCGCGACCATCGCGGCCATGCCGACCGGCGCCTCCGCGGCGGCTGAGTCGTACGTGAAGCCCTGCCCCATCGGCCCGTCCATGGTCATGACGATGCGGTCCATCGACTGCGACACGGGCGTGGCGTCGCCCGCGCTGTCGCCGACGGTCCACGTCATGAGCATCGTCTGGTCGGTGCTCGAGTTGATTTTGCCCATCGGCCCGCCGTTCATCGTCATGTTCATCGTCTGCTGCATGACGAGTCGGCTAGATTCGCCGGGCGCCCACTTCCAGCGGAGCGTCTCGCCCGCGTCGGCGAGGGGGGCGGACAGCACAACCGCGGTCGTTACGGCGGCGAGGGCGATGGTGCGCATCAGGGCGTCTCTGCGGAGGAGGTTGGCGGTCTGTCGGTCGATCGTCGGCCGAAGCGATTCGGACTGCCGAATTCTACAGTTCTAGCGCTTCGCCGGGCGACAGCACGATCGGTTCCGCGTCGGTTTTCGAACGGATCGCTTCGGCCCAAGCGGCGGCGTCCTGCTCGATGGGCGGGAACGTGTTGTAGTGGCACGGCGCCACCTTGGCGGGCGCCAGCAGCCGCGTCGCCTCGACCGAGTCGGCCGGGCCCATGGTGAACAGGTCGCCGATCGGCAGGACAGCCAGGTCCAAACCGCCGGCGCCGATGAGCCGCATGTCGCTGAACAACGCGGTGTCGCAGGCGAAGTACACCCGCTTCTCGCCCAGCGTGACGACGATGCCCATCGCCACGCCGGCGTAAGCGCCGTCCGGCAGGCTGCTGGAGTGATCGGCGACGGTCATCGTCACCCGGCCAAAAGGCAGGTCCACCCCGCCGCCGGGGTTCATGCCGAGGGCGTGCCCCGCGTCAACGCCCTGCCCGGTGAGCCACACGGACAGCTCGTAGTTGGTGACGACCGTGGCGCCGGTCCGCTTAGCGATGGCGACCGTATCGCCCAGGTGGTCGCCGTGCCCGTGCGACAGCAGCACGTAGTCGGCCTCGACCTCGTCGGCCTTCACAGGCGACGTCGGCGAGTCGTCGAAGAACGGATCCACGAGCAGCTTGTGCTCGCCGGTGTCGATCGCCCAGGCGTTGTGGCCCAGCCAGGTGATGGTCGGCATTTTTTCAGACAGGATGAACAGGATGATCAGGATTGATTCGTCGCGGGCGTTCGGTGCTTGCGCTTCACGTCGACACCGTTCGGGCCGAAGTTGATCAGCAAGCCAATGTCGTGCCCCGTCGCAGTCAGGTAGTTCACGAGTTGCACCTCGTGGGCGACCGCCAATTGGTTGACTGATTTCAGTTCGAGGATGATCAGATCATTGACCACGATATCGGCGACGTACTCTCCGACGAGTTGCCCCCGAAACCGCACGGGGATACCAACCTGCGATCTGGCCGGCAGTCCCTGCTCCGTCAAAGCGATCAGCAGGCTTTTCTCATAGACGCTTTCCAAGAACCCAAATCCAAGCTCGTTCCAAGCATCGAAAGCGGCGCCGATGATCGGCTTGGTGAGCTCTGCGTGTTGCATCGGGGATCAAGACTCCAGTCACAGACCTCCTGTCTATCCCGTTCATCCTGTCGAAGAACGGTGCACTACGAACGCAGGATGGCGTTCATGTTCGTCTTGTACGCCTCCACGCCCGGTTGGCCGTACGGGTTGATGCCGATCAGGCGGCCCTCGACCACCGTGGCCAGCATCAGCATCTGCAGCAGCTGGCCGAGGGTGTGCTCGTCGAGCGTTGGCAGCGAGATGGTCGCGGTCGGCCGGTGGTCGTCGTGGTACGCCTTGTTGGTGCCGGCGATCGCCGCGGACAGGATGTCCGGCAGCGTCTTGTCGGCTAGCTCGTTGAGCCGATCCTCGTTCCGCTCGCTCATGCCGACGGCCAGCGGCGTGGAGTCTTGCGACTCAACCACCACGTTGGTGATCAGCTTGTCGCGGACGCCCTCTTGGTGCTGCTGACCCCGGCTGTGCAGGTCGCGGGTGTTGACCACGGTGAGCGGCAACGCGCCCCGCTCTTGCTTGCCGAGGCTCTCGGCCAGTAGCTGGTCGTACCACAGCCCGGTCGCCTCGAGCCGCTTGCCCCAGGTGCTAAGCAGGCGGGTCACGCAGCCCTGGCTCTCTTCGAGCTGATGGCAGACGCCGACGTACTGCAGCACGACGTTGTCGCTCGGCGCCGCGGTGGCGAAGTGCTCGTTCATGGCCCGGGCGCCGTCGAGCAGCTTCTCGAGGTCGAGCCCCATCAACGCCGCTGGCAACAGGCCGACGGCGCTCAGCACGCTGAACCGTCCGCCCACGCCGTCGGGCACCTCGTAGATCTCTTGGCAGCCCAGGGCGGTCGACAGGTCGAACAGCTTGCCGCTCTTGCCGGTGACGGGCACGAAGCGGTCGGTCAGCTTGTCGCCGGCCGAGGCTTGGAGCTCTCGCAGAAAGATCCGCGTCGCGGCCGCGGTCTCCAACGTGCCGCCGCTCTTGCTGATGACCGCGACGCCCCACGGCTCATCGCGGTCGCGGAGCAGCTCGAGAAGCCCCGTGACGGCGTCGTTGTCGACGTTGTTCCCCTCGAAGTACATCCGCGGCCGGCCGCCACGAGCCTCGGCCGACGCCTCGTTGTAGTAGGGGTGGCAGCACCCCTCGAGCAACGCCCGGGCGCCCATGTACGAGCCGCCAATGCCCAGCACGACCACGCTCTTGCACTCGGCCGAGAGGCGATCGGCCGTCGCCTTGAGGCGGACTAGCTCGCTGGCGGCGCCGTTGGCGGCCAACTCGTCTAGCAGCCGATTGGGCAGCAAGTGGAAGCCCGCGTCCAGCGGCTGCTTCTCGGCCGGAACGTCGGCCCCGGCGGCCCACAGCTCCGCGTCGGCCAGCACCTCGGCCCGCGCCGCCTCGAGCTGCGGCCCCAGGTGGGCGATCTCGAGGCCCGTGGTGCCGTGGTGGTCAAGATAGGCGCCGTGCGGGTCGTACTTGATAAGCGTCACGGTGAGGGTTCCTTCCTGAGGGGGCGAGGCGGTGCGATGGCAAGTGCGGCCGACGCCGCGGATTCTACCGGCCGCGTCATTGGGGGTCAGCGGTCTGGGGGGGAGGTGGCGGGGATTAGGTGGCTAGGTGTTAGGGATTAGGGATGGAGGCCTGAGACTTGGGGCTTGGGGTACGCTACGGGTTAGCCGTTGGGGATTGGCCTAGCGCCTCGACGACTTGGTCGCAGACCGTCTCTAGCGTGAGCCCGCCGCAGTCGATCGTGATCTCGGCGTGCTGCTCGTAGAGCGGCTCTCGCTCCGCGTACAGATCGTCGAACGACTGGTCCGGCCGCATGGCGACGCCCCGCCCTGAGAAGTCGCCCACCCGGCGGCGGAGTTCGGCCAACGGCGTGTCGAGGTGCACCACCACGCCGTGCTGGCGGAGGTGCTCCATGCCGCGGGGCTCGTACACCACGCTGCCGCCGGTGGCGATGACGTGTCGCTCGACGACCAGGTCCAGCACCACCCGCTCCTCGATCCGGCGGAGCTCCTGGTAGCCGACGTCGTCGGCGGTGGCCTGCAGCGGGCGGCCTTCGCGGGCCTGGATGAGCAAGTCCGTATCGACGAAGCCGAGCGACAGCCGTTTGGCGAGCACCACGCCGACGGTGCTCTTGCCCGTGCCCGGCATGCCGATGAGCACGACGTTGCTCTTGTCGTTCGTCCGGTCGTTCGTCTGGTCGTCTGCTTGGGCGGCTGCCTCCGCCTTCGGTTGGACATTCGCTTGGGGGTCGTTCGCTTGGGGGTCGTCGGCCACGCCGTGGGGTCTCCGGGCCTTGCTTGAGCGGTAAAGATGCCGACGATCTGTGTCTCGGCCTACGCCGCGTCTCGGACGATGTCGCGGCGTTTGGTTCGTAACGCCTAACGCCCGCAGCCTCTAGTCTCCGCCCTCTAGCCTCCAGCCTCACGTCTCACATGGACACCCACGCCCTGCTCCGGCAGCTTGTGCAGAAGAACGACTCCAAGATCGTGCTCTACGTGGCCGACGGCCTGGGCGGCCTGCCGCAGCAGCCGGGCGGCAAGACCGAGCTGGAGACCGCCGCGACGCCCCACCTCGACAAGCTAGCCGCCGAGGGCGTGCTGGGCGGGTCGATCCCCGTGGCGCCGGGCATCTCGCCCGGCAGCGGGCCGGGGCACCTGGGCCTGTTTGGGTACGACCCGGTGGAGTTCCTCATCGGCCGCGGCGCGTTGGAGGCCACCGGCATCGGCTTCGAGTTGAAGGACGGCGACGTCGCCATCCGCGCCAACTTCTGCACGCTCGACGCGGACGGCAAGATCGCCGACCGCCGCGCCGGCCGGATCCCCACTGAGGAGTCGACGCCGATCGTCGAGCGGCTGGCCAAGGAGATCGCCATCGACGGCGTCGAGGTGATTGTGAAGCCGGTCAAGGAGCACCGCTTTGTGGTGGTGTTCCGCGGCGCGGGCCCTGCCCCAGAGAAGCTGGGCGGTTCCGTCGCGGACACCGACCCGCAAGCGACCGGCGTGCCGCCGCTAGCCGCGAAGGCGCTCGACGCGGCGAGCGAGAAGACCGCCAAGATCTGCGACGAGTTCATCGCCCAGGTCCGCAAGCTGCTGACGGACGAGCCGAAGGCCAACTGCTGCACGCTGCGTGGCATCACCGGCAAGCCGAGCATCCCGAGCTTCGAAGAGGTCTACGGGCTGAAGGCCGCGGCGATCGCCGTGTACCCGATGTACAAGGGCCTGGCGTCGCTGGTGGGCATGGACATCGTCGGCGACGCCCAGACGATCGACGAGCAGATGGACGTGCTTAAGAGCGTGTGGAACGACTACGACTTCTTCTTCATCCACTTCAAGTACACCGACTCCACCGGCGAGGACGGCGCCTTCGACGCGAAGGTCCAGCGCACCGAGGAGTACGACTCCGCCGTGCCGCGGATCATGGACCTGGGGCCCGACGTGCTGATCGCCACGGGCGACCACAGCACGCCCAGCATGCTGGCCAGCCACAGCTGGCACCCGGTGCCGACGCTGCTATGGGCGAAGAACTGCCGGTGCGACGCCGCGACGTCGTTCGGCGAGCAGCAGTGCGTCACCGGCGGCCTGGGTCAGTTCGAGGCGAAGCACCTGATGACGCTCGCCCTGGCGAACGCCGGCAGGCTAGCGAAGTTTGGAGCCTGACCCGGTTGTCTGGCGGGGGCTTTTCTGTGTAGGCCTTCTCTGGGGGGCGACGCGCCGGAGAGGGGATACGGGGGAGGTTAGTGATAGGGGAGATCGCGAAGCGTGGGCGTGCGTGAACGATCGAGCCGACGGCGCTAGCCGCGGGTAGTCCCGAAGTGCGAGCCACCGAGCACCGATCACCACGCACCCATCGAAGGCCGAAAGGGTGTTGTTCGTTGCGGCCCTCTTTGCCGGCGTCACCCGTGGCTGGCGCCAGCGGCTAAGTGAGGTTGCCACACGTGTGCGGTAGAAGGTCACTCCGTCGTACCTAGCGACGACCGAATCGTTCGCGCAAAAGCGACATCCGGGGCGAGGATTCACGCACGACATAACCTGCCGAGGTGACGGGCGCCGACGTGAATTAGGCGAGGCTGCAACCCACCGCGGGTAAAGCAGCCTCGCTCGGTTAGATTTGGTTTCGACGCTAGACTGGGTGCCACGGTCCGGCTTGTCCGGCAGTGGACGCCGTGTACCCGCTTCGCACCGCTGGCAAGCCAGCAGTGGCACCCGGCGGATGGGCATGCGACGCAACGGAAGGACAATCCCCTCCACTTCACATGCTCATCCCCTTACGGGTGTGAGCATGGCACCCGGTTTTGATGTGCGGAGCTTGTCAAGGACAGGGTTGGCTGTCAACAATCCCTTCAAACTATTCACGTCCCAAAGTTCCCGAGTTCCCGAGTTCCGCCATGTCCGCAGAGACCAGCGATGAGACGCCCGTCAAAGGTCCGGGAGTGATGCCAGTGGTCATCTTATGCAGCGTCGCTGCTGCCGGACTAAACGTATATTCCCGCCTGGATCGGCCCCCTTCCGCGTACGAGCAGGCAGCTGAGGCAACTCGGGAGCGGCGTGCTCGCGAGATGGAAGAGGGGCTTGGTGATATGCATGCGCGGATGTCAACTCAGTCCCGTGTTGCAGATTGGCAATCCGAGTTCAAAGTCAATGACGAAGACTTCGATCGGTTGCTTCGGTCCGCTTGGGTCAAGACGCACCCGAAAAACGCAACAGAGCCTTGGCGAGTTGCAACGTCGATCGGCCGGAACGAGCGCGATGCTTGGAGAGACTTCGCGGAATGGAACTACGAAGAGGCGAGGGCCGTATTGATCAGTGAGGTTCAGGGCTTGCAGGCAAACCCGGAGAGTCTCTCTGACGCTGAATGAGGCCGATTGCTCCCGGCGCAGGTTCGGTGGGGCACGCTGTTAATTGCGATTGCGTTCAGGGTGAGATCAAAACGCAATGCAACACACGGTGCCCTCTTCGACCAAGCTCAAAGATCGGCTACGTGCCTTCAGCTGTGACCCTCCTCAAAGGTTATTCCTCATTACTTTCCGCAGGTACGACGAATGGCTAATGGCAACGAAACTAGGAAGTACTCACCCGAAGTCCAGAGGGCACATGGGAGGCTGCTATTTCAGAAGGTTAAGCTTGTGGCTGGCAGCCTTGGCTTGCTCGTGATTGGACTCTCGATCTGTTACTTCCTTTCGACGGGAACCTTCTCTGGAATAAATGTTGATGGAGGTGCTCCTTGGCAGTTCTACGTCGGTGGACCACTAGCGATAATCGGCGGGGTTGTGACTCTCTGGATGGCTTTCAGAACGGGTTGGGGCATCGAAGACATGGTGAGCGAATCACTCCTGGAAGATGAGTGACACAGCTGTGCTGGGAGTCCAATCGGGTCCGAAGGCCCCCGGCCCGATGCTCAAGTCGGGCCAGGGGACGGTTTCCAGATTGTCAAAGAGCTTGACGGTGCGAAGGCGGCTAAGTTCGACGGTTTGGCACCGTCAAGTCGGTCGTTCCGAATTGCTTGATGCCTCGCCGCCACCGCCGGGTGCCACTGCTGGCTCGCCAGCAGTGTGAAGCGGGTACCCGGCGCCCACTGCCGGACAAGCCGGACAGTGGCACCCATGTTCGCTACTGCAAGTCGTCGAAGCTGGTCCAGCTTTGGTGACTTAGCGACCCGCTGAAGCTGCGTCGGGCAGCTCAACCTCGGCGACTTCGGAGTGGCTCGACCGATCCGATCGAGGGCGACTTATTGGCGGCGCTGCCGCGTCGCTAAGTGCAAATGAGGCGTCGTCCTGAGCAGCGAACCAAGCTCGGCGTGAACTCTGGCGTACTCAAGCGCTCGCCGAGGCGAACCACTGAACGTTGGCTTGAGCAGGCCGAAAGTCTCGTCACGTGTGCTTGGCCGGCTGGTGGCCAACCGCATCGGCATCGGCATCGGCGTGGGGGTCGTGGTGAGAGACGCGGCGCGCTCGGCAGGCGAAAGGGCGACGTCGACGCTCGGGCCCCCCCGAACGATCCCTGTGTCATCCCCCCTATCACCAACCTCCCCCCATCTCCTCTCCCGAAACCACGCCTGCCAGCCGCCCCTGCCCGCGCGTCACTGCGACAGGAACAGCGGCAGGTCGCTGTTCTTGATCGTCTCGAGCATCGTGTCGCCCAGCACCCGGCGCGACAGCAGCGTGCGATGGCTGTTGCCCATGACGATCAGGTCGGCGTTCCAGTCGTGCGCCGCCTTCAGCACGCCTTCGCGGGGGTCGGTCGGCTCGTAGTCGCACTCGACCTCGAGACCGTGATCCTCGCAGTACGTGGCGGCGTGGCGGAGATGCCGCTGTCGGCGTTCGTGATCGTCGCCGCAGGTGAGGATGCGAATCGCCGCGCCCGGCCACAGCCGCATCTGCACGAACCGACGCATCGTCTTGGCCGACTCGTTCGAACCGCTGTAGGCGATCAGCACCCGGTTGATCGGCTTCGGGTTAGGACCGGTCGCCAGGATCGGCCGCACACCGCCGCGGATCAGCCGCACGAGCGTCGTGGCCGCATGATACTCGGCCTCGCCCAGCACGCCGTACTCGAACAGGCCGCGGAGGCCGATGACGGTCAGGTCGTGGTAGCGGGCCTGCGAGATGAGGTAGTCGAACGGCTCTTCGCGTTCTTCGCGGAGCACCCGCTGAGCGATGCCGGCGCCGTCGCACAGGTCTTCGAAGTGCGCGACGGCCGCCTCGACCCGGTCGCGTGACTCGTGCACCCGATGCTCGCGCAGCTCTCGGGCGGCGCTGGCGCCGCCGATCGGCACAGGGCCGACCTGGTTCAGCTGCGCCACGTTCACCACGGTGACGCCGGTCAGGCTGGCGCTGTAACGGTGGGCGAGGTCGATCGCGGTCTGTGTGGCGCTCTCGGTGTAACCGGCGTCGTGCGACTCAAGGCCGCCGAGCCCGACAAGAATCCGACCAATCATCGGAACAACCTCCGAGCTGTCGTGAAGAGAAGAGAGAAGAGTAGCGATCGAGCGAGCCCGTGCGCATTGCGCCGTGGCGTCGCTCTCATGTTTCTCATTCTACACGGCCGGTACGAGTCCTTTGTGCGACAAATTGTCGCACCGCGAGCTCACTGGCCGTTGTGTCGGCGGATCCGATCGACGACGTTCGGGTCTCGCTGTCCGTTCCGTTGCACGCCCTGCGGGTCCCACGGGCCTTCGCTCCACAGGTACGCCCGCTCGACGATGGACAGCTCGGCCGCGTCAGTCGCGAATGCCGTGTCGACATTTGCTGCGGCACTGGCATGCGGCCGTGCGAGGAACTCGCATAACGCGTTGTGGTAGTCGCGCCGTAGCTTTTGCCTCTGGGCGTCTCGCCAAGGTTCGTAGCCGACCCCCACGCCGCGCCACGGCGCGGCGGCGATGTCTTCGAGAATCGCGCCCCGCGGTCCGCCGCCGATGGCGATCTCGCTCATCTGGATCGGCGTGCCGCCGAGGTCCACGCCCGCGGCCAGCAGTTCTCGTCGGAAGTTGAGCACGGCCACTCGGAAGTCGTCGGCCGTGGGGGGAACGCTCACCGGCGCGTAACAAGAGAAGCCAACAAAGTCGACGGCGTCGAAGGCAGCACGCAGCGCGGGGCCTGCGTCGTTCTGCCTGTCGTCGCCTAGGCCGGTGACGCCGCTCCAGTTCAGCGCGACGCCGATGCGGACGCGGCCGAGTCTCGGACGACTCTTCAGCCGGTCGCCATACGTGCGGACCAGCTGTTCGTAGGCCGCGGGGTGCGTGAACCAAGACCGCCCCATCTCGCCGCCCAGCATGAGGTCGACGTCGAGGTCCGTGGCGCCGGCTTGTTCGATCGCTTCGACGATCGGGCGGAGCAGCAGCTCGTCGAACGACGCGCCGCCGTAGGCGTGGTCCGGTGCGAAGTCGAACCGATTCCGCCATTCCTGCACGGGGCCCGCCGCGTCCAGGTGCGGCACGATGGCGACGTTCAGCCCGCGGTGCACGGCCTGCTCAATCGCCGCGGCGAGCTGGTCGACACGCTTCTGGCGGAACGCCTCGGTGGCGGCGTCGGCCGGCGAGAAGTTGTCGAGCGAGTCCCAGGCGGCGTGGTGCTTGGTGCGGAGGCCGAAGCGTTGCACCCGCAGCCGTGCGTCGAGCTCCACGTGCAACGTGGGCACGAGCTGCACCCACTTCGCCTCGGGGCGGACGCCGACGAGCAGCTCGGACGCCCGCATCACGTGCTCCGCCGCCCGGGCCCACGACGCCTCGTCCACCATCAGCACGCTGGGGCACAGCGGGGCGCGACCGGCTGCGCGGTCAACGCCCACGACGGCGAGCAGCGAGATCGCGGCGGCGAGCGCTCTACGGCGTTTCGGCGGGGCCCGCATCGATGAACTCATCCTCATCGGCTTGGGACGCAGCGTCGGGCGTATCGACGCCTGGCGTGTCGACGCCGGGGATGAGCTCCTCGGCAGGAATGCCGCCCGCGGCGGCGCTGGCCTTCTCCTTCGCCTCGGCCTCGGCCGCTGCCTTGGCTCGGTTCGCGGCGAGCTTGGCTTCTCGCTCTGTGGCGGCGGCGTTGAGCTCGTCGAGCTCCGCCAGCATCGGCGCCGGCAGCTGCTGGCGGAGCTCGCCGAGCAGGCTGCGGACCGCCTCGATCTTGGCCGCGGCGATCGGGGCCTCGGGGTCGGTGGGTTCCGGGGCGTGCAGTTGTCGGTCGATCTCCGTCAGCCCTGCGGAGAGCTTCTCGAGCACGGCGTTGATGGCTTCGCGCCCGCCCTGTTCCAACGGCGCCACCGAGGCGAGACGGCGCACCGACCTCACCTGCCGGTCTACCGAGTGCAGGGCGCGGTGTGCGCTGCCGAGGGCGTTGCGTTCGCAGGCGTCGAGGATGCTTCCGACGGTCTCCTCCAGCGAGTGGACCGACCGCGGCAGGCCGGTGGGGTCGAGCTGCGGGCCCGCGGGCCGCTGCGCGCAGCCCAGCAACCCGACGCCGAACAGGACGATACCAACGAAGATGACGGCCGACGGCGGCCAAGGCCTAGCAGGCACGGAGAAACGTGGGGTCATGGCTCGGAACTCGCTCCCCGTGAGGTGTCGCTATGAAAAGGCGGCGTCGCGGCCCCGAGTGTACGCGCATTTGTTTGCCAACAACACAGTGCCGCCAACAACGCTGCGTCGCAAACAGCCCTGTCCTGCCGGCATCTGGGCGTTGTTGAAGATACGCCGCCGCCGGAGATCAGCCTGCCGGTGCGTCCGCCCGTAGGCGTCCGCTACGGCTGGACTGCCAGATCTGGCCCGAAGTGGTGTCGAGCGCCGTGAGCCACCCGCCGCCGTAGCAGTGCGTGTCGATGCAAACCAGCTGGTCGGCCCAGAGCACCTCGCCGCTCCGCTGGGCCGTATGGCCGACAACGGCGCGCTTGCCGCTGAGATGGCGCGACGGGAAGTGCATGGCGAGGCTCTCCCAGCGGAGCGCCTCGGCCGGCTGGCTGGCGAGGGGCTCGTCGGCCACGTAGTTGGCGTGCGTGAAGAACCAGTCGTCGGCTTCGTGCCAGGCCGGGCAGTCGCGGAGCCACGCGGTGTGACGATCCAGAAGCCCCCGGCTGTCGCTGCGGTCGTCGTAAGAGCGCAGCGTTTCGCCGCCGCCGTGGGTCCGCCACCAGCCGACGGGCGCGGCGTTGTCGAGCGTGGCGAGCATCATCTCTTCGTGATTGCCCAGCAGCGGGACGAGCGTGCAGCGGTCGGCGAGCTCGATGAGCCGTTCCAGCACGCCGCAGCTGTCGGGGCCCCGATCGATGTAGTCGCCCAGCATGACGAGCGTGTCTTCCGGGCGCGGCTCGACGACGTCCAGCAAGGCGTCCAGCGCGGCGAGGCAGCCGTGGATGTCGCCGACAGCGATCAGACGAGACACAGCAGCGGTCGCAAGGTGTCGGTGGGCAAGGAGCGAGGGGAGCCATCCCACCATAGCCCGTGGAGATGGAGCCGTTGAGGGCGGCGCCACGACGGGGCGAGGGGCGGCCGATCGGCGGTGGGGTCGGCATTCGTCCGTGAGCCGTCGCACCGAATGAGGTTGCAGGGCGATGGGATCGGCTGAATCGCCGACCCCTAGGCCGTGGGTCGCGTATCGTGAGGCACCCGAACCGATCTCATCGCTGAGGCCTCGCCCCGTGACCCGTTGCTCGTTGATCCCCAGCGCTGTGATCCACCGTTTGGTTCTGGGTGGGCAGTTTATGATCCTGGCCGCGACGGCAGCCGGGGCCGACGTGTTCGTTGGGAAGCAGGTCAACGCCGGCGACCGCGTCCCCGTCAATCAGATCGATCACACGGTGTTCGACGGCTTGCTGAGCCGGTTCGTCGACGCCGACGGCATGGTGGCCTACCGCAACTGGCACGCCGACCAAGCAGCTCGGGCCGAGCTCACCGGCTACCTAGAGACGCTCTCTGCCGCCAAGGTCGACGCCGACCTCAAGTCCGGGGCCCCCGCCGAGCGCGACGCCGCGTTGGCGTTCTGGATCAACGCGTACAACGCGGTGACGATCGAGGGCATCCTCCGCGTTTACCCCACCACCAGCATCCGCAACCACACGGCCTCGCTGTGGGGCTACAACGTTTGGAAGAACCTCAAGCTGCGGGTCGGTGGCGCCGGGGTGTCGCTCGACGACATGGAGCACCGGCGGCTGCGGCTGATGGATGAGCCGCGGATCCACTTCGCCATCGTGTGCGCGTCCAAGGGCTGCCCACGGCTGCTCAACGAGGCGTACGTGGCCGACAGGCTCGACGAGCAGCTGGAGCGCAACGCCGCGCACTTCTTCGCTCAGCCGGCCAACTTCCGTGTCGATACCGAAACGCAGACGGTCTACCTGAGCTCGATCCTCAAGTGGTTCGGCGAAGACTTTGGCCGCGATCAGCACGACGTGCTCGCCAGCGTTCGGCAGTGGACGCCCGAGGCCACGCTCACCGACGAGCTGCTGCGCGCTCGGCCGCGGGTCCGTTACCTGGACTACGACTGGACGCTGAACGAGCAGTAACTCGCCGGCCGATCCTCCCGCTCGAGGCGGCCCCTCTCCCAACCCCCAGCCCTCTCGTGCCCCGTGCCATTGCGATGTCCCCTCCCTCGTTAGACGTCGGGTCCGAGACGACGACGCCCGAGCGTGCCAACGGCGGCTCGACGGCTAAGGTGCTGCTGCTGGTCGTCGCGGCGACGGGCTTGGCGGCCGCGTTCCGCTTTCTGCCAGTGGCCGACGGGCTGGCCGCCTTCTTGGAGTGGGTACGTGGGTTCGGCGTGCTGGGGCCGGTGCTGCTGGGGGCCGTTTACGTCCTCGCCACGGTGCTGATGGCGCCGGGGCTGCTGCTCACGCTCGGCGCGGGCTACCTGTTTGGCGTGGTGGTCGGCACGATCACTGTGTCGATCGCCAGCGTCGCCGGCGCCACGGCGGCGTTCCTCGTCGGCCGGTACACGGCCCGCGACTTTGCTACCGGGCTGGCGGACCGCTATCCGCGGTTCGGCGCGATCGACGCGGCGGTCGCGCAGTCGGGCTGGCGGATCGTGCTGCTGACGCGGCTCTCGCCGTTGTTCCCGTTCAACGTCATCAATTACCTGTACGGCGCCACTCGGGTGTCGCTCCGCGACTACGTGCTGGCGAGCTGGGTCGGCATGCTGCCCGGCACGGTGCTCTACGTGTACCTAGGCCACGCCGCGGGCGACCTGACCGACCTGTTGGCCGGCAAGGTCGAGGCGGGCGCCGGCCAGCAGGCGGCGTTCTGGATCGGCCTGGCCGCCACCGCCGCGGTAACGGTGCTGGTGACCCGCCTCGCCGGCAAGGCGCTGCGCGATCAGACGCCGCTCTCCGCTGCGGGCCCCGCCGAGGACGCCACGGCAGACGAGGACTCCGCTACGGCTCGTCCAGAGTGAAGACGTCTTCCACGGCGTGGTCGAACACCCGGGCGAGCCGCATCGCCAACGCCAGCGACGGCGTGTACGCCCCTTTCTCCAGCGCGATGATCGTTTGCCGCGTCACACCGACCCGGTCGGCCAGCGCCTGTTGGGTGAGCCCGGCGGCCTCACGCAGCGGTCGGACTCGGTTCGATAGTCGCGGCTCAGACTTGCGTGGCATGATGATCTGCCCGGTACGACGCCAGAGCGGTCAGACCTTTGACCGTGTAGACGATGGCCGGCTGGGTCGCGACGAGCCAGGTGAGCGCGCGGAGCGAGGCGGTCTCCTGGCCGACGAGGCTCGCCCGGACGACGATAGCCACACACCCGAGGAGCAGGACGACCCAACCCGCGCCGGCGCCCCAGCGGATCGCCCGCCTATCGATCGCCCGGTCGCGTTCGTCCACCACGATCGACTCACCACGGCTCTTGAGCAGCACGAACGAGAAACCGAGCAGCCCCATCAAGCCGAACGCCGCCAACGCGGCGTCGCCCAGCAGCGGCAACGCGGCGATCGCCAGAGCTGTCGCTCCGACCGAGACCAACACTTCAAGCCAAGCGACACATTGCAGCGCGCTCATCATCACTCCCCGATTCCGGTACGAGTCAGCCCGATTCAGGCACGAGTCAGTGAGCCCCGTTCACTTGGGGGGTAAAGTAAACATTACTTGGTGGTGTGTCAAGTTTGTTTGACATATTCGCCGCTCGGTTCGCGTTGCTCGCCGTCCTTCCCTTCCTCCCCCGCCGCCGCCGATGAGCCCAACAACCTTCCCCGAGCTGCTCCCCGCGACCGACGCCAACGCTCGGCTGCGGGCCAACGTCCATCCGGACGACTACCAGAATCCCACGCCGCAGGAGCGTTACCACCTGGTGGTGCTCGGCGCGGGCACGGCGGGGCTGGTGGCCGCGTCGGTGGCGGCGGGTTTGGGGGCGAAGGTCGCGCTGGTGGAGCGGCGGCTCATGGGGGGCGATTGCCTGAACGTCGGCTGCGTGCCGTCCAAGGGCGTCATCGCCGCCGCCCGGGCCGCGGCCGCGGTGCGCGACGCCTGTCGATTCGGCGTGAACGTGCCGGGCGGGTTCAGCGTCGACTTCGCCGCCGCGATGGACCGCATGCGCACGCTCCGCGCCGACATCAGCCCGCACGACTCGGTCGAGCGGTTCGCGGAGAAGGGCGTCGACGTCTTCCTGGGCGAAGCGCGGTTCACCGACGACGCCACGGTGAGCGTCGCCGGCCCGGCGGGCGACGTCACGCTCCGCTTCCGCCGCGCCGTGATCGCCACGGGCGGCCGCGCCGCGGCGCCGCCCATCCCCGGCCTCGACACGGTCGACTACCTGACCAACGAGACGGTGTTTTCATTGACGGAGGCCCCGGGCACGCTGGCGGTCGTCGGCGGCGGGCCGATCGGCTGCGAACTCGCCCAGGCGCTGGCGCGGCTTGGCAGTCGGGTGACGCTCTTCGTCGACGAGCACGGCGTCTTCCCGCGGGACGACGAGGGCGTGGCGCCCGTTCTTACCGCGGCGCTGGAGCGTGATGGCGTCCAGCTGGTCGGCGGCGGCCGAGAGCTCTCGGTGGCGCCGGGCGAAGCGGGTGGCCTTGGGGGCGGCGTCTTGGTGAACGGCCCGCACGGTCAGACACTCGCCGATCAGTTGCTGGTGGCTGTCGGCCGGGCGCCCAACGTGGCGGGCCTCGGGCTCGAAGCAGCGGGCGTCGTGTTCGATCCGTCCAAGGGCGTCCGTGTCGACGACCGTTTGCAAACGACGAGCTCTCGTATCTACGCCGCGGGCGACGTGTGCTCGGCGGCCAAGTTCACGCACGCCGCCGACTTCCAGGCCCGCACCGTGGTGCGCAACGCGTTGATGCCGTGGCCGGCCAACCGGGGCAAGGCGACATCGCTCGTCATCCCGTGGTGCACGTACACCTCGCCCGAGGTCGCGGGCGTGGGGCTCACGGAGCGCGAAGCGTCTCGCCGCAGCGTGCCGGTGGACGCGTACCGCATCGACCTGGCGGAGGTCGATCGCTCGCTGCTGGAGGGCGAGACCGAGGGATTCGTGAAGGTGCTGACCGCGGCCGGGTCGGACACGATCGTCGGCGCCACGATCGTCGCCCCCAACGCGGGCGACATGATCGGCGAGGTGTCGCTAGCGATGACGCACGGTGTGGGCCTTGGCAAGGTCGCCTCGGCCATCCACCCGTACCCGACCGTCGCCGAGGCGATCCGCAAGCTGGGCGATCAGTACAACCGCACACGGTTCACGCCGACGCTTCAGGCCGTGCTGCGGCGTTGGTTCGCCTGGACGGGTTGAAAGGCGGAAGGTGGAAGGTGGAAAGCGGGGGCTGGTCGTTGATTTGATGGGGGTGTTGAGTGCCGAAGCATCAGGAGTTGCGAGATCGGACCAAGCGGCTGGCGTTGCGGGTCATCCGGATGGCGGCCGCATTGCCTCGTCAACGTGACGCGGACATCATCGCCCGGCAGGTGCTCCGCTCAGGCACGTCGGTCGCCGCCAATTACCGCGAAGCCTCACGGGCCCGTTCCGACGCCGAGTTGATTGCGAAGCTGGGTATCGTCGAGCAAGAGCTGGACGAAACGAGTCTGTGGCTCGAACTGCTGGTGGAATCCGAGATCGTGCCGGCCAGCCGGTTAGCAGAGCTGCTCGAAGAGGTAGACCAACTCCTGCGGATCATCGTCACCGCGATTAAGACAACACGGGACCGAAACTGATTAAGACAACCCGGGCCCCGCCTCCTGCGCCCTCGGGCCTCCCCCTTTCCCCCTTCCGCCGATGCTCGACACCTATCCCTTCTACTTGGCCAATCGGCCCGAGGCGCCCAACGCGGACCTCGTCGTCACCGACAAGTACACCGGCGAGACGGCCACACGGGTGGCCATGGCGTCCGCCGACGACATCGATCGGGCCATCTCCGCGGCGGCCGAGGCGGCCGAGCCGATGCGGCGGATGGCGCCCTACGAGCGGCAGGCCGTGCTCGATCACTGCGTGAAGCGGTTTCGTGAACGGGCCGACGAGCTGGCGATGTCGTTGTGTGTCGAGGCGGGCAAGCCGATCAAGGACGCCCGGGGCGAGGTGTCGCGCCTCGTCGACACGTTCCGCATTGCCGCGGAAGAGTCCGTCCGCATCGACGGCGAGATCCCCACGCTGGAGATCTCTGCCCGGGCGCGGGGCTACCGGGGGTTCGTGCAGCGCGTGCCCATCGGGCCGTGCTCGTTCATCTCGCCGTTCAACTTCCCGCTGAACCTGGCGGCGCACAAAGTGGCGCCGGCGATCGCGGCCGGGTGCCCGTTCGTGCTGAAGCCGGCCAGCCGCACGCCGATCGGCGCGTTGGTCATCGGTGAAGTCCTGGCCGAGACCGACCTGCCGGCCGGCGCGTTCAGCATCCTGCCGTGCCGCCGCGACGGCGCCGACCTGTTCACCACCGACGAGCGGCTCAAGCTGCTGTCGTTCACCGGCTCGCCCGCCGTGGGGTGGGACCTGAAGGCCCGCGCCGGCAAGAAGCCGGTCGTGCTGGAGCTCGGCGGCAACGCGGCGTGTGTCGTCGACGCGGACGCCGATCTGGACGACGCCGTCGGTCGGCTCGTCATCGGCGCGTTCTACCAGTCGGGCCAGAGCTGCATCGGCGTGCAGCGGATCCTCGTGCACGAGTCGGTGTACGACACGCTGAAGGCGAAGCTCGTGGCGGCCACCCAGCGGCTCGTCGCCGGCGACCCGAAGGACGAAGACACGTTCATCGGCCCGATGATCAGCCAGACCGAGGCCGAGCGGCTGCACGGCTGGATCGAGTCGGCCATTTCCGCGGGCGGCCGGCTGCTGTGCGGCGGCCAGCGCGACGGCGCGATGCTGCACGCCACGCTGCTAGAAGACGTCCCGCCGGAGCAAGACCTGTGCGCGGAAGAGGCGTTCGGCCCGGTCGCCGTGCTGAGCTCGTTCGCGTCTTTCGACGACGCGCTCGCTCAGGTGAACGACAGCCGGTTCGGCCTGCAGGCGGGCGTGTTCACCCGCGACTGGGACAAGATCCAGCAGGCGTGGGACACGCTGGACGTAGGCGGCGTCGTCATCGGCGACGTGCCCAGCTGGCGGGTCGACAACATGCCGTACGGCGGCGTGAAGGACTCGGGCCTCGGCCGAGAGGGCATCCGCTACGCGATCCGCGACATGACCGAAGAGCGGCTGCTGGTCATCCGCACGAAAGCAAAAGACTGACGGACACTTTTCTGACAGGATGTTCAGGATGCGTGCTTGCCGAGCGTCGCGTTGACGCCGACTTGAATGCCAGACACCCCCGTGTCGGCCATCTCTTTGATCCTGTCGATCCTGTCAATAATCGTTCGTCGCTGCTCGTCTCACTTCGTGACGACGATTACCGGCCGGGTCGGGTAGTGGGCCGCAGGGCGGCCGACCATTCGGCCTTGGAACTGCGAGCCGTACAGCCCCGAGAACGGCGTAGCGGTCGATCGCGGGCGGGCCGGCGTGTAGCCGTACCACTGCTGCGCGGCCAGACGCGACGCCCGCTCGGCGCCCCGCGACTGCGCCTTCCGCTGGATGATCTGCGTCGGCGTGGCGGGGGCGACGCTCTGCTCGTAGGCCCAGCCCTCTTGGCGGGCGTTGCCCTGCGGGCCGGGATCGAGCAGCGACTCTTGCGCGTTCGCGCTCGACAGCGTGACGGCGCCGACGACGAGTGAGCAGGCGAGGCGGAAGAGCATAGCAACGGCTCCGAGGACGGGCGGCGGGGCGGGCAGCGCGATGCACGGCGGGCGCTGGCGCAGTTCATCGCATCGGCCTCCGCCGCGAATCACGACCAGCTTCACGCCACGTCGCGCTACAACCGTCGCGTCAGCCCAACCGACGCTAGCGGGCGCCTTCGCCGCGACCGTCATCGCTTGACCATCCCCCCCGGTTTTCGTAGGTTCGGCTGTAGGGTTGCGAGCGTCACAGCCGATACCACCTGCACGACAGGCGACGGTGTCAGACGCTCCCGGCGTCCCTGCCCGTCTACGTGATGGCGCCGGGCGGAATCGAACCGCCGATGTCGGATTTGCAATCCGATGCCTTAGCCACTTGGCTACGGCGCCATCA
>JBCBPC010000035.1:0-36876 GCA_039820945.1 Planctomycetota bacterium
CGGAGGTTCACCATGCGAGCGTTTGCCGTTGTGCCCGAAACGGGTAAGGCCGAGGTCGTCGGCGCCGACGAGCCGGGCCTGACCGGCCCCACCGACGTCAAGCTGCGTGTGCTCGACGTCGGCATCTGCGGCACGGACCGCGAGATCGCCGCCGGCGAGTACGGCACGCCGCCCGAGGGCGACGATCGCCTGATCATCGGCCACGAGTCGGTCGCCCAGGTCGTGGAGGTCGGCGCGGGGGTCGAGCGACTCTCCGCGGGCGACTTGGTCGTTCCGTCCGTCCGCCGGCCGTGCCCGCACGCCTACTGCACCGCGTGCCAGAACGATCAGCAAGACTTCTGCTACACGGGCGACTTCACCGAACGCGGCATTAAAGAGCGGCACGGCTTCCTGGCCGAGTACATCGTCGACGAGCCGCAGTACCTGACGAAGCTCACGCCGGAGCTGCGCGACGTTGGCGTGCTGATCGAGCCGCTCACGATCGCCGAGAAGGCGTTGACGCAGATCTGGGGGGTGCAGCAGCGGCTGCCGTGGGCGTGCGCGATCGACCCCACGTCGCGGCCGTCGCAGGGCTGCAACGCGCTGGTGCTCGGCGCCGGGCCCGTGGGGTTGCTGGGCGCGATGGCGCTCGCCGAGAGCGGGTTCCGCACGCACGTTTACTCACGCGAGCCCGCGGGCGGCCCCCGCAGCCAGTTGGTGGAGTCGTTCGGCGGGCGTTATCTGTCATCCGCCGATCACGCTGTGGACGACCTGCCCACCACCATGGGCGGCATCGACGTGGTGTACGAAGCGACCGGCGCCTCAAAGCTGGCCTTCGACGTGCTCGAAGAGCTCGGCACGAACGGCGTGTACGTGTTCACGGGCGTGCCCGGCCGCAAGCATCCGTTCGAGGTGAACGGGGCCAAGATCATGCGCAACCTCGTGCTCAAGAATCAGGTGGTGTTCGGCACGGTGAACGCCGGCAGCGAGGCGTTCGAGTCGGCGGTCGACCGGCTCGGCCGGTTCATGACCAGGTGGCCCGACGCCGTGCGGGGCCTAATCACGCGTCGGTGGCCGCTTGAAGAGGTGGATCGCCTGCTGAACGACCCGGGGCCCGGCATCAAGCATGTCGTTGCCCTCGCCGAGTAATAACGCCTGCCTCTCCGAACTCCGCCCCCCGGACCCACGCTTGAACGAGCCAACGACGGTCGAACACCAGCGTCTGTCCGAAGACGCGGCGCGCGAGCAGAACTGGAAGCGTTGGGGGCCGTACCTGTCCGAGCGGCAGTGGGGCACGGTGCGCGAGGATTACTCGCCCGGCGGCGAATCCTGGAGCGACTTCCCACACGAGCAGGCGCGCAGCCGCGCGTACCGCTGGGGCGAGGACGGCCTGCTGGGCTTCTGCGATCGGCAGTGCCGACTCTGCTTCGGGCTGGCGCTGTGGAACGGCCGCGACCCGATCCTCAAGGAGCGGCTCTTCGGCCTCACCGGCCCCGAGGGCAACCACGGGGAGGACGTCAAGGAGTGCTACTACTACCTCGACTCCACGCCGACGCACTCGTACGCCAAAGCGTTGTACCGCTACCCGCAGGCGGAGTACCCCTACAAGCAGCTCGTGCAAGAGAACGCCCGCCGCGACAAGCGGTCGCGCGAGTTCGAGTTGGTCGACACGGGCGTGTTCAATGACCGACGCTACTTCGACGTTGTGGCCGAGTACGCCAAGGCGGGGCCAAACGACCTGCTGGTCCGCACGACGGTCACCAACCACGGCCCCGAAGCGGCCGACCTCTGGGTGCTGCCCACCTTCTGGTACCGCAACACGTGGATCTGGGGCTGCCGCCACGAGGGCTGCACCGTGAAGCCGTCGATGCGGCTGCACGAGGCGGGCCACGTAGCGACCACGCACGAATCGCTCGGCGGGTTCGACGTGCACTTCGGCCCGCACCCCGGCGTCGAAGACCGCCCGCTGCTGTTCACCGAGAACGAGACCAACTCCGAGCTGCTGTTCGACACGCCGCAGTACACGCCGTACGTGAAAGACGCGTTCCATCGGTACGTGATCGAGGGCGATGCCGAAGCGGTGAACCCCGAGGGCCGCGGCACCAAGGTCGCGGGCGCGTACCGGCTGTCGATCCCGCCGGGCGAGAGCCTGTCGGTCGACGCCCGGCTGGCGGAGTCCGGCGCCCTAACCGGCGACGCGTTTGGGCCGGGCTTCGACGAGGTCATGAACGACCGCCTCGCCGAGGCGGATCGGTTCTACGACCACGTGATCGGCCCCGAGGCCGACGAGCAGCAACGCAGCATCGCGCGGCAGGCCCACGCCGGGCTGAACTGGACCAAGCAGTTCTATCACTACATCGTCGAGGACTGGCTCGACGGCGACGCGGAGGTCAACAAGCCGCCGCCCGAGCGCCGGCACGGCCGCAACAGCAAGTGGACCCACCTGTACGCCCGCGACGTGCTCAGCATGCCAGACAAGTGGGAGTACCCGTGGTTCGCGGCGTGGGACCTAGCGTTCCACATGATCCCGCACTGCCGCAACGACCCGGCGTTCGCGAAGAAGCAGCTGCTGACGCTGCTCCGCGAGTGGTACATGCACCCCAACGGGCAGATGCCGGCTTACGAGTTCGCGTTCTACGACGTGAACCCGCCCGTGCACGCCTGGGCCTGCCTGCGGGTGTTCCAGATGACCGGCGGCGACGACCGCGACTTCCTGGCCAAGGCGTTCCAGCGGCTGCTGCTGAACTTCACCTGGTGGGTCAACCAGATCGACGAGGGCGGCGACAACGTGTTCGCAGGCGGGTTCCTGGGGCTCGACAACATCGGGGTGTTCGACCGCTCGAAGGGCCTGCCGCAGGGCGCCAAGCTGGAACAGGCCGACGGCACCGCGTGGATGGCGTTCTACTGCGGCACGATGCTGTCGATCGCCCTGGAGCTAGCGCGCGAGGACGAGGCGTATGCCGACATGGCGTCGAAGTTCCTCGACCACTTCGTCCGCATCACCGAGGCGATCAACTCGCGCGGCGGCGTGGGCCTGTGGGACGAGGAGCAGGGCTTCTACTTCGACCAGCTTCACGTCGACGGGCAGGCCATGCCGCTCAAGGTGCGGTCGCTCGTGGGCCTGATGCCGCTGATCGCCGTGGAGGTGCTCGACGAGCCGCTGGTGGACCGTCTGCCCGCGTTCAAGGACCGGCTGCAGTGGTTCCTCAAGTACCGGCACGACCTGCGTCGGCACGTCCACGTGGCCGAGGCCGCGGAGGGCGGCCGCAAACTGCTGCTGGCCATCCCGTCGGAAGACAAGCTCCGCCGCGTGCTGCGGTTCATGCTCGACGAGGACGAGTTCCTCTCGCCGTTCGGTATCCGATCGCTCTCCAAGCGGCACGAGAGCGAGCCGTTCGAGCTGCCCGTCCGCGGGCAGACGCACCGCGTGGCGTACGTGGCGGGCGAGTCGGACAGCCTGATGTTCGGCGGCAACAGCAACTGGCGGGGGCCCATCTGGTTTCCGACCAACTTCCTGCTGATCGAGGCGCTCGAGCGGTACCACGCCTACTACGGTGACGCGTTCCAGATCGAGTGCCCCACCGGCTCGGGCAACCTGATGACACTGCACGAGGTCAGCCGCGAGATCAACGACCGGCTGACCCGGCTGTTCTTGCCGGACGGCGAGACGGGCGAGCGGCCCTGCCACGGGACGACCTGCTGCCCGCGGGGCTACTTCGACTGGCAGGGCGAGGTGCTGTTCCACGAGTACTTCAACGGAGACACCGGCGAGGGCCTCGGCGCCAGCCACCAGACCGGCTGGACCGCGCTCGTGGCGAACTGCATCGACAAGCAGACGGAGTAGCCCCGGCGACTGCGGCGTCGACTACTCCGAGCCGGCCGCCGCGAGCAGCCGCTGCTTCTCCTCGACGCCAACGCCCCGGTTGACGAAGTCGAAGCGGCAGACACGGTCGACGTCGACCTCCCCGTCGCGGAACACCCCGGCGGCGATCATCTTGGCAAGGAAGCCGCGCACCCGCTCGGCGGTCATCGCCCCGACGCCGCCGGCGAGCGTGTCTCCGCCGTCCACAACTTCGCGGTCGAGCATCTGCTCACGCGAGTACGCGAGTTGCTCGGCGGAGATCTGCGGATTGTCCTTCTGGATCAGCCGGTGGGCGCTGGCCGGGTCGCCGTACAGGTACCGCACCCAGCCGAGGATCGACGCGTCGACAAACGCCCGGACGGTCTCCGGATGGCTCTCGGCGTAGGAGCGCTTAACCTCGACGAGCGTCGAGTAGGTGTCCCAGCCGTAGTCGGCCAGCAAGAACACGCGGGGCGCCCGGCCGGTCTCCTGCCGCAGCGCGAAGGGCTCGGCGGTCAGGTAGCCCTGCTGCACCACACGCGGGTCGGCCAGGAACGGCGCCATGCTGTACGCGTACGTCCGAACCCGCTCCGGGAAGCCGTGCGCGGCCCGCAGCCAGCGGTAGTAGCCGTGCTGGCCGGCGGCGCCGATGAACAGGCGCGATGACTTGAGTTGCTCCCAACGCTCACGCTCCGGCGTCGCGTGGGCGATCAAGCACTGCACGTCCTTCTGGAAAAACGCGGCCACGATCACGGAGGGGAAGCCCTCCTTGGCCGCGTCGAACGCGGTGACGAGGTTGCTGCCCATCATGAACTCGACCCGCCCCGTGGCGAGCGACGCGCGGGCGTTCACCATCGGCCCGCCCTGGACGATCGTCACGTCGAGCCCCCGCTCGGCGTACAGGCCGTCGGCCAACGCCTGGTAGAAGCCGCCGTGCTCCGCCTGGGCGCGCCAGTTCGTGGCGAACGCGACCTCGGTCAGCCCCGCCGCTTCGACACCAACCGTCAGGCTCGTCGCCCCGACGACGGCCCAAGTCGCTCGCAACCAACCTCGCCGCATCGCACCGCTTCCTCGGCCGAGTCTTAGGAACTACCCACGGCGGCTGTCGTCGCTCTCGTGCCAGCCGCTCAGCAACCATTGCGACAGCAGATGAACCGTCGCGTACATGGTAACCCCGGTGAGCGAGATCAGCGCGAGCGCCGCGAACATCTGCTTCACGTCCAGCCGGTAGCTGCTCTCGAGGATGGTCGAGGCGAGGCCCGTCTGCGAGCCGACCACGCCCACGGCGAACTCCGCGACCACGGCGCCGACGAGGCTCAGATTCGCCGACACCCGCAGGCCGGCCAGGAAGAAGGGCAGGGCGCTCGGGGCCAGCAGGTACCGCACGCGCTGCCACGGCGTGGCGCCGTAGAGCTGCATGAGGTCCCGCAGGCCCGGATCCGCGCTGCGGAGCCCCACGAGCGTGTTGGCCAGGATCGGAAAGAACGCCACGATCCACGCGCACAGGAACAGCACCACCCACGGCTGCTCGCCGAGCCAGGCGTTGATGAGCGGCGCGATCGCGATCAGCGGCGTCACCTGCAGGATGACCGCGAAGGGCGACAAGCTGTTCTCCACCAGGGGCGACACCGCGAACAGCACGGCCAGCAGCACCCCGCCAACGACCGCGGCGGCGAGCGCGGTGAGCATGGTGCGGATCGTCAGCAACCACGCCGGCCCGAGCGTCTCGAAGTTGTCGCGGAGCGCCTGCAGCACGGCCCCGGGCGTGGGCAGCAAGTACTCGGGAATCTCGCCCACCCGCACGCCGATCTCCCACGCCGCCAGCGCGGCCACCGCAACGCCGAGCGGCGCCGCGTACCGCAACAACCGCCGCGTGGTCGATCGATCGTCGCGGCCGTTACTCATCGGTGCTGACCTCCAACATCCGCTCGGACACCTCTGCGCAACGCTCGGCGTACGCAACGCTGGTGCGGAACGCCCGGCCGGTCTGATCTGGGTGACGAGGCGTGTCGATCACCGCGTGCACCCGTCCCGGCGCCGCGGACATGACCACGATGCGGTCGGCCAGGTACACCGCCTCGTACACGCTGTGCGTGACGAAAACGACCGTCAGGCGCCGTTCGTCGCGGAGACGGAGCAGATCGTCGTTCAGCCGGAAGCGGGATTGCTCGTCGAGCGCCGCGAACGGCTCGTCCATGAACACCACGCGTGGTTCGGTCACCAACGCCCGCGCGAGCGACACCCGCATCTTCATGCCGCCGGACAGCTCGCGGGGGTACGACCGGGTGCGATCGCCCAGCCCGACCGACGCGAGCGCGGCGTGCGCGGCGTCGGCCGCCTCGCGCCGCCCGACACCACGCAGCTCCAGGGGCAGACGCACATTGGCGCCGACGCGTCGCCACGGCATCAGCGTGGGCTCTTGGAATACAAACGCCGTATCGCCCGCGAACGGGCCAACGACGTCGCCCTCGTCCGGGTCCAGCAGACCGGCGAGCAGCTTGAGCACGGTGCTCTTGCCGCAGCCCGACGGGCCGAGCAGGCACGTGACGGCTTCCTCTCGGCACTCGAGGTCCACGCCCCGCACCGCGAGGACGCCGGCGGCGTACCGCTTCGAGACGCCATGGAGCCCGAGCACTGCCGCGGCTGTCGTCGTGTCGCCAGGCGCTTCACCCATCGGAACGACCGTAGCGGACGGCCCGCGCTTCGCCCAGCGCACGAAAAACGGCCGAGACCCCCGAAGGAGCCCCGGCCGTTGTCTTTGGCCGCCCGGGTGGGAGCGGCCGATCAGGCTGATCGGGAAGCGAGGGTCGGTCCCCCGCTCAGTAGCGGAGAATCAGGTCGACCGTCAGACGGTTGTCGAGCACGTAGCGCCGGTCGGTCAGCGGAACCTCCCACGCCAGCCCGACTTCGGTCTTCTTGTTGGGCTTGTACTTCATGCCCACGGCGCCGGTGACGATGTTGTCGCCCTCGATGCCGGCCGATCCCAGGTTGAACAGGTCGCCACCGCCGATCGGCAGGCCGAGCTGCCCGGCGCCCCCTTGGGCGTAGTGGAACCAGTTGAACTCGGTCACGGCGTACCAGCCACGCTTGACCTGGTAGTCGAAGTGGTTCGACCAGTAGACGAACGACGAATTGGCGTCGTCGTCGACCGGGATCAGACCACCAACGCTGCTGAGCCAGTGGCCGCAGCCCAGCATCTCTGTGCCGCCGGTGAGGAACAGGTTGAACACACCGTCGCCCCGGTCTTGGAGCGTGCGGGTCGACCCGACGGGCAGCGTGTAGGTCACACCGCCGGACAGCAGACGCTGCTTTCGGGCGTCGCGGTACAGGGCGTACTTCAGGCCGACGTCGACGTCGGCCCAGCCGTCGTCAATCAGCGGGTTACTAGAGACCGCGTAGCCATCCCGAGTCGCGATGAGCGACAGCTTGTCGGTCAGCCGCGCCCGGACCTGCAGGGCGTACAGCTGGATGTCGCCGCCGCCGGCCGCCAGCGGCACCTTGTGCTGCAGGAAGATGGCCCGCACTTCGCTGACGTTGCGCGGGTCCTCGAAGTAGGCCGGGTTTGTCATCGGGCTGATGAACTCGTCGAAGCAGCCCTCGGTCGGGCACGCGAAGCAGCCCAGCAGCTTCTCCGGCAGGGGGCAGCCGCACGAGCACGGGTCGTACGTCAGCAGGCCCTGACCCAGCAGCCCGCAGTTCGGCAGGCTGCAGGGATCGCAGCAGCCGCAGCTCATCGAGCACCCGCCGACAGAACATCCGCACCCGCCGACGGACGAGCCGCAGCACCCGATGTCGTCGCCGCATCCGCCGCAGCTGTCCGAGCAGCCGCACGCGTCGCCGCAGGTGTCCCACGTGACCGGGTCCACCTGGGTGTCGGTCCACGCCTCAGCGGGAGCCAGGACGCCGTCGAAGCATTCGCTGACGGTCATGTCGCCGGCCGCCGCCACGCCGGGGCCGGTAAGAAACACGGCGATGCCTACCGCACAATTGATCCGCGTCATCCGACCAGTCGCCTCCGTGAGGATCGGGGTAGCAGCGTCGGGGCTCATGGGCCCGCCTAGCTTGCACGCCGCTCTACCTGGTCACTTTCGGGCCCCGCACGGACCGGAAATGACCGTTCTGACGGCGGTCGCCCTCCACCGTCGCGATCAGCAAACTTGACGCAACACGGCCTTTCAGGGGTGCATAGCTTTCGCCGATACCGATCAGCGTTTGGTTGCGTGCTTGGTCAATGCCGCGTTCACCCGGCAGCACGGCCGTAGCGGCTCGTGTAACCTAGAGCGTAGGCGGGGTTTGGCGTTGTTCCGTCGACTGGAGGCTGGACTGGGCTGACGCCGCTCCCGACTGTGAGTCTTTTCTATGCACGCTACCGACCGTCGCGACTTCTTGAAGATCGGCGTGGCTGGCGCCACGGGCCTGATAGCCAACGCCCACGCGGTGCGCGGCGCCTCGGCCGCCGGCTACCGATCGCCTATCGAACGCCCCGTGTGCGGCTACATCGGGGCGGGGATCCGGTACCTGAACCTCGTACAAGAGGCCACACCGTTCGGCCCCTGCGCTGCCATCTGCGATGTCGACGCTCAGCAGCTGCGTAACGCCAAGGCGGTGCTGGAGATGCTCTACCAGGGGGCCGGCGTCGCGCCGCCCCGAGTCGACCTGTGCGAGGACTACCGCCGCGTTCTCGACCGTTCCGACATCGACGTGGTCATCATCGCCACGCCCGACCATTGGCACGCCAAGATGGCCATCGAGGCGATGCACGCGGGCAAGGACGTCTACTGCGAGAAGCCACTCACGCTCACGATCGCCGAGGGCCGGCTCATCAGCGACGCCGTAAAGCAGACGGGCCGTGTGTTCCAGGTCGGCACCCAGCAACGCTCCGGGCCTGACTTCCAGCAGGCGGCCGCGTTGTTGCGGGACGGCCGCCTGGGCAAGACCCGACGCATCACCTGCGGCATCAACGACTCGCCGAGCAGCGACGCCTTGCCGCTCGCCGCGCCTCCGTCCGAGCTCAACTGGAACCGTTGGCTCGGCCCGGCGCCCTACGTGCCGTACCGCTCGGCGCCGGAGCCCACCAACGAGGGCTATGGCGGGCACCTGCCGCAGAGCCGTTGCCACGCCCACTTCCGCTGGTGGTACGAGTACGCGGGCGGCAAGCTAACCGACTGGGGCGCCCACCACGTGGACATCGCCCTGTGGGCACTCGGCAAGTCGGACGGCTCGGTCGGCAAGTTCACCATCGACCCGTTGCGGGTCGAGCATCCCGTTCCGCTCGAGGACGGCGTGCCGACGCTCGACGATCGTTTCAACACCGCCACGAGCTATCACTTGCGTGTCACGTTCGAGGACGGCGCCGAGCTCGACATCGTCGACTATTCGGACGAGCTGAAGTTTGGCAACGGCGTGATGTTTCAGTGCGACGACGGCCGGTACTTCGTCAACCGCGGCAAGCTCACCGGGAAGCCCGTGGAGCAGCTCGCAGAGAACCCGCTGCCGGAGGACTACCTCAACAAGCTCTACGACGGGCCCGCCGACCCGTCGGCCGAGCACCCGCACATGCAGAACTTCATGGACTGCCTGAAGACGGGGCAGACGCCGATCTCCGACGCGGAGTCGCACCATCGGCACCTGACGGTCTGCCACGCGGCGAACATCGCCATGCGGCTCGGCCGGAAGCTGACGTTCGACACCGCCACGGAGCGGTTCGTCGGAGACGAGCGAGCGAATCAGATGATCGCTCGGGAGAACCGCAAGGGATTCGAGATCGACGCCTAGCGAACCGTTGGGGCGGTCGGCGTCGAACCCTGAGGGCAGTGCAAGACCAAGGCATAGCGGGGAGACGACACTCGGATGAAGAAGGTCCGCAACGGAGGCGGCTGGCCCGCTGTTTGGTACACGGTGACCAAGGCCAGGGAGGTAGGAGGCCTCGGCAAGCTCTGGAAAGCCCTCCGCTCGAAGAACTCGTGCAAGACGTGCGCGCTGGGTATGGGCGGGCAGAAGGGCGGCATGGTCAACGAGGCCGGCCGATTCCCCGAGGTCTGCAAGAAATCGATGCAGGCGATGGCCGCCGACATGCAGCCCGCCATCCCGAGCAGCTTCTGGGACCGCTACGGCGTGAACGAGCTGCGGGCGATGTCGCCGCGGCAGCTGGAGGCGTGCGGTCGCCTGGCCGAGCCGGTCGTCTATCGCCGCGAGACGGGCCGTTACACGCCCCTCGGCTGGGACGAGGCGCTCGACCGGGTCGCGGAGCGGCTCGCGGACACAGCGCCGGACGAGACTTTTTGGTACTTCAGCGGCCGCAGCAGCAACGAGGCGGGCTTCCTGCTGCAGCTCTTCGCGCGGCTGTACGGCACGAACAATGTCAACAACTGCAGCTTCTACTGCCATCAGGCCAGCGGCGTGGGGCTCACCAGCTGCACCGGCAGCGGCACGGCGACGATCCAGCTAGAGGACCTCGACCGGGCGGACCTCGTCTTCCTGATCGGCGGCAACCCGGCGTCGAACCATCCGCGGCTGATGCGGACGCTGATGGACCTGCGGCGCCGCGGCGGCAAGGTGATCGTCATCAACCCGCTCGTAGAAACCGGCCTCGTCCGGTTCGCCGTGCCGAGCGACCCGTGGAGCCTGCTATTCGGCTCGAAGATCGCCACGCGGTACGTGCAGCCGCACATCGGGGGCGACCTCGCTCTGCTCACCGGCATCGCGAAGCACCTGGTCGAGAGCGGCCAGCACGACTCGGCATTTCTGTCGGCCCACACGTCGGGCGGCGAGAAGCTGGGCGAGAGTCTCGGGCAGACCTCTTGGGACGAGATCACCGAGAAGTCGGGCGTCGATCGGCAGACCATCGCCGCCGTCGCGGCCGACTACGCGGCGAGCAAAGGCACGGTGTTCGCCTGGACGATGGGCGTCACGCACCACACGCACGGCGTGAAGAACGTGCAGGCGATCGCCAACCTCGCGTTGCTGCGGGGCATGGTCGGCCGGCCCGGGGCGGGGCTCATGCCGATCCGCGGCCACTCGAACGTGCAGGGCATCGGCTCGGTGGGCGTCACGCCGCAGCTCAAGCGGGCGATCTTCGAGCGGATCGAAGACCAACTCGGCGTCGAGCTGCCGACCACCGCCGGCCGCGACACGATGGCGTGCATGGAGGGCGCCGCCGCCGGCGAGCTGCACGCGGCCGTCTGCCTCGGCGGCAACCTGTACGGCTCTAATCCCGACGCGACGTTCGCCAAGCGTTCGCTCGAGAGCCTCCGCCAGATCACCTACCTGAGCACCACGCTCAACACGGGGCACGCCCACGGCCTGGCCGAGGAGACCATGGTCCTGCCAGTGCTCGCCCGCGACGAGGAGCCGACACCGACAACGCAGGAGTCGATGTTCAACTATGTGCGGCTCAGCGACGGCGGCGAGCAACGGTTCGCGGGTCCGCGCAGCGAGGTCGAGATCATCGCCGACCTGGCGACCCGCGTCGCCGAGAAGCTCGCGGGCCGACGGACGGCGCTCGACGGGCTCGACTGGCCGGCCATGCGCGACACCGGCCAAATCCGCGCGGCAATCGCCAAGGTCGTCCCCGGCTACGAGGAGATCGCCCGCATCGACCAGACGAAGCAGGAGTTCCACGTCGGCGAACGGACGTTCCACGAACCACGGTTTCCCACGCGCGACGGCCGCGCAAGGCTGCACCCGCACGAGCTGCCGCCACTCGCCGGTGGCGGCGGCGTGGGTGAAGGCGCAGGCGAGAGCGACACGCTCCGCGTGATGACGATCCGCAGCGAGGGCCAGTTCAACACGGTCGTCTACGAAGACCACGACCTTTACCGGGGCGTCGACGGCCGGCACGTAGTGCTCATGCACCCGGACGACCTCGCCGCGCGTGGTCTGAACCACGGCGATCCGGTTCGGGTGATCGGCCCGGCCGGCGAGATGCGCCGTGTCCGCGCCACGGCCCATCCGGAGATCCGCGCCGGCAACGCAGCAATGTACTACCCCGAGGCGAACGTGCTGGTCGATCGTCGCGTGGACCCCAAGAGCAAGACGCCCGCGTTCAAGGGCTTGGTCGTCACGCTCGAGAAGGAAGCGGAGTAGCGTTGGGCGCCGCCGTCAGCCGTTCGGCGACCGGGTTGATGCGATGCTCGACGACCCACGCCAGGGCGTCGACGCAGACCGCGTCGCCAAAGCCGAAAAGCGCTTGGTTGAGCGGCACGCTCACCCGGTACCCGTCGGCGCCCATCAGCCGAGCGCACTCGTCGGCGTTGAAGAGCCGCACGCGGTACTCGCCGCGGCCGGCCTGGAACAGGATCTGCCGGCCGCTGCCCCCCTTGGGCGTCCGCAGGCAGCCGGCCAGGCCATCGGTCCGCAGCTCGGCCATGCTCTTGCCCTTCCGCACGCGGCGGAACACGGCGCCGTAGCTAACGTGCTTTCCGGCAATCATGGCGTCGGCCGTCTCGCGGTGCCGTTCGCTCATCTGGTTGAGCAGGTACTCGGACCGCTCGTCGCTCCACCACTGGGGTGAGTCGGACGGCAGGTCGGTGTCGAGGATCGTGTCGAGCTTCGCTTGGCCGTACGGTGGTGGCTCGGGGACCTCGGCGAGGCACCAATCGAGGTCCGGCAGCTGCCGGATCGTTTCGGCGAGCTTCGCGGGGCGAACCGTCGAAGGGGCGACCTCCGCCGGATCGATGGCGCCCGGCCCGGCGTCGCGCTGCCCGACGATGAACAGCCGCGGTCGGCTCTGCGGGGTGAAGTGCGCGGCGTCGACCATCATGGCGTCGGCCGCGTAGCCCAGGCCGTTGATCGCCGCGATCAGAGAGCGGAAGTCGTCGCCGTCGTGCGAGGTGAGCAGCCCGGTGACGTTCTCGATCAGCACCATCGGCGGCCGCCGCTCGCCCATGCCGCGCAGCAGCTCGACCCAGCCCCAAAACGCCGACGACTGCCCCGCGTTGAGCCCCTTCCGCGCCCCGGCGAGCGACAGGTCCGTGCAGGGGAACGACGCATGGGCGAGCAACGTCTCCGGAACGGCTTCAGCCTCGAGCCGATGGATGTCCTCCAGCACGTAGTGCGGCGAGGGCCCGAAATGCCCCTCGTGCATCCGCTGCTTGGCGGGGTCCAGATCGTTGGCGAACGCCACCTCCCAGCCGGCCCGCTCCAGCCCCATCCGCGCGAGCCCGACCCCGGCGAAGTACTCCGCCGCCGTCCAGCCGCGCTCGGGCGGCGGGCAGGGCGAAGCGTCGAAGAGCGGGGCTTGGGGGTTCATCCGTTGGAGCGGTCGACGCTTGGAGAAGGAGATAGGGGGATGTTTGGTGATAGGGGGGATGACGGATTGGCTTGGATCGCGATCGTGATCAACTTCACGGGCGTCTAGTCGCCAAGGGCGGGCACGGCACCCGGCGAGCCGAAGTCTTGCTCGCTGAACTCGTGCTCTCCGCCACAGGCGTAGGCGCCTTGCTCGCCCACTTTCGATCTTTGCCAGCTCTCGCCCGCGTCGTTGCTGTCTGTGTTGAGATGGTCGGGCAGCAAAAAGATGCTCGGCCCGCCACGCCCGACCGAGGGCCAAGGCTTGGTTCGGCAGAAGTTCACCTCATCCACGACCGCGCCCGAGGCGTCGAGAAGGCGAAGGATTTCGTTCGTTGGGCTCGGGTTGTTCGAAAGGTTTTGTAGACCGTGATCGGGTCCGCAGTAGCCGAGGGCCAGCACGGGGGCGTCGCACTCCCAAGCGTCACGGAACTCACGGACGGGTCGGTGGCCGGGGATGAACACCGCGGCTTGCTTCGACGGAAGGATGCAATCCGATGCAACGGGATGCGTCTGCCCGTCCTCATCGGCCAGGCGCCATCCCCGTAGATTGACGCCGCTGACGCCCGAGTTGTAGACCTCGACCCATTCCACACGGGTAGGAGCCGTCTCCTTACTCCGCGGATCGTACATGATCTCCGTGATCATGATCTCACTCCGCCCGGGCCAAACGACAGCAAGCACAGCAAGGAAGCTGACCACAGAAAGGCAGCGCGGCGCCGCCGATCGACCATCCCCCCTATCACCAAGCATCCCCCTATCTCCTCTTCCTCCGCTCGTCCCTGAGTCGCCCGTTACTCATCCGTCACGCACCCTTCGCTCGCGCTCTTAACGTTCTTGATGTACTTGTAGAGCGTGCCGCGTGTCGCCTTGTGCGGCGGGGCCGTCCACGCGGCTTTGCGCTCGGCTAGCTCCGCGTCGCTCACGTCGACGGTGATCAGGTTCGCCTCGGCGTCGAGCGTCATCCGGTCGCCCGTTTGCACGAGCGCGATCGGCCCGCCCACCTGCGCCTCGGGCGTCACGTGACCGACGATGAACCCGTGCGAGCCGCCGCTGAACCGGCCGTCGGTGATCAGCGCGACGTCCTTGCCCAGTCCGGCGCCCATGATCGCGCTGGTGGGCGTGAGCATCTCCGGCATGCCGGGGCCGCCCTGCGGTCCCTCATAGCGGATGATGACGACGTCGCCCTTGTTGATCTTCTTCTGCTCGAGGGCTTCGAGCATCTCCTCTTCGCTGTCGAAGCAGTTGGCCGTTCCGGTGAACTGTAGGCCCTCCTTGCCGGTGATCTTCGCCACGGCGCCGTCCGGGCAGAAGTTGCCCCGCATGATGCGGATGTGGCCGGAGTCCTTGAGCGGCTCGTTCACGGGGCGGACGATGTCCTGCCCGTCGGCCAAGCCCGGCAGCTCGGCGAGGTTCTCGGCGAGAGTCTTGCCGGTGCAGGTGAGGCAATCGCCCTCGATGAGTCCCGCGTCCAGCATCAGCTTCAGCACGCCCGGCGTGCCGCCGACGTTGTGCAGGTCTTCCTGCACGTAGCGGCCCGACGGCTTCAGGTCGGCCAGGTACGGCACGCGGTCGCTCACGCTTTGGAAGTCGTCGAGCATCAGCTCGACGCCCACACTGCGGGCCATCGCCAGCAGGTGCAGCACCGCGTTCGTGCTGCCGCCGACCACCATGATGTACGCCATCGCGTTCTCGAACGCCTGACGGGTCATGATGTCGCGCGGCTTAATGTCGTTCTCCAGCAGGTGGCGGATGGCCCTGCCCGCGGCGAGGCACTCGTCGTGCTTCGCCGGGTCCTCGGCCGGGATGCTGCTGCTGTACGGCAAAGACATGCCCATCACCTCGATGGCCGACGCCATGGTGTTGGCCGTGTACATGCCGCCGCACGCCCCGGCGCCGGGGCAGCTCTTGCGGACGATCTCCTTCCGCTCGTCCTCGGTAATCGCGCCCGCCAGATACTCCCCGTAACACTGGAACGCGGAAACGATGTCTCGCTTCTCGCGCGGGCGTGCCATGCTCCCCATATCGCCGCCGCCGCCGGTGAAGCCAGGCTTGATGGTGCCGCCGTAGACCATGATCGACGGCCGGTTCAGCCGGCCCATCGCCATGATGCAGCCGGGCATGTTCTTGTCGCAGCCGGGCAGGGTAACGAGCGCGTCGTACCACTGCGCCTCCATGACGGTCTCGATACTGTCGGCGATCAGGTCGCGCGACTGCAGCGAGTACGACATGCCGCTGGTGCCCATCGAGATGCCGTCCGACACGCCGATGGTGTTGAACCGCAGGCCCACGAGGCCGGCCGGCGCCATGCCCTCTTTGACCTTCGAGCCGAGGTCCAGCAGGTGCATGTTGCACGTGTTGCCCTCGTACCAGACGCTGGCGATGCCCACCTGCGGCTGGCTCATCTGCTCGTCGGTCATGCCCGTTCCGTAGAGCATCGCCTGGCTGGCGCCCTGCGACTTCGGCTGGGTGATCTGGCGGGAGTACTTGTTGAGCGGCTCGGACATCGGACCGGTAGTCGTGGGAAAGCGAAGAGCGAGACAGGAAGGCCTTGCGGCGCATCCCAGTTTATCGGGCAGCGGTGCCGCCATCAGGGGAGGGCGACGCGCCCCCCGTTGCGGTAGGCTGCCGCGCCGCATCGAAAAGACGCCACCGAAAGACGCCCCTACCCGGAACCACGCCGTGCCGCCCGAGTTCTTCTTCTTCGACCTGGGCCGCGTGCTGCTTGACTTCTGCCATGACCGGATGGTCCGGCAGATGGCCGCGGTCGCCGAGGTGAGCGAGTCCGCGATGCGGCACACGCTGATGCCGGCCGGCGAGCCGACCCGTGGCGACGTGCAGTGGCGGTTCGAGTCGGGCCTCGTCTCGGAGGACGCGTACTTCGAGCACCTGTGCGAAACGCTGGGCGTCGTGCCCGGTCGGGCGGCCCTCGATCGGGCCGCCAGCGATATCTTTACGCCGATCGAGCTGAGCATGCGGCTGGTGGAAGACCTGGCCGCCGCCGGCCATCGGCTGGGCCTGCTCTCGAACACCAACCCGGTGCACTGGCGGTTCTTCATGGACGGCCGCTACCCCACGTTAAACCGCGTTTTCGAACCAGCGCTGGGCAGCTTCCATCTCCGGTCGATGAAGCCGGACGCGGCGATTTACGAGGCGGCCGCCGCGCGGGTTGGCGTCGCTCCGGAGCGGATCTTCTTCACGGACGACCGGGCCGAGAACGTTGAGGCGGCGAAGGCCCACGGCTGGGACGCGGTGGTTTTCACCGGCGCCGACGCACTGCGACGCGAGCTCGCCGCCCGCGGCGTCGACTGCTAGCGGCACGCTCGCATTGCTGGCGTGACGGGCGATCGGGTACGCTCGCAGCACTCAAATCACTTCTCCTCAGAGGCCGCAAGGATGCGACTCGGAGTCTTTCTGCCCAACTGGATAGGCGACGTGGTCATGGCCACGCCGGCGCTCGACTCGTTGCGTGAACTTGCCGGCCCCCGAGGACGCGTGGTCGGCGTCATGCGGCCGTACGTCGCCGACGTTGTTGACGGCCTCGGACTGCTCGACCGGCACGTCTTCTACAAGCCGGGCGCCAAAGACGAGGCCCTCCGCGGCCGAGCGGTCATCGACGCCCTGCGAGAGGAACAGCTCGACGGCGTCGTGCTGCTGACCAACTCGTTGCGGACGGCGTGGCTCGCCTACCGGAGCGGCGCCGGCGAGCGGATCGGCTACGAGCGCGACGGACGCTCTTGGTTGCTCTCCACCCGCCTGCGCGACCCGCGGCGTCGCGGCCGACGGACGCCGCTGCCGCAGATCGATTCGTACCTCAACCTGGCGTACGCGGCGGGGGGCGCGTGGCGGGCCCCCGACCTGCAACTCGCCACGACCGCCGATGACGAACGCCAAGCCGATGAAGCCTGGGCCCGGCTCGGCCTCGCCAAGGACCTGCCGGTGGTCGTGTTCAACACGGGCGGCGCGTACGGCGATGCGAAGAGCTGGCCGCGTGAGCACTTCGCCGAGCTCGCTCGCCGGCTTGTGGACGAGGCGCCCGTGTCGGTCGTGGTGAACTGCGGCCCCAGCGAGCGTGAGGCAGCCGGCCAGATCGCCGCGGCGGCGGATCGCCGTTCGGTGGTCAGCCTCGGTGAGGTCGAGGACCTCCCGATCGGCCTGTCGAAAGCGGTCATCCGCCGCAGCACGGCGCTGGTATCGACCGACAGCGGACCGCGTTTCTTCGGCATCGCCTTTAGCAAGCCCGTGGTGTCGCTCTTCGGCCCGACCGATCCGGCCGCCACTCGGACGCACTACGCGGCGGAAGAGCGGCTCTCGCTGACGCTGGACTGTCAGTTCTGTTGGGAACGCTCGTGCCCATTGGGGCACCATCGCTGTATGCAGGACTTGAGTGTCGATCGGGTTCTACGGTCTGTGCGGCGGGCGATGAGCATCGCGGCGCCTCTGCCGGCCGGCGGCAACGCCGCTTAGGCCGTCCCCATACGCTTTCTGCCGGCTTCTTACGCCCCGCTGACGGCTGCGCTTCTCCGAAGTCAGCGGCTCGGCTGACCGTGCGACCTACGTTTCGGCGTGTTTAGCCCGACCGAACGTGCGCCTAATCGAAGCCGCCAGCGATGAACAACCCGACGATCGACCAGCTGTGGCTCTTGATGTGCTCGGGGCTCGTGCTGCTGATGCAGGCCGGCTTCCTGTGTCTTGAGGCGGGCCTTACGCGGAGCAAGAACTCCGTGAACGTCGCGTTCAAGAACATGGCCGATCTCGCGATCGCGCCGCTGATGTTCTGGTTGTTCGGCGCGCAGCTGATGTTCGGCGTCGGGGCCATCGCGTGGACGGGTGACCCCGAGTCGGGGCTCATCATCCCGCTGATCTTTCAGACGATGTTCTGTGCCACCGCCGCGACGATCGTGTCGGGCGCCGTGGCCGAACGCATGCGACTCAACGCTTACGCCGTGGTGGCGGGCGTTATCTGCCTGGCCATCTACCCGATCGTGGGCTCCTGGGCCTGGGGCGGCGCGTACGGCGGTCCCGCCGGCTGGCTCGAGTCGCTCGGCTTCAAGGACTTCGCCGGTTCTGGCGTGGTGCATATGACGGGCGGCTTCGCGGCGCTCGCCGTGGTGATGGTGCTTGGCCCACGCACCGGGCGGTTCGCGCCTGGCCGGCTGCGCGCCGGCTTCCCAAAGGCCAACCTGCCCCTCGCGATGCTCGGGGCCATCATCCTGTTCTTCGGATGGATCGGCTTCAACGGCGGCAGCACCGGCGCCATGAACGACACGGTCGGCGTGGCCGTGCTCAACACCATGCTGTGCGCCGTGTCCGGCTGCACGGCGATCTACGTTGTCGCGACCCTGAAAGCGCAGATCAAAGGCTCGCACTGCCTGTCGCCCGAGGTGGTCATCAACGGCCTGCTCGGCGCCCTCGTGGCGAGCTGCGCAGCGGCCGACGTCATGCAGCCGATCGAAGCAATCCTGACTGGCGTGTTCGCGGCGCTCGCCGTCTGGCTCACGGAGCACGCCCTGGTGCGGCTGCGGATCGACGACGTGGTGGGGGCGTTTCCTGTGCACGGCGTCGGCGGACTAGTGGGCATCGTTGCCGCGGCCTGTGTGGCCAATTCGGAGGCGACGCTCGGCGTGCAGGTGCTTGGCGCGGCCGCGATCGGCGGCGGTGTCTTCCTCGCGGTCTACCTGCCGCTGCGGCTGCTGGCCCCCACGACATGGCTCCGCGTGAGCCGCGAGGACGAGAGCCGGGGCCTCAACGAGGTTGAGCACGGCGTGAAGTCCGAGTTCCAGGTGCTCAGCCAGGGACTCGAGACCGTCGCCCACGGCGGAGCGGGCGCGGCGGAGGCGGTCTGCACATCGGCCACACCCCAAACGATCATCGAAGCGAGCCACGTCCTGCCAACCGACCCGACCGAGACCGACTCTAAGCCCGCCGACGACGCGGAGGCGTTCCTACAGCAATGCACGGCGCTGCTCGATCAAGCGTCGCACGACGCCGCGGACGCGGCCCGCGATCAGGCCAACCAACGCACCGAGGGCGAGCGACGGGCCCACGGCGAGCTCCTGCACGCGATCTTCGACGCCCTCGACACGCAGATCGCGATCCTCGACGCCGGGGGCGTCATCATCGAGTGCAACCATGCGTGGCGGCAGTTCGTGCGTCACGCCGAAGTCGACTTCGAGAACGAGCAACGCCCGACCTTCTACGGAGTGGTCGATCACGGCGTCTATCGAGGAAATGACGCCGAGGCCCTCTCCGAGGCGGTGCGTAGCATCGTCGCTGGACAGGACGTATACCACGACGCTGAGCACTCGGTGTACCTCGACGGGCACTTCCGCGACTTCCACGTCCGCGTGAAGCCCCTGCCGACCAGCGCCAACGGCGCGGCCATCGTCGTGCAGTGTGACGTCTCCGACGTTCGGACGAACGAGCGAGCGTTGGTCGAGTCGAAGGAACAGGCCGAGACGCTCGCCAACGCGCTCGAGACCAGCCAGAAGGCTGTTGAGCTCGCGGTCAACGGCGGCAACCTTGGGCTGTGGTACTGGGACGTCAACACGGGCTACTTCGAGCTCAACCGCGACTGGCTCGTTGCGCTCGGCCACGAGAACGCGGACCTGGGCGCCGACATCGACTCTTTCCGAGACCTGCTGCACTCGGACGACCGGGTGCTTTGGACGTCGGCGGACGCCGCGAGCCTCGCGGTCGAGGAACCTTACGACCGACAGTTCCGGCTGCGCCGGGCCGACGGGACCTACGCCTGGACCCAGGCGCTGGGCCGGGCGAACGCCCGCCGCGGCGACGGCGCCCCGGAAGCCCTGTCGGGCATCTTCCTCGACATCGACGCCCGCAAGAACGCCGAGCTGCGTGACACGGGCATGGCGAAGATCATCGAGGAATCCGTCAACGAGGTGTTCGTCGTCGACGCGACGACGTGGCGCTTCATTGAGGTGAACCGCGGCGCACGCGAGAACCTGGGGCTAACGCTCAAAGAGCTGATCAAGCTCACGCCGGCGGACATCAACCCGGAGTACGACCTTGAGCAGCTGTGCAAGCTGGTTGGTCCGCTCCGCAGCGGGGACACGCATCGGCTCGAGTTCGAGACCCGTCACGAGCGCAAGGACGGCACCGCTTACCCGGTGATGATCAACCTGCAGGCCTCTCGGCTGGTCGGGCGCGACGTGTTCGTCGCGATCGCCGTGGACCTGACGCAGCGCCGCAAGTTGGAGGCCCAGCTCGCGAACGCGCAGAAGCTCGAGTCGATCGGCCAGCTCGCCGCCGGCGTCGCCCACGAGATGAACACCCCGCTGCAGTACGTCGGGAACAACATCGCGTACCTGAGCGACTGCTCGGCCAGGCTGTTCGAGGTCATCGATCACTACGAGCGGCTGCTCTCCGGCGCCGAGCCGCCGTCTCCCTGGCCGAAGCGGATCGCGGAGGCGAAGCAGCTGCGCGACGATCGGCGTTTCGACCGGCTGCGGGCAGAGATTCCCCAAGCCCTCGATGAGAGCACCGAGGGCGTGCAACGCGTCCTCAAGATCGTTCGCGCGATGAAGGAGTTCTCGCACCCGGGCGAGACGACGAAGACCTCCACCGACCTGAACAAGCTCATCACGAGCATGACGACCGTCACGCGCAACCGCTGGAAGTACGCCGCGGAGCTCGATCTCCAACTCGACGCGGGCCTGCCCACGGTCGCCTGCGACGCGGGCGCCATCAACCAGGTGGTAGTGAACCTCATCGTCAACGCGGCCGACGCCATCGCCGGCGGTGAGGAGACGGCCGATCCCGAGACGCTCGGCAAGATCACCGTCCGAACCTCCGCCGACGACGAGTACGCCACCGTGGAGGTCACCGACACGGGCTGCGGCATGGAGCCGGAGCTGCTCGATCGCATCTTCGACCCGTTCTTCACCACGAAGCAGGTCGGAAAGGGGACGGGGCAGGGGCTGTCGCTCAGCCACACAATCGTCGTCGAGAACCACGGAGGCTGTCTTGAGGTCGAGAGCGAGCCCGGCGTCGGCTCCTGCTTCCGTGTCCGACTGCCGCTCTCGTCGCACCCCGCCGACGCCGCCCGGACCGACGCCACCGAAGCTGTCACCGCTTGACGCGCACCCGTTGACCGAACCACGCCAAGCCGACCTCCTCGCGGGGTCGCGTAAGACCGAGTCATTCGCATGAACAATCGCGTGCTATTCGTGGACGACGACCCGATGCTGCTCTCCAGCATGGAGCGTTGCCTCGGCGACGAGTTCGACCTGACCACGTCGCTCTCGGGGGCCGACGCGCTGCAGCGGATCGCTCAGGCGCGGGTCTTCGGCGTCATCATCAGCGACATGCGCATGCCGTCGATGAACGGCGTCGAGTTCCTCCAGCAAGCGATGTCGCGCTCGCCGCACTCCGTGCGGATGATGCTCACCGGCAATCAGGACGTTCAGACCGCGATCCGCGCTGTGAACGAAGGGCAAGTCGCCAAGTTCCTGAACAAGCCGTCCGACCCGCGCGAGATCGCGTCGGCCCTGCGGACCGGCTTGAAGCAGTTCGCCCTGGAGTCCGCCGAGCGTAAGCTGCTCGATCAGACGCTCACCGGCGCCGTCGGCATCCTGACCGACGTCATGGAAAGCCTCGAGCCGACACTCATCGGCCGGGCCGCCCGGGCGGAGCAGATCGTCGAGGAGCTGCGGGAACGCGTCGGAGCCGCGTCGCACTGGGAGTACAAGATCGCCGCGAAGCTCCTGCTCGTCGGCTACGCCCTGGCGCCCAAGACGGGCGGCGATCAGCCCCCCGAATCGATCCGCGCCGCCAGCGCGACCGCCGCCGGAATGGTCCGACGCATCCCCCGCCTGAGCCAGGTCGCCGACATCATCGAGAACGCCGCCGACAGCGACGGCGAGCTGTCGATCGTCACGGATCCCTCCGCCGAGCAGATCGTGGCCAACGGCGCCACGCTCCTGCGTCTCGCCCAGCTCATCGAGGGGTTCGGCCAGACCAGCCTGCCGGCGTCCGAGGCGCTCGCCCGCCTGCAAGAACTCGTTCCCGCGATCAGCCCGGAGACCGTGTCGCACGTCGTTCAGCTCTACCCCGGCGGAGCCCCGTGCGGGGGAGTCGAGGTCGCGATCACCGATCTCAAGCCCGGGTTCGTCTTGCAAGCGCACCTTGCGCGTCCGGACGGGGCCGTCCTCATCAGCGAGGGCCGGCGACTCAGCCAGAACCACATCGACAAGCTGCTGGCCGACGACCGACTGCGATGGCAAGCCGAGCCGGCGATCGTGACCGCCGACTCGTACCGGGAAGTCGCCGAAGACGCGGCGACGCCCGCCTGACCCGCCGCGTAGGCGCCACGAAACGCGCGGGCGTCGATCTGCGGCTACAGGCCTGCGGGGAGCCTGGGCGTTGGGACACGCCGGTGCGGCTCGCTGAGCGTCGCCACGAACGCGGCGACGTCTCGCAGGTCTTGCTTGTTTAGCCCCAGCGGCTTGATGAGCTTGCTCTTCACAGGACGCGGGGCGATCGGGTCCGTGCGGCTCTCGCGACGTGACTCGCGCGGCATCCCGGCGTTGTATAGCAGCAAGACCTCGTCCATATCGAACAGCCCGTTGTGCATGTAGGGCGCCGTCCGCGCGATGTCGCGGAGCGAGGGGGTGCGGAAGGCGCCCACGTCTTCGGGCTCGCCCGTTTCGTTGTACCGGCCGAGGTCCTCGAACGGGCGGCCGTACATGCTCAAGCCGATGCTGTGAAACTTGTCGTCCGTGAGCAGCGGGCCGTTGTGGCAGTTCAGGCACCGCGCGTCGGTCCGAAACAGATGCAGGCCGGCTACCTCCTGGTCGGACAGCGCGTCGCTGACGCCGTCGAGGAACTTGTCGAACCGCGTTCGTGAGCTCACCACCGTACGCTCGAAGGCCGCCAACGCGAGCGACACCTCGTCCACGGTCGGGTCCTCAACGCCGAACACCTCGCGGAAGCGATCGACGTACCCGGGGATGCCCGCCAGTTTCTCGATGAACAGCTCGTCGCCCGAGTGCATCTCGTCCGCGTTGGCCAGCACGTCCTTGGCCTGCTGCTCGAGCGTGGGCGCCCGTCCGTCCCAGAACATCGATAGGCGATATCCGCTGTTGAGGATCGACGGAGCGTTCCTCGCCAGCTCGCGTCGGTTGTGCCCGAAAGACACCGTGCGGCCGTCGCCCCAGCCGAGGTCTGGATCGTGACACGAGGCGCACGCCAACTGACCGCTCCCCGATAGCCGCGGGTCGTAGAACAGCATCCGCCCGAGCGCCTCTTTCGCTTTGTCGGGGGGATTGCTCGCCGGGTACACCATCGGCGGCAACGGGCCAAGTTCGCGGTGCGCGACGTCCGCGTCGAGAGTCGGCGCCGGCCACTGGTCCGCGGGACGCTCGTAAAGGTCCCGAAGTTCCGCGATCCACTCGTTCCGCCGCTCTTGCTCCATTAGCGGACGCGCCGGCAGGCCCAAGCGTGTGGGGCTCGAGGACGCCGCGGCGCTCGTATAGGTCACTTCTTCCGCGAGGCACACGCCGGCCGCCCCCACCGCAATGAACACGGCCGCGACGCTTCGAGCGAGCCCCGACGTGCGTCGGTTTTTGGTAGCTTTCATCGCAATTCCTTTCGCACAACGATCGTGAGCACGGCGAGCGCCAGCATCAGGCCGACCGGCTCGGGGACCGCGGTCGCCTCGGTCGAAAGGCCGAAGGCGTCCGCCCAGCGGTAGTAGTCGTCTTCATCGACGACCCCGTCGCCGTTGCCGTCCGCACTGAGCCCGACGCCCGACTGGCCGAACTCGTCCCGCCAGAGCGTGTAGTCGACTAAGTCGACGGCACCGTCCCCGTTGTAGTCCGCGCTTGAGGGATCCACCACGAGGTTATCTCGCCACAGCGAGTAGTCTTCGATGTCGACGACGCCGTCGCCGTTGCCATCCGCGTCGAGCCCCACGCCGGTCGAGCCGAACGCGTCTCGCCAAGCCAGGTAATCGGCGCCGTCCACGTCGCCGTCGAGGTCGTAGTCGCCCACGACGCCGCCGACGCCCCCGAACGCCTCGATCGCATCGGAGAGAAACTGCCCCGTGTAACGAGCGGCGAGTTCGCTATCGGTCGGGGCCGCTTGCCCCAGATCGTTCAGCCAAGCGTCGGCGATCACTTCCAGATCCACCTCGTTGACGAGGTTCACGTCCGGCGCGTCGAAGAGGTACTCGGGGTCGATGCTGGCGAAGTCGCCGTCGAGCCAAGTCTCCGCGTCCTGCCCGGGCACCGTGTAGTAGTTGGCCGCCATCGTATCGAGGTCGTTGAAGTCGAGCTCGAAGTCGAAGTTGGTGTCGCCGTTGGGGAACAGCGCGAACTGCTGGAGGATCTTCACGTCCTTCCAGTCGACGACCATTCCTTCGTTATTGGTATGTCGGATCCGTTGCTCACCCGTGCCGATTAGCTCGGGCTCACCAGACTCCAGAAACACATTGAAGGCGACTTCGTTGCCATTCAGGTCGAACCTCACATTCTCGTCGGGCGCGGCTGTGTTGCGCAAGCCTATCGCCGACGCGAACGCGCTGAGGTCCGCGGCGTCGACGTCATTGTCCCGATCGAAGTCGCCCGTTTTGAAGTCAAAAATCCCGACGGGCGCATCGAGCTCGGCATCCGCGTAAATGATCTCGTTGACCTCGAACCCGGGTGCCGTGCTAGTTCGGATGGTGATGTTGCCGACATCGTCCGTGGCGGTTCCGACACCCTGCGACAGCTGGAAGAGGTCTTGTTCTTTCTCGCTCGCGATCTTGGCGAAACGCCCCTGCGAGTCGTATCGGAACAGCGCGTCGGTTTCTTGCTCCCAGAAGTACAGCGTTCCGTCATCGGCGGACGCGACAGAGAAGTAACGCGGGACACTGTTCTGCGACGTCGCGTTTGTGTAATAGTCCGCGAAGGAGCGGAACTCTTCTTGGGTAAAGACCACCTCGGGAGCCTCGAGCGTCGCGCTGGTCCTGTCGTCGAAGAAGGCGTTCATCCCACCGGCGTTGCCGGACGTGAACGAGCCCTCGACGATGATCTGGTCGCCCGCCCCGAACACCCCGGGCGCGTAGTTTCGCAGGGTCGTCGGCACGACCGCGGGTTCGCTACGGATCCGCGATTGGTTCGTCACACTCTCGGTGTCTGCCCAGACTCTTTCCACGCCGCCAACCGTGTTGGCGGATCGGGTTGGATCGATCCGGTAGATGCCACCTTGGCCGGTGCCCGCATCGACCGCGTAGATCGCTTGGCCGTCCGAAGACCATGCGAACTGGCGGCCGAAGTTGTCACCGCCGTTCGACCCGCTCGCGTCGCGGAGGTCTTGCTCACTAACGACGGGTCGGAACACGTCGTTCCAGTCGGCGATGCCTAGCTCGCCGAAGACGATACCGCCGATAGCCGGCGGACCGCTGCTGGCGGTGTCGTAGTCCGGCTGAACGCTGGTCGCCTCGTCGATCTCTCGAAGGTCGTAGCTGTAGAGCTTCTTAGCGACATCGGGACGAGCGATCCCATCGCGTCGGGGCACGCCGACCGCGTCGGTTAGGAACGCGAGCGTGCCCGGCGGGTAGGTGATCGACTCAACGCCCGAGGACGTCGGCACGTCGATGGTGAGCTCGGCCGGATTCAGCAGGAACGACGCGGCAGACGCGCCGATCGCACCGCCTAGGTCAGGGTCGGTGATGCCGCCCGGCACGTCCTCCGATCGGCCGAACAGCGCCCAGTCGATCACGCCAACGTACGTGGTTCCCGACCAGCCGGGATCGCTCTCTTCGAGGCGACGGATCGTGCCGTTGGTCGTGCCGGCCAACCAGAACTCACCGTCAGGTCCCAGCACAGCTCCGGCGAGGTTGCCGGCTCCGGCCGTACCGGGGCTGAAGTAGAAGTTGAACTGGTCTGGCGGGTCGGGCTGAGCGTGAGCTTCGGAAGGGCCGAGGCACCACGCCGCAAGAATCGCAACGCAGGCGGACACCCCCGAGCGCGCAGCTGCTACTGATGCTTCTCTGATCCGCCCTGTCATCCGTCTTGCTCCGATGTGACTTTATCGCCGCGTGTCACCACTCAATGCGACGCTCGCTGTGGTACTCAACGTGGCCGTCGAAGAAGAGCACGTTTCGGCCGCCGCCACGCTCGCTCATGATTGTGTGTGCGGGTTGAAAGATCTGCTTGTAGTAGTTGTACATCTCGTCGGCTTGGCTGATGCGGGTGATCGAGCTGTCGAGTTGATAGCCTCGCCACCCACTGAACGGCGGGATATCAATCACGTTGCACCACATCCACCAAACGGTTTGCATCTTCTTGGGCTCGCTCACCGGCGGCTTCATCAGCAGGCTGCTGGGTCGCGCGGAGAATGAGTAGGTGTTACCCCATGCTTCCCGCATCTCGACTAAGTCGGGGCACTCAAAGATACCCGAGTAGGGTTCGATGAAATTCCCGAGCACGAAGGTCGCCTCGGCGCCGAAACGCTCAGGAAGCACCTTTTTGAGATCTTTCACCTCCAGGCTCCGAGCCCAACGGCGATCCGGCGACACCCTGAAGTTGTTGCTGCCGATAATTCTTACACTGTACTGAGTTCCGTCGTCAGACTCCTCGTCTTCTTCGTCGGCTTCCTCACCACCACCCGAGTCGCTGCCATCGTCGTTCGGATCGAAGTCCGGGTTCTCCACCTCTTCCCAACCGCCGAGGTCATCGACCGGATGGGGGAACCGCCCGCCGTGTGTGTCGCGGTACATGATCGTCAGCAGGCCGATCTGCCGGAGGTTGTTCATGCACTGGGTGTAGCGGGCGCGCGAGCGGGCCGCCTGCACCGCGGGCAGCAGCATCGCCACCAGGATCCCGATGATCGCGACCACCACGAGCAGTTCCACGAGCGTGAAGCCGCTTCGGGGGGACTTCTTGTAAGTGGCGGTGGTTTCGATCGAGGCTTGGCGGACAAACCGCATCAGCGAACTCCACTTCTTGGGGGGGCGATCGGGCGGGGGGAGGACGACGCTTCGGCGTGGCCTCGCGGGCGGGCTGTCCTGCGTCAGGCTGTCCGGAACGCGCTGAGCGTGGACGGTTGGCTCCGCATGGACGGCCGTATCAAGCGGGCACGCGGCAACCAGCCACACGCAGCACGAAGCCGCAAACGCGACGAAAGTGGCCGCTATTGCTTGACGAAGCCTCGGTCGGCAGATAGCGTCGGGTCCGAATATGAACGCTGCGCGAAGGCGTCGCAAGCAGTTTTGCCTGCGATCTTCCGCCAACCGCGGTCGCTCCGCGAGTGCGGTGCTCCCTCCTACCGATTGCCCTCCCCGTTCTTGCCCCCGTGAGGTAACGCTAATGACCCGTCAACTCCGTTTTATCCCTGTTGCGGCCGCGTTGGCCGCTCTTCTCGGGGTGTCGCACGCTCACGCGGTCACCTACATCGAAGTCTTCAGCGAGGCCGACGCCGCTGGCGGCGCCAACCGCTTCCTCGACAGCGTCACCGTCGATGGCGGAATCGCTTACGCCGTTCAGCGTGACCTGACGACCGGCCCGGTCAACGGCGGCGAGGTTGTCGCGTTCGACGGCAGCACGTTCACCACCATTATGGACACGGCCGACTGGGCCGCCGGCACGGGCCCGAACAACGATCCGTCGACGGGCTTCGGCACCGGGATCATTGGTGGCACGATGCGAGCGATCTCCGCCATCGAGTCGTTCGTGTTCGAAGTCGATCTGGGCACCGGGGCCACGACCATCGTCGCCACACGGGCTGACCTGACCGCCGCTTCCGGCGAAGCCGCATCGGCGACCATCCCCTCGATCTACGACGTCGCTCCGAACGGCGACATCTACGCGCTCAACGACGCACCAGGCATTCAAGAGCAACTCCTGAAGATCGACGGGGCCACGAACGCGGTCTCGATCGAGATTGATGGCGCCACGCTCGAGACGGTCGTCGGCGGCACGCAAAACCTGGACGGCCTCGCTGTCTCCGGTGGCAAGCTCTACATCGGCAGCGACGCGAGCGACAGCATCGTTTCTTACGACCTCGCGACCGGGGCCGTTGTGACGGAACTGACCGATCCGCAGATCGCCGCCGTGACGGACGTCGCCGACATCGGCGGTTTCCGCGACTTCTTCGCCGCTCCGGACGGGAAGATTTACTTCTACGAGACCACGTCGGACCACATCCTTTCGTTCGATCCGGCCGACCCGACGGGCACCATCGCCACTGTCATCAGCGAAGCCGACCTGATCGCGGGCCCTGCCGGCAGCGACGCGGTCAACCAACTTGCCTGGTGGGACGGCAACCTGGCTTGGACGCGTAGCAGCAACGGCTTCTACGCGATCATCCCCGAGCCCGCCTCGGCGTTGCTCGCCGCGATCGCCGGCGTGGGCGTTCTCGCCCGGCGCCGCTGATCGGCGTCGCGGCTGCGTTCGCTGTTAAGATCACGGCCCCCGGGCGCCACCTCTGGCGCCCGGGGGCTGTTTCAATAACAAGTCCTTCCCGAGTTCGAGCGCGATGATCGCCCCCGCCCGCCGAATGCCCCGGATTGCCTCGTTGACGTTGGTCTCGACCGTTCTGCTGGCCGTGTCGCCGGCGGACGCGGTGTGGACCAAGCTGTTCGGCCAGGGCGACACGCCCACCAGCGACGCCGCCTTCCCCGGTTCCGCCGAAGCGACCGCGTTCGATCAGATGCGGAGCAACGGCCTGCGGGACATCCAGGTCAGCGCGAACGGCAACTACGTCGGCGCGGTGACAACCAACAAGTTCGTCCCGTTCGGGCAAGAGGCGTGGTACCACGTCGGCTCGAAAGACGGCGGCCAGACCTTCGAAGCCCTCCGCCGCGAGGCGACGTTCCCGGACGGCGTACAGATCGACCTGTCGAGCAACGTGGCGATCGACGACACCGGCTCGCTGTTCTACGTCGCCGAGCTCGGGTCGACGGGCACGCCGAACAGCCTCTGGCGAGACAGCCAGCTCTTTTTGACGCAAGGAGACGCCATCACGGCCGGCCCGCTAAGCGGGAACGTCTTCTTGAACTTTACCCAGCTGTGGCAGTCGCCCGGCGGCGTCGAGTATTGGCTGAGCGAGTACGCCGCCACGGCCGGCGCAAGCGACGCCGACGGGAAGGCCTTGTTCCGCGGGTTAGGAACCCAGCAAGTGCTGCTGCAGTCCGGCGATTCGATCGGGGCCGGCCTGTTCGCCGAGCCCGAGCTCAACGACTTTGCCAATCTTGAGTTCTCGCCGCTGGGCACGAACTATCTCACGCGGATCAAGGTCATCCCAACCGATCCCGACGACGCGCTCGATCCCGATAAGGCCCGCGACATGGCCGCCGTGCTCAACGGCCAGGTGATCTCCGTCACCGGCGGAGGCATTCTGCGCGAGGGCGACGCCATCCCGGCGGCCGCCGGCGGCTTGCCCAACGAGGTCTGGAGCCCGGGCTCGCTCAATGCCGTCAACGAGGCGGGCGACTGGATCATCTCCGCCTCGGCTTGGGACAGCAGCCAGCCGGACACGAACACCGACGCCGACTTCCTGGTGATGAACGGCTCGATCCTGCACCGCGACGGCGACATCGTCGACGGGCGACGACTCGTCGGTCTTCCGTCTTCGGTGAGCTTGAACGAAAGCGGCGACTTGGCGTTCGTGTGGGGCACCGAAGACCCGAACGAAACGAACCCGCCCGAGCTTGACGCGCTGTTCCTCAACGGCGAGATCGTCCTCATCGAGGGCGACCTCATCGAGACCGACGGGAACGGCTTCGAAGACCTCCCGCTGCTCAACATCTTCAATGCCACGCTGACCGACATCGACCTGCCGAACGGCGACCCGCTGCTGTACTTCGAAGCCCGTCTGCCGGGCAGCGTTGAGTTCCTGGGCCGCAACACCATCTCGCTGGTCGCGGGAGACTACAACGGAGACGGCCGGGTCTCGCTGGCGGACTACAGCGTCTGGCGCGACACCCGCGGCTCTACCGAGTTCCTCGCAGCCGACGGCAACAACGACAGCGTCGTCGACGACGACGACTACAACGTGTGGGTCAACGCCATGCTCGCGCAGTCGAGCGTCTCCGTGCCCGAGCCCGCGGTGTCGGCGCTCGGCTTGCTTGGTCTTGCCGCGATGGCGTTCCGCCGACACTGATCCGCCATGCGGATAGAATCGGGGGGTGATCGATCCACTACGACTCGCCGTCTTCGCCGTCACCTGCTCATTGATGACGGCGCCGACAAGCGCCGGCGTCGCGGTGATCGTCAATCACACGGAAACGCGGCAGAGCGTGCGGGTGCTCGCCGCCGACGGTCAGGCGAGCGACGTCGCGATCGGGCCGCAGCAGGCCAGGCCACTCTTCTCGGGCGCGCCGCTGCACGCATCGGTCAGCACGGTATTCGGTCGCCAGGTCGTGCCGTTGCTGGACGGGGCGGCGTACCGCCTCGCGCCCTCGGGCGTCGCCAAGACGGTGCGGCTGACACGCATCGGCCTGGGCGAACGGCCCGGATGGAAACCGCCTTGGCGGAGCTCGGCGGGCCAACCCGTCGGCCCCGCCCGTCGTACGATCGAGGTGCTCGTCTGCGTCGATGAGGACGAGCGTACCCGCGAGGACGTCTGGCGGGATCGCCTCAGCCGCCGCATCGAGCGGGCGTCGGCCGTCTTGCGGCGCCACACGGGCGTGGCGCTCCGGGTCGCCGGCTTCCGGCGTTGGGACTCTGATGATCGGGTGCTCGACTTTGTGCGGTCGTACGTTGAGTTCCGCCGCGAGGTCGATCCGCCACCCGGGCAGATCGCCATCGGCTTCAGCAGTCAGTATGTGGTCGAACGGGGCGCCCGCCGCCTGGGCGGAACACGCGGCATGCTTCGTCGGCACGTGATGCTGAAGGAGTGGTCGCCGCAGGTGACGGAGAACGATCGATTGCAGCTCTTGCTGCACGAGCTCGGCCATCACTTCGGCGCCGCCCACAGCGCCGAGTCCGACAGCGTCATGCGACCGCTCTTGGGCGACCGCGACAGCCGTCTGCGCGAGGTCACGCTGCGGTTCGACGTCGCCAACACGTTGGTGATGGCGCTCGTCGGCGACGAGGTTCGTTCCCGCGGCGTGCAGGAACCGAGCCAGCTCTCCGCCTCGACCCGGCGACGCCTCGCCGAGGTCTACGACGCGATCCGGGTGACGCTTCCCGAGGATCGCGCCGCGGGCATCCAGGCGCAACGCGTCGGCCGACCGCTTGCGGGCCTCGACCGGGGCGCCGAGGCGCCGTTGGCAGCGTTCACCAGCGCGGCGGCAGCCAACAGCAAGCGGCCGAAGACCGCCGCCGATGGCGAGCCGAAGCGGCTGGCCGGCGACGAACTGGCAACGCATCTGATCCGTACCGCGGCGATGGCCGCCGCGGCCGACACGATCTCCCCCGAAGACCTACTGCTCTCGCTCGCGGTTGGATTCGATCCCGGCGGGGCGTTGCACGCGCACCCCAAGACCCGAGACCGCGTCAAACAGATCGACTCGGCAACAGCCGCCGCTCGGCGACGCAACGTGCTCGGCAAGCCGACCGCTCGGGGACGAAGCGACACGCTCAAGCACTTCGTGGTCATGGCGGCGCTTGCCGCGCAGTTGTCGGTCGTGGAGGCGGAGGCGGTGGGCTTCGCGAAGGAGGCGGTCGACGCCCAGGGCGGTACCGGCTTCAGCTTCGCCGACCTGGCCGCCAACCGAGCCGGGATCCGCTTCGCCGAGCGTGTGCTCGACCGACGGCTCACGCTCGAGACGATTGCGAGCCGATTCGACGTGGAGCACTTCGTGCCCGACCTGGACGGCCTGCCCGAGGGCCTCGCCAGCGACGAAGTCATCGAACGGTTCGGCGGCCGAGGCGATCCTCGATTCGAGGCGGTAATGCACGACATCGAGAGTCGCCTCGACGCCCTCCCGCCGTACCGTTCACTCGACCTCGACCCTGCCGATCTATCGATCCCACTGCGCAAACGCGCGGTGGATTGACCCCCACGCCCTACCCGCTCTAGGCTCCGGTGACTTGGTCAAAGCCTGCTAGTGAGCTGGAGTAGATAGCGTGAGCGAACCGTGCGATTTTGGCCTCATCGGCCTTGCCGTGATGGGCGAGAACCTAGCCCTGAACGTAGAGAGCCGTGGCCACCGCGTGGCGGTGTACAACCGCACCACGAGCGTGATGGAGGAGTTCATCGCGGGCCGGGCCGCGGGCAAGGCGTTCGTCGGCTGCAAAGAGCTGAAGGAGCTCGTCGCCGCGTGCTCCCGGCCGCGCAAGATCATGATCATGGTCAAGGCGGGCCCGGCGGTCGACGCAGTCATCGACGCCCTGAAGCCGCACCTCGACCCCGGCGATATCATCATCGACGGCGGCAACACCTACTACGCCGACACGGAGCGGCGGACGAAGGCGGTCGAGGAAGCCGGCTTCTTGTTCTCGGGCACCGGCGTCTCGGGAGGCGAGGAGGGCGCGTTGAAGGGCCCGAGCCTCATGCCGGGAGGCTCGGCCGACTCTTGGCCGCACCTGAAGCCGATCTTCCAGGGTATCGCCGCCAAGGTGGGCCCCAACGAGGACATCCCCTGCTGCGAGTGGGTCGGCCCCCGCGGCGCGGGGCACTACGTGAAGATGGTGCACAACGGCATCGAGTACGGCGACATGCAGCTCATCTGCGAGGCCTACTCGATGATGAAGGAGACGCTCGGCCTCTCCAACGACGAGCTCTACGACGTCTTCGCCGAGTGGAACACGGGCGAGCTTGACAGCTACCTGATCGAGATCACCCGCGACATCTTCAGCGTGAAGGACGCAGACGGCACGCACCTTGTTGACAAGGTGCTCGACCGCGCCGGGGCGAAGGGCACCGGCAAGTGGATGAGTCAGCTGGCCCTCGACCTGGGCACGCCCAGCACGCTAGTGACCGAGGCGGTGTACGCCCGCGGCCTGTCGGCCCGCAAAGACGAACGCGTGCGGGCGAGCGAGTCGCTCAACGGCCCGGCGCCGCTTTACGACGGTGACAAGGCGGCGTTCATCGAGGCGATTAGGCAGGCTCTATACGCTTCCAAAATCGTTAGCTATGCCCAGGGTTTCGTGCAGCTTCGTGCCGCGGCGGAAGAGCATGATTGGCCATTGAACTACGGCGATTGTGCCTTACTCTGGCGGGGCGGTTGCATCATCCGCGCCGTGTTCCTTGATCGAATCAAGGAAGCGTTCGATGAGAACCCCGAACTAGAAAATCTGTTGCTCGCGCCCTACTTCGCCGCTGCCGTGGACAAGGCCCAGGAGGCCTGGCGCCACGTCGTGGCGACGGCCGCCTTGCGGGGAGTTCCGGTGCCGGCGTTCGCGACCGCGCTGGCCTACTACGACGGCTACCGCCGGGCGACGCTGCCCGCCAACCTGCTGCAGGCGCAGCGAGACTACTTCGGCGCCCACACGTACGAGCGGACCGACAAGCCCCGCGGCGAGATGTTCCACACCGACTGGTTGAGCGAGCGTAGGGAACCGAGCTGAGTGCCGTGGTGCCTCTGAAGGTTGGGTCGCGGGCTTGTTCGACTTCGCGTGTAGGCCCCGACGATTTCCTGAGCAGTAATCAACGAAACACCACGTCCGCCGTGGTCTCCCTAACCCCGAGTAGCCCGCCATGCCCCTGAAGGACCTCCCGGAGCTGACGCTTTCCCACACCGCGCTGTCGGTGCTCGAAGCGGCCGACGCGGCCGGTCGTCTGACGCTCGTTGGCAGTGTCGATGAGCTGGTGAAGCTCGCGACGCCGGAGACCGACGACGCCGGCTACTTCACCGTCGGCTACGACGTGCCCGGCAAGGGATTCGTCGAGGAGGTGAAGGTCTGCCAGGTGAAGAACGGCGTGGCGGCCAACTACGTGGAGCCGTACATGCGGCGCCGCGACCCGGACTGCATGGTCGTGGGCGACGACCGGGCGACAGACAAGCCGACGTTCGAGAGCCGCTTCGGCGAGTCGTTCGACGGGCTGCGGACCGAGACCATCGAGTGGCTCAAGACGCAGGACCTGGCCTGCTTCTTCTTCGAGACGGGCCTGCCGTCCAAGCCGCTGTACGCGTTGGCCATCTGCCCGGCGAACGCCGGCTTCTTCGCCCTCGGCCTGGCGATGCTGCAGGGTATCGTGCCGATCGAGGAGATCCGCGAGGCGGGGGCCGACTACCACCACGGGGCGGTGCTCTACATCGCGCCGCCGTTCCGCCACACGCACTTCGACGGCAAGCAGATCGTTGTGCACAACCGGCGTTTCGACGAGGCCGGGCTGCACGAGCTGTTCAGCTACAACCTGTACCCGGGCCCGTCCGCCAAGAAGGGCGTCTACGGCATGCTGCTCACGCTCGGCGAGCGCGACGACGAGCCGTGGACCACGGCCCACTGCTCCACGGTGCAGGTGGTCACGCCGTACGAGAACGTGACGACGATCATGCACGAGGGCGCCTCGGGCGGCGGCAAGAGCGAGATGCTGGAGCGGATGCACCGCGAGGCGGACGGCACGCTGCTGCTCGGCGAGAACCTCGTTACGGAGGATCGGCGGGCGTTGACCCTGCCACGCGGCTGCGACCTGCACGCCGTGACGGACGACATGGCGCTCTGCCACCCGGCCCTGCAGCACGCCAACGGCGACGACGGCAAGCTCTCGCTCATCGACGCCGAGAACGCGTGGTTCGTCCGCGTGAACCACATCGACCACTACGGCACCGACCCCAACCTCGAGAAGACGACGATCGCGCCCCCGGGGCCGCTGTTGTTCCTCAACATCGACGCCAAGCCCGAAGGGACGGCCCTCATCTGGGAGCACATCCAAGACGAGCCCGGCGTGCCGTGCCCGAACCCGCGGGTCATCGTGCCGCGGAACTTCGTCGAGGGCGTCGTCGAGAAGCCGGTGACGGTCGACATCCGCAGCTTTGGCGTGCGTTGCCCGCCGTGCACCAAGGATCGACCGACCTACGGCATCATGGGCCTGCTGCACATCCTGCCGCCGTCGCTGGCTTGGCTGTGGCGGCTGGTGGCGCCCCGCGGACACGGCAACCCTTCGATCGTCGATCAGGGGGGCATGCAGTCCGAAGGCGTCGGCTCGTTCTGGCCGTTCGCCACCGGGCGAAAGGTCGATCAGGCGAACATCCTGCTCGACCAGGTCATGGGCACCACCGCGACCCAGTTCGTGCTGATCCCGAACCAGCACATCGGCTGCTGGAAGGTCGGCTTCGCGCCGCAGTGGGTCGCACGAGAGTACCTAGCCCGCCGCGGGTCGGCCCACTTCCGCCCGGAAGAGCTGATCGCCGCCCGCTGCCCGCTGCTGGGCGCCCACAAGGAGACGCTCACCGTCGAGGGGCAGATCATTGGCAAATGGTTCCTGGACGTCTCGCAACAGCCGGAGGTCGGCCCCGAGGCGTACGACAAGGGAGCCGAGATGCTCACCGAGTTCTTCCACGCCCAGATCCGCCAGTTCCAGCACGACGACCTGCAGGACAAGGGCAAGCAGATCATCGAGGCGTGCCTGGACGGGGCGAGCTACGAGGACTACGTCGCGTTCACCGGCGAGCCCGCCGCCGCGCTCGCCTAGCGGCCACGAAGGCTACAACCGAACGAGACCCAAGAGCTCCGGGCTTGCCTCCGGAGCTCTTTTCCGTGCGCTAGCCGTATGCCCAGAGCAACGTCGCCAGCGGATCGACCAAGCCGCCGAGCCACGGCCGATCCGGCTCGACGACGACGAGCTCGCCCCACGCGCCCTCGTGTAGAACGCCAACGTCGTCGAGTCCCAATGCGGCGGCGTTGCCGGCGGTGATTCGCCACCACGCGTCGGCAGCGGTGGGGAAGTCGTCGCCGACGACCGCAGCCGTCTCGATCATCGCCCGGCCGACACGCGGCATGGCGCGTTCGTAGCCTGCACCAATGTCGCTGCCGAGGCTCACGCGGACGCCGGCGGCGTGCAGGTCCGCCAGCCGCATGGCCCCGCTCCGCAAGAATGAGTTGGCCGTCGGGCAATGCGCGATGACCGCCCGTGTCTGAACGAGCGTCTGTCGATCTTCGTCCGACAGGTGCACCCCGTGGCCTAGCAGCGAACGCTCGGTCAGCAGCCCGGCGTCGCGGTACACCTCGACGTAGCCCTTGCCGAACAGCTCACGGACCTGATCGCACTCGCGGACCGTCTCGCACAGGTGGGTCTGAATGACGGCGCCGCGCTCGGCGGCCAGCCGCCCGCAGCCGGCGAGCAAGTCCTCTCCGCAGGAGATGGCGAACCGCGGCGTCACGGCGGCCGCCACGGCGCTGCCCGGCGGGAAGCGATCGAGCAGCTCCGCGGTCTGGTTCAACAGATCTTCGGGGGCGGCGACCAGCTCCGGCGGGGCGAAGCGTTCGCTGAGCGCCTGGCCGACCACGCCGCGGAAGCCCCGCTCGGTAAGCACCTCGATCGCCGCGGCCGTGGCGGACTGATGCACAGACGAATACGCGCACACCACCCGCGTGCCGCTGGCCTCGAGCTGGTCGCATACGCGGTGCGTCATCGCTCGTGCGTAGTCCGCGTCAGCCCACTTGGCCTCGGACGGGAACGTGACCTCCTGCAGCCAGTCGAGCAGCGGGGCGCCGTGGGCGCCGATCATGTCGAACTGCGGGAGGTGCAGGTGCGTGTCGACAAACGGCGGGGCGATCAGACACTCCGGGCCGCCGCGGTCGTACGAGCGGGGCAGGGGCCCCTCCTCGACGGCGGCGATGACGCCGTCTTCCACGCGTACCACCCCCTCGGCCAGCCTCACCGAGGCGGGTCCGTCGGGCAGCAGCAGTTGGCCGGCGTAGATCATGCGAGGA
>JBCBPC010000036.1:0-34795 GCA_039820945.1 Planctomycetota bacterium
CCACATCGTCGCGTTCTGCAGCGGCCATCGCCTCAACGGCGACCTGGTCGAGGCGTTGCTCGCGACGCACGCCGGTTCGGCCGGCGAAGACCAAGAGCCTCCCGTGCGGCGTTCCGCGTGAGCCCGCGGCGACCGCACCAGCGGAACGAATAAGCCATGCCGACCAAGATCGCCTCCAACGCCTGGATCGACCCGCGGGCTCAGATCGACGAGGGCGTCGAGATCGGCCCGCTGTGCGTCGTGGGCGCGGGGGCACGCATCGGCGCCGGCACGCGGCTGGTGAACTCCGTCACGCTCATGGGCCGTGTGGACTTGGGCCGCGACAACGTCGTCTACCCCGGCAGCGTGCTGGGCGGCGAGCCGCAGGACATCAGCTACACGGGCACGGAGACGCTCGTCGAGATCGGCGATAGCAACATCATCCGCGAGGGCGTCACCGTTAACCGGGCGACCGAAAAGGAAGACGGTGTCACACGCATCGGCAGCAACAACTACCTGATGGCGGCCGCCCACGTCGCGCACGACTGCAAGCTGGGCGACGGCATCATCATCGCCAACGGCACCATGCTCGGCGGGCACGTCCACGTGCACGACAGGGCCAGCATCTCCGGCGCCGTGGCGGTGCACCATTACACGACGATCGGCAGCTACAGCTTCATCGGCGGCTTGAGCCGCGTGCTGCACGACGTGGCGCCCTACATGCTGTGCGAGGGCAGCCCCGCGCGGCCCCGGTGCATCAACATCGTCGCGCTGAAGCGCAACAGCTTCGACCCGCAAGACATCAACTGCCTGGCCGAGGCGCATCGGCTGATCTACCGATCGAAGGTCGGCGTCAACGCCGCGCACGACGTGCTCGCGTCGGCCGAGAAGATCACGCCCTCGGTAAAGCGCCTGTTCGAGTTCATCGACCGGCAGGCAGAAGGCCGGCACGGCCGCGGACGCGACGGGCGGCAACGCGCTACGGCGGCCTAGCCGCCCGAATCCCGCGACAAGACGTCCCCGGCCTATGGGCCGGGGGGAGAAACAAGACGCCCCGAGGAAGAACCCGGGGCGAGCGCCTCAAACACCCGCAAGACGGGGCACGGACGGATGTCACGCACACGATTGGCCGTTGTTGGCTGCGGAAAGCTAGGCGGTTACCACGCCAACATCGCGGCCGGGCTCGACGAGTTTGAGCTCGTGGCCGTAGCCGACCCGCACGCCGAGGCACGCGACGCGTTGGCCGACAAGACCGGCTGCAGGCCGATCGCCGACGTGGCCGAGTGCCTCGACGAGATCGACGCAGCCGTGGTCGCCACGCCGACCGCCACGCACGCCGACACGGTGGTCGCGCTCGCCGAAGCGGGCAAGCACGTGCTCGTAGAGAAGCCGATCGCGCCGTCTTTGGAAGACGCCACCCGCATGGTCGCCGCCGCCGAGAAGGCGGAGCGGGTGCTGCAGGTGGGCCACGTGGAGCGGTTCAATCCGGCGTTGTCCGCGGCCCCGGGCGGCGTGCTGCCGCCGCGGTTCATTCAAGCGACCCGCAGCAGCGGCTTCACGTTCCGCTCGACGGACATCGGCGTGGTGCTGGACCTGATGATCCATGACATCGACCTGGTGCTGTCGCTCACGCGGTCGCACGTGGTGGGCGTGGCGGCTCAGGGCCTGTCGGTGCTGGGAGACAACGAGGACGTCGCCGCCGCGCAGCTGACGCTCGCCAACGGCTGCGTCGCGCAGCTGAACGCCTCGCGGGTCAGCCCCGGCGCGGTGCGGCAGATGCAGTGCTGGGGCGACGACGGCTACACGGCGTTGGACTTCGCCACCGGCTCGGCCACGACCATCCGCCCCAGCGCGGACGTGCTGCAGCGGCAGTTCTCGGTCGGCGCCGTCTCAGCGACGCAGCGAGAGAAGCTCGTCGCCGGCGGGCTGTTCCAGGACGTGCTGGCGACGACCGAGCACAAGGCGCCGGCGGTGAACGCCATCGAGCACGAGCTGCTGGACTTCGCCCAAGCGATCCACACCGGCGCGACGCCCACGGTGAGCGGCGCCGCGGGCCGCGACGCGGTGGCGGTGGCGATGCGGGTGCTCGAGGCGATCGCCCGTCACGAGTGGGACGGCGTGGCAAATGGCCGCAAAGGCCCGTTCGCGTTGCCGCTCGGTCAGCCGGCGCCGACGCTGCGGAAGGTGGCGTGAAGTGGGAGGCGTTTAGGGGTTGAGGGGTGAGGCCGTTAGTGATTAACGCGAGCCCCGGGTGAACGCTTCGCTCGCGGTCGATGCAACGCGCTTGAGGTCTCACCGCGATGACGCCGACCAAGCACCTGCTGCTGCTGGCTTATAGCTTCGTCACTTGGCTGACCTTCTACCTGATCGGCCTGCCCGAGTACTACCAGCAGTGGTACCTGTGGGCGAAGGTGTTGGTCGTCGTCGGCGTGACTTGGATGTACTTCCCCGTCACGCGAGCGAGCCTGCGCCGCTTCTGGCACGACGGCCGGCATCTGCGTAACTCGCTGTGGCTGGCGGCGTACCTGACGGTCCCGCTGTTCGTGTACGACTACGTGCTGCTGGCCTGGTACCAGGGCCTCGGCATCGGCTTTGTGGTGCCGTACTGGTACCTGACGTTCTTCTACTTCTCGTTTTGGTTGCAGTTCCCATGGGTCGGCTACGTGATGCAGTGGGAGGAACGGTTGCAGCGCGGCGAGGTGTGAACCTTGAGGGCCGGTGCGCCGTGGCTGAACCGCGGCCTAGCAAGCGACGATCTTTGGAGAACCGCTAGGGTCGTCGGACGATGAAGCAGACGCAGGTTCCGGGCACGCGTGCGACGCTCAGTGGGGTCACCCCTTCGCACTAAGCGACGACCGACTCAGTCGCGCAGAAGCGACAGCGGGAGGCCGATTCGCGCACGGGCTAGCCTGCCGAGGTGACGGGCACCGACGCGAGCTAGGCAAGGCTGGAACCCGCCGGGGGTGAGGCTACTCTAGCCTAAGAATTCCTCATTGATTGGCAGCCCGAGCGGTCACGCCGTCTTGCTGGGGCCAAGTGCTGCCTAGGGAGCCATCTGGTGTTCTACTTACGATTGCGGACCTCTATTGCTGACTCGTCTCAAGGATCTCAAGCTGATGAGTAAGACTTTTCTATTCGCTTGCTCGCTGGCCGCCATTCTGCAGGCCCATCGCGTCGCCGTCTCTCAGGAGGCGGGACCGCCGCGCTCCCCAACGCTTGACGCGACCGGCACCGAGGGCGATGCGCCGGGTCGGCTAGCATCGCCGGACTGGCGTGTCGTCGGGAACCCGAACTACGTGCACCTCGAACGGGTCGATGGTGCGTGGTGGATGGTGGACGGCAACGGCGTCCGGTTCGTGCCGACTGGCATGAACCACATAGGGCAGATGTACCGCTTCGCCCCGTACAACCGAGCCTTCTGGCTCGGGGAGTTCGGCGAGGGCATCTACAAGGACGGGCAAATCAACTGGAAGGGTCCGGAAGCGAAGGAATGGATGGCGCGTGTCGCCAAGGACCACAAGGACTACGGCTTCAACACGATCGCCTTCCACCGCCCTCACGCGATGCCCGATGAGCATTGGGACGAGCTAGAGATCTTCTACATGGGCAAGCCCAAGTTGGGCGAGATCACCGCGAAGTACGCCGCCAAGTGGTGGGGAGGCATGCCGGATGTCTTCAGCGCCGAGTGGCGCACGCAGGCAGAGCAGAAGGTCAAGTACTACTGTCGGTTCCACAAGAATAGCAAGTACTGCCTCGGGCACACCTTCAACGACCAGCCCGATTACTCGATCAACGCCATCCGAAAGAGCCAGCGGGGCTTCTTCCACCACCCGTGGGTGATCGACATCATCAAGAAGCCCGGCCTGACGGAAGGCAAGCGGGTCTGGATGGAGATCCTGCGAAGGCACTACGAGACCCCCGCGGACGCCGCCGCAATGTATGGCGTCAAACTCGACCGCTGGGAGGACATCGGTTCGATCACCCAGTGGCCCAAGCCCAAGGATCAGTGGCGGGGAGAAGCCGACCAGACCGAGATGCTGAAGCGGTGTGTGGAAGCCTGGCTCAAGACGCATCACGACCTGCTGAGAGAACATGACCCGAACCACCTGATTCTCGGCGATAAGATCGGGATGGGGGTCATGGGCCCCGGGTGGGGCGGCGGCCAGCCGGACTGGATCTGGGACATCGTAGAGAAATACGTCGACGTCGTGCTGATCCAGTCCTATGACTACTACAACCAAAGGCACCGTGACCAGCTAGAGATGGTCTACGAGAGGACCGGCCTGCCCATCATCAACGGCGATCACAGCTACGGCTTTAGACGACCGAGGATGAACGCGGTGAAGGGTGTGCCGGTGAACAGCCTCGAAGCGGTGGGCGTCCAGTACTCGGAGTACCTGAAGGGGATCATGGGTCACCCCTACATGCTCGGGTGGCAGACCTGCGGTTACCTCGAGACCTGGAGCGGGGTGACCGACTCAACCGGTCAAGAGCAGGGCGGGTTCTTCGACCCGTATGGGAAACCGCTGCTGGAAGCCCTCAACCACGCCAAAGCGGCGAACGAGCAGGCTGTCGAATGGCATCGACAGGCAAACGCTTTCGGTCCTGAGTAGACTTGACGGGCCAGTCGCAACTAATGCTGCGTCAGTGTCGCTCTGAGTCCTGCGGCTAGCGCCGGGTGCCACTGCAGGCTCGCCAGCAGTGCGAAGCGGGTACCCGGCGCCCACTGCCGGACAAGCCGGCCAGTGGCACCCGTGAGTCGCGACTCCAACTCGAAGCGGGTGGGCCAGCTACGGCAACTAATCGATCCACCGAATCCGCGTCGGTCAGCTCAACCTCGGCGACTTCGAAGCGGTTCGCCGGACCCGTTCGAGAGCGACTTACGAGGCGACTTGCCTGGGTCCTGTGGTGCGTACCGTGGCGTCGTCCGGAGCAGCGAACCAACCTCGGCGTGAAACTCCTATGCCGCGGCGCGTCGTCTTCCAACGGACCAATGTCCGCTCCCGCACGCGGCTCGGCCAAGCCGTGCTCTGCTAAGCGGAAGGCCTGCATCCCCCCATCTCCTGCGGGCAGAGACGCCCCCACGTCGTGGGGGATGGGTGTCCCGAGCCACGCCCGCCCGGACGAGCAACCATCCCCCCATCTCCTTCTGGACCGGCCATCCCTAGCAATCTGCGTCTCGCCGTGCGAGCCGCCACTCGCACCCCTTCGGCTGCGACCCCCGTCGCCCTGCTTCCGTCGGCTGCCGCCGACGGCTTGGACCCGTAGTATCGGATCACGGCACGGCGATTCCGCACTCCGCAATCCGAACTCCGCATTCGGCCCTAGGCCAAGTCGCGGTCTTCGAACAGCAGCAGCGCCAGCAAGAGCGCCACCACGCAGTACAGCACTGAGTACAACGTCGCCATCAGCAGGTAGCTGGCCGGCACCGCTTGGCCCGCGGCGATCGCCGGCTGGATGTTCAGGTGGTCCAGCATCGGCAGCACCACCGCGATCAGCCGGCCGAAGAACGCCACGAACGGGTTCTCGCCGATCGACGACTGCACGAGCAGCGGCGTCAGGTGCCCCACGGCGTAGATAGCGCCGACGATCAGCAGGTTGGGCAGCATCGGCAGCCGGGTGCTCACGGCCACGCTGATGGCCGCCAGCACAGCAACCTCCAGCCCGGCCAGCACCAGGCCGGGGGCGATGCCCACCATCTCCGCGTGGCAGAGCTGCCACTCGGGCGTGGGGTTCGAGGTCTCGCGGGCGTCGTACACGACCTTGTAAGAGATGCTCGCCATGAGGACGCAGCCCAGCAGCACGAACATCAGCAGCACGGGCCAGAGGATGCCCAGGTACTTGCCCAGGATGAACTGCCGCCGGCTGATGGGCTTGGAGAGCAGCGTGAGGGCCGTCTTGCCCTCGATCTCGTCGGCGATCGTCACGCTAGCCGTCCACACGGCGAACAGGATCGCTAGCACCATGATCGTGCTGAGGCCCGAGTCCTTCAGCATCTTTACGTCTTCGCCGAACGTGTTGTACGGGATGTAGATGAAGCAGAAGAGCGCGAGCGCCCCGCCGGCCAGCATCAGCAGATAGATCGGCTGGGCGGCCGCCTCCTTGGCCGTCGCCGCGGCGATGTTCGACACGCCCGGCGCCAGCCAACGCACCAGCACGTAGGCCAAGAAGATGCCAGCCAGGCTGAGCGCCACGACGGGGATCTGCCGCGTCTCCGGCACGAGCACCTCGCTGGTGAAGCTCAGCGAGACGTTGGCCGGGGCGTCGCTCTCGTTGGTCAGGTAGAGCGTCTGCACGCTGTCTTCCAGGCCACGTTTGAGCTTGCTCTTGGTGTTCCACACGTAGGGTTCTTCGCCCTGCACGATGGCCGTGGGCGTGGTGTACGCCTCGTCGGCCACGTCCGCCACGCGGAGGTCCTGATCGCTCTCGATGCGGTACGCGACGACCTCGTCGGCCCGTAGGCTGAACGAGACCTCTTCATCGACCGTCCGCGGCGGCACGACGACGCTCGTCGTCCGCTCGCCCGTGTTGGGCAATCGCTGAAGCGACTCCAACACGGTCTCGTAAGGCATCTGCGGCGTCGCCAGCAGGCCGAAGGCGCTGACCGTCGCCGCGGCGTACAGCACCCACACGAGCACGCTCTCGCCGACGGCGGTCGCGGCGTCGGCGGCGGCCTTGCGGTTCGCGATGGACACGACCCCCCACAGCGCCGCCAGCAGCACCAAGCCCGCGGTCGTGCCAAGCGACAGCACCCACAACGGGGTGGTCCACAGGCTGAGGTTCGCGAGCGGCAGCGCCATCAGCGAAGACGGGGCCATCAGCGAAGACGTGGCCAGCAGCGAAGACATGCCTAGCAGCGACGAAGAGACGATCATCGGCGAAACGGGTAGGGGAATGAGGCGTCGGTGGATCGACGCTGGGGATTCGACGGCGGACTACGGCCGCACGATGGTCAATTGCTGCAGGCCACGCGGCGTGGCGTCGTCGATCTGTTCGCGGGTGATGTTGGCGCCGAACCGCTCGCGGATGGCCCGCAGCAGGTCGGCCACCGACGGGGCGGAACCCTCGGCGTCGAGCCGCACGGAGCCGTCCGGCTCGTTGCGGACCTCGCCGGCGACGCCACGCGGACGAGCGAGCTCGCAAACCGTCGCTCGGAAGCCGACGCCCTGGACGCGGCCCTCGTACCGTAGCCGGCGGGCGATGGTCGTCGACCGGGCGGTCATGGTGGGCGTTCGGCTCCGCGGTGAGGCTTCGGTTGGGCCGTGAGGCCCGGGAACAACGTTGATCGACTGGTTGGCCGCCCCCGCTAGCGTGTCATCGGTCGCAGGGAATCCTCCAGACTACTAACCACTCCGCCGCCGGACCAGGAGTTGGCTCCGGCGGGTTGCCTGCCGTGGCGAGGCTGCCTTCGCGGTGCACCCGTCGCGGGGACGGCCCACGCCGGCGTTGACCCGGCCGACACGCCGGCGGTACGGTCCGCACCATGCGTGCCCGCCGACCCCGCCGCCCGATTCGCCGCCGCCTCTTCCGGGGGCTGCTGTTGATGGCGGGCAGCCTTCTCACCGCCGGCCCGGCCCCCGCCGAGGTCCTGCTGTTGAAGCACGGCGGGATGCTCGTCGGCGAGGTGGAAGCGGTAGACGACGGGTTCTGGGTTACGCAGGACGGCCGGGCGTTGCACGTGCCGAAGAAACAGGCTGCCGGCCGGTTTCTGAGCCAAGACGCCGCGTACCGCTCGCTCGCCGAGCGGATTGAACAAGCGGGAGGGTCGCTGCCCGCGCGGCTGCAACTGGCCGAGTGGTGCCTGACGCATCGCCTGCACGACGCGGCCCGGGAGCAGCTCTCCGCCGCGTGGCTGGCCACGGGCGACGATCCACGGATCGACCGCTTGGCCGTCCGCCTGGAGAACGAGGCCATCGCCGAGCGAACGCCGCCGTCTCCCCCGAAGTCGTCGACGCCTCCAACGACTACGCGCCGCAACCCCGTGCAGCAGGCCGGGTACGCCGCTCCCGTGGCGCCCGCCGCTCCGCTCGCCACGCTGCCTCCGCTCGATGCGGAGCAACGCCGGGCGTTCACCCGCCGCATCCAGCCGCTGCTGGTAACCAACTGCACCGCGGGCGGATGCCATCAGTCAGCGCCCGCCGCTTCGCCGCATCGAGACCCAACGCAACTCGGGCCGACGCACCGACTGGTCCTCGACCGCCGCCGTCTGCACGGCTACGCCGACGCCCGTTCGACCGAGGCCAATCTCCGGGCCGTGCTGGCGTGGATCGACACCGAGAGCCCGGCCGACAGTCCGCTGCTGACGGCCGCGGCCGGCCCCCACGCGGGCGTCATGCCGCTGGCCGGCGTTCGTCGCGACGAATGGCTCGAGCGGCTCACTGAGTGGGTGACCGCCGTGGCCGCGCACGGCAGCGGGCCTTCGCCCGAACCGGTGCCAAGCCCGGACCGCGACGTTGTGGATCACCAAGTGAAACCGGCGAGCTTCGAGCAGCAATCACCCGCCGGCGATCGGCCTGCGACGTCGGTCGTCACCCCCCGGGCGTCGGAAGACCGCTTCACGCCGCGCGACGAGTTCGACCCCGAGATCTTCAACCGCCGCACCCGTGCGCAACAGCCTTCGTTCGACGGCGAATGAGGGGCCGCATGACGGTCCTGCGCTGACGGCTGTGCTAGCGAACGTCCGGAGTATCGCCCGCGACGCGTGCGGCTTCTTCTTGCGACGCCATCGAGGCGTACGAACCGGCCCGAGCGTGGTGGCAAGCCCCGCACGCGGCGCCCGATACCGGCGAGCCGTAATCGTGGCACGACTGGCAGGCGTGGCAGCCGAGCTGCGCGACCGCGAGCAACCCGCCAAGAACCGCGATCGAAAGACGCTTGGTGAGCATGGCTTGGCTTTGTTCTGGGGTGGTCGCTGAAGGACTTCGGTGCAAGCAGTGCAGAACCGCGTCGGCGTTCCATGGCTCGCGCACGTTAAGCCGTATCGGCAACAATGACCCTGCGGATGAAGCCGGTTTCCCGGCGTGCTATCGCGGGGGGAGGCTATACGGAGGAGATGGGGAATGGAGCCGCGTTCGGGCGGGCAGCTCGTTGTGGAGTTGGGGCGTGGCGACGTGGTTCGTCACCGCCGGAGGGATGAGGGGACGCGGGCCTCGTCCTGAGCACGGCACGGCTTGGCCGATCCGTCGCGGCAGTGGACCGGCGGCTGCCTATATCTAGGAACGCCGCCCGTTAAGTCGGGCGGTTCACCACTCGCGGGGCGTGGTGAACCCCGGGGTAATCGCGAAAGCCGCAAGCCCGACGCCCTAACCACCTAACCCCTCACTACCCCTCACTACCCCTCATTCCCCCAACCCCAGCACCTCGGCGAGCCGCGGGTCGCTCAGCGTGTCGGCCACGAACGCTACGCCCTCAAAGTCGTGCCCCACCGTGTGCGGGCTCGGCACGGCCACCGTGTAAGCGCCGGCGGCGATACCCGCTCGGCTGCCGATGCGGCTGTCTTCCAGCACCAGCATCGCTTCGGGCGGCACGCCGTGCTCTTCGGCCGCCATCAGGTAAGGCTCCGGGTCCGGCTTGCCGATCTTCACGTCGTCGGCCGTGATGACGAACTTCAGCCGATCGCGCACGCCGACGATCCGCAGGATGCGTTCCGCGTATCCACGGGTTCCGCTCGTCACCACGCCGCGGGGGACGCCGGCCGCGTCGAGCCGGTCGAAGATCGCCGCCACGCCGGGCATCGGGGCGAGCCGATCCGCGGCCAGCTCCCAGAAGGTTTGCTCCGACTCGCGGGCGATCGCCTCCGGCGTATCGTCCAGCCCGTGGTGATCGATCATCAGCTGCAGGGCCTTCATCGTCGGAAGGCCCATCATCCGGTGCCGCAGCTCGTCGTCGAACATCTTGCCGCGGCGCCGCAGCGTCTCGGTCCCGGTCAGCTCGTATACGTCCTCGCTGTTGGCGAGCACCCCGTCCATGTCGAACGCGACCGCACGGAGCGGCGAGGCAGGCGTTGGTGGGCTCAAGGCGACCTGTCGGCGTCCAAAGGCGTAGCGGGAGGAGGGAGCGCGTAGAGCGTATACGGCCCGAACCGCCTGACAACCGGCAGGCTCGCCCGGGTCTTGCCCGGCACATCGCCGCGTGGCGTGCCGCTTAGCACGTGCGTCGCTCCGTACGCGGCGCCGAGCTCTCGCAGCCGCTCGGCTCCTAGGCTCGCCAGCGACGGCGTCCAGCGTGGCTTGCCCGACTTCCACACGCCGATCAGGAAGACGTCTCGATATCGGCGCCGCCACTCGACCATGCTGCGGGCGTCTTGCGGCACGTCCTTCCAAGTGACGACCTCAGCCCGCTCGGCCCGCCACTTGAACGACGAACCGAGCCGCGGTGTCAGCAGCAAGGCGTCCGCGGGCAGGTTGTCGCGGATCCACGTGCAAGCCTCCGCCCAGCGAGCCGGCTCGGGCGTCTTGCGATCGGCCGGGGCGAAAGCGCCGTCGAGCCGACTCACCACGTGCCCTCCCACGCCCCACGCACACACGCCGATCAAGCCAATCCTGGCCCCCAGCGAAGCCGCCCGGCGCCCCCCGCTCGCCGACGCTAGGCCTGCGCCCACCCCGGCCATGAGGATCATCGCCCCGGCGAGCGGCGCCGCGATGTCGCTCAAGCGGAACCAGTAGTACTTCAGGATCGCGGCCGCGAGCGCGGGTTGATTCCAGAGCGCCAGCTCGACCATCAAGCCCGCGGCCGCAATAGCCGCGGCGCCCCACGCAAACCGTGCGAGCAGCTGGAGTTCGTCTCGCCGCTGGAGCACGCCAACACGCAGCAGCGTCCTGTGCAACACGGCTAAGAGCAGCAGCATTCCGACGTGGCGCCCCAGGCGATCGGCGATCCACCAGCCCGGCTTGGTGAGGGGCGCCAAATGATGCGCGATCCGCTCGAAGACGTAGATCTGGTTCGCTTCGCTGACGATGTCCGCGGGCGTGTTCCAGTTCATGGCAAGAGGCGGCAAGACGCCGGCCGCGCCGATCGCCGCCGCGAGCCCGAGGCCGGGCAGCAGTCTGGCGAGCGGTGGACGACCCTCGCGCTGCGTCGCCCAGGCGAACGCCAATGCCACAAGGGACCAGCCGCCCACCAACGCGTGCAACGCCGTGGCGCCGCCCAGCAGGGCGAGCGAGAGCGTCCAACGCCGATCGAGCCACGCGACCAGGGCGTGCAGCACGGCGCCGTAGGCGAGCGTCTTCGCCTCGAACCCGCCAATGATCCACTCGCCGCCGAAGTGCGTCTGCTCCGTGCCCACGACCAGCAGCGCGGCCCCCAGGAGCGAGACGCCGGGGTAGGGTGCCACCCGGCGGGCAATGCGCACCCAGCCCCAAGCGATGACCGCCCAGCTCAACAGCCGTCCGATCCACGCCAACGTCGTCAGGTCCACCAGCCGCGTCAGCCAGCCCAGCAGCCAGACGACTGTGAAGTGGGCCTCGGGCGATTCAAGAAACAGATCGCCCCGGCAGAAATCGGGTGACCAGTAGTGCTTCAGGCGGCATAAATAGTGGGCCTCGTTGAGGTCCGGAGGCGGGTCGCCCGCCGCCACGAAGAACACCAGCAGCACGCCCGCCCACTCGACCCACGAACCTCCGGGCCCCCACGGAGTCCCCTCCCGAGGCGGAACATCACGCTGGTCGTTAGCAGACGGAGTGCCTTCCGCCCCTACGGCGGGCGACGGCGTGGCGGACGATGGCGGTGCGGGGGCCAACGCGTCGTTCCCAAGTCGCTTGGAGATCAAGAGTTAAAGCTCCTCGGCGACCTTCGCCGAACCGTCGCGGTCAGGCGCTCGTACCGGCTGCTAGCTGAATCGGAGTGAGCTAAGCTTGCTATCGAGGTCGAAGACCCTCTAATAGAAACGCCGCGAGTCGCCCAGGCGAGGCTACGCGGTCCCCCCCTCCGGCTTCCGCTCGGCAGCGCCCGCTGCCGCCCCCCCTAGGAATCCGACCGCTCCCTCTACGGAGTCCAGCGCCATGTCGCCCGCGAACACCAGCGACCTCAGCACGCCCGCCGCCACGCCCATCGTGGCCAACGCGACGACCGAGGCAGAGCTCGACACCAAGATCGATCGGCTCGACGAGTTGGTCAGCTTTTACTTCGACGACGGCATTGCCGATCACGAAGTGACCGAGCTCGAAGGTCTGCTATTCGCCGATGAGTCGAACCTGAAGCGTTACGTCGATCACGCCCGGCTGCACGCTGATCTGGTCGAGCACTTCAACCCGCGTGGCGAAGCGTCGCTGCAGCAGGTCGTCTTCGATCTGGCCGCGCACGAGAGCCGCTAGCGCTCGGCGGGGTCTTGATCGTCGCGGGGCGCCCTCGCAAGTTGGGGGCGTGATCCGAACCCCGACCACATCGAGTACGCGCTGCACGTTGCCGCTCATCCTCGGGGCAGGATTGCTGCCGGCGCTCGGCGCCGCGTGCGTAGGTTGCGGCGGGGCGTCCGATCCCCCGCCGACCCCCGCCGCCTCGAAGCCCGCGGTGACGCTACGCGTCGGCGTGGTTGGCGACAAGTCGCTGGCCAATGCGATCGCGCGGCTCGCCGGCGAGTGGAACACCCGTTCCGGTGGAACGCTCCGGGCGACCACGGTCGACACGCTCAGCGAAGCGTCGCTCGCGTCGCTCGACGCCGTTGTCTTCTCGTCGGCCGCCCTCGGCGAGCTGTGCGAGCGACACGCGTTGCGACCGCTCCGTAGGTCGATGCTCGAGAGCGACGAATTCGCCCTCGGCGATCTGTTTCCGCTCGTCAGGGAAGTCGAGATCGTCTACGGCCGCCGACCGATGGCCGCGCCCCTTGGCTGCCCGTGCCCGCTTGTTTTCTCTGCCGCGACGCCGATCGATCGCTACGACCTGAAGGCATTCAGCGACCTACAGCACGGGCTCGCGTTTCTTGCCCTGGCGGCTCCCCGTGTGGTGCACCGCAGCCAGGCCGGCGTGCTTTGGGAATCGGACACGTTTGAGCCGCAGCTCGAGTCCCGGCCGTTTGTGCGTACGCTCGAGCAACTGATCGCCGATGCCAACGACTCCGAAGACGCAGCGACCACAGGGCGGGTTGTCTGGCCGAACCGCGGCTCCGACTCCGAGCCGGGAGGCGCCGCTCCGGTGACGGCGACGGCGGAGGTCTACAACCCCCTCAGCGGCGTCTGGGAGCCAAGCCCCGCACAACCGGCGACGCTTGTCGCCAGCAGCGGCCGGCTCGTGGGCGTGACCACGGCGAGTCGCAACGCCACGAGCGCTTTCCGCTTGGTCGCTTGGCTCGCATCGGCCGAGGTCGCCTCGCAGTTGCGAGACGCCAGCCCCGGGCTCGCCAACTGCCGCGGCTCGCTGGCGACGCGTCCGGACGATTGGATCGCCGCGGACCCCCGGGCGCCCCGGGCGGCGAGCTTCTCGCGCGCGTTAGCCGCAGCGTTGCGAACCAATCGGTTCCTGATCGCCCCCCGGCTGCCGGGCCACGAGCGCTACGTCGCGACGCTCGGCGCCGCCGTCGGCCGCGCCCTAGGAGGAGAAGCCACGGCCTCGGCCGCGCTCGCGGAGGCGGCGGCGGACTGGCGGCGGATCGCCGACGAGTTGGGTCGCCAGCAGCAGCACGCCGCATACCTTCGGAGCATCAACCTGCGGGCTTACGAGCCGCAGCGGCCCTGACTAATCCCGCAGCAACGCCGTCTTACGCGGCTTGCCAAACGACGCGGGTGGCGATAGCCTCATCCGGTTCGCTATAGAGCGCTGGGGCCGGCAGATGTGGTGTCCGCCGCCGGCTTGCGGACAGATGGATCGGCGTCCCCCCTCTCCGACTTGTTCTTGATCAGCACGGGATGATCAGCACCGGCAGCCCCACCGACCGAATCGTCATCACCGGCGTCGGGCTCACGTCGCCGAACGGCGACACGCTGCCCGGCTACCGCGAGGCGTTGCTCAACGGCCGCAGCGGCGTTCGCGACTACGAGATCCGTTACGTCGGCAAGACGTTCGCCGGGGTCTGCGAATTCGACGAGCTCAAGTACCAGAAACGCCGCGAGGTGCGTCGCGGCACCCGCGCAGGAAGCATCGCCATCTATTGCGCAAACGAAGCGATCGGCGACTCGGGCGTCGATTGGCCGAACGTCGATCGTCAGCGCGTCGGCGTCTACATCGGCGTGACCGAGCATGGCAACGTCGAGACCGAGAACGAGATCCACGAGATCAAGAGCTACGACTACGACACGTCGGTCTGGTCGCACCACCACAACCCGCGGACGGTCGCCAACAATCCGGCAGGGGAGATCACGCTCAACCTGGGGATTACCGGGCCGCACTACACCATCGGCGCCGCGTGCGCCGCGGGCAACGCGGGCATGATTCAGGGCTCGCAGATGCTGCGGCTGGGCGAGTGCGATCTCGCCATCTGCGGCGGCGTCTCCGAGAGCATCCACACGTTCGGCATCTTCGCGGGCTTCGCCAGCCAGGGCGCCTTGGCTGAGAACGCCGAAGCCTCCGCGGCGTCGCGGCCGTTCGACAAAGACCGCAACGGCATTGTCGTCTCCGAGGGCGGCTGCCTGTACACGCTCGAGCGGTACGAAGACGCCAAGCGTCGGAGCGCCAAGATCTACGGCGAGATCGCCGGCTACGCGATGAACTCCGACGCCAGCGACTTCGTCCTGCCCAACCCCGACGAACAGTCGCGGTGCATGGCGATGGCGCTCGAGCGGGCGCAGCTCAACGCCAGCGACATCGCGATCGTCAGCACGCACGCCACGGCCACGTCCAGCGGCGACATCCAAGAGTGCGAGGCGGTCCGCCGGGTGTTCGGCAAGAGCGAGACGACCTGCATCAACAACACCAAGAGCTTCATCGGCCACGCGATGGGCGCCGCGGGCTCGCTGGAGCTGGCGGGCAACCTGCTGGCGTTCGACGACGACGTCTGCCACGCCACGATCAACGTCGACGAGCTCGACCCGGAGTGCGAGGTGCCCGGCCTCGTGCTCAACCAACCCCGCGAGGGCGTCGGAGCCCGGGCGATCCTGAACAACTCCTTCGGCATGCTGGGCATCAACAGCGCGCTGATCGTCACTAAGGTTTGATGCCTACCACGGAGGCACGGAGGCACGGAGGCACGGAGACAACAGAGATGCCCCATGCTGCTGCACGCGAGCCTGACAGGCGACATCCGGGCGGCGGCCATTGAGGTCCATCGCACTCTTGGTCCAGGGCTCCTCGAAAGAGTCTACGAAGAGTGTCTCTGTGAAGAGCTTGCGCGACGCCGAGTCGCGTTCGTCAGGCAGCTGGCGTTACCGATTGCGTACAAAGGAAAGCAGCTGGACTGCGGCTTCGTCATCGATTTGATGGTTGAAGACAAGGTCGTCCTCGAGTTGAAGAGCGTCGAGCGGGTCTTACCGGTCCACGAGGCGCAGCTGCTGACCTACCTGAAGCTGACCGGCAAGCGTGTCGGTCTCTTGATCAACTTCAACACCGAAAGACTAGTAGACGGAGTCGTTCGCAGGGTCCTCTGAGCTTCGTCGGCTCCGTGCTCTCCGTGCCTCCGTGGTCAGCTACGACGTTATGGAACGAAACGATATCCGCGATGAAATCCTCGACATCCTGGCGGACATCGCCCCGGACGAGGACCTCTCGGAGTTGAAAGACGACGTGAGCTTCCGGGAGCAGATGGAGCTCGACTCGATGGACTTCCTCGACATCGTCATGGAGCTCCGCAAGCGGCACCGCGTGCAGATCCCCGAGGACGACTACGTGAACCTGGCGAGCATGGAATCGACCTGCACATACCTCGAGCCGCTGATGAAAGACATCGTGCGGGCCTAGCGGCAAGCGAGTGGGCAGCCGGCAGCGGGCAGACGGCAGCACCGGGACGTCGCTTCGCGATCGATCAGCACTGCCTGCTTCCCTCCGCCCTCGGCCCGCTCCGTGTACGACACCATCATCATTGGCGCCGGCATGAGCGGGCTCGCCGCCGGCATCCGGCTGGCGATGTACGAGCAGCGGGTGTGCGTGCTCGAGAAGCACACCACCATCGGTGGGCTCAACTCGTTCTACCGCCTGCGCAAGCGAGACTACGACGTCGGCCTGCACGCGCTGACGAACATCACGCCGAAGGGAACGAAGAAGGGTCCCCTAGCGCGGCTGCTGCGGCAGCTCCGGTTCAGCTGGGACGACTTTCAGATCTCGCCGCAGATCGGCTCGCAGGTGGTGTTCCCCGGCCGCACGCTCGGGTTCGACAACGACCACGCGCTGCTAGAGGCCGAGGTCGCCCGCGAGTTCCCCGATCAGGCGGACAACTACCAGCGTTTCGTGGCCGCGATCGCGGACTACGACGACCTGACCGACGAGCACCAACAGCTCTCGGCGCGCGAGGTGGTCAGCAGCTACCTGACCGACCCGGTCCTCGTAGAGATGCTCTTCTGCCCGCTCATGTTCTACGGCTCGGCCCGCGAGCACGACATGGACTGGGGGCAGTTCTGCATTATGTACCGCAGCATCTTCCTGGAGGGGCTTGGCCGGCCGCACGCCGGCGTGCGGCTGATCCTGAAGAACCTCGTCAAGAAGTTCCGCGGCCTGGGCGGCGAGCTCAAGCTCCGCACGGGCGTCGACCGCATGCACGTGGAAGACGGCCGGGTCGTGGGCGTGAAGCTCGACTCGGGCGAGGTGCTCGAGGGCAAACGGGTGCTCTCCTCGGCCGGCTGGTGCGAGACCATGCGGCTGTGCGACGACGGCGAGCCGGTGGAGGTCGCCGGCTCGCCGCAGAGGTCGGCCGGGCGGCTCAGCTTCTGCGAGACGATCAGCACGCTGGACGTCGACCCCAAGCAGCTGGGCTACGACCGTACGATCACGTTCTTCAACGACCGCGAGCGGTTCGACTGGACCGTCCCCACCGATCCGTGCGACCTGCGCAGCGGCGTGATCTGCAGCCCCAACAACTTTGACTACCGGGCCGGGCCGAACGCCGCCGAACGCAAGAACGGCGACGCCAACAACGACGGCGGCCTGGACGACCGCAGCGGCGGCCGCGGCACCATGCGGATCACGGTGCTGGCGAACTTCGACTATTGGCAGGGCTTGGACGAGCCAACGTACCAGCTGGAGAAGGCCCGCTGGTTCGACCGCATCAACGCCGCGGGCGTGCGGTTCACGCCGGACTATCGGTCGCGGGTGATCGACACGGACATGTTCACGCCGACGACCATCGTCCGCTTCACCGGCCACGACAACGGCGCCGTGTACGGCGCGCCGACCAAGCAGCTCGACGGCACGACGCACCTCGACAACCTCTTCGTGTGCGGCACCGATCAGGGATTCGTCGGCATCGTCGGCAGCATCGTCAGCGGCATTGGCATGGCGAACCTGCACTGCCTGAAGTGAGGCGACCAACGGCGTGAGCGACAGCCCAACCGATCATCGCCCGCGTTTTCGGCTTTCGCTGCTGAACCTGCTCTTGATCACCGCGCTAGCAGCCGCGTCGCTCGCCATCGCGACACTCTGGCGTGAGGTTGGTCCCTTGCGTGACGAGGTGCTCGGCTATCGTCAGCAACTCGGCTACCTAACGGTTCCCGCGGGCGAGGCCGACCGAGTCCACGCGGTCGCGGTGGAGTCGGAGCGGCGCCACGAGTGGCGGTTCCGCGTCTTTCTGCCCGAGGGTCGCACCTACCGCTTGTATTTCCGCGAGGGGGAGCTCCCGAGACGTACGCCCGAATTGATCGAGGCGAAAGACTACTACGCGGCTGTGCGATCGAGCGGGTCGGGTTCGTCACGCAAAATCGACCCGGGAGAGCACCTGCTTTCGTTTCGTGTCGCCCGCGCCGACAGCCAGGGCGATCTTAGTGATTGGACGTTTGCGACACGCATGCCGGGTCGAGGCGCGTTGGGTTCCGTAACGACGACCGTGCCGTGGATGGCGGACGAGCGAGCGTGGTCGACATCGACCAGCATGGTGAACCGATCGCAGAAGTCGTTCGCTGCCGATCAGCCCCTGCCACTGTTGAGCGTACGGCGGGATGTCGTGGAAGAGCTCCCGAGTGGAGGGTGGAGCGCCACGTCTCCCAAGCAAAGCCAGGCCAGCGACGGATTCGCTTGGTGGATCGAATCGCCATGAGCAGGCGGCCGCGTCTTACGTTGTTCAGCCTGTTGCTGCTCACCGCGCTCGCGGCGACATCCATGACCACCGCCATGCTGTGGCGTGAGGTCGGCCCGCTGCGGCAAGAAGTCTACCGACTGCGCGACGAGGTCGGCGAGTTGGTGATCCGCGATGAGAGCAAGCTGCACGCGATTCGTGTGCCGGTCGAGCCGACGTCAGCGCGGCGCGAATGGCGATGGCGGGTGTGGTGGCCGAAGGAGCAAAGCTACAGGCTCCGATGCGCCGACGGGCCAATCCCCAAAGCGGGCTTTCCCGAGTCAAACGGCTGGTCACAACTTGAAGGCGGTGCGCCCAACGTCATCAGCGTCGTCGCAACGAAGGACCCGGACAGCGAACGCTGGAGCACACGGACCGAGTTCAAGCGGAGTGGCTCCGGCGGCGGCTACTTCAGCGGCAGCGCCGCGGATTGGCTCGACACGGCTTACGTGTTGGAGGTAGGCGGCGTGCACGAGCAGACGAAGCTGTTTGAAACGGGCGAGTCGGTCGTGCTCTGCCGCTACCGTTCGTCCGACAAAGTGAACAACAGCAGCAAGATCCCTGATCCGGCGGACGGCTTCATGATCTGGCTGGAGCCGATGCCGTGAGCGATGACACCCCGACCGTGCGATTTCGCCTCTCGCTGTTCAGCCTGCTGCTGCTCATGGCGTTGGCGGCGGCGTTGCTGACGATCGTTGTGCTGCTGCGAGACATCGCTCCGCTGCGGCGGCAGCTACGCCAAGCGAACGACGAGATCCGCATGCTCCGCGACGAGGTTGGCGAGCTGACGATCACGGATCGCAGCAAGGTGCACGCCGTGGAAGTCGACACGGAGATCGACGGCCGTTGGAAGTGGCGTGTTTGGATCCCCGAGGGGCTCCGGTGCGACGTACGGTTCGTTGGCGCCAACGTGCCCGCCAATGGCTTCCCTGCGCAGAGCGACCGCGCGCGTCGTCTCGGCCCGGGCGAGCACACGATTGAGTTCCGCCTGGGCACGCCCGAACCCACCGGCGCCCGCGTGGCGTCGATCCACGTCGAGCGGGCGATCAAGGCGACGCGTGTCGGTTGGTCGCATCCCCGGTGGGTCATCACCCGCGGCGTGGGCCGAGAGACGCGCGGCTACAACCCCGCCAAGCCGGTGCTGCTGCAACGCCACCGTGTGTCAAACGAAGCGAATCCGAGCGGCGTGAAGACGCCGACCGACGGCTTCATGATCTGGCTGGAGCCCGTGCCCTAGGGCGTGAAAGACTCCCCGATTCGGCCCCGATTGGCTAGGCTACGGGGTCTCAGGAACACGCCCGCTGCCGTCTGCCCGCTGTCGACCCGCCCCCATGCCCAAAGACTTCCTCGCTGGCGCCCAGGACCACTACGACGTCGTCGTCATCGGTTCGGGCCTCGCCGGTTTGACCTCGGCCAACATCCTCGCCCGGCAGGGCCGCAGCGTGCTGCTGCTGGAGCAGCACTACAAGCTGGGCGGGCTGGCGACGTGGTTCAAACGCCCCGGACGCCACATCTTCGACATCTCGCTGCACGGGTTCCCGTACGGCATGGTCAAGAGCTGCCGGCGGTACTGGTCCAAGGAGATTGCCGATTCGATCGTGCAGCTCATCGGCATCCGCTTCGACAACCCGATGTTCTCGCTGCAGACGGACTTCACCCGCGCGGACTTCACCAAGAAGCTGATTGAAGACTTCCGCGTGCCGCAGGAAACGGTCGACGCGTTCTTCGACACCGCCCGCGGGATGAACTTCTACGACGATCAGCAGACCACCGCGAGGGAACTGTTCGACAAGTTCTTCCCCGGCCGTGAGGACGTCATCCGGCTGCTGATGGAGCCCATCACCTACGCCAACGGCAGCACGCTCGAGGACCCGGCGATCAGCTACGGGATCGTCTTCAGCAACTTCATGTCGAAGGGCGTCTTCACGTTTGAGGGTGGAACCGACGCGCTGATCACGAAAATGACCGGTGAGCTCAAGAAGAGCGGCGTCGACGTCCGCATCCGCAGCGACTGCGAGCGGATCCACACGGCGTCCGACGGCGACGCCGGCAGCAAGGTGACCGGCGTCACGGTCAACGGCCGGCACATCCGTTGCGACGCCGTGGTTAGCAACTCGAACCTCCGGAGCACGATCTTCCGACTGTGCGGCGAGGAGGCGTTCGACAAGGCATTCGTCGACGAGGCCCGCGAGGTGCGGCTCAACAACTCCAGCACACAGGTGTACATGGCCCTGGAGCCGGACGACCCGCTGGAGGAATCCACGGGCGACCTGCTATTCACCAGCACGGCGCCGACGTTCAACACGGAGCAGCTGCTGTCACGCGACGTCACCAGCCGCACCTACTCGTTGTACTACCCGCGGACGCGTCCCGAGGGCCGGCCGCAGAAGCTGATCGTCAGCAGCACGAACGCCCACTACCAAGATTGGGCCGACCTGCCGGACGACGAGTACGAGGCGAGCAAGCAAGACCTGTGCGAGACGACGCTCGACGCGCTCGACCACTACGTGCCCGACATCCGCAATCGTGTGGTACACGTCGAGGCGAGCACGCCGCGGACGTTCAACCACTACACGCACCACGTGGCCGGCGCGAGCTTCGGCACGAAATTCGAGGGGCTGGCGGTCAGCCGGGCCCTGCCGCAGCAGGTGCGTGGTCTGTTCCACGCGGGCAGCGTCGGCATCATCATGTCCGGCTGGCTGGGCGCGATGAACTACGGAGTGATCGTCGCGAACGAGGTCGACAGCACGCTGATGACCGGCGGCAGCGAGTCGACGAGCGGCTTCGAGCGCGAGGTGGCCGCCGACGTCGCCGCGGGGTGATGAGGTAGCCGCCGATGGACGCGGATGAACGCGGATGTCAAACGCCAGTATCATCCGCCGCATGCTGTTGTTAATCGATGAAGCGGAAGTCGGATCGATGGCGAATGGCGAGTTTGAGTGCCAGATCGAGCAACACATTCAAGCAGTCGAAGGAATCGATAATCACACGGTTCACGAGGTGCGACGCCTAGTGGCAGATGTTTGTCACGCACATTTTGTGGAAGGCGATCTAGAGTTCGGCGATCCAAACGCGGCCCAAAAGTCTCGTGCTGTGCTCGCCTCATATCTGACGAAGATCAGCGACTGCTGACTTTCTCTGGTCGTGTCACATCGAGCGACATCCGTGTCCACCTTTGGTTCCTCCGCGACCGCCTGCCAGCGTAGATTAAGGACATGCCGCCCTACGATCGAATCACTAGCGACCCCGCCGTTCTTGATGGCCAACCTTGCATCCGTGGCCAGCGACTGACGGTGCGCCGCGTAATCGAGGTTGTGGCGTTGTACCCCGACCGCGAAGAGCTACGCCGGGAGTACCCCGAGCTCGAAGACGAAGACATCCGCCAAGCGTTGGCTTACGCCGCGGCGAGCGTGGACGATCAGATCGTCGAGCTGCGGTAACCGACGATGGCACTGCTGCTTAATCAGGGGTTGCCTCGTTCCGCCGTCGGTTTGCTCGCCGAGGCGGGGCTGGCCGCGACGCACGTCGGCGATATCGGTCTCGCAGCCGCGACAGATAGTGCAATTCTTGAGTACGGCCGAGCCAACAATCTGGTGGTTGTCTCGCTGGATTCCGACTTTCATCATCTGCTAGCCCTCTCCGGTGCGACGGCTCCCTCGGTAGTGCGGTTGCGTGTCGAGGGATTACGAGGCGTCGGTGTGGCTGACTTGCTCGTACGCGTCGTTGATCAGTTCACTGAGCCGCTCGAACGCGGCTCAGTGATGTCGGTCACTACCACTTCGATCCGCGTCCGCTATCTTCCGATCGGCGTGAAACCCCGCTGACCGACATCCGCGTCCATCTGCGTCCATCCGTGGCTAACAACCGAATGAGCAAAGAAGCGATTCAAGCCGCTATCCCGCACCGGGACCCGTTCCTGCTGATCGACGAGGTCGTCGAGCAGACGTCCGAGAAGATCGTCTGCAAACGGTCGTTCTCCGGCGAAGAGTTTTGGTACCGGGGGCACTACCCCGACTACCCGCTCACGCCGGGCGTGCTGCTGTGCGAGGCGTGCCTGCAAGCGGGCGCCGTGCTGCTGTCGAAGATCACCGAGGCCGCCCAAGAAGGGCAGGGGAACGCGGGCGGTGTGCCCGTCGCCACGCGGCTCAATAACGTGCAGTTCCGCGAGATGGTCCGCCCGGGCGACACGGTGACGATCGAGGTCGATCTCACCGAGCAGGTCGCCAACGCCTTCTTCATGAAGGGCCGCGTGAAGAACGACACGTCCGGGAAGCTCGCCGCGCGGTGCGAGTTCGCCTGCACGGTGGCGGAGCCCGCCTAGCTATTGTCTAGCTTTTCTCCCCCGGCTTGCGCCGAGGGCTCGCTGCCGAGCTGCTCGCGCACGGTCTGCCCCATCGCCCACTGCCCACTGCCCACTGCTGACTGCCCACTCACCTCATGCCCACAGACTTTCTTCAACTCGCCGGCAAGGCGGTCCTCGTCGCCGGTGTGGCGAACAAGAAGAGCGTCGCCTGGCACGTAGCCAAGCTGCTGCGCGACGCCGACTGCACCGTGCTGTATTCCGTCCGCAGCGAGACGCGGCGTGAACAGGTGCGGAAGCTCGCCGGCGAAGACGCGCCGGTGTTCGTGTGCGACGTCGAGTTCGACGACCAGATCGAACGGCTGGCCGGTGAGGTTGGCGAATGGTGCGCCGCGAACGACACGGAGCTCGCCGGCATGGTTCATTCGATCGCCTTCGCCGACTACGACCCGGCCGACCTGGAAAACGGCCCGCGGCCGTTCCACGAGACGACCCGCCAGCAGTTCGCCCGCACCTTCGGAATCTCGTGCTACTCGCTTGTGGCGCTCTCCAACGCGTTGAAGGCGTCGCTGGCCGACGACGCGTCGGTGGTGGCCATCTCGATCAGCACCACCGAGATGGCGAGCGAGAATTACGGCTACATGGCGCCCATCAAGGCGGCGCTCGACTCGTCGCTGGCGTTCCTCGCCAAGTCGTTCAGCCGCTTCAGCCGGGTGCGGTTCAACGCCGTGGCGCCGGGGCTGCTGAAGACCTCCGCGTCCGCGGGAATCCCCGGCTACGTGGACTCGTACCTGTACGCGGAGAAGGCGACGCTACGCGAAGAAGCCGTGAAGACGGAAGAGGCCGCCGCGGCGGTGGCGTTTCTGCTGAGCCCCCGCAGCAGCGGTATGAACGCCCAGCGGCTGGTGATCGACGCTGGCATGCGGACGAACTACTTCGACGCCAAGATCGTGTCGGCGGTGGTCGAACGCGCGGATTAGTCCGCCTCCGCGGGCCCCGCTGGGCCGCAGGCCGAGAAAAACTGTTCCTCGCCTCGCACACCGCCCGGAAAACGCTGGCTCGTCCTGACGGGCCGTGATACGCTTTAAGTGGTGAAGCTAGCAGCGGTTGCGCGCGGTACGACCCTCGCCCGGCCGGCTCACGGTTAGCAACGCCACGCTTTTCAGGCGGGATCGTTCAGCGGCGGCGGTTGCCGCGGATGATTCAAGGAAGCGTTAGGACGACAAAACTTGGCCCGCGTGCCTCGGCGACTACCCCACCACGCCGGCGGCCGCTCCCGCATCGACACCACGACCGCGACAACCCAAGACAACCCGGCTCGCTGCGATCTTGCTTCAAGCGTCGCGAAGCCGTGTGTTGTCGTTCGCTCTGCGACGGAATGTCCGAGCTCGACGCCGACAAGTTGATCGACCTGGTGCGTCGGAGCGCGTTGATCGAGCCGAAGAAGCTCGACGCGCAGCTCGAGAAGCTGGCGGCCGCGCCCGGCGGGGTGCCGAAGGAACCGGCGGCCGTCTCGAAGGCGCTCATCGAAGCCGGGCTGCTCACGCAGTGGCAGGCGGACAAGCTGCTGGCCGGCAAGCACAAGGGCTTCAAGCTCGGCAAGTACAAGCTGCTTGGCGCCATCGGCAAGGGCGGCATGAGCCACGTCTATCTCGCCGAGCACGAGCTCATGAGGCGGCGGGTGGCGGTGAAGGTGCTGCCGCGCCAACGCGTGAAGGACAAGTCGTACCTCTCTCGATTTCAGCTCGAAGCCCGGGCCGCCGCACGGCTCGACGACCCGAACATCGTTCGTGTCTACGACATCGATAACGAGGGCGACAACCATTACATCGTGATGGAGTACGTCGAAGGGCGTGACCTCCATCAGACGATCAGCCAAGACGGCCCGATGGCCTTCGACAAGGCCGCGGACTTTATCGCTCAGGTGGCGCGCGGGCTGGAGCACGCCCATGATATGGGCCTCGTTCACCGTGATATCAAACCGGCCAACTGCCTCGTCGACGCGAACGAGACGGTCAAGCTCCTCGACATGGGACTGGCTAAACTGACCGACGACGAGACGTCGCTCACGCTCGCCAACGACGAGAACGTGCTGGGCACGGCCGACTATCTGGCGCCCGAGCAGGCGCTCAACAGCCACGAAGCCGACTCGCGCGCGGATATCTACAGCCTCGGCTGCACGCTGTACTTCTTGATCGCAGGGCGGCCGCCGTTCCCCGAGGGGACGATCTCGGAGCGGCTGCTCAAGCACCAAGTTGAGGAGCCTGAGAGCCTGCTCAACCTGCGGTCAGACACGCCGCTGTCGCTCGTCAACATCTGCACGCGGATGATGGCCAAGCGGGCCGATGACCGTCCGCAGACCGCCGGCGCCGTAGCCGAGCTGCTCACCGATTGGCTCGCCGACCAGGGGTACGAGACCACCCGCACCGCCACCAAGTCTCGGGCGACCACTTCCGGCGGGGGCAGCGACACCGGGCTCGGCAGCGGTGTGGGCAGCGGCATCCTCAGCCGGTACACGCAGGGCTCGTCGAGCCACGGCACGCCCTCGGCCGGCGGCGGCATCGTCAGCGGCATGTCGAGCGGCGCTGGCGACACGGCCAAGCTCTACTCGTCCAGCGGCGTGGACACCGACGAAGACATCGGCCTCGCCCCCCTCGAAGACGACGGCGAAGGCCCGAGCACGAACAAGAAGAAGGCGGGGTCTTCCTCGGGGGTGTTGTCGGACGAGAGTGGCGCCAAGCTCACGGCTTCCAAGAGCGGCAAGCCGCTCAGCTCGAAGTCGCAGCGCAAGCGCTCGATCTTCGAAGAAGAGTACGCAGAGGAGAAGGAAGACCCGATCGCCCGCCGCGCCGCCCAGAAGGCCCAAGATGAGTACGATCCGCTGCACCCGCCGGGCTACTCGAACCCCTACGACAAGACGCCGATCGGCGTCTGGATCGGCATAGGCATCGTGCTGCTGGTGGTCGGGTTCATCGCGTTGCAGCTCGCCGGCGGCCCCTAGCACTGTTGGCCAGCAGAGTCGGCCAGCAGAGTTGGCCAGCTAGTCGGTGGGCCGATCAGCCGAGCCACTCCACAGCCATCATCAGGCAGTTGACGCCCGAGCCGATGCCCAGCAACGCGATCTTGTCGCCCGCCTCGACCGCGCCCTGCTCGACGCCCAGCGAGAGCGTGGCGGGCAATGCCGCCGCGCCGGTGTTGCCGAGCCAGTCGAGCGTCGCGTAGTCGCGGTCGATCGGCAGCCCGAGCTCGGAGAGCATCATCTTGCGATGGGCCGAGCCCACCTGATGGCAGAACGTGCGGGCGATCTCCTCGCGCTCCCAGCCGCACTCGCCGATCAAGGCCGCGAAGTTCTCCACGCCCGCAGCGACGCCGGCGCGCATGAGACGCTCGCTGTCGGTGTGCATTACTTGGGCGAGGCCCTCGCTGTGGCAGAGCTGGTGGTGTTGGGTCTCCGCGTGGCACGAGGCCGCCACGAGTCGCCCCCCATCGGCGGCGAGCCGCTCGTGGCACAGCACCATGGCGGCGCTCGCCGAGCCGATCGTCAGCGACGCGACCGAGTCTTTGATCGTGTCACGCGTGAGGGTGTCGTCCGCGTTGAGTTTGGCGATGGTGTTCTCGACCAACTCGCGGCCGGTCTCGGTGCCAACGACCACGCCGGCGTTGATCTGCCCGCACTCGATCATCGTTGCGATCTGCAACGCGCCGGACAGAACGCCGAGGCATGCGTTCGAAACGTCCTGCACCACGCACCTTGGCGGCAGGCCCAGCGCGTCGTGCACGCGGCAAGCGGTGGCCGGTTCGAGGCAATCGCGGCAGACCGATCCGTGGATGCACGCCCCGAACGCCGATGGGTCGATCCGACTTGCGCCGATCGCACGCTCGGCCGTTTTGATGCTGACGTCGCCCGGCAGCGTGCCCGGCTCGAAGAAGCGGCGTTCGCGGATGCCCGTCATCAGCTCTAGGCGACCTTCGGGCAGCTTCAGGCGTTCGTAGAGCGGGAGCAGCCGCGCCTCGATGTCCGCCGACGAGGTTGATTCCTCGGGCAGAGTGTGGGCGACGGAGGCGATCCGAACACGCTCGAATAGCAAGGCGTAAGTCCCTTAAGGCGTTGTGGTTACCGACGCGGCGAGCCGCTAGGTTAGGGCTGCGCGGGCCGCTTGGCTACGGCCGCAAAACGGCCGATTGATTCGTTCAAAACGCTCAGCAGGCACAGTATCTGGTGCTTGCGAGAATCAACGCGGCCCAAAATGTTGTTGCCCCTTTGTGCTCGATTTTCCGACCAGTAGTCTTTGCCTCACTTGCACCCCGCAGCACAAGACCGCCTGACAACGGTCGTTGCCACACAAGAGGTAGCCGAGGGAACGACTACATCGAACCGAGGGGAAGAGCACCCGCTCTGCTAGCGACTCGCCGAGGCGAGGCGTCTTGCGAGTGGGATTGCCCATCGACCTTGGCGTGTTAGGGAAGACACGCGGACGGGCTCTCCGCCCGGCCGGGGACACGCCGACATCGGGGTGAACCGTCATCGCAGTAACGCGACGACCGCTGGTCATCGCGCTGCTGGGTTTGTGTTCGCTCGTCCCAACGCCCCCATCGCGATCGGGGGACGCAACTCGCTTCGGCGTCGCCGTCCGGATGTCGGTCGCCGCTTGCCACTAACCAAGGCGTTCCACGACGGGACGTCGCTTGCAGGGAGTGCGAAGCGAAAGATGTCGAAGCCAATCATCGCGTTGAACGCGGACTACCGAGCTCCGACCGGGGACAAGCCGGCCGTCAGCTACCTGACCTCGGGCTATTACGACGCCCTCATCGAGGCGGGCGCGTTGCCGATCATCCTGCCGCCGCTCGCCGAGCAGCGGGACATCGAACAGATCCTCGACACCGTCGACGGCGTGCTGCTGGTCGGCGGCGCCGACCTCGACCCGCGTCGCGACGGCTGGATGCTGCACCCCAGCGTCCGCCCGCTGGCCGGGCGCCGTGAGTCGTTCGACCGCATGCTCGCCCGGGTGGTGTGCGAACGCCGCACGCCGGTGTTCGGCATCGGCGTGGGTATGCAACTCATCAACCTCGTGATGGGCGGCAATCTCTACCTGCACATCCCCGAGGACATCCCCAGCGCCCTGCCGCACAAGGACCTGCTCGATCCGTCGCATCGCCACACGCTGGAGATCACGCCGGAAACGATCATGGACCGGGTGTTTGGCGACGGCGAGCTGCGAGTGAACAGCTGGCATCACATGGCGATCGACGAGGTGGCCCCCGGGTTCGAGGTCACCGCGCGTTGCCCGGACGGCGTCGTTGAGGCGATCGAGAGCCGGATGCCGGACTGGTTCGCCATGGGCACGCAGTTCCACCCGGAGGCCGCGACCGCTTCGGCGCTCGATCTGCGGATCTTCGAGGAGTTTCTGATGGGGGCGAAGGACAACGCCCCCGCGGTGCGGCTGGTCGCCTGAGAAGGCTTGCCACTCCTGTGCCGCGTCGCGGCGGTGGATGGAGCCACCGAACAAGCGAGGCCCGGCGTCCCGCCGCCGGGCCTCGCTGTTTTTTGCGCGGAGCGCGGCGCGCCTTGAGGGCTGAGACCTGAGGGCTGAGACCTGGTGGCTAAGTCCTCAGGCTTCGGCTGTGAGGGGTCGCGTCAGGTTTCCAGCGTGCCGCCCAGCACTCCGACGAATGCACGCAGCCACGCGGGGTGCGCTGGCCACGCTGGCGCCGTGACGAGCGTCCCGTCGACGCAGACGCTGTCGAGCCCCGGCGACGGCTCGTCCCACACGCCTCCGGCGAGCAACACCTCCGGCTTGCACGCCGGGTACGCCTGGAGGCGTTTGCCGCGGACGACGTCGGCCGCGGCGAGCAGTTGGGCCGCATGGCACACGGCGGCGATCGGCTTGCCGGCTTCCGCGAAGCCGCGGATCAGCTCGATCGCCCGGGCGTTCAGCCGCAGATACTCGGGCGCTCGACCCCCTGGCAGCACGAGTCCGTCAAAGTCGTCGACGCTCGCCTCGGCGAAGTCGCCGTTGATGGCGATCCGGTGGCCCGGCTTCTCGCTGTAGGTCTGATCGCCCTCGAAGTCGTGGATGGCCGTGGCGACGGTGTCGCCCGGCTTCTTATCGGGACAAACGGCGACGCACTCGTAGCCAACCATCTCGAGCGCCTGCAGCGGCACCTTGGCTTCGTAGTCCTCGACGAAGTCGCCCAGTAGGAACAGCAGTCGCTTGGCCATCGTTGTGCTCGTAACTGGGATTGGTCGGCGGTTCTCTGTCTGTGGTCAGTCGTCGGGCAGCTCGAACGCTTCCGGGATCCGTCGGACCGTACCCTCGCGATCGATGCACGCCAGCGTGGTGGCGCCCTCGGCGATCAGCTCGCCGTCTCGCTCCAGCCTGTATGTGTGGTCGATCCGGGCGCCGCGGGCTCGCTCGGTCCTTACCGTCACTCGGAGCGTATCGCCGTAGCGAGCCGGGCGATGATACCGGCAAGAGACGCGGCTCACGACCAGCAGCACCCCGGACGCCTCCAACGCCGCGTAGTCGTAGTCCGAGGCTCGCAGCATTTCCACGCGGGCGAGCTCGAAGTAGCGGATGAAGTTCGAGTGGTGGACGTGCCCCTGGGCGTCGGTCTCGTAGTACCGCACGTCGACATCAAAGGAGTGTTCGACGGCCAGCGGTTTCATACGAGTCGGTCGCGGGATCGGTGGATTCGGGGGGCCGGCGAGTGGGCGTGTCGGTTGCAACAAGCCTAGGCGACTCCTACACTTGCGACCATCGGACGAGAGTCTTCAAGCGTCGTTACAGCCGCCCCGCTCGGCCGATTCTTCCCCGCTCCACGTCTACGCGGCTACGCCGCCACGAGCCTATGAGCATCGGCGCCGGCGCCGGCACGCAAGACCTCACCGCCCGAGGCCGCGACTACCCCACGATACGCCAGTTCACGGTGTTCTTGGAGAACCGCGTGGGCGCCCTGATGGGGGTCGTGCGACGGTTCGAGGGGAGCAACGTGCGGATCGTCGCGTTGACGATCTCCGACTCGACGGAGTGCGCCCTCGTGCGCTTCTTGCTGAGCGACCCCGAGGCGGGGCGAGAGATCCTGGAACGCGCCGGTTTGGCGATCGTCGAGTCCGACCTCATCGGGGTCGAGCTGCCCCAGTCGCCGCAGCCGATGCTCTCGGTCTGCACGGCGCTGCTGGCCGCCGAGGTCAACATCACGCAGGTGTACCCGCTCTTGATGCGGCCCAACGGCAGGCCGGCGGTGGCGTTGATGGTCGATAACATCGAGCACGGCCTCGATACGCTGGCGCAGAAGGGCTTTCACACGATCAACGAAGACGAGTTGAAACAGTTCGACCCCATGAACTGAATTCCCCGCGACACGGGGGGCGGCCTGCGACCCCCAGCCGCGACGACTCAGCTAGCCGAAACGACCCCGCGCGACGACAGCACGAGATCATGGCGATACAAGTCACTTGCCCGAGTTGTATGGCGCGGTTCACCGTGGCCGACGAGCACGCGGGCAAGACGGGCCCGTGCCCGAAGTGCAAGAAGCCGATCAAGATCCCGAAGGCCGAGGATCAGATCGTCATCCATGCGCCGACGCCCGAAGGGCCGACGGGCAAGGACGGCAAGCAGGTCCTCAAGACGGAGCGGCGGAAGGACGCGAAGTTCGACCCGCTGATCGCCGCCGGGGTCGGTACGGTCGCGTTGGCCACGGTCGCGGTCGCGTTCTTCGTGCGGGGCACCGAGGCGGCGGACGGCTACCCGATTCTCGCGAGTGGGTCGCTCGTCCTGGGGCCGCTGCTCGCTTGGGCGGGCTACCTCTTCCTCCGCGATGCGGAACTCGAGCCGTACACCGGCGCCGCGTTGTGGGGCAGGGCGGTCGCCTGCGGGTTGGTGTTCGCGGTGTCTTGGTTTGTGTACGTGCTCGTTGCTTCGCAGATCGGCGAGACCGGCTGGCGCGAGAGCGGGCTGGAGATCTGGCAGATGGGCTTCGCCGCCGCGGTGGCGATCGGCATCGGCACGTTCGCCAGCTTCGTCGCGCTCGACCTGGAGCCCGTCATGGGCTTCTTGCACTGCGCGTTGTACTTCGCTGTGACGGTCGGCCTGCGGCTGCTCATGGCGTTGCCCGCCGTGCCCGGTTTGAAGGGCGACTAGCTTGGCCGCCCCGTTGCTCGACGTGCCGGAGATCGCCGCCTTGGCTGGCGGCTCGGGGCAGCTCCGCCTGCCGCCGGGGATCGACGTGCCCATCACACCGCGTGTGCGGCAGCTGATCGACACGCCGGAGTTCCGCCGCCTGTCGCGGATCAGCCAGCTCGGGCTCGTCAGCCTCGTCTACCCGGCGGCGCACCACACACGGTACGAGCACTCGCTGGGCGTGTACGCAACGGCGCTCGAGTACCTCTCGGCTTTGGGACGGAACGAGCGGTTCGCCTCGCTCATCACGCCGGAGAAGGCCGAGCTCTTTTTGGTGGCGTCGCTCGTGCACGACATCGGCCACTGGCCGTTTTGTCATCCGATCGAAGACATCCGCCTGCCCCGCGTGCCGGAGCACGAGCTGTTCGCCAACAGCTTCTTGCTCGAAGGGGAGATCGCCGACGCGCTGCGCGACGACTGGGGCGTGGCCCCACGCGACGTGGTGGCGATGCTCTCCGGCAAGCCGAACGACCGCGCCGGGCGGCTGCTGCGGTCGTTGCTGTCCGGGCCGATCGATGTCGATAAGGCGGACTACCTGCGAAGAGACAGCCTGCACGCCGGCGTGCCGTACGGCCAGCACTTCGACCGCTCGCGATTGATCCGCAGCCTGTGCGTCAACGCCGCGGGCGACGGCGTGGCGATTACCACCAAGGGCAAGACCGCGGCGGAGATGATGGTCTTCGCCCGTTATGTGATGTTCAGCGAGGTGTACTGGCACCACGCGGTGCGCTCCGCGACGGCGATGCTGCAGCGGGCGTTCTACCTGTCGCACCGCAACCTCGACGTCGATCGCCTGTTTCGCGAGACCGAGCCCGAGTTCATCCGGTCGATGACCGAGGCCGCGGGCGACGGGCCGGCGGCCGATCTGCTGGCCGGCTTGTTCGGGCCCTCGCGGCGTCTGTACAAGCGACTAGCCCAGTACAGCTTGTTCGAGCAGCCGGAGCTGTACGGCCGGCTCGCCCGGCGACCGTACCCGTGGCTGGCTCGGCTGGCGGAGGAGTTCGCGGCGACGCTGTCGCACGCCTGCTCGCGTGTCGTGGCTCCGCACGAGGTGCTGATCGACGCCCCGCCCACCGAGCTGGAGGTCGAGTTCGAGATCGACGTGCTCGACGAGCGGTCGGGGGTGTATCGCCCGCTCGGGTCGATCTCGCCGATGGTCCGCACGCTGGCCCGCGAGCAGTTCGACGACTACGTGAAGCGTGTGCGGCTGTTCGTTCACCCGCGTATCGCGGATGAGGCACGGGGGCTGTCGGAGTTGCCGCGGCTCCTCGACGAGGCGATCGACCGGGTTGGTTGACCCGGGCGCCTCAGGCCATGGCGAAGTCGCCCGCACGCGTCGAGACTTCGGAGCCTAGCGAGTCGGTGTCGTCTTCGGCGGCGTCTACTTGCGGCCACGCGGCCTCAGTTTCTAGCACGCCCATCTCGGCGAGGTGCGCCAAGATCGGGCGACGGCGTTCGAGCTGTTCGAGCAACAGCAACGCCACCTGCGAGCGATTCAGGTAGCCGAGGCCGACGGCGATGTCGCCGAACCGACGGCTGGGCTCGGTTCGCTGCCGATGCAGCACCTCGAAGACCTCGCGTGGCGTGAGCAGCCCCGCTTCGATCGCGACCTGGCCAAGTGGCGTCGTCTCTTCCGTCTGGCGAGTAATCGCTTCGACGTACTGCGCGGGCGTGATGCGTCCGGTGTGGACGAGTTCGAGTTCCGGCTTCATGAGCCCCAGTTCCTCGGAGGATCGGTGGACACCTGGCGTTGGCCATTTGGTGGTCCTCGCGATGCTCGACGGGCGGGGCTAGCACGCCAAACATCTCAGCAAGCGTAGTGCGATTTCGAGCAGGAAGATCGCGCGGCGCCGCTTCCGGCGGATCGGCTTTCCTCAGAAAGCGTAGCCCGCGGCGGCGCAACCCGCGCGACTGCTAGAGCCGGGCCGCTTGGAGCTCGCTCGGCCGTCGGCGACGCGGCGAGGGTCGCGATAAGCAGCGGCCCAACGCCGCGGCGACCGAAAGAGACCTCGCACGGATCACGCCGATCGGCCGTCAGATGGTTGTTTGGGAAAGATGGAGAGTCTGCGACCCGTTTGCCGAAGAGACCTGTGCGGCTGCTAGCACGCGTTGCGGCGGCTGTCCAATCCAATCTCCCCCAAGCACGCCCCGCCCGCGCCCTCCCCCATGCTGGCCCAGCGTCCACGCTTTGTTCTAATCGCCGAGGCAGAGACCTCGCCGGCCCCGCGGTGGCGATTCTCGCTGCACGGGCTCGATTCGTCAGTGACCGTCACTGCGAATGACGAGGAGCCCGGCGCCGGGCCCGAGCGGCTTCACCTGCTCGCCGTGGTGCGTGGGCTGGAAGCGCTCGACGGACCGGCCGAGGTGACGCTGGTCACCACCTCGAGCACCGTCTCACGCGGAATCCGCCGCGGATTGCCCGCCTGGCGAAACAACCACTGGCGGTGGGAACGCTTCGGCCGCATGGAGCCGGTGCGGAACGCCGACCTGTGGCGGCGGATCGATCGGGCGATGGCGTTCCACGCGGTGTGCTGCCGGTCTTGGCGAGTCGATACGCCGAGCGCTCCGCGAGAGCGGTGCGGCGAAGAGGACGCGGTCGCACGCTTCGAGCCGCTCTGCCCCGGACCGGGCGAGGCGCCCGCCATGGTGGTCGTCCCCAATCCCCACTCGCGGCGCCGCGTGTCGCTCGCCCCACGCCGCGCACCGATCGCCGCCGCCGGCTGACGCGGCGCTCGCTCGACTCTCCCGTTCATGCTCGCCGCTTCGCCGCGGCCGCTCGCCCCGGAAACCGAACCGCCGATGCGTACTCAGCTTTCCCTTGATGCCGTTGGTGCGATCGTTCAGGGCCGCAGCGAGAACCCGAGCGACGTGCTCGGCCCGCACGAGGTCATCGACGAGGGCCGCCGGGCCCTCGCCGTGCGGACCTTCCTGCCCGACACGGAGCGGGTTTGGCTGGTGGACGAGGCCCAAGGCACGTCGCGGCCGATGCGGCGAATCCACCCTGCCGGGTTGTACGAGGCCATCTGCCCCGTGGAAGATAGGCAGCCCAGGGGATTGGCGAAGCGGTCGGGTTACTACCTGCGATACAGCGACTCACACGGCGGACAAAAGACCATGCGCGATCCCTACGCCTTCGACCCCCTCCTCACCGAGTACGATCTGCACCTGCTCAATGAGGGGTCGCATTGGGATGCGTATGAGCGGATGGGCGCGCACCTCCGCGAGATCGACGGCGTGCAGGGCGTGAACTTCGCCGTGTGGGCTCCCAACGCCGAGGCGGTGAGCGTCGTCGGCGACTTCAACGACTGGGACGGCCGCTCGCACCTCATGCGGAAGCGGATCCCCAGCGGCATCTGGGAGCTGTTCGTCCCCGGCATGGACGTGGGCACCCTGTACAAGTTCAAGGTGAAGCAGCTCGGCGGCGGCGTGGTCGAGAAGTGCGACCCCTACGGCTTCGCCGCCGAGGTGCCGCCGAAGACGGCCAACATCGTCACGGACCTTACGGAGCACGAGTGGACCGACGGCGGCTGGATGGGCGAGCGCGAGCACCGCAACGCCCTCGACGCGCCGATGAGCATCTACGAGTTGCATCTGGGCAGCTGGCGCCGCGACCCGGGCGACCCCGATCGTTGGATGAGCTACACGGAGATCGCCCCGCAGCTGATCGAGTACTGCCACCGCATGGGCTACACGCACGTGGAGCTGATGCCGGTGAGCGAGCACCCCTTCACGGGCAGCTGGGGCTACCAGACGGTCGGCTACTTCGCCGCCACCAGCCGCTACGGCACGCCTGCGGACCTGATGTCGTTCGTCGATCAGCTGCACCAGGCGGGCCTCGGCGTGATCATCGACTGGGTGCCCGCGCACTTCCCCAAGGACGAGCACGGCCTGCGGCGGTTCGACGGCTCCGCGCTCTACGAGCACGAAGACCCGCGCCAGGGCGAGCACCCCGACTGGGGCACGATGATCTTCAACTACGGCCGCAACGAGGTCAGCAATTTCTTGCTGGCCAACGCATTGTTCTGGCTGGACAAGTACCACATCGACGGGCTCCGCGTAGACGCGGTGGCGTCGATGCTCTATCTCGATTACAGCCGCGAGGCGGGCGAGTGGGTCCCCAACAAGTACGGCGGCCGTGAGAACCTCGAGGCGATCGACTTCGTCAAACGGTTCATGAACCGTTTGACGAAGTCGATCGCCTCGAGGTTCTCA
>JBCBPC010000037.1:0-34723 GCA_039820945.1 Planctomycetota bacterium
TGGTCCGGTCCGGTGACGTGATCGACGTCAAGCGGCGTCCCGGAATCCTCACGCTCTACCAGAGCTGTCTGGCGGAGACCGATGGCCAGATCGCCGACTGGTTGGCTTTTGATGCCGAAAGTTTCCGCCAGACAGCTCTGGTAGAGCGTGAGGATTCCGGGACGCCGCTTGACGTCGATCACGTCACCGGACCGGACCATCATCGACGGGATATCGGTCCTGCGACCATTGACCAGGAAGTGACCGTGAGCGACGCCTTGCCGGGCTTGCGGTCTGGTCTTCGTGAGTCCTGCCTGCCGGATGACGCTATCGAGCCGCCGCTCACACATCAGCAAGGCGTTCTCGCCGGTGTTGCCTTGTTGATGGCGTGCCTTGGCAAAGATGCGGCGGAGTTTCCTCTCTCCCAGGCCGTAGTAGTACTTGATCTTCTGCTTCTCACGCATGGCTTCGCCATGCTTGGAGAGCTTGCGCGGCGGCGGTTGCATGCCCGGGGGGTTGGGCTTGCGGTCCATCGCTTTGAGTGCCCCCGCGCTCTCAAACACCGCAAGTCCGAGGCGGCGGTTGATACGAGCTTTGGGGCCTGTGTAACGAGACATAGCGTTTCGATTCCTTGTGGTGAGAGGAGCGATCAACCGATTCGATGACCGGTGCGCCCAGGGCGGATCGTTGAGAGAATCAGGACGGTGCAGGCGGTAAGGCCGATAAGGAGCGACGTTGGCTCGGGGACCGCGTTCACGGTCAGGAACGTTGATCCCGGCACCTCGGTGTTGTTCAGGAACCCGTGCAGGTAGCCACTGCCGCCGTTTCCGGTTTGCGGGTCGTTCTTGGCTGTCACGGCGATCGCGAAGACACTGTTCGCCCCGCCGATCCAGTCGTTCACCAAGGCGGTCACGTCGAATTCAACGGCGCCAAATCCATTGATGACGGTCGTTGCCGCTGCGTCGGCCGCTTCGATATTGCTGGCGAAGAAGTCATCCCAGGCGATCAGGCCGCCCGGGTTGGTGTTGTCGGTGATGCTGGTGAAAGGGTCGGCATCCACCGCATGAGCCGAGACGAGAAACGGGTCGGCAGGTCCGGCGTTGGCGCCAAAGCCACCATCGACGCTCTGCATCGACAGAACGGCTGAGGCAACGGGAGCACCGTACGCAGCGAAATCGCTCGGATCGAACCCGATGTACACGGTCTCGGGGCCGGTACCGAAGGCGTTGTCGCTGCTCACCCGGAATGTCGGTCGATCATCACCGGCATAACCCCGGACAAAGTTTGGCCCGAAGAAGAAGGCCGAGGTCATCACGTCCTCGGTTGGGGCAACAATCGTCGCGGCCGGCGCCGTTACAGCAACAGCCAGAATACCGAGAATGCTTAAGGTAGTAATCTTCACGAGTCACTCATTGGGTAGAAGTAAACAGGGGTGCTCTAGGACACGACTCAGAAGTCGTTGGGGCCTTCCGATTTTTCCGCGATAGCGATGAGGGTCTCCAGGCAGCGCCGGGCGTTGTCGCTGTCACCAGCCGCCTCAAAGATCTCTTGCATGGCAACAAGACAGCTCGGGCAGCACGATGACTCGATCTCGATGACTGACATGAGGTAAGCGGCTTCTTCCAAGCGGCCGCAATCGAGCAGTCTCTTGGCAAGCTGCATTCGCGTATCGAAGTCCTCCGGCTCCAGATGGAAAGCCTTGAAGAGCACTGGCAGAATCTCTTCGGAAGCTCGGTCGAGCTGCGTCATGTAGAACGCCATGCCACGCAGCGGACCCGCCGAGTCGGGACGCCGCCCGGCCGCTCTTTGGCAGACCTCCAGTGCCAAGGCCGGCTGCTTTGCCCGTGCCAAGGCTCGCGACAGTGGTTCAAGGACGGCGTAAGGCAGATGCTCTTCCGATAGCAGGCCGACGAAGAGGTCGGAGGCAAGCTCCCGCTTTTGGATCACCTCGTACCCGAGTGCCAGAGCGAGTCGGCCTTCGGCGCCAACCGGGACGAGCGTCGTCGCCGTTTCGAGCGAGGCGATCGAGTCTTCGACCGATCCGATGCCCCACTGGGCGACCCCCAGCAAGCACCAGAGCGTGCCCTCGTCGGGGGAATCGGCAACCGCCGCTTCGAGCAGCTCGATAGCCTCCGTGCATTCGCCCGAAGCAAGCAAGCGGCGGGCGGAGACAAAGGTCGTTTCAACAGCTTCGCTATTCATGGCAGCCTCAATGCTGGAATCGCTAGTAAGGCGCACAGACCGATTGGTGGTCGTGGCGCGGAGCGATCTCTGGAGCACCGGCCCATAAGGGCGGATGGCTCGCGACGCAGGAGCGTCGCCTGAGTGGCTAGCTGCGAGGCAGAGGCCTCGTGGCGGGCTGCTTAGGGGAGAGCGAACGTGAGCAAGGTCGGCGAAGAAGCGCGAATCCCAGGTTTCAGCAAGAAAACCGAGAAATCAAATCTTGCGACTGTGTCTCACTAGCGATAGGTTATCGGCCGGCCGATTAAACACAAGTGGCCCTTTGCAAAAAATCAGCAACTTCTGAAGTCGAGCCGCACGGAATGCCCAGCTACGAAGAAAACGCTGAGACACGAGCACTCACCCTGTTCAATCGCGGCAGCCGACGGGCGGCCGCCGCGGTGTTGAGTGTCGCAATAAGCCGATCCGAGAACGCCGGAAACCTTTGGTTGCTGCGGGGGATCATCCGGCACTCGCAGGCGGAGTGGTTGGAGGCACTCGGCGATCTCGAAACCGCGATGTGCCTCATCCCGCTGCCCGCATCGGGCCAGCTCGTGCTGGCCGACTGTTACGCACAAACCGGTCATCGCGACCTGGCTCTGATGGCCTACGAGCGGCTGCTCGATCAGGAGTCGCTGCCAGGAAAACTGTACGCCGGTCTGTATGCAGGATTCCAGAAGTGCGGCCGGGGCGACCTCGCCATCAAGACCTGCCGAGCGGCTATCGAGTCCGACCCAGACGATCACGAGGCGTACTTCGCCATGGCTCACTGCATGGCGAGGCTCGGCTACTCAAGCAGCTGTGTCTCGGCTGCCCTTGAGAAGGCCTGCCATCTCGCCCCGGACAATGACACGTACCGGATCTCGCTCGCGATGCAACTTGTCAGCAGCAACCGACCCCACGATGCCTATCGGCATCTAGCCCAAGCATCCATCGAGAAGCTTCGCCACCTCGATTGCCTGTGCTTGGCAGAGCGGTTGCTACAGCTCTGCGTGAGGGCTGGCGATAGCCATCGCCGCGATGCCCTTGATAAGAGCATCAAGAGACTAGCTTCAACCAACAAGGCCAACCGGCCCTCTCCATAAACACGAAGTCACGATGAGCAACGATTCGAGTCAACCGCCACCCTCCGATGAGCCTCAAGCGCAATTCCCATCGGGGCCGCGATTGCTCGAATCGGAGCAAATCCTGGAAGGAGAGAAGTCGGTCTTGATCCGCCATGAGAGCGATGTCTATCGGCTGACCGTCACCCGGAACGGCAAGCTGATCCTGCAAAAGTGATCCGGAGAAAAACGATTCATGTGCCTCAAGAAAAAGCCACGATCAGAAGCCGTAGTCGGCAGCTTTCGATGCAAGTCGTGCGGCGCAGTCGCGAGCAAGAAAAAGAAGGTCTGCAAGCCGAAACTGATCAAGAGAGTATGACTTCAAGAGAAAGAGCCGCGTTCCCCGGTCGGGGAACGCGGCTCTTCTAACTGTCGATATCAGGACGCTCTAGCGCCGCCGCACCAACGTCGCTGTTGCAGCCAATGCCATAATCAGGCTAGTTGGCTCCGGCACCAACGAGGCCGTTCCAGTGCGGTTCATAATGAGGCTCGCGCCGTTGAAGAAGGCGAACGATTCGGTCCCTGAAACGTCGAAAGCGTAGTCTAGTCCCGATGCGGTGAAGGTCCCTAGGTAAGTCCCTGAGCCGAAACCCGCTAACTGAGCTGCCGTGGCCGCGATCGTAACATCGCCAGCGATATCCATCGACACGAGTTCGCCGTCCTGGAAAGTGAGGCCGTCGCCCGTCACGTTGTCGATCGAGATCTGATAGAAGAGCTGTGCGTTGCCGGCCCCAGAACCGTCGTTGAATTCCGTGTAGACGGGTGAGAAGGGTGAGATGTTGATCGGAGCGCCCGCAAAGGTGAAGCTCGATCGAGGCTCCGCGTCAACAACCCCGTCCCACTCAAACGTGTTGAAGTCGAACGTCAGCTCGCTTGCCGCAATCGTATCCGGGCCAACGGCGGCGACCTGGCTATTGTCGTAGTCGATCCGACCTGCACTCAACGTCGAAAAGTCCGATTGGGTAACGGCCTGGTTGTTAATAGCTGGCTGGACGCCACTGTAGAACTCGTCTCCAAAGACACTGTAGTCCGAAGACGCGGACAGTGGCGAGACGATGATCGCCGTCCAAACGCCCTCGTTGGTCTCACCGGCCGGGATTTGGATGTTGGGATAGTCGGGCAGGCCGTTGTGATTGGGATTAGGCGTTCCGTCGCCGTTCTTCCCTTCAATGCCGTTCTGCGTACTGCTGTTCTTGATGTTGTTTACGGCCAGGAAGCCGCTTGCCGGACCGCCGAGGTCGATGTATGGGTTGCCGATCGCAGGAACGGCTAGAGCGAGAGAAGCGATCAAGACGCTGCTTCGAGTGAGATCTTTCATGGAGTCATTTATGGGTATGAACACATAGTCACCTGTAGCTCACATGTAGGGCTAGTCAGGCGGTGGGGAATGGAGAAACGAATCGTTCCCAAATCGTGATCGGTGTTAGCGACGGCGAGCCGTGACGAAGGCAAGAGCCGGCGCAACGGCCAAGAGCGTGGCTGGTTCGGGGATTGCAAACGTGCCGACGGATGCCACGGTCCCGGTCAGATCAACAACCAGGGTCGTGCTGTCGAAGGGAGCGGGCTGGCCACTCGGGATCGTGTCGTTGATCTGAAACGAGAATTGGTCTCCGAAAATCGACAAAGCACCCGACCACGCGAGTGCGCCGATCGTGAAGTCGGCAGTCACCTCGATATCGATTGACGTAAGAACGCCGTCCTCGAAGGTAACCGTATCCGCGGCATCCAGAGCGCCAAAGGTGATAGCGCCGGGGAAGTTAAAGAACGCAGCGCCGATCGCCCAGTCCGAGATGTCGCTGAGAACAGAGGCATCGGTGCCTGCGGCACCAACGACCCGGTTGGGGTCAGGTGTGTAAAGTCCTGAGAGGTCAAGGCTCGTGACCGCAGCATTCGACGTGCCGATCGCGGAAATCGCCGCGGTGTCGAAGTCCAAAGCCCCGATCGAGAAGTTCGCTTCATTCGGGAAGAGATTGATCGCACCGCCGAACGCCGGGTTGGAGTCGTCGTCGCCAGCCAAGCCGTTAGCGACGGTGCCGACTCCGTTACTGATCACGAAGGTCTCCCCGGTGAGCGTGCTCTCGGAGATCGTTCCGTTTGGGTTCATCGTGCTCGCGAGAGGCACCGAGGCGGCGAGCGTCGGGGCGGCGGTGGCGAGGGCCACAAGGGTTAGCAAGGTCTTCATTAGCTGTCGCTCCAGGTTCGTGGCCGTCTGCGGCCCGTTAGGTAATACGTCAAGGTGACGCAGAAGAAGCCGCGAGCCGTTTGGCTCGTACGGCGATCCTGGCTGGCTAAAGCGATCGAGTCGCTCGGCGGGCTGGGAAGGTCCATCCCAAAGGGGACAGAGGTCGGCGTGACGAGGCGTCACGCCGGTGGGAATCTGATGATTGAGTTGCTCAGAGTGGTGTTGGCACGGTGTTGCCGTCCTTCGGATCAACGAGCGCAAGCCAACTGACGAACTCCATGTCGTCTGCCAAGTAGTGGACCGATCCGTCGCAAAGCATCGCGTGCAGCCCGCCCGGGTGGAAGCTGTAGGGCGTGTAGAAATTGTGGCAGTTCAGGAAGCACTCGCCCGCGGTGGGGGCTTGGTTCTTGATTGCTGCTTCGGTGTCGATTTCGTAGACCATCTCCCCGTTGATGCCGGCCCACGCCCCGGCGTAGTACGGCAAGGGAGTCTGCGAGCTGTCAGCAGCGTATCGGCTCGGCCGACCGGCAATCTCGACGAGCAGCAGCGTCTTAGAGGTGCCGTCGGTAATCTGTTTCGGTTTGAGTGGAAACTCGGGCGGCGATTGCTGCCCAAAAAACTTGTCGATCTCGGCGCGGAACGCTCCGCGGATACGATCGCTGGCTGGTCCGGCGAAGAGAGTGAGCCCCGCAGGAGCTCCGCTCAGCTCGGCCTCGGTGCCGATTAGATTCGAGGCTCCTTCGATCACGTTGCGTATGCCGAAGTAGTCGGTAGTCTGCCCGGTGTGATCGGGATTCCCGCCGCCGAAGGCGAAACCATTGACGAGCGAAACCGTACGATCAGGGTCGGGCGTCGACGGACACTGATAAAGGCTGATCCGCGTATTGACGGCGGGTTGATTGACCTCGTGATCGAATCCCTGCTCGTAGTCATAGAGGTTCTCGACGTTCGATTCTTCGCAAAAGGGAAGAATCAACGTCAGAAATCCGTTCACGACCACGCCATTCGTGCCGCGACCATCGGTGACCCGCTCAACCCGGTAGCCGGGTGGGAAGGTGCGGTTGGTGTCGGCGTAGTTAAGCGTCGCAAGCCCGACCTGCCTCAGGTTGTTCGCGCACGCCATGCGGCGGGCTGACTCCCTGGCGGCTTGGACCGCGGGAAGCAACAACGCGACCAGGATGCCAATGATCGCCACGACGACGAGAAGCTCGACGAGCGTGAAGGCAGCAGAATTGTGGTGTCGGGCGGGCATAGTCGGCGGGCAGCGAGTTGACGCTGAGACTGAGTCGCAGTAGTGTACCGATCGCTGTCGATTATTGGAAGCGTCCGCTGTCGAAATTGCCGTGCGACCGGGAATCGGCTCAGACCACACTCGCTGCCCTCGCAAACCAACCTGCCATGCGACCCCACGGTCTGACCGCCCTGCTGTTTGCTGCTGTTGCTTTGCAGCCTCCGCTATGTGAGGCCCAGACAGTCGAATTGGACCTGTATGCCAGCGACGGATCGCGGTGGTTCGATTTCTTCTCCGACGCTTATGGCGAGCTGGGGCAGTTTCATATGCAGACTCCTTTTGGTGGCGGCGATCCCGAGCCCTCTCCTCCCGTGCAGTCCGAGAGCGTGCCCGGAACCAACGAGGGCTACTTCCAGATCAGCTCGGTGTTCACGAGCTTCGATCCCAGCCCGCCAACGATGCAGCAGCAATTCGGGGCCGCAAACATCTTCGTCAATGACAACGACTTCTCAGACTCGTACTCGTTGACACTCAACACTCCCCTGAACGGCACGGGCATCGAGGTGCGGCAGGTTGTCGACTTCGCAGCCGACTTCAACGTGGACATCGCCGATCGCGACGCTTTCGAGGCGGCGTACACCACGACTGTAGGCGACGTGATGGGCATGGCGGTGTTCTACGATGGCGTGCCTGCGAGCCTGAACTTCACCGCCGAGCTTGAGCTGACCTATGACTTCGAAGCGATCGGCCCGCCGCTCTCGCAGTTTGGTGTGCGGACCGAGACGGGCTCAATCATTTTCACAGGCCGCGAATTTGACATGCTCGTTGCGGATCCTGGCTTCGAGCCAGATGACCCAGCAGAACAGATTGATGGTGACAACGACCCTGATGTCGATCCGGTCATTTCCGCGAATGCCCCTCCGCCTGACTTCGCGTGGGACGTATTCGGCATCGTCGAGAACGTCGATCTACGCGGCGACTACAACGTTGATGGAGTCATCGACGGACTGGACTACGATACTTGGGCGGCTGCCTACGGTTCCGCCGTATCCGTTGGATCGTCGGCTGACGGGAATCGCGACGGTGTCGTCGATGCCGCGGACTACACCGTCTGGCGAGACATGCAGGGCGCTCTCGCCTCGATTCATGCGGCTGCAGCATCAAGCGTCCCAGAGCCTGCCAGCTGCATGTTTTGCTTATTCGGCATGCTGGCGGCGTTATCCAACAATGCTCGCGGCGGAGCAAAGGACCGGTGACCAGCAGAGTCTGCCAAGTGATTGGGATTCTCTTTTTGACGGCTAATGGTGTCTTCGCGGATTCCCTCGCCGATGAGCTAGAACTCTGTCTTCACGAGATGCACTGTCCCGGTGCGTTGGTAGGGATCGCTGGTGTAGGAGTACCAACGACCGTGCTCGCCATTGGCACTTCGGATGCGGAAGGTAACGAGCCGATGCGGGCCGACATGCGGATGCGAATCGGTAGCGTCAGCAAACTCTTCGTCGGCGCGGTTGTGCTGCGGCTAGTCGATCAAGGCGTGCTGTCGCTAGATCGGCCGGTATCTGACTACCTCGCCGGTATTCCCGAAGGGAAGAAGATCACGCTGCGGATGCTCGGCCGCCACACGAGCGGACTCGCCTGCCCGATCTGGAACGACGATTTCCAGGCCGACATCCTTGCAGATCCGCGGAGGCAATGGACGGCACGCGAACTACTCGACCGAGCCGCAGCTCTCCCATCGCACCACGAGCCGGGATGCGGATGGCATTATTCCAACACCGCAGCGACTGTTGCCGGACTGGTCGCTGAGAAGGCAACGGGCAAGTCTTATGAAGAGCTGCTCGCGAAGCTGGTCTTGCGACCGCTCAGCTTGCGATCTACCGGGCTTTGCGAAGCGGCTGCCCCACCGGAGCCTACGCCGAAGTCCTACCGTCATGGTCGTAAGGGTCGCTGGCTCGGCTATGGCAATACCTTCTGCGACGTAACCGGTTACAGCGCATCGTGGGCTGGCATAGGCGGGAACATGTACTCGACGGCGAGAGACTTGAACGTCGCTACACTTTCGCTGGCGACCGGTCGCCTGCTCAGCGAGGAGTCACGACGCGAGCTGCTTGCATGGCAAGACAGCGATTGGGACGGTACTCAGTTCGGTTTCTTCATCAATCGCAATGCACGGGGTATTGGCCATGAAGGGAATGTGCCAGGCTTCGAAGCCGTGGTTCGCTACCAGCCCGGTCAGCAGCGAACGATCGTGGTCTTGACCAACCTCTCTAACAATGCCGACGGGACGATGCCCGCCGAGCAGTTGTTCGATCTCGTAGCAGATCACCTCAACGAGAGTCCCACGCAAGAGGCAGCCACCTCACTGTGAGCGACCAAGCTACCCGCGACTCTCTGTATCGCACCATCTGGCGATGGCACTTCTATGCCGGCGTGTTGCTCGCGCCGGTCATCCTGATCGTCTCGCTCACGGGCTTCGCCTATGTGTTCAAGCGAGAGCTTGAGACACTCATCCACCGCGACGTTTTGCTCGTGGCCGACAGTGGCGAGGAGGTTTCCCTTGACCGGCTTGTTGAGACAGCCGAATCATTCGCCGGCGAGGGTTGGTCGGCTCGTCTGGCGGAGATCGACGTCGATCCACGGCGGGCTTTTGGAGTCTTCCTCAATGGCCCGAACGGCGACCACCAACGGCTCTACGTCGATCAGTGTTCAGGTGAGGTCTTGGGTGCCATTTCAGACAACTCTTTCTTCCCCATCGTCTTGCGACTCCATCGCTCGTTGTTCGCCGGCTCAGCTGGCCGGATCGTCACCGAACTAACGGCCAGTTGGACAATCGTTCTAACGCTAACCGGCCTCTTCCTGTGGTGGCCCCGGGGTGCCAAACGGAACCGTGCGACGTGGTTTGTCCTACCTCGCAAGTACAACTACCGCACTTTACGTGATCTTCACGCTGTCGGCGGCCTCTGGCTCACGCCCGTGCTGCTTGTGATGGCGACAACCGGCTTGCTCTACACGCAATATTGGGGGGCTGGCTACGGAGTGATCGTCCAAGCGACCGGAGCGAACGAGTTCCTGCCAGAGAGCCGATCGAGAGCATACGTATCTACGCAGACCCCTGCGTCGCCTTGGGCCAGCACACTTGCCTCGGCTCGCAGAGTTGCGCCCGGCTTGATGTACTCGATCGAAGGACGTGATCTCGATGAAGGTCGCATGACCGTCTACGCCGGGGGTCTGACCGGGCCGTCGCTGACACGGGGCCTGGCGATTGATCCAGTGACCGGAGCGATAATCGAGCATGCGGGCTTTGGAGACTTCAAACCGCTCGCCCAATGGTCGAGCTGGAACTATCCGCTGCACGTCGGGAGCGTTCTAGGACTCCCGAGCAAGCTCGTCTGGGCAGCGGCGTCGATCGGGCTGACGCTGATGCCAGTGACCGGGGTGTGGATGTGGCTGAAACGGCGTCCTCGCGGGAGGCTCGGCGTTCCTACCCGCGGTGAGACATCGATGCCGTGGGGCGTAGTCATCCTAGCCATCTCCCTCGGCTGTCTGCTTCCACTCGCAGGGGTCAGTTTTCTCGTGGCGTGGCTATTCGACCGACTACTCGGCAGCCGCCTCACTGCCAGGTGATGAGCGGCGCCCAACCGCTGCCGGCCCAGACGATCGCGATCACCAGCAGCGGAATGCAGAGCACCGCTTCGCCGTACCACCACGCTCGTCGTTGCTTTTGCATGAGGCGGGCGGTAACAAGCGGCGTCGCTGCGAAGCCGGCTATGACCGTCGCAAGACTTCCAACTGCCAATGTGACTGAAACGGGCGTCACCCGCCCAATCAGTCTGAGATCGCTCGAACTGCCCAGTAGCCCGTATCTCACGAACAACCAAAAAGTCATTAGAAATCCGACCGAGGCAACGGTCGTGGCGGCCACAGAAAAGTCCGCCAGGAGATTCCTAGGTTGTTGCTTCTCGCGTCGCCACATTCGCAGCACGCCCCGCACTGAATTGATCAGTAGCAGCAGGATTGATGAGGCTGTCGCCGCCAGCATGAGGTGGCGTCTTACGAAAGCCTCAACCGCCGAGACCCGAAGGAATCCCTCACCTTCGAGCCAGTACTGCTTATCACCGATCGTTCCAACTGCGGCGGTGGCGACCGGCAGGTTGTCGGGCATGAATCCGCCGGTCACGACGGGCCGGTAGATCTCGAACGAAGCCCCGTGGGGGCCTATCGAATCCACCCGCAACACTTGGCCATCGACGCGCACTCGCTTCTGATCTAACCCACGGAACAGCCAGTCACGCATCGGCATGTCGTGTGTGGCGTTGATGTAGTAGCCCGCGATCGACGGATCAATCGGCTCATCAATGACGGCGGGCCGGTCGGGCTGTGGTAAGCCTTCGGTAAGGTGCGATGCTAACAGCAATCGGCACTTGCTCATCGCCGCTTGCGAATCGGTGTTGATCATCAGCACGAAGCCGACGCCGTGCTCAGGGAGGTAGCCGACATTCGTCAAAAAGCCGTCGGTCTTACCCCAGTGGCCACGCCAGATACGGCCATCGATCGCAAATCCGAAGTTGCCCAATCCATAAGACGCCGCTTGGACTCCCGCACGGGCTGTTGCCGAGGTCTCGCCCCGCTCCATCCGCTCGATCAGTTCTTCGGGCACGAATACGGTCCCATTCTCGAGTCGTCCACGACGAAGATACATCTTGACGACTTTGGCCAGGTCAGCCGGCGTGATGATAAGGCTGCCTGCGGGGCGGGCCAACATCTGCCATGTAGGCTGGCTCTTGCCATAACGGTCATGCCCCGTTGCCACCGAACCAGCTTGACCGGTATCCGTTTGGTAAGTGCCCGATTCAATGCGAAGCGGCTCGAAGATCTCTGACTGCATTAAATCGTCGAATGACCGCCCCGACGCCTCCTCGAACGCGGCTGCAGCAATTCCGTACCCCGGATTAGCATAGGAGAAAAAGGTTCCTGGCGGCCGGCGAAGGTGAAAAGGTCCGAACGCTGCGAGAAAGTCATCCGTCGTTGCATCAGCAGCACCCGTCGCGTAGTCGCGGTAAGTCGATCCGGGCAGTCCGGCAGTGTGCTCTAATAGACTGGCGAGCGTTACCTCCGACGAAAGCGAACCGCCAACTAGGGATTTCCTCGTCGATGGCGAAAGCGGTGCGTCAAGGTCGATAGTCTTGACCGTATGGAGCCGTAATGCGAGCAAGGCAGTCAGGTTCTTTGAAAAGGAGCCTGCTCGGAATCGAGTCTTAGCATCAACAGCTGTCGCCGACTCCACATTCAGCTGGCCATAGTACGATCCGCGCGACCCGCCATCTGGTGTCAGCAGGAACCACGCAGCACCTACGACACTGCTTCTTTTCAGCGTCTTCTCGATCTCAAAGTTAGTTTGATCTCGAGTTGCCTCGAATGCACTCGCTTGGGTTGGCCATAGCTGTACAACAACAATGAGCAGTGCTAGGCGCTCCAGAAGCGCCATTGCTGGCAAGGTCAATACGATCATCCATGGAACCTACCGCTTAATGCGGGGTCGCACGAGCCCTTACGAACCGGCGAAAGCAATGGCATTGGCTATTCGACTTCGCAACCCTGACTGCGAACCGCCAGCTGCCATTTCTTCGCGAGGTCGTTCAGGCTTCGCACAGCTGCACGTCGTGACCTGTTTCTTCTCGCTGCAGATCTGACACAGATCTGACACGCGCGGGGGCCAAATAAGCCCAATGTGTCTGCAGTGTTGGTATGGCAGCGATTGTCGTGAATCACTGGTTTTCCGGGGACTTCAGCCTAACTGTCCACCAAGTGCCATCCATTTCCGACACTCAGCGGCCGGATTGTGATTCCGGAGGCCGGGGGTTCGAGTCCCCTCAGCCACCCCTTTTGTGTTGGCGTCTCGCGAATCGCGCGGCCAACAGCTGCTTGTGCGTCCACCAACCGAGAGTCGTCGCCGTGTCGCTTGTTGAAACCCTCGTGCAGAACCTCGGTGTTAGCAACCAGCAGGCGGAGGGCGGGGCCGGCCTGTTGCTGCAGCTGGCCAAGGATAAGCTTGGCTCCGGTGAGTTCTCGCAGCTCAACGATGTCATCCCCGACGACTTCGACTCGCTGATGGGCGCCGCCCCGTCGGTCGAGTCGGGCGCTGCGGCGGGCGGCGGGCTGATGGGCATGGTCGGCGCGGCGGCCGAGGCGTTGGGCGCCGGCGACGCGATGGGCAAGCTCGGCGACCTCGCCGGCCTGGTCGGCGGGTTCGAGAAGCTGGGCCTCGACGCCGGCATGCTGACAAAATTCGCCGAGGCGATCCTCGACTTCGTCAAGAGCAAGGGCGGCGATCAGCTCGTCGGCGTGCTGCAGTCGATCATGAAGTGAGCCGCTGCTAAAACGGTGGATGACTATCCCGCCGTCCGAGCCGCGACTCTCCATGCCCGACATCGACTCCCGCAACCACTTCTACCTGGGCCGGGACCACGACCTCGCCGCTGGAGAGACGGCCGACGAGCCGTTGTTGTACAAGTCGAAGGACCTGACGACCCACGCTGTGTGCGTCGGCATGACCGGCAGTGGCAAGACCGGGCTCTGCGTCTCGCTGCTGGAAGAAGCCGCGCTCGACGGCGTGCCGGCCATCTGCATCGACCCGAAGGGCGATCTGGGCAACCTGCTGCTCGGGTTCCCCCAGTTGCAGGAGTCGGACTTCCGGCCGTGGATCGATGAGAGCGTCGCCGCGCGGAAGGGGAAAACGCCCGACGAGTACGCTGCCGGCACGGCCGAGATGTGGCGTGGCGGGCTGGCCAGTTGGGGGCAGGGACCCGAGCGGATCCAGCAGTACAACGACGCCGTCGAGCGGCTGATCTTCACGCCCGGCGCGTCGCACGGCATCCCTATGACCGTGCTGAAGAGTTTTGACGCGCCGCCGGCCGCGCTGAGGAACGACGTCGATGCGTTCCGCCAGCGGGTGCAGTCGGCCGTGTCGGGGCTGCTGGCGCTCTTGGACATCGACGCCGACCCGGTCCGCAGTCGCGAGCACATTTTCTTGTCCAACGTGATGACGCACGCGTGGAAGGCGGGCAAGAACCTGGGCATCGCCGACCTGATCCGCGAGATCCAGGCGCCGCCGTTCAAGCAGGTCGGCGTGATGGACCTAGAGGCGTTCTTCCCCGAGAAGCAACGCACTTCGCTGGCGATGGACCTGAACAACCTGCTGGCGAGCCCGTCGTTCGCCGGCTGGATGACCGGCCAGCCGCTGGACGTCGATCAGCTGTTCTACGCGCCGCCCGGCCCGGACGGCGCCCGCAAGCCGCGGCTGTCGATCGTTTCGATCGCGCACCTGGACGACGCGCAGCGGATGTTCTTCGTGACGATCCTGCTGAACGAGGTGCTCGCGTGGATGCGCACGCAGCCGGGCACCGGGTCGCTGCGGTGCTTGCTGTACATGGACGAGGTGTTCGGCTACTTCCCACCGTCGAAGAACCCGCCGACCAAGGAGCCGATGCTCACGTTGCTCAAGCAGGCCCGCGCGTTCGGGCTGGGCTGCGTGCTGGCGACGCAAAACCCGGTGGACCTCGACTACAAGGGCCTCTCCAACGCCGGCACGTGGTTCCTCGGCCGGCTCCAGACAGAGCGCGACAAGATGCGAGTCATGGAGGGGCTGGAGGGCGCCTCGGCCCAGGCTGGCAGCACGTTCGACAAGCAGGCGATGGAGCGAACGCTCGCCGGCGTCGGCAGCCGCGTGTTCCTGATGAACAACGTGCATGAGGACCAGCCGCGGGTTTTCCACACGCGGTGGGCGATGTCGTACCTGGCCGGCCCGCTGTCGCGCGACGCGATCAAGAAGCTGATGGACCCGGTGCGTGGACAGTTTGAGGTTGAGAAGGCGGCAGAGGCATCGCCGAACGAGGCGCCAGCCCCGCCGGCCGCAACGCCCGTGGCGCCGCCAACGCCCGCGGGCGTCGAGCAACAGTTTGTCGAGACGGCCGAACGCCTGCCCAAAGACGTGATGCTGGAGTACCGCCCCGGGCTGCTGGGCTTCGGCAAGCTGCACTACTTGAAGACCACCGGCGGCTTTGACCTGGATCGCTGGGAAGACGCCGTTGCGCTCAAGAGCTTCAACGAAGACGTGCCGGACGGGGTGTGGGAGGGCTCGCTCGTGTACGACAAGCCGCCCGCGTTGCGTGGCGACGCGGAGTTCGACGACGTGCGGTTCGCTGATCCGCCGCCCGACTTCGACGACGATCGTTTGAAGTCGCACGCAGGGGAGCTGAAAGACTGGCTCTACCAGTCGCGGCGGGTGACGCTCTTCCGATGTGAGGCCGCCGACGCGGTGTCCGATCCGGAAGAGTCTGAGGCGGAGTTCCGCACGCGGCTGGCCGTGTCGGCGGGCAAGCTGCTGGGCGACGAGAAAGCCGAGATCGAGGCGCGGTACGCCAAGAAGCTGAAGGCGGCCGACGAGAAGATCAAGACCAAGCAGGCGTACTACGAAGAGCAGAAGTCGCAGTTCTGGGGCCGGCTGGCGGGCTTCGCGATGGTGGTAATGCAGTTGGTGCTGAGCGCGGTCGGTGGCAAGAGCACCAGCCGGAAGGCGACGTCTTCGATGTCGCAGGCACGCCAAGCGTCGACCGAGCGGAGCCAGCAGAACCGAGCCAAGACGGCCCTCGAAGACGCGATCGCCGACAAGGCCCAACTCGAGGCCGAGCTGGCCGAGAAGCTCGTCGAGGCCGAGGAGTCGCTCGCGGCCGATAGGCTGGAGCTCGAGCGGCTCGAGCTGTCGCCACGGAAGTCGGACATCGACGTGGATCGCGTCGTGCTGGTCTGGCTGCCTTATGAGCTCGATCCCCGCGGGCGGGCGACGCCGGTGTATTGACCCGCCCCGCGCCCCGGGTTCCGACGACGGTCCGCCGCGACCTAGACTCTGGGGAGTCACGGTCCTTCCCTCACCATCGTCTCGCCATCGCCGTGCTCCGATCGAATGTGTCCCCGCTGCTCGGTCTCGGCGTCCTGGCTCTGCTCATGGTCGGGTGCGACGGCCCGCTGACCTTCACGCAGCGGCTCGCCGGCAAGTGGCGGGGCCGCCCCGAGAGCGCCCTCGAGCGGATCGAACGCGAGTGGCCCTCGGCCAACGTGCCCGGTAAACCGAAGCTGCCGCCGGATCCCGACGAAGTGGCCGACACGGCGGCGACCGTGCTCGAAGCGGCGTCGGGTGTCTCGATCGAGATGCGGCTCGACGTGGCCGGCAGTGCGAAGCTAGCGCTCGAGGGCTCCAGCACGCTCGAGGGCGAGTGGCGGCTAGTCACCGCCGAGGGCCGACGCGGGGTGATCGAGATCGAGGTCGACCGCGACGCGGATGAAGACATGCCCGCCGAACGACGCCGGTTCCGCGTGGTATTTGTGCCGCCGGCCGAGGGGCAGCCCGAGCGATTCACGCTCGCCGAGCAGGGGGCTGACCCGCTGTTCGGCCGCCTCCTGTTCGAGCGTGTGGACGGCGGCGACGAGTCGACCGGAGCCACCGATGAGTGAACGTGAACGCTGGATCGTCTACCCGCTGCTGTTCTTGGCGTTGGGCGCCGCGCTGCGCGACAAGATCGCCAAGCAGACCCAGACCAAAGAGATCGTCTGCGAGCGGTTGTTCCTGGTGGATAGCGAGGGCCGATCGGTCGGGGCCCTCATCGGCGACGACTCGCAGCTGAGCGCCACGGACCGCGCGCTTCTCAACAACATGCGGCGGGCCAGCTCTCGGCTGGCGATCGGTTCGACGCTGTCCAACGTGGTGGATGCGGAGAGCATCGTGCTGCTAAACCAGCCGCTGCGTCCGCCGAGCGGCGGTGGCGGCGGTGGTGGTGGCGCGACGTTCCGTTCGCTGGGTGAGATGCTCCAGTACCTGCAGCGGCTGGGCGTGCTGCAGGTGGCGCCGCGTCGGCCGGAATTGGCGCCCGCGCCGGCTCCGTCGACGCCTCCCGCACAACCGTCACCACCTCTCGAACCTCCCGCCGCCGAAGCAACCGAGCCCCCCACGCCAGAGGGGGCGACAGCGCCACCATCGGAGCCGGCGGCCTGACTCGAACCTATGGTCACGCGGGGGCGTATCGCATAAACACATAAACGAACCCCGGCCGCCACCTGCCACCTGCAAGCGACACCGAGCCATGTTCTTCGACCCGATGTTCTTCCTGTTCGTCGGCCCCGCGATGCTCGTCGGGCTGTGGGCCCAGTGGCGGACCAAGAGCCAGTACGCGAAGGCGTCGAAGCAGCCGGCGAGCCTCTCTGGCGCCGCCGCGGCGAGGCACATGCTGGACTCGGCCGGCCTGCAGAGCGTCGGCATCGAGCCGATCCCCGGCGAGCTGACCGACCACTACGACCCGCGGGCGAAGGTCCTGCGGCTGAGCCAGGGCGTCTATGGCCCGCGCACAATGGCCGCCGTGGGCATCGCCGCCCACGAGGCCGGGCACGCTCTGCAAGACGCCAAGGGCTACGCCCCGTTGGTGATCCGCAACCTGGCGGTGCCCGCCGCGGGCTTCGGCAGCGGCGCCGGCGTGTGGATGATCATCGGCGGGGCGATGCTGTCGGGGTCTATGCCGGAGTTTGGCGACACACTGATCTGGGCGGGCATTATCGCCTTCTCGGCCGTGGTGTTCTTCCAGTTGGTGAACCTGCCGGTGGAATTCGACGCCAGCAACCGGGCCAAGAAGCAGCTTGTGAGCTACGGCATCGTGCCGGAGAGCGAGATGGGGGCGGTCAACGGCGTGCTGAACGCCGCGGCTTGGACCTACGTGGCCGCCACGCTGACCGCCATCGCAACGCTCGCCTACTACCTGTGGCGGTTCGCCGGGGCGAGCAGCAACGACTAGCCGAGCGGCCTCCGACGGGGCGTGCGGCTGGGCGTAGGGCGGAAGCCGTGCTCGCGTGGTCCGGCTGGCCCACGCCGGTTCCTAGCGATACGCTTGGGGGCATTGCGGCAAGACGCCGCGCTGACCCCGATTGCCCTCGCGCAGGAGCCCGGCGATGTCCGAACAAGCCGCCACCGGCGTACGCCGCAGTGATTGGTTCAAGCGTCTTGCGTTGACGGCGTGCGTCGCCACCGCGGGCGTGGCGATCGGCTGGCTCGCCAAGCCAGGGCCGCCCGCCGCCGAGGATCAGTCGGTCACGGGCTTCGAGCTGCCACGGCTGCCCGAGCTGACCGCCAACGCGATGGCGAGCCAGGCGGTCGATAACTTCGTGCTCGCCACCGGGTTCGTCGACAACGGCATCGAGGCATTCTTCTTCCTCGACTTCCTGACCGGCGACCTGAAGGCCGGCGTTGTCGCCGAACGCGGGCCGGGGTTCACCGCGCTGTTCGGCTACAATATCGCTGCCGATTTCGCGGCGGCCAGCGTCAAGAACCCGAAGTACTTGATGGTGCCGGGCGAGGCCCGCAACCGACGGCAGGGCAACAACATGATGGGCCACTGCCTGGTCTACGTGGTCGAAGCGACCAGCGGCCAGATCGTTGCGTACGGCGTGCCGTTTAACGCCGCGTTGTACAACGCGGGTAAGCCTCAACGAGGGTCGCTCGTGCCGATCGCCCGAGCGCAGCTCCGCCAGCAGTACGTCCGCGACCAGTGATCCGCCAGCCGCCTCCAACGGCGGCCGCCGCGCCATGACGATTCACGTGAACGGAGAACCGCGCGACGCGCCCGACGGCGCCACGATCGCGACGCTGCTCGAGGAGCTTGACGTGCGGATGTCGGGCGTCGCCGTCGAGCGCAACCTGACCGTCGTGCCACGGGCCGATCACGCGACGACCCCGCTCGCCGAGGGCGATCGCCTGGAGATCGTCACGCTGGTGGGTGGCGGCTGAGAACGAAACCGAGACACAAGAACGCACCGATGACCGTCGCGACCGAGCCGTTGGCCGACTCCCCGCTCGTGGTGGGCACGCACACGCTGCGTAGCCGCCTAATCGTCGGCACCGGCAAGTACGCCAGCTACGCGGAGATGGGCGAGGCGCTCGAGCGGAGCGGCGCCGACTGCGTCACCGTCGCCGTGCGGCGCGAGCGGTTGATCGACGCCAACGGCGAGAACCTGCTCGACCACGTCGACCCGCAGCGCTACACGATCCTGCCGAACACGGCCGGCTGCTTCAGCGCGGACGACGCCGTGCGTGTCGCCCGGCTGGGCCGCGAGATCCTGGCGGACCTCGGCAACGCCGGGGCCGACTGGGTGAAGCTCGAGTGCCTGGCCGACAAGCGCACCTTGCTGCCGGACCCTATCGAGACGGTCCGGGCCACCGAGCAGCTTGTCGAAGATGGCTTCCAGGTACTCGTGTACACGAGCGACGACCCGGTGGTCGCGAAGCGGATCAAGCAGGCGGGCGCGGTGAGCGTGATGCCGGCCGGCAGCCCGATCGGCTCGGGGCAGGGCGTGCTGAACGCCAACAGCATCAAGATCTGTCTTGAGTACCTGAAGGAAGACGACCCGGCGTACCCGGTGATCATCGACGCGGGCGTGGGCGCCGCGAGCGACGTCGCCGCGGCGATGGAGCTGGGCGTCGACGGCGTGCTGCTGAACACGGCGATCGCGCACGCCAAGGACCCGCTCCGCATGGCGGACGCCATGCGGGCCGCGTGCCAAGCGGGCCGCGACAGCTACCTGGCGGGACGCATCCCCAAGCGGCTGTACGCCACCGCGAGCAGCCCCGACGAGGGCGTGATCACCTGGCAGCCGAGCTCTTGAATGGCGGATTCCAACCCACCGACCGATGAGCCCGACACGCCGCCTCGCCGCAACCGTGGCCTGGAGTTCCTCGTCGGTATCGAGGCGGTCGGTTGGGTGGCCGCGGTGGTGGTGTTGCTTATCCAACTGCTGGGCTGATCTCACACCCGAACCGACATGGCCGCGGAACCCTCGATTGATGTCGCCGACATCCTCGGCCCGGAAGGATCGATCGCGCGGCGACTCGAAAACTACGAGGAGCGGCCCGAGCAGCTCGCCATGGCCGAGGCCGTGGCGGAGGCGATCCGCAACAAGCGGCACCTGGTCGCCGAAGCCGGCACCGGAGTCGGCAAGAGCTTTGCCTACCTCGTCCCCGCGATCCTGGCGGCGACCGAAGCCGAGGCGTTCCCCCAACCGTCGGCGGACACTAGCGAGCCGTCGGCGCCAGCGGGCGGAGCGAAGCGCAAAGCCAAGCGTGTCGTCATCAGCACGCACACCATCGCCTTGCAAGAGCAGTTGCTCGCCAAGGATCTGCCGCTGCTCAACGCGGTCATCCCCCGCGAGTTCACCGCCGTCCTGGTGAAGGGGCGGCGGAACTACGTGTCGCTCCGCCGATTGGAGGCGGCGCTGGCCCGCGCGGGCACGCTGTTCGACAAGGACGAGCACGTTGGCCAGCTCCGCGACCTCAAGCGTTGGAGCGAGGAGACGGGCGACGGCTCGCTGGCCGACTTGGAGTGGACGCCCGACTCGATCGTGTGGGACGAGGTCGCCAGCGACAGCGGCAACTGTCTGGGCCGCCGCTGCCCGACGCACGCCAAGTGCCACTACTACGCCGCCCGCCGGCGGATGCAGAACGCCCAGGTGCTGGTCGTGAACCACGCACTGCTGTTCAGCGACATCGCGGTCCGCCGCAACGGGTTCAGCCTGCTGCCGGACTACGACGTCGTGGTGCTCGACGAGGCCCATACCGTGGAGTCGGTTGCCGGCGACCACCTGGGCCTGAGCGTCACCGCCGGCCAGGTCGAGTACGTGCTCAACCGGCTGTACAACGACCGCACACAGAAGGGGCTGCTCGTCGGCGCCAAGCTGCACGACGCCATGCAGCAGGTCGACCGCTGCCGCGTGGCGTCGGACGACTTCTTTGGCACGCTGTGGGAATGGGGCGCCAGCCGCGGGCCGAAGAACGGCCGCGTGACCGAGCCAGAGATCGCCGACGCGACGCTCAGCGCCGAGCTGCTGGTGCTGGCCCGCAAAGTGAAGCGCGCCGGCGACGCGTTCAACAACGACGTGGAGCGGCAGGACTACACCGCCGCGCACGACCGCCTGATGAACCTAGCCGGCGCCGTGGAGGCCTGGCGCACGCAGTCCGAGGACGGCAGCGTCTACTGGATGGACGCCCGCACCACACGCCGCGGGGCGCCGCGGGTGTCGCTGGGCGCGGCGCCGCTCGACATTGGTCCCGCGTTGCGCGAGCAGCTGTTCGATACCGTGTCGTCGGTCATCCTCACCAGCGCGACGCTCGCCGTCGGCGGCGAGTCCGCGGCCAAGCGGGCCGCGGCGAAACCGGCGAGCGATCGGCGCCAGCCGGCGAAGGGGACCCAGGGCGACTCCCGATTCGAGTTCTTCCAGTCGCGTGTCGGTCTGACGCAGTGCGACGCCGTGCAGCTGGGCAGCCCGTTCAACTACGCCGAGCAGGCGCGGCTGGTCACGTGCCCCGACATGCCGGACCCCTCGTCCGACCGCGAGGCGTACGAGCGGGCGTGCATCGAGCGGATCAAGCACCACGTGGCCGAGACCGACGGCCGGGCGTTCGTGCTGTTCACCAGCTACGACATGCTCCGCCGCGTGGCGAGCGGGCTCACGCCGTGGCTGGCTGAGTGGAACCTGCGGCTGCTCTCCCAGGCGGACGGCACGCCGCGCAGCCAGATGGTCGAGCAGTTCAAAAAGAACCCCCGCAGCGTGCTGCTGGGGACCGACAGCTTCTGGCAGGGGGTCGACGTGCCGGGCGACGCCCTGCAGCTGGTGATCATCGCCAAGCTGCCGTTCAGCGTGCCCGACCGCCCACTGCTGGAGGCGCGGCTGGAGGCGATCCGCGTGGCGGGCGGCAACCCGTTCGCCGACTACCAACTGCCCGAGGCGGTGCTGAAGTTCAAGCAGGGCTTTGGCAGACTGATCCGCTCGAAGCGCGACCGCGGCACGGTGGTGGTGCTGGACCCACGGGTCCAGACGAAGGCGTACGGCCGACTCTTCCTGGAGAGCCTGCCCGACTGCCGACGCGAAACGGCGGCCGGGCAAGCGGCTCGGTAAACGCTACGAGCAAACCCCAAGAGCAAACGCCAAGAGCAGACGCTGTGAGCAAACGATCCGCGGCGGCGGGCCGAGCGACGCGTCAGTCGAACGAGTAGCCGACGAAGCACAGCTCTTTCGCTTGGCCGCCTTCGAACAGCGGGATGATACGAGCGTGACCACGCTCGATCTCGTCCCAGAAGCCGTCGCCGATCTCGAGGTCGCCTCTCGTGGGCGTCTGCGTGCCGAAGTAGTTCTCTAGCTCATCGGCCGAGTACGGCGCCGCGCAGCAGAAGTCGGGCTGCTCGGCGACCCTCTCGATGTCGAGGATCGACGCGGTGCCGTCGGCGTCGCCCAGCTCGAGCGCCTCCTCGGGCGTCGCGGGGTTCATGTCGGCCGTGGCGTAGTCGCCGCTGGCGAACACCCGCTGCCGAAGCTTCTCGAGCGCGGCGTGCGTGTCCTGCTCGAAGGGCACGAAGTACTCATAGGGCGAAGCTCCCATGCGGTCGATCTCCGGGGTCGGTGGCGAGAAGCAGCGGCAACGAGGGCCATCGGAAGCCTATGCCGATTTCCCCCCGGCGGCCCGCCGATGCGTCGATTGGCGGTTTCTGTTCTTCGACGGTGTCCTCGGCCGATCGCTACAAACCGTTCCAACGGTCTGGCGATCGTCGCCCGCCGCAGGCACGATGGGTCGGCCGGCGGACGCCGCCGCTCGAAGCTTTCGTTTCTCGTTCTTGCTCGCGTCGGAGAATCGAAGATGCCCCCCTCGGTTCGCGTTGCGGCTTGCGTGGCGTTGGTTGTCGCTAGCGGGTGGGCGGTGTCTTCCGAGGAGTTGGCGTCGAGCTCGGTCGCCGCCTACGACCGGGGCGTCCACCTCCGCGTCAACCTGCTCGGCTACCTGCCGGACGACCCGAAGCGGGCGATCGTCTTCTCGGACGAGCCGATCGAAGGCGGCTGGGAGCTGGTCGAAGCCCAGAGTGATGAAGCGGTTCGCCGCGGCGATTTGACGCCTTCCGCGGGGCCTAGTTGGGGACGCTTCGCCCACTACTACGACGCCGACTTCTCAGCGGTCCGCACGCCGGGCGTGTACCGACTGCGCTTGGCGACGGGCGATACGTCGACCGACTTCCGCATCGGCGCCGACGCGTTCGGCCTCGTGCAGGCCGACCTGCTCGCGTTCATGCGGCAGCAGCGTTGCGGCTACAACCCAACGCTCGACATGGCGTGCCACCGCAAGGACGGCCGCACCGCGTACGGTCCGCGGCCGGCAGGATCGTACGTCGACGCCTCCGGCGGCTGGCACGACGCCGGCGACCAGCTGAAGTACCTCATCACCAGCAGCAACGCGACGGCCCGGATGCTGCTCGCTTACGAGCTGGCGCCGAAGAAGTTCGGCGACGCGTTCGACGAGCTCGGCCGACCGGGCGCCAACGGCGTCGCCGACGTGCTGGACGAGGCCCGCTGGGGGCTCGACTGGCTGCACAAGATGCACCCGACGCCCAACGAGCTGTACCACCAGGTGGCCGACGACCGCGACCACAACGGCTGGAAGTGGCCCAACGAAGACACGTCGGACTACGGCTGGGGGCCCAACAGCTATCGGGTCGCGTACGCGGCGGACGGGAAGCCCCAGGGGTTACGCGAGCACAAGAGCCGCTCGACCGGCGTCGCCAACCTCGCCGGCCGCTACGCCGCGGCGATGGCGATGGCCGCCCGTGTCTGGCGGAGCGACTTGCACGACCCCGCGTTCGCCGCGCGGTGCCGCATAGCGGCCGAAGAGGTGTATCACCTCGGCAAGTCGAACGAGGGCTTCCAGCAGGGTAACTCGTACGGCGCCCCGTACCGGTATGAAGAAGACACGTGGGCGGACGACATGGAGTGGGGCGCCGCGGAGCTGTTCAAGCTGACCGGCGACGAGGCGTATCTCGAAGACGCGGTGCGGTACGCCCGGCAGATCGGCGCCACGGGTTGGATGCCGCTGGAGCGGGCCGAGCACTATCGGTACTACCCGTTTGTGAACGTCGGCCACTTCGCGCTCTACCCGCTGGTCGACGCGGCCGTGCAACGTGAGCTGGCCGGCTACTACCGCGAGGGGATCGAGCATACCGTCGAGCGGGCGAAGCGGAACGCCTACGGTGTCGGCGTGCCGTTCATCTGGTGCTCGAACAACCTGACCACCGCGCTCTGCACGCAGATCCTGCTCTACGAGCGGATGACCGGTGACACGCGGTACCACGAGCACCTCATCACGCACCGCGACTGGCTATTGGGTCGCAACCCGTGGGGCACGTCGATGTTCACCGGCGTGCCTCGCGACGGCGAGCACCCGGTCGACGTCCACACCAGCGTCTGGCATCTCACCCGGCGGGTGATCCCCGGCGGTCTGGTCGACGGGCCTGTGTACGCGGACATCTACAAGTCACTCAAAGGGATCAAACTGAACGAGCCGGACGAGTTCGCGCATCTTCAGAACGACTTCGTGGTGTACCACGATGACATCGGCGACTACTCGACCAATGAGCCGACGATGGACGGCACCGCCGGCGCCATCTGGCTGATGGCCCACTTCGGCGCCGACGATCCGACGGCGGCCCGCGTCAATCAAGCAACGGCCGTCGAACGCTCCGCGCTCACAATGGCTCACGGCGGGATCGTGCGTGGGCCGACGGACGAGAAACGCCTAGCGCTGGTCTTCACCGGCGGAGACCACGGCGAGGGCGCCGCGGAGATCTTGCAAACGCTGAGCGAACGCGACATCCGGGCGTCGTTCTTCCTAACCGGCGGCTTTCTGGCTCAGAGCGAACTCGCGGGCGCCGTCCGGCGGATGCTCGACGATGGTCATCAGATCGGGCCGCACGGCGACGCCCATCTGCTGTACGCCCCGTGGGACGACCGCGAGCGCTCGCTCGTCACGGAGCAGCAGTTCAAGCGCGACCTAGCGAAGAACCTCGCGGAGCTGCGTGGCCTCGGCGCCGCCTTTGACGCCCCCACGTACTTCATCCCGCCCTACGAGTGGTACAACGCCCGGCACGCCGCTTGGGCGGCGGATCTGGGCTGCACGCTGTTCAACTTCACGCCCGGCTCGGGCTCGCACCGCGACTTCGCTCCCGAGGGGCACGCGGCGTTCCGCCCGTCGGAGCGGCTCGTCGCCGAGATCCTGGACCACGAGGCGACGGCGCCCGACGGCCTCAACGGCCACCTGCTGCTGCTGCACCTGGGCAGCCAGCGGCAAGACAAGGTCCCGCCGCACCTGGGCGAGCTGCTGGATGAGCTGGCGGCGCGTGGCTACACGTTCGCCCGCGTGGACGAGCTGCTCGGCGATTCGCCCGGTGGGTAAGGCGCGAGGCTGGCGTTAACGCTGTGCGCGAACCGGTGGGGGGCGGCCGTCGGTCGAACCCTCAGACCGCCTTCCTCGGACATCGCCGACAGCTATGCCGCGCTCCACGATTCGTTACTCGACCGAACAGCGGATCACTGCCGCCGAGTTCTCGGGCGTGCTGAGGCGATCCACCTTGGCCGATCGTCGACCCACCGAGGAACGAGTGCTTAGCCGAATGCTCGCGGGCGCCGACGTGCTCGCGACGGCGTGGTGCGACTCGTTGCTCGTGGGCGTGAGCCGAGCGATCAGCGACTTCGCCTACTGCGCGTACCTATCGGACCTTGCGGTGGACGTTGACTTCCAACGCGAGGGGATCGGTCGGGAACTGATCCGACAAACCCAAGAGGCGGCGGGGCTCGACGTGAACCTGATCCTCCTGGCCGCCCCGGCCGCCCAGAGCTACTATCCGCACATCGGCATGCAGCCGCACAACTCCTGCTGGATCTTGCCACGGGCGCCGACGCCTCGCCGGTGAGCGCCACGACGCCACCACCGTCTATGCTCGCCGCGCGTGTTATCCCTTGTCTGGACGTCAATCGCGGCCGTGTCGTGAAGGGCACGAACTTCGTGAACCTGGTCGACGCGGGCGATCCGGTTCAGGTCGCCAAGCGTTACGAAGCCGAGGGCGCGGACGAGCTGGTGTTCCTCGACATCACCGCCAGCCACGAGAGCCGCGACATCACGGCCGACATGGTCCGCCACGTCGCCGAAGAGTGCTTCATGCCGTTCACCGTGGGCGGAGGCATCCGCACGCTGGAGGACGCCCGCTTCTTGATCCAGGCCGGCGCGGAGAAGGTGAGCATTAACTCGGCCGCGGTCCGCACGCCGGAGGTGATTACCGAGGTGTCAAGGGCGTTTGGCTCATGCGCGACGGTGGTGAACATCGATCCGAAGCGGATCAAGAACGCCGACGGCACGGAGAAGTGGGAGGTCTTCATCTCAGGCGGCCGCACGCCCACGGGGCTCGACGCTGTGCGGTGGGCCCAAGAGGTCGAACGCCTGGGCGCCGGCGAGATCGTGCTCACCTGCATGGACGCGGACGGCACGAAGGACGGCTACGACCTGGAGATCACCCGCGCGGTGGCCGAGGCCGTGAGCATCCCGGTGGTCGCCAGCGGCGGGGCGGGGCACCCCGACCACTTGGCCGACGCCATTCTCGAGGGCAAAGCGTCGGCCGCCCTGGCGGCCAGCATCTTCCACTTCGGCGAGTTCTCGATCGCCGAAACGAAGCGCCTTATGCGCGACCGTGGCGTGCCGGTCCGCGAAGTGGCGCCCGCCTAGCGATCGCCCCCAGCACCAGCAGCAGGGCGTGCGGCTCGGGGACGGCGAACGTCAGCGCGTCCCCGAAGCTCTGCTGCCAGACGGCGTAGTCCGCTGTGGTCACCTGCCCGTCTCCATTCGCGTCGGCGGCCAAGTTGGTGGTGCTGTTGAGAGAGTCGCGCCAAACGGTGTAGTCAGCGGCGTCGACTTGCCCGTCGGCGTTAAAGTCGCCCGTGAGCAGGGGGGTGAACACCAGGAACACGCCATCGTTGCGGTACTGCACGTCGGGTTTGATGAGGCCGCTCGCGGTGGGGAGTTGCTCGGTGGCAAAGACGCCGCTGACCTGCCCCGGGTCCGTCTGGATAAGCGGGTAGCTGGCGCCAAGCACTGCCGCGTAGTTGGAGTTCATCAGATCGAGCACTCCGCCGAGTTGGGCAACGCCGCCGTCGACGATGACGGGATCGGGGTTCGGCCCGATGAACGAGAGCGTGCCGCCGGCCGTGTTGTCGAACGCGCCCGCGGTTACCCCGCCACCCGCCATCGTTACGGCGCCTTGGGCGAAGATCGTTAGTTCTCCGGCGATCTGCACCGCGTCGGGCGCGGCGTTGTCGAGAATGAGCGATCCGCTGCCGCCGGGGCCGAACACCGAACCGCCGACATACAGGTCGCCCGACGCGACCCACTGCCCGAGGCCCGCCACGATGACGTAGCTGCCCGCGGCAGACGCGGTTTGGCTGATGCGGCCTTCGCCCGACGTGACGACCCCGCCGTTGATCTGCACCTCGGTCTGTTTGCTCACGCCGAACGCCAGCGCCTGGCCCACGTCGAGCCGATCGCCCAGGCCGACCGTGAGGCTCGCGCTCGCCGCGCCGGCGGGCTCACCGAGCGTGAAGAACCCGTCGGTGGCCAGCTGAAAGGCGCCGGTGTCCGCGACGCTATTGATCGACAACACGGAGTTGGTGACGCCGACACTCTGGGGGCCGCTTCCCGAGAGGTTGATTGCGTCGGCGAACAGAAATCCGTTGGCTGCGAGGTTGAGCTCGCCCCCTTCGAAGAAGACGGTCTCCGCGGTTACCTGGGAACCGCTGCCGATGTTCATGGAGCCACCCGGCCCAAGATCAGGGTTCCCCACGCTGGCGGTCGCGCCCTGATCGACCGTGAACGCAAACGTGCTGCCAGAACCGGCACGGCCGACCTGCAGCGTTCTTCCGGCTTGCTGAACGAGCCGCGACCCGGCGCCGCGGACGACGACCGACGCGTTGGCGTTGCTGACGGCCGCCGAGCCCATAAAGATGTTGCTCGCGTTAAGCCTGCCGCCGTTGGTGATCAGCACCTCTCCGCTCGTTCCGGAGAAGGAAGAGACCGCGAGCCTTACGTCCTGCAGGTTGGCCCTGCCGCCGGCGTCGATGTTCAGCCGTCCGGCGGCGCCGAGCTGGCCGAGGAAGGTGTCGCCGCTCACGGTCAGAACCGAGTTGGGGTCCACGATCGTCAGCTCCGAGGTCGTGCCGCTGCCCGCGGTTCCGACATTCAACCCGTTGTTGACGATCATCGCCCCGGCGTTGGACATCGTCAGCGCCGAGCCCCCGGAGACGGACGCCGACGCCACGTTGAGGTTGAGCTGATCGAAGGCGCTGCCGAACACCGCTTGGGCCCCGGAGCTGACGACAAACGATCCCTGGGCCGTGTGCGTCTTGGTGGACTGGCCGGGCGCCGCGGGGCTGAACGTAATGACCCCCGTTGGGAAGTCGATCAGCACGTCGCCAGTGGTTTGGCTGTTGCTGTAGAGGACCACGTTCAATCCCTGGCCGAGGAACTCGATGTCGTCCGTCGGGCCGGGCACGGACGCGGTGCTCCAGCTGAGCGGGTTGGCGTAGTCGCCCGTAAAGCTCACCCACTCGGCGGCCTGAGAGCGGTCGCCCGTGACCGCCATCGCGAGGCAGATCACCGAGACGATCGATGGACTTCGGAACATCGGCAGCTCACTCAGTCGATGCATGTGAGGGGACTTCGGACTGGGGGCCCAGGCACAAGCGTAGTCGCAAAGGTACCCCAGTTGGTCTTGGCGACCGTTCAAACCATGAGAATCAGGCGGGCCGCTTGCAGGGGAGCGACTGGGTGCGCAGGAAGGCCTCGGCGCAGCCAAGGTTGAGCCCTTCATCGAACCTTTGCGTTCAATTCACTCTCGTTTAACACCCTGGCCGGTTGTCCTGCCTACGCTCTGCGGCCTGTCATCCAGCCGGGGGAGCGCCGAGCGGAGTGTTCCGCGAGAGGTCCCCTGGGTGGTCCCGCTCTGGTACTCGCTTAGGTTTCGCTCATGTTGAAGACGTTCACCCGGATGCTCCTCTTGGTTGTCGCCGCGGTTGCGACGCAGGCCTCGCTGGTCGAGGCGGCCCTCACGTTCACCGAAGTCCGCTCCAAGGCGGCGACCGACCCCGAAGACTACTTCGAGCTGACCAACTTCGGCTCAGCGCCGGTCGACATCACCGGCTGGAGCTTCGACGACGAGAGCGCGGACATCGCCGACGCGGCGCCGCTGGTCGGCGTCAGCACGATCGCCCCCGGCGAGTCGGTCGTCATCTTCCAGCTCGACGAGAACGATCCCAACGACCCCGCCTACGACCCCGCCGGGGAGGTGGCCTTGTTCCGCGGCTTCTGGGGCGGCCTAGCCGGTGTGCAGGTCGGCTACCACGGCGGCGCGGGCCTAGGCAAGGGCGACGCCATCACGCTGTTCGACGCCGCGAACGCGATCGCGTTGACGCTGGAGTACGGCATGACCTTGCCCGAGCAAACCCACGCGGGCGACTGGGCGGCGGGCAACGCCGACGGATCAGACCTCTTCGAGAACCAGTCGGCCATCTACGCCCCCGGCGCCCCGGTCGGCTTCGTCACGGCCGGCCCCGGCGTGCTGGGTTCGTTTGCCAACACCGACGGCGACTACGGCTCGCCGGGCGTCGCCATCCCCGAGCCCGCGAGCCTAGTGCTGGTCGCTCTGGGCGCCGGCGTGGCGACTCGCCGCCGCCGCTGAGCAGCCACTGGCGTATCAATAGCCCCGTTCCGGCCGGCGCCCGCGTCTCGGGCGTCGGCCGGCGGCGTGAGCGGGGGGTCCAGGAGCGGTCGGCGCCTCCGTCAGCCGCCCGCTCGCACCCTACGCGGTGGTGTGTAAACTGGGTGCTTCGCCGCCCGGCAGCGGCCCCCGGTTAGTTCGGGCGGCCCCAGGGTGGATTGCGTCTCTCCAGCGATACGGGCCATGGCCAGCACCGCCGAAGCGATCAAAAGCGGCTTGATGCCGAACCAGACAGAGCTTGAGTGCAACAAGCTCTTCCGAGCGTGCGTCAAGCTCGAAGGGAGCGACCTGCACCTGAAGGTCGGCGACCCGCCGATGGTACGCGTGGGCGGCACGCTGCGGCCGATGAACCGCGGCCCGATCGGCGACGAGGAGATGGTCAGCCTGCTGCTGCCGCTGATGAACGACCGGCAGCGGAAAATCTTCGACCGCGACGGCGGCGCCGACTTCGCCCACACCCTGATGGTGGACGAGACGAACTGGCGGTTCCGCGTGAACCTGCTGCAGCAGCTGGGCCACATGGGCCTGGTCGCGCGGCGTGTGAACAGCTGGATCCCCGACTTCGAGGGGCTCAACCTGCCCCCGTCCGTCGAAGAGCTGTGCAAGTACGACCAGGGCATGGTCCTGCTGGCGGGCGTCACCGGGTCGGGCAAGAGCACGACGATCGGCTCGATGCTCAACTGGATCAACCGGAACTACCGCAAGCATATCCTCACGCTCGAGGACCCGATCGAGTTCGTCTTCACGGAAGACAAGTGCCTCATCAACCAACGCGAGGTCGGTCTGGACGTGATCGACTTCGAGATCGGCATGAAGCACGCGGTGCGGCAGGACCCGGACATCATCCTGGTCGGCGAGATGCGCGACCGCGAGACGTTCATGACCGCAATCCACGCCGCGGAGACGGGCCACTTGGTGTTCGGCACGATCCACGCGTCGAGCGCGTCGACCACCATCGGCCGCATCCTCGACCTCTTCCCGCAAGACATGCACCCGGCGTTGCGGAGTGCGATCGCGTTCAACATGAAGGGCATCGTCGCCCAGAAGCTGCTCAAGAGCATCAAGCCTGGTGTGAGCCGGGTGCCGACGGTCGAGATCATGACGTTCTCGCCGACGATTCGGAAACTGGTGCTTGAGGAGAAGGACGAGAAGCTGCCGGACGCGATCCGGATCGGCGCCGAGGACGGCATGCAGGACTTCACGCAGAGCCTCAAGGACCTCGTCGACAAAGAGCTGATCGACCGGGCGATCGCGATGGAGGTGGCTCCCAACCAAGAAGCGCTGAAGATGGCACTCAAGGGGATCGACGTGTCCCAGGGCGGAATCCTCTGATGCAGCGTGGTTTGTTTGCTCGCTCCGAGCGCAACACGATCGTGCGGTACGGCGTCGCTCTCGGGGCCGCCTTGATGTTGCTCGGCCCGACGCCGACGCAAGCGCAGGTTGGCCTCGGCGAGGTGCTCGAGACCCAGCGGATCCGCAACGATGAACTCGGCGGCGGCAACCGCCAGCAGTTCAACCCGCAGGCGGACCCCAACGCGGGGCCCCAGCCCGGCGCGAATACCGGCGCCAACGCCGCCGGCGGTGTTGAGGGCGAAGACGCAGCCCCCGCCACGGTAAGCGGCATCGACAAGTGGGACGACGAGCACTCGATCGCCCGCAGCAAGGCGTACGGCATCGGCTTGATCAAGCTGGGCCTGATCGTCTTCGCTGTGCTGTGCTGGGCGCGGACCGGCGAGTGGGTCAACCGCGACGCCCAGATCTACGACCTCGGCTACGGGCTCTGGAACCCGATCGCCTCACTGCCGTTCGTTATCGCCACGGCGTTCATGTTGGTGGTGCCCAACTTCATCGTCAGCTACCTGCTGATGACGCTCGCGTGGGTTGTGCCGCTGGGCGTGTACGCGGCGAAGCACAACGCCTCGGTCGAGCCGCACCAGAAGGTGTTTACGGGCGACTGGTTCCGCTTCCAGTTCGCGGAGGCGGGCAAGCTGGTCGGCCTCAATCTCGGGTCCGAGAAGCAAGCCGGCTACCTGAAGGGCCCCCCGGTCGACCTCGAGGCCCGTGGCGGCGCAGAGGAACGCGTCAACCAGGCCAACCTGCTGACCGCCCGCCAATCGCCCGGCTACGTGCTCGTGAAGGAGCTCGTGGCGGATATGGCGGACACCGGGTCGATCCGCACGATGCTCGACTACGGCCAAGAGGCCGTCACGGTCCGCAAGCTGATCGACGGCGTCTGGCACACCGGCGAGCCGCGCGACCGCGAGTCGGGCGACGTGCTGCTGGCCGTCACCAAGCAACTCGCGAACCTCTCAGTCAAAGAGCGACGCAAGAAGCAGGAAGGCGTGTTCGGCGCCAAGTACAACAACTACGACTACGACTGCCGCGTCGTCAGCCAGGGCACCAAGTCGGGCGAGCGGGTCGTGGTGTCGCTCAAGGGGGGGAAGACCAAGGACTTCACCACTTTCGAGCAGCTCGGCATGCGGGAGAAGCTCCGCGAGCAGATGACCGAGGTTTCGTCGGTCGATACGGGCGTGATTATCTTCTCGAGCGTCCGTGAGGGCGGGCTCACGGCGATGACCGACGTCGGCCTGCTAGAGACCGATCGGCTGATGCGCGACTTCGTCGCGATCGAATCGCTCGAGGACCCGCAGCGCGATATCGAGAACATCGAATCGCACCAGTTCGACCCCAAGAAGGGCGAGTCGCCGGCCGGGCTTATCCCGACCCTGGCGCGCAAGTACCCGAACGTCTACGTCGTCCGCGACATCGAGGACGAGGAGACCGCCAAGCTGCTGATGGCGGAAGTCGTGGACGAAGAGCGGCTGCTCATCACCACCGTCCGCGCAAAGGAGGCGCCCGAGGCTCTGCTGCGGCTCGTGCAAAATAAGGTGCCACGCAAGGCGCTCGCGCAGAGCGTCACCGCGGTGCTCAATACGCGGCTGATCCGGCTGCTGTGCGAGGAGTGCCGCGTGGAGTTCGAACCGACGGCCGAGCTGCTGGCCAAGCTGAAGATCCCCAAGGGCAAGGTGGAGAAGCTCTACCGGGCGCCCAAGGGCGACGAGATCGAGAAGCCGTGCAAGGCGTGCGGCGGCATCGGCTACGCGGGCCGCACCGGGCTGTTCGAGCTGCTGATCGTCGACGATCAGGTCCGCCAGGTGCTGCTCAAGCAGCCGAAGCTCGACATCCTCCGCAAGGCGGCCCGGCTGGGCGGCATGCGGACGCTCAAAGAAGAGGGCGCCCTGCTGATCGCCCGCGGCAAGACCTCCATCGAAGAGCTTAGCCGCGTGCTGAGCAGCTAGGCGGCGGCCGGGCTCGGCCCTCACCGCTTCAATCACACCGCGAACCGCTCGCTGACCGCCATGTTCTACGCCATCTTTGGCATCGTCTACTTCGCCACGCTGGCGATGATGGTCCGCGAGGGCCTGTGGGCCAACCTGTTGGCGACGGCCGCGATCCTCGTCGGCGGCCTGGCCGCGTTCGGCCTTTATCAGCCGATCACGATCATGCTCGACGAGGCGACCGGCGGCGAGTACACGTACGTGCTCGACTTCGTCGTGATCTGGCTCCTGTTCGCCCTCGTGTGCGGCATCGTCAAAGGGCTCGGCGCGTTCTTGTCGCCCACCAAGCTCCGCTTCAAGGAGCCGATCAACTCGATCGGTGGCCCGGCCGTTGGCCTAGTGGCCGGCTTCCTGATGGCGTCGATGACCATGGCCACGCTGCACGCGGCGCCGCTCGGCGCCACGGACTTCTTCCCCGAACTTGCGCCGAAGGCCGGCACCGTCGCCGGGGTCCGCCGCGAGCTTTCCGAGGCGTCGATCTTCGGCCGGCCGGATGTCGCTTGGCTCCGCATCGCAGAGGCGGGCCTCTCGCCGAGCCGCGCGGGCGGCGAGGGCTTCTCTCCGGCGATCTATGTGTTCACGCTGGGGCAGCACCGGGCGAAGTTCCAGAAGTCGGCGTCGACGATCGTCGAACGCGGCTGACCCCCACCCCATCGCACGGATCGTTGCGGCACGATGGATAGCGAACTCTCGCCGGAAGACGAGGCGCTCACCTACCGATCGCTGAGCCCGCTGGCCATTGCGGGGCTGGTGCTGGGGGTGATCGCATGCGCGGCGCTGCTCTCGCCCGCGTTGTCGTTGCTGCCGATCGTGGCGGGCGGCGTCTCCGTCGCCGGGCTCATCGCGGTCGCCCGTTCGCCGGAAACACGCACCGGCCGGGGGCTGGCGATGACGGGGCTCGCGCTCAGCGTCGCCGTCGGCGTCGGCAACGCCGTGCGGTCGGGGGTCGCCGAGCGGATCAACGCCGGCGCCACCGTCGTCCTTGCGGATCGCTTCGTCGGGGCCGTCGCCGAGGGGGACCTCATCGCCGCGCACGAGCTGACGCTAGGCCTGCGTTACCGCAGGCCCACGGACGAGCTCGCCCGGCTCTACTACGCGTCCGACGACACGGCGAAGCAGCAGCTCGAGGAGTTCCAACAGGACCCCGCGATCCGCGCGCTGGGCACGGGCGAGTACGTCCGAGACCCGTCCGCCTACGGCGAGGTGAACCGCCGCGGGCAACTCAAAGTGTACTGGGCTTACCAGACACAGCCGACGGGCCGCCGGGTGGTGGTCGAGCTGTCGAAGACGCCGCCGCGTCTCGCGGGGCCTGCGTCCTGGTGGGTGTCGGGTCATCGCTTCGGCGACTGAACGCGGCGCCCCTGTCGGCCGAGCACCGTCCCGAGGCCGAGGTCGGTAGCGGGTCCGTCTGGCGCGGTTAGCGACCCTCTGACGACGTGCGTTGGCGTGCCCTGCTAGCAAGAGCGCCGGAGCTCTTCCGCCAGGCCGCAAGGCTTACCACCGCGGCCCGTTTCGCCCCGTTTTTCTCCGGGGGGCGATCGACTCGGCATGAATCGGCGTGCGTACGCCCGACGATATCACGACCGATCAGGCTTAAGAGCTATCGCCGGCTAGCCGCCTGTGACCCACGAACTTGGACATGGCGGCCGCCGGCGTAAACGGACGCGAGCTTTCCCCCAGAAGGAGCTGATGGTGATGAAGTTGCAAACGATCCTGGGCGCCGCCCTGATCGCCCTCGGTGCCACCGCACACGCCGAGACCGCGATCCAAACGGCGTTCGACTACCAACTGACTTGTTGCGAGGCCCCGGCCTGCTGCGACGAACCCTCGTGCGGTTGTGAGGAGCCGTCCTGCTGCGCCGACGACGGCTGCTGCGGCGACGACCTGTGTGGCGACGCGTGCTGCGGAGACGATTGCGGGATGGGCTGCTGCGGCGACGCTTGCGGCTGCGGTTCGACTTGTGGTCTTGGCGACTGCTCGCTGATGGGCGGCTGCTGCCTGGG
>JBCBPC010000038.1:0-33225 GCA_039820945.1 Planctomycetota bacterium
TGACCTGGCCGTGGGCAACGTCGTGGGCAGCAACATCCTGAACGTGCTCGCCGTGCTCGGCATCTCGTCGGCCGTGGAGGCAGGCCAGGATCGAGATCACGAGCTCCGGCAGCGACGTGCCGATGGCGACGATCGTCAGCCCGATCACCAGCCGAGAAACGCCCCACATCTCGGCGAGCTCGACGCACCCCTCCACCAGGTATCCGGCGCCGCCGACCAGCAAGATCAGCCCGCCGACCACCTGAAAGCCGTTGGACGTGTAGGTCCGCCAGTTGGACGGGACGGCGTCGGGCGTGAGTTCGGCGAGCTCGGCCTCGAGCTTCTTGGCGTCACGCTTCCCCTCGACCACGGTCCACGCCAAGTAGAGCACCATCAGAATGGTCAGCGTGATCCCCTCGGGACGCGACAGGCTGCCGTCCGACCCCAGGGCGTACAGCATGCCGGCCGCGGCGATCATCACGGGGATGTCCAGCCGGAACAGCTGGTTGCTCACCGTCAGCGGCGCGACGAGCGCCGCGGCGCCGAGGATCAGCAACAGGTTCGACAGATTGCTGCCGACGACGTTGCCCACAGCCAGGTCGGTCTCTCCCTTGAAGCACGACTGCACGGAGACGGCCAGCTCCGGCGCGCTGGTGCCGATCGCCACCACCGTGAGCCCGATGATGAGCGGCGGCACACGGAACGCGGCGGCCAGGTTCGACGCGCCCCGGACGAGCAGCTCGCCGCCAACAATCAGGGCAATGAACCCGCCGAGGATCGAGAGAGCAATCGTTAGCACGCGTGGCTCATGGGGTTGTTGCTACGTGGCGTGAGAAAGGGAGAGATGGAGATGGAAGGGGATGAGGTGATGGACTGTTGGTGGGGTCCGGCTTTCGCTTTCGGCGATATCCGCTGAGCAGATCAGCGTTCACGTTCCTGCACGTACGCGCGCCTGGCGACCGAGCGATGCAGTCGCCCGGACGACCATCTCCTTATCCCCAGGTATCTCCCTGATCTCCCTTCCTAACGCTCGCCCTCAAAGCGGCGTCGTCTGTCAGACCGCGTCGCGGCGTTCGTCCAGCGGTTGGCCGTCGCCGCGGGCGGCTCGGTTCACCGCCGAGACGAACGCCATGACACTCGCCTCGACCGTGTCGGTGCTCACGCCGCGGCCGCGGTACAGCTTGTTGTCGTTCACCACCTCGACGTTCGCCTCGCCCTGGGCGTCCTTGCCCCGTGAGACGCTGTGCACCCGATAGTCGCGGAGCGAGACCTTAACCGCGGCGATCTTCTCCACGGCGCGGAACAACGCGTCCAGCGGGCCGTCGCCGCCGAAGAAGGTGTCGGTCGTCTCGGCGCCGCCGCGGGTGAGCGTCACCGTCGCGCTTGGCACGTCGTCCGAGGTGGTCTTCACCTCGTACGACACCAGCGACCAGTCCTCCGAGCCGCCGCCGGCGCGCTTCTCGACCAAGGCGACGAGGTCGGCGTCGTAGACCTCTTTCTTCTTGTCGGCGAGCCGCTTGAACGCCTCGAAGACGTCCTTGAGGGCTTCGCCCTCGAGCGGGTGGCCCAGCGTGTTGAGGCGATCGGCGAGCGCGGCGCGGCCGCTGTGCTTGCCGAGCACCAGGTCGGTGTTGGTGAAGCCGACATCGGCCGGGACCATGATCTCGTAGGTGGTCCGCTCCTTGAGCATGCCGTCTTGATGGATGCCCGCCTCGTGGGCGAACGCGTTGCGGCCGACGATCGCCTTGTTGCGCTGCACGTGCATGCCGGTGATGCTCGTGAGCAATCGGCTCGTGGGCACCAGCCGGTTCGACTCGATCCGGGTGTCGGCGCCGTAGTGGTCTCGGCGGGTGCGGAGCGCCATGACGACCTCTTCCAGCGAGCAGTTGCCCGCCCGCTCGCCGATGCCGTTGATGGTGCACTCGATCTGGCCTGCGCCGTTCTCGACGCCCGCCAGGCTGTTGGCCACGGCGAGGCCCAGGTCGTCGTGGCAGTGGACGCTGATGACCGCCCGATCGATGTTCGGAACCTGATCGACGAGCGTCGTGATCACGCCGCCCATGTGTGCCGGCGTGGCGTAGCCGACGGTGTCGGGGATGTTGACCGTGGTGGCGCCCGCGTCGATCGCCGCCTCGACGACCTCGCACAAGAAGTCGACCTCGGTGCGGGCCGCGTCCTCGGGAGAGAACTCGATGTTGTCGCACCGGTTGCGGGCGCGCTTCACTCCGGCGACCGCCCGGTCGATGATCTCTCGCTTGTCCATCTTGAGCTTGAACTCTCGATGGATCGCGCTGGTGGCCAAGAAGACGTGGATCCGGGGCGACGCGGCCGGCGCCACGGCGTCGGCCGCCCGGTCAATGTCTGCGTCGTTACAGCGGGCCAGACCGCAGATGGTGACGTCCTTCGCCGCCTCGGCGATCGCCTTCACGGCCTCGAAGTCGCCCGGCGAGGCGATCGGGAAGCCGGCCTCGATCACGTCGACGCGCAACGCGGCCAGCGCCTCAGCCATCTCCAGCTTCTCGGCCAGGTTCATGCTGCAGCCGGGCGACTGCTCGCCGTCGCGCAGCGTGGTGTCGAAGATCGTGATGGGGCGAGGCGTGGACATGGGTCGATCGCGAAGCGATGGGCTGGAGGAGCGGTAAGGATACGAAAAAACCCTGGGGCCGGCGTGGGCCCCAGGGTCTTGGCTGGCGTGTTGATACGCGCTGTGAGCCGATCCCTAGAACCCGGGCGGGCCTAGTAGCAGGAGCGGCAGCAGTAGCGCGGTGGTCTTCATCGTGCTGTGCATGATCGGCTGACCATGGCGGGCGAGTCAAGGTTCGCGGATCGTCCCGCGGTTGTGGTGGGCGGTGGGCTAGCCGCCACACCCGCCGCAACCGCCCCCGCATCCTCCACCGCCGCACCCGCCTCCGTCACCTCCGCCGCCGGCGTCACTTCCACCGGAGTCGCCGGAGTCACTGCCATAGAGGGGTGGCGTGTGAGCCGCGCAGCCGGAGTCGCCGCTGCTCTTCTTGTTCGTCGATGCGTTGTTCGTGCCGGCGAGCCTTGCTACGGCAATCACTGCGAACGCTGCCAGCAGCACTCCGCCGATAATCAGAAAGGCCTTCGCGTCGTCGTCGGCCTGCGCCAGCGGGATCGTCAGCCCCACGCCAATCAGTCCGGCAACAACGGTCAGGGGTCGCCCCGTCCGCCAAGGCTTGGCGACGACCCAGTCACGCTGCGTGTTCACCCGCACCCAGTGCGGCGCCTCGCCGAAGCGTGTCTCAGCCGGCGGCCAGATGTCCGCCGGGGGCTCTTCGCCGAACGCGCGGCGGTAGCTCTCGAAGGTGCGGGCGTACTGGTCCTCGAAGCGGGCGCCCTCGGACGAGCCGCCTTTCGTCGGGCCGTGGTGCAGCGGCTGGCCGAGCACCCGACCGCACAGCTCGTCCCAATAGCTGCGGGTGTACGTCAGGTGCAGATGCCACGCCTGGTCCACTTCGTCCGACGGCGTGACCTCGTGCCCGGCGGTCATCGCCAGGAAGACGAATCGCTGGTACTCCGCGACGACGCGGCGGGCGTAATGGTGGCTCCAGCCGTTCTCTCGGGCCAAACGCTTGGTGAACGTCAGCGACGCCCCGGGGGCGTCGAGCTCAAACGCCTCGATCCGACGCCACAGATCTTGCTGATTCGCGTTCATCGTCAGAGCCCTCGGTACGAGTGCGGGGGAGCCGGCGCGCCTGCTGTGGTGAGCGACGCCGTTGGCCGATAGATAGTCGGGAAGAGGTTGGGTTCGCTTGGCCTCGTGTTCGTTTGAACCGCGCGGATCTTGCTCCGCGACGGCAAAGCTAGCGGCAACCCGGCCCCGCCACAACGAAATCAGATGGATGAAACGCCCCGCCAACTCGACCTGACCAGCGAGCCCCGTACCGCGGCCGGCGCGGGCGACGGCTCGGCTGGCGGCTTCCTGGGCGTCACTTTCGAGTGCTGCCGGGTTTATTCGCGGCTGTACCACAACCGAGCGGGCGACGCGTACGAGGGGCGGTGCCCGAAGTGCATGAGCTTCTTGAAAGTGGGCATCGGGCCTGGCGGCTCGAACCAGCGGTTCTTCTCGGCTAGCTAGCAGGCCGCCCTGCCCGCCCTGTGTTCGAGTTGGCCCGCCCCGGCCGTTGGTCTATTCGGCTTCGTTGGCAACGCGTCTTGCTGGCGTTGGCCGACTCGCCTAGCCTCCGCGCGCCGGGCCCGTGGTGAAGGTCAGGCTGCCAGCCAAGGTCTAGCCGCCGAGTCCGGGATGTTCACGACCGACTATCCGATCCGTCGATTCGCGCGTCGGTGTGCTGTTTCGGGGCGATCGCTCCGAGCCGGTGACACTTACTATTCTGTGCTTCACGAAGCCGGCGCCGAAGTGACGCGGCAAGACATCGGTGCCGACGCCTGGACCGGAGCGCCCAACGAAGCGGTCGCTTGGTGGCGTGGCTGTGTGGCGCCGGCCGGCCCGACCGAAGCGGCGCCGAACGACGTCTTGATCAAGCTGCTTCGCGACTGGGACGGCGACGCGTCGAAGGTCGCCTTGCGACAGCTCCTCGCGCTGCTGCTCCAGCGCCGCCGCGTGCTGAGACCGGCGCCGACGCTAAGCCTCTTCGGCGGCGACGCGGATAGCCCCGCCGACGCGGGGGGCGTCCCGCTCCGCTTCGCGGTCGTAGGCGGCGGCGAACCCGTCACCGTCGTCGACTGCGTCCCCGAGCGAGACCGGCTGGTTGAGCTCCAGCAACAGCTCACCGAGATCGTCTACGGCATCCCGGCTAGCGAGGCGGCTGCGTGAGCGACGAACGCCCCGCCGGTCGATCCTTCGGGCGGCGCGCCGCCGCCGGGTTGCTACGCGCCACGGCCCTGCTGCTGCTCGGGGCCGCGTCGATGGGCGCCAGCTGCTCGCCGTCGATGCGGACGTTGTCCATGGGCCCCCCGGCTCCGACCGTGATCGGGCCTACCTCGACCGCCGGCGACATCGTCGGGGCGATCAACGCCAACACGGCGCGGGTGACCACCTATCAGGCGTCGCAAGCTTCTTTCTCGGCGCCGGGGATGCCGAACCTCCCGCTGCTCGGCGGTGCGATTGCGGTCGAGAGGCCGCATCGCTTCCGCCTGCGGGCCACCACTCGGCTTACCGGTCCCGAGTTCGACGCCGGCGGCAACGAGAACCGGTTCTGGTTCTGGGCGCGGCGCAACGATCCGCCCGGCTTGTACACGGCCGACTACGCCTCGCTGGGCGGTCGGTCGCTCACCGTGGACCCGTCGCTGGTGATCGACGCGCTCGGGCTGCTGCAGATCGATTCGACGTCGCCGGCGGAGGGCCCCTTCCCGCGCGGCGATGGCCGAGTCGAGGTCCGAACCGTCGAGCGAGGACGCACGGGCGTACGCCGGCGTGTGATCGTGGTGGACGCGGCTACGGCGCATCCCGTTGAGCAGCAGGTGTACGACGGCCAAGGAACGCTCATCGCCAGCGTCGAGGCGAGCCGGTTCGTTTACGACGCTCCGACCGGCGCGAGCGTGCCGCGCCGGGTCACGCTGCGGCTGCCGGTCGCCGGCATGGCACTGACCATCGACACCGGGACGATCGCGCTCAACGCCCCGGTGAGCGGCGGCGACGGGTTATGGCGGATGCCCTCGATCGCCGGCACGCCGGTCGTCGACCTCGCACGCACCGATTTCACCGTCGCGGCCGACGCCGGTCGCCGAGACCCGGCGATCGCCGAACCATTCGCGGACGGCTACGCCGCCTCGGACACGGCGCGTTGGGAGGCGGCGCCGATCGGACCGACCACACCGAGAAGGCAAGCGACCTTCACCAGCCTGCCACGCGGCGGCGTCGCGCTGCCGGCGGTCGGCTCGCCTGCGGCTCGATAGCCGGCCGATTCATCGCCCCCCCGGGGCGACTAGGTCTGCGGTCAATGAGGCATCGAACGCAGCCGGGTCCGGGCTCGGCTGAGCAGCGGCCCGATGGTGTTCTCCGGCACGCCGACCACACGGCTGATCTCGCGGTAGGTCTTGCCCTCAAGATGGTAGAGGCGGACCACCTGGGCTTCGGCAGGCACCAAGCCCTGCAGCATGTGGGCGACCTGCTGCTGGTTGCCGATGCGTTCCTCAACGCCCTGGGCGTTGCTCGGGGCGTCGTGCGCGATGGGCGCCAGCGGCGGAACGCCGGCGCGGGCGAGCAGGCCGCGTACCACGACCCGGCGGGCGATCACCGCCAGGTAGGTCGCGAGCGAGCTCTTGCCCTGGAACCTTCTCAGCGCGGCCATGTCGTTGGCGAGGATGGCGACGAACACGTCGGCCACCAAGTCTTCCCGATCGGTCGCGTTGAGGGTCATCGAGCGGCTGGCCGCGGTCCGCTCGACGACGCTGGTGACGAGTCCGATGAAGCGATCCACGAACGCCCGCCAGGCGTCTGGCTGCCGCTCGACGCAGCGTTGGAGCAGTTCGCGATCGACGGGGATCAAGACCACAGGCGGCGCCCAGACCTGGTGTATCGCGGCAGATTGCGGAGGACCCCCGGCGTCGCGGCAGCACGATGGCTGGCCGAGACGGCGTCGGATCCGTTTGGAGTTGGCGCCCCTTCCCTCGCATGCGACGCACCGCCGTATTCCGGCAGCAGCGGTCCGTCGCGCCGGATTGCTTGCCCCGAGGCGGGTTTGTGTCGCCACGCGGGTTCGGATCCGGCCGTCGCGCCACGTTATCCGCGCGCCACAACTTCAATGGTAAGCACGGCTTGCTATCGGAGCAACAAAAGACATCGACCGTTAGCCAGCGATTCGGTCAGCCTTTTCCCCGCCCGAGGCGCCGCCACTGGCTTGCCAGGGACGCAAATGTCGATATGGTGCGTAAGTAGTTGGCTGGTAACGGTTTGACGGGCGGTAATCGACACCGAGTCGCAATAACGCGGTGAGGTTTCCTAGGCGTGTCGATCTTGCCCGGCCCGCACCAGCGATTCGTCCGATTCCCGCCTGGCTGCAGGCGATCCGACCAAGCGAGCCGCGCGATCCGGTCACGCCATCCGCGGTGGTTCCAAGCGAGGAGAAAGGCCCCGATGCCGCACGTCGTCACCCAGCCCTGCTTTGACTGCAAATACACCGACTGCGTCGTGGTTTGCCCTGTGGAATGCTTCTACGAGGGCGAGAAGATGCTCTACATTCACGCGGATGAGTGCATCGACTGCGAAGCGTGCGTGCCCGAGTGCCCGGTGGAAGCAATCTTCCACGAGGACAACGTCCCCGAGGAGTGGAAGGACTTCACCGCGCTGAACGCCGAGATGGCGCCGCAGTGCGAGGTCATCACCGAGAAGAAAGAGCCGCTCGCCGATAGCTGAGCCGCTGCGCCGGAGGCAGACGGTTCGGCGGCGGACGGCCCGAGCAACCAACCAAGCAAAAACGCCGGCGTTCAGCGTCGGCGTTTTTTCGTTGAGCGGCCTGCAGGCGGTACGCCTTGCAGGAGAGCGCCTCTGCCCTCCGGCGTCACTTGAGGTCGACCGACCAGTAGGCCTCGTCGACGAACGACTTCCAGCTCGCGTACTTGGGTTGGCCGAGCTTCACCGCGAGCATCGGGCTCCGCTTCGGTCGTACGGGCTTCTTGTAGAGCTTCATGCCGGCCTGCTCGGGCGTTCGGCCGCCCTTGCGGACGTTGCACTTTACGCACGCGCAGACAACGTTGTCCCAGGTGGTTCCGCCGCCGCGACACACGGGCACTACGTGGTCGATGCTCAGCTCGCTGGTGGCGAATGACTTCCCGCAGTACTGGCAGCGGCTCCCGTCGCGGGCGAAGAGGTTGCGACGGTTGAGCCGCACCCGCTGTCGAGGCAGCCGGTCGAAGTGCAGCAGCCGCAGGATCCGCGGCGCGCGAATGCGGAAGTTGACGCTGCTCACCCAGTCGGCGTGGGGGTCGTCGTCGGTTAGCCCGAGTTCGGTCTGCAGCTCGCTGACCTCGCGCCACGACTCGAAGTCGTAGTTGGCGTAGCGTCCTTCCTCGATATGAATGACTTCCGCCAGCTCGCGGAGCAGCAGGCAGAACGCCCGCCGCACGTCCACGACATGGATCGCCATGTACTGGCGGTTGAGAATCAAGACGCTCGCGTTGAGCGCCGCGGCTCCGCTGGTCATCATTCGCGAACCATCAACCCTTGAGTGAGAGTGATCACCGCCGGTTGTCTGTGGAGACGCGCGTCAGGCTGGCCCGACGCTTCGCCCAACCCCGAGGTGAACCGTGGGCCAGTTCGGACTCGGGGAGCGACCGCCGGGTTCGCCCGAGCAGAGCGTGAGCAGTGACTTTCGCCGCGGCCGCTCGGCGACCCCACTCCTGCACTCTACCTGCCGGAATGGGGGGGAACCAGTCGAGTGCGGCGCGTCTGCCGGTTCTTCACCAATTCTTCAATGCTGATCGGGCGACCCGCGTCGGCCTCCCGAGCGGTCGAACGACTGCCTTGTTGATCCGCCGTCAGCTCGGATTGAAACGTCGCGCCCGCGGGGCCGCGTTCATTCGCGGATACGGGTGAAAGGTCTGCGCTTGCGATTGCAGAAGTCTTCTCCTTAGGATGGGCCTGGAGCAGCTGGCCGAGGGGCCCCAATAGCGAATGATTCAATCAGGGCGCCAACCATGATGCACTTCTCGTGCGACGCTTGTGGCAAGCGGATCGACCAGCAACACGAGACACGCTACGTCGTCCGACTGGAGGTGTACGCTTCGGTCGATGAGTCGGAGGATCCGTCCGATCCCGAGCCGGACCATCTCGAGCAGATCGAAGACCTGCTCGAGAGTCTTGACGACCCGGCGACGATCGAAGACGAGTTGTACAAGCAGGTGCGTTACGACCTGTGCCCGGTCTGCCGCGACCGGTTGCTCGCGGACCCGATGGCGCGGCTGAAGGGCGTGAAGCTCGGGTTCAGCAACAACTGATGCACGCATCGGCAGTCGATCTCGCCGGCTTCTGCGATCGGCTGGCGATCGGCCTCGATGCGGGCGTCGACGTCCGCAAGGTGCTCAGCGGAGAAGCGACCCGCGCCACCGGTCGGTTGCACGCCGCCTGCCAGCGTCTGAACCGAGCGGCCGGCGAAGGCGAGTCGCTCGCCGACGCGATGGCGCTCGAATCGACCGTCTTCCCGCCGCTGGTTCGTTCTATGGTCCGCGTGGGAGAGCACTCTGGGCGTCTGCCGGAGGTCTTTCGCCGATTGTCTCGGCACTACGAACAACGGGTGGCTCGGGGGCGCTCGCTCCGGCGGCAGCTCGCTTGGCCGCTGTTCCAACTCGCAATCGCGCTGGCCGTGTGCACGCTGCTGATCGCCATCGGTGGCGTGCTGCAGGACCCGCGCGGCGGGTCGCTGGACCTGCTGGGACTCGGCCTGAGCGGCACGAGCGGCGTCCTCTGGTTCTGGGGCGCCATCGGCGTTGGTGCGTGCGTCGCGACGTTTGCCATCCGCTCGCTGCGCGATCGCCCGGCGCCGTTGCGGAGGCTGATCCGGGTGGCGACACGCGCTCCCGTAGTCGGCCACCCGCTACGCACGCTCGCGCTGGAGCGGATCGCTTGGACGCTGCGGCTGCTTCTCGACACGCCGATGGACTTGCGCGGCGTCGCGAAGCTGAGCCTCAAAGCCAGCGGCAACCCGATCTTCGCGACGCACGCGGACGCGGTGTCCAAGGACCTGGGCGCCGGCATGCCGCTGAGCACTGCGCTCGGCCGCACGGGCGAGTTCCCGGGTGATCTGCTCGACGCGGTGGTGGTCGCAGAAGAAAGCGGCCGCTTGGTGGAGTCGCTCGATCGGCTCGCCGAGCGCTATCGCCAAGAGGCGGAACGCGCCGTCGCGACGCTGACCACGGCGGCCGGAGCGCTCATCTGGTTGGGCATCGCGGCGATCATCCTGATGCTCGTGTTCCGGTTGTTTGGCTTCTACACGGGGGTGATCGACGACGCCTTGCAGGCGTTGTAACCCCGGCGTGCCGGGGTCATGCTGAGCGCTCCGTAATCTCTCCTGCCTCATCCGAGACCGCCTCGGTCTCCAATCGAATGAAGACAACACTGCTAACCTTGCTGATTGCCGCCGCTTGCCTGCTGCTGTCGTGCCCGGCTTTCGCTCAGGCGATCGCTGAGCCGTCCGTCGCCGTGACACCCGTGCCGCGTGTCGAAGATCGGTTCACGTGGTGGGGTGAACGGCACGCAGTGAAGCTTGCCGAGGCAGACCGGGGAGACGCGATTCAGCTCGTGTTCATCGGCGACTCGATCACGCACGGTTGGGAGAAGGCCGGCGCCGCGATCTGGGACGAGCGTTTCGCTCCGTACGGCGCGCTCAACCTTGGGTACAGCGCCGATCGCACCGAGCACGTCCTCTGGCGGCTCGGTCTCGGTGACGCCGGCGAAGAAAACAACGAGATCGGCGGTCTCGCCCCCAAGCTGTTCGTCGTCATGATCGGCACGAACAACACGGGCCACGGCGTCTGTGGCCCCGAGGACACCGCGGCGGGCGTGACGGCGATTGTCGATCGTCTGCTCGAGGTTGCTCCCCAGAGCGACGTGCTGCTGCTCGCCGTCTTCCCGCGGGCCGCCGGGCCCGACGATCCCGCTCGGCTAACGAACAATCAGGTCAATCAACGCATCGCCGCGCTCGATGATCGCCCCAACGTCGAGTTCGTCGACCTGGCCGAAGTGTTTCTCGATGACGACGGGACTCTGCCCACGAGCGTCATGCCCGATCGGTTGCATCCCAACGAGCACGGCTACCGTCTGTGGGCTGACGCGATTACGCCGGTCGTCGAGCGGTACCTCGGCGAGCAGCCGTAGCCGATGAGCAAGCGTGAAGCGGCGCCGCATCCCGTCTACGTGTTGGTAGGCGGTGCGGGTCGGCGGTTCGGCGGGCCGAAAGCGACCGCCGCGATCGACGGCCAGCCATGGGCGATCGACGTTGGTCGCCGCCTCGCCTGTGGTGAAGCGTTCACGCTGGTCGGCCGCTGCTCGATCGACAAGTCGGCCGCACGGCGCATCGACGACGCCCCGCTCGGACACGGTCCGCTTAGCGGGCTGCTCGCCGCCCTTGAGGATCGTGAAGCGACATTCGGGACCGGTTGGCTTGCGCTGGCGAGCTGCGATCTCGTCTGGCCCGACCCGGCTTGGCTCACGCCGCTGCTGGACGAACGCGGCACAGTTTCCAGCAAGCCGCGGCCGATCGCCTTCCACGCCGAAGACCGTTGGCAGCCGTTTCCTTCGCTCTGGCATACGTCGGTGCTAGGCCTCGTCGCCCACGCGGTGGATCGTGGCGAGCGCACTTTTCAGCGATTGCTCGGCGAGCTGGGCGCCACGCGTGTCTGCTGGCTCGGCCCGGGAGCCACGCCACCTCAGGCCAACACCGCCGAAGAACTGCGACGGCTAGCGCCGGACGCGCGGCTTGGTCAGACAGCCGGATCAGGCGAACGAACCGCTACCGGTTCGGAGTCGTGAGCTCGATCGCGATATCGTTCGAGCCCGGCTCGAGTTGGAAGACGAGCCCGGAGGTTTTGGTGCTGGCGTAGGACTCGGGCGAGACGGTCTTCGTGTTGCTGTAGCCGCCCTGCCCTGGCGTCACCTCGCACACCCGCACCGAAGCCCGGTACTCGCCCGGCGGCAACGAGTTCTTCGATCCGACGCTCAGCGTGAACCGCCCGGACTCATCGATCGAGCCGGTGGCTTTGGGGCCGCCGCCGACGGGTTGGAACGTGACGTACGCCCGCGTCGGTCCCGCTTTGGTGACCGGCTGTCCGTCGAGCGAAACGCTGCCGGCCGCCCGCGCCCGGCCGTCGGAGCAACCGGGCAAAACCACGGCGCTCGCGATGCTGAGCAGCACGAGAGTGCCGACGAGCGGGGGCCGGAGCCTAAAGGGCCTCACTCGTGAGTTCCTCGCCGTTGCGTGTGCACGCCGTGCGGTACGTTTCGAAGTCGATCGCGTCGACGACGAAGCGTACCGATCCATCGGCCAGACAGAAATGGGCGCCGCCGGGGTGAAGGCTGCGGAAGCCTTGGGCGTCGGCCCAACGGGCGAAGCTAAACTCTTCCGGCTGCTCGTTCAGACTGAAGTTGATCGGCGTGTTGCAGCTCGCCCAGTCGCCGTTGGAGTAGTACGCGGCGGAGTGCCGGTCGTAAGCGGGCAGGTTCTCGCCGATGAGCAGGGTGTTGCTCAGGCCGTCGCTCGCCGTCGCGATACGGACGGGCCGCTTGTAGGTGTCGCGGAAGAAGAAGCCGCGGCAACGGGTGTCGTTGTGACCACGCCCACCGGCGACTGGACCGCGCATCAGATCGACGACGTGGCGCCCGACGGCGCCGCCGAGGCCCGCCTGGTGTTCGTGTTCGCCAAGGTCGGCGGTCCCAACGGCGTCGTGCGGATCGACGGCGTGTCCTTTGGCGTGGCAGAGCCGCTCGCCGGCGACTTCAACGGAGACGGCCTTGTCGGTGCCGCGGATTACACCGCGTGGCGTGACGGGCTGGGCGCCTTGTATACGGTGAACGACTACCAGGTGTGGCGGGACAACTTCGGTGCGTCCGCTGACGACCCGGCGCCGCCGGCCGCGTTGCCCGAGCCCGCCGGGCTGTTCGTGGCGGGGCTGATCGGGGCGTGCATGCGACTACCGCGTCGCCGCGCGTAGCTTGGCGACGCGCTCCCCCTCGGGCCGTTGCTTGTAATAGGCGTCCAGGGGGTAGCAGCCGCTGACCATGCCGTTGCGCGGGGCGCTCGTGCAGTCGCTGAATGTGCGGCACACCTTCTTTCGCACCAGCGGCTCGCCGGCGAGGGCGTCGGCCGGCAGGTCGGGGTACGAAAGGATCATACGCCCGAGTCCGACGGAGTCGGCCATGCCCTGCCCAACCACCGCTTGCCCGACATGGGCGAGCCAGTCCTGCAGGTAGCTGTAACCCGAGCCGACGACGAACAGGTTCGGGTGCCGACGCTTCAGCTCGGCGGTGGCGTCGATCTGCCGCGCTACGCCCACCAGCGGGTCCTCCGGCGGCAGGTACCCGTCCGACGGCGGGAACGCCGCGGGCCGCTGGATGTGCGGGTTGTAGTACGGGCTGCCGACCGTCGTGCAAACCAAGCGGATGCCCAGCTCTTCGAGCAGCGCGAAAAAGCGGTCCGCTTCCGACAGGTCGATCCCGTCGAGCGTGCCGTCGCCGCCGAAGGCACACGCGTAATCGTCGCACGGCTCGGGCTCGCCCACGCCGTCCGGGCCGGCCCGGTAGGGCAAGATGTCGAACACGCTGATGCGGACGCCGACGTCGAGTCCCGACGCTTCGGCGCGGATCCCTTCGACCACGTTGCGGAGAAATCGTGTGCGGCCCTCGAAGTCGCCGCCGTACTTGCCGGGGCGGTTGTACGCCGAGAGCAGTTCGTGCCCCAGATAGCCGTGGCAGTGCTTGACGTCCACGAACGCGAAGCCGATCGCGTACGCGCGGCTCGCGGCCGTAACGAAGTCATCGACCAGCCGGTCCAGCTCCTCGTCGGACAGCAACGGCTCGTCGTCGGCCACGCCGACACGCCGATCGAGCACCGGGTGTCGGTAAGCGACACGAGGCTCGGGGCGTGTCTTCTCGTTCGGCCGCGCGTACCGCCCCGAGTGTGTCAACTGAAGACCAACGAGCAGGTCGTCGGTCGAGCCGAAGCGCTCGGCGTGCGCTGCCACAAGCTCCTGGCGTAGCCCGGCGATCGCGACGGAGGTCGCGTCGTTGAGCATGAGCTGGTTCGGGTTCGCGCGGCCGTCTGGGCGTACGGCTACCGCCTCGCCGCCCCAGATGAGCTTCGCTCCCCCCTCGCCGAAGCGGCGCCAGCGGCGTCGCGTTAGGTCGGTCGGCATGCCGTCCCGTTCTCCGTCCCACCCTTCCATCGGCAGAACACAGAAGCGGTTTCCGATGACACGCTCGCCCAACGTAGCCGGCTGAGCCAAGGGCCCGTCGGGCCCCGGGCTCACTGAGTCGTCGACCGGCACCGCGACGCCAAGCTCGGCGGCGCGCTCTCGGAGGGCTTGGGGCGTGCGGAGACTTGCGATCTTCGGAAAAGTCATGCGGTTGTTTGGAGATAAGGGGCCGACAAGCACTCCGCGAGCTGGTGCGAGATCTGCGTGAGCAGCTGCCGATCTGCCTCGTCGCGGCGGGGGCTGTCGGGGTGCGTGGCGGACCCGGGCAACCAGCCACGGGCGTGCAAGAACATGGCGGCCGAATGCTTGTAGGCGGGAACCGGCCCGCGGAAGGCTAGAAAGCCGAGGTGCTGCAAGAGGTCGTTCAACTCGTTCCAACCGGGATCGCCGGCGGCCCACAACGCGTCGCGCCGAGCGAAGGCGTCCGGCGCGAAGCAACTGAGCCCCAGCAGGTAGTCGCTGCCATAGGTGACCATATCGATCGCAAGGTCGTTCCCGGTGTACACGCGGAAGTCGGGTCGCACACGGTCACGCAACGCCAGCCGGCGCCACTCGGGCTCGCGGTGCAGCGATGAGTGCTTCGCTCCGAGGCACTGCGGGATCGCCATCAGCTCGGCGTACGTGTCGAGCGAGTAGATGGCGCCGAATGGCGCGAACATCTGCCCCAGCTCGAAAGCGATGAACCGATCGCAGGTCTCGGCGATCCGTTGGTAGCCACCGATCGTTTCGGCTTCTCCGCGGTGGGCGAGGCCGTACGACTGGAAGATGACCGGCGTGCCGCCGAGCGACTGGATCTCGTCGATCCGTTGGCGATACGCGTCCAGGCGCAGGGCGTCGTTCGGCTGGTCGCGAACGAACGCCCCGGCCACGAACCGCTCGCCACCGAGCTGCCGTTGGGTCCGCTCCAGCACCGCTAGACGCGTCGTCTCGTCCAGCAGATTGACATAGCCGGTGTCCATGTTGACGGCCGGCGTCAGCCCCGCGTCGGCGGTTCGGCTGAGCAACAGGTCGAACGAAGGCCAGTCCACCTCGCCCGAATCGTCGTACGGCAGCAGCACCGCGGTAATGCCCTCGATCCGGCGCCGAGGCTTCACAAGCGTGAGCGGATCAAGAGGCGTGTCGGGCATAAGTGTCGCGGCAAGTGTTGAGCGTGTATCGGGTTACGCGGCGGGCCGTACGGCCGACGGGCAATCTCGCCGGGAGCCAATTCTCGCCGATCGACAAGCTTCTACCCAGTGGCCCTCGGGTCGACGAGCCGCAGGCGGGCCTCGGCCTAAAGGACTCCGCTCTCTCGCGCGCAAACTGACCGTTGATTCCGCCCACGGACTGCCGCAGAGCGGCAACGAACGGCCTGCCGCAAAGAGCGGCTCGCCGCTCATCGTGACGGGCTGAGCGCGGATGCAGACGGTTGCGTGGGTTACGCCGCCTGTGAGAGGCGGACGGTCGTGTCTCGGCGCCCATGGGTTGGGCTCGGGCTTCCGAACGACGACCGGCTATGACCTACGTTGCTACGGACCTCGGCGCCGGCGATGCGTCGCGTAGCCCGCCCTGCGCCCCGCAGCAATCGATAGAGCGATGATCACAGACCCCTTCGGCAACGGCGACGACCTGCTCGGCGCCTTGGACGCGCTGGGCGACCTGCAGCAGAACACCGACCAGGCGATTCTCGCGCAACGCTCCAGCGAGCGTGTGAATCTGCGGACGCGGGTGCGTGTGCGTCCCGGCAACGCCAGCCAGCGGTTCGACGTTGAGCTCACCGGAGTGACGGCCGACGTCTCCGGCGGTGGATCGCAGGTTCTGCTTAAGCGCCCCGTTCTAGCGGGGGACTACTTCTTTCTGAGCTTTCTCGACCACGCGGACGCCATCGGTGAAGTCCTTTGCCGCTGCATGCGGTGCCGCATGGTGCAGGAAGAGGTGTTCGAGGTCGGCCTGCAGTTCGAGCACAACATCGACCCGTCGCAGCTGCTCTCGCGCCGCGACGAGCCGGGCGTCGCGCGGCACGCGGCCGAAGCGGACGACCTCAGTTCTCTTGCTAGCTTCTGAGGACACGACCCATGGCCTCAGCGCCAACCATCGACCAACGCTCGCGTGAGTCGGTCGAGCCGCCGGCTCAACCCACTACGCCGCGGACCGGCGCCGCGACGAAGTCGACCGACGTAACGACGTCCGAGCCGACGGAGCAGTTGTGGGAAGCCGCTCGTTCCGCGCGATCGCTCGCCGAGTTCTACGGCGGCGCGTTGCGCGTTCTCGCCGACCGCTTCGACGCGCCCTACGCAGCGATCACCGCGCAGCGCAAGAGCGACACGATCAACAAGTCGTCGGCGGCCAGCGAGTCCGCCAAGGCCTGGGCCGAAGAGATCGAGGCGGTGCAGCTCGACGCCCGCTACCGCTCGACGCCCCTCGCCCGGATCGTGACCCTCGGGTCGGTCGGCCGTTCGTTCGCCGCGTTGGCGACGCCCCTCTCTGTCGAGGGCGAGGGCGTGGTGGGGTCGGTCGGCGTTGCCGCGCCGATCGCCAGCCGCGACGGAGCCGAAGCCAAGCTCGGCGAGCTCAAGGCGCTGACGTCGCTCATTGGAGTGCTCGCCGCCCAGGTGGGTGTGGGGCCGCCGCAGCCCGCCGCCACCAGCGCGAGCGACTCGGGAGAAGGGCTCCAGCAGGCGGCCCGCTACCGCTCCGCGAGCGAGTACGCCTACTCGGTCACCAACGGCTTGAAGACCAAGCTCAACGTCGCGCAAGCGAGCCTCGGAGTGGTCCGCGGTCGGCGAGTCGAGATCGTCTGCATTTCGGGCTTCGACCGGGTCGAGAAACAAGCGGCGGGCGTCCGGGCGATCCAGCAGGCGATGGACGAGTGCCTAGACATCAAACACTGCGTGGTTAGTCAGGCGAAGACGCCCAAGGACGGGGCCGACTACCTGCTGCACAAAGCCTGGCGAGGCCGCTGCGACGGCGACGCCGTGGCGACGATCCCGATCGAGCAAGAAGGGCGTGTCGTCGCTGTGCTGGGCCTCCAGCATCGGTCGGGCGAGTCATTCGCCCCGGAGCATCTGGCCAAGGTGCTCGAGAAGCTCACGCCGGTGATCGGCGGGTACCTGCTGCTGTGCCGATCCGAGCGGCCGCTGGTGTCTCACTTGCTGGAGTCGCTCCGCGACGGCGTGCGCCGCGTGCGGAACAGTGGGTGGCGCCGTCGGGTGGCGATGGCCGCCGTGGCGGTCGCCATCGGAGCGGCGGTTTTCGGCAAGCAGGCGTATGTCTTTAGCTCGCCGGCGACGCTGCAGGCGAGTGACGTCCGACAGATCGCGGCGCCGTTCGCCGGGACGATCGCGGTGTGTCACGCACGGCCCGGCGACCGCATCGCCGCGGGTCAACCGATTCTGGAGTTCGACACATCATCGCTGGAGGCGGATCGTGCTCAGGCGGAGAGTGAGCTCTCGGCGGCCCGATCGATGCTGCGATCGGCCACGTCCGTTGACGATCTGGCGATCGCGGCGACGGCCCGCGCCGACGCCGTCGCGGCGCAGAGTCGCCTGACGGCCATCAACGACAAACTGGCCCGCGCACGCGTGGTCGCTGAGGCGGACACCGTGGTGCTGTCCGGGGATGTCCGGCCGCGTGTTGGTGAGTCGGTGCCGCTCGGCGAGCCGCTCCTCGAGATCGCGACGGGCGACGCGAAGCGGATCGACGTGTTTGTCGACGAGGCGTCCACGACGTTGCTCGAGGTAGGCCAGCCGGTGCGTTTCGCCATCAACGCGCGTCCGTCGGATCCTCTGACCGGGGTTATCGAACGCATCGACGCCTCCTCCACGGTCCACGAATCGAAGAACGCGTTCCGAGCGACGGTCGCGATCGACGGCGAGTCGCCCGCGTGGGCGATCGCCGGCATGGAAGGGGTCGCGCGGATCGAGACCGGCCCCCAACCCATCTGGTGGGTTTGGTGCCATCGCGTCATCGACGCGGTCCGCATTCAGTGGTGGAAGCTATGACCGCGGCGGCACAGCAATCAACCGGCCCGGCGACGGCCGGCGATGTCGCCGGAGACCTGTCGGCACGGTTGGCCGATGTCCGTGTGAGCGTGCGCCCGGATCTGCAGGTCAGCCGGCACAACTTCGGCGACGCTCCGGCTTACGTGCTCCGCGACCCGATCACGAATCAGACGCATCGATTGTCGATCGACGATTACCACGTCTTCGCTCACATCGATACGAGCCGCACGCTCGGCGAGACGTTCCGCCTGTTGTGCAAGCAGGGCCGCGTGCAACCGGCGGACGCGCCCCGTTTCTACCGCTACGTGCTGCACCTGCAGCAAGTCGGCTTGCTGGCGTTGCCGGTGTCCGACGGGAAGTCGTTGCACGAACGGCACCAGAAGCGGCGGCAGGCGGCCACGGCGATCAGTGTCACCAAGCTGCTGTTCTACCGCGTGCCGCTGGTGCGGCCCGACGCGTTTCTGGAGCGCACCGTCAACCTCGTGGCGCCGCTCTTCACGTGGACCGCTTTCGTGATCTGGGCCGTGCTGATGCTGGCCGCCGGATCGGTGGTCGCGATCCACCGCTCGGAGTTCGTCGATCCGCTAGCGGGGATGCTGGCGATCCGGAACCTGCCCGTCCTTTGGGTGCTGTTGGTCGGGCTGAAGCTGCTGCACGAGATGGGGCACGCCTGGGCGTGCAAACGCTTCGGCGGCGACGTGCCCGAGATGGGCGCGTTTTTTATCATGGGCACCCCGTGCGCGTATGTCGACGCGACCGCGTCCTGGGGTTTCCCGAGCCGCAAGCGGCGGATCATCGTCGCCCTCGCCGGCATGTACTTCGAGTCGTTCGCGATGATCGGCGCCATCGCCGTGTGGCTCGTCACGGACCCGGGCATCGTCAACTCGGCGGCGCAGTACGCCGTGGTCCTCTCGACCGTGGTTACGATCGGCTTCAACGCCAACCCGCTCATGCGGTACGACGGCTACTACGTCGCGAGCGATCTGCTGAACATCCCCAACCTGCGGCAGGAGTCGCAGAACGAGCTGTACGCTTGGCTCAAGAGGGTCCTGTTCGGTGTGCCGATCCCGCCCGCCAGCGAGACTCGTCAGCAGACGCTGCTCTTCTGGTTCGGTCTTGCCTCGCGCGTCTACATGACGACAGTCATTCTGGGCATCGCTTGGCTTGTCGCCACGTGCATCCCGATCGTCGGGCCGGCGATCGCGGTGTCGATCGTGGGCAGCACGATCGTCACCACCGCCAAATCTGCGTGGCAGTACCTCTCGACCCACGACGAGCTCGTGCGACGCCGCGAGCGAGCCTGGGCCGTCGTCATAGGGGGCGCGGTGACGGCGTCTTTAGTGATCGGTGCGATCCCGACGCCGACCGGCGTGGACACGCTCGGCTCCATCCAGCGCGAGCACGAACGCGTCGTGCACGCGGGGGTGAGCGGGTTTCTCGAATCGCGATCGGTAGACACGGGCGACACGATCGCCGAGCAGCAGACCGTGTGCACGCTTCGCAACCCGGACGCGATCGCGGAGGTGGGCCGACTCGGTTCCGAGCTGATGGCGGTACGCGCCCAGACGCTCGCCGCCGCCGAGGCGCCCGCTGAAGCCGGCCGGTTCGACGCCCGATCGACGAACGTTCGAAGCCGGCTCCGCGAGGCCAGACGGTTGGCGGCCGAGACCACCGCAACCGCGCAGATCAGCGGCCAAGTCGTCGACGCCTCCGGGTTGGAGCGTGTCGGCCGTTACGTCCGGCTAGGGGAGCCGCTGGCGACGATCGGCGCCGGCGGTTGGGTCGTGCGAAGCTTGCTGACCGACGAAGGGGTCTCCGACTCTCGGCCTGCGGTTGGCGACCAGGTTCGTGTGCGGCTCATCGGCCGACCCGGCGACGTGCTCCAGGGAACCGTGGTCAGCGTCAAGGCAGCGGGTTCGCGGCAGGTAGCCGACCCGGCGCTCACGCACCTGGCGGGCGGCGACATCACGGTGACCGAAGACATGGTGGCCGATCGCGCGTTCTTCGAGGTGGTGCTTCGGCTGGACGATCGCCCGGACTGCACGCTCCGCCGCGGGATGACCGCGATCATCGATTTCGGTGGTCGTCCGGCAACGATCGCCGCGTTCTTGTGGCGTCGCGGTCAGCAGCTGGTCAACCGTATGCGGGTCGAGAGCTAACGCTAAGCGGCCGGCAAGGTCACACCGGCGGCAGGCGTCGGGGCTGCGCGTTCTGGTGGGTGCTTCCCTCGCGCTCGGCTTCCTGTTCCGTGGACCCTGGCGCGGCGCCAAGCGGCTCGGTCAGCGTCTCGGGCGGATCCGCGTCACGCGGCGGTTGCGGAGGCAGCGTCTCGGCCGGCGTTGCGGATCGCTCTTCCGCGGCCGGTTCGAGTGTCGCGGCGTGGGTCGGCGTCTCCGGGGCGATCGGCTCTGCCAGAGTCGGCTGAATCCATTCGGGGTGGGCCGGTAGCTCGATGCTCTCGTCGAGCGATTGCTCGATGTACCCATCCGGGCACGCCTCGGGCGGCAGCGGCTCCCCTTCGCACCCGCTCGGGCATCGCCAGCCGGCGCCAAGCGCCCGGTGGACGCTCGCGATCACACGAAGGACCTCCCACCTGCTGGCTTCCAGATCGCCCTCCACCTGGGCCAGCTCACGCTGCGTGTCGAGAACGCGCTGGAAGGTGACCAGCCCTTCCTCGTAGCGGGCCTGACTCAGACGCTCGGCGCGACGGGTCGCTTCGACCGCTTCGTCGAGCCGTTCACGACGTTCTTGCTGGTTCTCATAAGCCGTCAGGGCGTCTTCGACCTCGCGGATGGCGTTTAGCGCCGCCTGGCGGTACCGGATCAGCGATTGGTAGTACGCCGCCTTCCGGGCCTCAACGACGTTGCGCAGCCGCCCGAAGTTCAGCACGTTCCAGCGGAGCGACGGCCCGACGCTGTGCGCAAGCCCCGCCGATTCGAACAGCATCGACGCATCGCGGGCCTCGGCGGAGATCGTTCCGCGGAGCGTCACGATCGGCAGCCGGTCGGCGATGGCGACGCCGATCAACGCGTTGGCGGCGCGGGTTTCTTCTTCGGCCTGGCGGATGTCCGGCCGCTGGGTGAGCAACGCCGCGGGCACACCCGTCGCCAGCACGCCGAAGCGGTTGATCGGGTCCGCGAGTGATCCGATCAGGTCGCGGTCCGACGGTGTCGTGCCGAGCAGGAACGCCAGCCGGTTCAGCGCGGTCTGCAACGACTGGCGGAGTTGCGGGATGGTCGACTTTGTGGAGAGCAGGTTCGATTCGGCCTGGGCCGCGTCTAGCGGGCCGATCAACCCCGCTTCGAGTCTCGCCCGCACGGTTCGCAGCGTTTCTTCTTGCAACGCAACGTTCCGCTCGGCGACCGCGATCTGTGCTTGGAACGAACGCGCTGAGAGATACGCCTCGACGACGTCGGCGATGAGCGTGACCTTCACGTCGCGGAGGTGTTCCGACTCGGCTTCGGCCTCGGCGGCGGCGGATTCTACCGATCGGGTGATCCGGCCGAAGAGATCGAGCTCCCACGTCGAGTCGAACCCGAGCGAGTAGAAGTCGAACGCCTGCGTCGCCGCGCCGCCCGGGTTGAACTGCGCCGAGTTCTCGCTCTGGTTGCGGTACGCGTAGTCGCTGGTGCCGGAGGCTTCGGGGAACCACGCTCCGCGGGCCGTGCGGAAGCGCGCTCGGGCTTCCAGCACCCGCCACACCGCCTCGCGGAGCGACAGGTTTTGCTCGAGCGCCTCCTCGACAAGGCCGTTGAGCGTAGGATCGCCGTACTGGAGCCACCAGCAGTCGATCGGATCGACGTACTCGGCCGTCCACGGCTTTGCCTGCTCGTACTCGGCCCGGACCGCCTGGGCAGCGGGCTTGCGGTAGTCGGGGCCGACGCGGCATCCCACGGCCACGCAGCAAGCGCCCACGGCCAGCGCGGCGAGGACGCCCAGCGAGCGTGGAGGCGAGATGGGCCCGTGTCGGTGCGGCATCGATCTAACGGGTGGGACGGTAGCGATGGCAGCGGATCGGTGGGCGCAGCGTGTCATCCATTCGATCGGACAGTCGTAACCGGGCGTTCCCCACATACCCCGGGACCCCGCACAACCGCGCCCGACGCGAAACCCACATTTCCGACTCGGTGAATTTCGTCTCAAGCCCCGCGTGTCGGCCGCCGGGGGACGCGGTTGTGACCTATTCGTTCTAGTGGGCGCCGTTCCGTTGGGCGGAACGTGCGTGATCCCTCAGCCGCTAGCACCGCCGTCCGATGCCGATCGTCTCGATGCACCCATCGATGTTCTTCGCGACTGCCAGGAGCTTGGCGGCGTTGGCTTGCTTGGTGGCCGCGACCTGCCACGCCGCGGCGCCGGTGATCGATATGCTGCCGGGAATCGTTAAGCCGGCCCGTTCGGCGGAGCTCTCGCCCTCGGTCGATGGCGTGTTGGAAGCTTTGCACTACGAGGAAGGCCAGACCGTTGCCGCCGGCGCCACGATCGCCGTGGTCGATCGCGCCCTAGCGGAAGCCAGCCTCCGCCAGGCCGAGTTCGAGGCGCAACGCAGCGCCGCGGTGCGGCTGGCGAGCACGCGCGTTGACGTTGCGCAGAAGTATCTGGCCCGTATCGAACAAGCGTTCGCCAAGCAAGCCGCCTCAGAGCTAGAGCTCGACGAGGCCCGGGGCCGGGTGGACGAGGCCAAGGCGTCGCTCGCCGAAGCCCACGAACAGCTTGATGCGGCGTCGAAGCAGCTCGAGACCGCCCGCGCCCAGCACGCCGCTCACGAAGTCCGCTCGCCGTTCGAGGGAGAGTTGGTCCGTGTGAAGGCCCGCCTTGGTGAGATGGTGCAGCGTGCGGCCCCGGTTGCGATGGTCGTGGACCTGCAAGAGCTCCACGCCGACCTGTACGTGCCGACGGCGCTGATCGGGCAGCTCACGGTTGGCCAGCGCTACACGCTGTCCGCTGAGGCGCCCGTGACACGTGATCTCCAAGCAACGCTCATCTACCGGGAGCCGCTCATCGATGCGGCGACCGACACTTTTCGCTGCCGCTTCACGATCGACAACTCATGCCGCGACCTGCCCGCAGGCTTCGCGGTCCGTTTGCGATACCCCTCGGACACAGCGATCGGCTCCGAGCCGATCGCGGGCGTTCGATAACTCCTCCCCAGCTGTTTCTCTAGCACCCCCGCGTCCGCGTTAGCGCTCGCCCTTGCGAGCGTGCGCGGTGTGGGCCGCCAATCCGGTACCAGCCATGAGCCGCTCCAAAAACTCGAAGCAAGCCGACATGAACCCGCAGCAGAACGATCAAGACGCGGCGGCGCCAGAAGCGGTGTCGGAGGAGCTCACGCTCTCTCAGGAGGCCGACGGCCCGCGGTTCAGCTCGACACCGCTTGAGCCGCGGATCCTGCTGTCCGCCACATGGATCGAGGCGCCCGCCGACATCGACGGTCTCGACGATCCGGGTTTCGACGCGGACGGCGCCCCGCCGATGATGTCGCACGGTCTGCTCGACGCTGAGCCCGACGCGGACGACGGCATGCTGATGGGCATCATGCCGCACGCAGAGCTTGAGCCAGAGCCCGCCGACCCGTTGGAGTTCGACGCGGACAGCTTCAACCCACAAGCGGGAATCGAAACGCCGGTGCCGATCGACGTCGCCGACAGCGTCGATCTGGAGAGCACCACAGTCCGCATCGGTGGCTTGCCCGAGGGTACGCTGCTCTCGGCCGGCACGGTCGACGCGGACGGCGTCTGGGCGGTGGAGGGCGAAGACCTCGCGGCGCTCACCGTGCGTACGCCCGTGGCGTTCGAGGGCGCGGTTCAGGTCAACGTCGAGTACTCGACGGTCGACACCGCATCGTCCAACCTTGTGCACAACGGCAGCTTCGAGACGAACGATCTGGACGGCTCTAGCTGGAAGGTGTTCCAAGACGTGGAGGGCTGGCAGGCCTCCGACGGCGAGGGCATCGAGGTTCAAGAGAACGTCGGTGGCTCCGCGGCCGATGGCGACGCCAAGGTCGAGCTCGACAGCCACGACCACGGCGGCGAAGCGCTCGGCACCAACAGCGCGATGGTCCAGGAAGTCGTCGTCAACGACGGCGACCACTACCAGCTCAGCGTGCAGTACTCGCCGCGCCCCGGCGTGGCGGCCGACAGCGTCGGCGTCGAAGTGTACTGGGACGGCCAGCTCCTCGGCACGATGAGCCGCGACGGAAGCGGCCTGTCCGACACCGAGTGGACCACGCACACCTTCAACGTTCAGGCAGACGGCGACGCCGGTCGCCTGGAGTTCCGCGCGGTGGGCGCCGAGGACAGCCGCGGCGGCTACCTCGACGACGTGCAGCTCCACGCGCTGACCGAGTACACCGCGACGCACAGCGTGGAGGTCGCCGCCTCGTCCGACCCCGACAACTTCATCTCGAACGGCAGCTTCGAAGACCTGCGTGGGCTGACGGGCGCCGGGTTCGGCCACCACGGATCGACCGTGGCGGGCTGGCAGCTAGAAGAGGGCCCGCGCGCCGAGGTGCACGTCCCCCGCGGCGGGGTCGACGCGGCCGACCACGGCGACTTTTGGCTCGACCTGGACGCCAGCCCCGGCAACGTGACGATCAGCCAGGAGGTGCTCGGCCTGGAGGAAGGCAAGGTCTACGACCTGAACTTCGCGACGGCCAACTCGAACCCGTTCGTCCATCGGGGCGAGATGCTCGACACCGCGGCTAACGGCCTCGAGGTCTATTGGAACGGCGAGCTCGTCGCCGAGGTGCACGGCGAAGACGCCGAGTGGACCCAGCACGAGCTTCAGGTCCGCGCCGGCAGCGGCGACGGGACCGACAAGCTGACCTTCCGCGGCCTCGGCCCCGAGGACAATGTCGGCATCAGCCTCGACAACGTCCGCATGGCGGCAAGCGACAACCTGTTGGTCAACGGCTCGTTCGAGGACGAGGTCGGCACCACCGAAACCGGCTGGGGTCACAAGGCGGGCGACATCCGCGGCTGGGAGCTCGGCGCCACGCAGCAGATCGACTTCAGCGAGGGCGTCATCAGCCACGGCGGCTCGTCGCAGGACCGCGACGGCGCGTTCCAGGTCTCGGAAGACGGCGCCGAGCTGACCATCCCGGACAACGGGTGGAAGGCGGTCAAGGGCGACTTCGTCATCACCGAGACCACCTACGTGGAGCTCGAGTACCGCAGCACGGAGACGCCCGAGTTCGTCGCGATCGGCTTCGACAACGACGCCGGCTGGAACGGCGGCGAGAAGAACTTCGTCAAGCTGTTCGGCACGCAGGCCCACGGCGACGCCGCGGGCAACGCGTACGAGGTGTACGAGGGGGACGGCGAGTGGCAGAAGATCCGGATCCCGATCGGTCAGCACATGACCGGCGAGTTCGATCGGATGACGTTCATCAACGACGACGACGCCGGTGTGCGTGGCGACAGCTCGTTCCGCAACGTGCGGGTCGTCGACACACCGGGCCAGTTCGAGGTGGTCGACTCGGGCGTGCGAGGCGTCGAGTCGTCTGACGGCGACCACTGGCTCGACATGGACGCCAGCCCTGCCAACATCACCATCTCACAGCAGGTTCCCGGCGTTGACGACGGCCTCGTCTACTCACTGAGCTTCGACCTGGCCGACTCGGTGCACGACGCCAGCGACGGCCTGGAGGTCGTTTGGAACGGTGAGATCATCGCCACGATCGACGGCCAAGACGACTCGATGGACCGCTTCGACTTCGACGTCCGCGGCGGCAGCGGGGACGGCTCGAACACGATCACGTTCCGCGGCACCGGAGCCGAGAACAACGTCGGCGTCTCGCTCGACAACGTGCGCCTCGTCGAGAGCGACAACCTGCTGGTCAACGGCTCGTTCGAAGACGAGGCGGGCACAACCGAGACCGGCTGGGGCCACGCCTCCAAGGACATCCGCGGCTGGGAGCTTAGCGGCGCCCCCCAAGAGGTCGATTTCGGCGAAGGAGTCATCAGCCACGGCGGCTCGTCACAAGACCGTGACGGCGCGTTCGAGGTCTCCGAAGACGGCTCGGAGCTGCATCTGCCCGGCAACGCCTGGAAGGCCGTCCCCGGCGACTACACGATCACCGAGAATACCTACATCGAGCTGGAGTACCGCAGCGCCGGCACGCCGGAGCTCGCGATGATCGGCTTCGACAACGACGCGTCGTTCAATGGTGGCGACAAGAACTTCGTCAAGCTGTTCGGCACGCAGGACTACGCGGACGCGGCCGGGCACGCGTACGAGGTGTACCAGGGCGACGGCGAGTGGCAGAAGATCCGGATCCCGATCGGTCAGCACATGACCGGCGAGTTCGACCGGATGACGTTCATCAACGACGACGACAACAACGAGGACAGCCTCGGCGTGACGGGCGACAGCTCGTTCCGCAACGTCCGGCTGGTGGAGCCGGCCGGGCAGTTCGAGGTCGTCGACTCGGGCCACCGGGGCGTGGCGTCGTCCGACGGCGATCACTGGCTCGACATGGACGCCAGCCCCGGCAACATCACGATCTCGCAGCAGGTCCCCGGCGTCGAGGACGGCGCCGCGTACCAGTTGAGCTTCGACCTGGCCGACTCGGTGCGCGATGCGACCGACGGCCTCGACGTGGTCTGGAACGGCGAGGTCATCGCGTCGCTTAGCGGCCAAGACGTCTCGATGGACCGTTTTGACTTCGCGGTGGTCGGCGGCTCGGGCGACGGATCGAACACGCTCACCTTCCAGGGCACGGGCGCCGGCAACGGCTACGGCGTGTCGCTCGACAACGTCCGTCTGACCGCCATGGCGGAAGCGGACTCCGGGGCCGCGACCGAAGCAGGCGAGATCCTCCGCGGGACCGACGGCGCCGACAGAATTGTGTCACGCGGCGGGGGCGACGTGATTGATGCCGGCGCGGGCAACGACTGGATCCAGGCGGGCGCCGGCGGCGACATCATCGACGGCGGCGAGGGTGTCGATCGGATCGCGCACTGGGATTCGACCGAGGGCGTGAACATCGACCTGGGCGACCAGACCGTCTCGGGCGGCTTCGCCGAGGGCGACCGCATCTCCGGCATCGAGGAAGCGACCGGCTCGAACCACGACGACACGATCAAGGGCTCTGACGGCGACAACAAGTGGCTCCGCGGTGGCGACGGCGCCGACGTGATCGACGGCCGCGGCGGCGACGACTACCTGATCGGCGACGCCGGCGATGACACGCTTATCGGCGGCGAAGGCAACGACCGGCTTTACGGCACGACCGGCGAGAACGAGCTCGAGGGCGGCGCCGGCGATGACCTGATCGTCGGCGGACGCGACACGGACACGGCCCGCTTCAGCGGCACGATCGCCGACTACGAAGTCCTGCAGCTCGAAGACGGCTCGTATCAGGTGACCGATACCCGGCCGGACGGCGACGGCGTCGATACCGTGAAGAACGTCGAGTCTTTCGCCTTCGCGGACGGGACCGTGTCGGCAGACGACCTGCCGATCATGAACCATATGACCGACCTCGGCGGGGCGGCCGACGGCACGCAGGTGACGTTCCGCATCACCGGCGACCACTACGATCCGAGCAACGTCGACGACCAGGCCAACGGCTCGCCGAAGTACCGGATCGTCATCAACGGCCAGACGTTCGTCGCTGACGACGGCGCGAGCACCTTCGAGGTGAACGCCGACCGCAACCGCGTGGTGGCCGACGGCGTCGATCGCACGGGCGACGGCATGGCCGACAGCTTGGTGCGTCGCGACGTGAACGACTTCGAGTTCGTCACCGTGCGTGTGGACCCGAGTGTCGAGATCGAGTCGGTTGAGATCGTCTTCGTCAACGACGCCTATGACGGCGGCTCCGCCGATCGCGACGGCGACGGCGTGGTGGGCGAGGACCGCAACCTGATCGTCGATCACCTGCACATCGGCGGCGAGGTGCAGCCCGAAGGCTCCTACGAAGGCGGGAAGACCTACGAGGCGGAGGACGGCGACCACGCCATGCGAGTCAAGGCGACCGGCCACCTGCCGGGCGCGGGCGAGACCATGGCGTGGACCGGCCGCGTCGCGTTCTTCACGGACGGTGTGCAGCTGGACGCGCCAGAGGTAGAGCGGGCGGCGTTGCGGGTCGACGGCGAAGACGCAACGCTCGACGTGTCGGGCGAGGCGGGCGCCTACAACCGTATCGCGATCTACGACGGCGACGCGCTCGTCGGTTCGACGCTCGCCGACCTCAACGGCGATTGGAACTACTCGGCCGCGCAGGACCAGTCGATCGGCGGCACGCTGCGGGTCGTCGCGTCCAACGGCACGGGAGCGACCACCGAGCTGGGCGACATCGAGCTACGCCGCATCGGCTCGGGCGACGCCGACAAGATACTTGGCTCGGACGACGCGGACCGCATTGTCGCCGGCGACGGCGATGACACGGTGAACGCGGGCGCGGGCGACGACCGTGTCTCGGGCGGCGCCGGCAACGACCGCCTCGTGGGCGGCGACGGCAATGACCGTATTTTCGGCGGCGACGGCGACGACCGCTTGAGCGGCGGCGCCGGTGACGATCGGCTCTCGGGGGGCAATGGCGCCGACCGTCTTGCTGGCGGTGAAGGCAACGATCGCTTGAACGGGGGCGTCGGTGACGATCGCCTCTCCGGCGGCAAAGGCGAGGACCGGCTTTCCGGTGGTGAAGGCAACGACCGCCTCTCCGGTGGCGATGGCGATGATCGTCTGAGCGGCGGGGTTGGTGACGATCGACTCTCCGGTGGTCGTGGCAACGATCGTTTGTCCGGCGGTGAAGGCAACGACCGATTGAACGGAGGCGTCGGTGACGATCGGCTCTCAGGTGGCGACGGAGATGACCGCTTGAGCGGCGGCGGCGGTGAAGATGTTCTGTCGGGTGGCCGCGGTAACGACCGGCTCACGGGCGGCGACGGCGATGACCGCTTGAATGGCGGCGCTGGTGACGATGTGCTGTCGGGCGGCCGCGGGAACGATCGCCTGGTCGGTGGCGATGGCAATGATCGCCTTAACGGCGGTTCTGGAGACGATGTGTTGTCGGGCGGACGTGGCAACGACCGGGTGGTCGGTGGCGACGGCGATGATCGGTTGAGCGGTGGTTCCGGTGACGACGTACTCTCGGGTGGCCGTGGCAACGACCGCTTGTCCGGCGGCGACGGCGATGACCGCTTGAGTGGCGGCGCTGGTGACGATGTGCTGTCGGGCGGCCAAGGCAACGACCGCCTCAGCGGTGGCGATGGTAACGATAGGTTGAGCGGTGGTTCCGGTGACGACGTACTCTCGGGTGGTCGTGGGAACGATCGCTTGTCCGGCGGCGCTGGCGATGATCGGTTGAGCGGTGGTTCTGGCAACGACGTGCTGTCGGGTGGCCGTGGGAACGATCGCCTGTCGGGCGGTGACGGCGATGATCGCCTGAACGGCGGCGCCGGTGACGATGTCCTCTCGGGCGGCCGTGGGAACGATCGCTTGTCCGGTGGCGATGGCGATGACCGCCTGAACGGCGGCGCCGGTGATGATGTGCTGTCGGGCGGCCAAGGCAACGACCGGCTCACGGGCGGCGACGGCAACGATCGCCTGTCTGGAGGCGCCGGCGACGATCGTTTAACTGGTGGCGCCGGTGATGATGTGCTTTCCGGCGGGCGTGGGAACGATCGGCTCACGGGCGGCGACGGTGATGACCGCCTGAATGGCGGTTCTGGCGATGACGTGCTCTTAGGTGGTCAAGGTAACGACCGACTCGCTGGCGGCGACGGCAACGACCGACTGAACGGCGGCGCCGGTGACGATGTCCTCTCGGGCGGGCGTGGGAACGATCGCCTGTCTGGAGGCGCCGGGGACGATCGTTTCGTCAGCGGCGCCGGTGACGACTTCATCGACGGCGGCGAGGGGGACGACACCGTTCGCCTCCGCGGCGACTGGTCCGACTACGCCATCGTCGAGAACCCCGACGGGTCGATCACACTGACCGACACCCGTCCCGACTCGCCCGACGGCGTGACCGTCGTCCGCAACGTCGAGAACTTCGTGTTCAACGACATGGCCCTCGACTCGGGCCAGGTGACCGGCCCGCAGGAGGTGGACGCGATCGATTCCTCGCCGACCGAGTTGGTCGAAGACGAGGGGCTCCGGCCTCGCGATGTCGAGGGGTCCGCTGAGCGGGTGGAGTCACTCGTCGGGTCCGCCATACGCGACTTCGACGGCGAGTTCACGCCCACCGAGACGTCGGTTGATCTGAGCGAGCCGATCACCCTCGACGGCGTGGCGAAGACCGATTGGTCGGCCGTCGACTTCGGCGAGCTCAACCGCGCGGCCACCGACGCGGCCCCGACACTGGCCGCGGCCGAGTCGGCGGCGGCCTCGGAAGCGACGAGTGAGGCGGCGGTCACCGCCGGCGCTGGCCTCCTCGACGGCGAAGCCGACGCCTCGCCGCCAGCGGACGAGGGCGGCCTCGCGCGGCTGTGGAGCCTGGCCCGGGCGTTCGGCGCCGACCAACGCGACTAACCCCGAGGCGGCAGCCGTCGCCGTGCATGCCCGCCAACGCGGCGCCACCGTCCCGCTGGGTCGACGGCGTCCGCGGGGGCCGGCGTCCGCCGTGCCGCCGATCAGTTGTTGTCTCTAGCCCGCTCTTCGATGCCGAACTCTTCGAACACGACGGCCAGCTCGGCGTCGGTCAGCGTCATATCGCCGGCGATCTGCTCGAGGATGCCCACCTTGTCGGCGCTGCCGCCGGTGGGGAACTCCGTGCCGAAGTAGGCGTCCTGAACGAGCTTGTCCAGGTTTGCCTGAGTGAGCGGCATCGGGTTGGCGAACAACCACATGAAGAAGTCTTTCTGGCCGGCGCCGTCGAGGAACATGCCCGTGATGGCCCGGATGATGTCGTTCGAACCGACCTGAACGCCGTGATTGATCTCGCCGTTCGCGCTGTTCACGAGGTCGCCGGAGAGCACCTCCGACTCGCCCGCGACGTCAAGCACGAGCAAGCCGTACAGGGCGTCGCGGCCGAAGGGCACGTCCGGATCGACGAAGATCTGCACGTCGGAGAAGATGAAGTCTTGCCCGTCGCCGCCGGCAAGCACGTCGCCATCGCGGAGCTCGATGGTGTCCATGGGCTCGAAGAACACCGCCTGCCCGCCGGGGGTCATCGTGGACCCGGACCCCGACGCGATCACGTCGATCGGCCGGGACTCGATGTTGGGATCCACGAAGTCTTGACGGCCCAGCAGCACATCGTTGCCCTCGTCGCCGGTCAGCGTCGCGGGGACCCCCGAGAGGTTCTGGATGACGTCGCGTGTTTCGGAACCTTCCAGGTCAAGGGCCTCGTGGTTCTCGACGAAGAATCGAGCCGGCGAGTCGTCCTCCATCGCCGGTACGTCCAGGTCGCTGCGGTCGTCGCTGACAGCGACACGCTGCTCGAGCATCAGGAAGTTCGGCTGGGCCAGGTTGGGGTCGGTCACCAAGCCCGTAACGGTGTTCACGCCAAAGAAGTCCGGCTCACCGCTCGTGCCCGCCCGCTGGGCATATGTGTCGACCGACCGGGTCTCGTACCCGAACTCGTTCAGGCCGCCGAAGGCCGAGTTGTCGGCGTTGATCACGGGTGAGGCCTGGCCGGAGACCTCGGCGAACGTCGTCGTGTACGTCGCGTCAACACGCCGCCCCGTCGTGTCTTTGACGTAGTTGTTCTCTAGCTCGTCGAACCCGGCGCCGGCGTTGATCAAGACGCTATTGGCGTCGAGGCTGAAGCCGTCGCTGAACACCATCTCGAGCTCGTCGCGGCTCGCAAAGCTCGAGATCGTGACATCGCTGCCTCTGCCGAAACGGTCGGCCTGTGTATCGATCTCGTCGGGATCGGTGCTGGTTTGCACGTCGATGATCGGGGCGACAAGCAAGCCGAGCGCGTCGTCCACGTCCGGGTTGTCGGCGATCGTCGAGACGGTTGCGCCGCCGTCGTCGCCGTCGGTGTCGGCGACAATCGTCAGCCGCTCCTCGGCGAACACCGTCGAGAGATTCTCCTCGACGCCGGACCCACGGGTTGTCCCCGGCAAGCCAGCCGCCGGCTCGATGTCGATGTCGTCGGCCGACGAGAGCACCACCTCGCCCAGCGAGTCTCCGCCGCCGTCGCCGTTGGTGCGGAGCTGCGCGAACTCGCCGAGCGTGAGGTTGCTGTCGGCGTCGCCGCTGGTCGCGAGTCCGAGCACGGTCAACGCGATGTCCCGAGTGGTGGTCACCGGCACGTCGATCAGCAGGGACTCGCTCGTGTCCGTCGGCGGCATCACGCCCGCGTCCTCGGGCCCGATCTCGACATCGACGAACCTCAGGCCGTTCACGTCCGATTGCATCGCGAGCGGGTCTTGATTGTCGCGGCCGACCTCGCCGAGGAAGACCTCACCCCCGCGTAAGTCGGCGGCGATCGGGTCGTTCAGCGCGTACACCGCATCGACGGCTAAGCCGGCGAGGCTGTCGAAGGCGCCGGCGAGGTCCGCCGCGTCGACCGTGTCGCGGAACTGCACCCCGGACGCCGTGCTACGTGTCCGGGCGGTCTGCACGAGCAGCGTCGGCGCCCCGTAGAGCTGCTGCATCGTCGTCAGCACGGAGGCGACGTTGTCGTTTTCTTCCCCCTCGGGGATGTTCAGCTTGATCTGGCCGGCGCCGAAGTCGCGCATCTCGACGAACTCGAGACCGTCCTCGTCGGAGGGCATGTTGAGACCGTCTTGGTTGTCGCCGCCGACCTGGGCGTTGAACTGAAGCGAGACAGCGAACTCCGCCTCAAGGCCGTGGTCGCTGGTCCCGGCGACTCCGTTATCAGCGGCGTCGAGGAAGCCATCGAATATGATGGAGCCTTCGGTCGAGCGGAGCAGCGTGTCCTGCATCAGCAGGGTCGCCGTGTTGAAGTCTTGGTCGCCGGTGGTCTCGATGGCGACGAGTTCGCCGTCAACCGCGGCGTCGGTGACGTTGAGCTTCGCCTGTCCCTCTCCCGGGGTGATCTCGTTGGTGGTAAAGAACTGCAGGCCGTCGACATCGGAGTCCATGTCGAGTGCGTCTTGGTTGTCGCCGCCGATCTCGGCGTTGACCTCCACGGTGTCTTGAAACTCGACTTCGAGGCCGAAGTCGCTCGTCCCGGCGACCCCGTTATCGGCCGCGTCAACGAACTCGTTGAAGATGATGGAGTCCTGAGTAGTGCGTAGCAGCGAGTCGGCGAGCAGCAGGATCGGGGCGTCGTAGGTCTGATCGAGCGTGGTCTCGATCGAGACGAGCTCACCGTCAACGCCGGCGTCGGTGGCGTTTAGCTTGATCTGGCCGTCACCGAAGTCGTCGGCGCGGAAGTACTCCAGGCCGTCGACATCGGAGTCCATGTCGAGGGCGTCTTGGTTATCGCCGCCGATCTCGGCGTTGACCTCCACGGTGT
>JBCBPC010000039.1:0-32764 GCA_039820945.1 Planctomycetota bacterium
GCTCTCGCCGGGCGAGCCCCTGCGGGCGCACGCGCCGGAAGCGTTGCGGCTGGGCGACAACCCGGTGGAAGACCGACTTGATTTGGCCCGATGGATGACCTCGCCCGATCACCCGCTCACGGCGCGTGTGTTCGTGAATCGCGTCTGGGCGCAGCTGTTCGGCGCGGGGCTGGTGGAGACGATCGACGAGTTCGGATCGACGGGCACGGCCCCCACGCACCCGGAGGTGCTCGACCACCTCGCGGCGCGATTCGCCGGCGAGTGGGGGTGGAGCGTCAAGCGGCTGCTGCGTGAGATCGTGCTCGCTCGCACTTACGGGCGCGACGCTCGGACGACGCCCGCCATGCTGGCGATCGACGCGAACAACCGGCTGCTCGCCCGCGGGCCACGCAACCGGCTCACCGCGGAGATGGTCCGCGACCAGGCGTTGGTGCTGTCGGGCCGATTCAACGACGAGCAGTTCGGCCCGCCGGTGAAGCCGTACCAGCCCGCGGGCGTCTGGAAGTCGGTTTGGAACGCCGCTACTTGGGACATGGACCAGAACGACAAGCGGTTCCGCCGCGCGTTGTACGTGTACTGGAAGCGGACCGCCGGCTACCCGAGCCTGATGGCGTTCGACATGCCGAGCCGCGAGCAGTGCGCCGCCAAACGCGAACGGACCAACACCCCGTTGCAGGCGTTGGTGACGCTCAACGATCCGGCGCACGTCGAGCTGGCCGAGGGTTTCGCGCAGCGGATGCGTTCGCAAAGTGGGGCGTCGCTCGGCGAGCAGATCGCGTGGGGCTTCAAAGAAGCGACAGGCGCGCCGGCGAGCGGCGAGGCCGTCGCGGAGCTGGTGGCGTTACACGCGGCCGCGTTGGCGGCCGCCCCGCCGGCGACTGAGCTCGAAGCTGAAGTCGACGTTGAAGCCGGCGACAATGCTGACGCTGATACCGACGCTCATGCCAGCAAGCCTGGCGTCAATGCAAGCGATGCTGAAGCCGACGACGCCCCCGACCGCGAGGGCTTCGCCATGACGATCGTCGCTAGCGCGTTGATGAACCTCGACGCCGCTCTCACGAAGTAAGGCCCCGCAAGCGATGAACCTGTTCGAAGAGCACGATCGGCTGTCGAGCGGCGCGAGCACGCGGCGGCTGTTCCTGCGGCAGGGCATGGCGGGGCTTGGCGCCTGCTGGCTCGCCGCTGAGGGCGCCGGCCGACGCGCCGCGGCGTCCGGCGGGCCGATCACCGTCGATGTCGATCCGTCGCGCCCGTGGGCGCCTCGCGAGCCGCACTTCGCCGGTCGGGCGAAGCGTGTCATCTACCTACACATGGCCGGGGCGCCGAGCCAGTTCGAGCTGTTCGACCACAAGCCCGACCTCGCGAAGCTCGACGGCAAGGACTGCCCCGAGAGCCTGATGCAGGGCGAGCGGTTCGCCTTTATCCGCGGCGTGCCGAAGATGCTCGGCCCGCACTACCCGTTCCACCAAGCGGGGGAAACGGGCCGCTGGGTGAGCGACCGCGTGCCGCACCTAGAGAAGCACCTCGACAAGATGTGCTTCGTCCACACGATGCAGACCGACCAGTTCAACCACGCCCCCGCGCAGCTGCTGGTGCACACCGGCTCCGCGCGGGGCGGCGGCGCGTCGTTCGGCGCGTGGACCACGTATGGGCTGGGTAGCGAGAACGAGAACCTGCCCGGGTTTGTGGTGCTCCTCTCCGGCGGGCGCAACCCGAGCGTCGGCCAGGCGGGCTGGGGAAGCGGCTTCCTGCCCAGCGTGTACCAGGGCGTGCAGTGCCGCAGCTACGGCGACCCGGTGCTGTTCCTGTCGAACCCGGACGGCGTCGACCAGTCGCTCCGCACGCGGGTGGTCGAGGCGATCAACCGCATCAACCGGCAGACGCACGAAGAGCTCGGCGACCCCGAGACCGTGACCCGCATCGCCCAGTACGAAATGGCTTGCCGCATGCAGCTGGAGGCGTCCACCGCGATGGACCTGGCCGAGGAGTCGCCAACGACGCTCGAGGCGTACGGCGCCGAGCCGGGCTCAGAGAGCCTGGCGAACAACTGCCTGCTCGCCCGCCGGCTTGTCGAACGCGGCGTGCGGTTCGTGCAGCTCTTCGACTGGGGATGGGACTCGCACGGCACGGACGAGCAGTCCGCCATCGAGAAGGGCTTCCGCCGCAAGACGCGGCAGATGGACCGGCCGATCTCCGCGTTGCTGGACGACCTCGACCAACGCGGGCTGCTGGACGAGACGCTTGTGGTGTGGGGCGGCGAGTTCGGCCGCACGCCGATGGCCGAGAACCGCGGCGGCACTGCCAACCCGTTCGTCGGCCGCGACCATCACGCCAAGGCGTTCACGATCTGGATGGCCGGCGGGGGCGTTAAAGCCGGCTACAGCCACGGCGAGACCGACCCCATCGGCTACCACCCGGTGACCCGGCCCGTGCAGGTCCGCGACCTGCACGCCACGCTGCTCCGTCTGTTGGGCTTCGACCACGAGCGGATGGCGTTTCCGTTCCGCGGCCTGAATCAGCGGCTGACGGGCGTGGAGCCGGCGCGGGTGGTGCGAGAGCTGATCTCCTGACGGGTCGCGGGCCGCCTCTCACGTGGGCTGGAGGAACCGCAGGTGGTGCTGCGAGTGGATGACCATCAGGTCCTTCCACTTCTCGAGTGTGATGCCGTCCATCAGCGGGTAGTTGGGGATCGGCCCGGGGAAGTCTCGCGCCTCCGCGAGCGTGGCGAGGCACGCGTCGATCATGGCCGGGTCGTCCGCCTCCATCGGCTCGGGCGTGAGCCGCGGGATGGTCGGGGCGCCGGCCATCATCGCGCGGTTGCGGAACACAAAGAAGAAGATCGCGCCGAACACCTTCCGCTGGATCCAAGACAGCCGCGGCTCGTCGCCGTCGATGCCGATCCGGATGGTCTCACGCAGGTGCTCGCAGATCTGCGAGAGGTTCCACTTGCCGCGGGGCGTGTACCCGCCATCGCGCAGGCGTTCGACCTCCGCGATCACGTCGTCCAGGCTGCGAAGATCGAGCGGGCGTTTTTTCATGAGGGGGTAGGGGGACGGCGTGGCGGAGTGGGTACCGGGGGCAACGGCCTCGGTCCACCAACGCTAACCGAACGCAACGTGGAGGGGATGGGGGGATGGCGGGGTGCGGTGGATGCCGCGGTGGCGGGTTCTGGCTGCTGCGGTTGGCAGTCAGCCTCGTGAAGGAGAGGGGGTGATGGTCGTTCGGTGGGGCAGACGTCACGCCGTGCTCATTACGGTTCGGTCATGAACGATCAGATCGTTCACGCCGTGCTCGCTACGCCGACCGAGTGCTTGTTCAGCACCAAGCGAGCATCCCCCTATCTCCATAAGCCCCGCGTCGTCGCCTTCCGCGGCCCGTACCCGGACTGCCACCCACCGCCGCGAGGGCTCCATCCCCCTATCTCCTAGGGGATGGGGGGATGGCGGGGTGAGGTGGATGCCGCCGTGGCGGGTTCTGGCCGCTGCGGTTGGCGGTCCACCGCGTGAAGGGGATGGGGTGATGGTGGTTCGGTGGGGCTGCTGTCACTCGGTCTTGAGAACGACTTCTTCATGAGCGCGAACCTCGTCCACACACAGTTCGCATGGTTGACCGAGTGCTTGCTCAGCACCGAGCGAGCATCCCCTTATCTCACCGCGTCCCGCGTCGTCGCCGTCGCGGTTCGAACCCAACCCGCAACCCACCGAGACGAGGGCGCCATCCCCCCATCTCCTCACATATTGGTCAGATCATCATCGCTACGGCTGCCGCCGATCTTGTCGAGCGCCGCGCCGACCGCCGCCGCCTCCGCGGGGGTGTGGCCCTTGTGCAGGTAGACGCGGCACGCGCGGTGCGCCACCGGCAGCTGCGCGAAGAGCTGGTCGTCGGTCAGCGGGTACACCTTGCCGGTGGACGGCTTGAACTGAAAGTTCTGCCCCGCCGTGGCCGCCAGAGCGTCGGGCCGGTAGATGTGCCGCGGCAAGTCGATCTGCATCGGCACCTCGGCGTGCTCCGGCGGCAGCCGCGTGCGGATCGCCTGCTCGAGCAGACCGGCGTCGCTGAAGATGTTGGACTGCTCCGACTCGCCTGGCTTGTACGTCACGTTGCGATCTTCCACGGCGATCCAATCGACCTCGCGATCAAGGACGCGCCGCCAGCGGGGCGCCAGCCGCCGCTTCTCCGCGTGGCCCGAGCTGGCCCATCGGCTCACGTCCACCAGGAGAGACCACTCGGTGAATCCGCAGTAGTCGTCGAGACACTCACGCGGGTCGTTCGGGAACAGCAGCTCGCGGCTCTCGACGAACACGTCCCGCAGGGTGCTGTCGATCGCCCGCACGGTGCGGTGGAAGTAGACGGCGCGGAACAACTCGCTCTTGGTCTGCACGAACTTCACCAGCGCCGCCACGCCCTTCTGATGAATCGTCAGCCCGCGTTGGCTGAAGAAGCTGTACCGCAGCAGACGCTCCAGGTCGTAGGCCCGCTCGCTGTAGCCGGTCATGTAGGCGTCGCGGAGGACGAAGTCCATGCTGTCCACCGTGTACAGGCCGCAGAACAGGCTGCGCAGCAGCACCAGCCAGCGGGGCCAGTCGTCCGCGTCGTTGCGGGTGGGTCGCTGGATGAGCATCGCCACGTGCGCCGGATCGATCGACTCGTCGTCGCTCATCCGGCCGGCAGGACACTGGCGCACGCCTCGCAGCAGCGTGGCCAGCTCGTGCTCGATGATGTGGGCGCCCAGCTTCTCGTGCGTCAGCCCGTAGTGCGGCTTGAGGAAGTGCTCGTCGAAGAAATGCCCGAACGGCCCGTGACCGACGTCGTGCAGCAACGCGGCGACGCGGCACAGGCAGTCGACCGCGTTGCGGCTGGGCAGATCGCCGCCGCACACGTCGTGCAGGCTCTCGTAGAGCGTGTCCACGGCCCGGCTGGCCATGTGCATGGCCCCAACGACGTGCTGAAACCGCGTGTGCTCGGCCGACGGGTAGACCCACCAGGCGGTCTGCAGCTGGTGGATCTGACGCAGCCGCTGCAGCCACGGGTTGTCGAGCAGCGTCCGTTCGCTCGTCTCGCCGGCGGGCACGACCGAGACGAACGGCACGTAGCCGTGCACCGGGTCGTGGACGAGGCTCTCGCGGGTGAAGTCCTTCATGCCCACGAGTATGCGGCGGCGCCGCCGGCGTGGGCAGAGGGTAAGAGCAGACGGGGGAGGCCGCGTCGGGCCACGCTACGCTTTGGCCTCGACCCACTGCTCGACGCTCGGCCGCTGCAGGCTGAGCCACAAAGCCCACAGAATGGCCGCGAATCCGATCATCCCGCCCGCCAACGCCGGCAGCACGGTCCCGCCGCGGCCCACGCCCTCGAACAGCTCCATCACGAGGCCCGCGGCCCATCCGGTCGCGATGACGGCGGCCACCGCCTGGCAGACGCCGACGACGAACAGCAACGACTTCATGGCGTGGATCGCGAGCCGATCGCCCCGCAGCACGGCCATCGCGTGGTAGGCCGAGAGGCCGCCGAGCAGCAGCATGGCGACGTCGCCCGCGTCCTCGCCCATGGCGCTGAGGCTCATGAAGACGAAGGCGCTGGCCCACAGCAGCACGCTGCTGGCGAGCACCGGTCCCGGCGTCTCACGCAGGTTGACGGCGTGTCGATCGTCGATCGCGGGGGCGTTCATTCGTTGTTCACCCAGATGCCGGCCGGCACGCGGTGCGCGAACCGGGCGGATTCGAACCACTGGCGTGCGTACTTGGTGCGGAGGGCCGCGTAGATAGCCCAGGGCAACGCCGCCGCGGCCACGGCGACCGTCATGCCGATCGCCGCCGCAACCACGCGGCTGGTGGTGTCGGTGGGGATCGCGGCCCAACCGCTCGTCCCTGCGCCGCCGAAACAAGCGACCGCCGCCAGCGGCAGCATCAGGCCGTTGGCGATCCCCGCGACCAATGCGATCCGCTTCGCCCCGACGACCGCCTCGGGCACCCGATTAAGCGCCAACGCCAGATACGCCGCGGCGCCGCCGACGACCAAGCCGAGGATCGCGTCGATCGTTTCCCCCTCGGGCGAAACAAAACGCATGCCGCCGACCGAAAAAGCAAAGGCAGAGGTCGCCCACGCCAGCCGGCTGGTGGTTTCGATCACGGACGCGGCGGCCGCGGCGTCGTTAACCGGAGGTGGCGGGAGGGTGTCTTCGCTCATCGACGTTTCGCCTCGTGGTTCGAGGTTCGGCATCTTTGACGGCGGGCGTGTCGGGAGACGAGTCCGCGTGGCCGGCGCAACCCGCACGGTTCACGCCCCGGGCGCGGGACGAAGGACCGCACAGCGGTTTGACCCGCCTGGGGACCAACGGACAATTGCGTCAGCGGACGCTCGGTTCGGCGCCCGAACAACGGAATCGGCCATGGCCCATCTCAAAGCTACTGCGCGTTCGGCCGGTGCGCCAGCGATCCTCGCGTTTTTCGTGATGGTTTCGGCCACGCTCCCCGCGTCGGCGGTCACGCTGCTGCTGACCGACGGCCGCACGCTGACCGGCGACCTGGGCCAGACGTCCGGCGTCGCCGAGGACCCGTTCGCGCCGGGTCTGTCCGCGGGCGAGGTCGCGCTCACGCCGATCCTGGTTGTCGACGACGGGCTCCGCCGCACGTATCTGCACAAGAACGCCGTTCGCGAGGTTCTGGACGAGGGCGCCGAACCGCGGATCAAGATCCGGCTTACCGACAAGCAGAACGTGGCCGAACGCGGCTTCTCGCTCGGGGCGATCGGTGGGGCGTTGCGCGTCACGCCGTTCGACGGGTTCGGCCGCCGCATCTACGAGACGCCCACCGCCGACGGTCCGATCGCCGTCGTGCAGGGCGTCACCGAGATCACCCCCGTCTACACCCGCGTGCAGGGGCTGCGATCCGATTCGAGGAGCTACGTCTGGGACCAGCGGCTCGCCACCAGCAGCATCCCCCGCGACACGCTCGCCCGCATCCTCAACAACGTGGTCCCCCGCGGCGACCTGGACGCCCGCCTGCAGATTGTCCGGCTGTACCTGCAGGCCGAGCGGTACCGCGACGCCCGCGTCGAGCTGGAAGGCGTCGCCAACGACTTTGCCCAGCAGCGGGGCGAGCTGGACTTCGACGAAGAGATCCGCACCCTCCGGCGGCTCAGCGCCGAACGGCTGTTGCGTGAGATCAAGCTCCGCCGCGACGCGGGTCAGCACCGGCTCGTGAAGACGCTGCTCGAGAGCTTCCCCGCCGACGGCGTGCCGGGCGAAACGCTCCGCGAGGTGCGGCGGATGCTCGAGAAGATCGACGCTCGCGAGGAGCAACGCGCCCGGGCGCTCGCGCGGCTGCGCGACGCCATCGCTCAGATCGAAGACGAGATCGCCCGATCGGTCGGCGAGCAGATTGTTGCGGAGCTCGACGAGCGGCTCACGCCGGCGACCGACTCTCGCTTGGCCGCCTTCCGGCAACTCGCCCAGGGCGACGCTCTCGACGCCACGCAACTAGCGTCGATCGCCATCAGCGGTTGGTTGTTGGGCAGCAACAACGCCACGACCGAATTGCCGATCGCGCTGGAGCTCGTGCGGCTCCGCGACTTCGTGCGACGGTTCCTCGCGGAAAAAGACGCCGGCGTGCGCGATGAACTGCTGACGTCGATTCGCGATACGCCCTCGGCGACTGTGGAGCGGATCGCCGATCTGCTCCGCCGGATGGCGCCCCCGCTGCCGCTCGTGGAACCGAGCGGCGAAGACGAGCCAACCGGCGAGACCGCCGAGACGAACTCCCTACCCGGCCAGCACGAGTTCGGCGCCAGCGTGGGGGCGCGCTCGGTCCGTGTGGTCGCGCAGCTGCCGCCGGAGTACGACCCGCTGCGGGCGTACCCGACGATCGTCACGCTGCCCGCGATCGGTGTGGCGCCCGAGGCGCAGCTCGACTTCTGGGCGGGCCAGCCGCGACCCGGCGTCGGCCGTGTCGGCCAGGCCACGCGCCGCGGGTACGTGACGCTCTCCATCGACTGGGCCCGACCCGATCAACGCGGGTACGAGTACACGGCCGAGGAGCACGCCGCGGTGCTCCGCGGCTTGCGGGCGGCGATGCGGCGGATCGCGATCGATCCGGACCGTGTGTTCATCACCGGCCACGGCGAAGGGGGCGACGTGGCTTGGGACCTCGCGCTCGCTCACCCCGACGCGTGGGCCGGCGTGCTGCCCTTCCTCGCCGTGGCCGATCGCTACTGCGGTTGGTACTGGCAGAACGCGAAGCACGTCGCTTGGCGTGTCGTCATGGGCGAGCTCGACGGCGCCAAGCTCGACACCAACGAGCGAGAACTCGACCGCTATCTGCGGCCGCGCTTCGACGCGACGGTCGTCGAGTACCGGGGCCGCGGCTACGACCCGCTGGGCGATGACCTGCAGCAGTCTTTCGACTGGATGCAACGCAAGGCCCGCGGCGCCCCGCCCGAAGAGTTTGAGGTCTCCTCGATGCGTCCGTGGGACAACTACTTCTGGTGGGTTGAGCTAGAGGGGCTCAACGCCAAGTCGATGGTCGCCCCGGCGGCGTGGCCGCCGAAGCGGGGGACACGTGCCGCCAAGCTCCGCGCACGCAAGTACAACGGCAACAAGCTGGGCGTGATCGGTAAGGCGGAGCGGCTCACCGTGTGGCTCTCGCCCGAGCTGATCGACTTCGACGAGCCGCTCGAGATCGAGTGGAACGGCCGCCGGATCACCGCGCGTGGCGAGCGTGCGCAACCGTCGATCGAGACCCTCCTAGAGGACGCCCGCACGCGGGCCGATCGTTACCGGCCGTACTGGGCAAAGGTGACGGCGCCGTAACGCGTTACGGGAGCAGCCGTACTTTCCCGGTGGCGACGTCGTACACCGCGCCGCGGATCTCCAGCCGCCCGCCCTCGATCGCGTCGCGGAGGTCGGCCACCCGCGACAGCCGATCGACTCCGTTCTCGACGTTGCGCACCACACCGATGGCGATCTGCTCGTCGATCGGCGCGTCCGCGTCGAGCCCCGCGACGCTCGACGCGATCCGACCGAGCAACGACTCGATCTCGTCCGGCTCGGGGCCCAGGTCGCGCGCGACGAACTCGTGGTAAGCGGCGCTGACGGCGCCGCAGTTCTCGTGGCCGACCACCAGCACGAGCTGCGTGCCGAGGTGATCGACCGCGTACTCGATGCTGCCGGTGACGTCCTCGTCCACAACGTTGCCCGCCACGCGGACGACGAACAGGTCGCCGACGCCCTGATCGAAGATGATGGCCGGCGTCACGCGCGAATCGCTGCACGCCAGGATCGTCACGAACGGGTGCTGTTCCTTGGCGAGCGACGCCCGATAGTCGGCCGACTCGTGCGGGTGCAGCGACTGGCCCCGGACGAACCGCTTGTTTCCGTCGAGCAGACGTGCGAGCGCTTCGTCGGGCGAGCACCCTGCCGGTTTGGCGGGGCACGAGACGGCCAGGAGCAGAGTCGCCAGTCCCGTGACGAGGACGACGACAGATCGATTGCAGCGGAGCAGAGAACGCATTGCAAGAAATCTATGGTTTGCGTGGCTTCACCGACTCGCCCGCCAGCGGCTCTGCGAGTGACTCTGTCGTCGGTCTTGCCAACTTCGGCGGATCGGGAAAGCGTACATCCGGATCAGGCGGAACAAGCCCGCCCCGCGATGAGTCTCGGCATCCCACCGAGCGGACGATTGTGAACGTAGCGGTCAGCCGCGTTGTAGCTTAAGGCGGACCCGTATGAGAACACGGCGGCGAGACCCCCAAGCGTGCCGACGCCGCATAACCGTCGCTTCCCCGGACGAAACCTCGTGAGGGCGTTCACCCTGGTCGAACTGGTGATCGTGATCATGATCCTTGGCGTGCTCGCGGGTATCGTGGCGCCACGGCTGATGCGGGTAAGCGTCGAGGCCGAGGCCGCCGCGATCTTGAGCAACGTGGACCAGATCTTCGACGCCGCGGAGAGGTTCACCGCCGAGCACGGTAGGCTGCCGGACAACGCTGACAAAGGCGACTTCCCGTCGGACTTCGATGGGTATCTGCCGGAGAGGCTCTTCACCGATTTGACCTCATTCGGCGGCCCGCTTGACTGGGATGGTCCGGGAACCGGGTCGCCCGCCTATGGAGTCGTCATCGACCGCGATGGCGGGGCAAGCTCGGTCTGGCGTGACATCTACCAAGCGATCGACAGCACGTCGGACGATGGGGACAAGAACAGCGGGTGGATTCGTTTCGAAACGAACAAGGTTCGATTCTTCTTGGCGGACAAGTGAGTCGTCTTCCTAGCCGCCGACCGGTTCAACTCGCACCGACGAACGCCTTCTCACTCGTCGAACTGGTTGTCGTGCTGCTCGTGATCGGCGTGCTGGCCGGCATCGCGATGCCTCGGTTCTTCGCCGTAACGGCCGAGGCTGAAGTCGCGGCGATTCTGACGACCGTCAATCGCGTCTTCGACGCCGCCGAGCGCTTCGCCGCCGAGCACGGTCGGCTGCCGGACGACGAGTACGCGGGCGTCGTGCCGGCAGAGCTGCTGGACTATCTCCCCGCCACGATGCTCGACCAGGACACCAGCTTCGGCAGCAAGCCCGACTGGAACGGCCCCGGCACCACAGCGCCGGTCTACGGGGTCGATTTCCGCGTCACCGATTGGAACGGCGCCGCCACGCGGCTGTACGACCTGCTCGAGAGCAAGGCCGACGACGGCGCCTCGGACACCGGCTGGATTACGGCCAGCAAGAGGCGGGCCTTCTTCGAACTCACCGAGCGGTGACGGCGGCGCGTGGTCCTCGTCGGCCGACCGCGGCCGCGACGCCGCTGGCGGTGATCACGGCGGCCGCCGCCGCGGGCTCGGGGACGGGCGGGCCGATGGTCGCCAGCAGCAGCTCGCCCAATTGGCCTCGCCACGCGCCCCACGAGTGGCCGTCGTTCACCTTGGTGTACTCGAAGTCGATGTCCAGGTCGGTCAGCGTCGCGGCGATCAGGTCGGGCGTCGCGTCGTCGCCGAACGTTCCGCCCGTCATGACGATGTTCTGACCGAGTGGAGGCGCCTGCCGAAGAATCCGCGGCAGCGAACCGCCCAGCGCCGGCGACTGCAACGCGAGGTTCCGCACCGCGTCGGGCCGGACGGCGCCCAGGTAACCAGAGAAGAACCCGCCGAGCGAAGTGCCGAGGATCGTCCGAGACTCGGGACGTGCGTCGGTGCGGTAGGCGGCGTCGATGGCCGGCATCAGGTCGTCGGCAACGAAGTCGGCGAACGACTCGTTCGCTACGTAGAGCTCCTGCCGACGATTGGATCCGGAGACTGGGTCACGCGGGTCGATGAACACGGCGATCGTCGGCGCTAGCTTGCCGTCGGCGATCAGATTGTCGAGCGCGGCGGTCATGCTGCCCATGTGCTCCGCGGTGTACTCGTGACCGTCCGTCACGTAGACCGTGGGCAGGTCGGTTAGCGCGCCCAATCCGTTCTCGCTCGCGCCGTAGCCGGCCGGCGTGTAGACGCGATAGTTGACGTCGTGCGGCAGCCGATCGGTCGCCATCCGCACATTGTTGCTGAGCGTGCCCCGCGCGACGCCCGGCCGACGGATCGTCTCGTGTGGGTACGCGTAGCTCGGCATACGGAGCTCCGAGTTCGGGCCGAAGCCGCCCCACATCTGCAGCGGGTTGCTCGGGTCGAGGCGCCAGTCCGAGCCGTTGAGGAACACCTTGTAGTCGGTGCGGGCGTCGGCGGGGAACGCGGTCTCGTAGATCCACAGGTCGGACTGGCCGAGCCGCCGTCCGCGGGCCTCGCCCCAGCGATTGAAGTCGCCCCGCCACGACACGCTCGACGCCCCGCCGCGGTACAGGAACGCGACGCGATCGTCGATCGCGAAGGGCACCTGGCCGGCGTCGGTCAGCGTGTGCCACAGATCGCTCACAGCGGCGGCGCGCTCCGCGGCGGCAGGGATCGAGGTCGCCGCGTCGACCGCCGCCCAGAAGTCCTGGTAGGTGTCGTAGACCGGCGTGCGGACGTAGTCCGGGTCGGGCGGCGATTGGGCGTCGCTAACGCCGCCCAGCAACAGCACGGACGCGAGCAACGCGGGCTGAGATCGAGACAGCATCGGAAGAGTTGCGCGAGGAGGAGAGTCGTTTTCGGCCTCTGATTCTAGACGACGTCACAACGAGAGTGCGAGCCGAAGCGGCCGCGTGCCGGCGACGATCCCACCAGACCCGTCCCAACCAGAGCCAAGCCCAGCAGCAGGCCGCCGGGCTCGGGGATCGCGACGGCCGCTAGTGCGAACGCGTCACGCCACACGGTGTAGTCGGCGGCGTCGATCCGTCCGTCGTTGTTCGCGTCGGAGGCGAAGCCCGTCGTCACACCCGCCGCCGCGTCGAACCGGTTGCCGTACTCCGCTCGCCACACGGCGTAGTCGGCCGTGGTCACCACGCCGTCGCGGTCGTAGTCGCCCTCGGGCAGCACGGCGCGGATCGCGGCTTCGCCCAGCAAGGCGTGGGCTTCTCGTGTCGGGTGGACACCGTCCCAGAACACAAACCCGGCGGCGTCGGCCGCGTTGATGCCTTGGGACGTGGTGTTGGTGAACCCCCACGCCGACGGAGCCGCGACGAGCCGGCTGAAGAGCGTCGCCACGTCGAGCCGATGGATCGTCAGCCCCGGCGTGGCGGTCTCCAGCGTGTCGTAAAGCGTCGCTAAGCCGGCGTTGAAGCCGGCGGTCGCGGCCGATAGTCCCGCGTTGCCCAGGTTGTCGGGCGTGAGGCCGAGCAGCGGCAGGTTGATCCCGAGCACCTGCCGAGCGCCCGCGTCGACGAGCCGATCGAGCTGCGTGCTGATGACGCTGAGCGGCGTCGCGACGCTTGACTGGCCGTTGAACAGATCGTTCGCGCCAATGAACACCACGTGCAGGGCGTTAGGGTCAGCGCCGCCGATGCCGCCCACGTAGTCGTCCACCTGCTCGACGAGAGAATCGAGGAACAGCCCCACGAACCCGCCGGGGCCGTTGGTCTCGGCGCCTCCGAAAGCGTAGTTGCGGCCGCCGGCCCCGCTGCGAACGACCGGGTCGAGCCCCAGCCCGTCGGCAAGCCGCTCCGCGTACACCGGGCCGTTGCTGAACCGCCCGTCGAAGTACGCGGACCCCGGCTGCAAACCGAAGGTCGACGCCGACGTGTTGCCGACGTCCGACAGGCTGTCACCGAACACGACGAGGCCCGTGTAGGGGCTCGCCGCGGCGTGCGTCCACGCGAACACGAGCAGCGGTAGCGACCACTTCCAAACGCTGCTGCGAACCGCGTGTCGAGCGATGCTACGAGCCATTCTGCAATCCATGATCCGTGCCACGGCTCCAGCTTACCCGGCGGCGCTCACGCTCGCTCGTGCGGGTCGATCGGCGTCGGGCCGGTGAACTTCACCTTGCCGGGGCGATCCTGGTAGTTCGGCAGCTCGCCGGCGATGTCGGCGGCTAGGCACTGGCCCTCGCGCTCCGCGTCGGACAGCTGGCCCGGCGCGGTTGGCGGCTTCTCTTGGAACAGGTGCACCGTCTGTGTCGGGAAGGCGAAGCCGATCCCCAGCCGCTCGGCCAGCCGCACGATGTCCAGCAGCAGCCGATTGCGTTCACGCAGCTCGGTCGGCCAGTCGGGAACCTCGAAATAAACGACCAGCAAGATCTCTAGCGCGCTGGCGCCGAATTCGTTGAAGTACGCCGCGTAGAAGTCCTTGCGCGTGTGCGGCTGGCGGCGGATCAGCTCGCGGATGCCCTCGCAGAACGCCTCGATCCGCTCGGGCGAGGTGCTGTACTCGACGCCGATCCGCGTCAGGTAACGCCGGTACTTGCGTCGCCCCCAGTTGTCGACACTGGCGCCGGCCAGCTTGCTGTTTGGCAGCGTCACCTGCGAGTTGAGCCCCGTGCGGATCCTCGTGCTGCGGAAGCCGACCGTCTCGACCTCGCCTTCGATCCCCTCGACGACGACCCAGTCGCCCACCTCGAACGGCCGGTCGAATAGCACGGTGATCGAGCCGAAGAAGTTCGACAGCGTCTCCTGCGACGCCAACGCGATCGCCAAACCGCCGATGCCCAGACCGCCGAGCAACGCGGAGGGGACCGTCTCTGCGAGCGTCGCCACGGCGATCAGCACGCCGGCGAGCGTCGCGACGATCTTCGCCGTCGCCTTGGCGAGGGGCAGCACCGTGTCGTCGAACTTCCGCTGCTTGCGCTTGGCCCGGCGAGACAGCACGTCGGCCAGCAGGTCGATCACCGCGTAAGCGGCCAGCACCGCCGCGACAAGCGTGAAGATCTTCAACACCGTCAACAGGATGCTGACGACCTCAAACGGCAGGCCGATGGCCACGGCGCCGCCGTACCAAACCGCCGCGTTGATGAGCCGGCCGACCGGCCGCCAGACGCTGCGGGTGGTGTCGTCGAAGTCCGGGTCGATGCGGCGGACGACCGTGTCGCTCGTGCGAGTAAGCACCAGTCGGCTCAGCCGTTCGGTCAGTCGGCCGATCACCCCGATGGCGATCAGGCAGATCCACTGGTACGTCGGCAGCAGCTGCCACGAGAACGTCTTGCGGTGCAGCGACTTGGGGAACAACGCGTCGCGGAGCTGGATCGACAGCGGCTTGGTCGTCTTGGCCGACGGGTTCTCTGCCTCGCGGAACGGGTCCTTCGGCGCCGCGTCTGATGGTTTCTTCTGAGACGATTTCGCGGCCTCGCGGCGGTCGCTCTCTTCTTCGAGCTCGCTGAACAGCGTCTCGATCTTCTCGACCGTCGAGCGACTGAAGAGCCAACGCCCGTCGTCGTCGCGGATCAGCTCGATCTGCTGCGCGCGAAAGTCGATGAACCGATCGAGCGACGCGACCGACCAAGGCGACGCTGCGTCCGCCGCGTCGGGCACGGCGGCGTAGGCCTCGTCGGCCGCGTACGGCCAGCGGCCGAGGTCCTCGACACTGACCAACTGCTGGAGAGCGAAGAAAAGCTTGTACGCGAGCTCCGGCCCCTTGGCGTTCGCGGCGTCGAGATTCAGGTCGGACAGGTCGAGCAGCGCGGCCGCCTCGGCCTTCTTGTTGTCGCGCATCCGCGCGAGAAACGCCCGGTACGCGGCCCGCGGCGTGGCGAACTCGGGGGCGACGGTCGGCGGCGCCGGCTCGGTGGCGGGCGCGGCCTGCGCCTGTTCGGCGGCGGCGAGGTCCAGCTGCGCGTGGCAGGCAGGGGCGGCGAGCAGCACGCCCAGCAGGGCGAGGGCCGATCGGAGGCGGAGGTTCTCAGGCGAAAGCATCCGCGGATTTTATCACGCGGAGCGACGGCGACGCAGAGCCGCCGGTCTTAGGCGTCGTCGGCCCGGAGGGCTTGATCCTCTCTATATAGCGGGATGAGGCCGGTGGAAGACGGAGTGGACGCAGCTGACCGATCGGCGGAGCGGTGAACTTTGCTTATTCATCAGAGAGAAGTCTAACCAACGCCAGCTCTGCGTCTTTGCGCCTCTGCGTGAGACTTCAATACGCCCCGCCAGCAAGACGACCCGTGGTGTGAGCCGTCCGAGGGCTGCCGCCCGCGGTTGAGAGGCTTCGGCTGGCGCGGCCGGCCCCCGGCTTCACACGCCTTTCCTCGGGCGGGCCTATTCGCCTTCTTGGTCCCCTTTCGGCGCCGCTTGCCGGCCTCGACCTCCTCGATGCCCCGCCCAAGAAGTGAGACGCAGGCAGCCTGCAAGCTGCGTCGGCTAGTTCCTCGCCGGTGACGGCGCCAACCCGGGGCGCGGAGTCCTGTCGGGAAACTCGACACCGGCCAAGCCCATCGCACGGCGCCAAGTGCTGATCTGGCCGATGTGCATTCCCTCGTGGAACAGCAGCAGATCGGGCAACAGAAACTCGACGGTCGGATACATCGCGGCCCAACGCGGCAGGCTCGGCGCCCGTGCGAAATCCGCTGGGGAAGCGGAAAGGACCGCCTGAGCAACCACTTCGTGACTGTCCGCGAAGCGCTCGACCATGAGCTGCTTTGAGCCGTAGGGCTCGATGTCGTCAATCGGCCCGTCGCCGTCGTAGCCGAACAGCGGATCGTCCTTTGGCTCCTTGAACGGCTTGCCGGCGAGCAGGCTGAGCGTGGCGTCGTGGTAGAGCGAAACGTGCCCGATGATCCACGCCGGGTGATTCATGTTCCCGCCGGGCCGCGTTACGAACTGCTCGTCGGTAACGTCGTCGAGCAAAGCGAGCGCGTACCGCAGCTGGTTGTCCCAGCTGTAGACGAAAGAAGCTGGGGAGAGCATGCGCAGTTCGCTCGCGTGGGAGAAGGACGTTAGTACAGGGGGGGTACGCTTGGGTGCGAGACACGCCGCCCCGTGCGTTGGTTCACACGCCCTTCTTGGGCCGCGGCACCTTCGCCTTCTTCGTCCCCTTGCGGCCGCGTTTGCCGCGCTTGCCGGCCGACTTCTTCATGCCGGCCTCGACCTCTTTGATGCTCTGGCCGATCGACTCGCGCATCTTCTCGATCCGGTCGCGGAGGATCGCCGCCCGCTCGAACTCCATCTGATCGGCCGCTTCGTACATCTCCTTCTCGAGCTCGTTCAGGTACTCCTGCGTGATGTACTGCGTCTCGTCGTCCTGGCCGACCGCCGCGTTCGCGCGGGCGTGGGCGGCCGCCTCGCCCTCGATTCCCTTGCGGATCGCCTTCTTGATTGTTTCCGGCGTGATGTCGTGCTCCTCGTTGTACTCCTGCTGCAGCTTGCGGCGACGCTCCGTTTCGTCGATCGCCCGCTGCATGCTCTTGGTGACCTTGTCGGCGTACATGAACACCTTGGCGTTCACGTTCCGCGCGGCCCGGCCGATGGTCTGCATCAGCGACGTCTCGCTCCGCAGGAAGCCCTCCTTGTCGGCGTCGAGGATCGCCACGAGCGACACCTCCGGCAGGTCGAGGCCTTCGCGCAGTAGGTTCACGCCCACCAGCGCCTCGAACTTCCCCTCACGCAGGTCACGCAGCAGCTCGACCCGCTCGAAGGCGTCGAGCTCGGAGTGGAGCCATTTGCACTGCACGCCCCGCTCGGTCAGGTAGCTCGAGAGGTCCTCGGCCAGCCGCTTGGTGAGCGTGGTGACCAGCACGCGCTCGCCGGCGGCGGCCCGCTCTTTGATCTGCTCCAGCAGGTGCGGCACCTGCCCGCGGGCCGGCGAGAGTTCGATCACTGGGTCCAGCAGCCCGGTGGGCCGGACGATCTGCTCGACGACCTCGCCGCCGGTGCGTTCGAGTTCGAAGTCGGCCGGCGTGGCGCTCACGTACACGCACTGCTTGATCCGCTCTTGCCACTCGTCAAACTTCAGCGGCCGGTTGTCCAGTGCGCTCGGCAGGCGGAAGCCGTGCTCGACGAGCGTCGTCTTGCGGGCCCGGTCGCCGTTGTACATGCCGCCCACCTGGCTGACGGTGGCGTGGCTCTCGTCGACGAACAGCAGGTAATCGTCCGGGAAAAAGTCGAACAGCGTGTTGGGCGCCTCGCCCACCTCCTTGCCGGACAGCGGAGCCGAGTAGTTCTCGATGCCCGGGCAGTAGCCCATCTCCAGCATCATCTCGATGTCGTACCGCGTGCGGGCGTTGAGGCGTTGGGCCTCCAGCAGCTTGCCCTCTTTCTTGAAGTACTCCAGCCGGCCGGAGAGCTCGAGCTTGATCTGGTCGATCGCCTTGGCGATCCGCTCCTCGGGCAGCACGAAGTGCTTGGCCGGGTAGATGTAGACCTCTTGCAGGTGGTCGACCGCCTGGCCGCTCGTGGGGTTGATGATGCTGAGCTTCTCGACCTCGTCTCCCCAGAACTCGATCCGGTAGGCGAACTCCTCGTACGCCGGCCAGATCTCGACCGAGTCTCCCCGCACGCGGAACTTGCCCCGCTCCGGGTCGAGGTCGTTGCGGTCGTACTGGATGTCGATCAGCTTGCCGAGCACCTCGTCGCGGTCGACGACGTCGCCCACGCACAGCCCGACCATCATCTCCTTGTAGTCGGCCGGCGAGCCCAGGCCGTAGATGCACGAGACGCTGGCGACGACGATCACGTCGCGTCGGCTCACCAGGCTGCTGGTCGTCGCCAGCCGCATGCGGTCGATCTCTTCGTTGATCGACGCGTCCTTCTCGATGTAAATGTCCCGCTGGGGGATGTAGGCCTCGGGCTGGTAGTAGTCGTAGTAGCTGACGAAGTAGCTGACCGCGTTGTTGGGGAAGAACTCCTTGAACTCGCTGTAGAGCTGGGCGGCGAGCGTCTTGTTGTGGCTCAGCACCAGCGCGGGCCGCTGCAGCTCTTGGATGACGTTTGCCATGGTGAACGTCTTGCCGCTGCCGGTGACGCCCATCAGCACCTGCTCTTTCTCGCCGGCTCGGAGGCCGGCGGTCAGTGCCTTGATGGCGGCCGGCTGATCGCCCGCGGGCTGGAAGTCGCTGGTGAGCTGGAACTTGGGCACGGCAAAGGTCGGCGGCGGGGGCGACGCGGCGGTTCAGAACGCAGACGGACGGGCTGTGCTGATTGAACAAGCTAGAGCGGCACGCGGATACCCGCCCGCGACGGTTTGGCACGCCAGTCGCTCTGTCGGACGCCAGACGCGGGCGACGGATCGCCCGCCGCGGAGACCCACCGGAAGGGGAGAGACGTCATGTTGTTGCTAGCTGCTTACACGACCATCGTTGGCGCCTGGGCGATGGCCGCCAACGCCGGGGCCGCCCACGGCCTGCCGCTCTACGTTCAAGGGGTTTTCGTGGGCGACAAGGTCGTTCACTTCGTCGTGGTCGGGCTGTTCGCCCTGGTCGTCGCCCGGGCGATCCGCCTGCGGGGTTGCCGGGCCTGGCAGAGCCTGCTGGCGGGCATGGCCATCGCGGTCGTTCTTGCCACGATTGAAGAAGCTACCAACGCCCTCACGCCGCACCGCAGCTGCTCGCTGCTGGACATCGTGGCCGACGTCGCCGGCGTGGCGACGCTGGGCGCCGTGGCGTGGGTCGCGGGCTTCCGCAGCCGCCCCCTCGGGTCGTTCTTCGATTCGCCGTATCGCCCGCACGCGTACACGGGCTGACGGGGGCCAAAACGGACCGACGCCGGCGTATCCGGCTACCGCCCAGGCAACGCGATCCGCCAGTACGCGGCCTCCATCGCCGGGCTGTCGATCGACGTGTAAACGTGGACCTTGCGTGGCGTGTTCTCGGGCGGCGTGTCGCGCAGCTCGACGGTCGCCAACTCGGGGCTGAGCATCGCCTCCACCAGCGCGAGATCCCACATGACCCAGGTCTCGTTGCTGCCGGCGGCGGTCTCCCAACGCTCGGTGAGGTACCCGCCCAGCTCGCCCATCCGCCGGTGCTTCTCCCACGCCGGATCGCGGGCGAACGTCAGCGGCTTGGCGACGTTGGCCGGCATGACCCACAGCTCGAGCGCCTCGTTGTTGAGAAGGAGGTCAGCGGCGTTGAGGTCGCGGCGGATGTTGAACTCCGACTTGTTCCACACCGCCCGATCCACGTCGTACTGGAAGCCGAGCAGGTAGGCCCGGACGCGCGGCGTGATCTCCGGCGCCATGACCAGGGCCGACGCCAGGTTGGTCGAGGCCCCGATGCAGACGACCACCAGTTTTTCATCAGGCGGCGTCTCGCGCGCAAGCCGGATGATTGCCCGCGCCGCGGCCGAGTCTTTGGGGTCTTCGCCGCCCCACGGCTTGCCTAGCGGCTCGGCCGAGCCCTTGAACAACGGCAGGTCAGGGCAGTCGAGCAAGCGGACGAGGTCTTCGTTCAGCTGGTGGCTCGCCTCGACCGTCGTCCCGCCGCGGGGGGACGACAGGTAATGCCACCACTGCGCTGAGTTGAGCGCCACTACCTCGTACTTGTCCTGCCGCAGGATGCGATGGATGGCATACAGGTCGTCCAGCTCGTTCGCGGTGTCGGCGTCGAGCACCAGCCGTGGCTGCTCCGCAAGCGCCGGAACCACTCCCGCGAGCAGACACGACAAGAAGCAACCGAAGACGACGCAGGGCCGGGTCCACATGACGGGCCTCGGTGGCGAGGTTGGGCAGGAGCAGAGAAGCATGACGACGAGATCGCGACAGGCGGTTCGGTTAGACTGCTCGGGCTTACCTCGACGAACTCACCCGTCCCCCGACCGTCCATGCTCCCCCGATTGTACGCCGCCGGCTGGTTGATCGCAGCGGCCGCCGCGCAGGCGACCTCACCAACGGTTCAGGTTCTCGTCGAGGGGTACGTTGCCCCGATCGAGGGCCGCGAGTTCGTCCCCGGCGTCGCGCCGGACGGCGCCCGCAAGGTGGCCAGCACCGTGGTGCTCGTGCAGGCGGGCGACGTGACGCTCGTGGCCGATCCGGGCATGGTGGCCGACCGGGCGCTGATCGCCGACGGCCTAGCGGAGTGCGGCGTCAAGCCGGAAGACGTGACGCACGTCTTCATCAGCCACCATCACCCGGACCATACGGTCAACATCGGCATGTTCCCGCGGGCGAAGGTGATCGACTTCGGCGGCGTGGTCGAGAACGACGTCTGGAGCGACCACCCGGACCCGTACACGATCACCGAGGGTGTGTACGTCATGCGGACGCCCGGCCACACCGACGAAGACGCTTCGCTTGTCGTCGAGACGTTCGACGGCACGGTGGTGCTGACACACGTGTGGTGGAATGACCAGATGCAGCCGGCGATCGACCCGCTCGCCGCGGATCAGCAAACGCTCGAAGCGAGCCGCCAGAAGGTGCTGGAGATCGCCGACTGGATCATCCCGGGCCACGGCAAGAAGTTCCGGGCGCCGGGCCGCTGAGGCGACGGCGCGAGCTAGGCGCCCGCCCGGCCCAGCCGTTCGCACTTGTCGAGCCACGGCTGGGCCTTTCCTTCGTTGAACCCCATGCCGACGCCGCCGAACTGCGTGAGCTTCACCGGCTTGAAGCCGCAGAACTCGAGCGTGCTCGCCTTGAGCGCCACCGCCGCGCAGCTCCAGTAGGCGAGCCGCATGAAGACGTTGGGCGTGGCGGCCGTCTGGATCACTCGCCCGCTGCGGCCGGCGAGCAGCCGGTCCCACATCGTCTTGCCCTTCTCGAACTTGAACGCCCAGCCTGGAACGAACGTCCGGTCGAGGAAGCCCTTCAAGACCGCCGGCGACGACCCCCACCACACCGGGTGGATCACCACGAGGTGCTCGCACCACTCGATGGTCTCTTGCGCGGCCAGCAGGTCGGGCTCGAGCGTGTCGCCCTCCTTGTAGCCACGTTGGATGATGTCGAAATCCAGGTCGCGGACCACAAGCCGCCGCACCTCGTGCCCGCCGGCTTCCGCGCCGCGGGCGTAGGCGTCGCACAGGCCGTGCGTGAGGCTTCCGGCGCGGGGATGGCCGTCGAGAATCGTGATACGCATGGGAGTTGGCCGCAGATAGACACAGATGAACCAGGATGCCGAGCTTACTGCCGTCCGCGCGGGATCGGCCAGCGTCGGCTGTGAAACCCTCTCGGCGTCATCCGCGTTTATCGGCGTTCATCTGCGGCCCTTCTTCCTCAGCGACCTGTGTGTCGTCCACCAGCGGCAGCAGGTAACGACTAACGGCTTCGAGCTTGCGCGGCCCGATGCCGTTCACCCGGTCCAGGTCGGCGGCGGAGCGAAACGGCCCAGCGGCGTCGCGCGACGCGACGATCCGTTTGGCGAGCGTCTCGCCCACGCCCGGCAGCTGCGCCAGTTCGGGCCACTCCGCGCGGTTGAGATCCACCAGGAACCGATAGTCGAGCGGCGCCGCGTTCTCAATGTCGACCAAGCCGCCCCGATGGCCGCCCTGCCCGAACCACCACACCCACATCCCCGCGATCGACACCGCCAGGCAGACGGCGATCGTCAGCTGATCGGCGCGGCGGATTAACGGGGCGGGCATCGAAGACTCACCACGGAGGGCACAGAGACCACAGAGTATACGCGCCGTGCAGACGCTCCGTGATCTCTGTGTTCTCTGTGGTGAATCAACGCAGCCCGAAGCAGGCGATCTCGAGCCGCATGAGCTCTTCGATCACTTCTTCCGGCGACGACGGCCGCCGCAGCGGGTCCTTCGCCAGCAGGCGGTGCACGAGCGAGGCGACCGGCTTCGGCGTGCCCGGCGCCGCGTCGCGAAGGCAGGGCGGCTTCGCCTGGCGGTGCTGCGTGATGAGCGTCTCGGGCGTGGCTCCGTTGAGCGGCGGATTGCCCGCGATCAGCTCGTACAGCGTGGCGCCGAGGCTGTAGAGGTCGCTCCGCGTGTCGAACGCCGTGGTGGAGGTGATCCGCTCGGGCGCCAGGTAACGCAGTGTGCCCACCACCGGCCGCCCGGCCCACGACCGCGCCTCGTCCGCCGTTTGACAGAAGCCAAGGTCCAGCAGCGTGGTGTGCCCGTCGGGGCCGACGAACAGGTTGGCCGGCTTCACGTCGCCGTGGGTCACGCCCGCCGAGGTCTGCAACGCGTCGAGCGCCTGCGCCGCTTGGCGGGCGAGCCAAAGGGCGACCGGCAGCCGCGGGCGGCGTCCGGCGGCCAGCATGTCCGCGGCGGTCTCGCCGTGCAGCAAGGGCGTCACCACGTAGAACGGCGGCGCCGTTACGCCCGAGGCGAGCACCGCCGCGAGGTTCGGGTGCGACACCCGCCCGCCGACCCACGTCTCACGCCGCTGGGCCGCGATCGCCGCCGGATCGCTCCACCACTCGCGCTTGAGCGACTTGAGGGCGTACACCGGCTGCTGGTCGTCGTGCGACACCGCGCGGGTGGCGTAGACACGCGTCATCGCGCCCTCGCCGATCGTCCGCACAAGCTGCCACGGGCCGACACGGCCGATCGCCTTCCGCCGCTCCGCGCGCTGCCCGCCGACACTCGGCGTGGCGCCGCCCAGCGTGCGGGCGCGTAGCGTGGAAGGAGCGGGTTGCGTGGCCATAGCTAGCGGTCGATCGCGATGCGGGCGTAGCGGTGCGTGGGCGCGCAGACGCACGCCATCACCGTCACAATCGGCAGACTCGCCGAGCGGAGTTGAGCGGCGCCCGAAGACAGCAGGGAAGCCGAACCCGCGCACCCGGCTGCTTCAAGCGCCCAAACAGCGTGCTAGCACGGACCGGGCGTCCGCCGGATCGTCCACGCCGCCTACCACCACGCGTCCGTCGGCGAACAGCGTGAGCGGATGGTCTTCGAACGTGGTCCGCAGCAGGAACGCGTTGCCGGAGACCTCGCCGACGCGGGCTAGCTTTGCTCGCAACGCCGTCAGGTCGACGGGCGGGGTCCCGTCCGGCGGGCTGATCTGCACGGCGTTCTGCCCGCAGAGGTGTGTCGCGTCCGCGGCCCGACGGCCTTCGAGCCAGTCGAACCGGCGCTCGCCGCACGCCCGGCAGCCCGGCGTCCGCGGCACGGCGATCCGTCGGTGCCGGTTCGCCCACAAGTCGATGACCGTCAGCCCCGTGGCGAGGGACTCCGCGTCGCCGACCAAGAGTTTCAATGCTTCGGTAGCGGCGAGCGACGCCACCACGTTGACCGCTGGGCCGATCACGCCCGCCGAGTCGCACGTCTCGGTCTCACCGAGCGACGGCGGCTCTGGCAGTAGGCAGGCGAGGCAGGCCGTTTGGCCCGGCACGATCGGCATCACACGCCCCTCGGCGCCGACGACGCCTGCGTACACCCACGGCGTGCCGCTGGCGACCGACTGATCGTTCAGCAGGAACCGGGTGGCGAAGTTGTCCGTGCCGTCGAGCAGCAGGTCGGCCCCCGCGGCGAGGCTGGCGACGTTGCGGTGCGTCACGTCTGCGACGTGCGGCTCGATCTCTACGGCGCTGTTGATCGCCCGCAGCCGTGCGGCGGCGGCGATCGCCTTCGGCTCGCCGTCGGCGGCGTCTTGCTCGGTGTACAGCGTCTGCCGCTGCAGGTTCGATAGCTCGACGACGTCGCGATCCACCAGCCGCAACCCGCCCACGCCGGCGCGGACGAGCGTCTCGGCGAGCACCGAACCGAGCGCCCCGGCGCCCACGAGCAACACCCGGCTGTCGCGCAGCCGCTGCTGACCCGCTTCGCCGATCGGCGTGAAGCGGACCTGCTTGGCGTACCGGGCTGAAGAGCCGTGTCGGGCCGACGACGCTTCGTGATCCAGCGGGGCGTCAGACGACATAGCCGGCCAGGTCGGTGAAGGGAGCGCAGTCGCGTTGCAGGCGTTCGCACGCGGCGCGGGCGGCGGAGGCGTCGGCCACGGATCGGTCGGGCCGCCTGACGACAACCGCTTGGGCGCCACCGAGCAAACAGGCGTTCACTGGCGCGTCCGTGAAGCACACCCGCGCATCGCCCAACGGCAGCACCGCCGACTGGTCACCGACATTGGCTTGCGGCGTCGCCACGGGCACGCCGTGCTTCGCCGCCTGGGCGAGGAGCGTGTCGGTCGGCTCGTCGCGCCAGAGCGAAACACGATGGCCCCGCAGGTCGGTCCAGGGGACGTCGGCGTCGGTGTGGGGGGCGTTCCACGCCCGCAGCACGTGGGGCGAGCCGTCGAGCCACAGGCGCCCCCGATCGATCGCGAACCGCTTCAGGCCGACCGTCGCCGTCATGCCGTCCAGCTCGCGGTCTCCGTCGAGCAGCCGGAGCTCGATCTCGTACAGGTACGGCAGGTCGGGCGTCCAGTAGCACGGCTCGAACACCTCGGCCCGCGCGAGCGGGCGGGGGTCGACCCCGAGGTCGGCGATCGTCGCGTCGGCGGGCAGCGTGCGGGCGTACAAGCACCGCGGCCCGCGCACGACGCCGGCCAGACGCCAGCCCTCGGCGGGATCCACGCCCGGGGCGAGGCGCGGATAAAAGTACACCGTCGCCCGAGAGTCGGTTGCGGGGCCGAGCGTGATGTTCAGGCCTGCGAGCATGGCGTTAGGGTTCGTCCGCCATGAGCGCTTCTTGGCGCTCGAGTTCCGCCATCGCCGCGTCGCGGCGGGCGAAGGTCTCCGCCAGCACCCGGCCGGTTGCCGACGCCTCGCAAGCGGCGACCGTCTCGGGCGTGCCCTCGACGACGATCTGCCCGCCGTCGGCCGAGGCGCCGGGGCCCAGGTCGATGATCCAGTCGGCCGCCGCCATCATCTGCACGTTGTGCTCCACCACGACGATCGAGTGCCCCACGTCGAGCAAGGCGCCAAAGCACTCGATCAACCGTTCGACATCAGAAAAGTGCAGGCCGGTGGTCGGCTCGTCCATGACGAACAGCGTCCGCGCGGCGCCCTTGGTCGCCAGGCGTGCGGCGAGCTTCAGCCGCTGAGCCTCTCCGCTGGAGAGCGTGCTGGCCGACTGTCCGAGCTGCAGGTACTCGAGCCCCACGTCGATCAGCGGCTGCAGCCGCGCCTGCACCTTGTGCTCGCCGCGGAAGAATCGGTACGCCTCCATGACGGTCATGCGGAGCACGTCGGCGATGCTGCGGTTGCGGCGTCGGACCTCGAGCACCTCGCGTCGGTAGCGCTGCCCCTCGCACTCGGGGCATCGCATGTAGATGTCGGCGAGGAACTGCATGTCGACCTCGGCGTACCCGGCGCCCTGGCACGCGTCGCACCGACCGCCGTCGACGTTGAAGCTGAAGTGGCTGGCCTTGAAGCCCCGCGCCTTCGCGTCCGGCTGCGCGGCGAAGAGCTCGCGGATCGGATCGAACGCCTTCAGGTACGTCACCGGGTTGGAACGCGGGGAGCGGCCGATCGGCGATTGGTCGATCAGCACGACGTCGTCCAGCTGCCGCACGCCGACCAGGTCGCGGTAGGGCAGGGGGCGGTCGTCGTCCGAGCGGGCCTCGCCGGCGCTCTTGCCCCGATCGTGCAGCTGCACGGCCAGGGCCGGGTAGAGCGTCCGCCGCACGAGGCTGCTCTTGCCCGAGCCGCTCACGCCCGTCACGACACACAGCACGCCGAGCGGGAAGCCAACGTCGAGGCCGTCGCCGCCGCCGCCGCTGGTGTCGCCCTTGGCCTGCCCGTTGCCTTGGCCGTTTGCTTGATGATTGCGGGCGTTGTTCGGGCCGCCCAGGTTGTTGCCCGTCGCGCCGACCAGTGAGAGGGTTCCGTCCTCCGTCGGACGGCGCCCCTTGTCGGACATCTGCACCAGCCGGCGGCCGGCGAGCCAATCGCCCGTGCGGCTCTCCGGATGCTCCGAGATCCCCTCGGCGGGGCCGGCGTACACGACCTCGCCCCCCTCGGCGCCCGCGTGCGGACCGAACTCGACGAGGTGATCCGCCGCGCGGAGCAAAGACTCCTCGTGCTCGACCACCACCACGGTGTTGCCCCGATCCCGCAGCCGCCGCACGGCGGTGGCGAGCGCGTCCGCGTCCGTCGGATGCAGGCCGACCGAGGGCTCGTCGAGCACGTACAGCATCTCCACGAGGTTCGAGCCCAACGTGGCGGTCATCGCCACGCGGCCGAGCTCGCCCGTGCTGAGCGTTCGCAAAGTGCGATCGAGCGTCAGGTAGCCGAGGCCGACCTGCTGCAGGTAACGTCCGCGCGAGAGCGCGTCTTCCAAGATCGGCCTTGCGATCGCGCGGTGGTCGTCCGGCAGCTCGAGGCTCTCGAGCCACGCCACGGCGTCTTGCACCTCGCGGCGAGTCACATCGTGCAGGCTGGCGCCGGCGATCCGCACCGCGAGCGCCTCCGGCCGCAGCCGCGCGCCGTGACAAGACGGGCACGGCCGGTACGAACGCCAGCGGCTCAGGAACACTCGCAGGTGCATCTTGTACTTGCGCTTCTCGAGCCAACGCACGAAGCCGTTGAGCCCGCCGAAGTCGCGTTCCGGCACGCCCTCCACGATCAGCCGCACCGCGTCGGCGGGCAGCTCGTCGAAGGGCACATCGGTCGGCACGTCGTAGTCGGGCGCCAGCTCCAGCAGTTCCTTCAGCTCGTGCTCGTACGCCGGCGTGGTCCACGGGGCGATCGCCCCCTGGCGGAGCGACTTCGTCCGGTCCGGCACGACGAGGTCCATGTCGAGCTCGACGATGCTGCCGAAGCCTTCACACTCTTCGCACGCGCCCAGCGGGCTGTTGAAGTTGAGCAGCTGCGGCTCGGGGTCGAGGAACACCCGCTCGCAGCCGTTGCAGCGGAGCAGGGCGTCGAACGCCAACCGCTGCTCGGGGGCGTCGTCGGTCGCCGGCAAGACGACCACGCAACGCCCCTCGCCGCCGTCGAGGGCCGTCTCGATCGACTCGCTCAATCGATCCGCGTCGATCCGCCCGGTCACCAGCCGATCGACCACGACGGTCAAGCTCTCCGGCGGCGGCGCCTGCGCGAGCTCCACCAGATCAACCACCCGGTCGTCCGCCAACGCCCGCACGTAGCCGGCCTCGACCAGCTCGGCGATCTGGTTGGCCGGGTGCTCGCCCAGACGCACCTCAAAGCCGAGCATCGCCCGACGGCCTTCCGGCAACCCGTTGATCGCGCGAACGACCGTGTCCGCTGAGTCACGCTCCACGCGTTGCTGGCAGGCGTCGCACCACACCTGGCCGATGCGAGCGAAGAGCAGCCGCAGGTGGTCGGCGATCTCGGTCGCCGTGGCGACGGTTGCCCGGTTGCTGCGGCTGCCGCCGGCGCGGGTGACGGCGATCGCCGGCGGCAGGCCGTCGATCTGCTGGCAGTCCGGCTTGTCGAGCTGCTGTAGGAACTGCCGCGTGTACGGCGAGAAGCTCTCGATGTACCGCCGCTGGCCCTCGGCGTAGAGCGTGTCGATGGCCATCGACGTCTTGCCGCTGCCCGAAGCGCCGCAGAAGGCGATCAGGCGGTTCCGCGGCAGGTCGAGGTCGACCTCTTGCAGGTTGTGCGTCGCCGCGCCGCGGACGCGGATCATCGGCCCCACGGGGGGCGTGCCGTTGCTGCTGGCGTCGCTTCGCATAGCGGGCGTGGTTGGTCCGAGGGCAGTCCCGTACGATACCGACCCCGGCGGAGACCCGCCACCGACGGCTCACGCACGCAGGGTGGGCCTGCGGGGGCGATTAGAGCAACCACAGATGAACACGGATGAACGCAGATGCGGGTCTCTAGCATGTCCGCTGGTGTTCTCGGGCGCTTCATCGGTGTTGATCCGTGTCCATCTGTGGTTTCCTGCTGATGCCTGACGTCGCGGCCCAGATCGAAGCGCTCCGACGGCAGATCCGCGGGCACGACCGGGCGTACTACGTCGACGCGGCGCCGACGATCAGCGACCGCGAGTACGACGCTCTGCTAGAACGGCTCCGCCGGCTCGAAGACGAGCACCCTGAGCACCGCTCAGCAGACAGCCCGACGCAGCGGGTTGGCGGCGAGCCGCTCGACGAGTTTCGTACGGTCGCGCACACCCGGCGGATGTACTCGATCGACAACTCGTACGACGCGGAGGAGCTCACCAAGTGGGCCCGCCGCGTGTTCGAAACGCTCGACGGTGAGCTCGCCCAGATCGACGCCAAGTTGGCCGCGCTCGACGCCGAAGAAGCGGAGCTCAAGGGCAAGCGAGACGAGGCGTCCAAAAAAGCCCGCGAAGAGATCGACGCCCAACGCACCGGGCTAAAGCAACAGCGCGAGGAGCGGCTCGCCCAGGCCGAGGCGGCCGGCTACCCGGTCGAGGGCGGCTACACCGCCGAGCCAAAGATCGACGGCGTCGCGGCCAGCCTGCGTTACGAAGCGGGCCGGTTCGTCTTGGGCGTGACTCGCGGCGACGGGTCGCGCGGCGACGACATCACGCAGAACCTCCGCACGCTCCGCAGCGTGCCGCTCACGCTCGATGGAGACGGCGCCAACGTCGCAGTGCTCGAGGTCCGCGGCGAGGTCTTCATGCCGCAGCAAGAGTTCGAGCGGGTCAACCGCGCGTTGGTGGCCGACGGCGAGCAGCCGCTGGTGAATCCTCGCAACGGCACAGCGGGAGCGCTCAAACGGCTCGACCCGGCCATCACCGCCAAGCACGGCCTGCGGTTGATCGTCCACGGCCGCGGAGCGATCAGCGACGGCGCCTCGGTGGCGGCGCAGAGCGAGCTGCTCGCCCGCTGCGGCGATTGGGGCCTGCCGACCAACCCGCTCGCCGAGCGGCTGAACACGATCCGCGACGTGCTGGCGTACATCGATCGGTTCGAGCAGCAGAAAGAGACGCTCGAGTACGGTGTCGACGGCGTGGTGGTGAAGGTCGACCGCTTCGCCCTGCAAGACACGCTCGGCCACACCAGCCGATTCCCGCGTTGGTGCCTCGCTTACAAGTACGCCACGGAGCAGGCGCCCACGGAGCTGCTTGAGATCGAGTGGCAGATGGGCAAGACCGGCAAGATCACCCCGCGGGCGAAGATGACCCCCGTGTTCGTCGCCGGCACTACCGTGCAGCACGCCACGCTGCACAACGTGGGCGAGATGCTTCGCAAGGACGTCCGCATTGGCGACACCGTGCTCATCGAGAAGGCGGGCGAGATCATCCCGCAGGTGGTGCGGGTGCTGGACGCCGATCGGGCCGACCGCTCGCCGCCCGTCGAGCTGCCGACCACGTGCCCGTGGTGCGGCACGAAGATCGTCATGGAGTACGACCAGCGACGCGAGCACGAGATCCAGCAGTGGCCCAAACGCGTGGAGCGCGAGCGTGAGCTCGCCGCCAAGCAGGACCGCGAGCCGGTTGAGGTTCCCCAGCCCGAGCCGCTGACGGCGCTCGACGAGTCGGGTCGCTACTGCCCCGACCCTGAGTGCCCCGCGCAGCTGAAAGAGCGGCTGTGGCACTTCGCCAGCCGCGGCCAGATGGACATCGACGGCCTGGGCGAGAAGGTCATCGCGCAGTTGCTCGAAGCGGGACTCGTCCGCTCGTACGCCGACCTGTACCGACTGCACACCAAGCGCGAAGAGCTGCTCAAGCTCGAACGCATGGGCGAGAAGAAGGCCGACAAACTGCTGGCCGGCATTGCCGAGTCGAAGTCGCGCGGCCTGGCGCGGGTGCTGGCGGCGCTCGGCGTCCGGCATATCGGCTCAACAGCCTCGGGCGTGCTCGCCCGGCACTACGGCTCGATCGAAGCGCTTACCGAAGCTTATGTCGCCGACCTTGAGTCGTTCCAGGTGGACGGCGGCGAGTCGGGCATCGGCCCGGAGATCGCCCGCTCGATCCACGAGTACCTGCACAGCGAACGGGGCCACGCGATCATCGCCGACCTCCGCAGCGAAGGGCTCGACCTGACCGAAGCGGCGCCGACCTCGATGCCCGCCGACGGCCCGCTGGCTGGCAAGACGCTGGTCGTCACCGGCACGCTCGACGGTTATAGCCGCAACGAGGCGCACTCGGCGATTCAAGCGGCCGGCGGCAAGACCGCGTCGAGCGTGTCGAAGGCGACCGACTACCTCGTCGCCGGCGAGAAAGCCGGCAGCAAGCTCGCCAAGGCCGAGAAGCTCGGCGTGGCGGTGCTGAACGAAACCGAGTTCCGAGACCTGTTAAGTCGCGACTGAGCGAACAGCGAGCAAACGTGGCGACCCACCCGCAGATCGAATGGGACGACCGACTCGAGTGCGACGCCCGCGCGCTAATCCGCCTGGCGTTGGCCGAGGACCTCGGCGACGTCGGCGACATCACAACCCAGGCGACCGTGCCGGCCGATCGCCGCGGCGCCGCCGACATCGTGGCGCGCGAGGCGGGCGTGCTGGCTGGCGCCCTGGCGCCAGCCCTGGTGCTCGAAGAGGCCAACGCCGACGCGCGGTGGACGCCGCACTTGGCCGACGGAGACCGGCTGGCGCCGGGCACGGTGGTCGGACGGATCGAGGGCGCCGCCCGCGACCTGCTCTCGTGCGAGCGGACGATCCTCAACCTCGTCAATCGCCTGTGCGGCGTGGCGACGCTCACACGCCGGTATGCGGACGCCGTCGAAGCCGCCCCGGCGATGGTATGCGACACCCGTAAGACGACGCCCGGATGGCGGCGGCTGGAGAAGTTCGCGGTCCGCTGCGGCGGCGGCAGCAACCATCGCCTCGGCCTGCACGACGCGGTGCTGATCAAGGACAACCATCTGGTGGTCGCCGGTCAGTCGGGCGTGACGCTAGCAGACGCGGTTCGGCAAAGCCGCGAACGGTTCGCCCAGGCGATCATCGAGGTCGAGGTCGACACGCTGGAGCAGCTCCAGCAGGTGCTTGTCGCCGAGCCGGACATCGTATTGCTCGACAACATGAAGCCGGCAGAGCTGCGTGATTCGGTCGCGATCCGGGCGCAGCATGCCCCTTCCGTGTTGCTGGAGGCTTCGGGTGGCGTGACGCTCGACACGATCGGCGAAATCGCCCAGACCGGCGTCGAGCGGATCAGCGTCGGCGCGTTGACGCACGCCGCCCGATCGCTTGATCTGGGCCTTGATTGGGCGTCTTAAGCGGCCAGCCGCACGCTACGGAGTCCGCGTGGGGGCCCGTCGAAGAGCCCGGTTGCGGCCCGCAGGTCCGGAACCCGACTTAATCGAAAAAGTCGTTGACAGCGTTGGCCCGCTTACTAGTCTAGGTGGAAGTGCCGCGGGGCGTTTGCGCCGGGTACGTGCAGTTATTGCTCGCACACTTGCGTTGTCGCGAAAAAAGGGAGCCGTCTCATGAATGTCAACTCGGCGCCGGCGGAGAAATCCGTCGCGGGCGTCGTCCGGCATTCATGAGCAGGTTGCCCGAGGCTCTGGCTACTCTTAGCCGAGCCCTGTTCAGCTTGTTCTTGGCAGTGTGATTGTCTGCGTCCGTATGCGGCTCGCCGCTCTGACGCTCTTTGCGATCACCCACCCGTGACGTCCGCGCGGTCAACTCTCCGCCGATCCAGCACTGCCGGTGCGCGCACGTCTAGCAAGACGTCGCCCGCAGCATGTGTCGTGGCGTCGGGTTTTCTACGGCTGCTCTAGCCATTCCGAACGCTCCGCCCGCCCGGATTGCGCGGGCGATCGCGTTCCGACGAGCCGCGTTGCTGCTCGCCCATGAAGGGCGTCTCAGCCCGCGTGGCTCCCCAGATTTTTGTTCCAAACCAAACAACACCGTCGGCGAATCGCCGTCGGTCAACTTGAGGCGCCTCTCATGAAGATCAAGACTCGCACAGCGAATAGCGCCGTGCTCTGCGTGGCGATGCTCGCCGCGTTGTTTGCTGCCCCGGTCAGTTCGCAAGCCGCCACGGTCAACTTCAGCAGCCTGGAAACGGTGCTGGCGGAGCCGACCGACATGGACGCGAAGATGCTTGCCCTCTGGACGGGCTGGCTGACGCAGCTCTACGAGTACAACCAGCCGTTCATTCAGATCACTAGCGAAGCCGATGACCTGCAGCCGATCACCGAGTTTCGGATGACGATCGGCGACACGAACTTCCGGTTCGACAACGAGTTTCTCGGCAAGGAGTTGACCAACGCGTCGCACATCCCGGCCGATGGTCGCTACGCGCTTCCGGGCGCCAGCAACCCGAGCATCGACTACAACAGCTTCATCACCGACGGCGGTGACGAACTGGTGATTCAGTTCCCCGGAGAGGGCCTCGGCCCCGGTGAGTCGGCGATCTTCCAAGTCGACGTCTCGCCCGACGATCCGGACGATAAGAAGACTCGCTTCGCCAGCTACTCCACGGTGTTCTTCAACGGCGCCGGTGGCGACGACATCGTGGGTAACTCGATCGTGACCGTCGAGTTCGGTGGCGTCTCGAGCGGGTCGGTCACGCTGCCGAACCTCGACCTGGATGCGGATATGGTCCCGTCGATCAACGCCCCCCGGGCCTACGCGACGATGCAGACGAACACGCCGCTCGTGCCGCTCGACATCACCGACCCGATCCCCGAGCCGACCTCGATGGTGCTCGCGGCGATCGGGCTGGCCGGCGCCGCCTGCGGCCGCCGTCGCTAAGGGTTGCGGTGACTTAGCAGGCGATAGTCCGAGAGGCGTCCTCCAGC
>JBCBPC010000040.1:0-31249 GCA_039820945.1 Planctomycetota bacterium
CGCGGCTGGCTCCCAACGGGAGCAGTATCGCCAGCGCCGACCACGCGCCCACACCGTGAATGATGGTCGAGCCGGAGTAGTCGACGAATCCCATGCGGCCGAGCCAGCCCGTCGGGCCCGACTCGTCGAAGGCCCACGCCCAGTGCGCGGCGACCGGATAGATCAACGTCGCGAGGACCGTCGAGAGCGTCAGGTAGGCGCGCGTGCGGATACGCTCGGTCACGGCCCCCGAGACAATCGTCGCGGCCGCGCCGCAGAAAGCGAGCTGATAGAAAGCGAAACACTGGCCGCCGGGCCCCAGCCAGGCGTCTGGGGCGAACTCGGGCAGCCCGACGATGCCGCCGAGCGACACGCCGAAGGCGGTCCCGAAGCCCACGAACCAGAACGCGCCGATGGAAACGAACAGGTCAACGAGGTTCTTGACCGCGACGTGGACGGCGTTCTTCGTGCGGACCACCCCCGCTTCGAGCGCGCAGAAGCCCGCCTGCATCACGAACACGAGCAGGGCGCCACCAAGCAGGATCAGCTCGGGGAGTCCAAACGTTTCAGCCATAGCTCGCCAGCGACACGAGGGGCGCCGTCGGTCCGGGGACACGATGACGCAGAAGTGCATTAGAGAAGCTAGGTCATCGGATTTCCGCTGCGGCTCGGCGGCAGCTGTTTGCGGTACGGTTTTCCACACGGGCGATCGCCGATTGAACCGCTTGCGACGGCCCTCAACGGTCAACGCCGCGGCGAGCAACGCCCGCCGCGGCGTTGGGTGAATCGCTCCCGTTGAGATCGGCGCCGAGTCGCCGACCTTTGTTGTCATGCAGACATCGTGAGCGTCTGCAGCTCTTCGGCCGTCTTGCCAAGCCCGGCCATAGTCACCGATTGCTCTTCGACCGCCGCGGCCACGGTGTTGGTGTTGGCCGTCACCTCCGCGACGCTGCCGGTGATCTTCTCGGTCGACGTGACGACCGTCGTGATGCTCAGCTGAATGTCGCGGACGCTGGCCTCGATGTTCTCAGTCGCTTTGGCGGTGGCGTTCGCGAGCTCCTTTACCTCGCCCGCGACGACGGCGAAGCTGCGTCCGCTCTCGCCGGCGCGGGCCGCCTCGATCGTCGCGTTGAGGGCGAGCAGGTTCGTCTGGTCGGCCAGCTCTTGGATGACCGAGACCACCTCGCCGATGCGGCGGCTCGCCTGATCGAGGCCCTGCACTTCTTGGCCCGTCGTCTCGGCGATGTTCTGGGCATCGACCGCCAGCGTGGCGGTGCGGGCCACGTTCTGGGCGATCTCGTCGATCGTCGAGACCATCTCCGTCACGCTCGAGGTAACGGTCTGGCCGACCGTCGAGGCCTGTTGCTTCGTCTCAACCTGCTGTGTGATGTCGTAGGCGTACTTGACGACCTTCATAACGCGACCGCGCGGATCGACAATCGGGTTATAAGAGGCCTGGATCCAGATCTCTTTGCCGTCCTTGCCACGCCGCTTGTACTGGCCTGAAGCGAACGCGCCCTCGCCGAGGGTCCGCCAGAACTCGCGGTACTCGGCCGACTCGGCGTACTCCGCGTCACAGAAGATGCGGTGATGCTGGCCCTGGATCTCGTGAAGGCTGTAGCCGACCGCGGCGCAGAAGTTGTCGTTCGCCGCAAGGATCGTGCCGTCCGGCGTGAACTCGATCACGGCCTGCGACTTGCTGATGGCCGCGAGCTGGCCCTGGGCGTCGGCGGCCCGCAGTTTCTGCTCGGTGATGTCGGCGGCGAACTTCACCACACGGACCGGGCGGCCCTCCGCGTCGAACACCGGGTTGTACGAGGCCTGGATCCACAGATCGTCGCCCGCCTTCGTCACGCGGCGGTACTCGCCCGCGTCGAACACGCCGGTCGCGAGCCGGCGCCAGAACTCGGCGTACTCGGCAGACGTCGCCTCGTCGACGTCGACGAAGATCCGGTGGTGCCGGCCGACGATCTCGTCGAGCGTGTAGCCCACCGCCGCGCAGAAGTTCTCGTTGGCGGTGATGATCGTGCCGTCGAGCTCGAACTCGATCACGGCTTGCGAGCGGTCGATCGCGTCGGACAAGCCACGCAGGCCGGCCAGCTCGCTGGCCTCTACCCGCTGGTGGTCGGGGGTTGGGTCAATCGGGGTCGAAGGAGACTCGTCGCGGGTGCGGAAGAACATGGTGCAGCTCATGGGGCTCGAGACAAGTAGACGCGAAGCCGCAGACGCGGCCGGAACGCTTCGCCTCGGTTGCGCCTATCAATCCCCATAGGCAAAACGTGCAAAACGTCCTCCCAACGGGTAGGTCACGTTCGTCCCAGCTGGACGAACCAATCGGGCCCGATGTGGAAATCGGTCGCGTTCCGCGACGCCTACCGACCGGATTAGTCCGGTGGCGCGGGTCCCGAGCCCCGTCTTGCTAGGCCGGATCGGGCACCCAGAGGAGCGGCGTTCCCTTCGACCACGCTTGGCCGAACTGCTGCGCGGCCATGCCCCCGCCGATGAGCACGCACATCGCCCCGATGGGCAACGAAGCGGCCACCCCGTAGCCGGTAGCCTCGCCGATCGGGAACGCCACCAGGACGCCAACGAGCGTGGCGCCGGCAGTCCAGACCCACTGCGGCAGGTTGTACGCCAGCAAGTAGCAGCACGGGATTACGACCAGCGTCAGCACCGACGCGAAGGCGAGCCCGAACACCACGGCGCCCGTGAGGGGCTGCCAGAACTCGGCTCCCCCAGAAACGTTCAGCAGCAGCGGCAGCAGCCCGCCGCACGTGGTGACGGTGGTCAGCATGACAGGCCGCAGGCGGTTGATGCCCGCTTCCAGCAGGGCGTCCTTCACCCGTTGCCCGCGGGCGCGGGCTTGGTTGGCAAAGTCCACGAGCACGATCGCGTCGTTCACGACGATGCCGGTCAGGCTCACTAGGCCGATGAACGTCGCGAGGCTGAACGGGAAGCCGGTCAGCCACATGCCCAGCACGACGCCGACAAACGACAGCGGCACGGCGGCCATGACGATGAAGCTCTGGCGGAAGCTGTTGAACTGCACCGCGAGGATCGCCGCGATGAGCACCACGGCGATGATCATGCTCCAGAGCAGGTAGCCGAAGTTCTTGTCACGCTCGTCATTCTCGCCGGTGAACTCGGCTTGCAGCCCCTCGGACAGGCTGGCGGGCTCGCCGACGTAGTTCTTGCTGAAGCCTTCCAGCGTCTTCTCGCCGCCCTCGACACCCGCGAAGCCGAGTTCCGGCAGCACGTCCTTCGCCAGCACGCCGAAGACGTCGGCCGGCGTGACCGGGTCGTCTACGTTGCACTTGGCGATGACGGCCCGCTTGCGGTCGTAGCGGTTGATCGAGAACAGCCCGGTCGCCCGCCTCAGGTCGGCCACGGAGCCGATCGTCGTCTTCTGGCCGGTTCCACTGGTGAGCATCAGGCGGCCGAGGTCGGCGGGGTTCCGCTGATAGTCCTCGGCGAGCTGGATCCGCAGATCAACGTCCTCGTCATCCAGCGTGATCTGGATACGGTTATCGCCGGCGATCGCGATCTGCACGGCCTCGGCGACCTGCGCATCGGTCATGCCGAACAGGCCGATCACGTCGGACTTCGGCTCGACAACGAGCTCCGGACTGTCCGGTCGAAAGTCGGTGGCGACGTCGACGGTGCCGCTGATCTCGCGGAGCTTCGCGGTGATGCGGCTGGCGATCCGCCCCAACTGATCGAGGTCCTTGCCCGACAGCCGCACCGACACCTCGGCGCCGCCCGGCGGTCCGTCTTCTACCTCCTCGACGGTGAACTTCATGCCCGGCAACGGGCGGATGTTCTCGCGCATATAGTCGATCACCTCGCCCTGGGTGACCGACCGGTCCATCGGCGGGCCCAGCTCAACCTGCACCTGGCCGAACTCGGGCCCGGCCGCGGCGTCCTCATCAACGCGCATCGCCAGGGCGCCCGACGAACCGACCGACGTCACGTAGTGCCGCAGGACGCCCGACTCGCGCCACCGTTCGAGCGGCTCGACGATCACACGCGACGCCTCGAGCGTCTGCTCGATGCTGTACCCAAGCGGCAGTTCGTACTTAACGATGAACTGCCCCCGGTCGCTCGCCGGGAAGAAATTAAAACCCAGGTAGCCGATGAGCACCTTCGCGCCCCAGCAGGCGAGCAGCGCCCAGATCATCACGAAGCCGCGGTGGTCGAGCGCGAAACTGAGACCCCTGGCATAAGACCGAGTGAACAGGTCAAGCTTCGGCCTTGTGCGGGTGGTCGCCACGCCGCCGTCGGCGCCCGCCAGCTCCGGCGGGACGGGCCGCTTGCGGTACCAGCGGGCGGCGATCGTGGGGATGACGAAGTGGTCGACGATCACCGAGCCGATCAGCGCGACGCTGACGACCTTGGGCATGACGCCCATGAAGTCGCCCATGATGCCGGGCACCAGCAGCATCGGCAGGAACGCGGCGACCGTCGTTAGGTCCGCCGCGATGACCGGCACGCCGACCTCGGCGATCCCTACCTTCGCGGCGTCGATCGGGTCTTCGCCGCGTTCGATGTGCCGGTGGATGTTCTCCGCCACGATGATCGCCCCGTCGACCACCATGCCCAGCACCAGGATGAAGCTGAACACGACCATGTTCGACACCGGCACGCCGGTGAAGAACAAGAACACCAGCGCGACCGCCATGCTGAACGGGATGGCGATCAGCACCAGGATCGAGATCCGCAGGCCCATCGTCCACGCGAGGATCACCAGCACGAGCATCGCGCCGAAGATCGCGCTCGAACCCAGCACGCGGAACATGACCCAGATCTCGGCGGAGGAGTCCCGCGTCGTGCCGAACTCGAGCTCGGGGTACTGCTGCTCGAGGGTCGCGACCATCGCATTGACGGACCGCGCGGCCCCAAGCGTGTTGACGCCCGCCTCCTTGTTGACGATCAGGGTGGCGCCCGGCTTGCCGTCGAACTCGGCCAGGTTGAGCACCCGCCGGTACCCATCAACGACGTCGGCCACGTCCTTCGCGCGGACCACACGCCCGTCGATGCTGCGGACCACCACCTCCGCGATGTCGTCGACGTTTTCCAGCTTGGTCCGGTTGCGTACCTGCCGATCGAACTCGGCGGTGCGGAACGAGCCAGCCGGCAGCTCGGCGTGAAAGGACGAGAGCGCCTGGCGTAGCTGAGCGAGCGTGACGCCGTACTCCTCGGCGAGGTCCGGGTGCACGTTCACCTGGATCTCGCGTTCCTTGCCGCCGAAGAGCTGCGTGTTCGAGACGCCGTCGACCGTCTCGATGCGCTCTTGCACGTCTTCGGCGATGGTCTTCAGCGTCCGCTCGTCGAATCCCTCCGGGGGCGTGATGTTGACCAACATCAGCGGCATGTTCTCGAAATCGACATCCGTGATGAACGGCTGGACCTCGCGCCCGGCGGGCAGCTCGTTGCGGATGCGGTCGATCAGGTCTTTCACCTCACGCCGGGCCGCGTCCGGGGTCACGCCGTCGAGGAACACCACCTGCGTGACGGCCGAACCACGGAGGCTGGTCGACGCGACGAAGTCGACGCTCTGCAACTCGGTCAGAGCGTCCTCCACCTTGCGGACGATCTCACTCTCGGCCTCGGACGGCTGGGCGTCCGGGTAGGGGATGGCGACCAGCACCACCGCCTTGGTGATGGCCGGACCGAGCTGCACCGGGGTAAATACCGCGGCGTATGCCGCGGCGAGCAGCACCAAGATGGTCAGCACAGTGACCATCCGCGGTCGGTCGATCGCGGCGTTGCTGATCTGCATCGGATTCTCCGGCGCGGCAAGCGCTGCGTTTAGTTCAGTTGGCCCGAGCCCACCCCGGCGACGTCCAGCGGCTCCGGAGCGTCGGGCGAACCCGACACGGCCTTGTTGAGCACACGCACGAGCTGGCCGTTACGGAGACGGCGTTGGCCGCGGACAACCACGTTCTCGAGGGTCAACGCGTCGGCGGGGATCACGACCGTTTCGCCCTGGTCGATCCAGGTGTCGATCGACACGCGGCGGGCGCGGTGAGTAGTCGTCTGGCCCTGCTCCCAGAACATGACCTGCAGGGGTTCGGGCATCGGGTCGGTCGAGTAAAGATACGTCTCGCCCTGGCGGAAGATTACCGCGGACTCCGGCGCCTGGTACGCCAGCACCCGGTCGGTCACCAGCAGGGCGGTCGCCACCATGCCGGGCCGCAGCGTGGCGTCTTCGTTGGGGATGAGCACCTCGACCTCGAACAGCCCGGTGGCTGAGTCGGCTACCTCGGAGATGCGGTACACCTCCGCGTCGATCGGTGGCCAGGGCCGACCGTAGATATCCAGCCCTTCGAGCCGCACGCGGGCGCGGAACACGGCGTCTTCGCCGGTGGCCCCGCCACGGCGGGCGGCGGCAACAGCACGGCGACGCAGGTCCAGCTCGCGTACGCGGGCCTCGGGCACGTTCAGGACCAGCCGCAATCGGTCGTTCTCGACGATCTCGAAGATCGTCGTGTGCGGATTGACCGACTCGCCCGCCTCGACCATCCGCTCGGTGATGACACCGTCGACGGGCGAGAACAGCGTCGCGTCTTCGAGACTCTTCTGAGCGATCTGCTGCGCGGCGCGGGCGAGCGTGGTGGACGTGAGATCGTTCTGATACTCGGCCTCCGATACCGCGCTGATGCTACGCTCGCGTGCCCGCTCGCTCCGCTGAAGCTCCGAAGCCGCGAACTCAAAGTTCGACACCGCCTCGCTGAGCCGCGCCCGCAAGATCCGCTCGTCCAGCTGGGCGAGCAGCTGGCCTCGGGTCACGCGGTCGCCGTCGTCCAGCTCGGCTCCTCCGGCTCTCTCGCCGAGCCGCATCACGCGACCGCCGATCTCGAAGCCCAGGCTGTAGGTCTCCCACGGCTCGATCTTGCCGCTGTACTTGACGGTGATGTCGCAGAGGCTCGGCTCGACCGTCGTGACGAAGACGCCCATCCGCGGCTGAGCGGCCACCGGCGGCGGCGCGACCCCGGCCGCGGCGCCGAGCGGCGACGCGTCGGTGTTCGGCCGGCTGACCCACCACATGACGCCCGCGGCGGCGATGGTGAGAGCCGTAAGAAATCCGTAGCGGCCGAGCCGCAACGCCCATCGTTTCATGATTCGCCTGCCGCTTGTCTGTCCGTAGCGGGGTTCGCCGACGGCTGAGTCCGGATGCACGGAATTCGTCGGCCGGCGGGGTTCCTTGTCCGCCACCAAGTGGTTCGCCTCGGCCGCCGGAGACACCTCCTCCGTGGCCGCGCAATCGTAGGCGTCACGCTGGACACCAGCAACGGCGCCGAGAAGCGGGCATCCGCCCGCATCTCCCTGTGCCGCAAGGGTTTGGCCGGACCATCGGCCGCCTGTCACGCGACCGCCGCTACCCGCTTTCCGACGCCATCGCCACCGCCAGCGAGAACGAGATGGCGTTGAACGCCACGTGCATGCAGACACACGGCGCCAGCCGATGGGTTCGCTGATAAACGTAGCCAGACACAAGGCCGAAGAAGAACAACGCCACCGGCGCATAGCCCTGCCCCTGGTGGGCGATCGCAAAAACCGCCGCGCTGGCGACCGCCGGCCACAACGCCTCACGACTCGCGTAGCGCTCGAGCCAACCTTGCAACAGGACGCGGAACACGAACTCTTCGGAAATCGGCGCCACAACCACGGCCAACCAGCCGGCTGCGAGCACCTCGGGCGCCGACGCGTTGGCGAGCCCCTGCAGCACCGGGTGGGCGCTCTCCACACCGAGTACGGTCACCAGTAACGCCTGAGCCGCGTAGACGAGCGGCAGCGTCGCAAGGCAGGCCGCCAGGCCAATCGCCGCGTCGCCCAGCCACGCCCTCTGTCCACGGACCGGTTCGTTAAGGCGCCGGCCCACACCGAAATCGTCTGCGGTCGCGTCGCTCGCACGCACGACCAGCGCGGCGGCGCAAGCCATGACGACCAGATACACGCCGGAGATGCCGATCGCGTCGGACACGGTCACGCTCGCCGGCTCGACGCCCCCGACCTCGCCCGCCTCCGTAAGCGTGCCGAGGATCGGGGCGGCGACCATCAGGATCGGCAGCAGCAGCCCGTCGACTCCCCACGGGACACGTCGGCGACGCCGCCAACGGAGCAGGGACTTGCCCCCCAGATAACGCTGAGCGATCGCCACCCATACCGCCAGGCCCAATCCCAGCACGATGAGGAAGACCGTCGTCAGCGCAGGCGAGGCGATCGCGGCGTCGTCCATGCTGTCGCCCTACCCGGCCGATCGTGTTGTGAACCGCCACGCGGCGAGGGTGTAGGCCCCCCCCGACCAGACCGTCAGCACGACGGTCACGGCCACGGCGGCGTCGACGATTGTGAGGGCGTCGGCGTTCCACGAAATCGGCAACCACGCTACGGCGACGCCAGCGGCGGACGCGGCTTGGAGCAAGCAGAGCCCCCCGGCAACGCACTGCGCCACCATCTTGAGCTTGCCGATCATGACCGCGGAGAAGTCGCCGCCGCCGCCTTCAACGAACGCCCGCAAACCCGTGACGACCAACTCTCGCGCGAGCACCAACACCGCCACCCAGGGCGCCACGTCCGAGCCGGGCATCGCTGCCAGAAAAACGAACAGACCGCAGATGAGCAACTTATCGGCAAGCGGATCGAGCACGCGGCCCAGCCGCGTGATCGGCCCCCACCGGCGCGCCCAGTAGCCATCGGCCCAGTCCGTCGCCGCGGCGAGGACGAACAGCCAAAAGCCCGCGATCAACGCGTCCAGACTCAGACAGACAAAGCACGCCAGCGTGGCGACGAGTCGCGCCACGGTGATCTGGTTCGGAACGTCGCGAAGCGAGCCGACCGGCACAGCCGGAGTGGGGCCACTGAGAGGCACGGAGGAACGCAAATCCGGGTCGGTCGGCGACGTCTTCATGGCTAATCACGCCGAGGGAGCTTCGCCAAGCACGACATCCGCGCCCATCGGCGTGCCGCGGCGGCTCGTCTTCTCAGGATTCAACGGGGCGTCCGCGGATTCATCGGGGCGAGCCAACCGCCACCGTCACGAGGTCGTAGTCGTTCCGCGCAACCACCTCGCAGGGCACGATCTGACCGGACTGGATCCCCTCGCCGGTCACGTAAGCCACGCAGTCGACGTCCGGAGCATCGGCCTCCGTGCGACCGATCCAAGCGGTCGCCTCGCCCGGCACGGCGGCGTCGATGACCACGTCGATCGTCTTGCCAATCTTCGCGTCGGCCCACTCGAACGCGATCCGCTGCTGCAACGCCATCAATTGATCGCGTCGCTCGGCCTTCACGTCCTCGGGAATATGATTCGGCAGCCGCGCCGCGGGCGTATCGGGCTCCAACGAGTACGTGAAGACGCCCAGCCGTTCGAAGCGAACCTCCTCGACGAAGTCGCACAGCTCGGCGAAGTCTTCGTCGGTCTCGCCGGGGAAGCCGGTGATGAACGTCGTGCGGAGGGTCAGTCCGGGGATCCGTTCGCGGAGCTTGTGCACCAGCTCGCGCGTGGGACCCGACGACACCCGCCGCTGCATCCGCTTGAGCATCCGATCGCTCGCGTGCTGCAGCGGCATGTCGAGGTACGGCACGATGCGGTCGCTCGCGGCGATGGCGTCGATCAGCTCGTCGCTGAAGTACATCGGGTACAGGTACATGAGCCGCACCCAGTCGAGGCCGTCGACCTTTTCGAGCTCCGCCAGTAACTCCACCAGCCGCGGCTCGCCGTACAGGTCCATGCCGTAGTAAGTGGTGTCCTGGGCGACGACGACCAGCTCGCGCACGCCGTCGTCGGCCAACTGCTGAGCCTCGGCCACCACCTCTTCGATCGGCTTGGTCGCGTGCTTGCCGCGCATCTTGGGGATCGCGCAGAACGTGCAGAGCCGATCGCACCCCTCGCTGATCTTCAGATAAGCGAAGTGATTGGGCGTGATCCGCAGCCGGCTGCTGTCTTCGAGCGGCTTGGCCGGCGCCGGGCGGAAGACGAGTCGCTGCTCCTCCAGGCCTCCCAGCAGCCGATCCGCCACCTTGGTGACCTCATCACGGCCGAACACGCCGACCAAGTGGTCGATGTCGGGCCGCTCTTCGAGCAACGCCTGCTGCTGACGCTCGGCAAGGCAGCCGGACACGATCACGCCGCGCAGGTCGCCGCGGCGTTTGAGCTCGAGCATCTCGTCGATCGCCGCGAACGACTCCGTTCGGGCGGCCTCGATAAAGCCGCACGTGTTGACAATGGCGAAGTCGGCATCGTTCGGATCGTCGATCAGCTCGTACCCATCGAGCCGCAACAGCCCGAGCATCCGCTCGCTGTCGACGGTGTTCTTCGGACAGCCGAGGCTGATGAACGCGTAGCGTCCCTTGGCGACGGCGGCCTGCTCGAGATCGGTGGTAAAGGTCGCGGACACGGGTGGAACACACGGTTGGAGGAACAAGAACCCATCAACTATCGGGGGCCGCTTGGCGGTGAACAACCCGCAATGCCCAAAAACGGTGACACAGCAGTGTCGCTCGCGCGATACGGGTCGGGACAGGAAAAACTTGTGCGGGCCCTCGACCTCGGTATACTGTTCGTGCGTTCACCCACCTTGCCCGCTACACCAACCCGCCACTTCGAGATGACCCCTTCTGATCAAGAAGCTCTCGGCCGGGTGCTCGACCGAGTGGCCGATGACTTGCTGTGGGAGGCGGCGGTCGATCGCCCCCCCGTCAACGCGTTCCGAGTTGCCCAGCGGCTGGGCCTCCGCGTCGTACGCAACGCGCGGATCGAAGAACGCGGCCGGTTTGTCCGTCACGGCCACGCCTGGGCGGGCTCGGTCATTGTGGGCGCCGAAGCCCGTCCCGAGCGGCGCCACTGGGCGGTGGCCCACGAGATCGGCGAAGCCTTCGCGCACCGGGTACACGACTCGGCCGGCGACGAGTTCGATCCGGCCGAACCGGGCGTCCGCGAGCAGCTTGCGAACGCCCTGGCCGGCCGGCTGCTCGCGCCGCGGCGTTGGCTAGAGGGCGTCTATCGGGACTTGGGGGGCGACCTGATCGAAACCAAACGGGTCTTCGCCACCGCAAGCCACGAGCTGATCGCCCGCAGGCTGCTCGAAACGCTCGGCCAAGGACTGATTGTCACCGTGTTCGACCACTACTGCGTGAGCTGGCGCCGCGGTGGGGGATACGACCGTCCGCCCGCGTTACTGCCGGCCGAACGCCTGGCGCAACGCCGCGCTCACCGCACGGGCCGCGTCGTCGAGATCATCGACGACCTGACGGTGCGTGCCTGGCCGGTTCACGAGCCCGGCTGGAAACGCGAGATCGCCATCTGCGCACCACGCTACGACGTGATCGACGCGTGGGACCAGCACGCCGCATCGGGCGGCTGGCGACACGTCGGCTAGGCAGCGTGGCGTTCCGCCGCCGAGGCGGCGTCGCGGAGCCCGACCGCCCGCAACAGCGCTGCCCGCTCGTACGGCTTCCGAAGCACCCAGTTGGCGCCGATGTCGAAGGCCGCTTCAACCGTTTCGGCGCGCGGGAAGTCGATGAGCAGCGTGATTGGCGTCCCGGGGACAACCCGCCGACGCAGCCGAGCGAGCTGATCGGCCTCGCGTCCGCCGAGCTGAGTCGCCTCGACGATCACTGCCGACGGACACACCGCGCTGTCCGCGTCGTAAGCGGTGACTCGCGCTCCGCAGTCGGCCAGCGCCGAGGAGATCGCCTGCACAGTCTCGTCGCTGCGACTGACAACGCCGATCTCGACCCGTTCGGCTCCCGCCGACGACGGTTGCGGCTGGGGGTTCGACCAACGCGTTCCAGCGAACTCGTCCCAGAAGACCCGCTCGTAGCCGACGATCGGCGTCCCGGTCCTGCCTTCGCCCTCGCACCACGGGCCCAGCAGGTGAAGGAATCGCACCGCCTGCCACTTCGTCGGCCAGCTTGACAGATCGCCGGCGTGGCTCAACGGCCACGCCCTGCCTACCGCGACCACACCGGGCATCGGACCGGCGGACAGAAGGCGAGGCACTTCCGCCGCGGTCGCCACACGGGTCCAACCCGTTTGCACAAGCCGAGCCGCGGCAGCCTCCAACGCGGTGCATGCGTGCGGCGTGTCGAGATACAGCACGCCATACGCGAATGGGCCGTGCCCTGATGGTTCGACGCTGCCGCTGCTGGGGGAAGACAACATCCGCGGAAAGTAGCAGGCCGGCGCTTTGGGACGCTACGCCAAAGCTGCGGCGGGGGTCGCCGAAAACCGCCTTGACGCTCCGCGGCGATTTCAAGACTCTTCGCCCGCCTCGCCGACGGGGCTCCAACGACTTCGCGGGCAAGGAGGCCCGAGCTAGCGTGCTGCCGACCGGCCCCGTTCCCGTCCGACTCCGTGAGCTTCTGCCCGATGCAGAGGTGTTCCCGCCCGCGTCCGATCCGGCGGCTACCGCGCTGGTGGACGACGCTCAAGCAGTCTGCCCGGGCGAAGCGTACGTCGAACTCGATGGCTTCGACAGTGTGAGCCCGGCGATCGCCGTAGCGCGCGGCGCCGCGGCTATCATCACCGAGCGATTGCTCCCCGACCTTTCAACGCCGCAGGTGCTCGTGGAAGACGCGTGGCAGGCGAAACGACAGCTACAAGCGAGTGGCCGCCTGACGAGAGGCCCAGCAAGCGATCTCCCCACCGGCGAACGCTCCACCAGACCGGCCCTGATCGTCATTCCCAACGGCGACGAAGCCGCGACGCTCACCGCGACCATCCTCGCGCTCTCCGGACAACCAACGGCTCTGCTGACCTCGCGTGTCGATGATGACGGTGAGGTTTGTACCGAAGCCAGCACCGGCGTTGCCAGCGCCGCTGGCTGGCTTAGCCGTGCCGACCGAAACAACGCGGCCGCGGCCGTCTGCTCCGTGTCTGGCGGAGAGTCTGCCGAGCTGATCGGCTCGACCGGTCCGAACGATGGCGCCGCTGTCTTGTGCCTGCTCGGCCGGCAACGCTGTGCCAATGAGACTCCAAGCCCGGATGCCTCGCTTATCGTCGCCGCCGACGAGCCTACGGCCGTACGCGTGGCAGCTACGCATCCGGGGCCGGTGCTAACCTTCGGCAACGCCGATCACGCGGACGTGTCGGTTCGTGTGATCGACGAGCACGTCGCGGGCCAGCAGGTCGTGGTGTCGCACCAAGGCGAGTCGGCCGTGATCGATCTGGATCGCCCGGGCGGTCGCCGCCGCCGCGAGGCCGCCGCCGCGCTCGCGATCGCGATTGCGAGAGGCTTGAGCCTTGCCCCTGCCGTACGCCTGCTCGAACACGCCGCCGAGCCGCTGCTGCGACTGCAGCGTGTCGGCGCCGGGCTGAAGCCGGTGGTTTTCGCCGACGTGGCGACCTCCGCCGACGAACTGCGTGAAACGCTACGCGAGGCCGACACCCTGGCCGAGGGCCGCGTGATTGTCGTCGCCACGCTGAACGACCGAGCGGCCGTCGCCAACGCTCAGCTGGCGGTGCTCGAACGGATGGCCGACCGGTCGTTCGTAGTGGGCGCCCCCGAATCGCTCGAGTTCGTCGATCCGCGGGTCACGCCCATCGGAGAGCGTGACGGAGCCATCGCGGTGGCTCTCGGCCTGGCGAATCATCACGACATCGTTGTCATCGCGGGCGCGACGCCCGAGGCCATCGACCGCGAGACCGAATGGGTCGAGCTGTTGCTCACCCAGCGCGAGCACGCCGAGCGGCTGCGGCGAGCGGCGTGACCACGAGCGTGAACCCCTCAACCAAGAACCATTGATTGGAGTTTCATCGTCGGCGGCAAAGAGATTGCGGGGTCTCGAGCCGTCTCCCTCCCCTGGGTAAGAGCCTGACTAGCCCCTGGCGATCGACTACTGGGTCAGTCGGTCGCCGCGGGGTGGTTCGCGATGAAACTCTGCGAGCTGAGCGTCGGGGCGGCCTCGCCGCCCCGACGACTCAGCGGACTCAAGCTCCCCGTGGCCCCGGGCTGCCGTCGAACCATCATGCTCAAGCCTCCGCATCTACTCTTTGCCGGCGGCGGATCGCTGGGCTACCTGCACCCGGGCCTCTCGATCGCCGAGGAGCTGAGGCAACGCACGCCCGGGGTGCGCGTCTCGTTCGCGGGCGACGGCCGGCCGATCGAGCGGCAGACGATCCGTGCGGCCGGCCACGGCTACTTCGCGATCCCCGGGCGTCAGCAGGCGTCCGGCCCGTGGAGCGCCGTCCGCTACGCCACGGACAACGCGTTGGGTCATCTCGCGTCGCGATGGCTGCTGAAAGAGCACGACGTCTCGCTGGTTGTGGGCCTCGGCGGGCACGCGTCCGAACCGTTCTGTCACGCCGCGTACGCGTGGGGGTTGCCGTTCGTGCTGTACGAGCAGAACGCCGAGCCGGCACCGGCTACCCGTCGACTCGCCGAGAAGGCCGACATCGTCTGCCTCGCGGTTGAGCAGGCCGCGTGCCGGGTGCCGTTCGGCGCGTGCGCGACGATCACCGGCGCGACCGGGCGACCGAAGATCCTGTCGCTGAATCGGTTGCGCGGCCGCGCGGATCGATCGGTCGCCAGGGCCTCCATCCCCGAGACGCCCGTCCCGACTGAGAATCGACGCCTGGTCGTGCTAGGCGGAGCCGGTGGAGCCCGATCTCTGAACGAGGCCATGCCACGCGTGGCGGCGCAGCTGCGGGAGCCGCTTGCCGGTTGGACGATCGTCCATCAAACGGGTGAGGGGCAGTTCGCCGCCACCGAGAAGGGCTATCGAGACGCTGGCGTGGACGCCGTGGTGGTGACCTACATCGACGAACTCGCCGACCTGCTGATGGACACGGACTTGGTCATCTGTCGGGCCTCTGGGTGCACGCTGGCAGAGATGGCGTTGGCCGTAACGCCAGCGATTGTTGTCCCCGACAGCCGTGCGCTGTACGGGACCCAGCGGGCCAATGCCGATTTGTACGCGGCGGCTGGAGCGTGCGAGATCGTCGACGAATCAATGGGCGCGTTGACGCCCGAACTCGCCCAGACCCTGGGGTCGCTGGTGAGCAGTCCCGCTCGGCTAGAAACGATGTCGCGAGCAGCGTCCGACATGGTCTGGCCCGGCGCCGCGGAGAGGATCGCCTCGGCCTGTTGCGACAGCCTGGGGCTGACCGACGCGGTTAGCGGCGTCTCGCTCGGCCACGGCAAAGCGGTCGGTCGTCTGCGTGCCGCGTAGAACGCACTGCGCGGGTGCGTGTGGGGTCGGTTGAAAAATCAACCGCGGCGTGCGATACCCCTCTGCTTAGCGCGACGCAGGCGAACGCCCCGCGAGGAGCGAGGCGCGCCCGCCGCGGTTACAGTGACGTTCGGGGCAATATGGCAGCCGGCAAGCGCGTGTTGATCGTCGATGACGACGCGGAAATCGTTCAGTCACTACGCGTGGCGCTCGAAGCCAACGGCTTTGAGGTGCTCGTTGCCCGAGACGGCAACCAGGGCCTCGCGTTGGTCGTACGCGAGCAGCCCGATCTGCTGTTGCTGGACATGATGATGCCCAAACGGAGCGGCATTCTCGTCCTCGAGAAGCTCAGCCGTAGCGACGACCCCGCGCCGCCGATCATCATGATGACGGCCAACGAGGGCAATCGACACAAGGCATACGCGGAGACGCTCGGCGTGTCCGACTACCTTCACAAGCCGTTCCCGATGGACCGGATGATCGACGCCGTGAAGAAGCAGCTAGCCGACGATTGACCCAGCGCCGGCCCGCTCGCTGCGACCAGCGGGGTCAACCCATCGGCTGGCTCAACCGAGCGGCTTTAGAGCGGCCTCGCCAACCATTCAGCCGTTCAGCGAGATCGCGCGGGCGAGCGGCTCCAAGACCGTCTCGACGACGTAGTTGTCCAACGCGTCGAAGCAGAGCTGCGAGAGGTCGTTCAGGGCGTCTACGTACGTGACGCCGGCGTCGAGGCTTCCGTAGCGCCTCGCGGTGACGTAAACGCTGAGCTGCTCTTCTTGATACTCGCCGGTCCGGATGTGGTACGGCGATGTGCGGGTCTCGATCGCCAGCCGCAACTGCATGCGGCAGTCTTCATCGACCGAGATCGTCAGGTTGGGCTCGTTGTTGATGAACGCGGCCCCGGGCGTTCCGGCGAACTTCTCGAACGCCGGCGCCACCCCCAACGCCCCGGCAACCACTTCGTTGTGGTTAGCCCGGCAGCTGAAGTCGAAGCCCATCAGCAGGTCCAACGCCTCGCAGTCTAGGGGGCTCACAGACAACTCGTACGGAGCCAGATCGAGCGCGGCGCGGTGCTGCTCCATCGCGGAGTCGATCGACTCCGGGTTCACGTAGCCCGAGGCTACGCGGCGTGGCTCGATCGAGCACCAGCGGTAGGTTCCCTTGTCCTTGTCGCCCTCGAGCACGAAGTCGTTCTTGTCCCGGGCGTAAAAGTTACGCATCTCCGGGTAACGCTTCTGCATCTGCTCCGAGAAGTGAAGGATCGTCTCGCGGCTGCGGGACAATTCCATCTCGGTGTTCAGATTCGCATTGAGATAGAAATCGTCCGAGAGCGACGCGTACCGGTTCATCCTGCGCTTCCGTGGGGTTTTTGCCGTACGCCCGTAGTATATGAACGCGACTCGGAGGGAGTCAAAGCGACGGCGTCGGATCGCCTCAGGCCGCTCCGAGCACACGCCGCTGCCGCGACGCCGCGATCCACCCGCCAACCTCCTCAAGATCGGGCCGCGCCGACCCACGCAGGGCCCGTTGCCCGTCGCTTGTGTCACAGTACGCGTCGACGAACTCAAAGAGCTCCGACGGCTTCATCGTCGCGATCTCCTCGGGCGTTGTGAAGCCGCTGCCGACGAGCACCTGAGCGTCGTGCCCCCGCAGCCCCGGCACGCGGCAAACGAGGCTCGCCTGGTGCTGCCAAGCAACGATACGCGAGGCATCGACACGGGAGTCGTCCAGCCGCTCTGCGGTTTCGGTCGGGTCCGCGTCGAGCAGGTGCTGGACCGTAACGACGCCTACTTCGGTCAACCGAGCCGCCCGCTTCGGCCCAATCGACGGCGCCGCCTCCACCTCGTCGGTGGTGTTGAGATAGAAACGAAGCGACTTTGCCTCGCTCCGCTGCTTACGCTCGCCACCGGATCGGAGCTTGCGCGGGCGACGCTTGGCGTCGCTCGGCCGGCGGATCCGCAATCCGGCGCTCGGTGTGTCTACCCGGCGCCGGCGGCGGGCGTTCTGACTGATCCGCTCACGCCGCTCGGCGTGGTTGCGTGCCCACTGCTCCGCGAAACCGTCGGTGGTCCACTCGCTCATCGCGTCGTTGGACAGCTCAACCCACGCCTCGCATTGCGCAACCTGCTCGGCGGCGCCCCCCGCCGCGGCCAGCTGCTCGCGGAGTGCTTCGGCGTCGGACTCCGCCAGCTCGGCGGTCGAAAGAACACCCGCGGCGGTCAGCAGCTTCGCGGCTTGGAAGTCGATCGTCGGCACAAAGCATACGAACGACAGGTGCGACTGCCACAGCGACACCAACTCGGCGGTGACCCCGTCCACGTCCAGTTCCTCGGCGATGGCGCTGGGGTCGCCCAGCATCAGCTCGCGAAGCGTGCGGATGCGGGAACGAGCAAACGCCTCGACGCCGCCGGCCACCGGTGCGGGGAATCGCTCGACCGGATCGCTCGGTCGCAACAAAGTCGGCGGCCGCACCGGGGTCGTGACGACCGTCTTTTCTACAACGCTTGCAACGGGCGTGTCGCGGTGCATCGACGCGTCGCTCGCCAGCAGCGTCCGGGGCCGCGCGCCTAGCGAAGCGAATCGGTTCAACGCGGCGGAACGGCTGGTGAACACAAACACCTGGGCGCCCCGCGCACGCAGCTCGTCGAGCACGGTCGCAAGGTTGGCGGCATGACGATCGCTCAAAGCCGTGGGCCCCTCGCCGAACGGCTCGTCGAGCACCAGCGGCACGGCCACGCCTGCGGCGATCGCGGCGTCCGCGAGCGCGAGACGCAACGCCCAGGCGACGATCTGCCGCTGCTGACCATCGAGCCCCGCGGCGCCGACTCGCTCGCCGCGCTCGTTCACGACCTCAAAGCCTCGGCCCGACCCGGTAAGCCGCACCTCACGGAGCACGCCGTCCGAGAGTTTCGCGAGCACGGCGGACGCCCTCAGAGGCGATCGCTCGTCACCACGCCACTCGGCCGAGGGCTCGTCGAACACGCGGCGGGGCGAGGAGTCTTGTAGCTCGCGCTGCAGCTCGGCAAGCTCGGGCGACTCGAGCAGACGGCCGCGACGATCGGTAAGTTCCGCCTCGCGTGCTTCGTGATCGTGCAGCTCGGCGCGTAGTCGGACGACCGCTTGCGTCAGCTCGGCGTGCTCCACCTCGGCTGCCGCGCGGTCAAACGTGCCGTCGCCGCGTTGAGTGATCGGTTCGCTCGAAGCGACGCGTGCGCGCGACGTACGGACCAGCGTCTCGCGACGCTCCAGCAGCTTGTCGAGCTGCTGGCGGATCTCGCTACGCGAGCGATCGAGCCGTTCCGACTCGTCGCTGAGCTCTTGCCATCGGAGGGCGTCGGACTGCTGCTGCACGTGGCCCGCAAGCCGCAAGACGTGGCTGTTCAGCGTCTCGACCAGCGGGTTGAGACGCGGGTGAGCGTCGCTGCAAACGCAGTGCGGATTGCCGGTGACCCCGGCGAAACGAGCCACCTCGCTCTCGAGGTCCGCGATCAACCGCTGAGCGACGGCGACCGAGGCGCGTTGATCGGCCAACGCCAGTTCGGGCCGTCGATCGTCCGGATGCCGCTGGGCCAGCTGATCGCGGACGACCGCCTCGCGGCGTTCGAGCTCGGCCAGCGTCTGCCGCCAGCGATCGATCTGCGCGTCCAGGTCGTCTCGACGCGGCGCGAAATCGTCGGCCAAACGATGCTCCTGCGACTCCCTGGCTACCCGCGCCAGCTCGTCGTAGCGGGCGCGCGAGTCGGCCGTTTGGAGCCGCGCATCAAGACGCTGGAGTCGCTCGTCAGCCGCGGCAAGCTGATCGCGACAGACGCCAAGACGCGCCGCCAGATCAGCGAGTTCCGCGTCGATCGCTACACCCTGCTCGCGACGCTCTGCTAGGAGTTGTTCGATACGCACGGCCACGGCGTCGCGTCGGCGGGCGCCGTGCAGGCGCTCGTCGCGGCGCCGATCGGCCGATGGACGCGACTCGGACGGCTTGCCGACCAGGGACCGCATCGCCGCGGCGACACGCGGCGAGAGCAATCGCCGCAACGAGCTGTCGATGTTCATCGGACGCGGGCAGAAGACCTCGGCGAGCACTTCGACCGGCGCGCCAGCCCGCCACGCCGCTACGCCGGTCGCGGTCACGCCGTCGCTTGTGGCGGCGATCGTCAACCGAGGCTGGCCACCGGGGCCGATCTCTCGGCGGAGCCTGGCGTCTCCGGCGTCGGTGGTCACGGCGATCTCGCCAGCCAGGTCGCCCCCGGCGGGACGGTCTTCGCGCCAACCCAGCACTGTGTGCGAGAGTAAATCCGCGGCGCGGGCCAGATCGCCGCGTTCGCCGGTGGCCACACTGAGGCCGGGTGAGAGGTTGGTCAGTTCCCAACCACGGCGAGCTACCGCCGCTGTCGCCGACAAGCCTGTAACACGCATCGTCTTTCGCTCCACCATCCTTGGTGTGCACGCCCCATGATGTGCTGAACGACGGTCATCAGGGTCCGGGCGTGATTGGGTACGTGGGCAAGTTAGACCAGGGGTGGCGAAATCGGGCAACGTCGGATTCGGAGCATCAACCCACCGCGCCCGCCCGCTTCACCGCGTACATCCGCCGATCTGCCTCGTGCAGCAACTCCGCGGCAGTGGCGGGCTCTCGACGGTCGTAGAACGCGACCCCCAGGCTGCAACCCACCCGCTCCTCGCCCGTCGGCAGCTCGTGCGGCCTGCCGAGCGCCTCGCGTAAACGCCGGGCGATCGCCTCCCAGTCGCGGCCGGGCCGGCACGACGCCAATAGCAGCACGAGTTCGTCGCCGCCGTATCGCGCAACGATGTCGTTTTCGCGCACCGACGCCTGTAGCCGACGGACGACTTCCGCCAGCACCCCGTCGGCGGCCGGGTGTCCGTGCCGCTCGTTTACCGACTTGAACTCGTCGATATCCACGAACACCACGGCGAAGCACGATGGCCCGTCGGCCGACAGCCAGCGGTCCATTTCTCGGTCGAGTCCGCCGCGGGGGATCGCCCCCGTCACCGGGTCTTCGGGCTCAGCCGACGTGTCCAGCCGCATCACGTTGATGAGCCACCCCCCGGCGGGTAGAGCGTCGTCGCCCCCAGGAATAGCGACCGCTTCGATCCGCCAGCCATCGACGATCCCCAGGACGCGAGACGACGATTCGGCGTCCCCCCGATCCGCCGCCAAGCGTGCGGCGATCCATTCGGACAGGTTGCTGGCGTCCATACGCGACGCGGCGGCGTTCGACCAGCAAAGGCCCTGCCCCGCCGTCCAGATCCACAGCGGCTGGGGGCAATGCTCTGCGGCGGCGGCGGCGTGCAGTCGAGGCAAGTCAGTCATGCGGAGGTCGGAACTGCTGACATGGCTGGGCCCGACGCTCAAACGGCGGGCACCGCGATCCGGTGGACGCCCACCCGCTAGGCGCCACGCCAGGCGGATAGCCGCCAGTCAGCGCTTGGCAGAGCAAAGAATTAGAGAAATCAGTGCTTTCAAAATCGACACGGCACGCAGTCCTAATATACTCGGCACGAAGCTAACACTTGCTGCGAGACGACCGGAAAGCACGCAGCCGGCACGCAGTTTGTACCTGCTGCCGCGAGATCGGTTCGCGCGACACGTCTGCCGCGTGGCGTCGCGACCCTGAAGACGCACCACCCTAGCACGACCACCACCCTGCCGAGACACCACGGGGCAACCGCCCCGACAGTGTTCCGCCTCCCCCGCCTCCCCCGCCCGCTGCCCGGCCCCCCGCACCCGCCCAACGTCCGTCCGCTCGCCTGCCTGCGTGTGGACGGACGTCGCCTGAGATCGACACGAGCCCGCTGGGCTGCGGGTCGCGTTGGCTTAGAGACGTGCGACGGCGCCGCCTGCCTGCCCCCCAAGGATGTCCTCACATGCTTCAGCTCGCACGAGCGCTGTTTGGGCGTGTCTCCAACGAGTCGTCGAGGTCGTACCTGCTCTCGCAGGACGAGTTCGAAACGGCCGCCGCGGGCGAGCGTATGCGTGTCGATCGCAACAGCTCGCAAGTCGCGCTGCTGATGATCGCCCTGCCGTCGCATCGGCGCGACTCGCAGCATCTAACGAACCTCGAGCAGCACATGGCTGCGCGACTCCGGCTCACAGACACGGCTGGCTACCTGCGGGACGGACGCATCGGCGTCCTGCTGCCGGATACCCCAGCGTCGGGAGCTTGGAAGGTTGCCGCCGACCTGTGCGACCAGTTCCCGGTGGGCGTCGATCGGCCGGACTGTGAGGTGGTCGTCTACCCCGAGACACCGGGTAACGCCGTCACCGATCCCGATGAGACGGCGCCTGCCGTGGTCGGCCCCGGAGGACCGGACGGCGCCGTCTTGGCCGTCGGCCACCCCGGAGCGACCGAGTACGAGAAGGTGTTCATCAACCCGGCCCCGCTCTGGAAGCGGACGCTGGACGTGTGTGGCGCGACGGTCGGTCTCGTGCTCGCCGCCCCGGTCATTCTGGGGGCAGCCATCGTCGTGAAGGCCACCTCGAGGGGGCCGGCGTTCTTCTCCCAAGAACGCGAGGGACTCGGCGGACGGCGTTTTCGCATCTGGAAGCTTCGGACGATGCGGACCGACGCCGAGGCGCTCAAGGCTCAGCTCCGCTGCCAGAGCGAGCAGGACGGCCCGGCTTTTAAGATGCGGAACGATCCGCGGATCACGCGATTTGGCAGCTTCCTTCGTAAGACGAGCATCGACGAACTGCCGCAGCTCTGGAACGTGCTCGTGGGCGAGATGTCGCTCGTGGGCCCGCGGCCGCTGCCTGTCGATGAGTCACTCGCCTGCCAACCCTGGCAACGCCGCCGTCTGCACGTAACTCCGGGCATCACTTGCATTTGGCAAATCTACGGCCGCAACATGGTGGCCTTCGACGAATGGATTAGGATGGACCTGGATTACGCCGAGCGGCGATCGCCGCTGCTCGACGTGACCCTCGTGTTGAAGACCGGGCCGGCGCTCGTTCTGCCGAAGGGTCAGTAACCCCACCCCGCGGAACTCGCCTCGACTCGCCCCTACCTCCCCCCGCCCGTCACCGACCGTTGCTCGCTACATGTCGAGCGGTCGGTTCCTTTTCGAATCTCCCTCCGATCCGTCTGAGCGGCTTCGTGCTGGTTCCCAGCCCGCGCCGCGAGTCGGTAGGCGCTGGGCCATGCTCGCCGTCGCAGACAATTCGCTCCGCATCCACGCGGCCGACGAATCACGGCGCCCTCGCCGTGTGCTGCAGATCGCGTTCGCGTGCCACCCCGACCGCTCGATGGAGTGTCGCAACGGCTGGAAGCGCGCCCTTCACGCGGCGGGCGAGCACGAGGTGACGCTGCTCTATGGAGACAAGACGCCCGAGGCAGAACTGCAGGAGTTCGTCGCGGCCGAGGGGCTCGAAGGCCGGCTCGAATGCCGTCGCGTGGACGCGGGCCCGATCGGACGCCGGTTGCTCCGCAGCGCGACGACCTACTACGCCGGGCTGCGGCTCTGGCATCGTGCGGCCTTCAGAATGGCCAAGAAGCTGCACGCGGAGCGCCGGTTCGAACTGATCCACCAGACGACCTACTGCGGCTACCGCGAGCCGGGCTACTGCTGGAGGCTCGACGCCCCGTTTGTGTGGGGCCCGATCGGCGGCACCCACAACTTCCCGGTGCGTTACCTCGGGCAGCTCACGACCCCGCGGGCGATGTGGATCGAGCTGTGCCGCAACGCGATCAACGGCTTCCAGTTGCGATTCAGCCGCCGCGTGCACGTCGCCGCTCGACGAGCGCGACTGGTGCTCGCCGCCACCGAGGCGGCGCGTAGCGACCTGAAGTCGCACCTCGGCGTCGACGCCAACGTTCGGCTCGAAACAGCGATCGAGGAGAATCAGATCGCCGAGCCACGCCGCGCGAAACGCGACAGCTCGGCGCCGCTGAAGATCCTCTGGTCCGGGCGTTTGCGGCCGTGGAAGGCGTTGCCGCTGCTGCTTCGCGCGTTGGCGATCTTGCCCGCCCACGTCGATTACAAGCTCCGCGTCCTAGGCGAGGGCCCGTGCGAAGCCGACTGGAAGGGCCTCGCCGAACAGCTCGGGATCGCGTCGCGGATCGAGTGGGTCGGCTGGCCCGCGTACCGCGACACGCTGCCCCAGTACGCGTGGGCCGACGTGTTCGCGTTCACCAGCCTGCGCGACACGTCGGGTACGGGTCTGCTGGAGGCGCTCGCGGCCGGCGCGCCGCTCTTGTCAGTCGATCATCAGGGCGCCACGGACCTGGTTCACGCGGGCTGCGGGCTGCTCGTGCCGGTGGGCGACCCCGCGGCGACGATCGCCGGCTTCGCCCGGGGAGTCCAAGAGCTCGCCGCCGACGAGCGTTTGCTGAAGACGCTCAGCGACGCCGCGCTCGCCGAGGCGCACCGGTACACCTGGGAGCCTCAGCGTGCGGCGTTGCTGGATTGGTACGACGCGGCGCTCGCTGAAGCGCCCGAACCCGCTCGCCCGCCCGCGCGATTCAGCGCCTGGCGACGGCGTGCGACCATCGCCACCGCGTCGCCTCACATCGGGTCCTCCGTCTGAACGAGCTGGAACACCTCGAGCTCTTCCTCCCTGTCACTCTGCTAACCTGCGCGAGCCTCCGCCATGGGCGCCAACTCCCTCAGTGTCGCCTCGATCGTTGAGTCGATCTTCCGGCACAAGCTGCTTGTCGTCGGAATCCCGGCGGTCGTGATCGGCCTCGGCTTGGCGATCGCTCTGTTCGCGCCGCGTTCGTACCGTTCCGAAGCGAAGATCTTCTTGCAGATCGGCCGCGAGAGCGTCGGGATCGACCCGACCGCCCAAACGGGCCAGCAGATGATCAGCCTGCAGCAGCAGGGCCGCGACGCCGAGATCCGCTCGGCCATCGACCTCATGCAGAGCCGCGGCGTGCGGTCGCAGGTCGTCGAGCGGCTCGGCGCCCCGATGATCCTTGACGGTGTCATCCCCGGCGAGGGCGAAGAAGAGAAGGCGGTCAACCCCGTGCTGGCGACCCTCTCGAACGCCGTCGGCGCGTTGATCACCACGCTGAAGAGCATCGACCCGATCAGCGACGAGGAGGAAGCGCTCAACGAGTTAGGAAAGAACTTGGTCGTCGACGCGGAACGCGACTCTTCGATCATCACCGTTTCTTACAGCACCAAGACGCCGGCTGGGGCGCGGAAGGTTCTTTCGACGATCCTCGACTCTTACCAGAACGAGCACCTGCGGGTGCATCGCAACAGCGGCACCCGCGGGTTCTTCCAGGAGCAAGAAGGGCTGCTAAAGAATCAGCTCGACGAGTCGCTCGAGCGGCTCCGCAAGGCGAAGACCGAACTCGGAGTCGCGTCGATCAGCACGCGGCGCACCAACCTGGAGAACCAGCTCCAGACGGTCCAGATGGCCATCTACTCGGCCGAGGCGGAGCGTTCGCAGGCGGCCGCGACCGTCGCCGACGCCCAACGCTTGCTCCTCGAGACGCCCGAACGTCTGGTCTCGTCGAAGAAAAGTATCCCGAACCAGGGCGCCGACATGCTCCGCGATCAGCTCTACGAGCTGCAGGTGCGGCAGGCCGACCTCAAGGCGCGCTACAGCGAATCGCACCCGCTGGTGCTGGCGATCTCGAACCAGGTCGATGCCGCGGAGCGGGTGGTTTCGAACGAGGACGAGATGCGCGAAGAGACCATCGATGACGTCAACCCGATCCACCGTCAGTTGCTGCTGGGTGTGAAGCAGCGTGAGACCGTGCTCGCGGGGCTCGACGCACGGCTGGAGCAGCTCAACGCGCAAGAGGACGAGGTCTTCAGCGACCTGCAGCAGCTCAACGCCGACGAGGTGTTGATCGCCCAGCTCGAGCGCGACAAGACGATCGTCAACAACAAGTACTTCCAGTACGCGGAGAACCTCGAACAGGCCCGCATCGACGAAGCGTTGGAGGACAGCCGCGTGTCGAGCATCAGCCTCGCTCAGGAACCGACCTACACCGAGAAGCCCGCGAGCCCCTCGAAGCTGCTGGTGGGCCTCGGCTCGTTGGTGCTGGCGTTCGGCCTGACCGCGGCTTCGGTCCTCGGGCTCGAGCAGCTCGACGACCGCGTTCGCGATGAGAACTCGCTGGCGGCGACCACCGGGGCTCCGGTGCTGACGACGATTCCCAACTCTTCCACCTACGGCAAGCCACTCACCTGATCCCGTCGCGGGCCCCGCCGGCGTAGAACGCCGCGCGAGCACGCCCGCCACGAATCGTTGGAGTCACTCATGGAAAGCACCACCTACCCGGCGCCCGAGGCGCCGCAGAAAGCGCCGCCGCGTGCGGGGGCAGCGGCTAAGCGTCGCGGAGCCGATCCGTACGACACGCTGCTGTGGCGGTTGCAGCCCCGTGTGGAGGAGCGACTCGGCGGCGGGTGCCTGCTCGGCGTCACCGGGTGCGACAGCCGCGCCGGCGTTTCGACCGTCGCGACAAATCTGGCGATCCGCGCAGCGGACAACCTCCAGCGGCCCGCGTTGCTGGTCGACGCGAATAGCGTGTCGCCGCGTCTCGCCCGGAGCTTCCAGCTGAAGAAAGCCAAGGGGCTGGCGGATCTTCTGGCCGGCGAGTGCGACCTGAACGAAGCCGCGCACGAGAGCCGCGTCGACGGGCTGCAGATCATGCCGATGGGTTCCAAAGGGTTGATCGACCGTATCGGGATCGATCACCGGATCGTCGACAACCTGCTAGAGAGCCTGCGTGAGTCGTTCGAGATGGTGGTCTTCGATCTGCCGTCGGTCGCCGAGATGCGGCAGATGCTGCTGATCGCGCGTCGGCTCGACGGCGTGGTGATGGCGGTCCGCAGTGAAGCCACGCCGGCGGGCCGCCTGCAAGAATCGGCCGAGACACTCGCCGACGACGGCGTGCCGGTCGTCGGCTCGGTGCTCACCCGCCGCAAGCACTACACGCCCGGCTGGCTGCGACGTTGGCTCTGAGCCGTCGGCTCGGATCATCCCCCGTCGCGGCCGTCCCCTTGCGGCGCCGATCGGATCACCTGCTTCCTCCCTCCGCGTTCGCGTTATCGCCCGTCCCGTTCGTCCGCTCATGCCCTCCACCACCGCTGCCGCGCCGACGAACGCGCCCGCGTGGCGGCGCGCAACCGAGGCGGTGCCGCGTGGCGTCTGGGGGGTCGCGGATCAAGGCATCGTCAGCCTTGCCAATTTCGCCACGCCCGTGCTGGTCGGCCGTTACGGCGGGCGCGAAGAGCTGGGCTACTACACGCTAGGCCTCTCGGTTTACCTGTTCGTGTACGCGTTGGCGCGGTCGGTGGTGTGGACGCCGTACACGAAGCACTCGCCCGAGCTGACGGGCGCGGAACTCGCCGGCTTCACTGGCAGCTGCACCGCGCACCTCGGGGTTTTTAGCGTAGCCTCGACCGCGGTTGTCGGGCTCACCGCGGCCGCGGCCGGTCTGGCCGGCAACACGGCCATTGCTTGGACGTTGCTCGCGGCGGTTCCGATGATGGCGGCCATGCTGCTGCGCGAGCACGTGCGGCGGCTTTGCATGGCTCAGATGGACTTCGTTGGCGTGCTGGCCTTCGACTCGGTGGTGTCGCTCGCGCAGGTCTCGCTGATTGTTTCGCTGGCGGTCTCGCGGCGGATCGACGCGGCGTCGGCGTTCTTGGCGATCGCGTTGACCGTCGTGCTGCCCGCCGCCTGGATCGCGATGAATCGCCGGGACTTCGCATTCGCGCCGAGTCGGTTCCGCGGCGACTGGTTGCGCAACTGGTCGGTCGCCAAGTGGCTCGCCGCGGCGTCCAGCATGGTGACGCTCGGCAACCAGGGGTACCGGTGGGTGCTGCCCGCGTTGGCTGGCATGGCGGAGCTTGGTCGCCTGGGCGCCGCGCAGGTGATGGTGCAACTGACCAACCCGATCGTGATCGGGCTGTCGAACTACCTGGGCCCGATGACCGCGCGGACCCTCGCCGACGAGGGCTCGGCCGCGCTCTACGAGAAGACCAAGCGGATCAGCGTGGCGATGGCCGGCGCGATCCTGATGTTCCTCGGTGTCGTTGCGTTGATCGGCGTGCCGCTGGTGCGACTCCTACTAGATGACGCGGCGGAGGGCGTCACGCGGCTGTTGGTTGTCACGCTTGCCGCCGGAGCGTTGTCGGAGGCGCTGCTGATGCCAATCCAGGCGGCGACCGTCAACCGCGGCCGGGCGGACCTGCTGTTCCGCACCGCCATCACCCGGCTGGTGATCAACCTGACACTCGGCTTCGGCCTCGTCAGCGCCTACGGGGCCGAGGCGATCGGCGTCGGCATGGTGCTCGGGAGCGTGGTCGCCCTCACGTGGCAGTGGATCGCCTTCGCGGTGGAGGTCGACCGTGACTGACCCAATGAATGGCGCAACGAGCGGCCAACCCGAGCCGACGGACCTGCTCACCCGATGGTGGCTGGTGCTGGCCGTCGCGGCGCTCTTCTCGGCGGTGTTCTACGCGTACGAGCACCAGCCGGAGATGTACGCGGGCGGCGCCCGTAGCGGGGTCTCCGAAGCGAAACTCAAAGACTCGTTCGTGGACCAGCAGGCGGCGGGCAGCGCGGTTCGGCGGCTCTCGATGCTGGCGTTCGCCGGGGCCGGCGTGCTGCTGGGGATGCGGGTGCGTGACCGGCCTTGGAGCGTCTCGACCCTGGGGGTCGCGGCGCTCGTGCTGCTCTTGCTCTGGTCCGGCTTCTCCGCGACCTACTCCGACAACCCCGGGCTCTCGCTCCGCCGACTGGCGGCGGCGTTGCTCGTCGTGTTCGGCTGTGTGGGCTTTGCGCGCGTGCTGCGGCCCCACGAGATTGTGTCGGTTGCGCTCGTTTCCCTGACCGGGCTGATCGCGCTGAGCCTGACGATCGACGTCGCGGCGGGCGGGCGGCCATGGGCGGGCGGCGAGCGGTTCGGCGGCACGCTTCACGCCAACAGCCAGGCCATGTACTGCGGCCTGCTCTGCCTGGCGGCGGTGACGCAGCCGGTTGGCTTCGGCAGCCGATGGATGACCCGGTCGCTGCTGGTGGCGGGACTCGTCGCGATGGTGCTCACACGATCGCGCACCGGGCTCATCGCCGTGGTCGCCAGCCTGATCATCACGTGGGTGGTGACGCTCTCGGCGCGGGTGCGGCTGATCGGCGTCGCGGTGGTGCTGTCCGGAGCGGCTCTGATGCTGGTCGCCGTTTCGAGCTCAAGCACCGGCCAGCGTGCGCAGCTGCGCGACGCGGTGCTCATGGGTCGCACGGAGCAGGCCGGCTCACTCACGGGCCGCGTGCCTCTGTGGGAAGAGCTCATGGGTTACGTGGCAAAGCGACCGCTCACCGGCTACGGCTTCGAGGCGTTCTGGACGCCGCGGCGGATGGACCTCGTGATGAAGAGCCAAGGCTGGGCTCTGCAGTCCGCCCACAACGCGTACCTGGAGGTGACGCTCCAGATCGGCTTGATCGGGATGGCGCTGGCGTCGGTCTTCGTCATCGTCTGCACCATGCGGCTGCAGGGCGCCGTCGAGTTGACGCGTAACCCCGGTTACGCGTTCGCCATCGGAGCCATCTTCCTCGCGTTGCTCGACAGCCTGCTTCAGTCGCACTTCAACGCGGTGTCGTACCCCACGGTGCTCGCGCTCACGCCGATGCTCTCCGCCACGCTGTTCTATCCGGGCGGGGCGGGTGTCGGATCCGCTGTCTCACGCCCCTCACGCCGCCGCCCGGTGGCCCTGGGCAGTTCGGCCGCGCGGATCACCCCACGCCTCGCGCGTCCGTCGCTTTCCAACGACGCCTAAGTCGCTAACCAACGATCGTAGAAATGATGGCCCCTGGCGCTCCCAACGACGCAAACTCGGCAGACGTGTCGGTCATCGTGATCACGTTCAATCGTGCTCCGATGCTCGCGCAGACGCTCGCCAGCCTCGTCGAACTCGACACCACCCTGCCCTCCGGCGAGTCGTTCTCGTACGAGGTCGTGGTGGTAAACAACGCCTCGACCGACAACACTCAGGAAGTCATCGACGAGTACACCCGCGACGGAGCGGCGGGCAGCGCGGTGCGTATCCGCAGTTTCTACGAGGAAGAGCCGGGCGTGGCGCCCGCGCGTAACCGCGGGCTGCACGAGTCCGAGTCCGAGTGGATCGCCTTCCACGACGACGATCAGACCGCCCACACGCAGTGGTTGGTCAAGCTGATGGAGCTGGCGGACCGCAAGCAGGTGAAGGTGGTCGGCGGCGCCGTCAAGCTCTCACTGCCCGAGGGGACGACCCGGCAGCTAGCGCCGCAGTGCCGAACTCTGCTCGGCGAGCGGGTCGGCTGGGACGAAGAGGCCCCTTACACACGCAAACGGGTGCCCGGCACCAACAACGTGCTCATCCACCAGTCGATCCTCGACGAGGTGGGCGTCTTCAACACCGGGCTGAAGGTCGGCGGCTCGGACGCGGACCTCTACCGCCGCATCCGCAACGCGGGGCACACCGCGTGGTACACGCCCGACTCGATCGTCTACCACATGATCCCCGAGAAGCGGCTAGGCGACGACTACATGAAGTGGACCGCCACGCGTCACGGCATGCACCTCGCGTTGCGTGAGTATCTCGACTGGGGCTCGACGAAGCTCGCCGCGATGCTTGTTCTGCGCGTCGGCCAAGCTTGCGGAAACTACCTACCGCGATTCCTGGTGGCTAAGCTGACCGGTGACAAGGAGCGGGCTCTCGGCGCCCGCGCCTTGTTGTGGCGTTCGCAGGCGTACGTGTCCCGAGCGCTCGAGCTGCTTCGTCACGGCGAAGTGAACGACACCCGTCACGACGAGTCTTTGAACTTTCGCGAGGGGCGAGAAAAGCTCGTCCGCGGTTCCGCGGCGCCGACCACCTAGCCTGATTGTTCCCGTTCGGTGGGAGCGATCAGCCACACCGTTTCCCCCGCCTCCTCCAATCCTCCGCCTGTCGCCACCCCGCTTAGCGACGCCCATCAGCATGTCCAGCACCATCGATCAGAACGCCAGTGTCGCCGCGCCGCGTTACGCGGCGTCTTCGCTCAGCGAGTCCGCCAAACCGACGATCCGCGTCGCCCTGCCGGCGTACAACGAGGCCGAGTCGCTCGAGCCGCTGCTCGAGTCGCTGCACCGAACCCTTGCCTCGGAGGACCTGCCGCACGAGATCGTGGTGGTGGACGATGGCAGCACCGACGACACGGCCGCGATCGCTAGCCGGTTGTCCTTCAACCTGCCGGTGCGGCTGGTTCAGCACGAGCAGAACCAGGGCCTCGCCGGCGCGCTCCGCACCGGCCTCGTCGACGCCGTTGAGCACGCCGCGCCGGAAGACATCATCATCACGATGGACTCCGACAACACGCACCCGGCCGGGCTGATCCCCCGCATGATCCAGATGGTCGGCGAGGGGCGCGACGTGGTGATCGGCTCGCGGTTCCAGAACGGCGCTCGCGTGATCGGCGTCCCCTTCGACCGCGTGCTGCTGAGCATCGGCGCCCGGCTGCTGTTCCAGGTGGCGTTCCCCATCCGGGGCGTGCGTGACTACACGTGCGGCTTCCGGGCGTACCGCGCCGGCATGCTGGCCGCGGCGCTCAACCACTACGGCGACCGCTTCGTGAGCGAGCAGGGCTTCTCGTGCATGGTCGACGTGCTGCTCAAGCTCCGCCGCCTGCGGATCGACGGCGGGCCGGTCGTCATGGGCGAGGCGCCGATGATCCTCCGCTACGACCAGAAGGGAGGCGCCAGCAAGATGCGGGTGCTCCGCACCATCGGTCAAACGCTGTCGCTCATCTGCCGTCGCCGCGTCGGCCGCGCCTGAACGGCGCCCGACGCCGAAGCGTTCTCTCTGTTCCTCCGCCCGACCTCTCGCGCTCCCCTTCCACCATGACCTCAACACCCCAAGACGCACCGCACTGGGCCGTGGTCGGCGGCGGCATGCTGGGAATGACCCTCGCCCACGAGCTCACCAAGCGCGGCGTGCGGGTCACGCTGCTCGAGGCCGCGCCGGAGCTCGGCGGGCTAGCGGCCGCGTGGACGCTAGAAGACGCCGAGACGGGCCAAGAGGTCACGTGGGACAAGCACTACCACGTCACGCTGCTGTCCGACACGCGGCTGCGGACGCTGCTCGCCGAGATCGGCCTAGCCGACGA
>JBCBPC010000041.1:0-29730 GCA_039820945.1 Planctomycetota bacterium
GAAGAGAGAGATCGACAAAGCTCGCGTACCCACCGCGGGCCCGCCATCGGGGCGGGCCCGCGGTTTTTTTGTTGGCGATCGGTAGCCCGTGGCGGGCCGCGACTCGCTCGCCCCCGAATTGTTCGGACCGCACGCGACTCATACCATGCCCGCATGGAACAGCAAGCCACTGAAGCGCCCGGACGCACCGCCGAACTCGATCTCTACGAGCGCCGCGTGCTCGGCGTGCTCGTAGAGAAGGCGAAGACGACGCCCGACGCCTACCCACTGACGACCAACGCCCTGCGGACCGGCTGCAACCAGAAGAGCAACCGATTCCCCCAGATGGACTTCGACGAAGACCGGGTGGAGTCGGTGGCCGACGCGTTGCGGCAGAAGGGCGCCCTGACGCTCGTGCAGGGCGACTCACGCGTGGAGCGTTTTCGCCACCGGGCTTACGACTGGTTTGGCGTCGACAAGACCGAGCTTGCCGTGCTGACCGAGCTGCTCCTTCGCGGAGCTCAGACGGTGGGCGAGCTTCGGGGTAGGGCGGCTCGCATGGAGCCCATCAAAGGCGTCGCCGAGCTCACGCCGGTGGTCGCCTCGCTCGTCGAGAAGGGGCTCGTGGAGTACCTGTCGCCGCCCGGACGCGGGGCCGTGGTCTCGCACCGGTTCTATTCGCCGAGCGAGCTCGACCGTGTCCGCCGCGATCACGGCCTGGGAGCCGCCGGCACGCCGGCCGCGCCAAGCGAGACAGCCTCCGCCAGGGCGCCGATCGAGGCGCCGGACGAACCGCCACAGGCCGCGACCCGCGTCCACACGCCCTCAGAAGGAGCGTCGAGTACCGACCTGCGGGCCGAACTGGCCGCGTTGCGTATCGACTTCAGCGAGCAGATTGCAGAACTCCGCCGTGAGCTGGACGATCTGAAGAATCAGCTGGGCGTGTAGCGAACCAACGCTCGACCGCTCGTTGCCCGATGAACGCCCGTCGTGAAGCCGTATGCCCGATGACCCCCGACCGATCGCGAAGGTGGCCGCGGTCGTGCGGAGGTGGCTGCTCCCGTGGCTGGCGATCGCTTACGTGCTGGCGGGATTCGCCCCCGCTGCGGGGCTCTGGCTGCGCGACCTGAGCTACGGCGACTGGGGGCCCGGCGGCGAGCCTGCCCGGTTCTCGCTGTGGATGGTGGCTGTGCTGTTGATCAACGGCGCCGTGATGAGCGACCCGCGGCGGCTCCGCGAGCTGATGACTCGTCCTGGCGCCTTGGTGCTGGGCCTCAGCGCGTCGTGGATCGCCCCGCTCGCCTTAGTGTTCGTTGTCACGCCGTTCTTGCGGGCGTTCTTGTCGACCAACGACGCGGCCGCGGTGTCGCTCGGCCTTGCGCTCGCCGCGGCGATGCCCGTGGCCAACTCGGCCGTCGCGTGGACGCATCAGTCGGACGGCTCGATCCCGTGGGCGCTCGGTTTGGTGATCGTCTCAATCGGCTTGTGTCCGTGGGTAGCGCCGCTGCTGTTGGGCTTGATGGGGATGACGCTCTCCGCGGCTCAGGCCGCCGCCGCCGAGGTCGTGGTCGTCCGGGCGACCGGCTACGTCTTCCTCGTGTGGGTGCTAGCGCCGACGGCGGTCGGCTTGGTCGCGGGCCAACTGCTCGGACCGGCGGGGCGGCGCCACGTCGGCCCGTGGCTGGCGGTAGTGTCTGCCGCGGCGCTGCTGCTGCTGAACTACGCGAACGCGTCGGCCGCTTTGCCGCAAATCGTCGCTGATCCGAAAGCCGACCCCATCTTCGCGGCGTTGCTCTCCGCGGCGACGCTCCCGATCGTGGGAGCCCTGAGCGGCTGGGCGTTGGCGCCGCGGGTTAGCCTGTCGCACCGGGCCCGCGTGGCCTGGGCGTACTCGCTCGGGATGAAGAACACGGGCCTCGCGCTGGGCTTGGCCGGGGCGCTGCTGGGCGACGCGCCCTTCGCGGTGCTCGTCATCCTGCTGGTGACGCTCCTGCAGCACGGTGTTGCCGGGTTTGTGCACTCCGTCGGGGCGCGCTCGCCGCACGTGGCGGACACGGCCGCCGGCTAGATCGGCCGATTCGCGTTACGGTTTCGGCTCCTGCGCGACGATCACCCAGTCCGTCTCGCGGTCACCGCGGAGCACCACCCGCGCCGTGGCGGCCCAGAAGTGCTCGTCGCGGCCGAACGGGTCGTCGTACCCCTCTAGCATCTCGCTGCGCGGCGAGGCCTCGACCTTGCTCAGCAGTGACTCGGGCAGTCGGACCGGCGCGTCTCGCGCGTCGAGCGCCGGGTGGTGCAGCACCAAGCCGCGCCCCGGCTGATCGTCGAGCGTGTCGGTGCGGAGGTCCGCGAGCATCACCTCGACCAGCTCGATGAGCGAGTCGTCGGTCGCCGCCTCGCGTTCCTTGGCGTCTTCCACGGTCTTGAACTGACCGAGCTCGACCGACATGCCCAGCACGCCGATGACCTTCCGCGAGCGGCCGCGTTTGCCGTTGAACACCGGCGTCGAGAACGCGACCTTCAGCTCGCCGGTGCGCGAGCTGCTGTACACGGCCGACAGGTGCTCGCTCTGGATCGGTGCACGCGGTGTGTCGTCGGCCGGCTCGCCGACTCCCTCGCCGTGGAAGTAGTCGCGGTGCGAGAAGTTCTTGCCGATGGTGGCTTTCATCGGCGCACGGGCGATCTGCAACCCCGCGGCGTCGGTCAGGAACCAGCTCTTGGACGAGAACCGCTGATCCGCCTCGCTGCGCTGAGCGAGGATCCACGCCTGGGGGCCGTCCCACAGCGTGTCGTCGTCCGGGGCTTCCTCGTCCGTGGTGTCCGCGATCGCGTTGAGCCACTCGACCAGACGCGGCGAGCGGGCGCTGACGGCGAGCCGATCGAAACGCCCCTCGATCTCCACGGCAAGTTGTTTCGCGGTCGCGTCGGCGGTGCGGCGGAGTGTGTCGCGGTGCTTGGCGACCATCTGCTGCCGCAGATCGCCGATGAGCCAAGCGAGGTTGATCGCCAGCACGGCCGCGATCAGCGCGATCGCCGTGGGCGCCAGCCAGCGAGCGTGCTCGGCCGCGCGCGACAGGGTCGATCCGAGGGGCGTTTGCGTGCGGGTGTCGATCGCCGCTTGGCGTCGTCCGCGTGTGTCTTGCGTGCGGGCGGCGGCCGTCGCGGGGCTGGCGCGAAGCTCGGCCACGAGCTTCGTCAACGCGTCGCGGTCGGCCAGCGGCTCCAGCGCCTGCGCCACCTCCAGCGGACTCTGCGGCCGGTCTTCCGGGCGCTTGGCCATCATGCGTCGCAGCAACGCATCGAGCTTCGCCGGCGCCTCGCTCTCGCGCGTCGCGCTCGGCAGCGGTTCCCGTTCGTGGGCGCGTTGCGGGCGGAGGTCGGAGTTCGCGTAGGGCGGGGCGCCCGTCAGCAGGTGGAACAGCGTGCAGCCGAGGCTGTAGATGTCCGCGCGGATATCCACGCTCGTGGTCCGCCACTGCTCGGGCGACATGTAGTAGCCGGTGCCCATGCCGCCGTGGTCGACTCGCGTGACACGCTCCCGGTCGCCGGTCGCGAGCAACGCGAGCCCGAGGTCCATGAGCTTGACCGAGGCGGCTTTCTTGGGAGCGGATGAGGCGCCGCTGGCCGTGGCGGGGTCGTCCACCAGAGCGACCATCAGGTTCGACGGCTTCACGTCGCGGTGGACAAGCTCTTGCGAGTCGAGGTGGTGCAGCCCGAGCGCCGCCTGGCGGATGAGCTCGCAGGCGGCGCCGACGCCTAGCGGCCCGTGATCCGCCAGCAGTTGATCCACGCCGACGCCCTCGATGTACTCCATGACCAGGTAGTGCTGGTCGTCCTCCGGAGCCGACGAGTCGATCGCAACGACCAGGTTCGGATGCTCCAGCGAGCCGGTGGCGCGGACCTCTTGGTAGAACCGGCGCACGGCCGATTCGCCGCCGTTGCCCATCAGCTCGGGCTTGATCAGCTTGATCGCCCGCTGTTTGCCGAACTGCGTGTGCCGCGCCTTGTAGACATTGCCCATGCCGCCCGCGCCGATCAGATCGCCCAGCTCGTAGTTGCCGATACGGGCGGGCGCCTCGATTGTCGCCGCCGAGGTCTCGGCGCCCACGCTGTTGCTGCGGTACTCGGTGATGCCCATCGTGGCGGGCAGCACGGTCCACGTCCGACGGTCGGGCGGCGGCTCTTCGTTGCGGGGCTGACCCGGGCGTTCGCCGGGCGAGACGATCTCGTAGAGCTCCACCTCGCCGATGCCGCGCAACCGCCGGCGGCCGTGGTTGTGCAGCTCGAGGGTCCGCAGGCCCGCGTCTTCCAGCAGCGACGCCACGCTGCGCGACGCCAGCACCTGGCCCGCCGCTGCTTGGTCCGCCAGCCGCGAGGCGTAGTCGACCGGCCGGCCGATGTAGTTGCCGCTGTCATGCGGGTCTCGCTGCGGCACGCCCGCGTGGATGCCGATCCGCACCTCGGCGCGGAGCCCTTGGGCCACCTCGATCGGCGCGTCTGCGTGCGACTCCCTGACCGCGAGCGCCCACGCGGCGGCCTTCACGGTGTCGGTGAACACCAGGAAGTGGCCGTCGCCGGCCGTCGAGACGACGCGCCCACCGGACTCTTGTAGGCCCGTCTCGATCCGCTCTCGATGCGGCGAGAGCACCTGACGGACGTACGCCTCATCGCGCTGCTCGGCCGTCGCGCCGGGCAAGCGCGACTTCAGATCGACCGAGCCCACGAGGTCGGTGAAAACAAACGTAGCGAAGTCGGCCATTGGCGCCCCGGGACCAGGTGTTCGCGCGGTCGCGTGCGATTGGCCGAATGATATCAACTCGGACGCCGCGTGCCGGGTGGCCCCGGCGACGTTGCGTTCTTGCGCCTGCAGCCTAGCGCAAGAAAAAAGCCCGGCAGCGCTGAACGCGTGCCGGGCTTTGGGCTGCGGTGCGGGTGGCGTCGTCGCACGGTGCGGTGACACTCGCGTGGGAGCTTCGTCGTGCTGGGCGACGGTCTCCCTCCGTGGCGGGTCTCCTTCGTTTGGAGAGCGTTGGTTAAGTCGGCGGTCGTGCTTCAGAGAGACGCCGAGTCGGGGCAGGACGAAAGCGGCACGCCAGGTTTGGTCGGTTGACCGTCAAGCGACTCCGTCTTGTTGGCCGTCGTTGGGATCGGCCACAAGGCGTGGGGCTCGCAACAGCCCGTGCGTCTTGACGCATGGGGGGATCGTGCATTCCGTCGGCCCCGGCTCGCGCTACTCTTCGCTCACGGTTCGGATCGAACACCGCGCCAGCGGCGGCCGACAGATCGGCGAGGGAGCGGCTCGCAAGCCACACCAAGGAGCTGGGGAGCAGAGACATCTTCGGCTAGGTTTCGGACCCTCCAACGGTTGAAACGTTTTGAGCTCGTTTTGCCGCGTTGCGTCGCCTCGCGGAGGCTCTGCTTCGCGTCCACGGCGGCGTGAGCCAAGCCATTGCTCTCGTCGCCGAGATGCGTGTTACGACTTCGGCGCGACCGCTGTCAAAGCTTTTCCGGCGAATCGCAAGCCACCCTTCGGAAATCGTTGCGCGGCGGTTGGGGTCGGTCCGGCGGCGCCGGTTCTGCGGTCCCCTTCACGGGCGAGCACGCCCCGCGGTGGGGGGCTAATGGCTGGGCAAGCTGAGTGTGTTAGAAAATTCGGGTAGACCTTGACCACTTTGTTGACATCGCGCCGAAGCCTGCTCATAATCCCGCTCGACGCGGCAGGCAGACGGGTAACCGTCTCCTCTGGGTACCAAGCGGAAGCAGCGGCCTCGCAAGGCTCTGCGAACGCGGAGCCCGGTTGCCCGCAGGGAACGAGACTCTTCATTGGAACGCTACTGAGAAGATCGCTCACGAGGAGCCCCGGCAATCGCCGGTCTCTTCACGGCCCTCTCAAGACAGCTTTATTTGTTGCGGCACTCTGTCGCGCACAGATTTCCAGCCAGCCGTGTCCCACCCGCGGCGTCGTCGGCAGGACGGCCATCGAGCGATCTTCTTATCCTTCCCAGGCGTCGTCAGACGTTCTTGGGATGGTTCCGAACAAGAGACTTGAAAACCCCGTGGGTTCCGAGTTGAATGATGAGAGAAAGTCGTCCGGCTGAGCACCGGGCGGTCCTTCGCTTATCGCGACCTTGGGAAGTTCCTTCCCGAGCCCAACGACACGACATCCTTGGTTTTCAGAGTTCCTGGCCAGACGCACGAGCAACGTCTCGCTTGGCAACTCGGTTCTACGTTTCAATCTCTAGTGGGTGGAGAGTATCGAATGTCCCTGAAGAGCCTCGCTCTGCTTCTGGTAGCCGGCTTTACCGCCGCGACCGTTTCGGCGGCGCCGTCGCTGAGTTTTGTTGACAACGCCGACGGCACCGGCGCGTTCCAAATCACGCCGGACGACTCGCTCTTCGAGACGGCCGCCGGCGGATCGATCGCGTTCGAGATCGAGATCACCGGCCTCACGGTTGGCTCGATCGCCTCCGCCACGGCAAACACGACCGACTTCCCGCGTTCCAACCCGGGCAACTTCGACGGCGGCATCATCTCAGGTCTGGTGTTCGACGCCAGCTCGCTGACGGCGGCCTTCGGCAGTGACCTGTTCACGACCAACACGGCGGTCGACGCGGTCACGATCGACTTCGGTGGCGCCGCGGACTTCACCTACAAGGCACGCGTCGCCCAGGCCGGCGCCGCGACGTTCTTCCCGGTCGGCGACCCGCAGGGCACGCTTGCGGGATCGGTCACTCTGGGTGGTCAGGAGGGCGACTTCAACCTGGACGGAAGCGTCGATAACGCTGACCTCAACCTGTTGCTGAACAACTGGGGTGCGGCCACGGTCCCCCCTGAGTGGACGGGCGCCTTCACGCCGAACGTGAACAACGACGAGCTGAACGCCCTCTTGAACAACTGGGGTACGGGGACAAGTGTCTCGGTTCCTGAGCCGACTTCTTTATTGATCCTCTCCGTTGTTGGCCTCGCCGCTGGCGTACGTCGCAACGGCTGATTACCGTAACTAACTAGAGCCACGCTCGAGGGCCCCCACCGGGCCTGCTAGCCAGAGCCTCCGGCGAGGGGCCTTCGAGCGACCTGATCAGGAGACCGTGGCAAACGCCGATCGAGCCGCTCGCCCACCGGGCCGACGCCGATCGAACGGGAGCCTCCGTCAGACTGAGATCGTTTGAACAGGGCATTTTGCCCGAAAGGACACGCCTAATGCAGATCTGATAGCCAATCGAACCTGCCGCGAAGAACGCGGCCAGCAAGATTGGCAAACACCGAGAGACGATCCGAAGCCTTCGGAATGCTCTAGGTGCCTTGAAGATTTGTTTTAGGCGTCACGCCTTTCTAAACGTTCAAAAACGATTTCACGATTGATGGAGATTCACACCATGCGTTTTGCTTTCGCTCTCGTTGCTGCTCTCGGTTTCGCTGCCTCGGCTTCGGCCCAGGTCACCGGTCTCCCCGTTGTCCAGTACCCGGACAACTCGGCGGGCCCGGACAACACCGTCACCAGCGACCTCTTCATTAACTTCACGGGCAACCTGGGCGGCAACCAGATCCTGCTCACGCTGACCCAAGGCACGATCTTCAACGCTCCCCCGGCCCAGGGTGGTGGCGACACCGCGCCGCTGGGCGTGCTGGCGAGCACCTTCCCGGAGACCGGCTTCGACACCTTCGTCGGCCTCGGCGCCACGACCTCGGACGACCCTGGCTTCACCGCGACGTCGATCTTCGGCGGCGCCGTTGACCTCGGTGGCGAGGCGTCGACGAACTTCGACGGCCCGCTGAACGTCGCCTTCGCCCCGTCGGTCGGTGAGACCGTCACCGACGGCACGATGTACCAGGTCGCTCGGATCACGCTGTCGGCGGACGCCCAGGGATCGATCATGTACCTCGGCTCGCTTGCCACCGGCGGCACGCCGACGATCTCGATGGGCAGCGTGGTCAACGGTCAGGTTCAGTTCATCCCTGAGCCCACCACCGCGATCCTGCTCGGCCTCGCGACTTGCGGTCTGGCGACCGTCCGCTCGCGTGGCTGAACGCCCCATCCGCGGCTGGGATTTGCTCTAGCGAGAACCGGCTGCGGATAAGCGAGAGAGACAGAGAACCGGCGGGCCCCGGAAAGTTCCGGGGCCCGCCCATGTTCTCTCAAAATTCACGCTCTGCGTGCTGGAATACGCTTCGCGTCTTGTTACTATTTGATTGTCGGGAGGCATCCAAGAAGTCGATGACGAGCAGCAAGCCGCTGCGGGTTCAATCGGCTTTCAAGCCAAGCGGCATTTTCTGCGGGTCCCTTTGCTTTACAGCATCTACTGAGGAGTTCTGAACTAATGCGAGTCCTACTTGCGTGCATGTGTGCCGTTCTCGGCACTTCGGTTGCTTCGGCCGCCACCTCGGCCATCTCTGTTGTCACGACCCCCGGCGTACTGACCGACACCACGCCGGTCGTCGTCAATGACCTGTTCATCGATTTTGAAGGTGAGCTCGGCGGTCAGCAGCTGCTGGTCACCCTCGACACGGGTACTTTCTACAACCAGATCGCCGCCTTCGGTGGCGGCGACACCGCGCCGCTGGGCGTCCTGACGACGACCTTCCCGGACACCGGCCTCGACACTCGTGTTGGCCTCGGCGCCCTCACCTCGGATGACCTCGCCTACACCCCGACGAGCATCTTCGGTGGCGCTGTCAACCTCGGTGGCGACGCGGCCGCCGCGTTCGACCCGACCGTGCTCAACGTCACCTTCGCCCCGGCTGTTGGTGAGACGGTTGACGGTGGCATCGGCTACCAGATCGCTCGCCTGACCCTGTCGTCGGACGCCAACGGCATCGCGCTGGCCTTCAGCTCGACGACCGACGGCTCGCCCGCCCTGCAGCTCGCTGGCACGGTTGTCGACGGCGTCGTGATCCTGATCCCCGAGCCGGCCACCGGCCTGCTCGCCGCTCTCGCTGGCGTCTTCGGCTTTGCCCGTCGCGTCTGAGATCGGCAGCCGACACGCGGCTACGGATCACGAGCACACCTCGCGGTAAGCAGCACGCAACTCGGACAGCAATAAGAACCGCCCGGGCCTCAGAGGCCCGGGCGGTTTTTTGTTTGGAGCTCCTCACATCGAAAGGAGCTACTCGATGAAGCGTTCTCACAGAGCGACAGCGATCTTGATTGCGGCGGGGCTTCTCGGCGGCAGCGCGATGGCGTCGGCCGCCGTGACGCGCTATCGCGTCGACTCATTCGTTAGCGAGCCCGACCCCGGCTCGTCCGTTGGGTACCGCACCAACGACCTGTTCATCGACTTCACCGGCAACCTGGGCGGCAACCAGATCCTGCTCACGCTGACCGAAGGCACGATCTTCAACGCTCCCCCGGCCCAGGGTGGTGGCGACACCGCGCCGCTGGGCGTGCTGGCGACCACCTTCCCGGAGACCGGCTTCGACACCTTCGTCGGTCTCGGCGCCTCGACCGCGGACGACCCCGGCTACACCGCGACGAGCATCTTCGGCGGCGCGGTGGATCTGGGCGGCGATCCAGAGACCTCGTTTGGCCCGAGCGTCATGAACGTCACGTTCGCTCCTGCGGTCGGCGAGACCATCACCGACGGCACCAGGTTCCAGATAGCGCGGATCACGCTCTCGACCGACGCGCAGGGCACATTCGTTCTCCTTGGCTCGACGCTTGACGGCGGGCTGCCGACGATCTGGTCTGGATGGGTGATTGATGGCTGCCTCAACTGCGTGCCTGAGCCGGCGGGCGGCGTGCTGCTGGCGGCGGCGATGGCCGCGGCGGCCGGCGTGCGGCGTCGCCGAGTTGCTTGCCGCGTTGCTCGCGGGCCGAAGTGCCTCGGGGCCGCGGCGGCGCTGGCGATCGCGTTGGGCGCCGCCGGGCAAGCGGACGCCCAGGTGAAGCGGTTCTATTGGAGTTTTCCGGACAACTCGGCGGGCCCGGCGAACACGGTTACCAACGACCTGTTCATCGACTTCACCGGCAACCTCGGCGGCAACCAGATCCTGCTCACGCTGACCGAGGGCTCGATCTTCAACGCTCCCCCGGCCCAGGGTGGTGGCGACACCGCGCCGCTGGGCGTGCTGGCGACCACCTTCCCGGAGACTGGCTTCGACACCTTCGTCGGTCTCGGCGCTACGACCTCGGACGACGCCAACTACACCGCGACGTCGATCTTCGGCGGCGCCGTTGACCTCGGTGGCGATGCCTCGACGAACTTCGATGGACCGCTGAACGTCGCCTTCGCTCCGTCGGTCGGCGAGACGGTCACCGACGGCACGATGTACCAGGTCGCTCGGATCACGCTGTCGGCGGACGCCCAGGGCGACATCCTGTACCTCGGCTCGCTCGCCACCGGCGGGACACCCTTCATTGGCATGACAGCGATCATCAACGGCCAAGTGTGCTGCGTTCCCGAGCCGATGAGCGGCGTGCTGCTGGCGGCGGCGATGGCCGCGGCGGCCGGCGTGCGGCGTCGCCGAGTTGCTTGCCGCGTTGCTGGCGGGCCGAAGTGCCTCGGGGCCGCGGCGGCGCTGGCGGTCGTGTTGGGCGCCGCGGGCGAGTCGCATGCTCAGGTGACGCGTGTCTACTTCGAGTACCCCGACAACTCGGCGGCCCCCGCCGGCACCGTGACCACCGACATCTTCATCGACTTCACCGGCAACCTGGGCGGCAACCAGATCCTGCTCGAACTCACCCAGGGATCGATCTTCAACGCTCCCGCCGCCCAGGGCGGCGGGGACACCGCCCCGCTCGGCATTCTCACCACGACGTTCCCCGAGACCGCGTTCGACACGTTCGTGGGTATGGGGGCGACGACCTCGGACGACCCCGGCTACACCGCGACGAGCATCTTCGGCGGCGCCGTGGACCTGGGCGGCGATCCTGCGGCGAGCTTCGACGGCCCGATCAATGTGGCGTTCGCCCCGAGCGTCGGCGAGACCGTCACTGACGGCTCGAGGTACCAGGTCGCTCGGATCACGCTGTCGGCCGACGCGCAGGGCGAGTTCCGGTACCTCGGTTCGCTCGCAACCGGCGGGACATCCTACACTCGCACGGTATCGATAATTGATGCCTGTTTCGCCTGCGTGCCCGAGCCGACGAGCGGCGTGCTGCTGGCGGCGGCGATGGCCGCGGTGAGGCCCGGGCGCCGCGCCCGGTGGTGCTAAACCCTGCGGGCGGCGCCCGAATTCTGGGTCTCGCGGGTCGCGACGGTTCGATGCGTTCGGGGTAAGGCGACGACTGCGCAAGCCCGGGCGCTCTGCTAGCGAGGCTAGCGGCCCTGGCGACGGGGCGCGGTCGTGGTCGGCAAGGACGCCACCGAACCGACGATGCACCGCAACCGACGCGATCGAGACGCCACGCCGTGGGTCGCCGAGCAGGGCTTGGCGGGGCTCGCGCTAGGGGTCATCGCCGTGGCGATCGGCCTGCGGATCGGCTGGCTGGCCGTCGCCGGCGCGGGAAGCGTTGTCGAAAACAACGCGGCTCCACCGACCGCGGCCCTCGATCCGCCTGCGTTGGCAAGCACGCCTGCGTTGGCGGCGTCTGCTGGGGCGGTGTCGCCTGCGGACATGTCTCCGTCGTCCGCTTCTGCGGTAGTCGTGCCCCCGTGCGCGAGCGAGTCGATGGCGCCGCCGCCTCGACTGACGCCCACCGAGGCGGCGATGCTCTCGGCCATGTGCCCGACTGCGCTCGACGCGATCCCCGCCGAGATGCTGCCGGTCCAACCGCCGCCGGTGGCGGCCCGTGCTGGGGACCCGGCGCCAATCGCCGGCGGGCGGCTGACCGACCTCCGCGTCGCCGCTCGGCCAACGCTGGCGCCAGCGGCGGCGCTGCGTCTCGCCCGGGCGCCGACGGCGCCGCCCGACGGCTGGCTCGTGTCGCCGGACGACTGGTTCGTGCCCGAAGACCGGCCGGCGGTTACGCCGCCTACGGAGGCCGGCGCTGAGTCGGTGGAAGACCGGGCGGAGGACTTGGACCGACCGCTCGACGCCGCGATCGTCGATGACCCGCTGCCCCAGGATCTGGCGCCCGACGATCTCCCCCCCGATGACCCCGCATTCGAAGGCCTGCCGGCCGACGAGTCTGCGGCGATGGAAGCGGAGCCGAACCCGCCCCGCCTCGGTCCGCGCGAGACGTTGCCAGCGCCTGGGGCCTCCTGGGAGTTCGAGCGTGCCGATCCATTGCGTGGCGATGCGCGAGAGAGCCAGACCGAGGCTCTCGACAACGGCCCCGCTCTCGGGCCGGCGATCGAACGAGGCCCGCCAACGTCGCCCCGGCCGGATAAGCCCGTCGGTCCGCCCACGTTGAGAGCTCCGGTGTCCGTGCGTCGGCCCACGGCGTCGCGAGGGCCACTGCCGGATGCAATGCCCAAACCCTTGCCCGAAGCGCTGCCCGAGCCGACCCGCGGCCGGCCCCGGTCTTCGGCTCCGTCGGTGTTATCGCCATCGGCGGCCCCGTCATCGGCGGCATCTTCGTCGGCTGCAACCGAGTCCGCGGCTCGTGGCGAAGCGGTGGAGCCGCCGTCGCCTCCGCCGCTTCCTCAGGTTCGCGTCGATCCGGCGCCCGCAGGGCGAGGTTCGGTCCAGCCTGCCTACCCGCAACCTTCACCGGTTCGGCCGGGGACCGTTGGACCAACCACGCCAGACGAGCGAAGCGAACCACCCGAGCCGGCCAGGTCAACCAAGCCGGCCAAGCCGTTGTTCCCCGCTCCGGTCGGGCCCGGGCCGGCGACGCGTCCCGCGCCCACGCCGCACGGCGGGCTCGACGCGAAGAAGGCGGCCGCCGAGGCTCGCGACGCGGCCGACGGAAAGACGGCCGACGAGTCGCACCGAGAGTTGTTCGCCAAAAACTGCTACCCCTCGGCCCGCGACTGCGCGGAGTGCCACGAGCGGATCTACAACGAGTGGAGCGTGTCGAGCCACGCGTACGCGTTCGTGTCGCCGATGTTCCAGAAGTTCGAGGAGAAGATCACGCAGCTCAGCAACGGCACGATCGGTCACTTCTGCTACCGTTGTCACTCGCCGGTGGGCACGGCGATGGGAGAGCTCCGCAGCACGCCCATCGGCGAGCTGGCCGAGGTGGCGCTCGAGGGCGTCACGTGCATCGCGTGCCACCGGGTCAATCAGCGGTACGGCAAGAGCAACGGCGAACGGCGCCTCGTGCCGGGCGACCGTTACGCGCCCGTGTACGGCGGCGTGGGCGGCGACGGTGTGGCGAAGGTGATCGCCGAGAAGGACAAGTACAAGGTGAAGACCTCCGACGCGGAGAAGGGCCCCGGCGTTGGCATCCACAACGAGGGCCGGTTCTTCGATCAGCTCACCAAGGCGGAGGCGTGCACCAGCTGCCATCAGGTGGCGGTCCATCCGGGCGTGAAGCTGGAGGTGGTGTGGGAGCAGTACCGTGCCTCGCCCGCGTGCAAGAAGGGTGTCACGTGCCAGGAGTGCCACATGGGCCGCGTGCCCGGCATGGCCGGCGGCTACAACTACGGCCCGGTGGCGGAGATCAACGGCAAGACGGTCAACAACCATCGCAAGCAGTCGAGTCACCTCTTCTACGGCCCCGGCTACTCGATCGCGCACCCGGGCATCTTCCCGCGGCACAAGGACGCGGCGAACTGGACCATGAACGAGTGGCTCACGTTCGACTGGCGCGCCGGCTGGGGAACGGACGGCTTCGAGGACGAGGTCGAGGCGGCCGAGGACCGCGGCCTGAACACGGCGGCGTGGTTCCCGCCGGTGTGGGCCGAGGCGGACGACCGGTACGACGCCCGCGAAGTGATCGACGACAACCTGGAGCGGCTCAAGACGAAACGCCGCTACCGAGAGATCGTCATGGAGAACGGCTCGAAGGTCGACGGCCCGTTCTTCCGCGAGACGCCCACGGTGGGGCGCGACATGAAGTTCGACTTCGTCGTCACGAACCTCAACGAGGGGCACAACCTGCCGACGGCGTCGCTCGGCGCCCAGCCGCAGCTGTGGGCGAACGTGGTGCTCATCGGCCCCGACGGCCGGCGGCTGTGGGAGACCGGCTACACCGACTCGAACGGCGACCTGTGCGACATCCACTCGGTCGACGTGCGGCACGGCCGCGTGCCGTTCGACAAGCAGCTGTTCAACCTGCAGACGATGTTCCTGATCACCGGCGCCACGGGCACGGACCGCGAGTTCTACCTGCCGGTGAACCTGGACATCGACCAGGTGGCGCACCTGCGGCCGGGCACGATCCCGGTGTCGGTCACCAACCACCCGCCGTTCATCCGCATGGAGATGCGGTCGATCAGCCCGCTGGGCAAGAAGCGGGTGAAGTACAAGGTGCCGAAGGAGCTCGTGCAGCAGCCGGGACGCTACCGGCTGAGCTTCCGCCTGCGGAGCCGCACCGAGCCGATGTACTTCATGCGTTTGTGCGAGGCGACGCCCGAGATGCTGCGGGCGATGATCGAGGGCACGCTGGACATCCACCCATACAGCGTCGAGTTCGACGTGCAGTAGCGAAGACTTTCAGCGAGCCGTCGGCGCAAGCCGGCGGAGCGGAACCACAGATGAACACGGATCAACACGGACCAGGCGACTCGCGACACGAATGACACGACGCTGGCGAACGCTGCTTGCTCTTGGCTGCCTGTGGGCGGTTGCGGGCGGGCTGCGCGCCAGCGAGCCCTTGTTCCCGGCGCCGCCGATCGACGACGGGTCGCTGCGTGTCGCTTACCAGTGCGGGGTGAGCTCACCGGGGCAGCCGGTGGTGGGGCGTTTCGGGTTCTTCCCGCCGCCGCCGTTGCCGGACGTGCACCTGCCGATCACTTCTTACGACTGCCCGAAGCCGCCGCCCGCGACGAGTGAGAAGAAGAAAGACAACAAGCCGCCACCACTGCCCGAGGTGGTCCATCACGCCCCGGAGGCAAGCGCGGGTGTGTGTGAGGCGCCGTGCGACACGGGCGACTTCACCGCCGATGCGTTCTTCGCGGCGTACAACGCGTGCGACGAGCTGGCGATCTACAACAACAAGAAGGAAGTCGACACGCAGCGGCCGCTCGTGGAGTGGGGCATCCCGTTCTACTCCAACGGCCCGCTGGAGCCGGCGAGCGAGCTGCTCGGCCCGACCAACCTGCTGCAGCAGAAGTTCTACGTGTACGGCGACTACCGCATCGGCGCCACTCAGGCGGACCTCGTCGGCTTCGAAGAGACCACGCTCGCCCACCGGCTGAATCTGGAGCTCGACTACTGGATCACCTCGACCGAACGCGTGCACGCGTTCGTGGGCCCGTTCCAAGAGGCCAACCGCTTCATGCGGATCGTTGACGGCGAGTATTTCGAGGAGCTCGACTTCTTCCAGGCAGACACCGACACGCTGTTCTTCGAGGGCGACATCGGGGCGATGCTGGGCGGGTACCGGGGCGAGTACGCGCCGTTCGACATGCCCGTCACCTTCGGCTTGGTGCCGCTGCTCTTTCAGAACGGCGTGTGGGCGCTCGACGCGATCGTCGGCGGTGCGGTGACAATCCCCGCCCGCAACAGCGCGACGCTCGACTGGTCGAACTTCGACGTGACGTTCTTCGGCGGCGTCGACCGGATCTCGTCGGGCGCCTTTGGTTTCGATGACGATGCGGCCGCGCTCATCGGCGCCACGACGTTCATCGACGTCCGCGGTGGCTACCTCGAGGTGGGCTACGCGTTCGTCGACGACCAGCAGGGCGGCGGCCGCAGCTACCACAACTTGGGCGTGAGTTACACGCGGCGCTACGCGAACCTCGTGTCGAACAGCGTCCGCGTTATCGCCAACATGGGGCAAGAAACCGGCGCCGACCGCCAGACGGCCGACGGCTTCCTGCTGCTCGTGGAGAACTCGCTGCTGACGCAGAACCCCTACAACGTGATTCCGTATCTCAACTTCTTCGCCGGGTTCGATCGGCCGCAGCCGCTAGCGCGGGCCGGAGCGTTCGGCGGCGTGCTCTTCAACTCGGGCATCCTGTTCCAGGCGGATCAGCTGACCAGCTACCCGACGCTCGACCCGTTCGCGAACAACACCTACGGCGCCGCGATCGGCGTCGATTTCCTCGCCCCGGTGTTCAACCAGCAGCTGATCCTTGAAGCAGCCGCCGTCGGCACGATGGGCGACGCCGCCGACCGCACGGTGCGGAGCGAGCAGGTCGGCGTCGCGATGCGGTGGCAGAAACAGCTCACCACGGCGCACCTGCTCCGCGCAGACGCGATGATCGGCCTGCTCGACAACTCCGACGACATCGCCGGCGCCCGGATCGAGTACCGCTGGAAGTTCTAGCGCGTCGCCGGCAACCGTCTCAGCGCTTCGCGGAGGGCTTCGAGTTCCACTCCGTCGGCCGGCCGCGGCTCGGCGGCCAGCGGCGAGACGTGGTAGTTGTGGCACTGCGTGCAGCTATCGCCCGCCGCGTGCGGCCGGTGGCACGCCGTGCACGATGACTTCCTGAGCGTCGCGAACTCGCTGGTGAGTGTGTGCGGATCGAGCGAGCCGTACGGCCCTGTGTCGGTGCCGGAGCCGCTATCGAGCTCGATCGCGTGGCAGTGCGTGCAGTCGGCCAGCTGCGGCTGTGTGAGGTGCGGCCGGTGCGAGAAGTGCGTGAATCCCCGTGGCTCCACGAGCCGATCGCGGCCCCGCCAGTTCACGACCATTCCTTCCGCGCTCTGCTCAACGCTGTGGCAATCGAGGCATCCGCCGGGGGCGCCGGGCCGACGGAACTCGGCGAGCACCACGTCGCGGATCGCGGCATGCTCGTCGGGCAGCGAGACCGCCAGATCGATCCAGGCCCGCATCATCGGGTCGTCGTGCCCGGTCGGCCGGTAGTCGAGCGACAGCCGCTCATGATCCAGCCGCCAGCCGCCGCCCGTGCGACGATCTTCGATCGCGTCGTACGGCGTCGGGGGCGCCCGAGAACCAAACCATACCGCCTGCAGCTCATCGACGAGCTCCACGGGCAGCCGCGCGACGTACTCGTGGATCGGCCGCACCTCGTCTCCGAGCAGCGTGCGGAGACGGTACTCGAGAGACTGATGACCTTCGTCTTGTAACTCGTTGAGCAGTGTTTGCAGGCCGTCGATCAACCTGGCGCCGGCGCCGACGGTCGCGTCGTCGGTCACGTCGATGTCAAAGAACGTGGCGTCGGGGCCAAGTTCCGCGAGGGCCACGCTCGCCAGCGGGTCGCTCGCCAGCAGCAGCCGCATCAGCGGGGGGATATCACCGTCGAAGTCGCCTAGCGCCGGCGCCGGCCAGGCCTGCGGCGCCGCGTTGCGCGTGGCGAGCGCTTCGATGTCGATACTCGGCAGCGTCACCAGCGCGACGCCCGTCTCGAAGCTCTTGTGGATCGCGTCGTCGTGGCAGCTGGCGCACGCCACGGCGTACGCCGGCCGCGCGGTCAGGTCGCCGGTGGCGTCCGGCGTGTGGCAGCCGCGGCAGTCGAACGAGCGGCTGGCCTTGGCGAAGTGCTCGCCCTGGTGGCTGGCGTGGTTGAAGACGATCCGCGTGCGTCGCTCGGTCGGCCAATCGGTGAAGTCGGGGTGCGAGCCGGCGAAGCCGTCGTACTGCTCTTGATGGCACGCCTGGCAACGGGCGTCCGTGATCGCGGACAGGTTGTGGTCGGCGCCGTGGTGTTCTTGGTGGCAGACCGCGCACGCAACCGGGTCGTCGTGCGAGGACCCACGCGGCGGCGTCGGCAGCGATGCGGCCGTGACGCCATTCGCGGGGAGGCCGTTCGTTGGCGACGCGAGCACGCCTACGCGCAAGCCGTGCGCGAGCAGCGGCTCGGCGCCGTTTTGCAGCAGCTCTTGGTGGCAGGTCAGGCACGACTGCGGCTGCGACACCGGCGGCTTTTCGCCCAGGCCGAGCGCCACCTGCAAGAGTCCGCCGGCGTCGCCGGGCGCCGCGGGGTGGCACGCCGTGCACCTATCGGTGGCGTTCACGCCCAACAGCACCTGCGCGTGATGCGACGAGAGCGGCCCTGGCTTCATGAGGTCGTTCCGCGCACGGGCGCCGAGCAGCATGAGCGTGGCGCCCACGACGAACACCAGAGCGCCGCGCGCCCAGCGGCCGCGGACGGCTCGCAGGGTGCGTCGGGGGCGGCAACGCTTGACCAGGCAGCATTGACCGTCGGGCGTCGGGCCGCCGCCCGGCGTTTCGTCTTCGCACGAGCCGCCGCGGCCCGACGAGCGGTTGCAGACCCACCGATCGCCCTCGCGGACCGGCGTACACTCGGACAACGCGGGGCAACGTCCCCGTGGGTCGGGACCCACAGCGCACGCGCAGCCCTCGTGGTCCAAGCCGCACGCCCACGACCGATTGGGTCGGTCGTAGTCTTGTGGAGATGGGTCGTCGTTCGGTGGTAAGGGTCTCACGCGGCCGCCCCCTGCATCGCGAGGGCGAGCACCCCGTGCAGCGCTCCCAGAATCAGCAGGGCGAACGTCAGCGCGAGGTGGACGAAGACCCACTTCTTCAGCAAGCCCTGGCGGGCCGCGTGGAAGTCGAGGTCGTCTTTCTGCCGTATCAGGGCGAACAGTCGCTCGGCCGCTCGCCGCTCGGCGTCGGTCAGCAGCCGGCGGCTGGCTGTCAGCTCACCGAACAACCGCTTGCGCGCGGCGCCGCTGGGCGCGATGGCGTAGGCCAGCGAGCGTGGTCGATTGAAGAAGCCGTGGAGCCGATCGGCGTAGAGATCGGCGAGCGTGGTCGCGCCGGTCGCACGGACGCCGCCGAGCACCGCTTCGCGCGCCTCGGCCGCGACGCGGCTGCGCAGGCTCGGCACCCGCTCGTAGACGTACTGCTGTCCGGTGCGTGCGAGCTGTTTCGGAACGGTTCGCGTGAGGTACAGACCGATCACGCCGCTGGTGAAAGTCGCAACGAAACACCCGGCGAGCGTCGCTTCGAGCCAGCCGTCGGGGGCCCGCCAGCCCAGGTGCAGAGCGAACAGTGGCGCCGTCGCCAGACCGATGTACGCGTGGGCCTGCATCCAGAAGCGGCTGCTCCCCAGCGGCAGGCCGGTCAGCTTCTTGCGGAGGTTGTACGCGGCGAGCAGACCGATCGCCCCGTAAAGCAGGTAACCCGTGGCGTGGGCGTCTCGCGCGAGCGACGCGTCGAGCCAGTCGGCCCACGCGTAGAGCCCGATCACCACGCACCCCAGCAAGGCGGTGTTGATCAATCGGCGTTGGGTGCGAACGCGAAGCGGCACAGCGCAGGGCTTGGGGTTAGCGAGCGGCGAGGGCGGTCAGCGAGCCGGGCTCCGACAGATCGATCCGCGCCAGCGCGTCGTGCGGGCAGGCGTGTTGACACGCGGGCCCCGTGGGCTGATCGCTGCACAGGTCGCACTTGGCGGCCCGCAGCAGCGGCTGGCCGGTGGTCTCGTCGAAGACGATGGCGCCGCCGGCGGCGCGGATCTCCACCATCTGGATGTTGTTGTACGGGCAGGCCGTCGCGCACACGCTGCAGCCGATGCACGTGCTGTCGTTGATCCGCACCACGCCGGTTTGCGGGTCACGGTGGATGGCGCCCGTCGGGCAGCCGATCATGCAGACTGGGTCCACGCAGTGCATGCAGGCGTTGGCGAACTGCAGCCCGTTGTGCGTGGGCCCCTGGCGCACGAAGCGGGGATTGCCGTCGTGCGTCGCCGCGCACGCACGCACGCAGTCGTCGCAGCGGGTGCAGCGATCCAGATCGATCACCATCGCCTCGGCGCCGTTCATCAACCGCCGGTCGACGAGGTAGTCGAGCGTCTGCGCAGGAAGCGTCTCCGGCGCTGCACGCCGTGCGCGATCGCGCTGCTTGAACGTGGGGGCCACCTCTTTACGAAAGACGTCCGCCGGCAGGCGGAGCACGTCGAGGTAGCCCACCGCGTGGATCGCGGTCTCCCACTTTCCGGCTCCGGCGAACAGCGCCTCGGCGCCAAGCACCGCGCCCTTGCCGTGGTAGGCCACGGTGCGTCGGCCCTCGCCATGCCGCAGGCTGACGCGCGCGAAGCCGCTCCGCACGAGCAACGCCGCGTCGATCGGATCTCCCTGTTCGACGACCAACGGCTCGCGCTTCACGCGGTCCAGCGGGTCGATCGCGTCGGGGTCGGGCGGCACGTCGCGCCAGTCGAACGAGCCGAAGGTCTCCATGCTGATCGCCGCCGCGACGCGTTCGAGCGCGTCGTCGTTCAAACGCATCAGCACCGGTGTCGCACGCAGGTGAACGCGCAGGCTGTTCGTGCGATACAGCTCGTCGATGTGGGCGCGCCACGCGGGCGTGTAGCGCATGAGGTCGCGCAGGCCCTGCCAACGGATCTCCAGCACCACTAGGTCGGTTTCGGCGAACACCGTGGCGGTGCGGGGCGAACGCGTGAGCACCGCGAGCTCGCCGAAGACCTCTCCGGGCGACAGGGTCGCGGTCCGCTTCTCGTTGAGCACGCCGGGAACATCCTGCACGAACAGCGATTGCCGCTCGGGCACGCTGCGGGCGTCGATCTTTCGCCGTGTCTCGGGCGAACGCTCGGGCCCGAGCACGGTCGCCAGCGTACGCGCGATCGCCGAGGCCCAACCGCGGCGTGCCTGGCCCTCCTGCAGACCGACCGCCTCCGCCGACAGCGAATCCAGAGCCACGCGGGCACGCCCGTCGAGCAGCAGGAACGCGGTGTCGCCGTACTCGCCCTCGCGTACGAGGAGCTCGCCGGCAGCACGCCGCGTGATACGGGTGTCGTTCTGCAGCAGCCCGCGCAGCGGCGTTGAACCGGGAAACGCCGCGGGGTCCATCTGACGGAAGGGCGCCACGCCGAGCAGCCGATCGACCAGCTCGTCGGTCATCGCCGCGTCGAGCGGCTCCTGCCAGCGTTGCGGGCCAGTGACGCGTTGAGGGGGAGGCGCCTGGGTGGTCATTTGTACGTTCCCGGCGCCGGCAGGCGATCGTCGATGGCCGCGAGTCGCGCGCCGTCCGCTCGCTCGGCGAAGGCGAACGCCGCATCGCTCAACGCGTCGGCCGCGGCGAGGATCGCGTCCGCGTTGTGCAGCTTGATCTGCAAGGCAGAGAGGGGCTCGAGGGCCCCGGCGATAAGCGGATCGTTGAGCTCGCGTTGCAGCTCCCACAGCGATCGTTTCTTCTCGGCGGCGCGGTCGGCGCACGCCCGAGCGTAGGGGCCGTCGGTCGTCGCTCGCGCGACGGCCCGCAGGCTGTATTCAAGGTCGGCCATCACACCGACGACGTGCATCACCCGCAGCCGCTCGGGCGAGCTCGGCTCGTTGTAGGCGCCGTCCGAGCGGACGAAGTTGTGCCGCACCTGCCCCTGCGACCACGCGACCAGGTCGAAGTTCCGGCTTCCGGCCGGGTGGCCGCCGACGTCGACCAGCTCTTCGTTAGGCGTCGTGTGGCAGTCGAAGCACTGCCGGGCGATGAGGTACACGTTGCTCGGGTTGTTCATGCCCGCCGCGACGCTCCGCTGCCGACGCAGGCGCCGGCCCTCCGGGGTCTCGGTCTGACGTGTGACGCCCGGGCCGTACTCGGCGTGCGTCTCGATCCAGTCACGCGCCGGCCCGTGGCACGACTCGCAAGAAACCCCCGAGTCGATCCGCGCGCGTCCGCGGACCTCTCGCCGCGTGTAGTGGCACCGAACGCAGGTGTCGTTACGCTTCACGCTCCGCAAGCTGAGCCGAGACGCGATCTCTTTCGCCGCCGGCGTGCGGTGCAGCGTGTTGACCGTTTGCGCATGCGGCGTCTTGCGCCAGGTGCTGACCTCCGACGCGTGGCATTTGAGGCACGAGTCGGACCCCATCACGCAATCGGGTCGGAACGTCTCGCCGCCGGTGATCGGCGGCGCCTGCGCGCAAGCCGACCTCGCCAGCGCTAGCGCGGAGAGCGACGCGACGCCGATCAACAGTGTGGGCAGCCTGTGGTTCAAGAGCGGTTCCCTTCCTTGGGTCGCACGGCGGGGATCGGGGGAGCTACGCGTCGAGAAGCACTTCGCCGTCGGGCAGGCTGATGCACGCCAGACACTCGCTGGCGTCGATCGAAACGCCGGTCGATTTCAGGGGCTGCACCTTGCCGCGCAGCACGCGGACCCGGCACGCCCCGCAGTTGCCCGCACGGCAACCCGAGGTCAGCGGCACCCCGCGCCTCTCGGCCAAGTCCAACAGCGATGAGCACGCGCCGTCCCAGGCGATCGGCTCCTCACCAGTGCTGCGGAACCAGACCTCGCTGCCGAGAGCCCGCTCCGTAAGCGATGACGCCAGCGGCGTAGAGACGCTCGCGGGTCCGAACGCTTCGTAGTGAATCGCGTCGTCCGCGACACCCCACTCCAGCAGTTCGGGCACGAGCGTCTGCATGAACCGCGGAGGGCCACACAGGTAGAAGTCAAAGTTGTTGCTCGGGAGCTCTTCGCGCAACGCGGCGACCGTCGCCCGCCCCGCGAAGTCGTAATCAACGCCCAGCCGATCATCGTCGGCGGGCTGGCTGTAGCCGACACGCACACGGAGGTGCCGAAGTCCGCGTGCGGCTTCGATGGTGTCGCGGAGCAGGTGGCCGCCGCCGTTGCGGAACGATAGCAGCGCGAGCGTCGGCTTCGCGACACCGCTGTGACGGATTGCTGAGAGCATGCTCAGGATCGGCGTGGCGCCCACGCCGGCGCCGATGAGCACGACCGGTTTAGGGGACTCTGGATCAAGGAAGAACAGCCCGCGGGGCGCTTGGCACGGGAGCAGGTCGCCTACCGCGACGTGCTCGTGCAGCCACGTGCTCGCCCGTCCCGGCGGCGCGTCCGGACGATCGGGCGGCGCGGGCTGATGCTTGACCGTCAGTCGATAGTAGTCGCTGCTCGGCCGGTCGGAGAGCGAGTAGCAACGCGACACCGCCTCGCCCCGATCGCCTACCGGAGCGGCGACCGTCAGGTACTGCCCCGGAAGGAACCGGGGCAGGGGCATCCCTTCTTGGTCGGTCAGATAGAACGACTTCACGCCGGCGGCTTCGTCGACGATGGCCGACACCCGCAGATCGCGCCAACCTTCCCAGGCGAGCCTCTTGGAAAGCCGCGCCGCGGCCGCGGCGGCTTCCTTGGTGACGAGCTGCCGAAACGACTCCGCAGAAGCGTCGCTACGCCGCCGCTGCTCGGCACGCTCGCGGCGCCAGCGGACGGCGCCAAGCACTGCTTGCGTCGCGACGTAAGCGCACAGCAGGGCCCCTGTGTAAAACAGCAGCGGCTGTCCGTCGGGCGGCATCGGCTTCCGTGCGCGATGGACGGCGAAGGGTAAGTCGGGTGAGAGCGGCAGGAGACGCTCGCGCCTGCCGCGGCGCGGCCGGGCATTATTGGCCGGGGCCCCGGGTAGCGTCCAGAACAACCGGGGCGGGCGCCGATCTTGCCGAGGATGGCGGCGCCGCAGGCGTGTCGCTAGCAACGCTATCGTTCGTCGCAGCTCTATGCTCGAGATCGCCGTCTTACACCCGAGCGCCGCACGCTTTGAGCAGCGCGTGATCTCCGAGCGAGGGATCGTTCTGCTCGCAGACCCTCCGGCTTGGAAGCTGATCGATCCGCCCGCCGACGGCCTCAACGGGCCGTGGTTGGAGCTCCGCCACCTCAAGGGCCAGCTCCGCGTTCGAACCGACGCTAGCCGGAAGCTCTCGCCGACTCGTCTTAACGGCGATCGGATCCCCGAGCGTCAGTGGATAGAGGCGCCAGCGTTGCTTGCGGTGGCCGACTGGTTGATCGAGTTCGGTGAGCCCGCCGAGCTTGCTCGCCGCCCGATGACCGCCCTCGAACGCCGGCAAGCCCCGCGCGAGAGCGCTCTGGAACCGGCTCTCGGCTCTGGCCCCGCCCCGGCGACGCTGACCCGCTGGTTCGAAGCGATCGCGACGCTGAGCCGTTGGTCTACCGGCGACGAGGAGTTCTGGCGAACCGCCGCTCAGATGGTCGTCGATCCGATTGGCTTCGACGCCGCTTACGTGCTCCGTCGCGAGCCTGAGGCCACGAAACCCGTTTGGCGGGTCGTCGCCGCCAGGATCGGGAACCCCAAGCAAGGCTTGCGGTGCGACACCCGCACGCTCGCGTCGCTGGCAACGTCGCCCGTCGCATGGTTCGACAACACGCCGCAGCCGGATGGCACAGCGTCGGCTTGCGCTCCGTGGTTCGCGGCCGATGGAGAACTCGCCGGCGCCGTGCTGGGCGTCCGCCGCGTCTACGAGGGGAACGAACGCCGAGGCGTCCGGCACCTCGAGACGAACCTGGTGCGGCTCGTCGCGGAGACGATCACGTCGGGCGTCGCTCGTCGTGAGCAGGAGGCGAGCGCCGCCCGGCGCCGCGGGCTGATCGAGCTGGCGTTCTCGCGACCGGTGGCTGAGCGGATCGAGCGCGACGCCGACCTGCTCCGAGGCCAGAGCCGCGAGGTGTCGGTGCTGTTCGCCGACCTGCGTGAGTTCAGCCGTCGCTTTCACACACAGGCCGAGGGCGGACTGGGAGCAGTGGTGGCGTACGAACTGCTCGGCGAGGTGATGGACGCCCTGAGCGACGTGATCGCCGAGCACAACGGCCACCTGATTGATTACTACGGCGACGGCCTTGCCGCGATGTGGAACGCACCGCTCGATCAGCCCGAGCACACGCTGCTCGCTGCGCGGTCGGCGATCGCCTGCGACGCCGCGCTCGCGCCGATCGACGCTGCTTGGCGTAATCGCCTGGGCGAACCGCTCCGGCTCGGCGTTGGTGTCCACACCGGGCGGGCGTTGGTGGGCAACGTCGGCAGCCGACTGCGGATCAAGTACGGCGCCCGCGGCGAGACGGTAAACCTGGCGGCGCGCGTCGAACGGGCGACCAAGGCGATCGGCATTTCGCCGATCGTGACGTCCGCCGTCGCGACGCGGCTCGAGGCGATCGGCGCGGCCGAGTTCCGCACGCAGCGGCTCTGCCGCGCGCGGCTGGCCGGTATCGAGCAGGCGACCGATCTGTACGCGCTCTCGCCGGGCGGTACACCTCCGGTGCTCGGCGTCGACTCCGAGGTGTACGCGGCGGCGCTCGCGTCGTTCGAAGCGGATCGGCTGGAGGCGGCCAAGCGATCTCTGCGCGACGCCCCGCCCGGCACGCCGGCGGCGTTCCTGGCCGCTCGCGTCCAGGCGGCCAAAGACGCCCGCCGCGGCCGCCGTGCGGGCGATCACTCGAAGCCGTTCTCGCCGATCGTCTCGCTGGTCGAGGCGTAGTTTTCCGGCAGGACGAGTTCGTAGGAGAACGCCCCGAGCAGCGCCCCGGCCGCGACCTCGTGGCACGACGTGCAAGACTTTCCGGCCCGCACGGCGCCCAGCATCTGCGTCACGCTGCCGGGCGATTTGGGCGACTCGATAACGAGGTCGTCGCCGGCGATCAGCTTGTCGAGTGCGGCGGCTTCGAAGCCGTTGGGCGACCGCGTCGGCGTCTCAGCGACGGTCTCCATGTTCGGCAGCGTATCGGAGATGTAGACGACGGGATCGGGGTGGTAGGCATAGCCGAGGAGCTCGAGGCGGTGGAGCCGGACGATCGGTCTCGACTCGCGATCGGCGTCACTGGATTGTTGAGCGGGTAGCTCGGTAAACGCGTGGGCCGCGAAGCCGGCCACCATCGTCGTAGACTCGACGAGGCCGGTGCGATCGGCCGAGCCAAAGTCAGCCAGCGAGTGATCGAGGATCGCCGACAAGAGGTCGGACCCTGTGGCCGTGCGCCTCAGCGCGTATTGCTGGGGAAGCGTGGCCCGATAGCTCGGCGCTGCGGCGAAGCGATCGTCGTCGACATACGCGATGTTAGGCATGCGGGAGAACCCGAAGCCAGGCGCCACGGCGAATTGACGCGCGCTCTCGTTGTGAAGGCTCCGCAAGAGATGCGTGCGGCTCGACCAGATCGGGACGCTGTCGTACAGCCGATCGAACGTCTCTATTCGGTCGGCGGACACCGGCTGCGTGCGTGAGGTGACGGTCGCGAGCCGGTCGGCGACCGACTGCGGTGGGTACCGCGCAAGAAGCTCGTCGATCCTTAGCTGCCGCTGCCGCGCTCCCCAAACATAGGATGCGTAGCAGAGCACGAAAGCCAATCCGCAAGCCACAACTCGCACACGCGGTGAGTCCGTTAGTGGGATCGTTACAGCCACCAAGAAGGCCGTAGCAACCGTGTGGATGGCAACGGAGTTGGGCATCAACCCCGCGTGGAAGAGAAGAGGCAGCGAAATAAACCCCACCGCGCAAGCGACGAAGGACCCGATCGTCGATCGCCTCCATAGCGCTACTGAGACACCCAACAGCAGAACGACCGAGACGAGCACGCTCGTCACGTAGTGCAGGCCAAGCCAGCGGGCAGGAGCGGCGATGACAGCGATCGCGGCCGCCGCCAGCAACAGCCCCCGCAGCGTGAATCGGAAGCCCGCAGGTCGGTTGGCCTCGGAAACAGCAGCCGCGGGTGGTGATGGATCCATACGACCACATCCACTGCGAGAAAAGGGACTGCCGTCATGGTACCCGGCGAAGCCGTCGCGAGCCCCGCCGTAGTCGCTCCCGCGGACGGCAATTAGACTGAAGGGCTCGGCGTAACCCACGGCCGCGAGCCGGGTTCCGCAATCCCCGCCCACTACGCCCCCAACTCCGCCAAGAATGCTTCGCTACTGGACCGCCGGTGAATCGCACGGGCAGACGCTGCTCGCGCTCGTCGATGGCTTCCCCGCCGGCGTGTCGCTCGACACCGACCCGATCGACGCCGACCTAAAGCTCCGCCAGGGCGGCTACGGCCGCGGCGGCCGGCAACGCATTGAGACGGACAAGGTGCAGGTCCGCACGGGCGTGTGGCAGGGCAAGTCGCTCGGCTCGCCGATTGCGTTGGAGGTGGTCAACAAAGACTACAAGCTCGAGCGGCTCGAAGACCTGCCGCGGCCCCGGCCCGGGCACGCCGACCTGACTGGCAGCGTGAAGCACCTGAGCGGCATCCGCCCGATCCTCGAGCGTTCGAGCGCCCGCGAGACGGCCGTCCGCGTCGCCGCCGGCGGGCTGGCGAAGCTGCTGCTGCGTGAGTTCGGCATTGAGACGATCGGCTACGTCGTCGAGCTGGGCGGCGAGCAGATCGAGCCCGTTCCCGGCACGATCGACGAGCTCCGCGACATCCGCTCCAAGAGCGACGTCTACGCGCTCAACCCCGAGCGTGACGACGCGATCAAGGATTACATCAAGAAGACCGGCAAGGCGGGCGATACGCTCGGCGGGGTGGTCGAGGTGCGGGTCGACGGCCTCCCGATCGGCCTGGGCACGCACACGCAGTGGGACCGCAAGCTCGACGGGCGGCTCGCGCAGGCGGTGATGGCGGTGCAGGCGATCAAGGGCGTGGAGATCGGCCTCGGGTTCGAGGCGGCCCGCCGGCCCGGCTCGCAGGTGCACGACCCGATCCACTTCGACGAGGCCGAGCGCGACACGCCGAACCTCGGCTACACGCGCCCCACCAACAACGCGGGCGGTCTGGAGGGCGGGATGACCAACGGCCAGTCGCTCGTCGTACGGGCGGCCAAGAAGCCCATCAGCACGCTCGCCAAGCCGCTGGCGAGCGTGAACCTCGAGACCAAGGAAGAGGCGTCCGCCAGCTACGAGCGGTCGGACGTCTGCGCGGTGCCGGCTGCTAGCATCATTGTCGAGGCGGTGGTTGCGTTCGAGATCGCCGCCGCGCTGGTCGATAAATTCGGTAGCGACAGCCTGACCGAGATGAAGGCCCGCTTCGACCTATTTTTACAGATGGCGCGGGAGCAGTAGCACAGCCTCCCCGCGCGACGCGGGGGGGCGAGTGCTTGATGCTGCGAGAGAAGACCCAGCGACGGCTTTGCCGCGTGCTGTTCGTCGTCGTCTGCGCGGCGCCGTTGGCGTTGTGCGTCGGCTGGGCGATCGCGCGGCAGACGCCCTCGTATCGAGAGATGGAGCAGCGACGCGTGAGCGACGCGCTCGGCTTGCGGTGCGAATGGACGCGTCACGCAACGCCCCGTCCGGGGGAGCACGTCCTGCGCGGGGTTTCGCTGTACTCGCGCGGCGTGGCGACGCCCGCCTTGGAGGCGGACGAGGTCCGCTTGCGGAGAGCGGGGCAGGGCTGGCGCCTCGCCACCGGCACGCTCACGGTCATCGACCCGGCCGATGCCGAGCGGATCGCCGCTGAGTTGCGAGACGCGATCATCGGCGACTTGTCGATCGCACGCCTGCAGCTGGGGGCCGATCCGGGGGTCGTGTACGAGGCGGTCACCGCCAAGCTGACCGCTGACGAAGTGGGAGTGGTGCTCGTCGCCCAAGCGGAGGCCAACGCGGCGTCCTGCCGGCTCGAGTGGCGTCACGGCACGGAGAACGACGCTAAGAACGAAGTCCAGATCGACACGGGCGATCACGCCGTGCCGGTCACCTGGCTGCCGACGCCAGCGTCTGAGACTGCGGCGGCCCGCTTCCGCGGCACGCTCGAACAAGCCGGTGAGAGCGGGACGGCGGCTGGGCGACTCTTTGTCGCCGCGTCGAACTCGACGAGCGGCCCGATCCGCGCCACGTGGGCGCCGCTGACCGTCACGATTCACGACGCCGCCTGGGTCGGCGAACGCGTCGAATCGTTCTGCGGCAAGCTGGAGATCAACGCGGGCGGTTGGGCGCACCGCTCGTTGCTGGAGGCGGCCACCACACACCTCGGAGCTAGGCAAACCAAGCGTGTCGCCGAGCAGATGAACGGCGAGGCGTTGTGGTACGACCGCTTCGCGTGCGACATCGAGGTCAATGCGGAGGGCGTTGCGCTGCTCGCCGGGTGCGGCGAGGAGAACGGCAAGCCGCTCGCCGGCCGGATCGCCCACGCGGTGCTGCAGTCGGGCGGCGAGGCGTTGTTGCTCGAGCCCCGCGAGCGGCCCCTGCCGATCGCCGCGGTGCTACGCTCGCTCTGGCCGGAGGCGGAGGCGAATCTGCCGGCCGCTTCACCTGCGGCGCGGCTGGCCAGCCGCCTGCCGCTGGAATAACGAACGGCGCGCGAGCAGCACCATCAGATCGGCGTCCATCGCGGCCCGCCTCACTCGGCTTCCAGCTCTTCCATGAGGCGCCTTCGCACGCCTTCTAACCGTTCCTGGTCCGTCGGCTTCGTCTCGTCACGCTCCGTGACGTAGAACACGTCCACGACCTGGTCGAGTGACGTGGCGATCTTGGCGAAGCGGATTACGAGCCCTTGCTCATGCAATGCGCGGGCCAGCCGGTAGAGCAGACCGACACGATCGACCGAGAAGACCTCGATGATCGCGCATTCGTCGGACAGGGTGGCGTCGATCCGCACCTCGTCCGGTTGGCCCGACAGCTCGCGGGCGGCTACGGCCCGGTCGGCGCCCCACACTTGGGGGAAGCTCGGCGCCTCGTGGCGATCGACGCTCGAATTCACCGCCGCACACAACGACTGCACACGGCGGTTGGCTTCGGCCGCGTTGGTCGACTCCCTGATCCGAGAGTCGTCGGCCGTGAAGCGTAAGAGCAACACGCCGCCGTCGACTATCGAGGTCTCCGCCGACAGGATACTCAAGCCTTTGCTCGCCAGCGCGCCGGCCATGGCGGAAAACACGCCCCGGCCGGCGCCGTTCGCGACGGCGGCTAGCAGCTCGAGCGTCCGCCCGTCGGTTAGGTAGTTGCCCCACGCGTCGATCTGCGCGGACGGCTTGCCCTCGGGCGCCTCACGCACGCGCTTCAGTCGCCGGAGCAGCGATGCGACCGCGCCGGCGGAACGCGAGAAGAGCAGAGACTCGGGCAGCGAGGCGAACAACAGTTTGAGCACGCTGTCGTCACGCTCCGCCGGCCGCAGCACCTGC
>JBCBPC010000042.1:0-26860 GCA_039820945.1 Planctomycetota bacterium
TCGGCGTTGATGAGCAGCTCCGTGGACGGGTCGCTCTGAGCGGTGAGGCTGAAGTTGTCGTAGAAGGCCGACTGACCCGGGTCGATGTTGATCGCCATCTCGGTGGCCTCGGCCACCACGCGTGCAGAAACGGTCAGGGCCGGCGCCACCGCCTGAATCGGATCAACCGCGGTATACCCGGCGCCGTTGAAGACGTTGGCGGCGACGTTCTGCTCGTCGAAGGCCAACACGCTGCCGCCGGCGTCGAGGAACTCGAGCCGGAACGTGGCGTCGGTGGGGGAGGGGATCTCGCCCCAGTCGGACAGCAGGTCGAGGAACGCAACGCCGCCCGAGAAGTTCTGCTCGAACGCCGCCTCGCCGCTGAAGGTGTAGGTCTCGCCGGGCGTTGCCGCGACCGTTTGCGAGAGGACGGCGTCGGCGGTGCCGTCGGTCGGGTTGCCGACGAACGAACGAAGCCACAGGCCCACCTCTCCGGCCGTGCCGCCCGGGTTGTTCGCGAAGCCAGCCGGAGCGGCCGCGTTCACAACCGCCGAGGGGTCAGCCGTGCGGGACTCTTCGAGCGTCCAGCCGTTGATCAGGTCGGCGACGATATCAAAGTCGCCGTTGCTGAGCAGCTCTTGCGCCTGGGCCGTTGGTGTCAAAGTGGTCGGGATCAGCAGGGCGATCGCCATGCAAGTCGCAATTCTCATAGGTGTTCTCCAGCAGAGTCGTGGGGGAAGAGTGTGAGGAGAAGTAGCCGCCCGGCAGCGTCCGCCATGCGGTTGCCGAGAAAGGTCGCGCTGTTTGTTGTCAGTGCCGCGGTCGCGATAAGCCTTCGAAACGCCGTCGCACGCCGCAGAACTGCGGCCTGTAAGAGATGCTCTGATGTTATCGGCGAGAAGTTGTCTATGCAAGCGTTTTCATAGCGCTTTTTTTAGCGATTCGGGCGGGAGCACCGTTCGGGGCGATCGCGCGCCCGCTCACCGCCGCTAGCGGCCTCCGCAAGACTCTCGAACCACGAGCTCCGTTTCTAGCGTCACCTTCGTCGACGGCCGTTTGGGCTCGCTGAGCCGGGCGCAGAGCAGCTCGATCGCCGCGGCGCCCATGTCCGACTTCGGCACCCGAACCGTGGTGAGACGCGGCCGGGTAAGCTGGGCAATGCGGGTGTCGTCGAACCCGACCACCTTCAAGTCCTCCGGCACGCGAAGCGTGGCGGCGATGGCCGCGTCCACCACGCCCGCCGCCATCTCGTCGTTAGCCGCGAACACGGTGGTCGGCCGCTCGGCCCACTGCAGGACACGCCCGCTGGCGTAGTTGAACGCTGTCTCGTAGCGGTAGTCGAGGTGAACGACGTCATCCCCTGCGGGCGGCCGCCCGTGCTCGGCCAAAACGCGGCGGTAGGCCTCGAGGCGGTCACGCGTGTCGAGGTTCATCTCGTGCCCGCCGATGAACAGCACGCGGTCGTCCGGCGCCGTATCGAGCAGGTGCCGCACCATCGCTTCCGCGCCTTGCTGCTGGTCGATGACCACCGAGTCGTGCTTGACTCCCGGCACGTCGCCGTCGAGCACCACCAGGGGCAGGTCCGCTCCGGCCAGCGAGCTGCGGATCCTGGAACTCATCTCGGTGACCATGACGATGATGCCATCGACAAGGCCCTGGGTGCCGACCGCCGAGAGCACGTCGTGACCGTCGTCGTCGGCGGTGACCGACGAGACGAGCATGTGGTAGCCCAGCTCACGGGTCTTCGTGTTCGCACCCCGGATAATCTCGGAGTAGAACTCGCCGTGTAGGTCGGGGAGCACCAGACCCAGGATGTTGCTCCGACGCAGCATGAGTCCGCGTGCGAACACGTTCGGCCGGTAGCCCAACGCGTCGATCGCCTTCTCGACGCGCTTGCGCGTGTCGGCGTTGACGATGTTCCGGCGGTTCAGCACCCGCGACACGGTGCTGATCGAGACGCCGGCGCGGCGGGCAACATCTTCGATCGATACGGGCACGCTGGACCAGAAACCTTGTTGAGCGTTGGCGGAAAAGTCGGGCGGCGAGAGTGTACCACGGCCGCGATAGCGAGACGGCGGGGGGTCGCGCGTTATCGGGCGATCTCACCCGCCCCCCGTGGCATTTCTCCCTGCGCGAGCGCGGGCTCGCGAAGGATGAACGACGCGGACAAGGGCGCTGTGGAGTCGCCCCCGACCGCCACTCGAAACTCGCCCGGCTCCAGGCGCCGCTGCGCATCGTTGTCGATGAACGCGAGTGCGTCGGCAGGCAGGGCGAATTCAACGACGACCGAGTCGCCGGGCTTCAGCCGCACCCGTCGAAAGTCTTTCAGCTCGCGCATCGGCCGGACCAGGCTTGCGAAGCGGTCTTGCACGTAGAGCTGCACCACCTCCTCGGCCTCAACCGGACCCGTGTTCGTCAGTAGCGTCCGCACGCCGAGCGTCTGCCCGGCGTCGATCGCGACTTGTGAGAGCTCCACCGTTCCGTACTCAAACTGCGTGTAAGAGAGCCCGAAGCCGAACGGGAACAACGGGAACGGATCGACATCGAGGTAGTGCGAGCGGTACTTCTGATCCTCGGGGAAGTCGTTCAATCCCGATCCCAGCAGGGCGCGTGTTCCAGCAAGCGGCGGACGCCCTGTGTTGGGCGCGTTGTAGTAGAGCGGCGTCTGGCCCACGTGCTTCGGGAACGTTACCGGCAGCTTCCCCGAGGGACACGCCTTGCCTGTTAGCAAGTCCGCGATCGCCGGGCCCGCCATCGTGCCCGGGTGCCACGCGTAGAGCACGGCGCCGCACGCGTCGATCTGCGGACCGATCGTGAGCGGCCTGCCCGCCAACACGACTAACACGGTCGGCGTGCCCGTCTCGGCGACTGCCTGCACCAGCGCGGACTGCTGACCCGGGAGGCCCAAACCGACGCGGCAGCGGGCCTCGCCGCTGAGTTGCCATCCCTCGCCGACACACACGATCGCAACATCCGCGTCTTCGGCGGCCGCCACAGCGGCCGCGATGCCGGCAGGGTCTTCATCGATCGATGATTCGAGCGCGGGGACCCAATCGAGCGTCACGCTTTCGCTGCCAAGCTCAACGAGCGCTTGGCGCAGGGTGACCGAATCCTCCGGCCGTCCGTCGAGCATCCAGCACCCGAGCTGATCGCGCGCGGCGTCGGCCAGAGGGCCGACCAACGCGACGCGTGTTGGCTTGTCGGCCCGCAGCGGCAGCAGGGCGTCGTCGTTCTTGAGCAGCACGACGCTCTGCCGTGCAAGATCGCGCGCGGTGGTGGAGGCTTCACCGTCCGCTAGCGTCGGGCGTGGCGTCGATGCGTCTGTCATGGCGTAGCGGAACTTGGTTCGAAGCACGCGGCGGACGGAGTCGTCGAGCGTCGACTCGGTCACCGCCCCCGACTGAACGAGCCGTGCCAGATTGTTGCGGTAGGTCGTTGTGGCCATCTCCATGTCGAGGCCGGCGTTGATCGCGAGTCGGGCGGCATCCGCGCGGTCCTCCGCAAAGCCGTGCTCGACCATCTCCAAGATCGAACTCCAGTCGCTCACGACGAGCCCATCGAAACCACGGCTCGCTTTGAGCCGCCCTCGGATCAGTCCTGCGTGACCTGTCGCGGGAACGCCGTTGACGCTGCTGAACCCGGTCATCACCGTAGCGCACCCGGCCTCCACGGCGGCGTCGAAGGGCTGCAGGAACACGTTATTCAGCTCACTGATGGAGACCTGTGCACGGTTGTAGTCGCGTCCGCCTTCGGACAGTCCGTACGCGACGTAGTGCTTGGCGCATGCCGCGATGCCGTGCTCGGCGTCATCGCCCTGGAAGCCCTCGACCATCGCGGTGGCCATCGCGGAAGCGAGCCGCGGGTCTTCCCCGAACGACTCAGCGATGCGGCCCCACCTTGCGTCGCGGGTGACGTCCATCATCGGCGCGAACGTCCAATTGACCCCCTGCTCGATCGCCTCGGCCGCGGCGACTCGCGACGCCTGCCGCACGAGGTCCGGGTTCCAGCTCGCCGCCTGCCCGATCGGAATGGGGAACACCATGCGGAACCCGTGGATGACGTCGCGTGGAGTCAGCAGCGGCAGCCCGAGGCGTGATTCCTCACGGGCGATGCGCTGTGCCTCACGCGTTTGCGCGGCGCTGCCTGTGTAGAACAGTGAGCCGAGGCGACCCGCCCGCAGGTCATCGACGACCGCGGGCTCGAGCCCCTCGCCAAAGACGGCAATCTGGCAGAGCTGACCGATCTTCTCGTCGAGGGTCATGACCGCGAGCACACGCTCAACACGCTGCTCGATCGTGCCGCTGACGAGGTCGAGCTCTAGACGCTCGCCTGGCTGGCTGGCGGACTCCGCGTTGGAGCCGTCGACGACATCCACCGCCGCGTTATCGACGGCCGGATTGAACGTGGCCGACTCCGCGGCGCCGGCGTTGAGCTCCGCGAGCGACGGTGCCGAGAGCGACAGCGCCGAGAGCGACAAAACGGCAATCAGCACGAGCCTTGGCGGGACTCCGCGAGCGGCGAAGAGATCGAGAGACATGACATCGCTCGGTTGTTTTGAAGAGAAGCAGAAGGCTATATAGAAGCCGAAACCGAATTGGATTGCAATCGCTTTCATCGCTTCTTTGCAGCGGTTCCCTCGAGGTCGCAGGTGCGTCGGATCAATGGTTGCCCTCGGAGCCTTGGCGCCGGTCTTCGCCATGCTCGTCCTCGGTTTCGTGATGCGGAGGGCCCGGTTTCCGGGCGAGGGGTTCTGGGCTCCGGCCGAGCGAGTGACGTACTTCGTGCTCTTTCCTGCGTTGATCGTGTCGACGCTCTCCGGCGAGTCCCTGCGGGCGTTGCCGTGCCTGGCTATGGCGATCGTGATCGCTTCCGCTATCGGCGCGATGGCGGCCGCAACGCTGCTCGCCATGCACTTGGCACGCTGGCCGGCGGAGCAACGCGGCTCGCTGCTGCAGGGCGCCATCCGTATGAACACGTACGTTGGCATCGCGGCCTGCCAAGCGACTTGGGGCCCTGAAGGGCTCGCGTACGCCGCTGTGGCGATCGCCGTGATCGTCCCGCTCGTCAACGTGCTCGCCGTGGCCACGCTCGCCTGGTACGGCGCAAGGGATCCAACGCCGCGAGCGATCGCCGGCGCCGTATTTGCCAATCCGCTGGTCGTTGCCTGTGCGGTTGGCGGCGTGCTCAGCGTGTCCGAGTTGCCCGTGCCGTCGGTGCTGGCGGACACGCTTGCGATTCTAAGCCGCGGGGCGCTGCCGCTCGGCTTGCTGGCTGTCGGGGCGTCGCTCCACTTCGACCGCCTGCTAGAGTTCGGGGTGACCGAGTCTCTGGCGACTGTCGGCAAGCTCGTGCTGCTCCCCGCCGCCGGCTACGCGGTAGCGGAAGCGCTGGGGCTCGAACCGCCCGCTTCCGCGGTGGTGATCACGTTTCTTGCTCTGCCGACCGCCCCCAGTGCGTACTTGCTAACGAAGCAGATGGGGGGAGACGCCGCTCAGATGAGCACGCTCATCGCGACTCAGACGCTCCTAGCGGTGCTTACCCTCCCGTTCTGGCTCGGGGTCGGCGGTTAACTGGTGGTCGAGCGAATGCGGTGTAGGATGCAGTTGGTGACGCCGCCGCTCTTCTCGGTCACATCGGGTCATCAATGCTCCGGCGAGCGCAACCTCTTCCCAACGATATCGCGATGCGTGCCGAACGGTCTGAATCATCTTTTCGGGGTCGCGTCGCACTTCGTCGGCCCGGCTTGCTTGCGGTGATCGCTATGGCCAGCGGGTTGGCCGCACCCGCGACTGCGCAGACGATCGACGCGATGCGAACCGATCAGTTGGCACGGCTGCAGACCTACGTTCTCGATGCGATCATGCCGTCGGGGCTGGTGCGCGACTCGCTTGTGCTGAACCCCGCCGGCTCGGACTTTCACCCCGCCACGCCGGACGCCGCGGGCTTCGCGCTGCTGTCGCTTTCCGCGTTTGACCACCTAGGCACGCTCCCGAGCGCCGACCAGAGAGTGCTCGACATTCTCAACGCCTACGCGGGGAACACGCCCGGCGTGAATCCCGACCGATCGACGGACGGGCACTACAAGCACTTCATCGACGAGGTCGATGGCTCAGACCCGCCGGGCTGGGACGATAGCTACAGCCCGATCAGCTCTGCCCTGGTGGTGGCCGGCGCCCAGTTCGCCACCAATCACTTCCAGCAGGCCGGCTCGCCGCTGGCCCCGCAGATAACCGCGGTCACGCAGCAGCTTACGGCGTCCATCGACTTCGACGCAGCGATCCACCCGAGCCTCGACGGCGGCGTGTTTCTCGACATGACCGCGGCCGGCGGTGGCGCCGGCGGAAGGGTTCAGCCGTGGAACGAGTACCAGTTGGTCGTAAGCCTCGCGCTCCGCCAGGAGAACAACGAGCGGGCCGTCGCGGTTCGGCGGCATTGGTTCAACGCAGAAACGGCGCCGCAGATCGCGTTCGGGCCGTTCCTTACGCTGACGGACAACCCTAACCGGTTCGCGTCGGCGTTCTGGGCGCAGCAGGCCCAGTTCTTCAACGGAGACTTCCGGCAAGACGAAGGCTTCCAGCAGCTGCTGGACAACCACCGACTGGCCGATCGGCTGTACAGCCGATCGCAGCTGGATCAAGACTACCGCTACGGTTTGACAGCCGGCGTCAATCCGAGCGGGTACCACGCGGACCGGCCCTTCGATCATCCGGACACCGTTTTTTCGCCGTCGGCCGTCGCGGCTTGGGGTGACTTGGACACGCTGCTTGAATTCTACGAGGACCAGCCGCCGTCGAGCGACCCGCGGTATCGTTACGGCATGGCGCGTGTCTCCGCTGAGCAGCCGCAATGGGTGCCGGGAGACGCAGGGCTCGTCGATCATCTGTTCCTGTTGTTTGGCTTGGTCGAGAGCCTCGACGCGGACTTCTTCGCCGATCGCGTGTTCAGCGCGTTGGCGCCCGCCGACTACAACTTCGACGGTGCCATCGACCTAGCTGACTACACCGTGTGGCGCGACACCGTGGGCACAAGCGACCTGCGCGCCGACGGGAATCTGGACGGGGTGATCGACGAGCTCGACTACGACGTTTGGCTGACCGCGATGGTGGCGGTGTCATCGGCGGCCGCGACAATCCCCGAGCCGGGTGTGTTGATTTTGTGCGGGTTGGGGTTGGCGTTGTCCGGAGCGAGTCGCTCGCGAAACATGGCTCGTTGACGCTGGTCGATGATCGTCCACAAGGTGCGATAAGCACTTAAAGGTGTGCTTGTTTTTCTTGATGAAACCGCTTGCAATCGTTCCGGTACCTCAGCTAACTTGCACCCGGAGGGTCGTGAGTTGTCGGGCCCCTCTCCCTTTTCAAATCTGACTTGTTCTGCACGTCTCTTTCTGCCTCTCTGGAGCGCCTCATGAAGTCTTTGTTTGCTGTGATTTGCACCCTCTGCCTCGCTACCTCTGCGTCCGCCACGACGCTGTTGTTTGACTTCGGTCGGACGGACACGCAGTCGCCCTTCAACCCGGGCACTCTCACTTGGAACAATGTGGTTCCGGCGACAACGTCGCTCTTCTCGATCTTTGAAGAGGGCGGAACGCCCGTCGCCGGTCTGACCTTTGAAATCACCGACACCTTCTTTCAGGTCGGTGAGCCCACGGCCAACATCGGCTCGACCTCGCCGACGGGCGACGCCGCGGTTTACCCGGTCGACGCCACCAGCGACGTCTTCTTCGGCCACAACGGTGGATTCGCTGGGCAGGATCCCAACCCGTTCGCCGAGGTGAAGCTCTCGGGCCTCAACCCGGGCGACGTGCACGACTTCACGTTCTTTGCCTCGCGTCAGCCGGTGGGCGACATCCGCGAGACCGAGTACATCGTCACGGGCGCCACGGCCGAGTCGGTGCTGCTCAACCCGTCGAACAACGACTCCGAGGTGGTCAGCGTCCTGGGCATGGCGGCCGACGCCAACGGTGAGATCACCGTCGGCTTCCAGTCGGGCCCCAACAGCACTTCGAACTTCTACTACATCAACGTGATGCAGGTGGACATCTCGCCGATCCCCGAGCCGACGAGCCTCGGCTTGGCGGCGTGCCTGCTGGGCGGACTGGCGATTCGCCGCCGCGTCTGAGCGGCCACGACTCTGGCTCTTTCACGCTTCTTCCGCGCGAGCGGCGCGTCCGGTTACGATCAGCCGGCGTGTCGCAGCGGCGGAAGGTGCGCATCGCACCCACCTCGTTTATCACACGGGATAATACCAATGCATCGTTACTCACTTGGTTTGGCGGTCTGCCTGACGCTCGCGTCAGCGGCGTCGGCCGAACCCAAGAGTGTCATTTTCTACGGCAACAGCTTCACGCTGGGCTTCGGGAGCACACGCAGTGTGAATGCTCTGTTTAAGGACATCGCCGTCGCCGCGGGACACGACGAGCCGCTCGTACAGAGCGCCGCGGCGAGCGGGCAGGACATCGAGTGGCACGTCGGCAACAACACGGCGGCGTTGTTCACGCTCATCCCGCCCGATGACAACTGGGACGCCATCGTGATGCAGGAGCACTCCACCAAGCTGACACGGGCCTACACGGGGCAGCCTCGCTTCCCGGACAGCGTGGACGAATCGAAGGACACGGTCGTTCAGCTCTATAACACCGCGAAGCTCCGCAGCCCGGACGTTGTGCCGGTGCTGTACGAAACCTTTGGGCGTGCTCCGGCTCACCCGTGGTTCACACGCGCTGTGCCGCTGTTCGACAGCCCTGAAGAGATGCAGGCCGAGGTCCGTGCCGGCTACGAGCAGCTGCAAGACGCCCTGAACACCGAGATCGGCGAAGACACCGCGTTGATCGCTCCCGTCGGCAGTGCGTGGGAGGCAGCGAACTGGGATCGGCTGCACCACACGGATAACTGGCACGCACAGAACCGCGGCACGCTGCTGGCGGCGCTCGTGATCTACGGCACGGTATACGGCGACACGACCACGGGCGACATCGATCTGACCACCGTGCTCGCTTCGGTCAACCTAGGGGCAGCGGACGGCGTTCAGCTAACGGCCGCTGCTGACTCGGTGCTGAACCCCATCCCCGAGCCGACGGCCGCCGCGATGCTGGTTCCCGCGCTCCTCCTGGCTGGCCAGCGCCTCCGCCGACGCTATTAAGGACGCTGTGGCCGAAAGGCCTGTTCCAATTGTCAACGACAACGGGCGGCCGGTTACGCAACACCGCGTTACCGGCCGCCCGTTTTGTTTATCGCTAGCGGGATTCTCCGCGGTCTCGCCGATGGCGCTACCGGACGCGGCGTCGGGCGGCCCCGAGACCAACCACGATCATCACGCCCGCCAAGGCTGTCGGCTCAGGAATCGACGCGGTCACCACAATATCGAAGTACCGACGGTTAAGATCCGTCTCGGGCGAGAAGTAGAAGTGCTGCGTGACAAGCGACTGCAGCGACAGGAAGTCGAGCCCGGTCGGCAGCAGCCCGGGCAGCTCGAGCACGCCGCTGAAGCCCACACGGTTCGAGTCGCTGTAGATCAGCGTGCGGACGTCGGTGAACGCGAAGAAGTCGTCCGTCGCAACCGGCACGCCGTCGAGCAGTACGTTGTCGGGCAGGTCGAAGAGGTCGAAACCGCTGACGGCGTAGCGGAACGAGAAGATCGACCCACCGGGCGCCGCATTGGCGTCGATCACCACATCGCCGGTGCTGGAATCGTAGGTCCAGGTGGAGAGCGGCGGCGCGACGTCGTTGAACAGCCAGTCGTAGATTTCGCCGGTCGGGTCGTCGTAGATCGGCCGCCAGATGCCGTGTCCGCCCTGCACCTCCGAGTAGAGCGGCTCGGCGCCCTCGTCGCGGATGGCCTGGATCGTTTCACGCATCGGAACTACCGGCACGACGTTGTCGCCGGCGCCGTGGTGGGCCCAAACGCGGCTCTGGGCGTACTCGGGAGCACGGAACGGCTGCCCGCCGGCGGACAGTGGCATGCCCGCGGCGAAGTAGCCAGGCTTCTTCCCTAGTAGTTCCCAAGTGCCAAAGCCGCCCATCGAGAGTCCGGTCACGTAGCGGCGAGTCGGATCGACCGAATACAGCTGCTCAACCTCCTCGAGCACTTCGACCGTCAACTGCATCGGCAGCGTAAAGTCGTCGGAACCAAAGTTCTCCCAACGCGAGCCGGACGGCGCCTGCGGCACGACGAGAATCGCGGGGTTCTCGGTTTGGACCTCGTCGATCAGCCCGTCGATGAACGCCAGCTGCGCGGTGTTGTTCGTGCCGCGCTCGCCCGCCCCGTGCAGGTGGACGACTAGGGGGAACTCGGCCCCCGGGTCGTTGATGCCGGGCGGTAAGAACAGTCGGTACGGAAGGGTGTTGCCCGAGCCGTCGTCGTAAACGAGCGGCGTGCCGGACTGTGCGTGCGTCAACGCTCCGCAGCCAATGGCAAGGGCCAGCAGAAGAGGGCGTGCGATAAGCCGTTTCATTGTGAATTTCTCAAGAAGATTGCCGCGGTCCGAGGGCTGACGCTCGGGCGAGCTGAGAGGCGGCGAGGTCGGGGGTGAGGAGAGTGCCAGCCGAGTGCCGCATCATCGGATCACCGGGGAGCTATTGCAAGCGTTTTCATTCCGGTGGGCGATCGCGGAGGGCGTCTTTCCGCTCATTCGGGTGAATCGCCGGAGGTCGTTGACGGCCGAGCGTTTCGTGACTTGCCGCACTCGCCAACGACGCTAGGAAACAGAACGGAACTTGGTTGACATCCGGGGCAAACCCGGGGTTTACTGCAAACGGTTGCAGGCGATGTTTCGGCCCCCGGCGTTGCGAGTTCGTCGCGGCGATAGCCCGGTGTTATGAGGGGTCCGAACGCTTTCGCCCTAGGCCCGTCTTACGCGAACCGAGACCCGCTCGAAACACCTTTCGCTGCACCTCTCACTTCTCTTGCTCGGAGCCCACCATGCGAATCCCCTCGAGATCCATTCGGCTGATGTCCGCTATCTGCGGGCTCAGCGCGGCTTACGCGAACGCGAACAACCTGCTGACCAACAGCTTTGAATTCACCGGCGGCGAGGTGCCCGGCTGGGAGCTCCAAGAGTTCGCCACCGATACGGCGTTGGGCACGGTCAACTCGGCGGCACTCGCGGGATTTGCCTCGCAGACCGGCGACCCCGAAGACAGCGGGCTGTGGCTCCAGTCGTTCCGCGGCCTGTTCATCGGAGACGGCGACGAGGGCACCAACGCCATCCTGACGCAAACCGTGCCGGGCTCTCCGGGCGAGACCTACACCTTCTCGGGCTACTCCAGCTGGGAGCAGAACTATTCGGGCGGCGTCGCCTTCCTCGACCTGCTGAGCCCGCTCGGCGAGATCCCCTCACCCACCGAGACCCTCTTCGAGATCGAGTTCCTCGGCTCGGGCGGTTCGGTGCTTCAGACCGAGACCCTCGACCTACGCACCGAGCAGTTCAACGGCGCCGGCTGGACGCAGCACTCTGTGTCGGGCGTCGCGCCCGCGGGGACGACCGACATCCGCGTGAGCGCGAAGGCGCTCGACATGGTGCCGAACCTCGACCCAGGCCAGTCGGCGTTTGCCGACGACTTCTCGCTCACAGCGGGCGGGGCGCCGGGCGTGGAGATCCTGACCAACGCCGGCCTCGACGACAGCCAGCCGAACGTTCCGTTCGGATGGGAGATCAGCGGCGACGACAACGCGGGCCGCACCGAGGGCTTTGCCGCTTTCAACAGCGCGATTGGTTACTGGGTGGCGCCGCGTGGGGCGGACATCGAGCCGCAAGACGCGGTGCTCGCGCAGATCGTCGATGCCTCGCCGGGCGACACGTACACGTTCTCGGGACGTTCGTTCTTCGAGCCAGCCTACCCGGGCGGCGTCGAGACGCTCAACACGCTCGGCGCTTGGGGCGCCATCCCCTCGGACACCGAGACGTTGTTCAAGCTCGACTTTTTGGACGACGGCGGCGCGGTGCTCGGTTCGGAGATGCTTGACCTCCGCACCGTACAAACGAACGACGGCACGTGGCGCGAGCACGAGCTGACCGGCACAGCGCCGGCCGGCACAGCCGAGCTGCGGGTAGCGGTCGAGGCAACGTCGCTCCGCTCGAACCGCGAGCCGGGCGGTGCGTTTGACGACGCCTACTTCGACGACTTCTTTCTTTCGCTGGCGACCGCCTCGGTCGACGGCGACTTCGACGGCGACGGCCGCGTGGATAACACCGACCTGAACCTGCTGCTGAACAACTGGGGTCAGTCGGAAGTCTCGCCCGAGTGGATCAGTGGTCTCAACGGAGCGGTGGACAACGAAGAGCTCAACCTGCTGCTAAACGGCTGGGGTACGGGCACCTCGGTGGCCGTGCCGGAGCCGACCGCGCTCGCGTTGGCGGCCCTGCTCGGCCTGGGCGTCGCCGTGCGACGTCGTTAGGCGTGCTTTCGAACAGACCGCGAGTCGTCGGGGGCATGGGGTCCTGCCCCCGACGGCTTTCGCGGTCCGTCGATCGGCGACTCTCTGCAAGCTGTTGAAGGAACAGCCAGGCCTACCGTCGTAGCCGGCCCGAGGGCGGTCATTCGACTGAGATCGCGGATGGAGCAGGACCGGGGAGGTGCTCCCTCCGAACGTAGATCGCGCCGCACAGGGCGTGACGATCGCCGTCGAGAAAACGCGTTAGCAGCCGCTGCTTGCCGGCGTCCAGCGTGACGCGGAACACTGCGTGCGTGTCATGCGAAAGCGTGTCGATCGTATCGCGGCGCCTTCGCCGACCGGCCGGCTGGCCGACGCCATCGTCAGCGAGCTGCAGCAGTGGGGGCCAAGACTCGAACGATTGCCCTAAGTAACGCAGTCCAAGGCTTTGCCAATCGTCGTGGGACCCCATGTGGGACACCTATTCGTAGCGAGTGGATACAATCATCGCGCGAGTGGTTGTGGCAGACCCACGAGCAGCCGAGCTAGACAAAGGCTCGATAGTAGCCGTCCTGTTGCTCCGAGCAGATGGCCGAGCGTCTGATCGCGTGCAGCGAGGCGAATGAAGCAACCTCGGCGGGTTCCCTACCGATCACGATGCGTCAACGGCCCGCCGCGAAAGCCATGCCGACGCGCGGTTGAAGGCGAACGCCGCTACCGCCGAGACGGCGGCGTACACGAGCGGGGTGGCCCCGTACGCTTCGTCCTTCGGGTTGATCGCGACCAGCACGAACAACGCCGTGCCGGTGATGCAAGTCAGCGACAACCCCGTCAAAGCGATCGCCCAGGCTTCGGACTTCATAGCTCAACTCCGTGTTCGAGTAGCAGCTGCCGCGAGACAGCGAGTGACTCTTCGACGCGAGGCTTGCCCGCCGGAAGGCGGTGAGACCACGCCCAGGGCGCCGCAAGCCCGGCCAGCAGCCGGAGCTTCTCTGGGAAGGAGACCCGCGTTCGCCCGTCGAGCACTCGGTACTCCCTGCGGCGGATTTTTGCCCCGATCGCATCATAGATCCGCCCTGCGGCGCGGACCGCAAAACGTGAGTCGCGGTCGAGGGCCGCGACGCCAAGCTCACCCGCATCGTAGAAGCCATCGGCGGTATCGAGTAGCTGGCGCACGCCGCGTCGCGCGCGCTCTTCGTCGGGCGGCGCCGGGCCGGGGCGGAGGCCGTCGGTCCATGCGATCGGCAGATAGCAGCGAGATCGGCGCCAGTCTTCGGCCACATCGCGGGCGATGTTCGTCAGTTGCATACCGATGCCCAACGCCGCGGCGTTGGGCAGGAACGCGCTGTCGCGGAGCCCCAAGATCGGACACATCATGACCCCGACGGCGCCGGCCGCCCGGAAGCAGTAGCGCATGAGGTCGTCGACCCGCATGCCCTCGACCGGGTCCAGGTCCGACCGCATGCCGGCCAAGAAAGCTTGGGCCGCCTCGACCGACAACCCGTGCCGACGCTCCACGGCCGCGAACCACAGGCTCTCGGGCGCAAGCGGGGTCTCGCCGTCGACAACGAGCCGCAGATCACGCGCCGCGCGTTCGATGAAGTCGGTGGCTTCCGAGGCGGAAGCGGCGTGGTCGACGCCGTCATCGCACCAGCGACACCACGCGTACAGCCGCTCGACGTCGGCCCGCTTGTCGGCGGGCAGCAGGCGGCTCGCTAGCGAGAACGAGCGGCTATGCCGACGGATCGAGTCGCGGGCGGCGAGGGGGCTAGCGGGTGGCGACACGGTAATCGGACGCGATCGTGTCGCACGTCGCCTTCGCGGAGTTGATGACGCCGGGGACACCGGCCCCGGGGTGGGTGCCCGCGCCGGCGAGGTACAGCCCGGGAATGCTGGGGTCGCGGTTGTGCGGGCGGAAGTAGGCGCTCTGCGTTAGCTTGGGCGCGACCGAGAAGGCCGATCCGTGATGGGCGCCGAACTTCCGGGCGAAGTCGGCCGGCGTGAAATGACGCCGCGTAACGATCGATTCGCGAAGCCCGGGCAGATGCCCCTCGAGCGACCCGAGGATCGCGTCGCCGTACCGCGGGGCGCACTCGTCCCAGTCAATCGGCGCGTTGCCGAGGTGCGGCACGGGGCTGAGCACGTAGAACGACTCGCCACCGTCGGGCGCCATCTTGGGGTCGGTGGCCGTGGGCGCGTGCAAGTATAGGCTGAAGTCGTCCGGCAAAGTGTGGCCGCGGAAGATGTCACGCAGCAGGCCCTTGAACCGCGGGCCGAACAGGATCGTGTGGTGCGCGAGGTCCGGGTACCGCCGGGTCGTCCCGAAGTACAGCACGAACAGGGACATCGACCAAGACATACGCTCGAGCCGCTTCTGTCGCTTCTGGGCGCCGTCGACCCCGCGGTAGAGCTTGGCGAACGTGTTGTGCACGTCCGCGTTAGAGACCACGACGTCGAACAACCCGGGCGGCTCGCTGTCGCTGTGCACCTCGTGCTGCGGCGCCGGGCTGTCGGGGCGATCACTGGGGCGGAGCGTCACACGGTCGACGGGGGCGTCCAGCCGCAGCGTTCCGCCCAGGTCCTCGAACAGACGCACCAGCCCGCGGACGAGCGCACCGGTGCCGCCCTCAGGAAAAAAAACGCCCCACTTGCGTTCGATCCAATGGATCAGCGTGTAGATGCAGCTCGTGTCCATCGGGTTACCGCCGACCAGCAGCGGGTGGAAGCTGAACGCCTGGCGGAGGTGCTCGTCTTTGACGAACCGCGACACCATCGAGTACACGCTCCGGTCGGCCCGCAGCCGGGCGAGATGCGGCGCCGCGCTGATCATGTCGCTGAAGTGCAGAAACGGCACCGCGCCGAGTTCCTCGTACCCCTTCTCGAAGACCTGACGGGTGTAGTCCGCGAACCGTCGGTACCCGTCGACATCGGCCGGATTGACGCGACGCACCTGCTCGATCAGCCCGGCTTCGTCGGCGACGTAGTCGAACCGGACGCCGTCGCTCCACTGCAGGCGGTACAGGGGCGACACGGGCAGGAGACGCACGTAGCCGGACAGGCTCCGACCCGAGAGCTCGAACAGCTCCTCCAGGCAGTGCGGCGCCGTGATGACGGTCGGCCCGGCGTCGAAGATGTACCCGTTCTCTTCGTAGACGTAGGCCCGGCCGCCGGGCTTGTCGTGCGCCTCGTAGCAGACGGTATTGAAACCCATCGACTGCAGGCGGATCGCGGCCGCAAGGCCGCCGAACCCGCTGCCAATAACAGCCGCACGCCGGGCTGGCTCGGACGTTGTCTGGCTGTGCGGCGTGGTCGGGATCGCGGCGACGCTCATAGGGCCGCTCCGGCCCCGGCCCTGGCTTTCAACGAGCCGCTCAGCGAAGTGCTGCGTAACGAATCGGCGACCTCCGCCAACGCGAGCGCCGCCGGCGAGCTTGAACATGCCACCGCGAGACGCGCCGCCGCACGATCCAGACGCGTGTCGATCGCCGCGGCGCCACGTTCTTGGCCAGCCTCCAACAGTTCCGCCGCTACTCGGCGCATCGCGGACCCGGCCGCCGTCGCCTGCCGCACACTCTGCTGCAGACGGTAAAAACTCGCGTCGGACAGCCCTTCGGCGGCCCACGCCCAGGGCCACGTGACGCGGCGGTTGCGGAGGTCGTCACATCGCTCCGCGCCGTCGACGAACGCGGCAAGCTCGTCGAGGTCGTTCTTCATCTGCAGGCAGATGCCGATGCGGCAGCCGAACGCGGCGGCGGCCGACAACGCCGCGGCGTCGCCTTCTGCGGCGTGGGCGCCGCACCAGGCGGCTAGCGACACTAGGCGCCCCGTCTTCCAGCGAGAGATCGCGAGCGCCGTCGCCCGCGCTTGGAGCGGCGTGACCTCATCGACGTGCGTCGATAGGTCGATCGCCTGCCCCTCGTGGCATTGGCGAGCCACCTCGACAAACTTGGTCAGCATCCCCGCGGTCCGCGTGGAGTCGGCGTAGGCCGACCCTGCTAATTCCAGGGCGCGGAAGTACATCCAGTTGCCGGCGTTCACCGCCCGGGCCGAGCCGATGACTCGGTGAAGCGCTGGCTGGCGACGTCGCATCGCCGAGTCGTCTTCGAAGTCGTCGAGCACCAGCGAGCCCGCATGGAGCATCTCGACGGCCTCGACCACCGACTCCGGCGAGGCGCCCTGCCCGCCGGCGAACTCGAACGCCCGCTGCAGCAGCGTCGCGCGGAACCGCTTGCCGCCGACACCGGGGTACAGGTCGGGGGCGAGCTGCAGCGCTTTGGACCAGCCGTGCCGCTTCTTGGCGGACAGGTGGCTGCTACCGGCGAATCCCAGAGGTTTGGCGATCATGACAAGGCCGGGTCGTTACGAGAGAAAAGTGACTTTGCAAAGCGCAGCGGCGCGAGGCCGGTCGGCGGGCGGCCGATGACGATCCGCGCGGCGTCGGCGACCGTGAATCGATGGCTGTAGAACCGAGCGATGCGCTCCTCGGGGAGCACCCGGTAGAACCGTCGAAAGATCTTCCAGCGGTGCTCGGCCGTGACGAGGCAGAACAGCAACCGATTCAGGAACCGGGCGAACCCACGCCGCAACGAGTCTCCCGCGACGGCGCGTTGCAGCTCTTCGGCAAGGGTGGCCACCGGCGACGTCGCGACGGTCTGGGCGAAGCGGACCGCCAGCGGCATCGAGTAGCCCGTCGCCGCGTGGTACCAACCGCCGGCGTAGCCACCGGCGATCGCAGGCGGACCGCCGTCGCCAAGGTCTCCGCGACGGGCCGCAGCGTACGGCATGGGCAGGCAACCACCTTCGGTGCGGATCAGCTCGGCCTGACCCGCGTTGGTCTCCCGCAGACGCGTGGCGATCGCGTCGTTCGCCCGCGTCTCGTCGCATTTGGGTTGCTCGCTGAAGCGGGTGTACTCGAGCAGCACGCGGTTGTTCGCCAGCGGAAGCTCGTACAAAAACTCGAAGCCATTGGACTGCTCGGCCCGCACGTCCATGACGGTCGGCTCCTGCGCGGGCCAGTCCCGCTCCGTTTGGTACTCTCGCCCGATGAAGGATTGGAAACCAACGCCTTTGAGCGCGGCCGCGGGGCCCGCTTGGCCGCGGCAATCCAGCACGCATTCGCAGCGAACGATGGCCCCGTCGGCGAGCTTCAGCCGCGTACGCGACTCGATCTCGCACGATTCACCCGTGCGGATCGTGAGGCCGGCGTCGTCGGAACCGTTTGCCGCAGCGTCGGCCAGTGCGTTCGTCGCATCGCGCAGTGCGTCGGACGTAATCGTTGCGTAGGGGATCGTCAGACGGCGAGCGTACTCCGGGAATCGCACGGTGTAGCCGGGCCAACGATGGCTCACGAGGCTGTCGAGCCAAGGCCGCGCGTCGCGCGGGACGTCGGTCTCGTGGAACGACCAGGTGTGGTTGCCGCACAGCTCGTCGGCCCGCTCGAGCAGCAGCACACGGGCGTTGGGCCGATGATGGGCAACCGCGTGAGCCAGCAGGCAGCCCTGCAGCCCGCCGCCGACAATCGCGTAGTCGTAGTCGTAGTCGTAGTCGGAACTCGGGGACACGGTCACGCGGGCCTCCCGAGGGCTATAGAGTCCACCCCACGCCGCGTTCGCACGTCTCGCAACACCGGCAGCAAGCCGTGCAAGACGATGTGCGGAACGGCCACGGCGCTCAGGCCCACAAACGTGGACCGGACGAGCGTCTCGTCCAACGTTACGCCACGCGCCAGGCCGAACGAGCCGAACGCGACGAGCCCGACGGCTCCGAGCGTCATGGGCGCCAGACTCAACGCCAGTTGTCGCCAGCTCTCGTTGAGTTCACGCCGGAGCCGTCGCAGGCCGCGGGCGGAGTGCCAAGCGCAGAAGTAAACCAAGAAGCCAACGACGGGACTCGCCACGACAAAGAGCACGAAGAGCGAAGCCTGCAGCAGGGCGTCTATCAGTAGGACACGCCGACGGCGCCCCTCGCTGGCGAGCGCGGTGAGGCTTTGCAGGCCCCAAGCCGCGACCGCAGCGACAAGCAGTCCCCAAGCAGCGACGGCCATCAGCGTCACCGACAGCAGGATTTGTGATTCGAAAGCCCGCGGTGCGGTGGTCGCCAAGAGGTCGGCCACTTGCGGCTGATGAACGATCAGCGGAGTCCAGATCACCAACCCGCCACGAGCGAAGCGGCCCAGCGACCGAAACCAACGCGGGCCGATCGGCAGCCGCGGTTCTTCCTGACCGAAGTGCCAAGCAGAGACCAGGAAAAACAGCACGACCGTGATCACGGGAGTCACTACCCAGCCGACGACCACCGCCAGGGCGATCGCCAGATAGCCGACCAAGAAAGCAGGCAGCCAAGCCGCCCCCCAACGTGGCTCGAGAAGCGGCTTGGCGAACCGATGGTCCGCCGCCCCGTGCGGCAGACCGATCACGGCCACCAGCGTGGCCAGAGCGACAGGAACCAGCACGCCACCCGGCGAGAAAAAACACGCAGCCCCCGCCATCGCCCAGCAGAGCAGAATGACGGGGGCCGCTTGCATGACATCTCCCAGCGTGGCGTGTGCGGCGACGGATCAGGCGGTCGCCACGGCGGGCTCGCCGCTTGCTCCCGGCACGATCGCCTTGCTGCTCTTCGCACGTGCGATGAAGTAGATCAGCACGCCGAAGCCCGCCTTCGCGGTCATGTCCGCGATCGCGTAGCCGATCTGCAGTCCGACGATGCCGCCGGCGCCGACTTCACCACCGGCCTTGGCCGCGAGCGCCTCGGGTGTGCCGCCCAGGGCGTAAGCGATCGGGTACACGGCCCACGTGATCAGCAGCACTAAGCGGCAGATCTCGATCAGCTTGCGGGCCGCGGCCGGCTGCGTCTCGAGCGACTTGGTCAGCTCGACCCACAGCACATAGAGGATGTAGAAGAACGGCACCGACGACGCGACGCCCCAGGCCACACGGGCGCCCCAGCCTTCCGGATCGGAGATAACTTCGCCCGGGTAGCCCAGCGCGATCATCAACGCGGCGGCGATCACCAAGCGGGTGAGCAAGCTGGTCGCCTTGGCGGCCTGCAGGCGGAGCACAGCGACGAGCTCGACCATCAGCAGCGGCACTGTCAGGATCCAGTCCGCGTAGCGGTAGAAGTCGTTAAAAGCGGCGCCCGTGCCCACGTAGCCGGCTCCAGCCTCGGCCAGCGTGTACGCGTCGTTCCAGCTGTGGCGGATCATGAAGTAGTGGTAGCAGGCGATCGTCACCACTAGGCCGGACACGGCCAGCGCCGGGCGGTACTCGGGATCGACCTGCGACCGCGACATAAACAGGAAGATGGCCGCCGCGCCCATCGTCGCGACGGTCATCGAGAAGATGTTGTCCACAGCGCTGTACTGGAACACGGACAGGTCGGGCATCGTTGCGCCCAAGACCAAGAAGCTGTCTAACATTGCTTCGCCTTGCGGGGAGATTGCGGAAATTGCCGCGAACTTTGAGCGGCTCGAAAAGGTCCTGAAGATTTCTAGGCACGCCAATCCGCAGCGACAATAACTTCCCGTCGCAAAGACCGTCGTAAAGAGAACACCGTTATTCGGCGGGAATAGCCGTTGACGGTGTCGACCTACGATCGGTTTCCAGGATCCCACCGGGCCGCGATCGACCACGGCCCCGTCACCGCCCCGGCTTACATCAGCCGGTGCTCGCCCGAACATCCTCCCCAGAGGCCGTATGTCCCGTCTCCCCCACGTGTTGATCGTCGGCGGCGGATTCGGCGGACTCGCCGCGGCCAAGCGCCTTCGTCGAGCCAAGGTCTCGATTACGCTCGTCGACCGAACGAACCACCACCTGTTCCAGCCGCTGCTGTACCAAGTGGCGACAGGCGGGCTTTCGCCGGCGAACATCGCCGCGCCGCTACGCAATCTCCTGCGTGGCCAGGACAACGTGACGGTCCTGCAAGACGAGATTACCGGGGTCGATCCCGCGGCGTCGCTCGCGTGGTCGAGCACGGAGCAGTACGCCTACGACTATGTCATCTTCGCCGCGGGAGGCGTGTCGTCCTACTTCGGCAAGCCCGAGTGGGCGGCCAGCGCTCCCGGGCTTAAGACCCTCACCGACGCTCGTGAGATTCGTCGGCGCGTGCTGGGCGCCCTCGAGGCGGCCGAGCTACAGGGGCTCTCGGAGCCACCGACCTTCGTCGTGGTCGGCGGCGGTCCGACCGGCGTCGAAACCGCCGGGGCGATCGCCGAACTCACCCGACACACGCTCGTCAACGAGTTCCGCCGCACCGATCCGTCTAAGAGTCGCATCTTGCTCGTCGAAGCGGCCGATCGGTTGCTGACAAGTTACCCCGAGTCGCTGTCCGCGGCGGCGGCTGAGAAACTGACTGAGATGGGCGTCGAGCTGCGACTCGACTCGATGGTCTCGGAGTTGGAGAGCGGCGAGGTCACCCTCACCAACAGCGGTCATTCCGAGAAGATTGCAACCGCAACCATTATTTGGGCGGCCGGAGTCGCTGGCTCGCCCCTTGCCGGCGAACTGGCAAAGGCGGCGGGCATCGCGACAGAGCGGGACCAGCGGGTCGAGATCAACGCGGACCTGACCCTGACCGGCTACGAGAACGTCTTCGCCGTCGGCGACATGGTCCGATTCGCCGGCCGAGACGGGGCCGCACTGCCGGGCGTCGCGCCAGTGGCGATCCAGCAGGGCACGCACGCCGCGAACAACGTGCTGCGGAGCCTCCGCGGGAAGCGACGCAAGCCGTTCCGATACCGCGACTATGGCTCAATGTCCGTAATCGGTCGGGGCGCCGCCGTCGCCGATATCGGCCCGGCCAAGCTCACCGGCTACCCGGCTTGGTTCGCATGGCTGTTCGTCCACCTTCTGCAGCTCGTTGGACACCAGAACCGTGCGCTCGTCGCAATGCAGTGGGGCTGGAACTACTTCACGAAGAACCGCTCGGCTCGCCTGACGAGCGACAAGGCGACCCTGGTTCCCGCAGACTCGGCTGTAGCGAGCGAAACGCGTGCCAGCACGATTGCAAGCCGACCGCCCTTGAGATCCACTTGATCGCAGGTGGAGAGACACGAGCGTCTGCAACCCTTCTTGGTCAGTCTGCAGGCGCCCGGGCTCGATCACTTGGGCCTAGGATGCGTCCCACCTGCTGTCTCGAGATCTCTTCACCGCGTTGCCGCGTTGAGTGAACCGTGACCCAAGGACGCCGGCGCTTCTACCGCTTGATCGATACTGCTTTCGAGCGTGTCAACTCGCATGTCTTCCGCAACCGTCTCGAGAAGGCGTTTGTTGCGGCAGCGGTTGTTGGCTTCTTCGCCCACCTCGCCGTCATTGCGACATCGAGAGCCTTCCCCTCGATCGCCGAGGCGGCACTTGGCGGGCTGGATCGCAACTTTCTTCACGCGATCTACACCCCGTTCAGTTTCATCCTGTTCTACGAGGTGCTGCTGCTCACACTCGCGATCCCGCAATCGCACACGGGCTCGATCGCGATCCAGTATCAGATCGTCTCGCTGATCGTCGTCCGCCGCGTCTTCAAAGACCTTGGTGGCTTCGCCGATCTTGACGCCTGGGTGGATCAGCCCGAAGCCAGCCTTGCGGTGCTACTCGACATGGCGACAGCGGTGTTGATGTTTGTTCTTGCGACAGCTTTCGATCGTTTGCGGCGTTCGGCTGTCAGAAAAACGGAACCAGCGGACCTCGCAGGTTTCGTCACGCTGAAGCGAGGCACGGCATTGCTGCTGGGCGGCGTCCTGGTAGGGCTCGCCATCTCAAGCGTGGTTGCCTGGCTGGGCAGCGTCTGGTCTTGGTTCGGCCAAGGCGGTGAGTACGCCGAGCTGGACCTGTTCTTCTTCCCGGCGTTCTTCGAGGTGATGATCTTCACCGATGTCTTCCTTCTGATCATCTCGATCGCCTACTACGACCGATACGAGATCGTCTTCCGCAACGCAGGCTTCGTCATTTCGACGGTTCTCCTCCGGGCATCGCTGACGTCCGCCCCGCCGTACAACAGCGCGCTGGGGATCCTTGCGATGGCGTACGGGGTTGCGGTGCTCTGGGTCTTCGTCCTGCACTCCAAGCGGACTGAGGCCGGCTCAAAAGAGAACCTTGCAGGTGGCGAATCAGAAACACCGCCCACGCTCGGCGAATCGCAGTAGGGTGGACGCTCGCCGCCTTCCATGGAATTCGTTAGCGGCAACCAAACCATCTCACTCGACAGGGACACCGGGGGGGAAGACCACAATGGCCAATCGCGATCGGGACTACCTCGTTCCGGAGCGCGAGGCGGCTGCCGTGCTGCGTGCTTGCTCAGACGCTGAGTGGCGGCTCATCTCTTCGCTCGCGCGGTGGGGCGGCCTGCGATGCCCGTCTGAGGTGATGGCGCTCGAATGGACGGACAGTCTATGGGATAGCAACCGATTCAAGGTGCGTAGCAGGAATACCGAGCACCACGCGAACCACGATTGCCGGTATGTCCCCCATGTGGCCGGAGGTGGCGAGAGCGCTCGCGGACGTGTTCGACAGCGCTGGCCCAGGATCCACTCACGTCATCGCATCGCTGACGCGCAGACAACCTCCGCACTCAACTGGCACGAGAAATCAAGCGAGCCGGTAGGGAGGCGTGGCCAAAGCTCTTTCAGAATCTTCGTGCGACCAGAGCGACAGAGGTTGATCGGCTCTACGGTCCAACGCTCGAGACAGCGTGAATCGGTCGCAGTCGTAGAGTGGTAGAGCGCAGCTACCTTCAGGTCACTGATTCCGACTACCGACACGCCGCGAACGCCGAAGGGGTTCGAGTCTTGGTGGGACACGGGCTGGGACGGGAAACGCACGCAACGAGCGGCATCGCGTGAACATCCGGTACCTAGAACCCCGCGTTTTCTGCGGTTTGAAACCGCACGCGACGCGGGGCGGGAAAAGAAGTGGGTGTACCAAGACTCGAACGAACCCCGGAAACACCGGAGTTGAGGGCGATTGTCGCAGAAGTGCTGCACCAGGTGCTGCACGAGCGGTCGGAGTAGGGGGCGGCCGCCTTGGCCTCCGGCACAAGCTTTACGCGCGCGTCCGGCTTACAAGCTTTGGTACCGTTACCATTGTTGGTAAACCACTTTGAGACCGCCTCGCGGCTCACCCCCAACTCAGCCGCCACCGCCGCCTGCGTCCAACGCTTCGGGTCTTCCTCGCGGAGCGCGAAAGCCACCGCCATCTCGACATGGTAGGCGTTGATCTCGCGGTCGTGCTTGCCGTTAGCCTCCCCAAACTTTTGGGGAGGCTTCTGCTCTGGTTCTGGGCGCCCGCCTTTGGTCTGCAACATCTTCGCGGTTACCACAAAAAAAGATTCGTCCGCAAGGCTGATTCCCGAAGATTCGCAAGAAATCCCGTAAGTGATTCCTAGGCAAAGCCTTACGTGAATTTCGGGAGGACATCATTACCGTAATGACCCCGTCGCGAATCCCCGTAAACCATTGCCGCGTAACGCTTTAGCGGCTGCAGGGAAAGTCATTGACGCGGTTCCTGCCATCCTTAGGCTTTCCCCCTGGCGGTTGCAGACGCGACCGCTGGCTTGCGGGCAGAGTCGCCCGTCAGCGCAAAAAAGAGGCCGGAAGGGGGCTGCAACCCCCGACCGGCCGGGCGAAATCGCAGACGACTAAACCCACAGAGATCGCGGAATGGATTCTTCAACTACGGCCCCGGCGCGTCAACAGACACCCGCCGATTCCTTGGCCGAACAGCCGGTTCTTCTCGACCGGCGACAAGCTGCCCACCGGCTGGCCTGCAGCGTCCGCTACATCGACCAACTGGCCGCTGAGGGGCGGCTGAAGCCCGTGCGGATGGGGCGGTTGGTTCGATTCACGCCGACGGAGCTAGATCGCTTCGTCGCGACGCTGGCCTAGTCGGCAATCGCCCAACACAGCGGTTGCCGCTGCGCCATCGGTACGTGCCGATGCTGCTGGGCCCATGGATGACCAACAAAAAAGGCCCGCGCCCCCGCGTCGCAGTAGGGGCCCCGGCCGCAGTCAAAGGACGACCACATGCCACCGGAAACGGAAGCCGGCACGGATCACGCCACCGGCAACTTATCGGTCATGCCCGATAAGCCAAAGCGACGGCGCCGCACCAGGGCGGAGATCGAAGAGCTACGAGAAGAGATCTACAACGTGTGCCGGCACTACCAGCCGCTAACCGTCCGCCAAGCGTTCTACCGCTTGGTGGTGCTGGGCTTCATCGAGAAGACGCAGAGGGCGTACAAGAACACACTGATACCGCAGATGAAAAAGATGCGGGAGGACGGCGAGCTGCCGTTCGACTGGATCGTCGATAACACGCGGCTCATGCGGAAGCCACGGTCGTTCGTGGACCTCGGCGACATGCTGCGACAGCAGCAGCGGTTCTACCGCAAGAACATCTGGGCCGACCAGGACGTCGCGGTGGAGATCTGGTGCGAGTCCGACAGCGCGGCCGGCGTGCTGACCGCCGTCACCGAGGAATGGGACGTTCCGCTGATGTCGGCTCGCGGGTTCAGCAGCATCACGTTCCTTCACCAGTCGGCCGAGATGATCGCGTGGCGGGAAGTGCCGACGCACATCTACTACTTCGGCGACCACGACCCCAGTGGTGTCCACATCGATCGCAACATCCACGACGGATTGGTGCGGTACGGCGCGGACGGCTTCACCTTCGAGCGGGTGGCCGTCACCGAGGAGCAAATCGAAGAGCTGGACCTCCCCGGATCACCGCCAAAGAAGACGGACTCGCGGTCTCGCGGGTTCAACGGTGACGCCGTGGAGATCGAAGCGATCTCCCCGATCGAGCTGCGGAGCATCTGCTCCGCGTGCATCACCCAGCACATCGACGACGACGCGTTGGAGCGTTGCCGGATCGTTGAGCAGGCCGAACTCGAGACGCTCCAGGCCATCGTCGAGCGGCAGGCCGAAGACACCGCGTCGTAACGCAGACCAACCCACCCATCGCCACCGGCCTCGTGGCGTCTGGGGTACTCACTTCGGGGCCAAGCATGGAGGCCAGCATGGCCCAGCACGCAGAGGGACTAAGTGGATTCCTGGTGGTCGCACGCTTCGGGCGTGACGATCTGCCACAGGCGTTGTTTGAGACCCGAGAAGCGGCGGTGCGTCATGCGGACAGCCTGACCGATGACTCGATCGCCAACACCCTCGGCGCCGATGGCGTCGGCCGCAGCGAGTATTGCGACCTGGCCATCATTGAGTTCAGCGACGGCCAGCCAGTGATTTCGGCGCCGCTGTTCGCGGCAAGCGTCTAAACGAAAAACCCCGCCCGCGTAGCGACGCGCGGGCGGGGCTCGATTCTTTCACCGCCGGGGCAGGCGGCACAGCAATGGACTTGCTACGTGCATTATACAGTGAGCGGCGCCGAAAATGGAACGGCGCAACGTCTTCTTGAGCGTCTCGATAACGTCCGGCAGAACGCTTCCGGGTGGACAGCGTGTTGCCCCGCACACGACGACAACAACGCGTCTCTGAGCGTCGGGGTCGGGGATGATGGGCGGACGCTAGTCCACTGTCACGCTGGCTGTGACACGCGTGACGTCGTTAGCGCGGTCGGGCTATCGATGTCCGACTTGATGGCCGCGACGGAAGAGTCGTTCGTGCCGCCGCCGAAGAGCCGACCGGCCAAGGCAACAACCCAGGCGACGAAGCGCACGAAGGCGGCGAGCAGCGCGCCGGAGAAGAAGCCGGCCAAGAAGTACACCGACGAACTCGAGCTGCTGGCGTCGCTCCCTCAGCCGCACGACCACGCCTACGAGTACCGGCTGCCCGACGGCACGCTCGTCGGTCTCGTTATTCGTTGGAACGCAACTGCCGACACCCCGAAGCGGATCGTGCAGGCGCGGCGCAACGACGACGGCACCTGGTCGTTTGGTGGGATCCCCACACCTGCGCCACTTTATCGTCTGGGCGAGTTCTCCAAGGCCGATGGGCGGGTGTTCGTCGTCGAGGGGGAGAAGGCCGCCGACGCTCTCGCCGACCTGGGTGAGCTAGCGACTACATGGCCAGGCGGAGCGAACAAACCCGACGGCGCCGAGTGGTCGCCGCTCTTCGGTCGAGATGTCGTGCTCGTCGCCGACAACGACGAGCCGGGACGTAAGGCGATGCGGATTGTTGCCACCCTTCTGGGGGGCGGTGTCAACGAAAGGTCCGAAAACCCCGTGATTCAGGCGTTGACGTTGACAACGTTGACAGACGGTTCGCCGTTTCCCGAGAAGGGGGACGTTGTTGACTGGCTTGAAGCGGGGGGGGATATCGCCACGCTTCGGGCTCTTGCCGATGCTGCACCAACCGCCGAGCCGATGGTCGCCAAGCCCGCGGCCAAGCTTGTTGATGCGGCTGATGGCGACCTGCCAGAGGCTGCCCCACCGCGGCAACCCTTCCCCGTTGATTCGCTGCCCGCGTCGTTCGCAAAGTTCGTTCGAGAGGCGGCAGATGTGATGCAGGTGGACGCATCGATGCTAGGCGTTCCCGCGCTTGTCGGAGCGGCAGCAGCGATAGGCGCCACGCGTG
>JBCBPC010000043.1:0-25255 GCA_039820945.1 Planctomycetota bacterium
GGCTGACGATCGTCGCCATCGGCACGTCGCTGCCGGAGCTCGTGATCTCGATCCTGGCCTGCCTCCGCGGAAAGCGTGACCTGGCCGTGGGCAACGTCGTGGGCAGCAACATCCTGAACGTGCTCGCCGTGCTCGGCATCTCGTCGGCCGTGGCGCCGGACGGCGTGAACGTCGCCTCCCAGTCGCTGCGGTTCGACATCCCGCTGATGTTCGCGGTGACGCTGGCCTGCTACCCGGTGTTCCTCACGGGCAAGGAGGTCAGCCGGGGCGAGGGATGCGTGATGCTGCTGCTGTACGCCTCGTACTTGGCGTGGCTGGTGTATTCGTTCGCCGTGGTGAAAGAACCGCCCGGGTACGGGTCGCTGCTGGGTTTCCTGGCCCCGCTCGGGCTGGCTATGGTGGTGCTCGGCGCCAAGCGTCTGCGGGCGTGATCCGAGCCGATCGGCCCGGTGGGCGCCCCGTCTTATCGCCTTCTCACCGGCTCACGCCTCACCCCCCAAGCCTTCACTCGCCGATGGTCTCGACTCGCCTCTCGGTCATGATGTTCCTCCAGTTCTTTGCCTGGGGGTCGTGGTTCGTCACCCTTGCGCTGTGCATGGGGGCGAAGGGTCTGGACGACTCGATTGGGGGTGCCTACCAGAGCGCGCCGATCGCCGCGATCGTGGCGCCGCTGTTCCTCGGGCTGGTGGCCGATCGGCTGTTCCCCTCGCAGATCGTGCAGGGGGTGCTGATGCTCGTCGGCGCCGGGCTGCTGGCCGGGGTGGCCAACGCCGTCGACGCGGGGCAGGGCGCGACCGCGGTGTGGCTGCTGACAGGGCACATGCTGTGCTACATGCCGACGCTGGGGCTCGGCAACTCGATCGCGTTCGCCAACATCGACGACCAGAACAAGTTCCCCGCGATCCGCGTGTGGGGCACCATCGGCTGGATCGCCGCGGGCCTGCTCGTGGGCGGCCTCGGATGGTCCGACAGCATCAACATCTTGTGGCTCGGCGCCGCCGCGTCGGCCGCCTTCGGCCTGTACAGCTTCACGCTGCCGCACACGCCGCCGCCCGCCAAGGGCAAGCCGCTGGACCTCAACAGCCTGCTGATGCTCGACGCGTTCGGCATGATGAAGAGCGTGCCGTTCGCCGTGTTCATCCTGTGCTCGACGCTCGTCTGCATCCCGCTGGCGTACTACTACAGCTTCACGTCGAAGCTGCTCGACCAGACCGGCTTCCAGCAGGTCGCCTCGACGATGACGCTCGGCCAGATGAGCGAGATCTTCTTCATGCTGCTCATCCCGTTCTTCTTCCGGGCGCTGGGCGTGAAGTGGATGATCCTCATCGGCATGGCCTCGTGGGTCGTCCGCTACGTGCTCTTCGCGTTGGGAGCGCCGGAGCAGGTGACGTGGATGCTGCTGCTGGGCGTCGTGCTGCACGGCATCTGCTACGACTTCTTCTTCGTCACCGGCTTCATGTACACCGACCAGAAGGCGCCGACCGCCGTGCGGAGCCAGGCGCAGAGCATGCTCGTGTTCTTCACGCAGGGCATCGGCATGTTCTTCGGCTTCTGGATCGCCGGCGAACGCTTCGGGTCCACCATGACCCGGCAGGCCGAGCTCGAGACCGCCATCAAGGAGGCGCGTCCCGAGGCGTCGATCGGCTTTTTCGAGGCGTTCGGCAGCATGTTCACTCGGGCGTTGCCCGAGGGGCTCGACGCCACGCTGCTGACCGAAACGATGGACCAGTGGAAAGAGTTCTGGATGCTGCCGGCCTACATGGCCGCGGCGATCATGGTCGTCTTCTTCCTGACGTTCTGGGACCGCGTCGACCGCGAAGCGGCCCTCGGCGAAGCCACGCCGGGTGAGGAAGGCGCGACCGCTTAGTCGCAAGCTCTTAGTCCGACGCGGTTGGCCGCGGAGGCTTAAGCCGCACGACCCCGAGCGACGATCTAGCAGGTACAGGCCGTGGTACGCGCACTCTTTGCGCGACCGCCAAGCTTGCCCCGCTTACCCGGTCGCTGCCCGATGGCCAATTTGATGGCCCCCTCAAGAACGCTAGCAACGCGTCGCGGACTGCTGTGCGCGCTCGCGCTGGCAACCACGGTCGCCACGACGCTGGCGCCGCTCGCCGGCTGCAGCCGATCGCGGGCCCGGCTGCGTGCCGACGCGGAGGCGTACGGCCTGATCGATCAGAAGTCGACCGTCGCCGGCGGCGAGCTCGGGCAGTACCGGATCGACGTCGATCCGTGCTCCCGCATGTACGACGAGAACGATCCCGACTGCCCGCCGATGCCGCCGGACGACCCGGTGTCTCACCGCTATATGTCGTGCGTCGACGGCAAGCGCGGCGCGAAGTGCTGGCGCGACGCGCCCCGCACGCCGTTCGTCGAGGGCCCCGCCTGGCGGGCGTGCCTGCCGCTGGACGACGACGGCCGCCTGGTGCTCGACACCAGTGGAGCCGTCCGGCTGGGCCTGATCAATGACCCAGGGTTCCAACGCGAAAAGGAAGAGCTGTACCTTTCCGCGCTCGACGTCGCGTTCGAGCGTTTCCGGTTCGACACGCAGCTGTTCGGCGGCTCGTCGATCTTCTACCAAGCCGACGGCCGCCTGGGATCGGGTCGTACCGCGGATGTCGATCTGAACGGCAACGGCGTGATTGAGCCAGCGTTGGGCGAGAGCGGCCTGGCCGCATCGTCGAGCCAGCTGACGGTGTCGCCGTCGGCGAGCGGCCGACTACGTGGCGGGGGCTGGCGCCTAGAGCGGCTGACCGCCACGGGCGGCGAGCTGACGGTCGGCCTCGCCAACTCGCTCGTTTGGCAACTGGCGGGCCCCGACAACTACACCGGCTCGACACTGCTGGACTTCTCGCTGGTCCAGCCGCTGCTCCGCGGCGGCGGACGCGTGCGCGTCATGGAGCGGCTCACCGTTGCCGAGAGAACGCTGCTGGCCAACGTCCGGGCGATGGAACGGTTCCAGCGTGAGTACTACCTGGAGGTGGTCACCGGTCGGTTCGCCAGCGGTGGTCCGCAGCGACGGGGCGGCCTGCTGGGCGGCGCCGGCCTCACGAACTTCACCGGCGTCAACTTTGGTGTGGGCGGCGGAGGCGGTGGCGGAGGGAACTTCGGCGGAGGCGGCGGCGCCGGGGCCGCCGGCGCTGGTGGCTACCTGGGCCTGCTCCAAACCCAGCAGGTGCTCCGCAACCAACGCGCGAATGTCGCCGGCCTACGAGAGAGCACCCTGCAACTCGAAGCCACGTACGACGCCGGCCGCATCGACCGCTTCCAGGTCGACCTCGCTCGGCAGGCGCTGTTCAACGCCCAGAGCGTGCTGCTCGGCGCCGAGGCGAGCTACCAGACGCAGATCGACAACTTCTTGGTGGGTGTCGGCCTGCCGCCCGACGTGCCGCTGGTGGTGCGAGACGAGCTGCTGGAGCGGTTCAACCTGCTCGCTCCGGAGCTGACCGAGGTACAGAACGCGACGGCAGAGATCCTCGAATCGCTACGATTCGACGCGCCACCCGCTTTGAAAGCCCCAACCGCCGTGGAAGGCGTCGGCCCCGCGTTGACCGCGGACGAGCCCTCACCGCTGCCGGCGCCCGCCGAGATCGCCGAGTCCCCGGTCGCCGAAGAAACGCTGGCCGAGGTCCGTGGGCTGATGGCGGACGCTATCGAACGAGCCGCGGTGGTGGATCAAGACCTGGCCGACCTGCACGCCGCGGCCCCGACGAGGCGAACGCACCTGCGCGAGCTGGCGGGCCGTCCCGAGGTCGCGGCGACGAAGCTCGATCCGCGACTGCTCGACCCGGCCACATTCGACGAGCGAATCCAGGCGCTCGACGCCGACTTCGAGGCGTGGGCGAAACGGTTTGAGTCGTTGGCTCTGGATGTCGCTAGCCTGGACGAGGGCGCCGACGCGGAACGCGTCTCCACGCTCGTGGCCCGGCTGTCGTCGCAACTGCTGGAGCTCTCGCTGCTGCAGGCACGAGCGCGGCTCGACGCGATCGATATCTCGCCGACCGAGCTTACGCCGCCCGAGGCGCTGGAGATCGCCCGTGTTCGCCGCCGCGACTGGGCGAACGCCCGCGCCGGGCTGGTCGACGCTTGGCGGCTTATCCACTTCAACGCGAACGACCTGCAGAGCGCCGTGGACATCGTCTTCAACGGCGACATCGGCAGCACCACGGCCGACCCGTTCCCGATCGGCGCCGACAACGGCCGGCTGAGTGTCGGGCTGGAGTTCGACTCGCCCACGTCACGCCTGGCCGAGCGGAACGTCTATCGGCAGTCGCTCATTGAGTACCAGCAGGCCCGGCGCAACTACTACCGCTTCGTCGACGGCATCAACCAGAACCTCCGCGGCACGCTGCGGCAGATCCGCCTCAACGAGATCAATCTCGAACTCCGCCGAGCGGCAGTGTTCGTGGCCATTGCCCAGGTCGACCTCACGCAGCTGCGTCTGTCGGAGCCACCCAAGCCGGGCGTGACCGAGCAGTTCAACAACACCACGGCGCGGGACCTCGTCCAAGCGCTGGGCGACCTGCTGAACGCCCAGAACGACCTGCTGAGCGTGTGGGTCAACAACCGGGTGCAGCGGTTCAACCTGGAGCTCGACCTAGGGCTGATGCTGGTCGACTCCGAGGGCCTGCGGGTGGAGGTCGATCAGCCGCTCCGCTCGTTCTTGACCGAGGGTCCGTGCGCGGGCGGCGGCGACGTGCGGGCGGTCGTGCCAGGCGGCCGACGATTGCCGAGCGTCTCGCCGGAAGCTCCTGCCGATGCGGTGATCGCCCCAACGGCTAACGCCGCGGCCGCAGCGGAAACAGCCTCGACGGACGAGCCAACGCAGGTTGCATCCGAAGCGGACGACGTGGCGAAATCGTTGGCGAATGCGGGCGAAAGCCACGAAACAAGCCCGCCTCGACTGGGCGGCGGCGCCTCGGCGGTAGATAATGCCGGCTTGGAAGGCCTGTGGAACGCCATTGAATGAATGCCAAGACACGAAGCCCGAGAACCGGCAGCGCGACGCTGTGGACGCTGGTGCTGCTGGCAATGACCGCCGGCGGCGGCTGGTGGGCGTACACGAACTACCGCGGCGCCGACGCGGACGCGCCCAAGCACGACGCGTTGCTGCACACCGTGGAGCGGTCCGACTTCGAGCTGCTGGTGACGGAGCGCGGCACGATCGAGTCGGCCGGCAGCACCGAGGTCCGCTCTCGGGTGCAGGCGACCGACCCGGCCGGTGTCGCGATCCTGCGGATCGTCCCCGAAGGGACCGAGGTCGAAGAGGGCGACTTCTTGGTCGAGCTCGATAGCTCGGCGTTGCTCTCCGAGCGGACCCTGCAGCAGGTGAAGGTCAACACCGCGCAGGCCGTCGCCGTCGAGGCGAAGAACAAGCACGAGACAGCGAAGATCGCGCTCGAGGAGTACGTCAACGGCACATACGTCGAGGAGCGGCAGACGATCCTCAGCGAGATCTTCGTCAAAGAAGAAGACCTGAGCCGCGCCGAAGACTATCTCGCTTACAGCCAACGCCTCGCCGGCAAGGGGTACGTCAATGAGCTGCAGCTGCAGGCCGATCGGTTCGCCGTGGAGAAGTCGCGCAACGAGCTCGCCGCCCAGAAGACCAAGCTGCGCGTGCTAGACGAGTACACCAAGGCCAAAGAGGTGAAGACGCTCGAGTCGGACGTCATCATCACCAAGGCCAAGTGGGAGTCGGATCAGAGCTCTTACGAGCTGGAGACGGCGCGGCTGGCGACGATCGAGGACCAGATCAAGAAGTGCCTCATCACTTCGCCGCAGGCGGGCATCGTCAAGTACGCCCACGGCCAAGACCGCCGCGACAACAACAGCTTTGTCGTGGAAGAGGGCGCGAAGGTCCGAGAGCGGCAGGTCATCATCCGCCTGCCCGACCCGACGATGATGGAGGTCGCTGTCGAGATCAACGAGTCGCTCATCCAGTACGTGAAGGCGGGCATGCCGGCGTCGGTGTCGCTGGTCGGCAGCGAGGGCGCCGTGCTCCGCGGCCGCGTGCGGGCGGTGAACCAGTACGCCGAGCCGTCCAACTGGCGGCGCGCCAACGTGAAGGAGTACAAGGCGTTCATCGCGATCGACGAATCGTCCGAAGACGTCAAGACCGGCATGACGGCGTCCGTCACCGTCAGCTCGATCTTCGAGCCGGACGTGCTGCAGACGCCGGTCGAGGCGATCTACGCCCACGGCGACGCCAAGTACTGCTTCGTCGATCGGGGCGACGGCCTGGTGGCCCAGCGAGTGGAATGCGGTCCGACCAACGATCGGTACATCGTGGTCCAGTCGGGCCTCGAAGAGGCGGACGAGGTGGCGATCAACCCGCGGCGGCTGGCCGACGGGATCGACCTGCCGGACCTCTCGCCCGAGCAGACGCAGCAGGCCGTCAACACCGGCGCCGCGGGCCGAGGGCTACGCAAGGCGCTCGCCGCGTCCGAGACCGATTCCAAGGTCAAGCCACAACCCGCGGCCGTCTCGACCGAAGCCTCGGCCGAGACGAACGCTTCCGCGGCGGGCGGTTGAGGAACGCCGCATGACCGTGCTGGTGGAATCACCGCCGACGACCCGCTTCGCGGCGAGCATCCGCTCGCTGAGCAAGGAGTACCCGCTGGCCGGCGGATCGGTGCTCGCCTTGCGGGGGGTCTCGTTCGACGTGCCAGAAGGTGACTTCGTCTCGATCATGGGCCCCTCGGGCTCGGGCAAGAGCACGCTCTTGAACCTGTTGGGCTGCCTCGACCGCCCCACCAGCGGCGAGTACATCTTAGGCCCCGACGACGTAGCCCGCATGAGCGACGACGAGCTGGCCGAGGTGCGGGCGTCGCGGCTCGGTTTTGTCTTTCAGTCGTTCAACCTGCTGCCGGCGCTGACGGTGCTGGAGAACATCGAGCTGCCGCTGCACTACAGCGGGCGGCTGGCCCGGCAATCGAAAGAGCGGTGCGAAGAACTGGCCGGGCGCGTCGGGCTGGGCGATCGGCTGGACCATCGGCCGATGCAGCTCTCCGGCGGGCAGCAGCAACGCGTCGCCATCGCCCGCAGCCTGGTGAACGACCCGCGGTTCTTGCTGGCCGACGAGCCGACGGGCAACCTCGACACGACGACGACCAACGAGATCCTCAAGCTGCTGACCGACCTCAACGCCGAGGGCCGCACGATCGTCATGGTGACGCACGAGCCGGAGGTGGCGGCGCAAACGCGCCGCTCGATCGTGCTGCGCGACGGCCGGATCGTGTACGACGGCGCCCCGAAGAAGGATTAACCACAGAGAGCACGGAGCACACGGAGGCCGCTTCCAGCCTCCCAACGCGACTCTTCAACAACGCTCTCCGTGTGCTCTGTGTTCTCCGTGGTTCAAAAAGACTGACGTGACGAGCTCCCGCTCACTCTTCGCCCGCCTCGCCACGTGGCGCCGCACGGTTGGCCTCAGCATCAAAAGCCTGCTGCTGCACCCGATGCGCTCGTCGCTCACGGTGCTGGGCATCCTGATCGGCGTGACGAGCGTCGTGTGGCTGCTGGCCATCGGCGAGGGGATCAGCCAGGCGTCGCAGCGGCAGATCGCGGCGCTCGGGGCGAACAACATCATCGTCCGCACCATCAAGCCCACCAGCGACGACTTCGACGGCGGCGGGTACGGCGTCACCCGCTCGGACTACGTCGCGTTGCTCGCCACGCTGCCGACGCTCGACACGGCGGTGCCCATCCGCGAAGTGAAGGCCGAGTTCCGTCGCGGGCGCCGCTCGTTGGAGGGCCGCCTCGTCGGCTCGTCGCCCGATTACCAGCGGGTCGCGCGACTGAAGATCGCCGAGGGGCGTTTCCTGTCCGACGTGGACGGGGCCCGCGAACGCAACCACTGTGTGCTGTCCTCCGAGGTCGCCGAGAAGCTGTGGCCGATGGGTTCGCCGATGGGCGAGCTAGTGCAGGTCGATCACGAGTTCTACCGGGTGGTCGGCGTTACGCAGCCGCGGGCCGCGTCGGCCGGCGTGGGCGGATCGCTCGCCGCTGAGGACTACTCGAAAGACGTGTACATCCCGCTGCGGACCATGTGGCGGCGCCTGGGCGATCAGATCATCCAGATCCAGCCGGGGCAGTTCCGCCGCGACCTGATCGAGGTGTCGCAGGTCACGCTGCGAGTGCGTGAGCCTGCGGAGGTCGTCCGCACCGCGGATGTGGTGCGTAACACGCTCGAACGCACGCACACGCTGTCCGACTACGCCGTAACGGTGCCGATGGAGCTGCTCGAGCAGGCCAACACCACCCGGCTGATGTTCATGGTGCTGCTGGGCATCATCGCGGCGATCTCGCTGCTGGTGGGCGGCATCGGCATCATGAACATCATGCTGGCCACGGTCACCGAGCGAACCCGAGAGATCGGCATCCGCCGGGCGCTCGGCGCCAAACGCCGCGACATCGTCGGCCAGTTCCTCACCGAGAGCGTCGTGCTGTCGATCGTCGGTGGCGGGCTGGGCGTGGCGGGCGGGCTGCTCTGCCGGCCGTTCGCCTTGTGGCTACGCGGGGTGCTCGAGCAGTCGATCCCCGAGCAGATGGCCGCGGTGCCCGACCTGGTGCGGGAGATGGAACCACAACTCGTACCGTGGTCGATCCCGCTGGCGCTGGGCATCTCGGTGGTGGTGGGTGTGCTCTTCGGCGTGTACCCGGCCGTGCGTGCGGCGCGGCTCGACCCGATCGACGCGCTGCGGCACGACTGAGGGCGCGATGGGGACCGAGAAGCGGGCAGACGGCAGCGGGCAGCCCTGCTAAAACGCCCGCTTCGCCGTTCTATGCCTGCCGCCCGTCTCTGCCGTCTGCCCGCTCGTCTGCACCATGACACGCCCGCTCGGAGTCTTCGCCAGTATCGACGCCGGTCTCGGGGTGCACCTCGACGTCGCCCACGAGTTGGGGGTGCCGACGGTTCACCTGCACACGCCGGCCAAAGAGACCCGCACCGAGGCGAACGCTGCGCGGTTCCGCGACCGGCTCGGCGAGCTCGGCATCCAGATCTCCGTGGTGTTCGCCGGCTTCGAGGGCGAGAGCTACGCGGACATCCCGACCTGCAAGGCGACCGTCGGCCTGGCCCCGCCGGCCACCCGCGCCCAGCGGCTCGTTGAGCTCAAGGAGATCGCGGACTTCGCCCGCCTGCTGTCGGACGATACCCTCGCCTACGGCGGCGGCGTGATCCCCGTGGGGCTGCACGTTGGCTTCGTGCCGCACGACCAGAGCGACCCGGAGTTCCTCGCCATCGTCGAGGCGACCCGCGCCATCTGCGACCACTGCGCCCCGCACGGGCAGGCCGTGCACCTCGAGACGGGCCAGGAGCCCGCCGAGGTGCTGCTCGATTTCCTAGCGGCGGTCGATCGGGCGAACCTGTTCATCAACTTCGACCCGGCCAACATGATCCTCTACGGCTGCGGCGAGCCGCTCGACGCGTTGCGCAAGGTGGGGGCCCATGTGAAGAGTGTTCACTGCAAAGACGCCACCGGCAGCGACAAGCCGGGTGAGACATGGGGCGAGGAGACGCCGCTCGGCAAGGGCGAGGTCGACTTCCGCCGATTCGTCGCGGTGCTGGACGACATCGGCTACACGGGCCCGCTGACGATCGAGCGCGAAATCCCGCAAGAGCCCGCTCGGCAGAAGGCGGAGATCGGCGGAGCGCTCGACCTGCTCAAAGCCATCCAGGCCGACCGCCTCGAAGAGTAGGCGATGCACCTGAGCGGCCCGCTCGGGTGTCTTCCCGCAGGTCTCGTCCCTTAAGCACAGTCTCGGAAGCCCGGTCCCTCAAGCCTCCCCCCTCAAGCCCCAAGCCTCCTCCTCCATGCTCCGCATAGGCATCATCGGCGTCGGCTTCATGGGCATGGTGCACTACCTATCGTACGCCAAGCTGCGGGGCGTGAAGGTGGTTGCTCTGTGCGAAAGAGACCCCAAGAAGCGTGGCGGCGACTGGCGTGGCATCCAGGGCAACTTCGGGCCCCCCGGCGAGCAGATGGACCTGGCGGGCGTCGCCGCGTACGAGGAGGTCGACGATCTGCTGGCGGACGACACGATCGACGCCGTCGACATCACGCTGCCCCCGTCGCTGCACGCCGACATCGCCTGCAAGGCGTTGCGCGCCGGCAAGCACGTCTTCTGCGAGAAGCCGATGGCGATGACGCTGGCCGACTGCGACCGGATGCGTCGCGTCGCCGCCAAGGCCGACCGTCGGCTGCTGGTGGGCCACGTCCTGCCGTACTTCCCGGAGTACGCCTGGGCCCTCAAGGAGGCGGCCAGCGGCAAGCACGGACGGCTGCTCGGCGGGTCATTCAAGCGGGTGATCTCCGATCCGGCTTGGCTTAGCAACTACTGGTCGGCCGACCACGTCGGCGGACCGCTGCTCGACCTGCACGTGCACGACGCCCACCTGATCCGCATGCTGTTCGGCCGGCCGACCGCGCTGTTCACCGGCGGCCGCAGCCGCAACGGCTTGCCGGAGTTCTGGAACACGCAGTTCGAGTTCGCCGCCGAGGGGTCGGCCCCGGCGCCGGCGGTGCACGCCGTGAGCGGCACGATCAACCAGCCGGGCCGGCCGTTCCAGCACGGGTTCGAGCTGCAGTTCGAGAACGCCACGCTGGTGTTCGACTTCGCGATTCTCGGCGACCGGGCCGATTACCTGTGCCCGCCGACGGTAATCCCAGCTAAGGGCAAGCCGCGTACGCCGACACTCGCCGGCGGCGATCCGATGGACGCCTTTAAGGCCGAGCTGCGAGACGCGGCCAAGGCGTTCGCCACGGGCGCTCCGGCCGCGGCGTTGGAGGGCGAGCTCGCCCGCGACGCGATCGAGCTGTGCCACGCGCAGGCAAAGAGCCTGTCCACCGGAAAGCGGGTGAGTTTGCGGCCTGTGCGCTAAAGCGCGAAAGGCGTACTCAATTCGCCCGGGCACAGCGGCCGCGGACGGTTCAACGCGGACTCCGCGTGGCTAGAATCGTCGATTCCGACACGGCAGCGCGGCCTGCTCGTAAGCTGGGCGTTCACCCCCGCCACACACTGCCTCCCCGCTCGTTCAGGTGAGTCCCCCCAAAATGGCGACCGAAGTCGATTCCATCTCGATGGCCCAGCTCGATCCCCGCGCCCAGATCGAGCGGATCCCGTGCCACGTCTTCCGCCACGCCAAGGACGCCAGCGGCTACGTGGCGAAGCAGATCGCCGAGCTCGTTCGGCAGCGCGCTGAAGAGGGCAAGCCGTGTGTCTTGGGCCTGGCCACCGGCAGCACGCCGACGACCGTCTACGACGAGCTCGTGCGGATGCACAAGGAGGAAGACCTCAGCTTCGCGGGGGTCACCACGTTCAACCTGGACGAGTACTTCCCCATGCAGCCCGAAGAGCTGCAGAGCTACGTCCGGTTCATGAACGAGCACCTGTTCGATCACATCGACATCGACCGGGCGAACGTGAACATCCCGGACGGCACGCTCACGCCCGAGGAGGTGCTCGCCCACTGCCTGGAGTACGAGGAGAAGATCGCCGCGGTCGGCGGCATCGACATCCAGGTGCTCGGCATCGGCCGCACGGGGCACATCGGCTTCAACGAGCCGGGCTCCAGCCGTGAGAGCCGCACCCGCATGATCACTCTCGACCAGATCACCCGCAACGACGCGGCGAGCGACTTCTTCGGCGAGGAGTACGTGCCCCGCCGCGCCATCACAATGGGCGTCGGCACCATTCTCGAGGCGCGGCAGGTGTACCTGCTGGCGTTCGGCGAGGGCAAGGCGCCGATCGTCGCCCGCACGGTCGAGGGCACGGTTACCAGCAGCATCCCCGCGACGTTCTTGCAGGCCCACAAGAACGCCAAGGTGATGCTCGACGAGGCGGCCGCGGATCGGCTCACTCGGTACGAGGCGCCGTGGCTGCTGGGCCCGATGGGCGGTGAGCTGGAGTGGGACGAGAACCTCGTCCGCAAGGCGGTGCTGTGGCTAGCGGCGAAGGTGGACAAGCCGCTGCTGAAGCTCACCGAGCAGGACTACAACGAGGAAGGCCTGCAAGAGCTGCTCGCCAGCCGCGGCCGGGCGTACGACCTGAACCTGCAGGTGTTCCGCCAGCTGCAGGGCACCATCACCGGCTGGCCAGGCGGCAAGCCCAAGCACGCCCGTCAGCCGGGCGACCGCCCGCAGAACCACGAAGAGATCTTCCCCAAACGGGTCATCTGTTTCTCTCCGCACCCGGACGACGACGTTATCAGCATGGGCGGCACGCTCATCCGCCTGTGCGAGCAGGGGCACGAGGTGCACATCGCCTACCAGACGTCGGGCAACATCGCGGTGTTCGACGACGACGCGGTGCGGTTCAGCGAGTTCGTCTCTGAGTTCAACCGGGCCTTCGGCCTCGACCCGGCGAAGACCGACGAGCTGGAGAAGCACGTCGACGAGTTTGTCACCAACAAGCAGCCGGGGCAGGTCGACAGCGAGCAGGTGCAGGCCATCAAGGGAATGATCCGCCGAGGCGAGGCCCGCGCCGGCGCCCGCATGGCCGGCGTGCCGAACGAGAACTGCGTCTTCATGGACATGCCCTTCTATCAGACGGGCCGCGTCCGCAAGAAGCCGCTGGGCGAGGAAGACATCCAGATCACGGTGGACCTGCTGCAGAAGATCAAGCCGCATCAGATCTACTGCGCCGGCGACCTGTCTGACCCGCACGGCACGCACCGCACGTGCCTCCGCGCCGTGCTGACGGCGTGCGAGCGGCTGAAGGATGAGGACTGGTATCAGCAGGCGGTCGTCTGGCTGTACCGCGGCGCCTGGCAAGAGTGGGAGCCGCACCAGATCGAGATGGCCGTGCCGCTGAGCCCACAAGAGCTGCTCCGCAAGCGGGCCGCCATCTTCAAGCACGAGTCGCAGAAGGACCGGGCGTTGTTCCCGGGCAGCGACCCGCGGGAGTTCTGGCAGCGAGCCGAAGACCGCAACCGCGGCACCGCCGAGCTGTACGACAAGCTGGGCCTCGCCGAGTACGAGGGCGTCGAGGGCTTCGTCCGCTGGAAGGGCGAGATGGAAGGGGTGGTGTGAGGAGGGAGTGGGCAGACGGCAGCAGGCAGACGGCAGTGGGCGGTGGAGGGGGGTAGAAGCTGGAGGCTAGAGGTTAGAGATGCCGTGGTGGCGTTTTCGTTTCTGTCCTTCAGGGAGGACGGGCTAGACGATGGGGGCGCCCCGGGCGGGCGCCATCGAGACTTGAGCCGACGCATGTTCCAAGCCGTTTTCCAACTCGTTGCAACGCTGCTGCTCGCGCTCGTCGGGGCCACCGCCTCGGCCGCCGACGTCCTCGCCATCGCTTACCGCCACCCGGACGGCGGCGGGTACAACCGCACGTGGGCCGGTTCGGGCACGCCCGACGCCGTCGTGCACGAGGGCCGACAGGTGCTCGCCGCGGGGCAGGGGGGCACCTACTGCTGCGGCTACACCTTCGCCGTGGCCATGCAGACGCTCGCCGACCGCGACCTGCTCGACGGCAAGCCGTACGACGCGGTGAAGCGGTTCCAGAAACTCTGGTACGGCGCCACGGAGCTCGACGACGACACGCTGTGCACGCTCGCCGTGGAGACCCTCGGCGTCGGCCGGGCGGTGCCGCTCGACGAGGCGCAGCCGGGAGACTTCGTGCAGCTGTGGCGCACCAACGGCTCGGGCCACAGCGTCATCTTTCTCGACTGGGCCGTCGACGTGACGTCCGGCGACCGCGTCGGCTTCCGCTATCGCAGCTCGCAGGGCTCGACGGACGGCATCGCCGACGCCACGGAGTACTTTGCCGGCGCCGAGGGCGTCACCGGCGGCCGCGTCCTCCGCGAAAAGACGTACGCCTGTCGGCTTGCGGACTAGTCCCGCCCGCCACGCCGCCGGTGCTAGCCACGTCGGCAGTGCCAGCCACTCCCGTAGTGCCAGCCACCACCGCTTAATGAGCGGTAAGCAGGCGTTTCACGGCTTCTTAACCGATACTTCTTACGTAACCGCGCAGGCTTAGCGCGCTTTACAGGGCAACGCGTTCCGTCGACGCAGCGGCCCCTACCCCCCGGGGGTAGAGGCCGTGGACGGACCACCATCGGCGACACCGCACACCGACCGAGCAATGCGCGTCGCCCGTCGACATGCCGAATCGTCGATCGCCAGGCCCAAGCGGCTTGGCGTGAACGCGTTCGCGGTAGCGCTCGCTGTGTGGCTGGTTGGCGGCGGACCGCTACGAGCCGAGACGCCGCAGCACGAGCAACCCCGTCGGCTGCCCACAACGCCTTGCGAGCTGGTCAGCCCCGCCGCGAGCGAGGTGACGCCGTGGCGGCTCAACGAGTCGTCGCATAAGTCGTCGTCGCATAAGTCGTCGTCGCACGGGTCGTCATCGCATGAGTCGTCGTCGGCCGGGCCGGCGTCCAACGAAGAACCTCTCATCAGCACGGCGTTCAGCAGCCGGTCGCTCGAAGAACGCCTCAACGCGCTGGAGCACAGCCACGCTCGGCTGCGGCACGAGCACGCCGAGCTGAAGGCGCAACGCAAGAACGTTGCTCAGCTGGGCCACGGCGACGCGACGCTCCGCATCAACGGCCGGGTCCACGCCGACCTGTGGGGCTTCCCCGGCGACTCGCCGGGCGTCAACGGCTTCGAGACGGGCGACCCGGACCTTTCGCCCCAAGACCGCCTCGGGTTCCGCCGCATACGGCTCGGCGCGTACGGCGAGCTGCCCGCGAACATGCTCTACAAAGTCGAAATGGAGTTCGCCGGCGCCAACGACACGGAGTTTCGCGACGTCTACCTCGGCTGGGAGCGGCTCCCGTTTCTGCAGCAGCTGCTCGTCGGCAACCAGAAACGCCCGTACGGCTTGGACCATCTCAACAGCAGCAACTTGAACGTCTTCATCGAACGCCCGTTCGTGGTGGAAGGGTTCAACCAAGACGCCCGCCGCTTCGGGGTGTGCGCTTACGGCGTGTCGGAAGATCAAGCGTGGAACTGGCGGTACGGCGCGTTCGACCAGCGGCTGATCCAGGACGAGGGCAATTACATCGGCGATCACTGGCAGGGCCAGGTCGCTGGTCGGCTGGCCAACACCGCCTGGTGGGACGATCGATCCAACGGCAGACGCTACGCCCACTGGGCTGTCTCCGGGGCGTGGGCGGACACGGACGCCGACGCCGACGCCGCCGACGACCAGCCGATCAGCGAGTCGGGCGTCAGCGAGGCGTCGTTCCGCACTCGGCCCGAAGCCCGCACCGTCAGCCGCTGGTTGGACACGGGGGTCATCAACGGCGGCGACGACTACGCGCTCGTCGGGCTGGAGGGAGTCGTCAACGTCGGGCCGGTGCAGGTCGTCGGCGAGTACCTCAACGTCTGGCAGAGCCGCGTCGGCGGCGACGATCTTCGCTTCCACGGCGGGTACGTGTACCTGGCCTACACGCTCACCGGCGAGCACCTGCCCTGGAACCGAGAGACCGGCTGCATCGGCCGGCTCGAGCCGTTCGAGAACTTCTTCCTGGTTGATCGCGGACGCGGCGCCTGTCGCGGCTTGTATCACCGCGGGATGGGCGCCTGGCAAGCCGTGCTCCGGTTCTCCTACGCGGACTTCTCCGACAGCGACGTGCAGGGCGGCGTCGGCGAGAGCGTCACCGCCGGCCTCAACTGGTACTGGACACCCCACGCCAGCTGGCAGTTCAACTACCTGTACGGCGACATCACGGACAACGACCTGAACGCCGCCGTCGGTGGGCCGAACTTCGGCGACTACCACTTGCTAGGCGCCCGGTTCCGCATCGACTTCTGAACCGCGGCGAGTTCTGAACCGCATCGACTTCGGAGCGACGGCGTCGCTATCCGGTCCGCCGCTTCTTTGCGGTCGGCCGCCGTTCAAGGAAGGATCGCTCTCGCCGACTGCGCAAGCAATGAGTATTATGAAGCTGAGATTAAGAAATCGTTAAGAACGGTTGGCGGCTTGGCCGCCCGGGGGAGGAAGGCATGGGCGCGCATTTGCAAGTCGATCTAGCGGACCTGGAGCAGCTGCTCTCGGCGCAGGCGGACAAGGTCGAAGAGATGGTGCTGGCGAGCTGCCAGGCCATGCACGAGCGGAGCATCGACAAGGCCGTCGAGGTGTTCGCTGGCGAAATCGAGATCAACGCCTCGGAAGTCGAGATCGAGGAGCTCTGCTTGCACGTGCTCGCGCTGCAGCAGCCCGTGGCGATCGACCTCCGCCGTGTCACGGCCATCCTGAAGATCAACGGCGAGCTGGAGCGCATCGCCGACCTGGCGGTCAACGTCGCCGAGCGGACTAAGAGTCTCGACGACTACCCGAGTGTCCACGTGCCCGAGCGGCTCGAGCAGATGCTCGAGACCTCGCTCCAGATGCTCCGCGACGCCCACTCGGCGTTGCTGCGGGTCGACGCGGACCTCGCCCGCGAAGTCATCCGCCGAGACGACGAGGTGGACCGCATCAACCGCCAGGTCATCAACGACCTAGTCCGCTGGATGGAGGCGGAGCCCGCCAGCGTGGCCGGCTACCTGCACGTGTTCTCGGCGTGCCGCATGATCGAACGCATCGGCGATCACGCCACCAACATCGCCGAAGACGTGGTCTACCTGGCGGAAGGCGAGATCTCTCGCCACGCCTACACGCACTCGCTGATCGCGGGCGCCGTCCGCTGAGCGGCTCGATGAGACATCGGATTCGGGTGGGCAGACGGCGGACGGAAGTGGGCAGACAGCTGTGGGCTGTGCTGTGGACTGTGGGCAGTAAGCCGGGCGCTGCGCTGAATAGCCCCCCTCGCGCCGCGTTGCGTTCCCTGGCCCTTCGGTCTCGGCTGGTCGATAATCGGGTCTGGCTCTGGGGAGACGGCAGCGTGGCGCCGCCGGTCTCTCTCGGGCGAAACCGGGGCTTCGCGTTGTCTTCGTGCGACGAGACGAGTGAAGCCTGCCCCTCGCACTGCGGCTCGTACAGGGTTGGTGTAGGGATCCCGCACCCGTCCAAAGAGTACGCCGAGCGACCGCGTTGCTTGATCTCGCCATTGTTGTTGCCTTCCTCGTCTTCTCAACGTGCGCGGGGTTGGCCTACCGGAAACGCGCTTCCCGCGGGCCGGTCGAGTACTTCCTGGCCGGTCGGCAGACGCCCGGCTGGAAAGCCGGCCTCAGCATGGCGGCCACGCAGTACGCCGCCGACACGCCGCTGCTGTTCACGGGGCTCATCGCCACGGGCGGCGTCTGTCTCTTGTGGCGATTCTGGATCTACGGCTTCGGCTACCTGCTGATCGCGTTCGTGTTCGCCGAGTGCTGGCGACGGGCCAACGTGCTGACCGACGCCGAGCTGGCGGAGGTCCGCTACAGCGGCCGGGGCGTTCTCTTCCTCCGAGGGCTCAAGGCCGTGTACTACGGCGGGGTCGTCAACTGCCTGTTCCTGGCGATGGTGCTGACGGCCGCCGTACGGGTGGCGGAGGTGTTCGCCCCGTGGCACGAGTGGCTGCCGGCGTCCGTCTACGATCCGATCTTGGCGTGGGTGACCGCCTCGGGGTTGAAGGTGACCGTCGTCGCGACCGGCATCGACCCGACCATCGCCGCGGCCAACGGCTTCCTGTCCGTCGCGGTTATCTCGTTGTTCGTATTGGCCTACTCGGCCGTCGGTGGGCTGCGGGCGGTCATCGCCACCGACGTCGTGCAGTTCGGCCTTATGACGGTGGGCACCATCGCCTACGCCGGCTGCGTCCTCAGCGAGGTGGGCGGCCTCGGCGGGATGAGCGAACGCCTGACCGCGCTCTACGGCGAGGTGGAGCACGCCCGCCTCGTGGCGGTGCTGCCCACCGAGTCGGGCGCCCTGCTGCCGTTCATGATGCTCATCGGCATCCAGGGTCTGTTCTGGATTGGCAGCGACGGCACCGGCTACCTGGCCCAGCGGTACATGGCCTGCCGGACCGATCAAGACGCCCGCACGGCCGGCGTGCTGGTCACCTGGGTGCAGTTCCTCGGCCGGAGCCTCGTGTGGCTGGTGATCGGCGTCGGGCTGCTCGTGGTGTACCCGTTCACGCCCGCGGACGTCGGCGCCGCCGACTTCGCCGCCAGCCGTGAGCTGACCTTCGTCAAAGGCATCGAAGACCTCATGCCCGTCGGGCTCCGCGGCGTGATGCTCGCTGCCATGCTCGCCGCGCTCGGGTCGACGATCGACTCGCACCTCAGCTGGGGCTCCGCCTACTGGACGAACGACCTATACGGCCGGCTGCTGTGCCGGGGCGTGCTGCGGCGCCGCCCGCATCGGAGGGAGCTCGTCGCCGTGGCGCGGGTGTCGAGCGTCGCCGTGCTGCTGATCTCCACGTTCTTGATGACGCGAATCGGATCGATCCAGGCGACGTGGCTTGTATCGCTCGTCTTCGGCGCGGGCATCGGCGGCGTGCTGATGCTGCGCTGGGTGTGGAGCCGCACCAACGTCTACTCAGAGCTGGTCGCCATCGCGGGCTCGCTCGTGCTCGCTCCGTTGTCGCTCCTCTGGTTCGAGGAGGAGTGGCTGCAGATGGCGTTCGTCGCCGGCAGCTGCGTGGGGCTGGCGATCGTCGCCGCCTGGGTGACTCGTCCGACCAGCGCGAAGCGGCTCGAGCGCTTCGCCGCCACCGTGCGGCCCTTCGGGCTGTGGCCCGAGACCGAGCGGGGCGACCCGCGGCGGCGGGCCCTCGTGCGGCTGTATTGGACGGTCGTGATGAGCGCGTCGCTATTCTGCCTGCTAACCGGCACGGTCCGCCTGCTGCTGCCGCCTCCCGGCGCCGGGCCGACTTTGGGGCTCGCGCTGACGGTCGCCGGCGTGGTGCTCGGCGTCGTATCGGCGCCAGCGCTACGGGCCGAGACCTTCGACGAGCAAGAAGCCACCGAATCGTGACTTCCAACCACCTGCAGACGTCGCGAACCAACCGTCATCGCGCGAACCGCAACCAGCGGCGTAGGGCCCGGCGCCTTCAGCGACTCGAGGAGGCTCGGCGCTAAACGCCCGGGATGGCTGCTTGGTCCGACACCTAAGTCGCAACATTCCTGTTGCTTCGACGCTCGAACTCAGCAGCGTCGCCGGCCGGTGAAGGCGATCGCTGCGCCGGCGGCGAGCAACGTGAGCCCCACCGGCTCCGGCACGGCGTTCACCCCCGTGCCCCAACCGACGAGCAGCGCGTTGAGCTCGTCGTTGTCGATGGCGGGGCCCCCCGGCGGGTCGCCGTTCCATCCGGCCGGAAGCGGGTTGGTCGGAGCGCCCCAGTTGACCAGCAGCAGGTTCAGGTCCGTGTTGTCGACACGCCCGTCGCCCGAGAAGTCGCCCGGCACGGGGGGCGCCACGAACTCGGCCTGTGGGTCCCAGAAGACCGTGTCTAGGTGCACCGTCGCGTCGGTCGAGCCGAAGAGCTGGATCGAGTCGATGGTGACCCAGTCGCTGTCGACCTGGCCATTGCTGCCCGCCAGCCATGCGTCCCACTCGGTCGGCTCGTCGAGCTGCCACTGGTACTTGTGCCACTCGCCGTCGGCGATGACCGAACGCCGCACGCCGCGGTCGCCCGTGGTGGGGTCGTCGATGGCGAGCGACACCTCCAGCCCCGGGTCGGTGGTCTTCAGCCAGAAGCCCAACGCGCCGATCGACTCGACCTGCACGTTCGACTCGAACTCCGCCACGTTCTGGCTGCCGCCGTAGTCGCTGAAGCGGGCGGCCGCCACGTGCCGCAGCAGGTAGTCGCCGCCGACGGACTCGTCGTAGGTAAGGTCGATCCGCTGCGAGTGCGTCCCCTCGTGCGCCTCGGAGGCGTCGCGCGCGGCGGTCGAGCCGGCGAGGCTGCCACTCGTGCTGCCGGAGAACGTCGGCGACCGATTGAACACGCCCTCGTTGCCGTCGATGATCCCGTCCGACGCCCGGCCGCTGCCGTAGTCGTCGAAGTCGGCGAGCACCTTGCGGCCGAACTCGATGCCCGTGCCCTCGGTGCGGGCCGTGCGGACCTGGATGTCGGCACCGTAGTAGTACTTGAGGATGTCGAGGTAGTCGATCGAGTTGTCCGACAGGTAGTCGGCGCCGTTCTGGCTCTTGGCGCCCCGGTTGTCCCAGAACGGGTTGCTGGGCGTGCTCGGAAAGCCCAGGGTGGTGCCCGGGTTGTTGACGCCCGACAGGCCCTCCTCGTAGGTGTAGGTGACGAACCGCTCTGTGTTGCCCAGACTCGGGGTGCCGGGCGCCGGGCGAGCGCTCGGGTTGGCGTTGTTGAACGGGCCGCTGGGGATGGCGCCCGCCACGTAGAACGCGGCGATGAGTACGTCGCGCTGGAAGCCGTCGTTGTCGCGCACCCAGAGGATTTCGCCCTCGGTCGCCGCCGCGGCGTCGAAGTGGATCTGCCGGGGCGAACTCGCTCCGCTGTAGACCTGGTCGTTCTGCCCGTCGCCGATCACGCCCGACGGGCGGTCGTCGACGATGTAGTAGGCGAACGTCCGGGCCGCGACTGCCTGGGCTTTGAGCGCCTCGAAGCTGGCCAGACCGTTCTCGCTGACGACGACGTTGGGCACGTAGTCGCTCTCGGTGGGCACGTTGATGATCTGCGTCTCGAGGTTGTCGATGTCGACCGTGATGAACGGCCGGGCGTTGAATTCGCTCTGCGCGGCGACCGCCGGGCCCGTCACGAGCCAACACGCCGCGGCGAGCCACCTCGCCGCCACGCACGCCGCAGAGTGACGGTGGCCGGTGGCGTCCAGCGAGCCGGCTGCGGGGCGCCGTTGGGGGCGGTTAGGGTGCGGCGGTTGGTGCAAGTGCGTCGCGCGGGAGCGTCGTGGCATGGTCGGTCGGGGGGCTCGTCTTATCGTTGCTTCTTGCGGGCCAAGCGAAACGCTCAGCCGGGGCCGGACGCGAGGCGGCGGGGCAGATGCCGCTGTGCCGGCAGGACCGAGCACGGCCAAACCCGCAGGACCAACCCGCTTCGCCAGCTTCGAGTTTAGACAGGCCCGAGGAATCCGGGGTGCAGAGAGCCGCACCAAACCCTCGATATTGCGTAAACGGAAGCGTCGGTCCCTTGGAAATTCGATGCCCGTTCGGCAAACTTTCATGGCTACGGGGAATAGCTGCCCGCCGACCGACGGAGCGATCGCCGGCTTCCCCCGCAACCGACCTTAATTTGATATGCCGAACCTTCCCTCCCTGCCGACCGTAGCCCCCGCCGGCGATACGCCCGCGTCGGTCTCTGCTGACGACCGTGTGAACGCCCGTTGGAGTGATCGGGCGGGCGTGGCGGCGTCGTTGGCCTGCGCGGTGCACTGCGCCCTGATGCCGATCGCCATCGGCTACCTGCCGGCGATCGGGCTTAGCTGGGTTGCCGGACGCGGATTCCACCAGGGCATGGCGGCGTTCTGTTTCGCCGCCGCGGTGGCCGCGTTCATCCCCGGCTATCGCAAGCACGGCATGCTCCTGCCGGCGGCGTTGGGCCTGCTGGGCGTGACGCTGCTCGGGATCGAGGCGTTCGGGTTCGCTGGCGACTGTGCGTGCTGCGTCGCGCCGGGCGCCGAGGCGGCGATCACCACAACGCTGGCGCGTTGGCTCCCGCCGGCGGGTGGAGCTCTGCTGGTGGTGGCGCACATGCTCAACCACAAGTACACCTGCCGGTGCTGCCAGTCGGGCCATCAGCACGCCCACTGAGGGCGTCCGCGGAGCTTGCCCGCTGAAGGCGGCGCCCGCGCGACCCGCCAAGCGACCGGAGACGCCGTAAGGTGACACGCCTTGCTTGGCTGGCATTGGCAAGCGGCGGATCTGCGAAGCCGTTTGGCTTAGGCGTTGATCCCGCCCCGCATCGTCCACCTTTCCGGCGGGCGGCGAGGTTATGCTCACGGGTGGTCTCCGATCCCGACCGAGCCCTCGACACGCAGCAGGCACGCCGTGCGAACCACCCTCAATCCGGTAACGGCGCCGGCCGCGACACGGGCCGATCGGCCGACGATACGGCTGCATCGGTTACGCCGCCGTTCAACGCTCACCACGACGCTCGTGGCCGCCGCTCTAGGGATCGTCTCGCTGGCGGCTCGCAGCCACGCCGCCGAACAACCACTGCGGGTCGATGAACGGGGCAGGGGGCTGCTGGCCGCCGACGGGGCGCCGTTCTTCTACCTGGCCGACACCGCTTGGGAGTTGCTGCATCGGGCCGATCGCGACGAGACGATCCGTTACCTCGACGATCGGGCGGCGAAGGGTTTTACCGTGATCCAGACAGTCGCGCTGGCGGAGCTCGACGGGCTGCGGACGCCCAACGCCGCCGGGCACGTCCCGCTGGTAGAACTCGACCCCGCCCGGCCGCTCACGGTCGATGGGCCCGCGAACGACTACTGGGATCACGTCGACTTCGCGATCGATGCGGCCAACCGACGCGGCCTGACCGTCGCTTTGCTGCCCACCTGGGGCGACAAGTGGAACCTCAAATGGGGCGTCGGCCCGGTCGTCTTCACGCCGGACAACGCCCGCGCCTTCGGCCTGTGGCTTGGAGCCCGGTACCGCGACGCGGACGTCATCTGGGTGCTCGGCGGCGATCGGCCGATCGAGAGCGACGAGCAACGCGCGATCGTTGTCGCGATGGCCGAGGGCGTGGAGGCGGGCGATGGCGGGCGGCGCCTCAAGACGTTTCACCCGTCGGGCGGCTACGGCTCTTCCGACTTCTTTATCAACGCCGACTGGATCGACCTCCGCTTCCGGCAGAACGGGCACGAGGTGCGCTACGAAGAACGATTCGCCGGCACCCTGCGTGACTATCAGCTCGAACCCAGCAAGCCGATCGTCGACGGCGAGCCGCTGTACGAGGGCCACCCGATCGGTTTCAACGCCGCCCGCAACGGCTACTCGACCGCCGCCGACGTGCGTCGGCCGCTGTACTGGAACCTGCTGAGCGGGGCGTGCGGTCACGCCTACGGGCATCACTCCGTGTGGCAGATGTGGCGCCCCGGCCGCGACCCCGTGAACGGGCCGCTGATGCCTTGGGAGCAGGCCTTGGACGCCCCGGGGGCCGGCCAGATGCAGCACGGCCGTACGCTGATGAGGCTGCTCGCCGGCTGGGGGTTGGTCCCGGACGAATCGCTCTTAAAGCCGCTGCCGTGGGCGCCCGACGACAGCCCGATCGCCGCCCGCGGCGCCGGACGGTACCGCGTTCTCGCGGCGCGGGATGCAGGCGGAGCCGGCGTGGTCGCTTACCTGCCGGTGGGACGCCCGATCCGCCTCGATCTCTCTGACCTGGGCGCGGTTGGTTACGCCGCTTGGTTCAACCCACGGACGGGCGAACTGACGCCGATCGACGCGGTCGATCCGTCGAACGACGGCGTGTTCGACACGCCCGATACCGGCGAACTGCTCGACTGGGTGCTGATCGTCGCCGCGGAACCGCTCGACGCCGCGTCGCGCCGAGCACGCTCGCCCTGAGGGGGCTAGCCGGCGCAGCGCGGGCCACCGCGGCGGGTGATCGCGAAGGCAAGCACCACGAGCGACGCCGCGCCCGGCTCCGGGACGAGGGGCGGTCCGCCTGACGCCGTGGCCAGCCCGGCCGGCGCGCCGAAGCCCCAGTCGACGAGCAGCGCGTTCAGCTCGGCGTTGTCGACGGGCGCGTCGACCGCTTTCTTCCAGCCGTCGTTGACGGCCGAATCGCCCCAGTTGTTTAGCAGCAGGTTGAGGTCGTCGTTGTCGACGAAGCCGTCACCGCTGAAGTCGCCCGGCGTGCGCTGGTTCGCGTCGAACAGGTATGCCTGCCCCACGTCGTTGCCGTTCGTGTCGTCTCTAAACGCTCCAATCACCACGTTCGCGCCATCGATCGCCACCGCTTGTCCGAATAAGTCTCGGTCCGTAACAGTCGGGTCGTTGAAGATTTGGAGGAGGGCGCCCGTGTTGGCATCGAACAAGTGCGCCTGCCCCACGTTGACACCAGTCGTATCGTCCCCAAACGCCCCAACGAGGACATGGTTACCGTCGATCGCTACTGACCAACCGAACTGGTCATTAGAGGTCACAGTGGGATCGTCAAAGGTTCTCAATAGGTTGCCGGTCGCCGCGTCGAATAGATGGGCTTTCCCGACGTTGCTGCCGTTGGTGTCATCGCCGGGCGCCCCGATCAGCACCGTGTCGTTCTCGATGGCCACCGACCAACCGAACTGGGTGCCGGCCATGCCGGTGGGATCGTCGAACGTCTGCAAGAGGTCGCCGGTCTCTGCGTCGAAAAGGAACGCGTCACCGGCCCTCGCGCCAAGCCGGGGCCCGTCGGCGCCAATGAGGATGTTGTCTCCATCGATCGCTACGGAGCGGCCAAAAAACGCGCCGCCGGCCAGGCTGGAGTCGTCTGCCCTCGGATAGTCGAAGGTCCGCAGCAGGTTGCCGCTGGCCGTGTCGAAAAGGTGTGCCTGGCCAACGTCTAAGTCCGTGGTGTCGTCGCCCGACGCACCGATTACCGCATAGGCACCGCCGATCGCCACCGACCCGCCAAACAAGTCGGTGCTAGTAGGGGTCGGATCGTCGAACGTCTGGAGGAGGTTGCCGGTCGCCGAATCAAAGAGGTGCGCCTGCCCGACATTAATGCCGTTGGTATCATCTGTCCTCGCCCCGATGAGCACATGGCTCCCGTCGATCGCAACAGAGCCGAACCTATCAGCGTCGGTCACGGTGGGATCTCCAAACGTGCGCTCTAACTGGCCGGTCGTGGCATTGAACAGATGGACTTGTCCGACGGCGGAGCCGCTGGTTTTATCCCCGGTCGCGCCAACCGCGATCAATTCTCCGTAGATTGCGACGGACGTTCCGAAGAAGTCTTGATTGGTCACCGTCGGGTCGTCGAACGTCCGCAGCGGCTGGGCGGGCGCCGCGACGGCGATCGCCAGCAGCGGAAGGAAAGCTCGTAGGTTGCTATTCATCAGGGGTAGGCGGGTCGATCGGCGGGTTGGGATTGCTGGAAAGCGGTATCGCTCAGCCCAGCGTAAGAGCCGCCCCCGCGGCGAGCAACCAAAGCCACAAGCCGCCGCACTCGGCGCCCGCCTTCCGCCGTCCGCGTTCGTGCTGCCCACTGCCCACTGCTGTCTGCCCACTGCCCACACGAAAAAAGCCCGCGTAACCCAGAGGGCTACGCGGGCCGGTGTTCGCAGCGTTGGATTTAGCATCGCCGCATCTCGCGGCGTTGAACTCAGCACTGTCGCATCGAGAGGCGCCGGGCGGAATCGAACCGCCGATGTCGGATTTGCAATCCGATGCCTTAGCCACTTGGCTACGGCGCCATCACGTAGACGGGCAGGGACGCCGGGAGCGTCTGACACCGTCGCCTGTCGTGCAG
>JBCBPC010000044.1:0-23976 GCA_039820945.1 Planctomycetota bacterium
TCCGCCTGACGCAGCTTCTCGATGATCTGCTCTGTCGTGTGCCTCGTACGCTTCATCGAAAGAATCCTCCAGATTCCGGGGGCCGCCCGGGCGGGATTCTCTCAATCAAGCTGGCTCAATTTGAGGGGGAAAGACCACTCGAGCGATCCGCCGGTTTGACAGAAGCCCGACTCCTAGCGACCCACGGTCGTCAGGCGACGACGTGGAGGAGCCTTGAGCCCGGTTCCTACGCACCAGGGCGCCTCGATTTGCTGACCTACGACGCGAGTCGCTTGCGACGGGTTGGCGGCGGGGTGATCGACACCGAGGAGATGGAGCCTCAGCTGTTGGACGCTCTCGGCTGCCAACCCCGAGATAGCCGTGTGAGCGATCATTTAATGATTTACGCGGACTTTAACTTAACAGGGGCCGTAGCGAAGCCCGGATCACTACGCCAACTCGCAAAGGAACGACCGACCGGCGTCGGCAAGCTGCCGGCGATCGCTCGGAGGCCGTAGCTCTCGCCGCCGTCGAAGCCACGCGACCCGATCAACCCCGTTGTTGGGTATGCTGCTGTCGGCGACATCGCTGACTGACGGCAGACGGCTCAGGCGACCCACCAAGGTGTCCGTCGCTAGAGACCGGCTCACGCGTTAGGCTAGCTAAGGACGCTTTAGAATCGACTCCAGCGCGGCCGAGCCGCCGCCCGCCACCAGGCCGCCACCTCGCCTCCAGCCCTATGCGCCATACCACCTTCGCCTTGCTGCTGATCTGTTCGATCGCGTCCGTCGGCTACGGCCACGGAAGTGGTGGCCCAACGCCACCCCAAAGGCAGCAACCCGCACCAGTGGCGGCGAGCGAGCCAGGCCTCATGATGCTCCCGCCGCTGAAGGGACCGAAGCCTTGGTCCGACAAACCGCTCCTGAACGAACCGGGCCGATTCCAGATTGCGATCATGACCGACCGCACCGGAGGGCATCGGCCGGGCGTTTGGATGGACGCGGTCAACAAGCTCAACCTGCTCCGACCGGAGTTCGTGGTGTCCGTCGGCGATCTCATCGAGGGCTACACCGAGGACGAAGGCGAGATCGAACGCCAGTGGGCAGAGTTCCTCGGCTTTATCGACAGGATGCAGATGCGGTTCTTTTTCGTCGCGGGCAATCACGACGTGACCAACCCGACGATGCACTCAATCTGGCGAGATCACTTCGGGGCCGAGTGGTACGCGTTCGATTACCAGGGCGTGCACTTCCTGTGCCTGAACAGCGAGGATCCTGAGCAATGCCTAGGCGATGAGCAGATGGCCTTCATCGAGAAGGACCTGCGTGAGAACGCCAAGGCCCGCTGGACGCTGGTCTTCCTGCACAAGCCGCTTTGGACCTACGCCGAGCGTCAGCTTGAAAGTGACGGCGAGGATGAGACCAACTGGAAACGGGTCGAAGCCATGCTGGTCGATCGACCGCATACGGTCTTCGCCGGGCACGTGCACCACTATGTGCAGTACGAGCGGAATGGTCACAACTACTACTCGCTCGCCACGACCGGGGGCGGTTCGCAGCTTCGCGGCAACTACTACGGCGAGTTCGACCACGTCACGTGGCTGACGATGGAGCCCGAGGGTCCGCATGTCGTGAATCTACGACTAGACGGCATCCTTCCGCCAGACGTGGTCACCGAACAGAGCGCCCAATGGTTCGGCGACTTTATTCGACGGGTACGCGTCGAAGTCGATCCGATCCTGATCGACGATTCCAAAGATGGGTTCGCCGCGGGCGACTTGCGGGTCCGGCTCGTGAACGACCTCGGCCGCCAAACGAACCTGTCCGCGACCGTCGATGGCTTGCCTCTGGTGGGATTGACTGTGGACCCGGAGGCGATCGAGCTCGCCGTTGGTCCGACCGGGTCGGCCGAGCAGGTCGTCCGAGTGCGTTTCGAAGAGCCGATCCGCTTGGATCGCCTCCGGCGAGCGACGCTCACCGCCAGGATTGAAGCCGCCGGGGACGACGACGGCCCGTCGCTCCGCGCCGAACGTATCGTGCCGATCGTAATCGACAGCCGCTTCCTCTGCCCGACGGCGCCGGCGGGCTTCGCCGTGGACGGTGTCCTCGAGACTTGGCCCGATGAGCCCTACTCGGTCGGCGAGCGTCCCCTCGTGCTCGGCGCGTCGGACGACTGGAAGGGAATGAGCGACGGCTCCTTCGAGGTGGCGACCCACCACGACGACCGATTCCTCTATGTTCAGGTCAGGGCAACCGACGAGAAGGTCTTGCCGGATGACGACCGGTTGCTTGTTCTTCTCGATGGTCGGCCGACAGCCGCCCGCCTCGATGACCCGCGGCAGCGGCGGGGCACGTCGGTGCTAGCCGTCCCGGCACCCCCCGCAGGAGAGGCGATCGACTTGGAGGTAGGCCCCGGCTGGCGTCGTCGGCCGATCGATGGCGCCCTCGCTGCGGGCCGACAGACCGATACCGGCTACGAGATCGAGCTCGCGGTGCCGATCGATCGGCTGCAGCGTTCGGGGAGCGCCGCCTGGGAGAGCTTTCAGCTTGCCGTAGTCCAGCTCGACGCCGATGATCCCGGCGCGAAGCCGTCCGAGATCGTCTGGCGGGCTTCAACCGATTATCGGGGTAGCAACGAAAACTACGCTCGGTTCTACCCGAACTGACACGTCCAGTAGGCGGTGTGTGCGGAGAACGCCGCCCGCCCGCTGCTCGGCAACTTGATTCGGCGGTGATCCCATGCACAACGTGTTCTGTGTAGTGGCTTTGTTCGCACTCATGCCCGCCACTCACGCCACCGCCGAGAGCGGGAAGCCGATCGTCGTCGCCCACCGCGGCGCCTCGGCGTACGCGCCGGAGAACACGCTGGCGGCGTTCAACCTCGCGTGGAAGCTCGGGGCCGACGCCGCCGAAGGCGATTTCCACCTGACAGCGGACGGGCAGATCGTTTGCTGCCACGACGAGACGACCGAGCGTACGGCTGGGCGACGTCTCGTCATCGCCGAATCAACGCTCCAGTCGCTACGCTCGCTCGACGTTGGTACCTGGAAGCACAAGAAGTTCCGTGGCGAGCGCATCGAGACCCTGAGCGACGTGCTCGCAACGGTACCCGCGGGGAAGCTCTTCTACGTCGAGTTGAAGGGTGGTCCTGAGGTCATTCCCTCGCTTGTCGACGCTATCACAAAGTCCGACCCTCGGGCCGACCGCGTACGAGTGATCGCGTTCGATATAGAGGTCGTACGGGCTGCTAAGCACGCGCTTCCCAGCCACGAGGCCTACTGGCTCTCCTCGCTCCACCGCGATGACAACGGGCGACGACCTCGAGGTTATGACGCACCGGAAGCCGGTTTCCCGAACACTCTCTCTGACAAGGACTTACGGAGAATACATCCCCGCTTATTCGCTTGCAAACGACGGCAAATGTTGGCAAACGTTAGCAAACGTAGGCATTCGCAAGCGGGGATGCTTGCCGGCTGACATCGATCGAAGAGAATCGGGGCGACAGCAGGGGTTCAGAAAGGTTGTCACCCCAGAAACGCCTGAGATTCGAAAGGATGTCATCCCGATGACGCCCTGGTTCTCACCGCTGTTCTTCCTCTTTGCCCGGTCGAGCGAGGAGCAACTCAGACGGCAGATTCTGTTCCTAAAGGCCGAGCTGGAGCTGACTCGGGCCCGCGTGTCGCAGAGCCGCATCTTCCTCAAGGATGAGGAGCGGCAACGGCTGCTGGAACTGGGGGACGGCATCGGTTCGGACGCGCTGAAGCTCGTGTCGATCGTGCATCCGCGAACCTACCGCCGCCGGCTTCAGCGGAGAAGCGACGGGAAGCCGCCGGCGAAGAGGATGGGCCGGAAAGGAACCTCCGAGACCATCCGGCAGATTTTCGTCCGTCTCGCCAAGCAGAACCAGTGGGGATACGCCCGGATTGTCGGCGAGTTACGCAAGCTGCGGATCCGGTGCGTGGGCCGCACGACGGTACGGACGATTCTCAAGGAAGAGGGCATCCATCCCGGCCCCAAGCGTGGCCCGGGGACCTGGGACGACTTCATCAAGATCCACGCCGAGACCCTCTGGCAATGTGATTTTTTCAGCAAGATGGTCATGACGAGCACCGGCCTGCGTCAGGCCTACGTGCTCGCCTTCCTGCACGTCAACTCGCGGCGGGTAATCTGTTCGCCCGCGACGCTCAAGGCCGACGACGAGTGGGTCACGGCGCAGGCCGAGTCGATGCTCCAGCAGGCTCGCGGAATGGAGCTGCCGGTCCGCTACTTGGTGCGCGACCTCGACTTCAAGTACTCCAAGCGGTTCGACAAGGTCTTCGCCGACGCTGGTGTCTCGGTTGAGCCAACGGCCCCGCGGGCGCCGAATCAGAACGCGTTCGTCGAGCGCTGGATCGGATCGATCCGCGGTGAGTGCCTCAACCGGTTCATCGTCTTCGGGCTGGGTCACCTCGATCACATCACCTCTTCCTACCTCGATTACTACCACGCCTGCCGCCCGCATCAACGCCTAGACAACAAGCCGCCACTCGGCGTCTGGCCCGAGGTCGATGACCCGCCAGAGAACGGCGACGAGATCGTCTGCCGCGAGTGGCTCGGCGGAGTCCTGAAGCACTACGAAAGGTCGGCGGCCTGACGCAGCTGCGGCGGTCCGCTGATAACAGGGCATCACCCTCCCGTCTTGGCCCGACGGTGCAACGGTCGTATAAGCCTTCTCTGCTCGCCGAGAACGCCAAGTGTGCCTCGAAGGACCGACCGGATGACAAAGGGACTACTACCACTCGCCGCGAGAACGCTGGTCGCTTGTTGCCTCGCCGAGGCTTGCATTGCTTGCACGGTGTTCGTCGTCGTCCGAGACGGCGAGGTCCTGTTCGCGAACAACGAGGACTTCGACAAGCCGGGTCACTACTGGGTGACGCCCGGGGATGGCGAGAAACTCGGGCGTATCAACTTCGGATTCGGCGACGGGCGCGTTCAGGGGAGCATGAACGAAGCGGGGCTCGCGTTCGATGGGATGGCTCTCGCCAAGGTCCCCTGGGAACCCGACGCGGCGAAAGAGACGCCCCGCAGCGTGATGGACCTCGTCATGGATTCGTGCCGCTCCGTTGCGGAAGCGGTCGAGGCCCTCAAGAGCTACAACGGCTCGTTCCTTGCCGACAGCCAGGTGCTGCTTGCCGACGCCACGGGCGACGCGGCGCTCATCAGCTGGGTCCCCGGCGACGGGTTGAGCGTCAAGCGAATCGCCGGCGACCGGCTCATCGGAACCAATCACCGGCAGCCGCTCACCGGCTACCGCTGCCAACGCTACGTGCGAGCCGACCAGGTGATCGATTCGCTCACCGAGTACACCCCTTCTTCGGTGGCCACGGTGCTCGACGCGGTGCGGCAGGAAGGTCCGCAGGCGTACACGACGTACAGCACCGTCTACGATCTGAAGAAGCGTCAAGTTACCGTCTACAACCTGGCGGATTTCGGCGAGCCGGTCGTGCTCGACCTGGCGAGCGAAGTCTCCCAGGCCGAGCAGCCCAAGCAAGGATTGAAGAGCCGACTGACTCGCGTCCTGACCCTCGGTCGTTCCGGATCGAAAGTCGCCACAATCCCCTTACGGCGGCTGTTTCCCGACGGCCGTACCGAGAGCGAGCTGACCGGCCGACCTCAGAGAACGACGTTCGGCACGACGATCGACCTGCCTGCCGCGCACCTCGACCGCTGTGTGGGAACGTACAGCCCGCCCGACGACCCGCGAGCCCGGTTCTGTATCGAGCGGCAAGGCAACCGACTCGTCGTCGACAATCCGGCGCAGGCCGACAAGGCAATCCTCGTCCCGGAGTCGCCTAACTACTTCAGGATCCAGCCCGACCGGGGAGCGGTCAGCTTCGTGCTCGGCGACGGCGACGATTCGAAGGCAACCGGTTTGGTGCTCCACAAGCAGATCGACCTGCGCGCGGTCCGCGTGTCGGACTAGGTAACTCCCGCCGTTGAGGCGCTCACGTATCGCCCTCTCGGCGCCTGGCTCGAGATCGATGACCCGCCTAAAAGCGGCGACGAAATCGTCTGCCGAGAGTGGCTTGGTGGCGTCCTCAAGCACTACGAACGGGCTGCGGCCTGACGAGCTGAAGTGACAACTGGCCATCGAGTCGTTGCGTGCCCACGCGCTTTTCAACCATGCGCGGTTGATGAGCCGTGCATGATTCGTGACAATCAGACACGACCATTTTCAGCTTCAGGAGGGATATCGACCGACGACTGGCGGCCGATATCGTGTGACAACCTTGCTGAATAGGACGCGCATCGACGTAACCGGCTGCTCCAACTGGCAGTACCTCACTACCTCGAGGTCGTCGCTTCAGGTTCATCCATAACTTGCCTGCGTTGATACACGCGGACGTAGTCGATCTCGTAGCGGATCGGGAACGCGGTGGCGGAAGGGTCGCCGCCGTGACGTCCCCCGACCGCGAGATTGAGCAACAAGTAGTGTGGCTTGCGGAACGGGTTGCCGTCCGCCGCCGGGGTCTCAACATCCGCCACTCTTGTGGTGTTCAGCAACTTGTCATCGACGTAGAGATCGATCGAATCTTGGCTCCAATCCATGCGAAACTCGTGGAACGACGTGCGCCACGAGTCTTCGCCAAGCTCTCGGACTGGGGTCTTCACCGCGTCCCAAACGATCGACTGCTTCTTCCCGAGCCACGCGACGTTGGCCAAGACGCTTTCGTCGTAATACTCCATCACGTCGATCTCCCCGCACGCCGGCCACGCGCCGTAGCCCAGCGTCCAGAAGGCGGGCCAAGCGCCAGCGACGGCGGGGACCCGAGCGCGCGCGACGAACCGACCGTAGAGCCAGTCGTGTTTGTTGCGGGTGTTCAGCGACGCCGAGGTGTACTCCGCGTGCGGCCGACGCGTGGCCCAGTTCGCGGTATTCAGGCGTCGCTCGTCCAGCGAGAGGTCGCGTCTCTCGCGCCGCGCCTCGATGACGAGGCACCCGTCCTCACACCACGCGTTGTCTTCTTGGTACCACTGGAGCTCTTTGTTTCGCTTGAACCCGTGTTCGAAAGACCAGTTCGTCGGGGAGGGCGGACCGTTGCTGTCGAACTCGTCGGCCCAGCACAGCTCGAAGCGATCCGCGGACCGCGGGGGCGCGCGACCATCGGTTGGGGGCTCCGCTTCAGTCACGGCGCCGAAGCAGCAGGCGACGACCAGGATCGACGTCCGGGCCGCGAAGCCTGAGGCGGCATGGTTGATCATTCGCTCCGAACCGCTTCGAGCCTTTGCGATAGTTCCTTTACGCGATCTGGATAGCGCTTCGCCAAATTGTGCCGCTCGCCTGGATCGTTCTTCAGGTCGTACAGCTGGGGATGCGGCCGGTTCCCCGTTTCGGTGTTGGTGTTGCCCAAGAGCGCGGCCCCCTTGGCGGGTTCGATGTATTTCCAGTCGCCCCGGCGGATCGCGAGGCTCTGCTTCAGTCCTGAGTGCTCGATCACGTGATCGCGACCACGAGGACTTGCGCCCGTTAGGGCGGCGGTGAGGTCGATGCTGTCGTTTGCGATGCCCTCGGGTAGGTCGCTGACTCCCGCGAGAGTGGCCAGGGATGCGAAGAGATCCACTTGGCTCACCTGCGCGTCGGAGACTCCCGGCTTGATCTCGGCGGGCCAGTGCATGATCCAAGGCACGCGTGTGCCTCCTTCGAAGCGGCTGTACTTGCCCCCGCGGAACGGCCCCGCCGGGCGGTGGTCGCCGACTCGCTCGACGGCGTCGTCTCGGTAACCGTCATCGAGTACAGGCCCGTTGTCGCTGGTGAAGATCAGGACGGTGTTGTCGAGGGCGCCGGCTCGTTCGAGTGCCTCGACGAGTTGTTCGACGCACCAGTCGAGCTCGACCATGACGTCGCCGCGCGGGCCGTGTGCGGTGGCCCCGACGAAGCGTGCGCTGGGAGCCCTCGGCACGTGGATCTGGTGGCTCGCGAAGAGCAGGAAGAAGGGCCGTTGATCGCGCTGGCCGACGAATGCCCTCGCCTCGTCAACAAAGACCTCTGCTGACGTTTCGTCGGTCCAGCGTGCAGCCCGGCCGCCCACCATGAACCCGATGCGCGAGATGCCGTTGACGATCGAATCGTTGTGGCCGTGCGACCAATCCATCTTCAGGCTTGCTCGTTCCGTCTTGCCGGTCGGCTGCCCGTCGGGGTTGCCCATCGACACATCGACGGGGTCGCTCGCATCGAGGCCGACGATCCGATGGCCGCGGACGTAGACACACGGGACGCGATCATTCGTCGTCGGCATGATGAAACACTCATCAAAGCCGATCTCGAGCGGTCCGGGCTTGATCTCGCCCGACCAGTCCGGCTTCGGCGGCTCCCCTAGGCCGAGGTGCCATTTGCCGACGATCCCTGTACGGTAACCAGCCGAGCGAAGCGTGGACGGCAAGGTGGGTGTACCCGGCTTGATCAACGCCGCGCCGTTGGGCGGCGCGATGCCCGTGCCGGGGGTCCGCCAGGCGTACTCGCCGGTAAGCAGGCTGTAGCGGCTTGGCGTGCACGTGGCGGAGGTGCAGTAGCCCGAGGTAAATCTCAACCCCGCGGCGGCCAATCGGTCGATGTTCGGTGTCGGGATCGTCTTCGCGCCGTAGCAGCCCACGTCGCCGTAACCGACATCGTCGGCGTAGATGAGCACGATGTTGGGCGGCTTGGAGCTTTGCCCGTCGGCGTTCGGCTCTGCCGCGTTTGGCGGGTCGGCGTTTACCGCGGTCAGCGGCAAGATCACAGTCGTAAGAGCGTATTGAAAGATGCTTTTCATACGGTTGTCTTGCTGTGTATTCTCGTGCCTTCTCGTGCCTTCTCGTGCCTTCTCGTGACATCAGTCAGTGGCGTCAGGCGCCCAGTGGTCACCAGGGATCCAGGTGCCGAGGCCAGGGGCCAAGGGGGCGACGAGTTCACTCCGCCACGCGTCGAGCATCCGACGCGCGGTGTCGACGGCCTGTGGCCTGTCTTTCGCGAGATTTGCGGACTCGCTCAGGTCGACGCCCAGGTCATAAAGCGCATTTTCCGGATTCTTGCGACGGTCTTTCGCGTCGGCCATGGCAATGAGCTTCTCGTCGCCACGACGCATGGCGTAGCGGCTCTTGTCGTACCATCGCCAGTAGAGCGAGGCGTGCGGCGAAGAGGCATCCTGGCCGGTGAGATAGGGCACAAGGTCGACGCCGTCGAGCGGCTTGTCGGCCGGGACTTCGACGCCCGCGGCGGCGGCAATCGTGGCCGCGATGTCCATCGAGCTTACCGGTAGGTCGTAGTCAACGCCCGCCGGCAAGACGCCCGGCCACCGCACCGCGTACGGCACGCGCACGCCGCCCTCGAACGGGCTGCCCTTGTGTCCACGCAGCGGATCGTTGGACGAGGCGTTGTTCGTGGCGCCGCCATTGTCCGAAAGAAAGAACACCAGCGTGCGGTCGTCGAGCCCGAGTTCGGACAACTTGTCTAGCACCAGGCCGACCCCGTCGTCCACCGCGGACACCATCGCGGCGTAGGTTCGCCGCTTGGTGCTCGTGATGTTCGGGAAGCGGTCGAGATACTTGTCGGTCGCCTGCAGCGGAGAGTGCGGAGCGTTGTACGCCAGGTAAAGGAAAAAGGGCTGCTTGTGGCTCCTGTCGATGAAATCGACCGCGGCGGCGGACAGCTCATCGGTCAGGTAGCCTGTGGTTTCGACGCGGTCGCGGCCACGCAGGAGCTTGGTGCGGTACCACGCCCACGGCGCGTTGACCTCGGAGAGATCTTCCAGAGTCAGTTGGTCCGCGAAGTAGTTGTGGCCGCCGGTGAGGAAGCCAAAGAACTCGTCGAAGCCGCGGACAAGCGGCCGCAGCTCAGGGTGGGTCCCGAGATGCCACTTGCCGATCGCCATGCAGCGGTACCCCCTAGGGCGCAGCATCTCCGCGATGTTCCGCTCCGAGATCGGCACGCCGTTGTTCGGGACCGAGGGATCGACGGTCGGGTTGCGCGACGCGCCGAATCGGCACTGGTATCGACCCGTGATCAACGCGGCGCGGCTAGGTCCACAGACGGAATGGGTGACGTATCCGTTAGTGCACCGGACGCCCTCCTTGGCGATGCAATCGATGTTCGGCGTCGGGATGTCCTCGCAACCGTTGAAGCCAACGTCCGCGTAGCCCTGGTCATCGGTAACGATGACGATCAGGTTCGGCGATGAGGCGGCGGCCCCGTGCGCGACCGCGACAACGAGCGCCAGCAGCGGCGCGAGGCGACGCAACCCCGTGGGAACTTGGCGGAGAGTCACCGATGGTGGGCGTGCTCTCATGAGGCCTTATGCCGAGAATAGAGCGTGCCCAGCGGTGTCAGCCTGCCGGCCACGTCGAACAGAGCGGACGTGCCGAGCGGAGCGCTATCGTGGTTAGCGCTGAACCATGCGTAGCGGTGCACAAAGGGAAGCGCGTCGAGCGCCGGCAGCAGTTCGCGCAAGAACGCGGAGACTCGCTCCGGCGAGTGACGATTCTCGCTACGGGACTTCGCTTCCCAGTCGCCCACGGCCAGTTCAGTGATCCAGAGCGGTCGATCGAACCGGCGCGCCACGCTCTCGAGCTGTCTGACCAGGATCTCAACGCTCGGCCCCATGTAGCTGTGCACGGCGATTGCGTCGACACGCAGGTTGCGTTTTTCGACCTGTTCCATGAACTCGTTCATCCAAACACGATCCGGATGGACGCACCCGGGGCTGATGAGCGGGACATCGACCTCCATCAGGTCGGGCCACAGCTCGACAACTCGTTCGACGGTCATGTTGGCTTGCTCGAAGCCGTCCGGCTCGTTGAAACCCAACAGGTTCTTAACCTCTCCCGCCTCAGCACGCGCCTTGAGCTCATCGATCCGGCGTTTCTGTCTTTTGGGGCCCGCGTCGCCCCATAACATAGGCACAAACTCCGCGTTGTCAGGAAAGCCCTCCGGGCGACGATAGCCCCAGCTATACATCCAGTCTGGGCGGAGCATCCGCATCCGTTCGAGCCACGGGCTGTCCTCGCCCGCCGCCAGGCAGCACCCGCGTTTGTTCAGTGGACGACCAGCAGAGGCCAGTGCTGGCTGTGCGGCGAGCGCCGCGGCCCCAGCAGCGAGCCGGCAGAAGTTACGTCGCGTGATCATTGACTCCGCCTCCGATTGAGAACCGCGAGACCCAGCAAGCCGATCCACCCCAGCAGAGGTTCGGGAACAGCGATCGATGCCAACGGGGCCGTCGCCCCGAAGTTCGCCACCCAGTCCGCGTAGTCCGCCTCGTCAACGAAACCGTCTCCGTTCGAGTCGCCGTTCGTGTAGCGGAGCACGGACTGCTGGTTCGAGTCACGCCACACGGTGTAGTCGGAGACATCCACCGATCCGTCGCCGTTGAGGTCGCCGGCTAGCACGACCTCGATCGATCCGTCGATCGCCAGGCGGTCGAGGCGCCAGCGTAGGCCGTCGCCAAGCTGTGGCAGGGCTGCGTCTGAGAACGAGAGAGACGCCGATTGGAAGTCGAAGAGGTCGAACGCGTCTCCCGCCGATAACTCGCCGGATCCGGCGTGGCCAACAGACAGCGTGGCGCCATTGACGATCATCGCGCCCCCGACGGCGATCTTGTCCGCGATCCCGTCATCGCCGACGTCGAGTCGCAGGTCGCTGCCGAACTCAACGAGAAGGTCCTCGCCAATCGAGACCGTTGTCGGCTCGAGCAGCGCTTGGGTTAGGGCGTCGTAGTTCTGTAAAGCGTCGGCCGCTTCGAACGCGGTGTTCTCGTAATACCGCGCCAGCGCGATGGCGCCGTGGAATGGATCGCCCGCCCCCGATGAGACGCCGGTCACCGAGCTGGCGCCCGCGCCCAGTCCTGCGAGGTTGCCGCCCGCCCAGTCAGTCACCTGTTGGCCGGTGAGCGTCGATACTGGCTGGCCGTTGACGTAGAGAGCGAGCGAGTCGTTGCCCGTGGTGGCTAGGTCCAGGTCGATCACGCCGATCACATGGTTCCATCCTTCGCTTACGCCCGTCGTCAGGTTGATGTCCGTCGCCGAACCATCAACATTCAACGTGAGCGCGCCGTTGTTCAGTACGAAAGCGACACCGAGGTTGGCGCCGCCCGCTTCCCAGATGACTTGGTCTGCCCCGGCCGAGGCGTCATCGACGCGGAAAACCAGCTCAAACGTGGCGTCGCGTTTGCTGCGTGGACTCCCTGCTTCAAAGAACTGATTCAACCCCTGGGCGCCGCCGGTCTGACCGATTTCGTAGGCGGCGGTAAGACCCGGGAAGCTCGGGTCCGCGACAGCCGTGGTAGTCACCGAAGTATTGAACGCGAGGGAGTCTGACGAGCCAGTCGCGTCGGACCATAGGTCGTCGCCCGGTGGGTCGGTCGCGGCGTCGTACTCAAGCCGCAGACCATTCGTAACGGGACTCACCGTTGGCGTGCCCGCCGTAAATCCGGCGCCACCGACGTCGAACGTCGAGGCCTGCACGGTCACGTCCGAAGTGAATGTCGCGCTATCGCCTGCCGCGATGACCATGGCAGAACTCGTAAAGCGGATCGTCCCGTCCACTGTGCCGTGATTGATAAAATCACGGGCGGAAACGGTAAACACGCTACGGCCGGCGTCCGGAGCGAGTGTCGCCCCGCTGGCGACGTGGATCGAGCCACCAACGCCCCCCGTCGAGGTCGCCGTAAGCCCGAGAACGCCCTCGGCTACCTCCAGGTTGCCGTCGAGGTCGAGCACTCCGCTAAGCGAGATCGTGTTGCTACCGGTCTTGCGTAGCGTGGCGCCGTCGCGAACGCGTGTGTAGTTGTCACGCCGACTCGAGAAGCCCCAGTCGGTAGTGCCGGTGATCGTGCTGACGCCGCCGAGCGCGTCGAGCGACCGCATCGCCTCCGGGATAGCGGCCCCGGTGTTGGTGATCGTCCCGCCGCGCAGGTAGCCGATGTCGGTGCCGATGCTCTCCCCGCCGAGATCGCGAACATCTCCCGGCAACGCGGTACCAACGTACTGGTCTCCGATCACGGTGGGCATCCGATCGGGCGACTCGAAAATCATCGCGTCGTCGAACCAGTTGTAGTAGGAGTACCGCTCGACGTAGCTCCGCGACTCTAGCTCCGGCAGCACAAGGTCCAGGAACTGCGCGTTCGCGTTGATCATGTCTTGGGTGAGGTTGTCGCCCTCCCAGTCGTGCATCGCGAACTCGGTGATCCAGATCGGCCGATTGTAGAGCTGGTGGAAGTCCTCAACGCGTCGGAGGAAGTTGTTCGCGGCGCTCACGGGGTTGGGGTTGCTTGCGCCGTACCAGTGGAAAGCGACCGCATCGAGTCGGATGTCGTCGCTTGGGTCGGCGTTGCCGTTGAGCAGGTCGACTTCCGCGATGAACTCGTCCATCCAAGCACGCCCGCCTGGGTCGTCGCCGAAGCCGGGGCCCACCAAGCGATGATTGGGCAGCGTGTTTTGAATCGTCGGCCACAGCGCGAGCGCCTCGGCGACCGTGCGGTCCGACTGGCTCTCACGCTCCGGCTCGTTGAGCACCAGCAGCGTATCGACGTCCGGGAGCGACGCGACGATCCCCAGGTTGTTCGGCAGGTTCTGAGCGGTCGGGAACTTGATCAGTGGAACAAATTCTGCGTTTGTTCCGGCGGCTTCGGGGGGGATCGTGTGCCACCAGCGGTAGTACCAGCTGGCGTTCGACGCGTTGTGGTCGGCGGCTTCGCTGCCGGCCCAACCAAGCTTCGGCGAACCGGCATCGGCGGAGCACGCCGTGGCCAACGCCGCGACAAGTACGAGTTTTCGAGTTCTCATGCTCTGCTTCCTTACGCTCCGCCCTAGCGGCCCTTCTCTTTTCCGAGCAGCAAGCAGCCTAGCGCCGCCACTGCCGCCGCCGACGGCTCGGGAATGGCGGCTTCGCCGGTCAGCTCGACTACGACCGCGCCAAAGTTGGCTCGCCACAGATCAAGGTCTTCCTCCGTAACCATGCCATCGCCGTTGCCATCGGCGCCGATCAGTGGCGACACCTCTTCGCCAAGGGCGTCACGCCAGACGGTGTAGTCCGCGACATCTACCGAGCCGTCGCCGTTGAAGTCACCCGCGATTGTCACGACGAGCGACACGTCGGCTCCCGTGTAGCCGACCTGCCACATCAGACCGGCGGACAACGACGGCAGGTCGAACCCGGAGAACGCTCCGCTGACCGAAGCACCGGAGAGCAGCGTGTAGCTGTCACCGGCCGAAGCTGCGAAGCCGTCGGACGCCGCAACGGCGAGCATGCCGTCGATCGTCGCAGCTCCGGTGACCGCGATGTTATCGAAGCGGGCGCCGTCGAGCACGTCGAGCTCGATTGCGCTGTCCGCCTCAAGCGTCAGGTCGCCGTCGATCGCGAGCGTCACCGCGGGCTGCCCGGTGACCGGATCGATATCCTGAAGGAGCCACTGGTGGTTCTGATCCACTTCGCTGGCGCCGAACACGGTGTCGCGGTAGTAACGCGCGACCGCGATTTCGCCGTGGAACGGATTGCCCGCTCCCGATGAAACGCCCGTGACGCTGCTCGCGCCGGCGCCAACTCCCAGATTATTTCCGCCTGCCCAGTCGTCGATATCCTCTCCGGTGATCTCGTCGATGAACTGATTGTTGACGTAGAGCGCGACCGAGTCGCCGCTGCTATCGAGTTCGACAACGCCAACGACGTGGTGCCACCCGCTCGACAACGGCGCCATCAGGTTGAGGTCGCCGCTCCTGCCATCGACGTTGAATGTAAGGACACTGTCGTTCAGAACGAACGCAACGCCTCGAGTTGCGCCGCCCGCTTCCAAGAGAACTTGATCGGCGCCCGCCTGCGTGTTGGCGACGTTGAATACGAGTTCGAAAGTTGCGTCTTGCTTGCTGCGAGGTTGACTCCCCTCGAAGTAGTCGGAGAGGCCCTGTGCGCCGCCCGACAGCGGTATCGAGTACGACGCCGACAGGTGCGGGAACGTCGGTGCATCAACAGGAATGGAGGCGGCTGGCGAAGCGAAGCTGAGGCTCGAGTCAATCCCGGCCGAGTCGTTCCAAGCGGCGTCGCCCGAGATGTCAGCCGCCGCGTCGTAGTTCAGATCGAGCCCCGCCGTGACGATCTCCAACGGCACGCCGCCACCCGTCGTCGGCGTGATGCCGCTGGCGCCGACCCGCACGGCCACGCCCGACCGCACGATCATGTCGCCGCCCACGTCGCCGTTGGTGAACGCGACACGGCCGCCTTGCAGATCGAGGCTGCCGGTCAGCTCCACTCCGCCTGCGAACGTCGTCGGAGCGTCGCCGACCTTCGTCACGCTGCGGCCGGGGCGGAACTCACGGAGGCGTCCGCCGAACACGAACCGCTGGTTACCGTCGCCTTGGATCGTGACATCATCGTAGACGACGACGTCGGCATCGACGTTGAAGGTGAACGCCTCGGGTGTGGCGGCCGTTGCGTTGAGGTCGATCTTTGGCGAAACGCCCGACCTATCGTTGGTCAGCATGATCGGCAGCCCGCCGATCGTGGCCGAGTGCTCGCCCGTCAGCGGCGCTGTCGAGCTTGCAAGCGTGAGTCGGCTGGCCATGTACGGCAGGCCCGCCGCGGCGTCGAGGTCGTTCGTCGCGGTATAGCTGCCGCCGGACTTCGCCCTGAATGTCATCCGATTGTCCGCGTAGCCGTCACGCCATGTCGCCGTTTGCGCGACGCCCGGGTTGTCGCCATCCACCCACGCATCGGCGGCCCCGAAGGTCGCGTTGGTCGCCGCTCCCTCGCGGAAGCGGAAGTGGTCGAATTGGTTCGTGAGCGGCGCCTGATTGTCGTGCCGCGGCTTGTCCATCTGCACGTGGTAGCTCGACATGAGCTGGTGCAGCTCCTCGGCGACCGCGGCATTCGCCGGGTTGGCGATCACGTTGCTGGACTCATCAATGTCGTTGTCGAGATTGTACAGCTGGTAACCGTTGCCGGGTTGGTACATGTACTTCCAAGGGCCCTTGCGCACCGCCGACTGCTTGTTGTTGTTGCGGGGGATGAACAAGTGGTCGTGCGCTGGGCCCGCCGTTTGACCGTTGATGTGTGGCAGGAGGTTCTTGCCGTCGATCACGTCCGACGGCGAGAACACGCCGCCACCCGCTCCCGAGAAAGCCGTTGGCACGAGGTCGATCGCATGCACAAGGTCGGCCGATACGGTTCCGCGCGCCGCCGCATCGACACCGGCGCCGGCGACTACCATCGGCACTCGCATCCCCCCCTCAAACTGGCTCCCCTTGCCGTTGCGGAGATCGCCGTTGTTGCTGGCGTTGGAGGTGGAGTCGCAGCAGTCGCCGCCGTTGTCGTTGATGAACAGCAGGAGCGTGTTGTCCGCGATGCTGTCGGCCGTGTCGCCGTCGCCGTTCGGATCATCGAGAGCGTCGAGGATCTTTCCGATGTTGCGGTCCATGCCGTACTGGATGGCCGCGTATTCCCGTCGCTTGCCGGTGAAGCCCGGCTGGTTGAGCGAGTCGATGAACGCCAGGTCCGCGGCCGTCGTTTGCTCTTGAGAGATCGGCGTGTGGGGCGCCGTGAACGACGAGTACAGGAAGAACGGATCGGCTCCCGCGGTTGCTTGGGCGCGGATGTAGTCCGCTGATTGGTCGCCGAGGACATCGGTCACGTACTGACCGTCGTACTCGCTTTCGACCGCCGCGCTCGACGTGACGCTTCCGGCCCCGTTGGAGATCGTGCGGCGGAGAGCTTGACTGCCGGTCGCGTCGCCTACGAAGTAGTCGCGCGAGCCGCCCCAGAGCCCCTCGAAGTGCTCGACACCCTGGTTCTCCGGTCGGTTGCCCAGCAGACCGCCGCCATTAGCGTGCTCGCCAACGTGCCACTTGCCAACGGCCGCGGTGTTGTAGCCGACCGACTGCATCCGCTCCCAGATCGTGACCGCTTCGGCCGGCAACCCTTGCACCGTCGCGGCGGTGTTGATCGCCGCGGTCGAGCCCTGGATGTTCGAGCCGTAGCCGAATCGGGTTCCGTACTGCCCGGTGACGATCATCGCCCGCGACGGAGAACAAACGCTGGCGGTGTAGCCGTTGGTGAACGTCACACCATTGGCGGCGATACGATCAAGGTTCGGCGTGGGAACGGCGCCGTTGCCCGGATCAGCGGCCGACGTCGCCGCCCGCATGAACCCGTAGTCGGCCCAGCCGGCGTCATCACTGACGATCAGTACAACGTTCGGCTGCGCGAACGCCGGCGCCGCGATGCAGCCCATCAGCAGTAGCTTCAGCAGGTGCAAGAGGTGTCTCTCGATAGGAGCGTAGAAATCGCACAACGGGGCGTACCCGTTCCGCGGGCGTGTAAGGGCGGGCTCCGCGACGCGCGGGTCGCGGAGCCCGGTCGAGTCTCAATCAAGAGCGCTCGCGACGCACGCGGCCAACGCAAGCGAGCACACCGCTTAGCAAAGCAAAGCCCGTTGGCTCCGGGACCGCGACCGAGGAGGGCGCCGTCGTGATCGCGTTGTAGCGCGACAGCACCTCGGTGGCGTCCCAGGCGCCCGGCTCGTACTCGAAGATCGCGATCTCGCCTTCGAAGGCGAAATCGATCTGGTTGTTGACGTCGCTGCTGCCGAGCGGCCCTAACGCGGCGAGGTTGCCGCCGTCCAGGCCGATGCCGGTCTGGTTGCCGCCCGCCCACCGGTTGATGTCCGAAGTGGACGACGTAGCGATCAACTGACCGTTGACGTAGAGCTCGACAAAGTCGTCGGGCGACGCCAGATCGGCCGAGAACGTGTTGTTGATCACCACCGCAACTTGAGTCCAGTCGGCGTCGGCAAGCGTGGTCGTCACCGTTTGCTCGTTGCCGTCGAACTGGCCGTTGACGAAGAAGCTCAGCTGATTGTCCTGCAGCGAGAGATACGAGCCGGTGCCCGTGCCGCCGACTTCAAACAGGACCTGATCGCCGCCAGCTAGATCATCCGGTTTGAACCAGATCTCGAAGGAACCATCTTGGCGGCCGGCGAACTGGCCGTTGATCTGATTCTCGAACACTCCAGCCTGACCGATGGCGCCGTTTCGATAGGCCGCGGTGATCCCGGGAACCGACGGATCAGCAACCGGGACGGTGCTGGTCCCGGTTCCAAAGTTGCTAGACCATGATGTGTAGTCGTCGTTGCTAACTGCGCCGCTGTTCGCCGGATCGCGGCTACCGACAGCGAAGCTGGTCAGTGCGTCGCCGGCGTCGTTGTCGCGCCAAACGGTGTAGTCGGCGATGTCGGTCGTCCCGTCGCCGTTGTAGTCACCGACCGGCGGCCGCAACGCGAACTGCTCCAGCGACGGAGCGACCGTCTGCCATCGGCGGTTGCCCGGATCGTCGAGCGAGGCGTCAAGGCGGTGCGCTAAAACTGGTGGGTCAAGCGCTGTGGGCGTCCCCGCGAGGGTCGCACGGAAGTTGGGGTTGGAGCCGCCGACGGGAGCGCCGTCGCCCAGTCCCACCCGCACCGCACGAGAGTTGGCGAGTCCGGCAGGCCGGACTTTCACCTCCATGGCGGCGGTGCTTTGCATGTGGAAGGCAACGCCCGTACTCGCCGAGGTGAAGTTGATCGGCGTGTCGAAAGCAACGTAGTACTCATCCGTGCCGGTTGAACCGTTACCGTTGAACGCCGCCGTCACCGAGCCGAGGATCGATTCGCCGGTTTGCTCGGTGAAGCTATAGCCGTCGAACGAGTTGGGGTTGGGGCCGCCGTCGAGCTCGAAGAAGGTGAACGTCCAGTCCCCATTCTGTGTCCCGCCCGCTTTGATCGGCACGGCGAGACCGGTGATCGACACCGGTGTGCCGACGTCCCAGATGTCCGTGAACTCGGCGGCCCAGCCGAAGAAGCCGTCGCCGTTGAGCGCGTCGCCGCCGCCGGTCTGCGCTTGGTCGATGATGAAGTCGCTGCCGAGCTGGCCCGGCAAGTTGGCCTCCCGTTGGTAGCCAGCCACAAGATCCATGGCGACAGCGGCGGTCGAAGAACTCGCTAACGCGAGTGTTGCGGCAAGGAGATATCGAAATGTGGGTGGCATGGCGTCGTTGTGGGAAGAGAACACCGGGTGAGAATGGAAAGCCGGCCGCGCCCACCCCAACGCGGCTGTCTCGGCTTCCCTTAGTTCTTGATGTGTTGTCGAGGTGGTTGCGTGTTGCTAGCGACGGCGCCGACTGGCGACACCACCGAAGGCTGTGATCAGGATCGCCGCCGCGGCGGACGATGGCTCAGGGATCGTGGGAACAAACGTGCCCGAGATGCTCAACATGGGGCCGCTGTGATTACTGGCCTGGCCGAAGAACGAGTGCTCGTTCGTAGGACGGTTCTTGAACCGAATGGACTCGACGACCTGCGGGTCGTTGTCGACCACCTCGATCACCACCCGAAAGCGGCTGCCGAGCCCATCGATCACCGCGCTGAGGTCCGTGTCGAAGTTGACGAAGTACTCGCCGCCACCTGTGTGGTTGTAGCCAACACGCTCGGTGCCGATGACCACGTTGTCGCCCGGCGTTCCGGGGTTCTCGTCGGCTCCCAGATAGACGAACGATAGATCGATCTCGGTGGCGTCGTTGGCGGCGGCAGCAGCGCTGGTGGCGAAGCCGAAGCCCTCGATCGTTACGGTCCCTTCGACGCCTGGCGGGTCGGTGATGAGCCCGTCCAGATCGAAGTCGAGGTAACGCTGGATGTTGTTGACCGATCCTTCGTTGTAAGTGGTGTCGCCGCCGCCGGTGCGGGCGTCGTCGTAAAACAGCTGGCCGTCGAGGTTGGCGGTGACGTCGCCCGTGGCGATCGTCGCCGCGTCCGCGGTCGCGACGGCGCCCGAGACGGTCAGGCAGAGAAGAGCAAAGCGTTTCATTAGGCCGTACCTCAGAGGAGAAGAGTCGAAGGTGTCGAAGGGATGTATGGGCGTCGAGTTCGTCGGGTGTCAGCTATTCCTGAGTGCAAAGTTGGCGTCTTTCGAGCCGCCGGACGGAACCTCGAACGACAGCTCCGTCCGTGCGCGGTAGCGAGTGGGAACCCGTTCTTCGCTTACTACCTCAACGCGATCAGAGTTCTGAGGATCCACCATGCGGGACTCGAAGGTCGATACGCTAACGCGGTGCATCCCGACAACGGCACCGCGATCTCCGTCGGCGGTCGTTAGCGTGAAGCGCCCTTCGCTATCGGTAACGCCGATCGATGGCGGCCCAACCAACGGGTCGTCGCCACGCCGTTGCGGCTGAAAGTAGAGCGACGCGTTGGCGAGCGCCTCGCCGTCCAGCGTTACGACCCCCGAAACAGAGGCGAGCTGGAACTCCCCGCCGCAACCCGCGGTGGCCGCCACCGCAACCGCCATCAGGATGATCGCACTGAAGCGTTTGCTAGATGCCATCGTCGACGAACTCCCCCCCGGCTATCGTGCCGAGCGCTAGGTACACCTCGTCATCGATCACGTCCGACACGCCGTGGACAGAACCGTCGCAGTAAGTGAACTGCATGATCCCGGCCGAATGGACGGTCGAAAACGAGCGAAAACAGAGGTTCGGATCGCCACCGAGGCCCGGCGGAATGGTGCGCGAAGAGCCACGGCACTGCTCGACCGTAGCCGTGCGATAGATCGAGCTGCGCCCGAGACTGTCGCGGATGAAGTGCCCTTTGCTGTGATAGCGCCATCCGGACGCCCACGCATTGCGGCGCACGGCGTCAGGCCCCGGATGGAACTCCCCGACCATGGCGGTTCGGGCGGTGCCGTCGCCGATCTGCCCAATCCGCGTTGCTTTGAGTTCCATGCGGCCGTCAGCGGCCACGAGTGCGCCCCGAAACTGCTGGTTCTCAAGGCGGAGATCTTTGCTGGCGTTGTTCGAACTCAGGCGATCCCAGAACACGTAGGGCGGGGCCGGTCCTTGGGTGACCTCGTCGATCGTGCCAGAGCAAGCTCGGTAGCTGCTCGCGGCCCAGTTGACGCCGTGCGCGGCGAAAGGCTCAACGGCATCTTGATCCTCGGGGCAGATGTAGACGGCCATCGGCTCCTCGCCGGCCTCACGATTCGAGACCCCCGACGGGTTTATCTCGGTCGAGAGGTAGTTCTTGTCTCCGCTGAAATCGAACCGGTCGAACGCCGCTTGCTCCTCTAGATAGGGCAAGATGACGATCCCCCACGCCATCCCCACTTCTTCTTTGCTGCCCGGAGCGTCGTCGTCGTTGAAGTTGCCCTTGCCTCGAACCGCCGCAGGAAGCGTGCCCGTCGCCGATTCGTAGTTCAGGCAAGCGAGGCCGACCTGCCTTAGCTGGTTCTGGCAGAGGCTGCGCCTCGCGGCCGCACGTGCCGACTGCACCGCCGGCAGCAGCAGCGACACCAAGATTCCGATAATCGCGATCACGACCAAGAGCTCGACCAGCGTGAAGCCGGTCGACCGTCGTCTGCCGTTCGCATTGTGATGAATAGATGAGAGAAGAGTCATCGCTTTCCTAGCTTAGTCGGTCGCCGCGAGGCCGCCCTCGTTTGGGGCGGTGGCGCCGCCCGGCGGGCTGGTCTCGCGGACCACATAGAAGCCCCAGCGGAACTTGTCATTGAAGTCGGCGCCGTTCGGCCCGACCCCCACGTAAATGGTGTCGCCCGCGGACAGCTCCCCGAGCGCCTGTCGGAACGCGACGAATGAGTCGCGGTTGCAGAACTCTCGCATCAGCACCGGGCCGTCGTTCACGTGCACGGCGATGTCGAGCATCTCGTCGCGGTCCCAACGCTTCGCCCACATCCGCTCGAGCCAGCCGGCTTCGATGCGGTACACGCCGTCCTCGGGGACAACGAAGCCGGTGATGCTGTAGCGATCTATCTTGTCCCACACCTGGTCCCGCCCGCGGCCCGGGTGGCCGCCGTCGCGGTGGACCCGTACGTGCTGGCTAAACCAAGAGCTTGTTTCACGGTCGGCGGGCCGGTAGCAGTTGTCGGCCTCGTGCCAGACGAGCTCCTTGTAACCCTGGACGTCGCCGAACTCGCCGTCTCGATTGGTGAAGTACCGCCACGCGCTTTCGCGGCACGGCTGCCCTTCGCTGCCGGGCGCCCAACCGCTCCAGCGATCTCCGACTACGACCGCGTTCTTGAGCTCCGGACGGTCGGGCAATTGCTCGGTGAGCTTACGCGCGGCAGCGTCGTCTCCGTCCTCCACAGCGTCTTCGGTCGCGTTCACCCCTTCGCCAGCAAGCAGCCGACGCCCCCCGTCAACCTGTTGGTCAGCCAGCACCTCCACCTCCCCCTCAGTCACGACAACGTTGACTCGGGCATCCGCGCCGGCGCCGCTCACGTTGACGGCGAACTCGGTCCCGTGATCGACCACGTCGACCCCGGGGGTATCGACCCGGAAGCCGGTCGCCCAGGGCGGCGCCACCGCGGCAAGCCTGCCCTGCAAGAGTGACGCCGCGTTGGCGTCGTCGGCGACGAGGTGCGCCGGACCTTCCAGAACCACGACCGCCCCCTGGCGGAACTCCACCTCGAGAATGCCGGCTCGCAGCACCATCGCCTCGCCGGCCGCGATCAGATCCGATTCAACAAACGTCCGGCACCCCGGCTGCCACTCAACGGCCTCCACACGGTTGACGCGGGCGATCAGGCCTCGCCAGCTACCCTCACCCTCTTGCGCGGCCAAGCCCTGGCTGGCCGTGGCTACAGTCTTGTCTTCCGCGCCGCGTTGCGCGTTGAGCACCAACGTCAACGCGGCGGCGGTCGCCAGTACCGCGCCCACCACCCTGTACCGACGTCGACGCTCTGACGTACGTTGCGGCGCCACGCCGATGGTCGCCAGAAAACGCTCACGCACCCGTGCGGCTCGCACCGCGCCGAAGAGATCGGAGTGCAGGGCGAGGTAGTCGAGATACCTGACCCTGACCTCCTCGGAGTCTCGCAGAACTCTTTGCAGGACCGCATGCGAGTCCGCGTCGAGTTGACCCGAACACGCTGCGTCGAACAGGCGGTGCTCGTCGGTGCTGAGTCGTTTGTTCACGCTCGCTCCTCCTTGGCCAGTGTCGCCTGGATGCACTGAAGCAACGCTTGGCGAATGCGCCCAAGGGAGTTGTAGACCCCGCCCGCTGATCGCCCGACGGCGGCGGCGACATCCTTGATCGGTTGCTCGCTGCTATAGGCCCGCTCTACCAGCTGACGGTCGCGAGCGGGCAGTTTCTCAAGACAGCCAGCCAAAGCCCGCCGTCTTGCGAGCCGATGGTCGCGGTCCTGTTTCGCTTCCGCAACCAGCAGGAGATCGATCACTGCGTCGTCCAGCGGTGTCAGCCGGCGGGCCTTCATCAGGTTCATCGTCTTGTAGCGACCGATCTGTCGCCCCCACGCCACGAAGCTCGTCCCGCGTTCGAATTCGGCGAACTTTTGCCACATGGTGAGCACGGTTTGCTGCAAGAGATCTTCGGCGTCTTGGTAGTTCGGCGCGATCGCGCACAGAAAGCCCGAAAGCTGCGCTTCGTGTTCGCTCAACAACGCGAGGAACTCCTCGCGGTCTTCGGCTCGTGACAAGGGTCCGCCTCCGTGGCGCCGGCCGGTTTCAAACGCCGGCTCAACGATTCCTGATGTATCGTTGACGGCGGAGCACACGCAAAAAACCCCGCGAATATCCAGATTAGCCAATCAGCTACCGGCTCGCTTCTCGTGCAGGCCCTACGACCTCGACGTGTTGTGAAGCAGACCGATATCGCCCTAAGCCAATTCCTGCAAGGGGTTTAGGGCAAAGTAGTCGAGGTGCCGCAGCCCAAACGCGATGAAGCGGTCGAGGCATTCCCCGCGAATTGACCCAATCCATCGTTCGATGAACGCGTTCTGGTTCGGGGCCCTTGGCGCCGTTGGCTCGACCGCAACGTCGGCGTGCTCGAAGACCGCGTCGAACCGATCCGTGTACTTGTAGTCCTGGTCGCGGATCAGGTGCCGCACCGGTAGTTCCATCTCATCGGCCTGTTTCAGCATCGTGACCTGCCCCCGGTAGTGGAACCAGTCATCAAGTTATAGCAGCCGGCTCACTTCGTGGAGGCGTAGCCGGAACGAA
>JBCBPC010000045.1:0-13937 GCA_039820945.1 Planctomycetota bacterium
TAATCAACCTCCTTCAATGATGACCAGCAAGCTGAGCTTCGCTCAGCTCCTGGACTCGGTGAAGGGGGCTAGGTCACTCGAACGGCAGGAACGCGTTGATCGACTCGGTCTCCGAGAGGTTCGTGATAGCGCCGGTCATGGTGATGAACGGGTCCGAGTCGGCAATCAGCTGAGCGACCGCCGCGACACTGGACGAAGTCAGCTCGTCTCTTGAGCCACCGCCGACCTTAACGCCTCCGAGGCTCTGAAGCCCTGTCAACGCAGCTTCGATTACGCTGAAGTCAGGGGTGTTGAGCTCGACGGTGTTGATCGGAACCGTGAGCAGGGAGCCGGTCCGCTCGCCAATAATCTTGAATTCGAACAAGGAGCGGATGTTCTCCAGTCCATCAAGAATCGCGGAGGCTTCTTCGAATTGCTCTGTCGTCGGAGGCGGCTCGAGCGCGAGGATGTCATCAACCTCGGCCCGAATATCCTCGAGGTCTTCGCGGAAGTTAACGATACGCTGAGGGCGGACGTCGTCGTTGGTCGACTGTGAACCTCCCGCATCTCCAATCGGGGGTATTCCAGTGACGCTGGAGACGGTCGCTACCGGAAACACCACGTTCCCAAACTCATTGACGTCGACCGACTCGGCATGGAGCGTCGATGCAAACAAGCCGCCGAGGGCGATGACGGCGGGAAGGACTCTGGCGAGGGGCGATCGAAGGCTGCCTTGACGCGGCATGCGTTGTTCCCGGGTCGGAGGTGCTGGATAGAGTGGTGACTGACAAAGACGCCAAGCGGCATCGACTCACAGGCAGATCAATATGGCCTGTAGTTTAAGAAGCGCCCCTCCGCGTCACAAGTTTTCGGCGACAACCCGCCCGCCCACCGTTGAAGTGGTCTGCGCGTAGGAACTGTTCGGCACCGGCACGCCGGGCTGCCTCTATGAGAAGGTGCTCACCGAACGGAAACGCCTCGCCCGCCTCGGAGAACGTATGCCACTGCCGATGCCCTCGTCGACGCGGGGTGCTGCCCGACCCGGCCAAGGTCGACGCCGCCTTTTCACTTAGAGCGTTCCCCTGACTCTCCCGAAAACGGTGCTTGGCGATGTCGGTTGGCCAATGAAAAACGCCGAGGCTAGCCGACCCCGGCGTTGGTGACTTTCCGGTTTTGGGTCAGAAGAGGGAAAGTTCAGGGGCGGCACCCCACCAGCGAAAGAATTAGACGTAGAGGCGGCTTCGCGGCCGAACGCAGTACTTCGATCACACTGCTTCGCAGTTGCTCAACTGCGGTAGGATGGACCATCCGTTCGCTCTTAGCCCTGTGCCGAACTGCGGGCGGTGATCAAGACCTCAGCAGTTTTCGCGGCCGCTCCAACCTTCGTCGGCCCGACACGCCGCGGTACCTCGCCGACCCTCGTTAACCGACCGTTTTGGCCACCTCCTTCGCCAGGGTGATGTTCCGTTCGGCGTAGACCTGCGTTACGTCGGCCGTTTGGTGTCCGCAGACTACCTGGGCCGCCTCCAAGCCGAACCGCTTTCTCACCTCTGTCGCCGCCGTGTGCCGCAGCCGGTTGGGCGACCACTTCGGAACCTTCGCCTTCTCGGCCGCCCGGTTGACCGCGATGCGGTAGCTGTTGGCGTCGTAGGGTGTCAGGGGACCACGCGCGACAGCGACGGCGTGCGCCTTGCTCAGCACCTCCACGAGAGCCGCCGTGGCACCTCTCGCGCCGCGTCGGTGCTTGGCAATCCAAGCCGTCTCGGCCGGCACGAAGCAGTACGCCTCTGCGTCGCGATCGAGGTACGGCTGGAGGATCGCCTGCGCCTTTGGACCGATCATCACCAGACGCGTCTTGTCGTGATGCTCGGTCTTGTGACCGTCCGGCTCGTAGACCCAGATCTCCTCGGAGCGGTCTAGGTCACACGGCCGCAGCTCGCAGACCTCGCCGGGCCGCGCACCTGTCAGGCGTTGGAAGCGGACCATGTCGGCGACGATCTCTGGGGCATGCTTCAGCGTCGAATCGACGACCGCGTCCTCGACGACGGTCACCTTCTTGGTCTCCCGGGCGCCGCTGCGGCCTTTCTTGAGGCCGGCGACCGTCTGCAGGGCCTGGTGAACAATTGGCGAGGCGAGTTCGTTCTCGCACGCCCAGGCGAACAGCCGACGGATCCGGTTGACGTTCTCGTTGATGTACTTCCGCGACCAGTTGAACTCGGTGATCATCCGCTCACGGTGCTCCTTGAGCCGCACCGGACCGAACTCGTCCAGCTCGTCCTCGCCGTGGTAGCGGAGTAGCAGCCGCAACATCTCGCTGACCTGCTCCCCTTCGCGGGTCACCACGCCGTTCTTGACGTAGTAGCCGTGGGCGTAGTCCTCGTAGAGCAGAGCGATCTCGTTGATCGTGACCGGTTGCCCACGGCGCCGGCGAGCCTGCAGCTCTTGGATGCTGATCTCGATCGGCTCGGGCTCGGCGGCTGCCCGCTCGGGATGCTGCTGGAAGAGCCCAGCACGCCACCGCTCGACTTCTTGCTGGTAGCGCTCGTGGCTACGCGGGGAGCCGAAGGGGCCTAGCTGAATGACCTTGCCGTGGACGGAAACCACGGCCTGACCGGTGCTCTTGTGGAGGCGGTACTTGGGGGGACGCTTGAGGATTTTTGGCATGGCGGCTGATGATGCTGTTGGGAGCCAAAAGAGGTAGTCCTCAGGGTGTTACCCCTTTTGGTTACCTCTTTTGGGCCCTAGCAAGCCGCTCGGCCAGGCGTCTGGCCGGTATCCTAAAGCGTTGATTCAGCTAGACTTAGAAAAAGTGGCGGGGGCCGGATTCGAACCGACGACCTCGAGGTTATGAGCCTCGCGAGCTACCTGGCTGCTCCACCCCGCGTTAGGAGAACGAAGCGTAGCTTCACGTCCTTTCAGCGACAAGTGGCCCGCCGCCCTAAGCCGCGGTGACGGCCTCTCGGGTGGCGTCTGTTCGCCGGAGCTGCCTAAGCGGTAAAGACCGCCATCGCGGCAGGGGGTTCGGTGGGAATCGCTTCGATAGCAGCGGCGATCGGCGACGAATAGTAGTCTTACAGAGGCGGGCGAAGCGTCCGCTTGCACGCCGTACAGCATCCCGAGCCGGCCGCTTGTCGCGATTGAGTTACCCGCCGTCGACCGCGGAACTTCCTCCCCTCGAGAGCAGCGCGCCGTCATGGGCGGAGCCCGTGGATCACGGCGACGCCGATGACCTGGTCGGCGCCGGGTGGTGGATCGCCGACGCCCCGGCATGGCTCGCGAGCGCGATCCTGCACCTCACGCTGCTGATCCTGCTCGCCCTGCTCGCGATCGTCGCCGACGATGATCGGCCGTTCGACCTTACGGGGGTGTTCAGCGACGACCTGGGCGAGCAGCTCATCGAGCCGGATCTGAACCTCGACGCCACCGTCGAACTCAACGAACTCGAGCAAGCCATCACGCCGGATTTTCTCGTGGAGACGCCGGAGCCGTTGGCGTTGCCAATGCCAACGGTGGTCACGCCCGACGGTCCGGCGTTCACCAGCACGATCGATCCGGCCACACCGGGCGCCGCGTTCGCCGGTCGTGAAGAGGGGATGCGTCTGGCGTTGCTGAAGGCCTACGGCGGAACGGAACGTACCGAGGCCGCGGTGCTCGCGGGGCTGAAGTGGCTGGCTCGGAGGCAGAACCGTCGAGACGGTGGATGGAGCCTCGAAGACGGCTACGCCAATGCGGCGAACGTAGAAAATCGCGAGGCCGCGACCGCGATGGCGCTGCTCGCGTTCCTGGGTCAGGGGCATCTTCCGAGCTCGAACAGCCCGTTCAGCCGGGTCGTCGATCGGGGGTTCAACTGGTTGCTCAAACAACAGCAGCCGGACGGCTCGTTCTTCACGGAGGGGCGCCGCAACCATCGGTTCTATACGGACGCGCTCTGCACGATCGCGTTGTGCGAACTCATGGGGATGAGCCGCGATGATCGCCACACGCAGGCGGCACAGAAGGCGATCGACCATCTCATCGAGAATCAGACAGCTCGCGGCGGATGGAAGTACACCCCGGGCGAGAGCGCGGACCTATCCGTGACTGGTTGGGTGCTCATGGCCCTGAAGAGCGGACGCATGTCGGGACTGACGGTTCCTTCGGAGGTGTTCGACGAGGTGACGAAGTATCTCGACGAAGACGTCGGCAAGGCGGGCGGCAGTCAGTACGTCTACGAGCGTTCCGTGATGTTCAATCCCGAGTTGCCCCCGTCGATGACGGCCGTCGGGCTGCTCGGTCGCCAGTACCTCGGGTGGCCGAAGGACAAGGCGGCGATGCGGCAGGGCGTGGATCACTTGCTCAATCACCCGCCCGAGTGGGTCGATCGGCGGCGGGACATTTACTACTGGTACTACGCGACCCAGGTCTGCCGGCACATGGGCGGCGAGACCTGGCGTACGTGGAACGAACAGATCCGCGAGGTGCTGCCAAAGCATCAGGTGCAGCGTGGCGCTGAAGAAGGAAGCTGGAGCCCGGTGGGCGACCGCTGGGGAGAGATGGGCGGTCGGCTCTATCAAACGTGCCTGTCCATCTACGTGCTCGAGGTCTACTACCGCCACCTGCCGCTCTACAGCGAAGCGGCGACGGCGGCCGAGCGATGACACTCTACCCAACGAAAAAGGCGTGACCCCGAGAGGAGGCCACGCCGTGGTTAGCTTTGAAGCCCGAAGGCTATCAGGCCGCTGCGTGCAGCGTGGTCAGAACTCACGCGGCGGCGGGCCCTCGCGACGTCCGCCACGGGGAGGACCGCCACGGGGAGGACCGCCTTGCGACGGCGGACCCTGGCGGCGGCTCATCCGCTTCGGCGGCGGCGGCATCTCGAACGGCTCGCCGAGCATCTCTTCGAGCTTCGCTTGCTGCTCGGTCGTGAGCTCGTTGAACAACTCTTGCCGCGAGGCGTCGGTCACTGCACGGATCTGTTGGGCGAGGGCCCCGCGTAGCTCGTCCGCCTTCTCGCGAAGCTGATCGCCCTGCTCTTCGCTCACGCCGAGCTCGTCGGCGAGCGGCCCGTTTGTCAGTGCCCGTGGTCCCTGGCGACGGACGCGTTGCTGCAAAGCGATCTGCTTGAGCCGCGTGAGCTGATCGTCGGTAAGAATGCCGCTCAATCGCTCTTCAGCCTCGGCTCCCCGGTCGGTGAGGCGTTCGCGCATCCGACCACGCCGGTCTCCACGTCCCTCGCCACGCGGACCGCGCGGAGGCCGTGCCCCGCGCTCTTCACCGCTCAGCGAGTCTTCGCCGCGGCGGCCTTCACGCGGAGGGCCTTCGCCCGGGGGTCCTCCACGGCGGGCCCCTTCACCGCGGCGGCCTTCACCCCGGGGCGGCCGCGGCGGGCCCTGGCGGTCGCCGCGACGTGAGCGCATCTCGCGGCCGGCCTCGCGTAGCTGTTGCACCTGGTCGTCGGTGAGGGCGAGCTCCTCGCGAACCTCCTCGAGGCGGAGCAGCATCCCCATGCGGATCCCACCGCTTTGCGGCGGAGGCGGGGGCGGGCCGAAGCCGCGTTCCCCACTACCCGGCGGTCCGCCGCCGCGGGGGCCGTCGCGCCCGGGGTCCGCATCGGCCCAAGCCGCAACAGCGAGCGTGGCGACAGCGAGGGTCATCATGCTCCAGCACGACCGACCAAGAAGCTCTCTTCCCTTAGATGTCATGACTCGTCTACTCCTTCTCCACAGATTCATCGGGTCCCGGGCCGCCCGCGGTTCGCGGGGCCGAGCAACAGGCTGCGTGGGGGCCGCGATTGCGGCCGGACACGTGCTCGGCGATCGCCGGGCTCTGATAAGATCAACGCCCCTCGGCGCCGCGGGCGCCGCAGAAAACGCAATAATCTGCCGCCGCGCGTGATCAGGAGAGCGTGAGTCGCCGCGAGACGGCCCTACCGACGGAGCGAGCCCCATAGCGACCGAACCGCTGCCCGCCAAATCCGAGATCGCCTCCGACTGGCTGCCCCGCTACACCGGGATGCCGCTGGATCGGTTCGGCGACTTTGTGCTGCTGACGAATTTCCGGAGCTACGTCGATCGCTTCGCCGAGCGTTTCGGCTGCGAGGTGCACGGCGCCGATCGGCCGATGCAAGCCGCGACAAACGACGACGGGCTGACGCTCGTCAACTTCGGCATCGGGTCGGCGAACGCGGCCACGATCATGGATCTGTTAACGGCTCGCCACCCGAAGGCGGTGCTGTTCCTGGGCAAGTGCGGCGGGCTGAAGCACAGCACCGAGATCGGCCATTTCATCCTGCCGATCGGGGCCATCCGCGGCGAGGGCACGAGCGACGACTACCTGCCGGCCGCCGTCCCCGCCCTGCCCTCTTTCAAGCTCCATAAGTTCGTTTCCGAGAAGCTGGTGGATCGGGACCTAGAGTACCGTTCGGGCGTCGTCTATACGACCAATCGGCGTGTCTGGGAGCACGACGTCGCGTTCCGTGCGAAGCTCGACACCTACACGCCGATCGCAATCGACATGGAAACAGCGACGCTGTTCATCGTCGGCCACGCCAACCAGATCGCCCGCGGGGCCCTGCTGCTGGTGTCGGACGTGCCGATGTCCGCCGATGGGATCAAGACGTCCGAAAGCGACGCGGCGGTTACCCGCGACTGGTCGGCCGCCCACCTGGAACTCGGGATCGCGGCGCTGACCGAGATCGAAGACCAGGGCGAGCCGATCAAGCACTTCCAGTACTGAGCCACGAATAGCGTGCCGCCGCGGCGGCCAGGGCGGGCGCGGCCCAGTTTATAAAGAGCGGGTTAAGCCGGGCGTTCCAACTGGTTGGCGGATCAAGAGTTATTGGCTATCCTCCGCTGGCCGAGCCACGCTGGTAGCAACGCCTGCCGTGTTCCAACCGGGCCGACTCGCTTCGGTTCCTCCCGCCCGCCCTGCCCCAACGAGTTGCCACGTGCCCGCTGCCGCAATGATTGCAGGCCGACGTCGCGCAAGCTTCTCTGCGGCATTCCTCGCCTTGGCGGGGGCCCTCGTGGTCGGATGCGGCGACGGAAAAATCCGTCGCTACCCGGTGACCGGCAAGGTGTTGGTCGGCGGACAACCGCTGGCGGACGCCCGGCTTACGCTCCGCCCGATCGGCGGTTCCGAAGAGTTCCAAAAGCAGCGACCACTTGGTGTCACGCGTGAAGATGGCAGTTTTGAGCTGACGACCTTCGTCAAGGGCGACGGGGCGCCGGCGGGCGAGTACACGGTACGACTGCTCGGAGCTTCTGCTCGCAGCATGGCCAAGAGCGATTCGGGGCCGCGTTTCCACCCGAAGTACGGCAAGCACGACACCAGCGGGCTCACCGCGACAATCGAGCCCGGTGAAAACGTTCTCGAACCCTTTGATCTCGAACCCGCGCCCCCGCGCCGTCGACGCCGATAGACGTCTGACCGACCGGGACGATCCACGACCAGGCAATCACGATCCCCCCGCCAGCAGACACGGTATGAAGGCTAGAAAAGAGCATCGCGGTTTCACCCTGGTCGAGTTGCTGGTCGTCATCGCGATCATCGGCATCCTTGTAGCGTTGCTGCTGCCGGCGGTGCAGGCCGCCCGCGAGGCGGCCCGCCGCATCCAGTGCACCAACCAGTTCAAGCAGATCGGGCTCGCGGTGCTGAACTACGAGTCCGCACGAGGGCAGCTGCCGCTGGCCTTCACGCCCAACTACGTCCCGGATGGCTCCAACTGTGGGACAGTTCCCATCACCCTGCCAAACGGCTTCGTAGACCAGGGCGAGTGCATCTCCGAGGCATCAGGCGGAGGCACGTGCGCGAGCCCCCAGGACGGCCCGTGTATCTGCCCGACCGGCGGACAGCCCCACTACCTGTTCACGTTCATCCTTCCGTACATGGAACAGCAGGTGGTCTACGATCAGTTCAACTTCGACTTCGCGTGGGACAGTTTCGCGGTGAATGCGAGCGGCACGCGCAACGTCGATGCGAGCGCAACCACCATCGCTGACTACGTCTGCCCTTCGGCGCCGTCGATCGATGCTCGCAGAGGCATCCAGTTCGCCGGCACCAGCGAGCAGGTCGATGTCGGCGCGGCTGCGGTCGATTACACCGTTATGGTCGATATCATCGCGACCGACTTCTGTGAGTTCGTCGAAGATGGCCTGGCCCGGGATCGATCGACTGAGCTGCTCGAGGGGATGATGCAGGACAAGAAGGCGTCGCTTCGGAAGGTTTCCGACGGCTTGTCGAAGACCTATATGCTGTTCGAGCAGGCGGGTCGGCCGTTCAACTACGTCTCCGGCGGCCGGCTCGACGACAACGATCCGCTGATGGACAGCCCGGGCAACGGCGCGGGTTGGGCCAACGAAGCGTCTTACATCGTGCTCGGGCTTGGGCCCGCCGATTGCGGAATCACCAACCTCATGAATTGCGATAACTTCGGCGAGCTGTACTCCTTCCACCCGGGCGGGATCAACGTCCTGTACGGGGATGGCAGCGTCCACTTCGTGACCGACAACATCGATACGGAGCTGTTCGTTACCTACTTCACGCGAGCGGCGGAAGACATCGCGGAAGACCTGCCGTGATCAGACTCTGCTCCGTCTTGGCGGTTCTCGCCGTCGCGAACGCGGCGTTCGGCCAGACGACCCCGCTGAGGATCGTCACGTTCAACGCCGAGATCCTCACGGCGCCCGGCGTGCGTGCGGGCCAACTCCAGAAGTTCCGCTTCGACGCGGCTCGCAACGGGCAGCTCGACCGCGTGGCCAACGTGATCGAGGTCCTCACGCCCGATGTGCTGAACCTCGTCGAGGTCACAAGCGTCGAGGCGGTGGACGCCCTGGTCGAACGCCTGCACGCCAAGGGGCACACCGACTACCGCGGCTACCATATCGAGAGCAGCGATCGGTTCTCAGGGATGGACGTCGCGCTGATCACCCGGTTGCCCGTCGACGAGATTGACGGCAAGCCGATCGACAAGGTGTGGAGCGAGGAGGACGACCCCACCTGGCGGGCCGCCTACCGCTTCACGAACTGGGACGGCGACCCTGACTCCGACACGACTTCGCTCGGCCGCAACTCCTTCTACTTCTTGACGGTGGCGGGCCACAAGCTCGGCTTCCTGGGCCTGCACCTGAAGAGCAACCCGAGCAGCGGGTACGCCAACGCAAAGCGGACCGCCGAGGTCGACGTTGCTCGCCGGGCGATCCGCAGCAAGATTGTGGCCAAGGGCTATCTGCCTGTCGTGCTGGGCGACCTTAACGACTACGACCCCGATGTGCCCGACCGCGACGACACGCGGAGCACCCTCACCGAGGCCGTGCGCCAGCTCAAGGACTTTGACCCGGACGCGGCGGGCGATGAGCTGGTGAACGTCGCTTCGCGGATCGCCAACCAAGCGGACCGCTACACTTCGCACTGGGACCGCAACGAGAACGGAGCCCACGACGGCGACGACGTGTACACGATGATCGACCACATCCTGCTGCCCAAGCAGCTCGAGCCGTTTATCACGCGTGCGTTCATCGCCCACGTGGTCGATCTTACGACTTCGGACCACTACCCGGTCGTCGTCGATCTCGCGCTCCCGCCCGCTCCGTAGCCACGGCCGACGACGACGGGCTTCAGACGGCATCTTGGCGACGCAGCTCTCGGCTCTTACGCTCTGAGCCATGAACGTTGTCGCCATGATCGACCACGCGGTGCTGCATCCGACGCAGACGTCGCACGATGTCCGCGCCGCTTGCGATCTTTGCGGAACGCTGGGCGTCGCCAGCGTTTGCGTGAAGCCTTCGCACCTGCGGCTTGCCACGGAGGCGTTGTCGGGAACGGCCGTGCTGCCCAGCACGGTGATCGGCTTCCCCCACGGCGGAACCTCGTCAGCCGCCAAGGCCGCCGAGACCCACGCCGCGTGCGAAGACGGCGCCCGTGAAGTGGACATGGTCGTGAACATCGGCGCGGTGCTCGCGGCCGAGTGGTCGGTGGTCGCCGACGACATCGCGGCGGTCGTCAACGCGGCCCGCGAGCATGACGCCATCACCAAGGTGATCTTCGAAACGGGCCTCATGCCGGACGACGCGACCAAGCGGAAGCTCTGCGAGCTAAGCGAGGCCGCCGGCGCCGCGTTCGTGAAGACCTCCACCGGCTTCGGCTTCGTGAAGGGCGACGACGGCTCGCTCCGGTCCACAGGCGCCACGGTCGAAGACATCCGCCTGATGCGGGCGGCCTGCGGCGACGCGGTCGAGGTGAAAGCCTCCGGTGGCATTCGTTCGCACGCGGACGCGGTCGCGATGATCGAGGCGGGCGCGACACGTCTCGGCACCAGCGCGACCAAGGCGATCGCCGAGGGATCGTCGGGCGACTCTTACTAGGTAATTCACCACCCGAGCTCAAAGAATTACGGAGCGTCGGCCTCGGACGGCCGCCCCGTTTTCCGTGTCCTCTGTGCTCTCCGTGGTTAATCGAGGGAAGCGAAACAAGATGCTGCACCTGTACGATCAGATCCAAGAAGCCGTCGCGAAGATTCGCTCGGTGTGGGACAAGGCGCCGCACGCCGGCATCATCCTGGGAACAGGCCTGGGGAACTTCGCCGAGAAGATCGAGGTCGAGGCGACGCTCGACTACGGCGACATCCCGCACTTCCCCGTCTCGACAGCCACAAGCCACCGCGGCCGCCTCGTGTTCGGCATGCTACGCGGCGTGCCGGTCATGGTCATGGAAGGCCGGTTCCACGCCTACGAGGGCTACCCGATGAGCCAGATCACCCTGCCGGTGCGGGTGATGAAGGCGGTCGGAGCCGAGGTGATGGTTGTCTCTCAGGCGGTCGGCGGCATGAACCCGCAGTACCAGCCGGGCGACGTCATGCTCATCGACGATCACATCAACCTGCTGGGCGACAACCCGCTGGTGGGCGTTAACGACGACCGCCTGGGGCCCCGCTTCCCCGACATGTCGCGGCCGTACGACTTCGACCTCATCGACGAGGGCCAACGGATCGCCCGCGCGGGCGACTTCGTCGTCCACCGCGGCGTCAGCGTGGCAGTGCTGGGGCCATGCCTCGAGACCCGCGCTGAGTACCGCTTCTTGCGCGGCATCGGGGCCGACGTGGTCGGCATGTCGACCGTGCCGGAGACGATTGTCGCTGTGCACGCCGGTCTACGAGTGTTCGGTATGGCCGTCGTTACCGACATGTGTCTGCCCGACGCCCTGGAGCCGGCCGACGTCAACGAGATCATCGCCGTGGCCAACTCGGCCGAGCCAAAGCTGCGAGCGCTCGTCGAGGGCATCCTCGATCACGAAGCGTCGAAGATCGCCGTGGTGGCGCCCCGATGAGCGACCCCGCCTCCGCGGACGGGTCCGCGGCGATCGACGCCGTGGCCGACCGAATCCGTGCGGCGATCGGCGATCGCCGGCCGCGAGTCGGAGTGGTCCTGGGTTCCGGGCTTGGCGGACTGGCCGATCGCCTCGAGAACGTCGTCGCGTTGCCGTACGCCGACTTGCCGGGGTTCCCCCGGTCGACGGCCGCCGGCCACGCGGGCCGGTTCGTCGTCGGAGCGTTGCCGGGCGTCGATCACCCGATCATCGCCATGCAGGGCCGCTTCCATCTGTACGAAGGCTGGAACGCCCGCCAGGCGGCCCTGCCCGTGTGGGTGATGCGGCGTCTCGGCGTCGAATGCGTGGTCGTCTCGAACGCCGCCGGCGGCCTCAACCCGCAGTACCGCGTCGGCGACGTCGTGGCCATCGACGACCACATCAACTTCATGTTCCGCAACCCGCTTGTCGGGCCGAACGACGAGTCGCTCGGCCCGCGGTTCCCCGACATGTCGTCGCCCTACGACCCGAGGCTGATCGCCGTGGCCCACGAGGCCGCACGCTCGCACGGCTTCCCGCTGCACACGGGCGTGTACGTTGCGATGCTGGGGCCGACCTACGAAACGCGGGCCGAGTACCGGATGACTCGCACACTCGGCGGCGACGTCGTTGGCATGTCGACCGTGCCGGAGGTGGTCGCCGCAGTGCACGCGGGGATGCGGGTGTTCGGCGTCTCCACCGTCACCAACGCCGACCCGCCCGACGCGCTCGGCGAAACCACCCACGACGAAGTCGTCGAGGCAGCCGCCTCGGCCGGCGAAAAACTGCGGCATCTTGTCGAAGCCCTCGTTCGCCACGTTAGCGGAGCCGAAGCCCCTTGAACGTCGCCCAGCTGATCGCCAACAAGCGAGACGGCGCCGAGCTCACCGGCGCCGAGATCGACGATTTGGTGCAGGGCTTCGCCGCAGGCGACGTGCCCGACTACCAGATGGCGGCCTGGGCGATGGCGGTGTTCCTGCGCGGCATGACCACCGGCGAGACCGCCGCCCTGACCGAGGCGATGCTCCGCTCGGGCGAAACCTTCGCGGGCCGCCGCGAGGGCATGCCGCCCAACGCCGACAAGCACTCCAGCGGAGGCGTGGGCGACAAGGCCTCGATCCCACTCGCACCGGCGCTCGCCTGCTGCGGCGTCCGCGTGCCGATGATCTCCGGTCGGGGGCTCGGCGCCACGGGCGGCACGCTGGACAAGCTCGAGGCGATCCCCGGCTTCCGCATTGATTACGACTCGGCGGAGGCGCAGGGGATCGCCGACGACGTCGGCTGCGTGATCTGCAGCGCGTCGCCCCGACTCGTGCCGGCCGACCGCAAGCTCTACGCGCTCCGCGATGTAACGGGCACCGTGCCGTCGATCCCGCTGATCACCGCGAGCATCATGAGCAAGAAGCTCGCCGAGGGGCTCGACGCGTTGGTGCTCGACGTGAAGTGCGGCAGCGGCGCGTTCATGAAGACGCCGGAAGACGCTCGGGCGTTGGCCCGATCGCTCGTCGACACCGGCAAGCGGATGGGGGTGGCGACCTCGGCGTTGATCACCGACATGAACCAACCCTTGGGCAAGCTCTGTGGCAACGCGGTAGAGATTGACGAATCAGTTGAGTGCCTGCAGGGCGGCGGCCCGACCGATCTGCGTGAGCTTGTCGTTCGGCTCGGGGGCGAGCTGCTCGTGCTCGCGGGCGTGGCTGCCGACGCCGCGGCGGGCGACGCCCAGATCATCGCAACACTCGACAACGGCTCGGCCATGGCGAAGTTCGCGCAGATGGTCGCCGCCCAGGAAGGCGATCTCAACGCGGCCCGACCGCGCGGCGAAGCCCTCGTGATGGAATCCCCCGCCGCGGGCGTTGTCGAGTCGATCGACGCCGAGCGCCTCGGCTACGCCGTGATCGAGCTTGGCGGCGGCCGCAAGCAGAAGACCGATCCGATCGATCCGTCCGTCGGACTTGAGATGCTCGTTCGCCTGGGTGACAGCGTCGAGCAGGGGCAACCGGTGGCTCGGATGTTCGTTGCTGATCGCGGCGTCGAGACGGCCGAACGGCTTACGCGCGAGGCGATCTGCATCAGCGACACCGGCGCACAGCCCGACCTGATTCACGAGCGTATCGACTGACTCGGCCCGTCCGTCTACGCTCGTCCGTATGCACGCGATCACGACGGAACAAGAAGCGAGTCTCGTACGGGCGGCTCTCGACGTGCGGAGCAACGCGTACGCCCCGTTCTCGGAGTTCCGCGTCGGCGCGGCGGTGCTCGACGACCTGGGCCGTGTTCACGCCGGGACGAACGTGGAGAACAGCTCGTTCGGGCTGACGATCTGCGCTGAGCGTGTCGCGGCGACCCGCGCGATCAGCGACGGCGCCAAGGCGATCGTCGCGGTTGCGGTGGCCACCTCGCCGCTGGCCAACCCTTGCGGCGCTTGCCGTCAGTTCCTGTACGAGTTCGGTCCGCAGATGCGCGTGCTGATCATCGACTCGGACAGCGGTGAGGTAGAAAGACGCACCGTGCTCGCGGAGCTGCTGCCCGGCGGGTTCCGCCTCACGAACTGAGTCGCTCCGCCAACAAAAAAACCGCGGGCCCGCCCCGATGGCGGGCCCGCGGTGGGTACGCGAGCTTTGTCGATCTCTCTCTTC
>JBCBPC010000046.1:0-12846 GCA_039820945.1 Planctomycetota bacterium
AACCACAACGGCACGACGAGCACGACGTGCCACCGCGCAGGCCAGGCCGTCTCGCTGGCCTGGTGCGGCCTATTTGCCGAGCTGCCGTTGCACGTACTTCGCCAGCACGTCGGTCTCGATGTTCACGGTGTCGCCCACACGTCGAGAGCCCAGGGTGGTTACCGAGAGCGTGTGCGGGATGAGCGCCACGCTGAATCGGCCGGCGTCGTCATCCACGTCTTCAACACCGACCAGCGTGAGGCTCACGCCGTCCACCGCAACGGAGCCCTTGCACGCCATTTGCTTCGCCTGCGCCGCGGGCACGCGGAACCAGAAGGTGGCCCACTCGCCGTCCTCGTTCCGCTCGTCGACAACGCCGAGCGCGTCGATATGGCCGGTCACCATATGGCCGCCGAGCTCGTCACCCATGCAGAGCGAGGGCTCGAGGTTGACCCGATCACCCGCGGCGAGCTTGCCCAGATTGGTGCGGGACAGGGTCTCGGCGCCCGCCTGAAACGCGAGCGTCTGGCCGTCGATCGCGACCACCGTCAGGCAGCAGCCGTTCACGCAGATGCTGTCGCCGATCGCGCTCGCCGCGGCGAGCGTGGAGTCCTCAACCGACAGCCGTACTCCCGGCCCCTCGGGCACGAGCGCGGTGACCTCGGCAAGACTACGCACCAACCCGGTGAACACGGCGTAGGTCCTCTCGGATAATGGAGATCAGTGCAGCACGGGGCACGCATCGAACCAGTCGCGGTTCTGCGCGGCCATCCACTCGGTGCACTCGTTGGGGCCCCAGAACCCTGGCTCGTACGTGTGCAGTGGTTGCGATTCCGTGTTGGCCCACGCCTTGAGGATCGGATCGCAGATCGCCCACGCCGCCTCTACCTCGTCCGCACGCGCGAACAGGCTGGCGTCGCCCTCGACCGCGTCGAGCAGCAGCCGCTCGTACGCCTCGGGCATCTGCCCTTTGAACTCTTCCCGATAGTTGAAATCGAGATCGGTCTGCCGGATCTTCATCCCGGCGTCGGGGACCTTGGTCTGGAAGTGAAGCTGGATGCCCTCGGCGGGCTGCACCTGGATGACCAGCCGATTGGCGCCCGCCATGCCGCGGGGGCCCCCGCCGAACAGCATGTGCGGCGGCTCGCGGAACTGAATCACGATCTGCGTGGTCCGGCAGCTCATCGCCTTGCCGCTCCGCAGATAGAACGGCACCCCCTGCCACCGCCAGTTGTCGACACCCAGCTTGATCGCCGCGAACGTGGCGGTCGGGCTGCGGTCGGCTACGCCGTCGGCCTTTAGGTAGCCCTCGTATTGCCCGCGCACCGTGTCGCGAGCAATGTCCTCCGCGGTCTTGCTGCGGACCGCCTGGAGCACCTTCACCTTCTCGTCACGCACCGGGTCGGCCGCGTACCGCGCCGGCGGCTCCATGGCCGTGACCATCATGAGCTGCATGAGGTGGTTCTGGATCATGTCACGCAGCACGCCCGACGTGTCGTAGTACCCTGCTCGCGAGCCGACATCGACCTCCTCGGCCACCGTGATCTGCACGTGATCGATGAAGTTACGGTTCCACACTGGCTCGAAGATCGCGTTGGCGAACCGCAACACCATCAGGTTCTGAACCGTCTCTTTGCCCAGGTAATGATCGATCCGATAGACCTGGTGCTCGGCGAAGTTCCGATGCACCGTGGCGTTGAGCGCCTCGGCCGTAGCCAGGTCCGTCCCGAAGGGCTTCTCGATGACGATCCGCCGAGGGCCGCCTGACTCATCCGCCATGCCACCGGCCCCCAGCGCCTCGGTCGCCGGCCCGTAGAAACGCGGGGCCGTCGACAGGTAGTAGACGCGCGACGAGGGGCCGCCGCCTTCGAGGTCGGTCAGGAAGTCCTTCAGCTTGGCGAAGGACTCCGCGTCGCCGATATCGCCCGGCTGGTAAAAGACCTTGCCGGCGAAGTCTGCCCAAGCGCTGGTAGTGAACCGGTCGCCGACAAACTTGGCCGTCGTGTCGGCTAGCTTCTGTCGCCATTCGGAGTGGCTGAACTCCGTGCGGCTGAACCCGACGATCCGCGTCTCGGCCGGCAGGCGCTTCTTAAGGTGCAGGTTGTAGAGCGCGGGGATGAGCTTCCGGCTCGTCAGGTCGCCCGAGGCGCCGAAGATCACGAAGGTGTGCGTCATGCGTGCGTACGTGCTGTCGGCTTGCGAGGGAGGGCGTCTCCGCGGCCGCTTTTCCGGCGACGCCTCAAGTTGACCGGGCGAGCAGCGGCGTGTCGAGCCGCCCCGCGTGTGCCGGTCCGTTCACGCTGGCCGGGCGACCCGTCCGTACTCGCGGAACGTGTACCGCTCATGCTCTTCTAGGCGGTGGACTTCCCATTCCGACTCGTCGAACACGGGGAAGTAGGTGTCGCCCGCGAAGCCGCCGTGAATCTCGCTGAGCAGCATCCGATCCGCCTTCGGCAAGGCTTGCTCGTAAATCGACGCCCCACCAGCGACGAAGATCGGACGGTCCGTCGATCTCGCCAGGGCGATCGCCTCACCGACCCCGCGTGCAACCCGGACACCCGCGGCAACCGCGTCGCCCCGGGTCACGATGATCGACAGGTCGTTGTCCAGGTCGTCGCCGAAGATCTCGAACGACTTGCGGCCCATGATGACCGTGGCTCCGCGGACGGTGTCGAGGTATCGCGCGTACTCCTCGGGCACGTCCCACGGCATGCCGTCGCTCGCCCCGATCACCCGATCCGCCGACATCGCCGCGATGAGCGCGACGGGGGCTCCGTTGGTGCTGATCGTCTACTCCTTGAAACTCAATGTGTGGCGACCGCCGGCGAAGCCGACGTCCATGGGCTCTCCCACAACGGTGCACCGCGTGTGCGTCGCTAGCCCGTCGGCCAAGTCCTCGCTCACGTACATCTCATCCAGGTGCAGGGTGTTGGGGATCACGACCCACCGCGCGTCGCCGTACCGCTCACGGATCTTATCGAAGACCGCCTCGTCGTCGGCGAGCGTAGCGGGGATCTTCGCCCGGGTCATGTCGCCGGTCGTGTAGACGTTGATGAACGTCTTGTGCTCGTCGATCGCGTCGCGCAGGCGCCGCGTGATGAAGTCGGCCAAGCCCACACCGATCGCGTTGCCCTGCGACTTGGCGGCAAGCTCCAACGCCGCGATCACCCTCACCTCGGGCTTGGCGATGTCTTCGTACCCGTTCACGCCGCGGAAGCCGATCACGTTCGGGTCCATCCCGGTCCCGCTGAACGTCTTGCCGATCTCGTTGACGATCAGCACGTTGATGGCATCCAACGGCAGCGTCGGAAAGTAGTCGCGGTGCCGGGTGAGCAGGGCCGGCTCGTCAGCCAGGATCCGATCCGCCGACATCGCGTGCAGCTCGGCCGTCTTGTCGTAACCATCCTCGAGAATCGCGAGGCCCGCCCAGACCTTGCCCGAGTCGATCAGCAGCTGCCCCATCTCGCGGAGCATGTCTTTCATCTGCGGTGTCGGCGTCGCGTGAAACGTCTCCGCCGAACGGATCTTGCCCATGCCAACGACCATCATCTTGGTCAGCCCGCTCTGAACGGGCCCACTGAAGCACGTGTGCAGCTTCACGCGGTTCACCACCAGCACGCCCGCGGACTCGTGGCAGTGGCGGTCCATCCAGACGTCGCCCGTGGCGACCTCACCGACCTTCACACACTCCATGCTGGAGCGAATCGGCATGCCGACCGCCGCCTCGGTCACGCCGAGCGACTCGACCATGTCGCGCTGCCCCTCGCCGGTCGCGCCGTTGTGCGATCCCATGCAAGGCGCAACGAAAGGCGTAGCCCCGTGCTCCTTCAGCCACTCCCCCGCAGCGCGGGTGATCTCGACCAGGTTATCGATCCCGCGTGATCCGACAGTGACCGCGACCTCGCCACAGGGCGGCTCGCCGAGGCGGTCCAACTGCCGACGCACCTCGGCGGGCACGTCGGTTAGGGGGTTGGAAGCGAGCTGCTGCCGGACTTTGACGAAACGCATAGCGGGCGACCAGACAGACCGATGGCGATCAGAACCAGCTTAGTTGCCACGGTCCGGGCGGCGTAGGAGCGGTCGCGACTCCGCCATGCCGCGGAGCGTTTCAAAGTCCTTGAAAGGCATCGGCAGGGTGTCGCTAGACGCATAGCGGTGGGCCGTCATCCACGCGAACTCACGCTTCGTCGTGTCCGCCGGATCCGGCTCGGGCAGCGGGCGCCCGTCCGCCTCGGCGTAGATCGTCCGCACGACCCGCACCCGGTTCGCCGCCGGCGGCGCCAGGTCGTAGTCCGTTCCCTTGGTCACCAGCAGCCAGGCGGCCTCGCGGAAGCCGGCGTGCAGGCGACGCCGAGCCGCCGCCGCCAGCACGCGCTTCTCTTCCTCACGGAGCGTTCCGTCGGTCTCGATCTTGTTGATAAGCTTCTGGGTTTCGGAGATGTCGAAACTCACCCAGCCGTACGGCGGCAGGAAGACCTCGAGCTTGCAGTGCGACGGCGAGTCCTTCGGAAAAAGCGCGAGGCCGTACGTGATCCGCGCGGGATAGCCGAGCGTCCGCCCGAACGCCGCGCACAGCCCGTGGTAGTCGCTGCAGTGGCCGCGGCGTTGCTCCAGGGCGTGCCGAGAACTGCCCGACAGCGACGCCACCGAGTGGTCGTAGACCATGTTGTCCTCCAGCCAGTTCATCGCAGACCGCAGGTCCGCGGGGGCCGACGCGTCCGCGTCGCCCGCTACCTCGCCGAGCAACGCGTCGACGTCCTCGCCAAGCTCTATCGCCGCATCGCTTCGCAAGTACGGCTCGAAGGCGACCGGCCACTCCGCCGGGGGGGAGACTCGCAAGGGGTCCACCGACCATCGCATCGCACGCGTGGTGACGCGCAGGCGATGCTCGATCATCTGGGCCCCGCGGGGCGCCTTGAACTCGAAGTACGCGAACCGATTCCCGAACGTTGGTTCCGTGCCGATCTGGGGTTCGACCGCCCGAGGGAACGTTTCGAACCCCAGCGACTCGCACGTCTGCGCCGAATCGGACGGCGGGATCGGAACCCAAACGCGGAGCGTTTTGGTGTGATGCGGCGCCGTCACCGCGATACGGAATTCGATCTCGGTCTCGACCGGCTCGCCCATCACCGCACGGTAGGGCTCGTCGGGCGTCGCCGCCTGAGTTGGAGAGCTTGCCAGCGCCACCACAGCGAGCCACGCAGCGACGATGCCGGAAAGCCTGCCGGGCGGGAGAGGAACGATCGGTTTCATGACGCTCTGACGGTCCTAAAAGACGAGGGCCACGGCTCGTGCCGTGACCCCCAAGTCCACTGGTATGAGATCCCAGCCGACCGGGCGTCGCCCGGCCGGCTGGCGTCTCGGCAACAGCCTCAGCCACGCATGCCGCGGACGGCCTTGCGGAAGGAGCCCCGCTCGCGACTCTTGCGGGTCTCCTCGGCGGCCTCTTCCTCCTCGAGGTCGGCGAAAGCCTCGTCCGACGCAACCGTCGCTTGAGCGAGCGCTACGCTCGACTCACCGGCGCCGAAGCCCCAGTTGTCAAGCAGAGCGTTCAGCTCGTCGTTGTTTACCGCCGGGCCGGTGAAACCGTTCACCCAGTTGGACGGGACCGTCGGCTCCCCCCAGTTGTTGAGCAGCAGGTTGAGATCCGTGTTGTCGACACGGCCGTCGGCGTTGAAGTCGCCGTCCACAACCCCGACCGCCAGGGTGGCGGCGCTGCCGGTCGGCGAGCCGGTGTTGGCGGCGTCGACCGCACGGCCGTTGCCGACCAGCCCGTTGCCGACCACGTTCAGCTGGAACAGCCCGTTCGGCAGACGACCGTCGACCACCTGCGAGCCGCTGAACGAGACCGTTAGCTCGTTCGTGCCGAAGCCCGAGAGCGTGGGGATCGTGCTCACACCAGGAATCGCGACCCCCGCGTCGTCGGTGATCGAGATGCCGGCGCCGATCTGCGGATCGGCCGTGCCCTCGCCGAGCAGTTCCTGCGTGATCGGACCGTTGAAGGTAAGCGTCACCGAGCCGTCGCCGTTCTGGGTCGAGCTGATCAGCGACACCAGCGGGCTCTCCGTGGCGTTGCCCACGTTGACCTCGCCCGGCGTGACCGAGGCCCCGTCCACCGGCAGGCCCGCGGCCGCGTCGGCCCGGTACAGCAGGTAGTCGTCGTTGGCCGGCACCAGGTCGCCCCCGAACCAGTCGGCCCCGCGGTTGGCCGCGGTGCTGTTGCGATCGCGGCTGATCGCGTCGACGCTCTGGTCGGTCAGGTTCAGCTGATCCTGGTTGAGCGACGGGCCGTAGAACTGGTCGAACCCGTCCTCGGCGAAGACCTTCACGCCCAGCGAGTCGACGATCTCCACACCGCCCGGCAGGTCGAGGGAACCGTCGTCGTTCCAGTCGTAATCGAAGCTGAACTCGGTCAGATCGACGTCGGGGCTGTAGAGCAGCAGGTACGTCGTCGAGTCGTTGGCGCTCGCCACGTTCTCGGTCGCGATCGGCCCCAGAAGATCGATCTGCGTCGTGTCGCCGGCGACCTCGTACGCGAAGTCGGCGGCGTCCGGCGTGATGACCGTATAGCCATTCCCACCGTTGGCGAAGTCGCTGAGGTCGACCACCTTCTCGGCGGTACCGATCGCGTTGCCGACCGTGCTCTCGATCGCCACGTAGTACAGCGAGCCGAGCGCGGCCCCGGCCGGGCCCTTCAACTCCACGAACTCCGACGGGGGGTCGTTGCCCGGCGAGTTGATGAAAAACTCGTTCAGCAGCATGCCGCCGCTGAGAACCTGGTAGTCGTTGTCGCGAATGGTCAGCGTCGCGTCGGTGCGGGTGAAGTCCAGCCCCGAGCCCGAGATCGACACCGCCAGGGTCTCGTTCGATTCGAGCAGCGAGTCGTCGCTCGGCGTGACCGTAAAGGTCTTGAATAGCTCGCCGTCGGCGAAGGTCACCGATCCGCTGAGACTGCTCGAGACGTCGCCCGCCGAAGCCGTGCCCGGCGTCAGCGCCCAATCGACGGTCTCCGAGCCGAACGAGCCACCCTTGCGGATGATCGTGATATCGACCGACCCGCTCTCGTTAACCGAGTACTCCGCGTCCGCCAGGCCAAACAGGCCCGCGTCGTTCGCCACCGGATCGGTGTAGAGGACGGTCAACTGCGGACGGAAGGTGCCCGGCAGGGTCGCCTCCGAGCTGTCGAAGCGGAACAGCGACTCGCTGTCGCTGATGATCGACCAGCCGAAGTTCTCGTCCGAGCCATTCGCCCACTCCTGGAGGGTGTCGGCGCTGAGCGGGATCTCGATCAGGCCGGCGCGGCCCGGATCGACGACCCGCGCGTCCGGGACGGTTCCCGCCTCGGCGCCGTCCGGCGTGACGCCATCGACGATCTCGCCGCCGCGGATGCCCTGCGGGTCACGCCACGTGGCGCTGTCGCCGTCCCAGTCCTTCTCGAGCTTGAACAGACCGACCTCGGCGCCCGAGGCGATCGACGACACGTTGATCGTGATGAACGCGTCGAAGACCTGCGAGCCCTCGGGGATCTGGTTCGCCGCGGCGCCGAACAGATCGTCGAACCGCAGCAGCGCCTGCTGAGGACGGACGAACGGCAGCACGTCCTCGCCCACGCCCTTCACCTGATCGACCAGGATCGACGACTCGAAGCCGAGGTTCGTGGTCGTCAGCTCGCCGTCGAGCGTCGTGTCCGCCACGCCGAAGTAGCCACTCACGCCGTTCTGGAACGTAGCGATCTGCACGTCGCCGTCGTTGATCGTGACGGTGGCGAGGCCGTTCACCGCGTCGGCACGCGTCGACTGGCCGTTGGTGATCAGGTAGTCGCCCGTGGCGTCCGTGATCTCCAGGTTGAACCGCTCGAAGCCCTCGGCCACGGAGTCGGCTAGGATGGTGATCTCGACCGGCACCTTGTCGACGCCCGGGGCGAAGGTGACCGTCTCGGTCTTGGCAGCGTAGTCGAGTCCCGCCTCGGCAGTGCCGTCGACCGTGGTGTAGGTCACGTCGACCGATTCGCTGGCAATGTCGCCGGTCCGCTCGATGTTGACCGTCACCGTCGTGTTGCCGCTCTGCTCGTCGACCGAGACGCTCTGCTCGTCAACGCTGAAGAACACGTTGCGGAGCACGTTCGGGGCGCCAGGCGTCAGCAGTGCGCCGTCCGGAGCGACCACGCTGATGAAGAACGTGTCGTTTTGGTAGGGGATCACGCTCCCCTCGACGTCCGTGTTGGCGACGTCGCCGTTGTACCAGGCGCCGATCGAATTGCCGATCTTCTGACCGATCCGGCGCGAGACGGCGTCGGACGTCACGCCGCCGGACTCCGCGTTCAGACCGGTCGGCTGGTGCACGTGGATACCCGGGTTGCCGAGCTCGGGCGGCGTTAGCGTGCGGTCGCGGTCCGAGCCGCCACCCTCGACCACGCCGACGCTGTCGAGCACCTGGGCGCCGGCGGGCAGCGCGTCGAGCACGCCGAGCTCGCCCAGCGGGCTGTCGAGCGCGCGACGGCTGTCGCTCACGTACGCGCCGATCACGTCGTAGTCCGTCCCCTGCACGATCGGGGCGTTCGGGCTGTAGATCAGGGCGTACGTTTGCGAGGCGTCCTCGATGCCTCCGCCGGGGCCGTCCAGCTGCGTGGCGACCACCACCGAGGTGCCGGCGGCGGCGGTATACTCCCAGTTGGTCGGTGTGATGACCAGCAAGCCATTCGAGCCGAAGCTGGTGGAGCTAAGGTCGACGACGATGTCCGCCGTGCCCGTGGCCGAGCCGGCGGTATCGCCGTTCTCCTCTTCCTCCCCCTCGAACACGACGAAGTAGTAATCGTCCAGCGAGGCGCCGGGTGTGCCGATGAGCTCGATGAACTCGCGGTCGGTCTCGTCGCCCGCTGCGCTGTCGATCTCCGTGATGTTCGCCAGCACCTCGTTGATCAGGGCATCGTCGTCGCCGATGGTCACCGTGGCCACGTCCTGGCCGGCGACCACGTCTCCGGTGAGCGTGACGCTGAGCGTCTCGTTGCCCTCGAGCGCGGTGTCGCCGAGGATCGAAACCGGCAGCTGTTGGAAGGTCTCACCGTCGGCGAAGTTCAGCGTGCCGCTGGCCGCGACAAAGTCCGTGCCGGCGGTGGCGGTGCCGGCGGTGATCGCGTAGTCCACCGACGCGGCGCCGGTGATGCCGCCTAGGCGTGCGACGTCCAGCATGTAGGTGGTGTCACCGGTGTCGCCCTCGGCCAGGACCGGTGTGAGGTCGAGGAACTCGAACTCACCGGCGCCGGACGGCGCGGTGAAGTCCACCGTCAGCCGCGGGCGGATGTTCTGGGCCGATTCCTTCGTGCGGAAGTCCCATCCGTCGGTCGCCGAGCTCTCGACCATCCAGCCGTAGTTCTCGGCGCCCAGCGCCCAGAAGGTGACGCTCTTGGTCACGTCGAAGATGCCGGCCGTGGCGCTTGCGCCCGATGTGTCCGAGTCGTAGAGGATCGCGTCCGGCGGAAGATCGGACGACTCTCCCTCGGAGGCCTGCACGCCGCCGATCGCGCCGAACGTGTTCCACGTGGCGGTTGACTCGCTCCACGGCGTGAGCATCCGGTAGAGGCTCATCTGCATCGACGTGTTCGAGGGGTTCACCACCTCGAGCGTGAGCGTCGCGCTGTTGATCTTCGAGCCGACCGGGATCTGACCGGGCTGGTCGCCGATGATGTCGCCGAACTGCACGAGTCCCTGCCGGGCGCCGTTGGCGTCCTGCTGGTCGGGGCTGATCGAGCCCTCGGTGCCGAAGTTGACGTTCGGCTCACGCGAGTAGATGACGGTGTCTTCCTGGCCGACGTAGTCGTCCAGGCCTTCTTGGAACACGACCGTGGTGAGCAGCTCGCGCGACTCAAGGCCTTCAACACGACCGCTGCGGCGAGCGAGCGAGCGGCGCCGCGAGGCGAGCCGCCGCTGCTTGGCGAGGTTCTTCGATCCCTTACGCATCGGGGTAACTCCTGAGGAAGATCGGTGGGGGTGGTGCTTGCTCTTGGTGAGGGCGGCCGTGCCGCATCGATGCAGCGCGGCCGAAGAGTAGATTGCCTCTGTTACGAAACGGCGTGCGGCTGCGTTAAGGTTCGCCGAAACCGATGACACCGCTGTCTAGATGGGGTCGCCGTTCTTCGGGTTGATTCCGGGAAGGCACGTGAGCTCGGTCCCGTCGGCGCCCGCGCGTGTGCCAGACGCGCGATAGAGGGCGCCGTCGACGTCGTTGTCAACAAACGCCACCGACCCGTCGCCGTAAGCGATATTCACGCCACCCGGATGCGCGCTGCGCGACGCGGCGTACTGATTCGCGCTCTCCGGCCCTACCTCCACACAAGGCAGGTTGAACCGACGACCGATGGTGTAACCCGGCGTGCCGACCGCGCCCGTGAGCTCGTCCGCACACGCCGGGATGCTGTCGGGCGTGTTGTTGTTGGGCGTGATGTACGCGCTAAATGCGCCGGCGCCCATGCCCGGCACCATCCACGCGCCACGCCAATCATTGTTGCCCTGGTTGACGGTCGACCCTTCCGCGGCGGCTCCGCCTTCGTTGGGTTCGTTGTACGTTAGCACCTCACCGAACATGGCGGTCTTGGACGTGCCGTCGGAGATCTTCGCGAGGCTGTAACCGCGGCCGAGCCGGCCCGCGATCGGGTACTTGTCGATGTACACAAACCCGAACATCCCGCCGCACGCTTCCTCGGCGGGGTTGCTCACGATCGGCGTCCCGGGCGGACGGAGCGTGTTGCCCGCACGCCAGTTGGTTGGCGAGGCCGCCAGGATCGTCCCCCCGCCGTAGCACGCCGCGTAGTTGCCCTTAGAGAGGTGAGCGAGGCCGACTCCGCCGGAGCCCTGCGCGAGGTCGTCGTTGTCGTTGAACGGCACTTCGATGCCCAGGTTGCCTGAGCTCGGGCAGGTGAGCAAACCGCTGACGCTGGTATGGAACGGGAGCCAGTTGCGATCCTCTTTGTCCTGCATGTCCCACGTGTCCGGCGGGTTAGCGCGGAACTCTTCGGTGGGGTCGTTCAGCGCGAGGTTCGCCAGCTCCGCTAGGTTGCCGGCCTCGACATAGGCAAACAGCTGTACCGCCCAGTTCGGCCCGTAGCCTTCGGCCCCCAGCTGGTAGCCGCCGACGTACCAGGGGACCTGACCGCCCCCCTCTTCTTGGTCCACACACGTGCCAACGCCCGGCGGCAAGTACCCGTTGGCCGACTCGAAGTTCAACACCGAGAGGGCCAACTGGCGGATGTTGTTCGTGCACGACGTCCGCCGTGCCGCCTCGCGGGCCGCCTGTACGGCGGGCAATAACAACGCAACCAAGATTCCGATGATAGCAATCACGACCAACAGCTCGACGAGCGTGAACGCCGAAAGTCGCGCGATTGCCGCGCGACCCGCTCCGCCTTCCTGGCGGCGGTTGCTAACCGATTCCTGTAACAACATCTCTCTCCAGCTGGGGGGTATTGGCGCCGACGTCGTCATGGCGGGTTTCACAACCGGCCCTCGCGCTAGCGATTTGCGGCAGGTTCTCTTCAACCCGCACATCCCCCACAACCACCCGCTTGGGTAATTCACGCCTTCTTCGCGCGGGCTTCATCGCGGCCTGTTTCAAGCGAGCGATGCGCGTAGACCACGCTAATACCGCGTGAAGCCGCGGCAGGTTGCCACAGCGGTCGGGCGCCAGAGAAGTGGGCGCCGTGACGCCACCACGGCGATCCGGCCCCCGCCGCAGGCGGCAACCGCTTGTTTGCCGGCGAACGAGCCCGCATTCATACTGCGGCTCGCATTCTGGCGGGTCGGCTCGGCCCGCGCTCGTGTCTGGAAACCTGCCAAACCACCTCGCATGCCCCACCGTCGCAAGGGCCGTAGCGCTGGCCGTCACGCTGGCCGCCGTACTTCTCGCGTTCGCGCTCTGCGGAGCTCGCGCTCGGGGCGGCGTGCGTTGCTAGAGCATCTCGAGCCACGTCTGCCACTCACCGCGGTGCCGACGGGCGACATCGCGTTGGTTCACTCGTTTTCCGCGGGGCCTCAGGCGCTAGACGAGGCGCCGGCGGCGATCGCCGGCTCACCCTCGAATCGACTCGTGGTTTATGAGGGCCGCGGTTTCGAAGACCGCGCAGGCGTCTTCCTCAACGCTACCTCAGCCAATGGCGCCGCCAACCTCGGAGCCGATCAGACGGACGCCATCCGGGTGAACGACACGATCACCGGCGAGCAGACCGCGCCGCAGATTGCGGCGGATCCGACCGGTCGTTCGGTCGTGGTATGGCAGGGCCGCGGGGCGGGAGACAAGACGGGTGTCTTCTTCGCCCTTTTCGACGCCTCGGCCACCCGGGTGCTCATCGACGGCGCCCGCGAAACGCTGGTCAACGAAACTATCGGCGGCGTTCAGAGCCACCCTGCCGTGGCGATGGCCGCCGACGGCTCGTTCGCGGTCGCGTGGCATGGCGTGGGTTCAGGCGATGTCTCCGGCGTATACCTGCGGTTGTTCGACGCCGCGGGCGCAGCGACCACCGGCGAGATCCTCGTGAACACGACCACCGAGGACCATCAGTCGCACCCGACGCTCGCCTATCAAACGAACGGCACGCTTGTTGTTGCGTGGCAGAGCCTTGGACAAGACGGAGACGGTTGGGGCGTCTATAGCCAGCGATTCGCTGCCGACGGTACGCCGGAAGGAGACGAGACACGGGTCGCCACGACCACCGCGGGCAGCCAAACGCACGCCCACCTCGCCGCGGCGCCGAGCGGAGGCGTTGTGACGAGTTGGAACGACCGCGGAGCCACGTCGGACGACGCCGATGTCATCGCGCGGGCGTTCGCCTCGAGCGGGACGCCGACCACCGACGACGTGATGCTGTTCAGCGTCACG
>JBCBPC010000047.1:0-8488 GCA_039820945.1 Planctomycetota bacterium
CCCCCCCCCGGGGGGGTGCCGGGTTGTGTGCCCCCCCAGCGCGCCCCCCCGCGGGGGGGGGGGCGCGCCCGGGGGGCCGCCCCCCGGCCCGCGGGGGCCCCCCCCCCGCCGATTCTCGATCTCTGCCTGCAGCTTGTCCGTGAGGGGCGCCTCGCGGGCCTCGAACAGCTCCGACGAGATGTCTGCCGCCCGAGCGCTAGTTTCTCGCAGCCGACCGGTAAGCTCGACCTCGCGCTGACCTAGTTGGCAGTCGTAGAAGGCGATCCGCGTGTCGGTCAGCAGTCGCAGCCGCTCGACGGCGAGCCGCTGCTCGAGCCGCCGGACCTCTTGGGCGGCGACGCCCTGAGCGCGGCTGAGCTTGCCGCCGCGGATGAAGGTTTGCCCGAGAAAGGCGCCCTGCTGCCCGGCTTGCCCTTCGTTGCCGATCTCCGACGCCAAGTAGCCGGCCGTGGGGTTCGGCGGCAGACCGACCTGCAAGCAGTGGCAGCGAGCCGCGCGAATCTCCGCCTCAAGCGTCGCGACAGCCGGGCTGTTCGCGACCGCCTGCGCTTCCGCCGCGGCGATCGTCAGCGGCGGGAGGGCACCGGGGTGGTTCGCCATCAGGCCGGGCGCGAGGCCTTGGCCCCACGCCGACGGCAGCGCAAAGACGAGCGATGCGTAAAGGCAGGCGTGACGCAAGAAATCAGCCGCCCGAGGAACGGATTGCCGGAAGACCCCACTCCGTGATCGGCGCAGCGCGGGCAGCAATACCGCCAAAACCACTCCGCGCCGCAAAGCTTGCCACGCGCGCCGCGGGAGAGGCTGACAAGTGACCCCGGCTGGATTCGAACCAGCAACCTTCGGCTTCGGAGGCCGACGCTCTATCCAGTTGAGCTACGGGGCCAGTCAGAGTGCGAGAAAGCGGGGACAATGTGGTCCCCGAGACAGGTCCACCGGACCACCGCCCGGCCACCGAAGTCGAGAAACAAGCGAGTGGACAGGGGGGGGTTCGAACCCCCGACACCAGGATTTTCAGTCCTGTGCTCTACCAACTGAGCTACCTGTCCCCACTGCGAAGCCCCTGACTATAGCCGGGCACGAACGCCTGTAAACGGGCCCTCGGAACGCCGCGACGGGCGCCGCGACCGCGGCTGAACGCCGCCTCCGTGGCGGTCCTCGTCCGATCGGCTGGCTGCGCGGTGGTCGGCCGCGGTCGCGATCCCGGCAATCGCCCCTGCGCCCTCGACTCGTTCAGCGGCGCTCCGAAGGGGACGACAGACGGCTCTCGATCCAGGCCGAGCATCCGCACCGCAGTCCCGACAAGGCGGGAGGCGAACGCGTTCGTTGTATCGCTTCGGCTTGACCTATCCGCCGCGTCATCGACGCCGAGCGAGGTGTGCCAAGAGGTGACACAACCGAAACCACAAGAGGTGGATCCGAAGTGAAGCAATAGGAGGTTCCTATACGGTGCGCGACACGCCGGGCCTACCCGCGTTTTTCTGCTTGAATATGGCCGCCTAACGCCCATTAGGCCCGATCCGAGCGATTGGACACGCCTATGATCTGGCGGTCTTAGCTGAGGAGGCTCCTAAGCATGCTGCTGCGTCAAACGGTCAAACTCGACCAGCTGAACTTTCATCATCTGTACTATTTCTGGGTAGTCGCTGAAGAGGGAAGCGTCACTGCCGCCAGCAAGCGACTCGGCCTCGCGCAGCCCAGCGTCAGTGCACAAGTGCGCAAGCTAGAAGATGGCGTCGGCGGCGAGCTCTTCGATCGCTCTGGCCGGGGTCGTGTGCTCTCGCAGCTCGGCCGCGAGGTGCACGCCTACGCCGATCGGATCTTCGCCGAGGGCCAGGAGCTCATCGACTTCCTGAACGGCAAGGAGACGGTCAAACCCGCCCGGTTGGTCGTAGGCGTTCCCGACTCCATGCCCAAGCTGCTGGCTTACCGGCTCCTGCAGCCCGTCTACGGCGTGGAACAACAGTTCGAGCTGCTATGCCACGCGAGCAAGTTCGACGACCTGCTGAGCGACTTGGCGGTCAATCGGTTCGACGTCGTGCTTTCGAACGCGCCGGTCGGCCCGCACGTCCGCATCCGCGCTTTCAACCACAAGCTAGGCGAGTCGACGCTCACGGTGTTTGGCGCCGCGGAGCTGGCCGCGGCCGCTCGGGAGGACTTCCCGAATTCGCTCGCCAAACTGCCGATGCTGCTCCCCGCGGCGGGCACCGAGCTGCGTCGCTCTCTGGACCTCTGGATGCAGCAGGCGGATATCCGCCCGCGGTGCGTAGGCGAGTTCTACGACAGCGCCCTGCTGAAGGAGTTCGGCGCCGCCGGCGTGGGCCTGTTCGCGATCCCGGGGGTGGTGTCTGAGGAGGTCTGCCGCCAGTACCGCGTCGAGATCGCCGGCGAGTTGCACGGCGTTCGCGAGTCGGTCTACGCGATCACGCACCAAAAGCGTATCGCCCATCCCGGTGTCAGCCTGATCGTGGAATCCGCGCGGGAGATGTTCGCGACGTCGGAACCGGCCTGACCGCCACTCTGGCCGACTCAGTCGGCCATGACGAACATCCCACCGATGTCATAGAAGGGGCTGCAGGGCTGGCAGCGCATCACCTTGCACACCACCCGAAACTGCATGCTTGGCAGCTGCGTCGCGCGCCAAGTCAGCGCGACGAACTTGGCGTTTGTTGCGCGGGTGTGCAGCATGCGGAGGCCGCTCTCAGAGACGTCGCGGATCGCCAGCTTGAACGGCTCGCAGACCCGGTTCCAGTGCCGATCGACCGGCACCGCGACAGCGGTGGTGAAGCACGTCGCTCGCTCCTTCCGCCGCGCCTCGTGCGTCGGGATCAAGCCGCCGTTCTGATCGGGCATCGACGCCTCCGCCTCGGCCAAGCGACGAATGAACTCGCGCACCGCTTTCGGCGGATCGGGCAGTTCCACGTAGTCGTCGAAGACGTCGTCGAGCCGCTCGCCGAACAGCTCGGTAAGCTCCTGGAGCGTGGTCTCGACCTTCTTCAGGAAGTTTGTCTTCATCGCGGCGGGCTTGGCCGCGACGGGCTTGGCCGCGGGCGCCGGCGCCGTCCGCGGTCGGGCGCACTTGAGCATCGCCACAACCTTCTGCGCGAGCACGTCGTAGCGGACGGGCTTCTGCAGCACGTCGTAAACGCCACGGCCCATCAGATCGCGGACCAGCCGGGCATCGGTGAGTGCGGTCAGGACCATCACCTGCGGCGGTGTCGGCTGCGCGAGCAAATCGTTACACAGCGCGTGGCCGTGGCGCTCCGGCATCCGCAGGTCTGTCAAGACGGCGTCGAACGGGTTCGCACGGAGCTTCTCCAGCGCGATCGCTCCGTTCTCTGCGTCGTCGCACGCCAGGCCGGCGGCCGCCAACGCGCGCAGCGTCAGCTCACGAACCTGAGGTTCGTCGTCCACTACCAGCACTCGCGGCGCGGTCACCATAGGGGGCCTTGGGTCAAACCTCGATCGGCTCGGGAAGCTGGTTCGTTCGCCGCTCGGCGAGAGATCGATCCGCGGCCACAAGAGTTCGGCGAACCGCCTCAAGCAGCGTGGCTTCGTTGAAGGGCTTCCCGACACAGACCTGTTCGTCATCCGCGTCGGCGGCCCGCTGAGCCGTGGGGCCGATCCCTTCAACCAGCCGCACGGACGGGATGTCTTGCTCGTGTTCGCAGGCGGCGATCACCAACGCGGGCAGTTCCTGTTCTTTGGCCCGCTCAAACGCCCGCTCGCTGGGACTAACCACAGCGTCGTAACCGGCGCGGTTCAGCACTTCGCCCACGGCGCGAGCGACGTTCTCGTCGGGGTCGAAGACCAGCACACACTCGCCGGCGCCCCTCGGCGACAACGGGTGGGCGGCTTCAACCGTCGGCACGAACAGCGAGAAGCAGGACCCGACATCGAGCCGGCTCTCAACGTGCACGGCGCCACCAGCGTTCGCCACGAACTGCGAGACGATCGCCAGCCCGAGCCCCGTGCCCCCGCGATCGCCCTTGGTGCTGAAGAACGGCTCGAACACGGCCCGCCGCACGTCGGAAGGCAGGCCGCACCCGGTGTCAGAGACGGAAACGCGGCAGTAGGCGCCGGGCTCGAGCCCGGCGCCGATGTCAGGCCGAGCGATGGCCGCGTCGAAACGCTCCGCGGCGATGATCAGCGAGCCGCTTTCGGCCATCGCGTCTCGGGCGTTCACGCAGAGGTTCAGGACCGCGTGGCGGAGCGACGCATCGACCCCGGCGATCCGCATCGGCTCCACGCAGCACGCGGCGCCGACCTCGATCTCCGGACCGATGATCGGACTCAGCAGCAGCGATAGGTCGCCGATCACCTCGTTGACGTCGGTCACCACGTCCGCGTCGTCTTCGGCGCGGGCGTAGCGGAGCAGGCGTGTCGCGATGTCGGCGGCCCGATCGGTGGCGACGATCGCCTGCTGGAGGTCTTCGGCCAACGGCGAGTCGTCTCCGGCCGCTTGCCAGGCGAACGTGATGTACCCGCGGACAATCTGCAGCACGTTGTTGAATTCGTGAGCCACGCCGCTTGCGAGGCCGTCGATCGCCACCTGCTCGGCTCGCGCTTGCAGCCGCTGCTGGTACGCCTTGGCCCCTTCCTCTCGAACGAGCTGGGCTTCCACATCGCGGATCGCACCAGACAGATGCGTCACTCGGCCGGCCGAATCGAGGGTCTTACGGAAGCGGATCTCGATCCGCTGTCCGTCCTCATCGCCGACGCGACCCAGAAGTGCCGCTTGCTCCCGATCGACGGCGTCAAGCTGACGAGCGAAGTCCTTCGTCGTCTCCGCCGACAGCCCCGCAAAGAACTCGCTAGCTCCGCGCGTCGCGTCGATAGCCGGCGAGCCGACGAGCTCCCAAGCAGCCGCGTTGGCCCACAACGCGTCGTCGGAAATCCGCCAGTCGAAACGACCACACGAGTCGGCAAGCACGGCGCGCTTGAGCGCAGCCGCAGAGTCGTGGGGGGTCTCGGTCGACATGGGTCGCGGGGCTGTTGTGCAGGGTCGTCGGGTAGCGATTGGCAGCAGGTCGCTCCGGCGAAAGCTACGTCGCTGCCGCTTGCGGGAACGCGTAATGCGGAAAGTCGTCAAACGGACAACTTTGAACGCCAATTTCGAAGCTACCCCGACCATCGATGTGATCGCAATAAGCGTTACGTGCACCCGGTGGTCAGATGGTCCGGATCGCATGTTGAAAGCCGTGGGCGGGTTTCAACTACTCGGTTTTTGACCGCGCCCTTCCACGGCCTATGTTTCGGCACCAGCCCTGATATCCACCTCAATTCGCCGCAACATCCGGCTCCGCCGGAATGGCCCCCATGGACCTGCTCGCCACCACCCACGCGTCTTTGGCGATCGTGAATCTCGTCTTCGCCCTTGTTGCGCTCGCGATCGGATTCGCCGCGGGCGCCTGGGTCTGCGGCAGCGGGAAATCGCCCAAGGGCGACGCCGCCCCGAAGCCGTCGCCGGCAGATCGCCTCGAGAAGCAGATCGAGGTCGAACGCAACATGATGGCGAGCGATCGCCTGCGCGATCTGGCGAAAGGTGTCGCGAGCGACGTGAGCGACCACAACAAGAGCATCGGAGCGATCGAAGCCAACCTAGCGGCCGCCAAATCCAACGGCGCCGCGTCCGAAGCGGACGTCGTCAACGCTATGGCGTCGATCGCCGCCGCCAACGAAGCCCTCCAAGGCAAGCTGCAGATGGCCGAGGCGCAGATCAAGGATCAGGCCGAGCAGATCAAGACGCACGAGTCAGAAGCGCGCACCGACTCGCTCACTGCGCTCTCAAACCGACGCGCGTTCGACGACGAGATGAAACGCCGCCTCGCGGAGTGGCACCGCAACGGCACGCCGCTTTCGCTGCTTATCATGGACGTCGATCACTTCAAGAAATTCAACGACACCCACGGCCACCAGGCCGGCGACGAGGTGCTCAAATCCGTCGGCCAGGCGCTGCAAGAGTGCTGCCGCGACATGGATATGCCTTGCCGCTACGGAGGCGAAGAGTTTGCGATCGTCATGCCGGCGACCGAGGGCGGCGCCGGCGGAACCCTGGCCGAGCGGGTCCGCAAGGCAATCGAAGCGATGGTCGTATCGTTCGAGGGGAAAAGCCTAAAGGTCACGATGAGCCTCGGCCTCGCCCAGGCACGCAGCGACGAGGACTCGGCGGACCTGCTCAAGCGAGCCGACGCGGCGCTCTACGAATCGAAGGATGCCGGGCGCAACAACGCACACTTGCACAACGGGGAGAAATGCGTCCCGATCTCGCCGCACGTTGTTGCCGCCGCCACTCCCGAGCCGGCCCCCGCCGCGGCCGCTCCGGATCGTGCCCCAACGGTGGTCCTGGACGCGTTGCCGAACCGCACGCGATTCCTGGAAAACCTTCGTCAAGGCGTGCGTGACGCCGAAGACAGCCGAACGCCGCTGACGCTTCTCACGACCGAGCTCGAGGGCCACGAGACGCTGGTCGCGGAGTTCGGCGACGCCGTCGCTCGGCTCACGCTCGACTCGGTGGCGCAGTTCCTCGACAACGCCCTGAGGGACAACGACCAGCTCGGCCGTCTCGGGGAATCGCAGTTCGTCGTGCTGATGCCCGAGACCGCCGCCGATGAAGCGAGTGCGATCGCCAAACGGATCGGAGCAGCTCTTAGCCAGTGCCACGTGCCCCTGGGCGATCGCACCTTGCAACTCACGACGCGCAGCGGAGTTACGGAGCTCACCGCCGAAGACTCCGCGGTGACGCTGATGCGTCGGGCCGAGGCAAGCCTGCTGCTGGCGGAGCCCGAGAACGGCGTGCTCGTCTAAGCTCGGCTCGCGCCGCTGCAAGACCGCCCGAACCCGCCGGGCATGCCGGCTTTGCGTGCTCGGCTAAAGCCGCACGCCGCCGCAGCCGATCCAGAGATTCCCGGCTTGCTGGAAGCACCCCCGGGGGCGCCCGGTTAAGGAATTTCGAGAAAATCGCCTTGGGGGTTTGACAGCCCGCGGCGACGTGCGTATCTTCCTGGGCTCGCTTGAGTTGAGCGGTCGCACGAGGCGGCCACCATGCGACGTGGTTTCTGTACCCGTCACAAGCATGGCTCCCTCGTGTGTCTGCCAGACTCGGTGGGCATCCGGCACTTTGAGGCCGGTGCGGTTCGGAGCGATCCGTGCTGCGTTCTTTGACAACTTGGCTACGAGCAAGAGTGGCATCTTTAGCAAGGAGGCCAGCTCTCGGTGGTGTCTAGCCGCCGACACAGCTGGTCTCCATGCCGAGCTCCAATTTTGCCTGTTCCGTGCTTGGGCGACCAAGCACGATTCAAGCGAGATTAAAGAAGCGTTACTCGCCATCGGTCTTCGCCGGCCGATGGCACAATAGCTCACATGCTCGATTGCTTTTGGTAGGCTGTTTCAGTGACGGCTCTGCTGGGAGCGTTCGATTAATGTGGCCAAGCTATTAAGGGCGTATGGGGGATGTCTTGGCATCAGGTGGCGATGATGGGCGTGGAAGTCTGCGAAATGCCCGGGGGAGTTGACAAACGAGCGATGATCCCGGGATGCCCTAGCGAACGCGGTGAACTGAAACATCTAAGTAACCGCAGGAAGAGAAAGAAAAATCGATTTCCTCAGTAGCGGCGAGCGAACGGGAAATAGCCCAAACCGTCGAGGTTTCCTCGGCGGGGTTGTAGGGCCTCTCACATGGGAGTCACAAAGCCGACAGGAAGCTGAATCTTCTGGAAAGAAGAGCCGCAGCGGGTGACAGCCCCGTAAGCGAATCCTGGCGGCCTCCCGAGAGGTACCTGAGTAGGTCGGGTCACGTGGAACCCCGACTGAATCTACGGGGACCATCCCGTAAGGCTAAACACATCCTGATGACCGATAGTGAACTCAGTATGGCGACTGAAAGATGAGAAGGACCCCTGTTAGGGGAGGTATGTGAACCTGAAACCATACGCTTACAAGCGGTCGGAGCACTATTTTAATGTGTGACGGCGTGCCTTTTGCATAATGATCCGGCGAGTTGCGGTCAGCGGCTCGGTTAAGGCCTTACGGGCCGAAGCCTCAGGGAAACCGAGTCTGAATAGGGCGTCATTGTCGTTGGCTGCAGACGCGAACCTGGGTGAACTACCCATGAGCAGGTTGAAGCGCGGGTTGTACCGCGTGGAGGACCGAACCCACTTGGGTTGAAAACCGAGGGGATGACTTGTGGGGAGGAGTGAAAGTCTAATCAAACCCAGAGATAGCTTGTTCTCTCCGAAATAGCTTTAGGGCTAGCGTCCGGTAACTATTTGGCGGGGGTAGAGAGACTGATTTGGTTTGGGGCCCTTCGCGGGGTACCCTGCTGAACCAAACTCCGAATACCGTCAAAACTACCCGGGCAGTCAGTCCGCGGGGGATAAGCTCCGCGGTCGAGAGGGAAACAACCCAGACTATCCGCTAAGGTCCCGAAGTCGTGCTCAGTCACTAAGGAAGTTGAATTGCTGTGACAACCAGGATGGTGGCTGCTTCTAAG
>JBCBPC010000048.1:0-8151 GCA_039820945.1 Planctomycetota bacterium
GTTGACCTTTGTCGGCTTGGGCCTGCTGCCCCTGCCAGAGGTGACAGCCATTGGCTACGCCACCCCGATCTTCACCGTGATACTGGCCGCGGTTCTGCTCAACGAGCGCATTCGGCTCATTCGCATGCCCCGGTGAACACCACCTCCTTCAGGCCGAATCTTCAACTTCGAGTTCGGTCCGCGTCTCGCCCGACGGCTCGATCCGGAATTCCGTCCGTGGGCTGGGCGCCTCAACGTGCTTAAGGTCGATCGCCGCGAAGGCGCGTTCAACCGGGTGGCCGTCGGCCGCGCTGAGGAAGTACTGCAGCACACCGGCTGGCTCGTCCCAATGCACGTCGCGGACGACGCCAACCCGGTGCTCGTTCGTCATTCCGCGGGTGCGGACCTCGACGTGGTCGCCGATGTCGAACCCCTCGGGGCATAGCTCCTTCCAAAGCGTCCGCCGCACGCGGATGGCGATGTCGCCGTAGTGCATGAAGACGTACGCTTCGGGCGTCGCGGGCACGGTCCCGTCACGCCGCCATACGCGCGGGCTCGGGATCATCGACCGTGCGACGGCGACATCGTCCGGGTGCACCCACGCGTCGCCGTCTTCCGGCCACCAAGGGAAGTAGCCGTACTTGGGGTCAGTCTTCAGGGGCGGCAGCGGCAGAAGCGGGTCGGACACGCCCGCATTGTAGCGATTGGGCCGCTTTCAACGCGGCCGTGAACCGGTGGTCGACGCGCCGTGACGGCGCCACAGACGTACACTTGGGCCGCCCCCATCAATCGCTCAACGAGCCCCGCCGCGAGCCCGATGCGTACCCAGCAGTTTTTCGATCACCACGGCGTCGCAAGCAATCCGTTCGCCGAGGAAGACGCCCAGACCGACCGCGTGTTCAAGTCGCGTTGCGTCGAGGTGCGGCACCCGGCGTGGGACAAGGTGTTCGGCGATCCGGCCGACCCGGCCACGTCGCTCGTCTTCGGCGAGAAGGGCGCCGGCAAGACGGCCATGCGGCTTCAGATCGCCGACGCCATCGAGAAGCACAACCACGCGTCAACCACGGGCCAAGGCGGCGAGTCGCGGCTGTGGGTGATCGAGTACGACGACTTCAACCCGCTGCTCGATCGCTTCGCCGATCGCTTGCCGGCGCGCAAGCAACGCGACCCGAGCCGCGTGCTGGCCGAGTGGAAGCTGTGGGACCACATGGACTGCGTGCTGTCGCTGGCCGTGACGGACTTGGTGGATCACGTGCTGGGCGCCGAGACGCCGCGTGGCCCGACGGCCAACGTGCTGCACGCCGGCGACGCCCGCGCGAAGCTCGATCGCTCGCAGAAGCGCGACCTGCTGGTGCTCGCCGCGTGCTACGACGACTCGCACACCGAGCCGCCCGTCGAACGCTGGCAGCGGCTCCGCCGGGCGTTGCGGTTCACGTCGTGGGCCGGCTGGAAGTGGGCGGCGATCGGCGTGCTCGTCACGATCGTCGTCGCCGGCCTGCTGTACTGGAGCAAAGACGCCGCGTGGCTCTCCGGCCCCTGGCCGTACTTGGCGGTCGCCGCGGGTTGGCTGCCGTGGATCTACAAGTGGTGCGATCGCCAGATCCTGGCCGCCGCCATTCGCCGCCGCGTCCGGGTCATCCGCCGCGACGCCACCGCGTTGCGGCGCCAGCTGATGGGCCTCACGCACGCCGATCTCGCGAACCAACCGATGCCCGTCCATCGGCGGACCGACGACCGGTACGAGCTGTTTGCGAAGCTGCAGGGCGTGCTGCGGACGCTCGGGTCGACGGGCGTCGTCGTGCTGGTCGACCGCATCGACGAGCCCCACCTGACCGGCGGCCGTGTGGAGCACATGCGCGACTTCGTGTGGTCGATGCTCGACAACAAGTTCCTCAAGCAGCCGGGCGTCGGCGTGAAGCTGCTGCTGCCGGCCGAGCTGCACGAGCACCTGGCGCGCGAGGATCGCGACTTCCATCAACGGGCCCGGCTCGACAAGCAGAACGTCATCCCGTCGCTCGACTGGACGGGCGAGGCGTTGCTGGACCTGGCCAACGCCCGCCTCGCCGCGTGCGCGGCCGAAGGCCGCACGCCCCAGCTCCGCGACCTCATCGACCCGGCGGTGTCCGACGCCCGCGTGCTCGACGCGTTGCGATCGCTCCGCACGCCGCGGCACATGTTCAAGTTCTTGTTCCGCATGCTGACCACGCACTGCACCGGCCACACCGACGGCGACCCGTCGTACCGCGTCTCGCCCGAGACGTTCGAGGCGGTGCTAGCGGTCTACAGCCGCGAGCAGGCGTCGGTCGACCGGGGCCTGGGGCTGGCTTAGAGCGGCGTTGACCGTTCGATCGTCGTTTGACACCGTTCCGTGGCGCCCGGTTTGGGCCGGCGCGACCGTCTGTCCCCATGCCACGGAAGGTTGATCGATGGACCAACCCCGCACCCCGGTGTCCCTGCGCAGCTCGTTCGCCATGCTGGCGTCTTTGATGTTGCTCGTGGGCTGCGGGCCGTCGGCGCCCGAGAGCGTTGTGTCATCGGGCGCCGCACCAACGGGCACTAACCCAACGATACCGGTCGCGGCGGAGGCTCCGTCGGCGCCGACGACGGCCCAGCGGTTCCTCAGAAGCCTGCTCCGGGGCGACGCCGCGACGGCCCGCGGCCTGCTCACCGCTCAGGCGGCGACGCACGTCGATCAGAACCCCTCGCTGCTGACGGCCGTCTCGCCCGCCGATGTTCTGCTGGAGGTCACGGAGACACGCACCGTGTCGCCCACCGAGGCGATCGCGCAGTGCTTGCTGGCGCCGAAAGGCGTGGGATCGCCCGAGGAGCTTCTCTGCTTGCTCCGCCGTGACAACGGCATCTGGGGAGTCACTGGGCTCGCCTGGGAAGCGGCGGGGGCCGCGGAACCCCGCGTGCTGCGGTTCGAACCGGCTCGCAGTATCGGCGACGCGACGACGGAAGCCGACTACGTCCGCTCTTCTGAGGCCTCGTCGGCCCCCGAAAGGACCGCCTCCGAGCCGAGCTCAAGCGGACAGATTCGCTAGGTTCGATCGCCGAGTCTTTCCCGGCAGTCACGTTTGGCGGCTGTGCGCAGCCGTTTCGGCTGTTTCGGCGATTTTGCCAGACCGGCGCGGCTGAGACCCTTTACAGCCGGGTGGGGAGTGTTACCCTCACTCGCCCAAGCCGCAGAGACACCGCAAATGCTGCATTTGCCGCAGGTGTGCCTGTCGTTTGGTTGCCACCGCCTTGTCGGCGATGGTCAGCAAGCCCCGGGCGGGAGCCAACCTTCATCCCGCCTCCCATCCGGTCCAGTGAACTGGAGAGAAGACCATGACATTCGTTTCTTTCATGCGTGCGACGATGGTCGCTGCTGTGGCCGCGGTCGCCCTGTCGGCCAGCACCGCCGACGCGTTCGGCTGCCTCCGCAAGAGCAAGTGCTGCGAGCCGGCTCCCGCCTGCTGCGAGCCCGCCCCGGTCTGCGAGGCCGAGCCCGTCTGCTGCGAACCCGCTCCCGTCTGTGAGCCCGAGCCCGTCTGCTGCGAGCCCGCCCCGGTCGTTGAGACTTGCTGCGAGCCCGCTCCGGTCGTTGAGGCCTGCTGCGAGCCCGAGCCGACCTGCTGCGAGCCCGCTCCGGTTTGCTGCGAGCCCGAGCCGTGCTGCGAGCCGGCCCCCAAGCGTTGCGGCCTGTTCGCTCGCCTGAAGGCCAAGCGCGCCGCCCGCTGCAACCCGTGCGGTTGCTGAGCGGACACGTTCTTGCTTGAACGGCGTCGCTTGAATTAGCCAAGAGCCCCGCCCGACCCCAGCGGTCGGGTGGGGCTTTTGCATGGACGGGGCGCCAGCAGCCACGCCTCCAGCGGCCGCGTCGCCGGCGAACCACACCGCGAGCGGGCTCCCGGTCGGCGTCGCGGACTGCTACAAGCGACGCATGGACTTCCGCGTTGCGATCGACGGCTACAGCGGCCCCCTGGACCTGCTCCTGCAGCTGGTACGCAAGGACGAGGTCGAGGCGGTACGGCTGTCGCTTTCCGACGTCATCGAGCAATACATCGCCCACGTCGAAGACGCCGAACGAATCGACACGGACTCGGTCGGCGACTTCCTCGAGGTCGCCTCGGTGCTGATCGAGATCAAGTCGCGCCGTGTGCTGCCGGGAGTCGGCGAGCCGGCGGACGCCGACAAGCCGCTCGAGTCTCAAGACGATCTGGTTCACCGGCTGCTGGAGTACCGCGAGTTTCGCGCGCTCGCCGAACGGCTGGAAGAACGCAACGAAGCGTGGCGGGCCCGACGCCCGCGACTCACACGCCCCGCGGCCGCTGAGCCCCAATCCACGGGACCGCGGCCGATCGAGCGGCTTGAGGTCTGGGACCTGGTCAGCGCGTTCTCCCGGATCATGCGCGAACGCCTAGCGGCCGCCGACGAGACCGCGACCATCCGGAGCGACCCCACGCCGGTGCACGTCCACATGCGACGGCTCTATGAGCGACTCCAGGGATCGGACGCACCGCTGTCGCTCGAAGAGGTGCTGGACGAGGGCCCGCTCCACAAGACGACACTGATCGGCTTGTTCCTCGCCCTGCTCGAGCTCGTCCGCGGGGGCCACGCGTTGGCGAGCCAGCGCGAACGATTCGGCCCGCTCCTGGTGACCCCGGGTCCGCGGCCCCTGGCGGCCGATTTTGGCGACACGCCGAACCGCGCGGCCGGGTGACTTGCGCGGCATCGCCGATAGAATCGCTGCCCGGCGTGGCTGTCCCACGCTCGCAAGTCAGCACAGCACGAATCCCAGACCGGTCGGTTGGTCAACAACGCTCCTATCAAGACGCTGAAGCACGGCGACCTCACCATCGAGGGGTACAGCCGCGCCGCGGTACAAAGCTACTGGCGGCTGCCCGAGCTGAACCTGGGCTTCGACCTGGGCGTGCAGCCCTGGAGCTTCATGGGCACCGAGACGTGGTTTGTCTCGCACGCGCACCTCGATCACATCGCAGCGCTGCCGGTCTACGTGGCCCGGCGGCGGATGATGAAGATGGAGCCGCCCACGATCTATCTGCCCGAAGAGAACGTCGCGGGCGTGGAGCAACTGCTCGCGGCGTTCGTCAAGCTCGACCGGGGTCGCATGCCGTGCGAGCTGGTCGGCGTCTCGCCCGGGCAGGAGATCGACCTATCGCGTGAGCTGGTCGTCAGCGTTCATCGGACCACGCACACGGTGCCGTCGGTCGGATTCATCGTGTGGAACCGCCGCAACAAGCTCAAGCCCGAGTACGAGGGCCTGGCCGGCGAGCAGATCCGCGACCTGCGCCAGGCGGGCACGGAGGTCACCCGCGAGGTTCGCACGCCGCGCGTCGCGTACCTGGGAGACAGCTCGCCCAAGGGCCTCGACGCCACGCCCGAGATGTTCCGAGCCGAGGTGCTCATCGCCGAGCTCACATTCGTGGCTCCGGAACACCGCAAGGAGAAGATCCACAAGCACGGCCACATGCACCTCGACGACTGGGTCGATCGCGCGGGGATGTTCGAGAACGAGCTCGTGATCGCCGCGCACCTGAGCACTCGCTACCACCCCCGACAGGTCGAGAAGATGGTGGAGAAGAAGCTGCCCGACCTGCTCGGCGGCCGGCTGCACCTGTGGCTCTAGCGAAGGCCGCCGTCAACCGCCGAAGCTGAACGTCGCGGAGTCGGTCCGAGACAGCCGCATCAACTCGGCGAGCTGCCGAACGATTTCCGGATGCTCCGCGGCGACGTTGGTCGTCTCGCCGGGGTCTTCCACCACGTTGTAGAGCTCGGGCGTTGCGTCCGGCGCCTTCGCGACACCCAGGCGAATCGCCTTCCAGTCGCCGCGGCGAACTGCCTGCTTCCCCCCTCGCTCGTGGAACTCCCAATAGAGATGCTCGTGAGGCATCTGCTGGCCTTCGCCCGTAAGGATTGGCACGAGAGAGACGCCGTCGATGCTGCTCGGCGAGTCCGCGCCCGCGGCTTCGCACAGCGTTGGCAGCCAGTCCCATCCGGCCGAGAGGAAGTCGCTCGCTCGTCCCGGCCCGATCTTCGCTGGCCAACACGCGATCGTCGGGGCCCGGATGCCGCCCTCGTACAGGTCGCGTTTGTGACCTCGGTACGGGCCGTTGGAGTCGAAGAACTCGGGGTCGTGCCCCCCCTCCACGTGCGGACCGTTGTCGCTCGTGAACACGATTAGCGTGTTACCGGCGATGCCAAGCTCGTCGAGCAACCCCACCATACGACCGATGTCGCGATCTAGCCGAGAGACTATCGCGGCGAACGCGGCCACCGGGTTACGCGTCTCGGACCCCGCGTACTTGCCGACCACACCGTTGAACTCCGCGAATCTGGCTCGCCACGGCGCGAGATCCGCTTCGGGCATCTCCATCGCGGCGTGCGGGATCGCCACCGGCAGGAAGCAGAAGAACGGTTCGTCGCGATGCTCACGAACGAACTCGATCGCCTGGTCAAAGATCAGGTCGTGCGTGTACGCGTCCGGATCGGTCTCGACGCGGGCACCGTCGCGGCGCAGGTAATCCGTGAAGTACCGGTGCGCGTGGCGTTGGCAGTTGTAGCCGAAGAACCGGTCGAAGCCGCTCGCCGTGGGCGCGCTCGCCGAGCCGGGGTAGCCGAGCCCCCATTTGCCGAACCCGCCTGTCGCGTAGCCCGCGTCGCGTAGCAACTCGGGGAGCATCTCCGCGTCGGCCGACATGGCCACCTGCCCCTCGGGCTGGTGCTCTCGGTTGCCACGGACCTCACAGTGGCCCGTGTGCAAGCCGGTCATCAACGCACACCGCGACGGCGCACATACGGTGCTGCCGGCGTAGTGCTGCGTGAGACGTATCCCTCGCTCGGCAAGATCGTCGATGTGCGGCGTCTCGAATCGCCGTTGGCCGAAGCAGCTCAGATCGCCGTAGCCGAGGTCGTCGGCCATGACGAACACGATGTTCGGTCGCCGCGCTTCGCGTGCCTCAACACGTGGCGCGACGATGGACGGCACGCACAACGCTACAAAGCAGCTGGCGAGTCGTAGCGTCGCGACGAACAGGAGGTTCGCCGCCGGTCCTGGCGGAAAGCACCGCGACGGGCGGCTCACCACTTCAGCCCGAACTGATCGCCGCCGCTGGGTGAGCTGATGCCGCCCTTGAGGCCTTTGAACTTCTTGCGTGGCTGCTTCTGCTCGGGCTCGTCGGGGTAGTCGATCTCTTTCTTGCCGCGGTCCGGCTTGGGCGGCGCCGCTTTGAGCGCTTTCAGCGACAACGCGATCCGCTGCTTGCCCCGATCGACCGACATCACCTTGGTCTCGACGTCCTCGCCCTCGCTCAGCACGTCGGTCACGCGGTGGACCCGCTTGTAGTCGAGCTCAGAGATGTGGATCAGACCCTCGACGCCGGCCTTCAGTCGCACGAACGCGCCGAAATCCATGATCTTGCTGACCTTGCCCTTGGCCGTGGAGCCAACCGGGAAGTCTTGCTCGGCGGTGTCCCACGGGTTGGTGGCCGACTCGCGGTACGACAACCCGATCTTGCCGGTCGCCTGATCGACCTTGTCGATCTTGACCTTCACCTGCTGCCCCTCGGAGAGCACCTCCTTCGGGTGCGAGACGCGGTCCCAGCTCATCTTCGAGACGTGGATCAAGCCGTCCACGCCGCCAAGGTCGACGAAGGCGCCGAAGTCACGCAGGCTCCGGACGACACCCTCTCGCATCTGCCCGGGAGCGAGCTCCGCGAGCAGCTTCTCGCGGTTGGCGGCTTTCTCTCGCTCCATCACCGCGCGGTGACTGAGGATCAGATTCCGCTTGCCGCGATTGGCCTCGGTGATGACCGCCGTGAGCTTCTGGCCGACGTACTCCTCGGCGTTCTCGACCCGGTACAGCGAGATCTGCCCCATCGGCATGAACGCGCGGATGCCGGAGACCTTGCACTCCAGGCCGCCCTTGTTGTGGCCCGTGATCGACACCTCGACCGTCTGACCGACCTCGACCTCGTCCCAGTCGCCTACATCGACGGCGCCGCGCGGGAGCTTGACGTCGTACACGCCCTCGTCGGCGTTGAGCCCAATGATGACCAAGTCGATCTCGGCGCCGACTTCCGGCGCATGCGCCGGCGCGTCGGTCGATTCGGACGCGGCCGGCGACGCTTGGTCGGTCGCGTCGGTAGCCGGTTGAGGGGCCGGTTCGGC
>JBCBPC010000049.1:0-6780 GCA_039820945.1 Planctomycetota bacterium
AATCAACCTCCTTCAATGATGACCAGCAAGCTGAGCTTCGCTCAGCTCCTGGACTCGGTGAAGGGGGCTAGGTCACTACGCAAGGGCCGCTTACTCGTACTGGTACGGCAGCCCTGACAGCCAAGCGGTCCATGGCAGCGTCGCCGATAACATCGCTCATCAGAACGGCTCAGCCGGCATCTATCTGTCGAGCCGGCACTGGACCCGGGACGCGGTAGCCGGCGATATTCGCGGAAACGCCACCTCAAGCAACGGCGGCAATGGGATCGACGTCAACGGATCCGTGGGCGGCGACATCGTGAATAACCGCGCGAGCGAGAATCAGGATGACGGTATCTACGTCACCGGCTCGGTGGCTGGCAGCGTGCTGAGCAACACCCTGAACGTCAACGGCGACGACGGGATTGATGTCAACGGAACGGTCGGCGGCGCGATCCTGAGCAACACGCTGCGTGGCAACGTCGACAAGACGCACGAGATTCGCTGACCGGCGGGGCCCGCGCGCCCAGGCGGTCACGGCAGCCGGGCGTCGGTGGCCATCGCTTAACGCAATGCGGGCCTCAGCCGAATCGCCTGTCCGCCGCCGGGGGCGAGCTTCAGCTCGAGCGTGGTCGTGGCGTCGACCGTGCGGGTCTCGATCGTGTAGGCATGCGGGTTGGTCCGCCAGTCGGCGTCGGACGCGTCGCGGTACACCTCCGCCGTGTAGCGGGCGTCCGGCTTGAGGAAGCCGAGGTCGACGCTGAGCGTGCGTGGCTGCTCGTCGGTGATCGCGCCCAGGTACCAGTCGTCGGCGCCGCGCTCTTGCCGCGCGATGACGGCGTAGTCGCCGATCACCCCGGCCAGCACGCGGGTGTCTTCCCAGTCGGTCGGCACGTCGCGGATGAACTGCAGGGCGTCGTCGTGGCGGGTGTAGTTCTCCGGCAGGTCGGCGGCCATCTGCAGCGGGCTGTAGAGAACAACGTACAACGCCAGCTGCTTCGCCAGCGTCGTGTTCACGCGGTTGTCGGGCTTTGCGTCCGGGTAGGTGAGGTCGAACACGCCGGGCGTGAAGTCCATCGGGCCGGCCAGAAGCCGGGTGAACGGCCGTCTACTTTCACCCGGATCAGGGCGGCGTCGCGACGTTCGGCCTGGTCGATGACCAAGGCGTGCATCAGTTGTCGTCCGGCGGCGAGAACGGCGTCGCGCCGGTCGAGTACAAAGTCACTGTCAACGCGACGCAGCTGATCCCGCCCAGCGAGCCGGGCGGCACACAGGGCGGCCGCCGCATCTCTCCGATCCGCTACGCCACGCCCGGAACGAGCGGCCTGCAATTCACCGTCGAGCCCGGCCGGAACGAGCTCGACCTGCAACTCACCACCGACGAGACCTAGCGCACATCAAGCGCGATAGAGGCCACCCATGCACCGATCTCGTCTTTTCTTCATCGCCTGCGGCGCCGCCGCGTTGAGCGTCGTGCACGTGTCCGCGCAGTCGTACCTGTTTGACTTCGGCAATGACCAGAGCTTCCGCGGAGCGAGCGTTGCTAGCCCCGACGGGAACGGAAGCCACTGGAACAGCGTCTGGTCGGGCGACTTCTACTCGGGCGTTGTCGACACGACCGGCGCCGCGTCGACGATCAACTTCGGCTTCAGCTCCGTGGTTGGCAACGACAGCTTCAACGGCCCGGCGGGCGACACCATCGTCAACGGGCCGGCCGACTCGGTCTACAACGCCGCGGCGCTCGGCGCCCTGGGCGTGGACGAGGCGGTTTATGACTACTACGTGAACTCCACCTTTGAGATCCAGCAGCTCGACCCCGCGAAGACGTACGACCTCACGTTCTACGGATCGCACAAGTTCAACAACGACGACGTCACCCGCTACACGGTGTACAGCGATGCGTCGCTGAGCACGCCCGTGGCCAGCGGCGACCTGCTCGTCGGCTTCGGTTCCAACCACAACCAGGACACCACGCTCACGCTCAGCGGGCTGTCTCCGCAGACCAACGACATCCTGTACGTGGGCTTCGAGGGCGGCAGCGGCGGCAGCGGCTACCTGAACGCGATGCGGCTCACGGCGATTACCCCGCCGCCGCCGCCGACCCGGCCGAAGGTGTACATGCACTACATGCCGTGGTTCGACACGCCGGAGACGCTCGGCCCCGGCAACTGGGGCCTGCACTGGCGCCAGACCCGCGGCGTTCCGACGGACCCGAACAACGTGGACGCCGCCGGTCGGCGAGAGATCCCCTCGAACTTCTACCCGAAGATCGGCCCGTACCAATCGAGCAACGAGACCGTCATCGAGTACCACCTGCTGCTGATGAAGGTCGCTGGCATCGACGGCGTTCTGATCGACTGGTACGGCGTGCAGGGCGCCAACGGCGACGTCGGCGGCCTGCTGAGCAACTCTAACGCCATCGTCGACCGGGTCGACGACTTCGGGATGGAGTTCGCCGTGGTGCTCGAAGACCGCTTCTCTACCAACGGCATCAACGGCCCGCCGAACATCGCCGCGGCGGAGGCGAACGTCGCCTACCTGCGAGACAACTACTTCAACCGCCCCGAGTACATCCGCGACACGGACACGAACGACCCGCTGTTGCCGATCTTCGGCCCCATCACGTTCGAGACCGAGGCGGAGTGGACACAGATCCTGGCCAACGCGGGCGAGGACGTCGACTTCTTGCCGCTCTGGTACCAGTCGAACGACGCCGGCGCGAACGCGGCGGGCGAGTACTCGTGGGTGTTCGAGGACGAGGCGGTCGACGACCACCTCGCCCGGCTGGAGGACTACTACCTGAACCGGGCGGACACGCTCGGTACGGCCGGGGCGTCGGCCTACCCCGGGTTCGATGTCTTCGGCGGCGCCAGCTTCCAGATCCCGCACGACGGCGGTCAGACGCTGACCGATACGCTCGCACTGGCTCAGCAGTACGAGGACTCGTACGACTTCCTGCAGCTGGTCACCTGGAACGACTTCGGCGAGGGCACCGTCTTCGAGCCGACGCTCGAGGCCGGCTTCTCGTACCTCGCGCAGGTGCAGCAGTACACCGGCGTGCCGTACGACGAGCAGGACCTGGAGCTCGTGTACCGCTTGTACCTCGCGAGGCAGGAATACGCCGGCGACGCGGCCAAGCAGAACGAGCTCGACGCGGTTTCCGCCGCGATCAACGCGCTGGACCTCGAGCAAGCGGCCGGCTTGCTCGAAGCGGCCGCCCCCGCGGGCGACTACGACGGAGACGGCGAGGTCACGATCACCGACTGGGCCACGTGGGTCGTCGCCTTCGGCACCGAGACCGTGCTGCACGGCAGCGGCGCCGACGGCAACTTCGACGGCGTGATCGACGCCGCGGATTACACTGTGTGGCGCGACGGCTACACGGCGCCGCCGACCATGGTCGTACCGGAGCCCTCGACGCTACCCATGGTCGCCGCCGCCGCGGCTTACCTGCTGCGGTCGGTGCGGACGCCCGCCGCCGTGTTCTGCGGCGTGAACCGTTAAAGCAAAGCACCTCCCTCTGCACCACGATGTACAACGGATGACGAGTAATCGAGCGCCGCGGCGAGCCATCAAGACGGCCACTCGGGCCGCAGCACTCTTGCTATCGCTGGCCATGGCCACCTCGGGTGAGGCGCAGTTCGAGGCCGATATCGCCCGGTGGACGGCGCAAGACGCGCTAGCGGCCCCCGAAGAAGGCGCCATTCTGTTCGTCGGCAGCTCAAGCATCCGTCGTTGGGAGCAGCTCGCGCTGGACTTCGCCGACTACAACATCTTGCAGCGGGGCTTCGGCGGCGCCCGATTCGACGACGTCAATCGCTACGTCGATGACATCGTGATCCCCTACAACCCGCGGGCGATCGTGGTCTGGGCGGGCACCAACGACCTGGGCGTAGGCGACGACGGCGCCGAGGTGATCGCCGATTACGACGCGTTCGTCTCCACCGTTCAGGCGGCGTTGCCGTCGACGGACATCTTCTACCTGGGGATCATGCCCACGCCCGGGCGCTTCGCGAACGGGCCCCAAGAGACGATCGCCAACAACGCGATCGCGACGCGAGCCGCCGCCGACCCGCGGCTGCATTACGTCGACCTGCCCGCGGCGTTCCAGTCGCTCAACCCACCGGACGACGAGGCGTTTCAGAACAAGTTCGTCGACAGCATCCACCTGAACCGGGCCGGCTACGACCTGTGGACCAGCGTCATCCGCCCGCAGGTTGAGGCCGTCTTGGCGCCGAACAAGGCGTTCACGGCCAACACGGCGACGCTGCGGCCGGGAGAGAAGCTGCTGTTCGACTTCGGCCCCAGCAACCCCGAGGACGGCGACCCGACCGTCGGTCCCGACGACGCCGGCAACCTGTGGAACAACTGGCATCCGGCGACGGGCGGCGTGGCCGTCAACGCGGGCGAACGGATCACGAACCTCGTGTCCACCTCCGGCCGAGAGACGGGGATCGACCTGACCATCACCGGTGGCTTTGTGACCAACGGCAAGGCGAACGGCGGGTTGCTCGCTCCGGACCGCGCGTTGCTGGGTGACCTGGCCGTCGCCACCGCGACGCAGGACTACTTCTTCAGCACGGCCGACGGCGTTCAGGGCGGCGGTAACGACGACGTTCCCGCCGGGTTCATGCTCGACGGGCTAAACCCCAATCTCGCGTACGACCTCCGCCTGTTCGGCTCGCGTCTGACGACCGCGCGGCGTGTCACGGAGTACGTCGCTGCAGGGGCCGAGACCGACCTCGCGAACCTCCAAACGTCCGGCTTCCGCCTCGGCGCCGACGGGTACGACGGCAACAACAACCAGACCGCATTGCTCGCGGGCGTGCGGCCCGACCGCTTCGGCCAGGTCTTCATCGACATCACGCTGGCCGACGGGGCTTTCGCCTACGTCAACGCGATGGAGGTCACCGCGGTCATCCCCGAACCGACCGCCGCCTTGTCGGCCGCCGCGGCAACCGGAGTCGCCGCGATGGCTGCGCCGCCACGCACTCAGCGTCGGAGCCGATAGCCTCGGTCGCCCCGCCCTACCACTTCTGTGTCGCGCGGACTCACTGCAGGTACGCGAGCACCTCAAGCACCGCGGCCACGCCCAGCATGATGAGCAGCATGGTCACCGCGCAGCTGGCCGTGTGGCGGAGGATCTCGCGGAGGTCCTCGTGCCGCGTGCCGGCGTACACAAAGCTGGTGGCGATCAGCAGCGGCGGGGCGAACCACAGCCGGTTGATCTCGGCGAGCAGCAACAAGCAATCGATGGCGTTTCGTCCCGCGTTGGTTGGCATCTAGCGTGCGTTCTTCGCGGCGTCGCGCGCCGCGGAGTCTTCCGTGTCTTGTTTCGGCTTGCCGGTCGGCAGCTGGACGAGCGGCCCCATGCCGGCGTCGTAGACGACCAGCAGATTCAGCAGGCCGGCCACGACGGTGTAGATCGTGCCCAGCTCGAAGTAGTAGCCGCCGTCGTACTGCCACTTGGCGAGTTCGTTGGGATGCTTGACCGTGTTGCCCGCGTTATCGACCGAGGTGATCTCCGCGCCGGTCGTCGCCCGGATGCCGGTTCGGGGGGGAAAGAACGCTCCGCCCACGAGCCCCTCTTGGGCCCCGGACCGGTACCGAGCCCGCTCCACGAGGCACGGGATCGCCACCGCTCCGATGCCCGCCTGGCACGGGAACGGCCAGCGTTCCATCACGAACGTCTTCGGCGAGGGCAGCACATCGACCGTCGCGGCGTAGGTCACCTTCGCGCTGCCCAGGATGAAGCCGAACACGAACAACGACGTGATCGACACGCAGAAGATCACGCCCTTGGCCACACGGCCTTGGTACAGATGACCCAGCCCCGGCACGAGCCACGCGAGCAACGCCGCTTTGCCGGCGTTCTTCAGTTCGATCGGCGGGTCGTGGGAACTCTGCGACACGTGCGTCGGCGCCTCGAAGGATTGGCAGGGCATAAGCGTTGCCGCTGGGCCCGACATCCTAGCCGCCACGCCGGCCGGGCTACAGCCAACCCGCATGGCGGTACCAGTCGGCCGTCGCCGCGTACTGCTCCGCGAGCGGCTTCGACGGCGCCCAGCCGAGGGCCGACAGCTTGTCGCTCCGGCAGACCCAGCCGCTAGCAGACGCCTCGCGGAGCTTGTCGGTTCCCAGCAGCGGGGCTTTGCCGGTGATCCGGCCGTAAATATCGCCGGCCCACGCGGCCGGCAGCAGCGGGTACTTCCGTCGGCACAGCACCCAGGCTTTCTGTCCGAGCGCAGCGGCGGCCATGCGGCCGATGTCCGCGTACGACGTCGGCTCGGGCGAGCCAGCGAAGTACACGCCACGCGGGTCGTCGGGCTCCAACTCGTCCCCGGCGTGGCAACGCTCGCCCGACTCGCCGACGCGGATCAGGGCGTCCACGAGGTCGTCGGCGTACACCGCCGAGAGCGGCAGCCCCTGCATCTGCGGGACGAAGTGGAACCCCAGCCGACGGATCGTCTTGAACAGCATCAGTCCGGCCCGGTCTCCGGGGCCAAACACCACGGGCGGCCGGACGATCGAGATCGGCAGCCGGTCGGCGTGCCGCCGAGCCGCGTGCTCGCCCGCCAGCTTGCTGCGGCCGTACATCGAGATCGGACGGCACGGCGTACTCTCCGTGTGCGGCTCGCCCGGCGGAGACGGCCCGACGACGGCCAGCGAGCTCACGACGACGACCACGGGCGGCGTAGTGGTTCGGACCGCGGCGGCACAGAGCCGATCGACCCCTGCCTCGTTCACGGCTAGGAACTCCTCGAGCCTCAGGCCGCGTGTCTTCCCGGCCAGATGCTGGAC
>JBCBPC010000050.1:0-5708 GCA_039820945.1 Planctomycetota bacterium
GTGCGATCGCCTGCGCCTCGGCGGCGATCGCACGCCGATCGGCCGCCACCCGTCGGCTGGGCGCTCTGATCGGGTCCAACGATCCGGTCCACCGCGGGGTGGCGGCCGACCCAAAGACCATGGTCGCTCAACTCGAGTACGGCGCCGTTTTGGCGGACCTGCTGGCTTCGAGCCCCGAATTGGCCGAGCGATTCACCGAGATCCAGAAGGCTCGGTGCGAAGTTTCTTACCAGCGATCGCTGGCGACGCCGGATCTAAACACCCAACTGATCGCTCAGTACGACGACGCCACGGGCGACGCGATCGCCGGCGTGCAAATCGGTGGTCCGCTTGTGCTGTGGAATCGCAACCAGGGGGCGATCGGCCGCGCTCAGGCCGAGCTGACGGCCGCCAAACGGCGTCTCGATCGGCTGGAGCAGTCTCTCGAGCAGCGGCTGGCCGACGCTTTCGGTCGCTACGAGGCGGCAAAGTCCCAGGTGGAAGCGCTCCAGGACGACGTGCTGCCGCGGGCCGAGGAGAGCCTCGAGCTGGCGACCGCCGGGTACGAGGCCGGCGAAATCGGCTTCCTCGACCTGCTGACTGTTCAGCGGACGTACTTCGTCGCCAGCCTCGAATCGCTGCGGTCGTTACGCGAACTGAACGAGACCGTTCAGCGGATACGCGGCCGTTTAATCGACGCGGCGCCCTCCGCTGGGGTGCGGTTGAACTAGCCGTTTCAGGGCCGATTAGCGATAATCCGTCCATGAGACCGCGTTGCTTCCGCCGGTGGGTCGTGTGGCTATTGCTGATTGCCGCTGCGCATCAGCTCGGGGCCTCGCCCTGCGGTTGCCTCGAGCACAGCGGCTGGAGGGCCGCGTTGCTCGGCCCCGCCGCGGCTCCAGAGTCCGACAGCACCCCGGCGTATTCGCACGCCCACTGCGAGCACGCCACGTGGCCCGCAGCCGTGATGGCGCCTCGGTGGACGTTGGTGGAGTCGGTCGGAGACGGCGTCGCCGCGCTGCCGGCTCGCGAACAGACGAGTGCCGTTGGCCTCGCGGCCACGAGCGTTAGCGAAGGCGCTCGTTGTTGTTCTTTATTGGCGCCACCGTTGCGCGCCGACTTGCAGGTTTTCCGACTGTAAGCCCGCGGCTTTGAGTCGTGTCTCACGTGCGCCTATGAGGCGGGCGTGTGTTCTTCTGGGCTGCGTCGACGTTGTTTCGACGTGTTGAAATCTGGCTAGGTCGCATCATGCAACGCGCGCTCACGCTTTCGCTGCTAGTCGTCGCTGCTTTCCTCGGTTACTCCGCGCGAGGATGGCTAGAGCACGCGCAGCACGATCATCACGACGAAGATCCGCACGGCGTGATGCACGGAGGGGACGACTCGCACGATGACCACGAAGATGACCATGACGGAGACCACGGGCATGACGAGGACGAAGACCCTCACGTCGCGTTGACGGAGGAAGCCGCCCGAACCCTCGGGTTGCGACTCGGCACGGTGCAGGGGGGCGACTATCGCAAGACCACGCCGATTCCCTCGGAGGTCGTCGAGTTCCCCGGGGTGAGCGCTTACAAGCTCGCCGCGCCGGTGAATGGCGTGGTGACCACCGTCGCCGCCGAGCCGGGCGCAGTGGCCGTGCCCGGTGAGCCGCTGTTCGAGGTTCAGATCACGGACGAACGGGTGCTGGACGCCCAGCTCGCGTTGCTCGAGGCCCTCACCCGGTTGGAGATCGTCGACGAAGAGCTCCAGCGACTGCGGCCACTTGCCGAGAGCGGAGCCGTCAGCGGCCGCCAACGCCGCGACCTGCAATACGAACGGCGCGAGCTCATTACAACGCTCGGACTCCGTCGTGACGAGTTGATCGTTCGCGGCCTGCCCGAGGCGCAGGTCGCGACGCTCGTCGATGCCAAGCGGCTGCTACGCAGCGTGACCGTGCGTGTGCCCACGGGCGACGGCAAGGCTCCCGCTGCGGCGCCCGAAACGCCGATCGTCCCCGCGAGTTGGACGCCCCGCGCGGCGTCGCCCGACGACTTCAGCATCGAACGGCTGCTCGTGGAACCGGGCCAGACGGTGCGTCGCGGCCAGGCGTTGTGCGACCTCGCCTCACACACCGAGCTCTACCTGCGCGTAAAGGCCTTCGAACGCGATGTCCCGCTGCTGGCGCGACTGGCGGACACGAAGACGCCACTCTCCGCCGAGTTTGGTCACAACCTGGACGCCCACGGCCCGACGTCGAGCGTGGTGGAGGGTCTCCAGATCCGCTATGTGGCGAACCACGTCCTGCCCGGGTCGAAGGCGTACGCGTGCTTCATCCCGCTACGCAATGAGCTGCTGCACGAATCCATCGGCGCCACCGGGCGGCGGTACCGCACGTGGCGGTTCGCGGTCGGCCAGCGGGGCCACGTGCTGCTGCCGACGACACTCATCGACGGCCACCTGCCGCTGCCGGCCGAGGCCGTGGCCGTCGAAGGCGCCAACGCGTTCGTGTTTGTGCCCCACGAGCACGACGATGAGCACGGGGATGAGCACGAAGACGGCGATCACTACGGGCATCACGCGGGCGCCGAGGACGACGAGGATCACGAGGACCACGAAGAGGTGTTCCTCGAACTCGAACCGCTGTCGGTCGCCGTGGTGCATCGCGACCGACGCACGGTCGTGGTCGCCAGTGGCGGCGAGCTGCAACCCGGCGACACCATCGCCATGAACGCGGCGTACCAGCTCCACCTGGCGGTGCAGGCCGCGGCGGACGGTGGAGGAGGGCATCATCACCACCACCACTAGGTGGCGGTGATCGCCCGCTCAGTCCTCATCATCGCCCCTCCGTCGGTGCCCCCATGCTGAACGCTGTTATTCGTGCCGCTCTGTCGAATCGCCTCGCCGTCGTCGGCGGGTCGCTCGCGGTCTGCACGCTCGGCCTACTCGCCGCGGCATCTTTGCCGATCGACGTGCTGCCCGACCTCACGCGGCCGCGTGTGAGCGTGCTCGTCGAGTGCCCCGGAATGGCGCCGGAAGAGGTAGAGCGGCTCGTCACCTACCCGATCGAGAACGCGGTGAACGGCGCCGCGGGCGTGGTGGCCGTCCGCAGCCAGAGCGACATCGGGCTGTGCGTGATCAACGTCGAGTTCGACTGGGGCGCCGATACCTACACCGCCCGACAAATCGTGCAGGAACGTGTCGACCTGGCCCGCGAGCAGCTCCCGCAGAACGTACACGCCCGGCTGGGCCCGATCTCGTCGCTGCTCGGTCAGATCCAGCTCATCGGCATGTGGAGCGAGACGGGAGAGACGTCGCCGCTGGAGGTGCGTTCGCTCGCCGACTGGCAGGTGCGGCGCCGGCTGCTGACGATCCCCGGCATCTCGCAGGTGATCACCATGGGGGGCGGACGCAAGCAGTTTCAGGTGCTCGTCGACTTCCACCGCTTGCACGAGTACGACGTCGCCCTCGCCGACGTCGAGCGGGCGCTCGCCGACAGCAACCTCAACGTCACGGGCGGCTATGTCGATCGGGCCGGGGGTGAGCTGCTCGTCCGCGGCGTCGGCCGCGTTTCGGGCGTTGAAGATCTGCGTCGTGTGGTCGTCGACAATCGCCGCGACCGCTCGATCTTGGTGGAGGACGTTGCGCGGGTGGTCGAGGGAGCCCAGGTCAAACGGGGCGACTCGAGCGTGAACGGACGCGACGCGGTGGTGCTCACCGTGCAGAAGCAGCCGGGCGCCGACACCCGGGCTCTCACGGAGGCGATCCACGCGGCGGTCGAGGACCTCCGCCCTGCCCTGCCCGCCGACGTGCGGATCGACCCGACGCTCTATCAGCAACGCGACTTCATCGACTACGGCGTGGCGAACGTGATCGAGGCGATCCGCGACGGCTCGCTGCTGGTGGTGGTCGTGCTGGTGTTGTTTCTGGCGAACCTCCGCACGACGTTCATCACGCTGACGGCCATCCCGCTGTCGATCCTCGTCACGGCGCTCGTGTTCTACGGGATGGGCCTGTCGATCAATGTGATGACCCTCGGTGGCATCGCCGTGGCGCTCGGCGAGCTCGTCGACGACGCCATCGTCGATGTGGAGAACATCTTCCGTCGCTTGCGGGAGAACCGTCAGAGCGAAGCCCCGAAACCGAACCTGCAGGTCGTCTACGAAGCGAGCCGCGAGGTCCGCGGCGCCATCTTCACCAGCACGGTGCTGGTGATCGTGGTCTTTGCCCCGCTGTTCGCCCTGTCGGGCATGGAGGGCCGGCTATTCACGCCGCTCGGCGTGGCGTACGTCGTCTCGATCCTGGCGTCGACCGCGGTGTCGCTCACCGTGACGCCCGTGTTGTCGTACCTGCTGCTGCCTCGTCTGAAAGCGACGGGCGACGGAGACGGCTGGCTGCTGCGGCGGCTGAAAACGCTCGCGTCGCCCCTCGTGCGGACGAGCCTGCGGCCGGCGGGGCTGGCCATCGGCGCCACGGTCGCCGGCGTGGCGGTGATTGTGGCGTTCGGCGTGCTGCTCAGCATGGGGCGCAACTTCCTGCCGCCGTTCAACGAGGGCGCCGCGCAGCTCAACCTGTTCGCCAAGCCGGGCACATCGCTCGAGATGTCGCGACGTATCAGCCGCATGGCAGACGAGCGGCTCAAGGGGCTGCTCGTCACCGAGCAACACCCGGACAACCCGCTGCTGAGCTTCACCTGCCGCACCGGCCGCGCTGAGCAAGACGAGCACGTGATGGGAGTCAACACCAGCGAGTACGTGATCTCGCTCAACCCGGCGTCGCCGCTCACCCGGGCCGAGGTGATCGAAGAGCTCACGCACGCCGTGGAAGACCTGCCGGGTGTCGAGCATGAGGTGGAGCAGCCGATCGCGCACCTGATCAGTCACATGCTGTCGGGCGTGACCGCCCAGATCGCGATCAAGGTGTACGGCGACGATCTGGGCGTTCTCCGGCAGACGGCCCGCGAGATCGAGGCGGCGGTCGAGACGATCGACGGCATCGCCGAGCCGGTGGTCGAGCAGCAGCAGCCGATCCCGCAGCTGCGTATCGAGCTTGACCGCGACCAACTCGCCCTGTTCGGCGTGTCTGCCCGCGAGGTGCACAACTTCGTCGAGACGGCGATGAACGGCCGCGTGGTGTCGCAGGTGCTCGAGGGCGACCGTTCCTTCGACCTGCTCGTGCGGCTGGACGACGAGTACCGCAACGCCGTGGGCGGCTTCGAGCGGCTGGCGATGGAGCTGCCCAGCGGCGAGCGGACCGATCTGGGCAACCTCGCACGCGTGTACGAATCGCTGGGGCCGAACACGATTTCGCGCGAGGACGCCCAGCGGCGGATCGTCGTCCGTGTGAACACGGCGGGCCGGGACCTCGCGAGCGCTGTCGCCGCCATCCGTGAGCGGATCGCGGAGCGGGTAACGCTGCCCGAGGGCTACTACGTGACGCTGGGCGGGCAGTTCGAAGCACAGCAAGCGGCGACGCGACGCATCTTGTGGCTCAGCCTGCTGGCGATCGCCGTCGTCTTTGTCGCTCTGTACGCCGCTTACCCGTCGGTGAATATCGTCTCGCAGATCTTGCTCGCCCTGCCGGTGGCGTTGGCGGGCGGTGTCGCCGCGCTTGCCCTGACCGGGCAAGAGCTGTCGGTGGCGGGCATGGTGGGCTTCATCTCGCTCGGTGGCATCGCAGCCAACGCCACCGGCAGGGCGAGCAAGATCTGCGAGACGATATTCACCGACGGGTAAGCGGCGTACAGAGCG
>JBCBPC010000051.1:0-5308 GCA_039820945.1 Planctomycetota bacterium
AACCTCGGGTCCGGTGTTCGAAAACGCGGCAAGGCTATCCGAATTGTCCGTAGCACCAACTGCGATGACCTCCGGATAGGCCGCAGGGTACAGCACTCCCGGAAGCCCGCTGTTACCGGCCGAAGCCACGACCACGACACCCCGGTCGTACGCGTATCGAACCGCATCGGCCAGAACATCGCTCTGCGTCGCCAGCCCGAACGACATCACGGCGACATCGACGCCGTTCTCAGCCGCCCAGATCAAACCCTCGGCAAGCCACACATCTGACGTAAAGCCAAGCGGATTTGCCGCCTTCACCGGCACGATCCGCGACCCCCAACTCACGCCCACGACGCCCTCGCCGTTGTTCGTTGCCGCTGCCACGATCCCTGCTATGTGCGTGCCGTGCGAGTTCAGCGTCGCGTCGGTGTCCGCCGGATCGCCGCCTGTGATGTTGACGCCATCGTCAAGCTTGGTCACGAGATCCGGATGCGTTGCGGACACGCCAGAATCGATCACGGCGACACGTACCTGAGCAGACCCGCGCTGAACAGACCAGGCCCGCGCGATCTGCACATCGGCTCCGGCCACGCCCGGCACGCCGCCGACCGACTGACCGCTGTTCAAGATCGAGTACTGGTCGTCGACCAACGGGTCATTGGGAAGAACCTGTGGGGGACCAGCAAGCCCGGTGCTCCAACCAACTCGCACCGGAGACACGCTCAACCCGTGTCGAGTTGCTGCCGCATTGTGGAGCGCTGCAGCCTGCTCCGGCGAGGAAACGCGCACCACGCGATACCTCGCACCGTCAAGGGTCATGCCGCCGGCTATATCGCGCGATGCCGCCAGCGGAAGCGCGACCCCAGGAACACTCGAGTCGAGCGTGCCGAGCCGACTGTCCGAAGTGACTTCTCGAACAACGTAGTGGTCCGGGACGACGCCAGCGGCCATCGCCTCGGCGTCAATGGTCATTCCGACCCAAGCCGACTCTTGCCCCGCCGCAGAGACGGCAGCCCATGCAACCACTACACCGACACACACAGCCACCGACACAAAGGCCAGCCTCGCTGGACCGTCGATCATCGCCTCTCTCCTCCACACCAAGGCAGATGCCTGGTGCGACGAGAGACTATCGGAAGCAATCCAGAAACGCCAGCGTTGTCATCACTCAATTTCGAGCGCTTTCCACGGGATATCCGTGGATTTACGAACAAAATACATACAAATTACGGTAGGTTTGACGAATCTCGCGGTCCGAATAGCTTCTTTGCAATTCAGCCATTGACACCCGATCGAGGGGCCGGCACACTACGCCACAGGGAAGAGCCGCCACTCGGCGGGAGAGAGATTGTGCCCGTGCCGTAGCGCTTTGGCGTGAGCGGCCAGGGTCAGTGAGGAGAGACAGAGACATGAAGCGTTCAGCAGCAGCACTCGCCGCAGTCGCGGCAGCCGGATTCGCCCACGCAGACGTGGTCGATCTCGTCATCTTCGAGATCATCGCTACCGACCTCGACAGCGGCGTCAGCGAAACCCGCACGTTCACGGTCGACGCCGGCACCAACAGCGCCGACGCCATCGAGTGGACCCTGCCCGACCAGGTGACCTTCGGTGACATCGGCCGGCTCGACGAGGCCAGCATCTCCGTGAACACCAACGGCGGTGCCAACCGCAGCGGCGGCACCGGCCAGTCGGTTACCGCTGACTTCAGCGTGTTCGCGTCCACTCAGAACGCGGGCTTCCAGATCAACTCGGCCGTCGTGAGCTTCAGCCAGATCGACGCCGCCGACGCCCTCGGCTTTGCCAGCGCGGCCATCGTTCTCAACGACGTTCTCGGTGACGGCGCGACGCTCACGCCCGGCAGCGGCGGCGGCTACAACGCCATCATCAACGGCAACACAGCCTCGCCCTTCGCCACGCTGTTCCCCGCCGGTGCTCCGCTCGTCGGATCGGGCAACTTCGGTGACGACTCGGGCTCATTCCTGCCCACCGGCACTGACGTGAACTCCATCAGCGTCCAGTGGAACTTCGCCCTCTCGGGCTTCGATTCCGCGACCGGCACCAGCACGTTCACGGTTGTTCCCGCTCCTGCCTCGGCGGCACTGCTCGGCCTGGGCGGCCTCGCCGCGGCTCGCCGGCGCCGCTAACCCGTCGTCGTCCTTCGGGGTGCATCATCGCCCCGGCTGTGTTCGAGGCGTCGGCACGTACACCGACGCCCGAGGAGGGCTCTCATGAAGCTCAGCATCTTCTCACTCGCGGCGTGCGTCGCTGCGACAGGAGCGACGGGTCAGTTCAGCGATCCGTTCGTCACCTTCAACGTCAGCAACGCCAACGGCTCCGGCTCGTTCACCGTTGATCTGGCCCAGACCTTCCCGTTCCCGGGCGGAACCACCTACAGCTCCGCGGCGTTTGGCCCGCTCTTCCCGCTCGACATCACCGACGGTGGTGGCAATGTCATCGCCACCATCATCACGCTGAATGCCACGTCCGTCGAGGACGACCCTGCCACCAGCTTCGGTGACGGCTTCTCCGTCGTCGATTTCTCCATGACCGCTGGGTCGCTCGACACAACCGTCGAGATCATCTCGACCTTCGCCTCGCCGGCTCCCGGCACCTACGGCGCCAACCCGAACGTCCTCGCCAACGCGGGCTTCACCGCGTCCGACGAGAACGGCGACGGCGTCACGCTCGCCAGCAACGGGCCCAACGGACAGATCGCCGACTTCTACGTCAATGGAGATGCGAGTTCGGGCGATGTCTTCGCCAGCCTCGCCGACGGCTTCGGCGGCGGCGCCTTCGAATCGCCCAGCACGTTCGACTCAACCGGCTTCGTCTCAGCGACCACTGCGATCGACAGCTACCAGATGACCGCCAACTTCACGATCTCCGCGGTCGACGAAGCCAGCGGCAGCTTCAGCATCGCCATCCCCGCGCCTGCCAGCGGCGTGCTCCTGGCCCTCGGCGGTTTCGCAGCGGCAACTCGGCGTCGCTAACCCGGCCTCGCCTTCTCGCAGGCGAACATCTCGATCTTCCCAAAGACCCCGCGCAGTCCGCGGGGTCTTTCTCATTCCTCAAGACGCCAGACGCCCGTGAGCCTTGCACCTCCGGGCTCTATGACGCCTGAGTGCGTGCAAACCGCAGCCGCTCCCGTCCGAAGCGACACCGCACAGGGGCCCACGCCGTGCGTGAGTACCGAAGCTACGAGCGACACCGTCGGGTTGTGACCCACGATCACAAGGCGGTCGGCAGCAGCTCGCTCCGCAAGCAATTCAAAGGCCGACTCAACCGTCCCGCTCGTAAACAGCCGATCATCACGGATCGCCGCAGTGCCGAGTGCTTCAGCGACGAACTCTGCCGTCGCCCACGTGCGCGCAGCCGGACTCGCAAAGACCGCCGCATTGCCGAAGCCCGCCTCGGCGAGCTTGTCGCCCATCCATTCCGCCTGGCGGGCTCCACGAGCCGCCAGCGGGCGGTCCGCGTCCATGCCGGTTGGAGAGTCACGCTCCGCCTTGCCATGCCGAAGAATCGCGAGCAACCGGTCCGCCATCCCGCCAGTCTACCGGACCTTCCTTCACAGATGGGAACCGCCGACCGGCTCACCCGTCGAATACGCTGTGACAGACACCCGCGGCCAGCCCGCGACGAACAGGAGGCTCCCATGCCCCGCCCACGAGCAGCACTCGCCGCCATCCTCGCCCCCGCCATCGCGCTGGCCGGCCTCACGACCCCGGGCCTGCCGCTGACAGGTACTGCTGCCGCCCAGCAGGACGATGCCGAGACGGTACGGCTCAAGCGCGAGAACCTCGCCAAGATGCTCCGACCCATCTCGATCAGCGTCGACGAACAGCCGCTCCAGGACGTCATGCGCTTCATCGAAGACTTCACCGGCGCCCAGCTCGATGTCCGCTACATCAACGACCGCACCGGCACGGGCCTGGATCCCGAGGCACCGATCTCGCTCGACGTCAAGAACATCTCCGCGCTCCGGTTGCTCGAGCTCGCGCTCGATCAGGCCGGACGCGACAGCTTCGAGGGCGCGACCTGGCAGCTGACCAGCTGGGGCGCGATCGAGGCCGGCCTTAAGAGCACCCTCAACCGCCGCCAGCGCGTGCAGGTCTACGACATCGCTGACCTCTTGCTGGTTCTGCCCGACTATCAGGATGCACCAGAGATTGATCTCCAGTCCGTCCTCCAGAACCAGGGCGGCGGAGGCGGCGGCCAGAGCCCCTTCGGCGGCGACACCCAGGGACAGCAGGACGAAGAACGCGACCTCGAAGAACGCAAGGACGCCATCATCGACCTGATCCAGAACATCGTCGAAACCGAGCAGTGGCAGCGCAACGGAGGCGACGGCGGAAGCATCAGCGTCTACCAGAACACGCTCGTCATCCGCGCGGCCGACTACATCCACCGCCAGATCGACGGCTACCGCTTTTGGCCCAGCCGAAGCCAGTCAAGCGCCGGCATCGGCGCCCGCCGTTACGTCACCTTCACGCTCGACACCGGTATCAGCACCATCGATGGCTTCGCGCAGCAGCCCGTCACCGCCACCACCGGCGGGGACAACGGCGGCGGCTAAACGGGCGGCCGTTCAGGCCTCGGCCAGCTCCGACACCGCCGGGCACGAACACTGCAGGTTCCGATCGCCGTACGGGTTGTCCACCCGTCCGACGCTCGACCAGAACTTGCCGTCCCGCAGCCAGGGCGACGGGTAGGCCGCACGCTCTCTGCTGTAGGGCTTGTCCCACGACTCGGCCGTCACAGCCGCGATCGTGTGCGGCGCGCCCTTGAGCACGTTGTCGTCGCGGTCCGCCTCGCCCCGCTCGATCTCCGCGATCTCTTCGCGGATCGCGATCATCGCGTCGCAGAAGCGGTCCAGCTCGCCCAGGCTCTCGCTCTCGGTCGGCTCGATCATCAGCGTGCCCGCAACGGGCCACGACATCGTCGGCGCGTGGAACCCGTAGTCGATCAGCCGCTTGGCGACGTCATCGATCTTCACGCCCGCGCTCTTGTCAAACGGCCGGCAATCGATGATGAACTCGTGCGCCACCCGCCCCGACTCGCCCGTAAACAGCACGTCGTAGTGGCTCTTCAGCCGCTCCGCCATGTAGTTCGCGTTCAGGATCGCGACCTGCGTCGCCTTGCGAAGGCCGGCCGCGCCCATCAGCGCGATGTACACCCAGCTGATCGTCAGGATGCTCGCCGATCCGTACGGCGCTGCGCTGATCGCACCGATCGAGTCGTCCGTCGCGTTCAGCGGAGCGAGCACGCCGTGCGTCATCAGGAAGGGCTTGAGGTGCGCCGCGACACCGATCGGCCCCATGCCGGG
>JBCBPC010000052.1:0-5114 GCA_039820945.1 Planctomycetota bacterium
GGCGGAGCGACGGAACCCGGCGCCGCGGGCGTCGCCGAGGCGGCGGTGGACGCAACGGCCTGGACGGGCGTGCTGCCGGGCTCGGACGGCGTCGCCGCCGAGTAGCGGCTGCCGACGGATGCCGGCGCCCCAGCGGCGACCCCGGCGAATGAGAAGTCGGGCAGGTCGTCGGTGCTGGGCATCGCGTTGCCGTAACGGCTGCCGAGGTTCTCTGCCGCCTGGGTCATCGCGTTCTTCGTCTCCGCGGCTGAAGAGCGGAGGTTCGCGGCGACCGACGCGATAGCGTTGTCTGCCGGGGCGTCACCCCGGAAGGCGTTCGGATCGTACGGCCCGGCGACCGGGGGGCCGGTCGGAGGTGTCGTTGCTGCTTGCATGGTGGGCGACGGTGTCGCTCCGGCGGGCATCGCCGGCAACGCCGCGGCGGGCGCCGTCGGCGGCGCCGTCTGTGGCGTTGCGGTTGCCGCGAAGGTCGGCGCGTCGGTTGCCGCCCCGGCGACAGCGGTCGTCGATGCGGCGAGTCCCTGCACGTCGGGCGTGGCGCCGTCCGTTGGCAGCTTCACGTCCGCGTCCGCTAAGACTGTTTCGCTAGGCCCCTTGGACCACGGATTCATCCGCGCGGCCCAGCGCGAGCCACTCGACTGGCAGCCGAGCCCCGCGGCGAGCGAAACGAAAAGCACGATCGAGAATGGCCTGGACGACATAACGACTGCGGCGAAGGAAGGCTGGCTAGGACCGCCGGCCCGCAAGCGATGCGAGCCTGCGGCGGCGTGGCTTTGTGCGGCAACCTCGGCACGGTGCGAGTGAGCCGGCCACAAAAACCTTGTCGGTCGGACGCTCTGTGCGGAGTACGACCGGCGTTTACGACAAACCTTGCGGGAGAGTCAACGCTGGTTGCGACGGAACGCCTCGTCACACCGTTGTTGCTGGCGCCAAACGAAGCGGGCCGACGCTATCGCCGATAGCGTCGGCCCGAATCAGATGTTCGCGTCGTTCTTGGACAACGGAGCGTCCAGCGGCACAACCCCTGGACACGCCAGCCCCTCGGAGCTCAGCCCCTGGCGGCCTTATCCCGTAGCGGCCCTACCTCTTGGCGGCCCTACCCCTTAGCCGCCTTGTACAGCTCGTTGACCTTTGCCCAATCGACGACGTGGAAGAACGCCCCGATGTAGTCCGGGCGGCGGTTCTGGTACTTGAGGTAGTACGCGTGCTCCCAGACGTCGAGACCCAGGATCGGCGTGTGGCCGTGCATCCAGGGGTTGTCCTGGTTGGGCGTGCTCTCCACGTGCAGCTTGCCTTCGCCGGTCACGTCGAGCCATGCCCAGCCGCTGCCGAAACGTGTGGCGGCGGCGTTCGAGAAGGTTTCCTTGAACTTGTCGTAGCCGCCCAGCTCGGCGTCGATCGCGGCGGCGAGATCGCCCACGGGGGCGCCGCCGCCGGAGCCGCTCATAGTCGTCCAGAACAGCGAGTGGTTGGCGTGCCCGCCGCCGTTGTTGCGGACCGCGCCCCGGATGCCCTCGGGCATGGACTCGATGTTACGGCAGAGGTCTTCGATCGACTGGTCGGCAACGCCCGCTCCGTCGAGCGCCGCGTTGAGCTTGGTCACGTAAGCGTTGTGGTGCTTGCCGTGATGGATCTCCATCGTCTGGGCGTCGATGTGCGGCTCGAGCGCGTCGGCCGCGTAGGGCAACTCGGGAAGCGAGTAGGCCATGGCGTGCGTGTGTCCGGTGAGGGGCGAGTGAGCGGTGAGTCGGGTCCCAGCCGCCAGACGTCTGCCGTCGGGGTCTGCTGGGAACGCGACTGTAGGCTCGTCTCCCGCCGGGGCCAAGCCTCCCGCCGGCGCCGCCGTCTCTTCGGCCGTCTCCGCGTTGCGCTGCGAGAGGGCGGGCGTCAGGCGCCCGCGCCGACCGGCGATTCTTCGGCGGGCGCTTCGGTCTCTGGCGGCTGGTACTCGGCCGGGTCGTCCGCCTCGTGCGCCATGAGGTACGACATCAGGTTGCCGAGCAACAGCCGGCCACGCTCGATCGCCCGGCCCCCGCGGCGATCGCGTTCGCGCTTCGCCTTGATGCTGACGGTGATCGCCGTTTGGACGTACTTGCCCCGGGCGAATCCCTGCGTGTTGGTCCGGTCGACGTGTTCTTCCGCTAGGCGGAGGTCCGTAAGGAAGGCGATCGGCCGCACCGTTCCGTCGCGGGCGGTCACCTGGTCGTCGATCTGCAGGCGGAGGTGGTTGAGCCCCGCCTTCAGGATCTTTGCCTCGCGGTCCGCGACGAAGCCCTTGAGCTTCTCGACGGCCAGCTCGACGGGCACCTTCGTGACGAGCTTGGTCTCGATGACGCGGCTCGAGTTGGCTCCGCCGCCGAACAAACGTCCCAGCCAGCTGGTCTTCTTACCGGTGGTGTCGGCCATGCCGTCCCCCAATTGAACAACTTGATTGCGGCCCTGGTCCTTGGCCTGGAGCAAGCCGCGGTCTGCGCGGCGGAGCATGGTCTCGGGCGTGTCGCCGGTCTGTAGCTCGGTGACGCCGAAGCTGGCGGTGATGTGCCGGCCACCCAGGTAGCTGTGCGCGGTCTCGGAAAGCTTCTTGCGGATCTGCTCGGCCCGCTTGGCCGCGGTGGCGTTGTTGCAGTCGGCGCAGAGCACCGCGAACTCCTCGCCGCCGTAGCGAGCCACCAGGTCGCCGGAACGGCACAGCGACTTCAGCAGCCGGGCGAACGTCATGATCGCCTCATCGCCCGCCTGGTGACCGAACGTGTCGTTGATGCTCTTGAAGCGGTCGATGTCCGCCATGATCAGGCTGCACGGCAGGCCGGTCGCCTCGTGGGCGTCGACGAACGCGGCGAGCATGCGATCGAACTCCGCTCGGTTGGCGACCTGGGTCATCGGGTCCTTGGTCACGGCGGCGTGCAGCTGCTGGCAGCGGTCTTCGAGCGACTGCTCGCTGGTGATGTCGCGCATCAGGATCGAGGCGCCGAGCTCGGCGCCGCCGCCGTCGTCCACCGGCACGGCGTGCAGCTCAATGCTGGCTCGCTTGCCGTTGCGACCCATCACCGTGTAACGCCCCAGGTGCTGCATCCCCGAGCTCAGCGTCTCGGCGAGCGGGCACTTGCCGTCTTCCAGCAGGGCTCCCGCGTCGTCCGCCATGTCGAGCAGCGTCGGCGTGAAGACCTTGCCCATCGCGGCGGAGGCGCCCACGCCGGTGAGCCGCTCCGCGCCGACGTTCCAGTGTGTGATGATCCGCGTCCGATCGACGAACACAACCGCGTCGTGCAGGTTGTCGATCAGCTTTGTGTCGAACACCGACCGCGGGGACGCGGGGGCGGGGCTCGCCGCGAGCGGCGTGACGGACCACGGCGAAGGCCCGTCGCCGATGATCGACGGCAGCCAACGCGACGCAACGTCCGCGTCCAACTCGGCCTGATCGCCGCCGTGCATCTCGCAGAAGCTCTTCACCAGATCCGGATCGAACTGCGTGCCGGCCCCCTCGAAGAGTTCGGCGAGCGCCCGCTCGCGCGAGCGGGCCGGCCGGTAGACCTGATCGGTCGTCATCGAGTCGTAGGCGTCGACGATCGAGATCATGCGCGACACGAACGGGATCGCTTCCCCTTCGAGCTTGATGTCGCGATGGCCTCCGTTGAACCAGGCGCCGGCGGACTCGACCCCGTCTAGCACGGCCTCGGGGGCGCCCGCCGCGGCGAGCACGTTCCGCGAGGCGCGACGGCTGCTGTCAATCGAGCGGAGCTCGTCGTCTGTCAGGCGTCCGGGTTTCTGGAGCACGGCGTCCGGCACGCCGATCTTGCCGATGTCGTGCAGCAGGGCGGCCGCCTCGAGCTGTGTCCGCAGCCGGTCGGGCATGCCCAGCGTCGCGCCCCAGCGGCTGCACGAGAGCGCCACCCGCAGGCAGTGCGACGCGACCGCCGCGTTCTTCAGCTGCATGGAGGCGTACAACGCCGACACCATACCGAGACGCCCCTCGACGAGTTGGGCGGCGAGCTCGCTCTGCTTCTCCACACGCTCTTCGGACCCGAGACCGACGGGCTGGGCCGCCTCGTCCAGCTGGCGGATCGCCGTGGCGGCGGCGTCCTTCGGCGCGGGCGTCGGCGCGACGCTCAGCGAGGCGTCACCGCTAGCAACGAGTTCCGACGAGGTGGGCATACAACTGCGGTGTGTCAGCAGTGCCTGCGCGGTCGCGCGGGCGGTTGGGCCGGGAAGATTCACCCAAACGTAGGTCACCCGGAAAGGAAGCGTGGCTCGGTCTCTCGCCCCGTGCTGCGACCCGCAAGTCCCAACCCAACCAACCGGCGTAACCGCACCACCCGACGAGCCGACGGATCGGCTCAGGCCGCACCACCGACTCGGCCGAACACCTACTCTACGGGTCCGCTTTCTACCCACGCCGACGCCGGCAAGGACGCCTGGCAACACGGCCGCGGCCCGCGGAACGCCCCTTTTTCTGAGCACCTCGCGAGGGATCGCGTCGTCATGACATCCGCCCGCGCCGGCCGACGCCGCCGGCTCTTGCACGAAGGCGCCAACGCGTCGTCGTCGAGTGCCGACAACTCCGCACCGCCGATCCCCACCGCCGGGGGCCGCTACGCGCTCCGCGAAGACAGCGTGAGTGCGCATATCGCTGCCGACCTCGCGCCGCGGTCGGCGGCGGCTCTCGCTGCTTGCACCGCGGCCGCCGGAGCCCTTGTCGCCGGGCTGGTCGCTATCGACGCGTACGGCCTAGCCGCGGCGTCGTCGGGGGTGCCCGGCGGTCGGCTCCTGCTGCTCGACGGCGTGGGCTCGATCGCGGGGTGGGTCGGCTCGGCGGCGTGGCTCGTCGTTGCCGCTTTGTCGCTCGTGGTGTTCGGGTTGCGGCGGCAGCGGATGGACGACGTGCGGTGCGCGTACCGTTGGTGGCTCGCCGGCGGTGTCGCCGCGACGCTGCTGAGCGCGAACGCCGCGACTCACAGCCATCAGATCCTTGCCGGTCTGATCGCCGACTCGACGGGCTTCTCTCCGCTGCCGGCGAACGCCTTCTGGTGGCTGGCCTTGGGGCTGCCGATCTTCGGGCTCCTGGCCGTCCGTCTGGTGGTAGACGCCAGCGCCAGTCGGCTGGCCGTCGCGGCGGG
>JBCBPC010000053.1:0-3623 GCA_039820945.1 Planctomycetota bacterium
GTCGCGTGGCGGTCCGCCGCGGGCGTTGCAGCGGAAGTCTTGCCCGAAATAGGTTAGCGGCTCGCCCAGGGTCCGCAGCGCGGAAGAAGGCGAATTGTGGATCTTGGACCTCGGCGTCGGCCTACGCGGCTACTACTCGGACAACGCCCGCACGATCGCCGTCGGCGACCCCACAGCGTTGCAGCAAGAGGCTCAGGGAGCGATCGCCGGAGTGTTCGACCTCGTGGCCAAGCATGCCAAGCCTGGCGCCAGCTGCGCGGCGTTGTTCCACGCGGCTGACAAGCACCTCGCAGGGTTCACCTCCGGGGTGTTCAACCATCACCTGGGCCATGGCGTCGGCCTCGCCCCGCACGAGGGGCCGCGGCTTAATCCCAACTGGGACGATCACTTTGAGGTCGGCGACTTTTTCACCGTCGAGCCGGGCCTGTACAGCGACGAGCTCCGGCACGGAATCCGTTTGGAGCAGAACTACGTGGTGACCGAATCGGGCGTAGAGCTGTTGACCGATTGGCCGCTCGGCCTGTGAGCGGCTGGCGATCTTGACCCACCCGGGCGGAACGCCAACACTTCGCTCCCAGACGCCATGGACTGGCGCTGCTGTCGACACGCTATCAGGGAGGATCCGCGTCGCGTGTCATCGTTCGTTGATATTCACTGCCATCTGCTGCCCGGCATCGATGACGGAGCGGCAGACCTCGCCGCGTCGCTGGCGATGGCTCGTCTGCAGGTGGCCAGCGGCGTCTCACACGTGGTGGTCACGCCGCACCAGTTGGGGGCTTTCGCCCACAACGAAGGCGACGCCATCCGCACGGCGACGACGGCGCTGCAAGCGGAGTTCGATAAGCAAGAGATCCCGCTCCGCGTGAGCCCCGGCGCCGACGTCCGTATCGAAGACGGCATGATGGAGAAGCTCGATTCGGGTGAGGTGCTGTCGCTGGGCGACCACCAAAGGCACGTCCTGCTCGAGCTACCGCACGAGCTTTACTTCCCGCTCGAGCCGGTGCTCGACGGCTTGGCGCAGCGGGGCATGGTCGGCGTTCTGTCGCACCCGGAACGGAACGCGGGTTTGCTGAAAGAGCCTTCGCTTATCGAGCCACTCGTCGAAGCCGGGTGCCTGATGCAAGTCACGGCGGGCAGCCTGCTTGGCGCCTTTGGCTCTTCGAGCCAAGCGATGGCCGAGTCGATGGCCAAGGCCGGATTGATTCACTTCCTTGCGACCGACGCCCACAGCCCCCGCCGCCGCAAGCCGGCGCTCGGCGAAGCGATGACGCGTGCCGCCGACCTCGTGGGCGAGCCGGCCGCCCGGCTGTGGTGCGACGACTACCCCGCGGCGGTCGCTGCCGGGCAGGACGTGCCCGCCGGGCGTGTGCGAGTGACCCCCCCGCGGCGCGGCTGGTCACTCTGGCGTCGTTCGGCTTGAGCCGCTTCCTACTTCTACGCTTGATGGCCGCGAGCCCCGTTTGTCTGTCTGCGACCGCCGCTGCTTTCTGCTGACCACCGGCGCGCTTGCCGCGTCGGCGGCAAGCGAGTCGGCCGCGACGCCACGACGGCGTGTGGGGTCGTTCCTCGTAACCGCCCCCGGCGGCGACCCCGATCGGCTGGCTAGGGTGCTCGAAGCAGCGAGCCTTGAGGAACTCGAGGCAGAGATGGGTCGCGTTCTCGACGTCTCGCCGCCGGCGGAGCAGATCCGCGCGATCGTCTACCCAAGCCGTGGCGCGCACCGGGCGGCCGTCGCCCGGCTGAGCGGCGGCGCCCCGCACCGCCGTGCGCTCTACGTGCAAGATCGTGGCGCCGCCGTCATCTTGGCGTACCAGCACGACGAGTTGGCCCTAGACCTACGGCATGAGGGCGCCCACGCGTTGCTGCACGCCGACCTGCCGATGGTGCCGCTGTGGCTGGACGAGGGGTTGGCCAGCTACTTCCAAGAGCCGTCGGGGTTGCGGGCCGCCGGGGGATCGCATCACCGCCCGCTCATCAACGACCTGCGGAAGGGGCGAATGGTGTCCGTCGCGGAGCTGGAGAACCGCAAAGGGCTCCGGGAGCTTTCGCTCCGCGACTATCGGTTCGCTTGGGGATGGGTTCACTACCTGCTCCACGGGCCGCGGCCGGCGACGGAGGCCCTGTGGCGTACGCTCAGCGACATCCGTCGGCGGCAGCCGCCACGGCCGTTGTCGGCACTGCTGGCGGACGTTGCGCCTCAGCCCGAGGCGGCCCTCCGCCGTCATCTGCTCGCGGAGTGGCCCCGGAGGCTCGCCGACGCTCGAACCAAGCGACGCGGCTAGCCGCGAGAGCGGCTGATCTAGAGCCGCCTGTCTGTTCCTGCTACAGGTCGCGGCGCCCCGCAACCGATACGGACGGCGAAGGACGATTGCGCACCGCTTGCGTGCGCCACGCGTTGCATACAAACGGCCAGAGGCGACGTTCGCCTCAGACAGACCCGGGGGCGGGCCGAATCACCACGGAAGGTCGAGTTTTCTAAGGAGAGAAGTCGCCATGAAGATCCAAGTCGCTCAGCGTTTCCTGGCCGCCATCGCGTGCGTCGGGATGATGGTTCCGCAGTCGGCGTTCGCCGCTGCCCCTGCTTCGGCCGGCGCCGCCGACGTGGCCCTCCGCTCCGGTGGGGTGTTTGTCGGCAAGGTCGTCGATGCCCAGGGCATTCCGATGGCCACCGAGGCCGTCAGCCTGCAGCAGGCCGGCCGCGAGGTTGCTCGCACCACGACCGACGCCAGCGGCGCGTTCGCGGCTCAGGGTCTGCGTGCCGGTGAGTACCAGGTTGTGGCGGGCGGCGGTGTCGCCAGCTTCCGCCTGTGGGCCCCCGAGACCGCCCCGCCGGCGGCCAACACGGAAGCCCTGATCGTCACGGGCGACGCGATCGTCAACGGCATGCACCAGGGCGGCATCCTGGGCTGGGCTCAGGAGCACCCGCTGCTCGTGACCGCCGCGATCGCCACGGCCATCGCCGTTCCCATCGCCGTCGCCGACGACGACGACGACAGCACCCCGTGAGCCTTGCCTCACGAGTGTGACTAAGCAACGCACCCCCCACGTCGAGCTCGACTCGGCGTGGGGGTTGCTCTTTGGCCCCGGCGCTCGTCCGTCTAAGCTCCCGGCCAGTGCTGGCGCACCTCCGACGCCGGCGATGAGCGCCGATCAGGGAGCGATCGATGTTACGGGCATTTCTTGCGCTGGTTTTTTGCCTTTCAACGGCCCTCCAACCGGCGCTGGCCGCAGAGGGATCGGGCACGTCTGCCGCCGCAGCCTCGAGCTCGGCGACGTCCGGATCGGCGGCCAAGCTCGGCAAGCTAGCGGTGGTCGACGTCGCCGTTGGCGACAAGCAACTGCTGCTCGGCCAGGTGGTGTCGCCTGATGGGCAGCCGCGGGTCGGCGTTCGGGTCGCGGTGACGACGCACGACGGCCGCTACGCCGAGACCAAGACCAACGACCAAGGAGCGTTCGCGTTCCGCGGTGTATCCGGCAAGGCCGAGCTGATCGGCCCCAACTGCCGCCAGCCGGTCCGTGCGTGGAGCGGCGGCGCCGCTCCTCCGTCCGCGACACCGGCCGTGCTGCTGGTTGAAGGCAGCGTTCTGGCGCGCGGTCAGCGGCGGCCCGGGCCATTTGTGGAG
>JBCBPC010000054.1:0-3185 GCA_039820945.1 Planctomycetota bacterium
GCAGCGTCGGCTGCCCGAGGCGCTCCCGATCGCGGCAATCGGCGGCGACGACAGCGGGCTAGACGCCCTGAGCGATCGGGTTCGGACTGCGGTGCTCGGTGAGACGCGGGAGGTCACGCTGCGTGTGCCGATGCGCGAGTCGAAGACGATCAGCCAGCTCGAATCGCGCGGCGAGGTCATCGAGCGCGACTATTCGCCCGAGGGAGACGCACTGCTGCGTGTCCGCGTGGGGGCGAAGCTTCTCGAGCACCTGCGGATCGCGTCGCCGGGCCTGCGTGTGATCGAGGGGGCTGAGCCGGCGCCGATAGGCACCGGCTGGAAGCCACCCGCGAGCAGCTGACAAAAAAACCCGGCGTTCAGCACCGTGCCAAACGCCAGGTCTCGTGGGGGTCTTTGCTGTCGAGGCCCGAAAGCCTCGCCGACCGATCCGCAGCAAACCGGGCGAGGTTGCGTCCAGATGGCACAAAAACTCGGACCCTTGCGGCAGCTCTGCGGCGCGACAAAGGCGGAGCCGTTCTGGGGCTCCTAAGCCGGTTGCGACAGCAGGATCGGTCTTGCCCTACGCGGCCGAACCGAGCCCGAGACGATCGATGACCATCTGCAGGTCGGCCCAGACCTTCCCCCGGTTCTCGGCGGTGTAGGACCGCAGCAGATAGGCCGGGTGGTACGTGGGCATGACTGGGATCGTGCCGCCGCTGGGCAGGTCCAGGTCGTGGAACTGGGCGCGCAGCTTGGCCATCGAGTCGTTTACGCCCAGCAAGCACTTGGCGGCGGGCAGCCCGAGCGCGACAATGACCTCGGGGCGGACAATCTCGATCTGTTCGATCAGGAAGGGCTTGCTAGCTGCGATCTCATCCGGGGTGGGTGTCGCGTTGTTCGGCGGGCGGACCTTGAGCACGTTGGCGATGTAGACCGTCTCGCGCGACAGGCCCATGGCGGAGATCATCTTGTTGAGCAGCTGACCCGCGCGGCCGACGAAGGGGATGCCCTGTTTGTCCTCGTCGGCGCCCGGTGCCTCGCCGACGAACATCAGCCGGGCGTCAGGGTCGCCGTCGTGAAAGACCAGGTTCGTGAAATCGCTGATGAACGGAGCGTGCGGCGCCTCGGCCTCGTACCTCGCTCGGAGCTCCGCGAGGCGGGCGTGCTTGTCGCCGGTGGGTACAGCAGCGGCAGCCGGGGCTGGCGTTGCCCCAGCGAAGCGCGACGAGACGGGCACAACATCCGCGCCGAGCAGCGCCGCCGACTCGGCGTGCTGGCGGATCAGTCGTGCAGCGAGTTCGTGATCGAGCGACGCCACGGCAGTCAGCCGCCCGAGCCCGCTCCGCCGATCGCGTCAGCGCCGTCCTGGACGGCGTCTTCGACAGCATCTGCGCCGTCTTCGATCGCGTCGGTCGTGGCGTCAACGGCGACGTTCGCGGCGTCCTCGGCCCGCTCGACGATGCCGTCACGCGGGGCACGCTCGCCGGACTCCAGGGTGGTAGCATCGCCCCCGCCGAGCTTGCTTACGTCGCCGCCGGTCGCCGCAATCACGACGCCCACGAGCGCACCGACTACGAACCCGACGATCAGCCCGGGGATGAACGCCTTGACGAAGTTGCCCGAAGGCGGCGATTGCTCGGCCATGCTGCTGCACCCTTCTCGGAGGCGAGTCCCCATCCACCATCTACCGATGCCGGCCCTCGCCGAGTTTCCCGCACCGGTTCTTGCTGCGGCCTGATCTTACCGGCGGCCGGGGTGCCGACCACCCCTCGGAGTGTGAGGATTCGCCCGAGCTCGTCCCAGATGACGCATGCGGAGCGTCCAGGCGCCGTAGTCGAGAGCCGCCTCTGTCAGCTCGCGGCCCCGGGGACTGCCTCTGCCGAAGGCGGTCTCCTCGCGCCACCGCCAGTAGCGGCCCCGCCGGCGGAAGCCCGTGGCGGCAAACACGCGGAACAGTCCCCATACGCCGCGAAGCCGGTTCATGAGACGCGCAATCACGCCGGCGGCTCGCTAGCGGCGGCGTGCGTGTGCTCGAACCAGGCGCAGGTCTGATCCAGCCCTGCGTCGAGCGACACGATCGGCTCGTATCCGATGAGCTCGCGGGCCCGATCAATCGATGCGAGGCTATCCTTGACGTCGCCATTGCGTGCGTCGCGGTGCTCGGCCGCGGGTGCGGCCGGCGCGAGGCGCTGCGCCATGCGGGAGGCCAGTTCGTTGACCGTGCAGGACGAACCGGTGCCGATGTTGATCGGCTGGCCTTCGAGCGGCGACTCTGTGAAGGCCGCGAGGCACGTGGCGTAGACCGCGTTGGCGACAAACGTAAAGTCGCGGCTCTGCTCGCCGTCGCCGAAGATCATCGGGGCCTTGCAGCCGAGCAGTCGAGATGCAAAGGCAGCGACGACGGCGGCGTACGCAGAGTCGGCCCGCTGCCGGGGGCCGAACACGTTGAAGTACCGCAGACAGACCGTGCTCAGGCCGAAGGATGCCGACCACGCGCGACAGAGTTCTTCTGCTGCGAGCTTGCTGGCGGCGTACGGGCTGAGCGGCTGCGGCTGAAAGTCCTCGTTGCACGGCAGCCGCTCGGGGTTGCCGTACGCGCTGCTCGAGGCCGCGAGCACGACCCGGCGAGCTCCGTGTCGGCGGGCCGCTTCGAGCACACGCAGCGTGCCTGTGGTATTGACGGCGACGGCACGCTCGGGCTCTTCGAGCGATCGCGGGACCGAACCCATCGCGGCGAGATGCATCACCACATCGGCGCCGTTGACCGCCTCGTCGATCGCCCGCTCATCGAGGATCGAGCCATAAACGAATCTGACGCGGTCCGCGTGAAGCTCGACATCGTCGGCGATCGCGTCGAGTGAGCTGTTTGAGAGGTCATCGATCACACGGACCGATGCGCCGGCAGCGACCAGCGTGTTGACGACGTGTCCGCCGATGAAGCCCGCGCCACCGGTCACGCACACCACGCGGCCGCCGGCCATCTGCCGGATGCGATCGAATGTCTCGCCGGGAAGCTGCACCGGGGACAGTCTACACCGGACAGCCCGGTCAAAGAACGAGCCCCAGGGGAGGCCCCGGGGCTCGTTGTGAGGTCTCGAATTCGGCCGCCTTTCGGCGACGCTTCGTTACGGGCAGCCGGCGTTGAAGTTCAGCACCCAGGCGTTGAAGTCGCTGGGATCACAGTTGCCGTCGCCGTTCTGATCGCA
>JBCBPC010000055.1:0-3074 GCA_039820945.1 Planctomycetota bacterium
CCATGACCACGCCGAGTTCGAGCTCGTAGTCGAGCAGCTTGCACGGCCCGAAACTTGGCGCACCGCCTTCCTCGGCCGGCGAGAGCTGCCCGCTCGGCCTGCGGATGGGCGTGCCGCTGGGGACGACCGACGACGCCCGGCCGTGGTAGCCGACGGGGATCCACTTGTAGTTGGGCAGCAGGGGGTTGTCGGGGCGGAACATGGAGCCGACGTTGGTGGCGTGGTAGACAGATGCGTAGAAGTCGGTGTAATCGCTCGCATCGAAGGCTGGAAAGAGGTCGATCACGTCCAGCGGAACAAGCGCGTGTTCAGCGACGTCGTTCGTGCGAAGCTCGTCGTTTCCCTTCGAAAGAAGCGAGACGATTCGCTTTCGGAACCTGGCTCGCTCACTTGGGGAGAGTTCGCCGACGAGTTCATCAATTAGCATCGACTCGGCATTGCCGTCGTCAAAGAATCCGTCGAGCAGACCAGCCTGTACGAGAAGGTCGACGATCAGCACCCGATCGCCGATAACGACTCCGGTCGTGACAAATGCGTCGCCGCTCTCGTCTGCCAGTGCAGCACGTGCAAGCGGCAGATTCTGAATCGGAAAGTCAGTCTCCGGGTCGTTGGCCGACTCGACCCAGCTCTCGAGGTTCGGGTCGTGCGTCTCGTCGATGGCGTAGGGCATGTGGTTCTCCGTCTGTTTACAGCCAACCCAGCTCGCGGCTCTCGTTCACAGGCTCATCGAAGCTGCACGAGCCGTAGCTCAGCGCGAACCGCTGACGGCTCTTGGTGATCTCGTCCGTCGAGACCCGCAGCTCGCCATCAGGCGACTGCCACGCCGCGCCGTCGTCATCGAACGACAGCTTTGCGGCATCGGTGAGATCGAGCAATGCGACCGTTAGCTCGTGGCTGATCTTCTTCGCGTGCAAGAAAGCGGCCGCAAGGAACACGTTCACAAACCCGTGCATCGTGCCCGTGGGCGGGCTGTCCTCGTAGGTCAACCGATACTCCCCGCGGATCGGATGGTGCAGGCCGGCCGTCGCCTTAAACGCAACATCACCGAGCGCGCAGGCGTGGATGAACTTCGAGACGTCGTCGCTGCTCGGCATGCCGTTGGGCTCGACGGTGCCGCAGCGGATCTTCGCCGCCGCCCGCTGGCCGCTGATCGCGGCGATCAGCCCTCTCGGGTCCTCGCGAGGGTCGATCTCGAAGTACGGGAACAGGTCGCCGTCGGCGGCCTCGATCGCCTCGTCGATGAACTGTGCGCTGGGCGCCTTCACCTCGATCGTGTCGACGCGGGCCAGGCCCCGGTCCTCGGCGGAGTGCCGCTCGTTGAACGCGCCGATGAGGCTGAAGCCCTCGGCGGCGTGCTCGGGATGCAGGATCGCGCCGACCGCCCATGGGTCGCTCACGTTCGCCATCTCCTGGTAGCCGCTGGTGGCGTAGGTGCCGGGCATGACCATCGCGCCGTGCTTGGAAAGCTCGTCGAGTCGCTGCGCTGGGCAGATGAAGTGGCCGAGGCGTTTGCTGTCGGCCGACTGGAGGTGCCGGACGTAGGCCGAGCACGCGGGCGACATGTCGAGCGTGGCGGGGGGGAAGAGACCGGCGTAGTCGATCAGGTCGTGAGTGAGCGCGTCAAACGAGGCGGGCGTCGGCATGTCGCGGCTCCTTTCGTCGCACGATAGGCGGAGCCACTTCGCGCGCGAGCTACTTGGCCAGCTTGGCGATGACGCGCCAAAGGTCGTGATGAGACAGTTGCAGACCCGTCCGGTTCGCAAACGCGGCGGCGACGCGTTCGAAGCCCTCGGTATAGGGCAGCTGATCGCGTTGACCCAGCGTGCCGGCTTCGGTTGTGACCAGATCGATCAGCAGTCGATCGTGCTCCTCGTCGAGTCTCGGCGGGTTTGATGCCGCCCGTCCGAGCTTGATCAGCTTGCCGGCTTTCCGCAGGTTGTGCAGCCGGTGGAACACGTCGCGGTGCGTCGCGTCTGCGTGGGTCTCGTGGACGAGCACCATCACGGTCTCGAACTCATCGGTGTACGGCAGATCGTCGAGCGTTCGCCCCGCGTGGGCGTATGCATCGACGATCGCCTGATCGCGCTGCGCCGGGTCGGGCTCGTTGCCAAAGAGTGAGCCGCTCATGCCGAGAGCCCCGTCATCGGAGCGGGCGGTCGTTCGCCCGAGATGCATACATCATCCCACGCCTCAATCACACGCACCGGGTCGTTGGTCGGATCAAGAAAGTCGGTCGCGAAGCGATCGAACATCGCGTGCCGGCGCGCGTCGGCGATGCCGCCGTCGAAGTGGCCGAACGGTGTGAGGAATCGGGCTTTCTCTCCGGGCGCGGACCCGAGCGCGTTGAAGACGGCGTGCTGGGCGGGAGCCGGCACCACATCGTCCCGCATCGCCAGCTTGCAGACGGTGGGGCAGCGGATGAGCCTCGCGTGGATCGTTGCGTCAAACAGCCGGAGTGCTCGGCGGATGCCCTCGTCGTCGCCCGCGTTCGCGATCAGAAACCGCTTGATCTCACCCCCCGAGCCGGGCGAACGCTCATGGGTGTGATCGAGTCGCCAGGTCCAATCGCCGAACGTCGGCACACCGAGCACGAGGCGGTCGACCTTGATCTCCGGATGCGCGCAGCCTTGTGCGCACGCCTGGCCAGCCGCGATTGCAGCGATGCCGCCGCCGAACGACTGGCCGAGCAGGTACACAGGAGCGCCGGGCGGCAGCTGCCGCCGGAGCGCCGCGATCGCGTAGAGCGTGTCCGACACCGCATCGGACAAGACCCAGTCGATCGGCTTGGTCGGCGTGTCGGGCACACTGCCCAGGCCCTGGCAGATCCAGCCGTGCGGGCTCGACGTCAGGTCGCCAACGCCCGCGCGCGAGCCTGGGTAGCCCCGCATCCGCACGGCGAGCACCGCAACGCCCCGCTCGACCATCGGCAGCCGGCGATCGATCGACTCGGCGAGCGTCGGCACGTCAGCGTAGCCGTGGAGCACGATCACGCCGGCTTTCGGGCGCGCCGGTGTTTCCAGCCGACAGCCGATTGATACGTGACCCACGCCCTCGAACACGTGCGTCGCGGTCGG
>JBCBPC010000056.1:0-3036 GCA_039820945.1 Planctomycetota bacterium
AAGGCTCGCATGCTGCTGGCGGCGTCTCACCTGACGATCGACGCCCACAAGGGCGTGCCGTGTCGAGAATCAGTCGAACCGATTCGTCGAGCAAGACAAGATCCGCGTTGCACACCACATCCTGGCTCGTACACCCCAGATGGATGATCGGCTTCGCCGTCGGGCACGACTCGCCCAGGCAGTGCACGTGAGCCATCACGTCGTGGCGGAGGTCACGCTCTATCTCGCTCGCCCGCGCGAGCTCTTCATCGGTAATGCCCCGCTCGACGACGGCGCGGAGTTCTTCGACTTGTTCTTGACTCACCAAGGGCTGGTCCCAGTCCTTGGTCACCTCGTGCTGGGCCTCCGCGATCGCGAGCCAGATCCGACGCCAGGTGTTGAACTTGTGCCGGGGCGACCAGATCTTGAGCATCTCGGGCGATGCGTTCCGCGCCGCAAGCGGGCTGGTGTACGTGTCGTATCCGGACGGTGCGGGGTTTGTCGTCATGACGCACCATAGTGGTCTTCAACGAGCCCGAAGCACAAGCGAGGGACACACCCGCACGTACACAAACAAACAGCCCCGGCCGAAATTCAGCCGGGGCTGTGTGCAGCTGCGAGCCGGCAAGGGGGGGGAGAGCCTGGCTCGCGTCTTGGGGGGGCTTGGGGCGGGACTCAACCGAGCACCCGCGGTCGCCTGGGTGCCCGCCGACGAGCGGATGCTCGGCCGGCGGGCGAATGGTTCATGAGTTCAGGCTCAGATGGCCTCTTTAAATGCCGTCGCCGGCTTAAACGCGCACGTCGTGCTCGCAGCGATCGTCATCGGCTGCTTCGTCGCCGGGTTGATCCCCTGACGCTCGGCCCGGTGCTTCTTCTGGAACGTCCCGAAGCCCGTGATCGTGACCTTGTCCTTGGTCTTCACGCCCTCCTGGATCGCCTGCATCACGGCCTCGACCGCTTTCGTCGCGTCGGCCTTGCTCGACTCGAGCTCGCCTGCCACAAGCTCGATCAGTTCACCCTTGTTCATCGCGTGTGCCTCCTGCTGGTCTGTCGCGGCCCGGCCCCGAGGGCAGCACGCCGCTGTGCCCAATGACATCGGCACCCACGCCCGGAAGCCATCACTTTCCGGACCCCCCGCCCGCTCGATGCCCGCCGGCACGCCCTATCCGCCCGCGGGAACTACACTTGCCGCATGGAAGAGAGCTTCGAAACGTTCGGGAACGATTCTGGCTTCGGCGAGTCCGGCATCGACTTCGGCCAGGAGTCGACCGCGACCAAGGTCCGCCCCCAGCCCAAGAGCGAGACCGAGCGCGAGCAGCCCGTCCCCTGGAACGTCGTCCTGCTCGACGACGACGATCACAGCTACGAGTATGTCATCCGCATGGGCCAGCAGCTCTTCGGCATGAGCCTCGAACGCGCCTTCGTGCTCGCCAAGACCGTCGACAGCGAGGGCCGGGCCGTGTGCACAACCACCCACAAGGAGCTGGCCGAGCTCAAGCAGGAGCAGGTCCACAGCTTCGGCCCCGACCCGCTCATGCAGCGCAGCGCAGGCCCGATGAGCGCGATCATCGAGCCCGCCGAATGCGGCGACGACTCCGATGACCTGAACAGCAACGACGGCGAGCTGTCGGCCGACTGATCCGATGAGCGACGACCGCCCGCCCGCTCGTCAGCTGGTCATACAGACCGAGGACCTCGCCCCCGAGGCCTCGGCCTGGCTGGGCGAACGCTGCGAGATCGTCCGCTGCGCAACCGACGATCCACAAGCGGAAGACCTGCTGCCGAATGCAAACGCACTCGTCGTGCGCACCTACACGCAGGTCGATGCAGCGCTGCTCGAGCGTTGTCCGAAACTCAAAGTCATCGGCCGCGCCGGCGTCGGCCTCGACAACATCGACCTGGACGCCTGCCGAGCCCACGGCGTGCGCGTCGTGCACACGCCCGGCGCGAACACGCAGGCTGTCGTCGAGTTCGTCACCGCCATGCTCTGCGACGGGCTCCGCCCCCGCTGCTTCCTCGATGCGCCGATGCAGTCGCTCGACGACTGGCAGTCGCTGCGCAAAGAGCTTGTCGCGCACCGGCAGATCGGTGATCTCACACTCGGCGTGATCGGCCTGGGCCGCATCGGCTCACGCGTCGCGCAGGTCGGCCAGGCCCTCGGCATGCGCGTGTTCTACTGCGACATCAAGCACAAGGGCGACATCCCGCAACGGCTCGCGCTCCAGCAGCTTTGCGCCGAGGCTGACGTCATTAGCGTGCATGTCGACGGCCGGCCCGACAATCGACGCGTCATCGGTGCCGACGCCTTTGGACGCATGAAGTCCGATGTCGTCTTCATCAACACCAGCCGCGGCATGGTCGTCGACGAGACGGCCTGCGCCGAGTTCATGATCAACCACCCAGCCGCGTGCGCGATGCTCGATGTGACCGACCCCGAGCCGTTCACCGAGACGAGCCCGCTGCTTGATATCGATAACGTGCACATCTCGCCCCACATCGCCGGGGCGACCGCGAGTGCCAAGCTCGCAATGAGCTGGGTCGTCCGCGATGTCTGGCGTGTGCTGCAAGGCAAAGAGCCCGAGCATTCGGCGTTTTGACGAACCCCTTCGCGTAAACTCACCACTGATGACTCCCCACCCGATCCAGCTCGGCGTCAACATCGACCACACCGCCACGCTTCGTCAGGCGCGCTATCGCGACGTCGCACCCGACCTCGGCGAGCCCGACCCGGTGCGCGCCGCCCACGAGGCCGAGCTCGGCGGCGCCGACGGCATCACCGTGCATCTCCGCGAGGACCGCCGGCACATCGTCGACCGCGACGTCGAGCTGCTGCGCCCGCTCGTCAAGGTCAAGCTGAACCTTGAGATGGCCGCGACGGACGAGATGATCGAGATCGCCCGCCGAATCGGCCCGCACACCTCGATGCTTGTGCCCGAGGGACGCAACGAGGTCACGACCGAGGGCGGTCTCGACGTCGCGGGCCAGAAGCTCCGCATGCGCGAGGTCGTCGATCGCCTGCGCGACGGCGGCATGCTCGTCTCCGCGTTCATCGACGCG
>JBCBPC010000057.1:0-2601 GCA_039820945.1 Planctomycetota bacterium
CGGATCGACGCTTCGGCGGCTGCCCTTAAATCGACGTTATTGAAGCCGGCGCACCGCAGTGCGATCGCCCGAACGCCGTGGCGGAGCACGCGGTCGGGCTGATCCTCGCCCTCAACCGCCACCTGCACCGTGCGTACGGCCGGGTGCGCGACGGCGACTTCCGCCTGGAGGGCCTGCTGGGGTTCGACCTCGCGGGCCGGACGGTCGGCGTGGTGGGCACGGGGCAGATCGGCCGCGTGTTTGCCGGCATCCTCCGCGGTTTCGGCTGCCGGGTGCTGGGATACGACCCCTACCCCAACGACGCCGCCCGCGAGTTGGGCCTCGAGTACGTCGACCTGCCGACGCTGTTCGCCCAGAGCGACATCGTTTCGTTGCACTGCCCGCTCACGCCGGACACGCACCACCTGATCGACGACACGGCGATCGACGCCATGAAGCCGGGCGTGATGATCGTCAACACCAGCCGCGGCGCGGTGATCGACACGCAAGCCGTGATCCGTGGCCTCAAGAGCGGCAAGGTCGGCAACCTCGCGATCGACGTCTACGAGGAGGAGGCGGACGTGTTCTTCGAAGACCTCTCTGACAAGGTGATCTCGGACGACGTGCTCGCTCGTCTGCTCACGTTCCCCAATGTGTTGGTGACCGGGCACCAGGCGTTCTTCACCGCCGAGGCGATGACCAGCATCGCCACGACGACGATGGCCAACCTCTCGGCCGTGGAACGTGGCGAGCCGTGCGAGAACGAGGTGACGGCCTAGCGACACGGCGGGCAGGCAATACCGGCCGCCTTCTATTCGTTCCCGTTCCCTTCGGCGGCCTTGAACTCGAGCGACGCCGAGTTCACGCAGAACCGCAGACCCGTCGGCCGGGGCCCGTCCGGGAAGACGTGGCCCAGGTGGGCGCCGCACTTCTTGCAGATGATCTCGTCGCGGACCATGCCGTGGCTGGCGTCGTTGCGGGTGCCGACGGTCTCGCCGACGGCGTCGTAGAAGCTCGGCCAGCCGGTGCCGGAGTCGAACTTGGTGTTCGAGTCGAAGAGCGTCTCGCCGCACACGACGCACGCATAGCGGCCCGCCTGCTTGTGGTTCCAGTACTTGCCGGAGAACGCCCGCTCCGTGCCGCACTGCTGCGTCACCTGGTACTGCTCCGGCGTGAGCCGCTCGCGGAGTTCGTCCTGGCTGGGCCTCTTGACGCTGGGCTTGTCAACGCTGGGCGAGTTGTCGTCGGACGGGGAAAGCTCGGTCATGCTTCGCGGGCGGGTGCGAACGGGTTACGGAGAGGGCCGATGGGGTCGCGTGGTACGATAGGCGATTCTCCTTAGCCGGCGACAACAAGCGACCCGAATGACCAGCGACTTTGCCTACTGCACCTGCCAGCCCGGAGCTGAGCCGCTTCTCAAGGGCGAAGTGGCCGAGCGGCTGCCCGCGTGGCGGTTCGCCTTCTCTCGGCCGGGGTTCGTCACCTTCCGTCTGCCACGGCCCGCTGACGCCCAGCGCTTCGAGCCGCTGCGGCTGACGTTCGCCCGCACGACCGGCGTATCGCTGGACCGCGTGGAAGCGGCCGGTGATGACACAGTGGCCGCGGCCGCAGCCGTTTGGGAGCTGGACCGCGTGAGGCAGCTCGTCGCCGACGGGCCGGTTGGCCTGCACGTCTGGCGCCGCGACGCCGCCCTGCCGGGCGAAGACGGCGTGGAGCCCGGCCCCACCGACGAGACCCGCGCGGCGTACGAGACCCTGGTTGCCGCCGCCCCGGAAGGAGCGATCGCCGCCTCGGGCGAGGCGCGGCGCCGGCTCACGCTGGACATTGCGATCGTCGATCCAGGAAAGTGGTGGGTCGGCGCCCACGCGGTCCGCAGTCGCACCGACCGCTGGCCGGGCGGTGTGCCACCGCTCGTGGCGCCGGAGCACGCGGTCTCGCGGGCGTACCTGAAGATGCAGGAGGGCCTGCGTTGGTCCGCGCCGCCCGCTCGGAAAGGCGACAAGTGGATCGAGTTGGGCTGCGCTCCCGGCGGCGCCAGCCAGGCACTTCTCGACGCAGGAATGCGGGTCATCGGTGTCGATCCGGCGGAGGTCGATCCGATCGTCGCTACGCACCCCTGCTTCACGCATCTGCGGCATCGGTCGGCAGAGGTTCCGCTGGCGCCGCTGCGTGACGCGGCTTGGCTGACGGCCGACGTGAACGCAGCGCCCAGCTATACCCTCAACGCGGTCGAATCGATCGTCACGAACGCCTCGACGAATATCCGAGGTCTGGTGCTCACGATGAAACTGCTGAGCCCGGAGCTCGCGCGTCCGGAGCGGGTCGCGGAGGTGATCGACTGGGTCCGCTCGTGGGGCTACGAAGATGTCCGCACCCGGCAGCTGGCGTTCAATCGGCGTGAGTACTGCCTCGCGGCGTTGCCGTCGCGCGGGCAGCGACGCATGAAACGACGCCGGCAGCAGTCGCGGCCGACGGCCGACCAGCCCGAAACACCATCCGAAGCGTCATCTGACAGCTAATCCGCGTGCCGGCGGTAGACCACGCCGGTGTCGACCTGGGTGAAGCCGAGCGATTCGTACAGCGCGAGTGCGGCCGTGTTGTCGGCCATCAGTGATGGCCGAC
>JBCBPC010000058.1:0-2553 GCA_039820945.1 Planctomycetota bacterium
AAGGCAAAACCGTCGATCGCTGCCCGGAGTGCGGGCTGTACCTCGGCCCGGACTTCATGGACCCGCCGATTGTCTCGAAGGATGAATCGGCGTGACTCGGCATGCCGATCGTGTTGAGTCGGCACGGATGGTGGCCGTGGTCGGGGTGCGTCTGATCGCGGTGTACTTCGTGTGCTTCGGGTTGGTCACGGCTTCGCAGTACATATCGAGCATGATGATGTACGCCTCGCCGAGGTTTTCTGCTGGCGATGAGTGGGCATGGATGCTGGTCGGACCCGCGGTTTCGATCGTGCTTGGGCTGGTGCTGTGGTTTGGTGCGGCACGGTTTGCGCGGGCCGTCATCCGTGTGGGTAAGCGCGTATGCCCGGGGTGCGGCTACGCGCTCGAGGGGCGGCCCGTGGAACGGTGCTCGGAGTGCGGGCTGTTTCTGGGCGATGGGTTCATGGATCCGCCGGTAGACTCGGGCGATGGTCCCGACCCCCGCTGACATCGCTCGCTATCGGCACATCGCGGCAGCGGTCGTGCGCGGGGTGGGGCTGCTGCTGCTCGTCTACTCGGCGACGCGCGTGGGCGTGTATCTCTGGAACAACTTCGACGGCATCGCCCGGCAGTTCAACACGGGCGGCGGTGGGAACATGCGGACGCTCGGCCTGCGGCGGTACATCGCCAGCTTGGTGCTGCCGGTGGTCCTGCTGGTGTTTTCCGCGGTCATGATCGGGTGGCCCGGCCGGATCGCCAGGTGGCTGGTGCCCGCGAGAGTGCGACCGGCGTGCCCGGGGTGCGGGTTTGCTTTGAGCGGGCTTCGTTCGGAAGTGTGCCCGGAGTGCGGGTTGAAGCTGGGGCCGGAGTTTCTGGGTGCGGGCGACGGCAAGGGCGATGCCGAGAAGCGGTCGGCGAAAGCGGGGGGCGGCCAATCCGAATGAGCTTGCCGAGGGGCGGCGGTGTGCCGGCTCGGTGGGGATTCGGTGATGGCGACGGCGAGCATGGGCACGAACGCGACTTCGAGCGGCTGGACACCTTCGTACGAGCGGGCGGCGAACGGCCGGCTGAAATCGGTGGACCTTCCAGATGACCAGCGGGTCTACGCGTCCTGGTGCCACTGGGGCCCGCTGATCGCCGCGGTGAGCGTGATCGCATCGAGCGGCATCACGTTTATTGTGCCGCCGCTGGTCGCTCTCGCATTGTGGCAGATCCGCAACAACGACTCGGAGTTCATTGATGACCACGGGCGAGAGGCGATGAACTTCCAGATCAGCCTGGTGCTGCTGGGGCTGATCCTGATTCCGTTCGTCTTCTGCGGCGTGGGCGTGGTTGGATTGATGTTGCTGCCGGTGCTCGCGATCGTGGGCGGGATCATGGGCGGCCTCGGTGCGAGCCGAGGCGAGGTGTTCCGCTACCCGATGTGCATCCGATTGATCAAGGACCCGACGCCGCCCGTCGCCTCGTAGCGGATGTCCCGCGGCCGGCTCGTATACTGCCGGGATGCCGCTGCTGGAAGCGTCCAAGCTGAAGAAGTCCTACAACGGCCGGGCGGTCGTGCAGGGTGTGTCGTTCAAGGTCGAGCCGGGCGAGACGGTGGGTCTGCTGGGCCGAAACGGCGCCGGCAAGACGACCAGCTTCCGGATGACGATCGGCATGATCGACGCCGACGGCGGGCGAGTGACGTTCAACGGCGAGGACGTCTCGGGTTGGCCCATGTTCGAGCGGGCCAAGCTGGGGATGGGTTACCTCAGCCAGGAGCCGAGCATCTTTCAGCGGATGACCTGCGAGCAGAACCTGCTCGCGATTCTGGAGACGCTTTCGCTCTCGCGAAAGGAACGGAAGTCGAAAGCCGCGGAGCTGCTCGCGCGGTTCGGGCTGACGCACAAGGCCAAGGACCAGGCGCGGACCTGCTCGGGCGGCGAGCGGCGGAAGCTTGAGATCGCTCGCGCGCTCGTGACCGAGCCCAAGCTGATCCTGCTCGATGAGCCGTTCGCGGGTGTTGATCCGATCGCCGTCGAGGATCTGCAGGCCGAGATCAAGAAGCTGAGCGCGACAGGCATCGCGATGCTGATCACCGACCACAACGTGCAGCAGACGCTGCGTGTGTGCGACCGGGCGTACATCATCGACGAGGGCAAGGTCTTCGCCCGCGGTACGCCCAAGGCGCTCATCAACGACGAGATGGTCCGGCGGGTCTACCTCGGCTCGCTGTTCCGCGGTGATGAGTTTGACGAGGACTTCACGCCCGCGCCCACGCGCTCTCACGAGAAGTCGACGGCACCGAAGCGAAGCGACGACGGCGACGCGGAGGCGAAGGCCGGATGAGACGCGCTGCGTTTGCGATGCTGATCTGTGCTGTGCCGATGGCCGGTTGTCTGGAGCGGACGATCACGGTGACGAGCGAGCCGCCCGGGGCGATTGTGACGCTCAACGACGTCGAGATCGGGCGGACGCCAGTGACGACCGAGTTCACGTACTTCGGCGTTTACGACGTGCGCGTTCGGAAGGACGGCTACGAACCCTTGGTGACACGCCGCGAGACGACGACGCCGTGGTGGGAGTACCCGGGGG
>JBCBPC010000059.1:0-2378 GCA_039820945.1 Planctomycetota bacterium
CCAGGTGCTGTACCGCGACTCGGTTCGAGCCTGGCTCGCGGACCAGTCGGATGTCGCCGCCGCGGAGCGAGTCGTTCGCTTTGGAAACGCGATCCGCCCCACGCTTGCGGATCGGCTGGCGGCGAAAGCGAGCGTGCTACAAACAGTTGCCCAAGCGGCAGACCTGCTCGCCGAGTCCGATTCGAGCGACCGTTGGCTCCGTACCGCCGTCGAGGTCCGATCAGAGCTGGCGGACCTTGGCCAGGCGGACGACGGGCAGCTTCGTCTCCTCGCTGCAGGGCATGCTCGCCTGGGCGATGCATCCAAAGCCGCGGAGACGTGGCTGACCGTCCTTCAGCGCGCGCCCCAGAATTCGTTGGGGTGGTACGAGGCACGGCTTGAGTCCATTAAGCAGCTCGAGACGGTCGATCTGGAGCAGGCCCGCAACGCCGCTGAGCAGTTTAGAGCACTGCATCCTGACCTCGGACCTCCTTCGTACAGATCGCAGTTCGAGACAGTGCTGGCTCGCTTGCTCGGGTCCAACGGTGAGGAACCGCGTTGAGCCCAGAGTCACCCATCAGAGCCATTCTCGGTGTTGTGAACGCCGCGAATCCGTTCGACGTGCTCGGGCTCCCTGTCGGCCCGATCACTGAGAGTGACGTGATCGACGCGCTCGGCGAACGCATGGTCACCGTTGGGAAGCATCCGCTAAGCGAGACCCCCGAGGGCAACGAAGTACGGCTCGCGCTTCACGCGGCCGCAGCACAATTGCTCGACGCAAGCATCCGGAAGGCTCTTCTGGACCGCGCTGGGGTATCTGCGGCAGCGCCTCGCCAACCGCTGCGCCCACGGTCACCTTCGGAGGCTCTTGGGCCGCGGGCGTTGATGGTCATCGCTTCCGAGGGTGGTTGGAATCCACGGGCGATGCGGCGTGTAGCGATGCTAGCTCACGCAGAAGGCATCCCCTCGAGTGCGGTGCCGCGTGCGGTGCGCGATCTCGCGGGCGAGTCCGTTGGGAATCGTAACCCGTCAGCCCCCGGACGCGAAGGACGGGTGCCCCGGCGTGTTACACCGGTGACCACTGGCGAGGACGGCCCGGGCGTTGCCACGATCGCAACTGCCGTGGTTTCGATTGCCCTCCTGGCGCTGACATGGCTGATCCTGGACGCCCGGAGCAGGGGCGCGGTCGACGTCTCGCAAGCCCCGGCAACGACGGCCCCAGATGGCCGGGCGGCTGCGGTCGAAGCCGCCCCCGCCGACCCGATCTCCGAACCGCCTCTTGAGCAGGCTCAAACGCGTGGATCACTGGAGGCTGATGCTCCAGATTGGAGTGCCGCCCTGATCGGAATCCGAGACTCGCGCACGGCTGCCGATGCGGACACTGTTGGTCGTGTCATCGAGTCGATTGGTGAAATTTGGTTCCAGACCGATACTGGAGAGATTCGGCGGCTTGCCACGGCGTTCGTGGACATCGTTTATCTCATGGAGCCCAACGAGGCCGCGTCACTCATGGCCGACTTGGCTGACGGGATACGCGGCAATGATCCGAGCGTCGCCGCGTTCAATGCGGGGTTGCTCTCACGCCTCTCGATCGAGAGATCCCTAGCGACGGTCGTTGACAACTCTGTCGTTGCCGCCATTGTCTCAACGATCGGTACGGCGCAACCGGTCGGTGATGAGTTGTTCGCTCAGGGCGCGGTCCGTGGTCTCCAGGTGTCCGCTCGCGGCTGGCCCGTTGCAGCACCCGACGAACGAATGCTACAGGACTGGACTGTAAGCGCGGACGCCATCGGCCGCTTGGACAAGGATGCAAGCATCTCGCTTGTCATCGAAACGCTGACGCTTCTTCTGCGGTCGGGCACCGATCCCCTCGACGATGCTGCCATGCTTCGGGCATACGAGACGCTTGTGTCGCGCTTGGACCCGTCAACGGATTCGTCGGCTTCCGGCTTCATTTTGCGGATGCTCGCTGATCCGGGAGTCGATACTCGGTCCGCATCGGTTTTGATGAACGCGCTCGCCCGGCGCGGCTCGTCAGGAGACGTCGCCGTTTTGCCACGCCTCTCCCCTTTGGCATCGCAGGCGGAGCGGGCCGAGGTTCGCGCTGCGCTCGCGGAAATATGGCTTGGCGAGCAGAGCCGCGGCAACGGCATGGAGTCGCTCCGGACTGCGATCCGCGAGCATCTGCGTGAGACACCTGGCACGCAGCCCGCCGAACGCGTGGCAGACGCGATCGTGAGTGCAAGGCTGAGCAACGCGTGCAGGCTCACGCTTTGGGGGTCAGATGAGCAGGCCGGGGCTGTGATTGGCACGCTTCGTGACGGCTTGGATCTGCGGCGAGCGGGCCGGCGCTCTCCACCGACTCCAGGTTCGGGAGAAGCGTGGGCTGTGCGCTATCT
>JBCBPC010000060.1:0-2171 GCA_039820945.1 Planctomycetota bacterium
GCTGCTGCTCTGGGCGGAGCGGCGGCGGCTGCTGGAGTACGGGCCCAAACGAAAAAGGCCCGGGCGATTACTGCCCGGGCCTCCTCGCTGCTCGATTGCCTGAGATCAGTTGGTGATCTGCGGGTAGGTCAGCATCCGGCCGTCGCCAGCCTCGATGTAGTTGAGGAACTCGGCATAGACCGTGTCCGACTGGTCGGGCGTCGGGCTACGCGTGAACTCGACATCGTCGATGCCGCCGGAGTCGTCATGCATGGTGTAGAGCAGCGTGCAGACATTGTCGGACTGGATATCGACCGAGGTCGTGTAGTTGTCCTGGTTCGTGGTCGGCATACGCTCAACGCTGATCGCCTTGAAGGCGTCCATCAGGAACGCCTCGTTCCCGGTGACCGCGTCGCCGGTGCTGGTCACGTAGGCCAGAACGACCTCGCTCTGCACGCCCGTGTCCTCGTCGGTGACGGTCGCTTTGTAGTGGGTCTCATCGTAGCCCACCACGCCGTCACGGCCCGGGAAGGGCTGGTGGGGCGAGCCTTCGACGTCCCAATCGCCGCCATAAGCCGGGAGAGTGGCGATGTCCTCATCACTGAGGATCCTGTTGTAGAGACGCACGGTGCCGCCATGCTCGGTGTCGATCACGCGCAGCGTTTCGACATACGCGCCGCACTCGCCACCCTCCGTCTCCGGCAGGAAGCGCATGACGATCGTGCCGCCATCGGCTTCGTCGTTCGGCTGGTCGTCGTTACCGTTCGTGGAGATCATGAGGACGTTGCCCCAGGCATCGTTCTCGAGGTCGGAGTCCTTGCCGCCGATCTCACCGTAGACCATCGGCGAGTTCTTCCAGGGGGTGTCGCTGTTACCCTCGCCGTTCGTGTCGGGGTGCTGGTAGACGTCGATCTGGACACCATAGGGCGCGTAGGGGTTGAACGTCCGGTCGTAGCGGGTGCTCGCCACATCGGCCGTGCCCTGAACGCTGGAGTTGCTGGCGTTCCACAGCCAGGAGTCGGTGTCCGACGGATCGCTGCCCGCACCGGTGAAACGCTCATCCGTGCTCAGCACGTCGCCGCTGTTGATCGAGACGATGACCGGGTCGCCGTTCTCGTCGACCGCCGACGGGTGCTCGTAGTCGTCGAAGGTGAGCACCGTGAGATCGCGGTTCTCCACCGGGCGCGTCAGGAAGATGTCGGCATAGGCGAGCACCGGCACGTCGGTGAGCGACGTGGTGCCGGACGAGATGCCCGAGCAGTCGACGAACGCGATCTCGAGATTACGCCGGTTTGCGACGGGCGTCGGCGCGCTGTTCGACACGCTGACATCGCCGTTCTCGTCGAGCTCCTCCCAGCAGGAGAGCGGGCTCTGCGTGCCATCGGGATCGGTTTCGCCGGAAAGCACCTCCGCGAGGTAGAGCTCGTTCCGCGTGGTCGGCGTCTGGCCGAAATAGGTCGGACGGGCACGATTGTTCTTGTCGTGCGTCCGAACCATGTAGCGCTCGATCTCAGCCGCCGTCAGCTGGCCGCCCACGACGCAGTTGCCGGTCTCGATGCAGTCCGAGGTCGGCAGACCGCCGATATGGGTGATCGAGTTGAAGTCGATGTCGCCGTTACACTGGAAGACATCCTTGTAGAGGATGTTGGTGTCCGGCACGACGCTGCCGACCTGGGTCAGCTCAGCCGCATCGCCTTCGAAGATGCCGAAGCGCGTGTTGAGGCCGGCATAGAGTGTGTACTGGTCATCGCCGTTGCCGTCGGTCACGTCCGACACGAAGGAGACGGTGGTCGCCGAAGGCCGGCGGGTGCCATCGCTGATGCCGGCGGCGCAGACGAGGAAGCGGTTGTCGTCGAAGACACCGGCGTCGTCGGTCGCGTAGGCGGTGCAGTCGCCGCTGGCGTTGTCATCCAGGTCGGTGACGATGCCGTAGCTGCCTTCTTCCCAGACACCGTTGCGGCTCTTGTCGAACACAAGGTCCTGGCCCGGCATCAGGGTGTCCCAACCGGCGGGCGCGCAGACGGCGAACATCTCGTTCACCTGCGTCTCCTGGCTCACGAGCTGGGCGGTGGTCCAGGTCGAGACCGTGAAGTCGCCACCGCCAGCAGCCTCCTGCGCGACCGCGCCGGCATCGTTGCCGCTCTCGCCGCCAAGGCCCGCGACCATCGACGTCATGTTGAGGAAGGTCCACG
>JBCBPC010000061.1:0-2168 GCA_039820945.1 Planctomycetota bacterium
CGAACGTGTCGTAGAGGCTGCTGCGGCTCAGGCCGAGGTGGTCCACGAGGTCCTGGATCGACACGGCCTCATAGCCCCGGTCCCAGAAGAGGGCTGCGGCGCGTTCCAGAACACGAACGATGTCACGAGCCTTCCTGCGTCCGCCATGCCCCGCGCCAAAGCCTTCGACGAAGCCGCCGTCCTGGAACGCGCCGCAGCCCTCTTCTGGGACCGGGGCTACGAAGCCGTGTCGATCCAGGACCTCGTGGACCACCTCGGCCTGAGCCGCAGCAGCCTCTACGACACGTTCGGCGGCAAGCAAGCGCTCTACCTCGCCGCGCTCGATCGCTACCGGGGGGCCGAGGTGGACCCACTCCAGCAGCTCGGCCACGCGCTCGGCTCGCCCCGCGCGGGCATTGGGGCCTACCTCCGCGCTGTTGTGGACGATGCCGCGGCAAACTGCCTCGGCTGCTTCGTGGTCAACGCCACCGCCGAGCGCGCCGCGCACGATCCGGAGACGGCCGAGCGGACGGCTGAGAGCCTCGCGGTGCTCCAGGCCCGCTTCGAACGCGCCGTCCGGCAGGGGCAGGCGCAGGGCGAGATCGGCGCCGACCGCAACCCAACGGCGCTGGCGCGGCTCCTCGCCAACACGGTCTACGGCCTCCGGGTGACCGCTCGCGTGAGCCCCGACCGCGCGGTCCTCGACGACGTGGTGGACCAGACGATGCGGTTGCTCGGCTGAGGGGTCGAAGGTCGAAGGTCGAAGGTCGAAGGTCGAAGGTCGAAAAGGTGCAGCGGCGGGCGAGGTGCGTCAAGTCGGATCGGCGCCGCTCCAACTCTTCGACCCAACGGCCTCTGAAATCTCTAGCTTTGTTTTCGGAACAATCGTTCCGATACATATTTCAACGGGCCGATCACGCTTTTCAATCAGCCCAACCCACTCTTCTCATGGCTTCCCTCTCTGGCAAAGTCGCCCTCGTCACCGGCGGCAGCCGCGGCATTGGCGCCGCGACCGCCCAACGTCTCGCCGCCGACGGCGCGACCGTGGCGATCTCCTACAACTCGTCGCCCGACCGTGCCAACCAAGTCGTCGCGGCCATCGAAGCGGCCGGTGGCACCGCCGCCGCGTTCCAGGCCAATGCCGCCGATGCTGACGCGGCCAATGCCCTCGTCGCGCAGGTCGTCGAACGCTTCGGCGGGCTTGACATCCTCGTCAACAACGCGGGCGTCTACCTCGTCGGCCCCATCGCCGAGTTCTCGGACGCCGAGTTTGACCAGAGCATCGACGTGAACGTGCGCGGCGTGTTCGCCACGCTCCGGGCTGCCGCGCCTCACCTCCGTGAGAACGGCCGCGTCATCAACATCGGCAGCGTCGTCGCCTTCGTCGGCTTCCCGGGCGCGTCGATCTACAGCGCCACGAAGGCCAGCGTCGGCGCGATCACAGCTTCGGCAGCGAAGGAGTTCGGCGCCAAGGGCATCACCGTCAACACGGTCCACCCCGGCCCCATCGACACGGAGATGAACCCGGGCGACCCGGACGTGAACCCGGCTGCGGGCATGATGGCGGGCGCGACCGCCCTCGGCCGCTATGGCACCGCCGAAGAAATCGCCAACGTCGTCGCGTTCCTTGCGTCGCCCGAGGCCAGCTACGTCTCCGGCGCGCAGATTGCCGTGGACGGCGGGATGACCGCGTAGCGAAGTTCGAAGTCAGAAGTGTGCAGGTTGAAGTAGCACGTCCGACACCGCACTGGTTTGAGCGGCGGGGTGATCTTGGGGTCGCTCCGCCGCGTCCTTTTCCTGTCAACCAATCGTCTCGCTGACCGATGCCGACTCCGTCTGATCCTGCTTTCTGGAACGTGCGCTTCGGCGCTGAGGCGTTCGCCTACGGGACCGCGCCCAACGCCTTCGTTGCCGAGGCCGTCCCGACGCACGTCGCTCCGGGCTCGACTGTCCTCGAACTTGCCGCAGGCGAAGGCCGCAATGCGGTGTGGATGGCAACCCGGGGCTACGGCGTCACCGCTCTGGACTTTGCCGCAGAGGGTCTCGCCAAGACCGACGCGCTCGCGGCTGAGCATGGCGTCACGGTCGCCACCGTACAGGCCGACGTGACGGCGTGGGACCCGCCGCAAGAGTGGGACGCCGTCGTGGCGACGTTTCTGCATCTGCCCGAGGCTGTGCGCCCGGCGGTC
>JBCBPC010000062.1:0-2085 GCA_039820945.1 Planctomycetota bacterium
GCCCCCGCGAGCGATCATGCCAGCCGCCACGCTCGGCATCACGGTAGCGTCGCTCATCCTGTGGCAAACGAGCGAGCCCTGGCACGCCGCGACGGCCATGGGCGTGTTCGGCATCACCCAAGGATGGGGAATGGCGGCCAAGGGCCCGGCGATCGCACGCTTCTTCGGCAGGCCCCACCACGGCGCGATCCGGGGCTTCGTGACCGCCGCGATGGTCGCCGGCACGGCTGCTGGTCCCTTTTTGCTGACGCAACTCGGGGCATGGGCAGGCGGCGAGCTGCGTCGCGGGCTGCCCGCTTTCGCCCTTGTGGCGCTCCCAGTGGCGATCGCGAGCGCGTTCGCCGTCCGTCCGCTGCCGCCGGCGGACGAAAACAACGACGATTCATCGGAATAAGCGTTCCAGACGAAAGCGTTCGCATCGGTACACCCGCTGGAGATGACCCATGTCAGATCAGTCCGATCAGCCCGCGAAGCCGAGCCTGTCCGACCGCCTTAACCGCCGCGCGCGGCAGGCCATTCAGCGGACGACGGACCTCGCCTACGTCGCGGGCCTTGGTCTTGCGGTATCAACCACACAGGTCACCCTCGCGCAGCACGACGAGAAGCCGAAGGGAACGAGTGCCGACATGAAGCACACACAGCCGGCCGAGGGCGAACTGCAGTCCGAGCTCAACGAGCTGAAAGCCGCGTTCACCGAGCGGGCGCCGCAAGAAACCATCGACGCCTTCGAGAAGGGCATCCGCGACGTCGAAGCCATGGGCGTGCTCGATCGGGCGAAGAACAAGGGCGACCGCGCCCCGATGTTCAAGCTGCCCGACGGCACCGGCGAGAGCGTCGCGCTGGAGTCCATCCTCGCCGAAGGCCCGGCGATCGTGACCTTCTACCGCGGCTCGTGGTGCCCCTACTGCAACATCCAGCTCCGCAGCTACCAGCAGCACCTGGATCAGATCTCGGCGCTCGGCGCTTCGATGATCGCCATCAGCCCCGAGAGGCCGACACCCGCCGACGCCGAGGACGCGCCGAACTACGAGTTCCACGTGCTCAGCGACGCGGGCAACGAGGTCGCGGACGCGTTCGGCATCCGCTACAAGCTGCCACAAGACCTGATCGATGCCTTCGGCGGCCGGCTCGACCTCGCCGAGTACAACGGCGACGGGTCGTGGACTCTGCCGCTGGGTGCGACCTACGTCATCGATAGCGACGGCGCGATCGCACACGCGTTCCTCACCGCCGACTACCGCGAACGGGCCGAGCCGACGGACCTGATCGAAGTGCTCAAGCGGCTCAAGGCCGACGGCTAAAGCACACCCACATGCCCCTCACCTGCCCGGCGGCCCCCCCGCCGGGTGACCCGAGGCCGGCGTCTTTCGAGGCGCCGGCCTTGTTTTTCACGGCAGCAGGCCCGCCAACCCCCGGCACGGCATGGCCAGGTTATCGTGTGCCCATCATGAGCACCGCACGCCACGAGCCACGGACCATCGACGCGGCACCCGCCCCCGCAGGAGCACGCTGACTATGTCGATCCGCGTCAAGCTGTTCCTCACACTCATTGTGTTCTCGATGCTGCCGCTGCTCGTCACGGCGCTGCTCGTACGCGGGAACGTACGCCAGGCCGGCGAGGAGCTCAGCGACTCGACGCGCGTGCGGATCGAGCAGATCGCCGACGACACGCGTCGGCACCTGGTCGAGAAATACGCCGCAGTGCTTGAGCGAGACCGCGCACTGATCGAGATCGACGTGCTCGCCGCCGCCGACGCCATGCGACGGATCGACAGCGTTGGTCCGAACGACGACCTCGTCCCTCCGCACTTCTACACAGACGAGGACTTCGACAACCCGGCCAACCCGCCGCCCGGGCTGCGCGAAGACCCTCGCATGCAGCTGATTGGTGCAGACGGCTCGCGCACGCCGCTCCTGGTCTCAGACGAAGTCCCCGTGCTGGTGCCGCCGCCGGGCGTCGGCATCGAGTCGCTGCTGCGCGAAGCATCCGTGCTGCACGAGATGGTTCCCGTCCTACGCGCGACGCGGGCGATGACGGAGGACCTGATCCGGCCCTCATCGCAGTACGCCGCCCTCGACGCCTCG
>JBCBPC010000063.1:0-2077 GCA_039820945.1 Planctomycetota bacterium
GGTCGACGGCGTGCAGTACGGCATGCCCTACAACGCCTCGACGCCGATCGTGCACTACAACGCGGACCTGATCCGCGAGGCCGGCGGCGACCCGGCCAACCCGCCCCAGACCTGGGACGACATGATCGCGCTCGCCGCGGCCATCGACGCGCTCGGCGACGACTTCTCGGGCATGTCCTATGACGTCCACGATTTCTGGGACGACTGGCTGTTCCAGGCCCTGATCAAGCAGCAGGGCGGGCGGATGATGAACGAGGACGAGACGGCGGTCGCGTGGAACAACGAGATCGGTCTCGGTGCCATGCAGCTGGCCGTGCGCTTCGTCGAGGAGGGCGGCATGCCGCTGCTCACCAAGGAGGAGAGCGTCACGCTGTTCTGCGCGGGCCGCAAGGGCATCCACTTCACCTCGACCGCCTCGGTCCGCCGCTTCGGCGACTGCTCGGAGGGCAACTTCGAGTACGTGACCGGCACCTACCCCGTGGCCAACACCGAGACCGGCGGCGTGCCGACGGGCGGCAACGCGGCCGTGATCCTGAGCGCCGACGAGGCCAAGCAGGAAGCGGCCTGGCGCTATCTCAAGTTCATCTCGGGGCCCAAGGGCCAGGAGATCGCGGTGCTGGGCTCGGGCTACATGCCGACCAACAAGCTGGCCGCCGGCCCCGACTACCTGGGCGACCACTACGAGAACTTCCCGAACTGGCTCACCTCGCTCAATCAGGTCGAGCGCGCCCAGGGCTGGTACGGCTATCCCGGCACCAACAGCGTCAAGATCGGCCGCGTGCAGATGGAGATCTTCGCCGAGCTCATGAACGGCGAGATCACGCCCGAGGAGGCGCTCGAGGCCATGGTCGAGGAGACCGAGGACCTTCTGCCGCGCTGAACGCTCCCCGTCCCGGGCCGGCCCCTCCGGCCCGGGACGACCGGCCGCCAGGCTCGCAAGGGGCCGTGGGCGCAGCCCGTTCGCCCCGCGCCCTCTCGCGTCAGGTTAGCGCCGATTCGCTGAATCGCCGGCTAACCCCGCGGCGCCGGTTGCGTTCGGGCGCGTCTTGCGTTCGGCGTTTCTTTTCCCTTCCGTGCGAAAGCTGTCGCGGGAGGGCACGGGGAACGGCGCGCTCAGGACCGCTCCAGCGCCGCCTCGTAGCGCCCGATATCGGCTTCCGAGATGCGGCCGAGATCCTCGTAATCCGTCGGCAGCGCCACGTAGCTCACGGCGAACTCATGCTCTGTCAGCGTGCAGACGGCGAAGGCCGCGTCGTTGCTCATCACCTGGAAACCCGTGGGCGAGAGCACGTCGATCGCGGTGTGGAAGCCCGTGGTCACGACCACCGGTACGCCATGCCAGAGGGTGACGCGGCTCTTGTGGATATGCCCGCAGAGGATCGCGCGCAGGCCGCCCCGCGCGACGATCTCGCCCAGCCGCGCAGTGCTGTCGGGGTCGAGCGCCTCGTAGGCGGGCGGTGCGACCGGGCCGGTCGCGGGCGGGTGGTGGATCGACAGCACCTTGCCGGCCCCGGGATGACGGGCGAGCGCCTCGGCAAGGAAGTCGACCTGTGCGGGCGAAAGCGTACCGCCGACGCGGCCCGGCTCCGAGCTGTCGAGGGTGATGACATGAACGTCGCCGATCAGCACATCGTGGTCGTGGGGTGCCCGACGTCCCGCCTCGCCCAGGAAGACCGAGGCGAAGTTGCCCCGGCTGTCATGGTTGCCGAGACCGTAGAGCACCGGCGGCGCGACATCGGCCATGAGCGTGCGCAGCGTCTGGTAGCTGGCGACATCGCCCTCGTTCGTGAGATCGCCGGTGACGAGGATGAAGTCGGGCTGCGGGTCCATGCCGGCGATCCGCGCCAGTCCCGCCCCCAGCCGCTCGGCCGTGTCCGTACGCGGGCGCGGGTCGGGGACCAGCCGTTCCGCCCCGCTGGCGATGCCGAGTGCGGGGTCACCGATGTGCAGGTCCGTCAGATGAACGAATGTCGCCACGCCGCGCCCTTTCCGTTGCCGACCATCCCCGAGCACGCTCGGTCGCCGGCCCCGGTGCGGGGGGCTCGCGGGCGGAGGCGCGCCGGGACGATCGCGGCCT
>JBCBPC010000064.1:0-1990 GCA_039820945.1 Planctomycetota bacterium
AAGATTCAAGCGTCGCTGGTGCTGAACGGAACGCACTACTACGGCGAGAGCGACATCGAGCGGATTGCAAAGCACCTGGAGGCGAAATCCGCCCGGCATACGCGACGGGTCGCGCTGTGAAGATAGGTAAAGGGACTTTAACTAGCCGGCAGATTGAGACCAGAGGGAACTGTCACTTCGCACCACTCTCTTTATTTATGACCGCCCCCCCCACCATATCGCCGCTAGAGCACGCTCTGCTCGCCGCAGCCGCCCAGGAGCTGGCCCAGTGGGAATCTACGGACGTCAGCGTCATCCACGAGCAGCCGACGCCCAGGGAGCGTGCCCGCGTCCGTGAGGCAATCGCCGACGCGAACTACGACACGGTCAAGCTGTCGGTGCGTGGCTGGCTGGGCGCCGAGTACTGCAACGACCGGGGCCGCCACAGAGTGTCACGAGCCCTCGGGAAGCTTGAGTCGCTCGGGCTGGTTGAGCGGTTGCGGATGGGCACCACGCGGACCACGCACCTGCGAATCACCCCGGCCGGCAAAGCCGCATCGAAGCAAACCAACAACAACACCGCCAAGGCAGGCGAGAAGGAACTTAGTAGTCATGGCCGATAACCTGCCCACCGTCGCGGACCTCATCGCCGACGCCCTCGACTTGTCGGGCACCGAGATTGGCCTCGCGGTCAGCTCGGCGCCGCTGGTCTCGCGGCTGCCGTTCGTCGAGTCGAGCGACGGCATCTTCCACCGCTACATCGCGCAGGTCGCCGACCCCAAGGTTGCGTTCGTCGGTGAGACCGACGGCCGGGACTTCTCGCATTCTATCGACGTTGAGGTCGCGGCCCGCTGCCAGATTCTCGACTTCTCGTTTGCGGTTCGGAAATCGACCGCCGACACCTGGCGGCAACGGGGCGGGGCAAGGGCCTACCTTAACCGCGAAGGCCTGCGGCACATCGCATCGGCCATGCGGACGCTTGAATCGCAGATTCTCAACAACACGGACACGGCCAACGGGTTCGCGGGACTTCCGACGCATGCGAGCCTCGACGGCGTCAACGACGAGATGGTCGTCGATGCTGGCGGCACCACGGCCAACACGGGATCGAGCGTCTACCTGATGCGCCTCGGCGACGAGGACGGCGTCTGCGGCGTCTTCCGGGGCGGCGTGAAGCCGTTCGAGCTGGGCGAGCCGGTTGTCCAGAACATGGCGACCGCGGACGGACGCTCCGCGCCGCATTTTCACCGGGCGGGCACCGGCTGGTTCGGCCTGCAGCTCGGCGGCGCGTTCACGACCTCGCGGATTGCGAACATCACCGAAGACGCGGGCGCCACGCTGACCGACGACCTCATCTTCGAGGCCATCAACAAGCACCCGGCCGACCAGCAACCGAACGTCATCGTCATGAGCGCTCGCTCACGAGAGCAGCTACGGGCAAGCCGGACGGCGGTGAACGACACCGGCGAGCCGGCGCCGCGACCTAGCGAGGTCTCCGGCGTCCCGCTCATCGTCGTCGAGTCGATGCGCGACGACGAACAACTCCTACACCCACCAGGAACCTGAGGTTCAAAGAATGGAATCGACACTACGCGGGCTCAGCCTGCCGACTTTCGAAGGCTTATCGGCGCTGTTGTCGAAGGCCATCGCCGAGCACAACGCCGAATCGACCCGCACGCTCGAAGGCGTCCGACACCACGACGATGTCGCCCAGAAGTTCGCCAGCGGCGACATCGAGGCGGGCGACCTAGCGACGGCCGTCGAGTCGCGAAAGATGAACACGCTCGTCGCCGCCCAGGCGGCCCCTGTGCTGTGGCGCCAGCGGGGCGAACTCGCACGCGACGCAGCGGCCGAACTCAAGGAAGCTGTCGAGCCGCTGCAAGCGAAGCACGACAAGGCGTTCGCCGCTGCGTCCAAGGCTCTCGACAAGGCCGGCCTGACCGTCGAAGCGATGCCCGCCGGTCAGACCAACGGCCAAGCAGCGCAACGCCAGCGCGACCAAATCGTCAGC
>JBCBPC010000065.1:0-1103 GCA_039820945.1 Planctomycetota bacterium
ATGTCTGTACTTATCGGAACGAGACCCGGGCGGCGTATCCGTGTCCACTCGGAATCCGGTTGTCGCAACACAAGCGTTCAGCCGGACTTGGGTAGATCATGGCCCAATGGCCTTCCCCTGTCAACAGAATAGGCCACCCGTCGATGAGAAACCTCGTATCCGGACTCGAAACCGGGTCCGATTCGATGTGATCGCGCAGTTCTCACATGTGAAATAGCAATTTGTTTGGGTTCGCGGCGATGCAAGCTGGTTATTCGGACCGAGATTGCAGCCCAGTGGCCTTACGGAGCCGCTCAATGCGGCTTTGCAGAAGCGTGTGCTTCTCGACGTCTCGTCGGAGCAACGGGTCACGGATGATCCGCCGAGCGTCGCCTGTGCGCTGCTGGGCGGCGAGCGCTTCCGCCAAGCCAACGCGTGGGGCCGGGGCGTCCGCGTCGATGCCGACCGCACGCCTGAACGTTTGCTCGGCGGTCTCTGCATCTCCCGCGGCGAGTTGAGCCTGGGCGAGCGCATCGACCGTGAGAACACTCGGGCCGGCGATCTCGATGGCGCGTTCGGATGCTGCAAGGGCGTCCGAAGGATCGAGGTCGGCTTCGACCGATGCAAGGGCGAGAACGACCCACGCGAACGCGTTGGTGTCATCGGCTTCTACGAGTGAGCGCGCGATTGCGGCTGCCTCAGCTGGGGCCCCGCCCAGGCGGTGGGCCTGCGCGAGAAGAAGGTTGGCGGCGCTGGCGGCGTCTGTTCGCGACTCACGCTCGGCCGCGTCCCGCGAAGCGGTGGCGAGTTCGAGGGCATGGGCGAGGTCGTCGGCCTGTCCGGTGCGATCGGCGAGGTCAACGGCGGCCTGAGCAAGTCGGACGAGTTGATCGGCGTTGGAGCCGGCGACTGTGCGGCACCGCTCAAGCCAGGTGCGGGCGCGATCGGGGGCATCGTGGAATGCGATCAGGTCGCGGGCGATCTCGATCTCGTGACTGGCCCAGCGTGAGTCGATGTCGCGTCGGCGCTGAAACAGTTCGGCGGCTACGTCTGCGTTTCCGGTCGTGATGAGCGATGCGGTGTAGAGCCGGAAGAGTACGGGCGGTACGTCGGGGTCGCCCTCG
>JBCBPC010000066.1:0-810 GCA_039820945.1 Planctomycetota bacterium
AGCCGCCCGAGAGCAGCAGGCACAGCGGGAGGTCGGCCGCGCGGATCGTCTCGCAGACGTAGCGGTCGCGCCGGGCGAGGCCGTCGCGGGTGAGCGCGAGTCGCCCGAAGCGGTCCCCGTCGAGCACGTCCACGCCGCCGAGGTAGACGACCAGATCCGGGGCGGCCTCGGCGAGCACCTCCGGGAGGTGGCGGCGCAGCGTGGCGAGGTAGGCGTCGTCGTCGGTGCCGTCGGGGAGGGGCACGTCGCAGGACGAGGGCGGCTTGCGGAAGGGGTAGTTCTTCGCGCCGTGCACCGAGAAGGTGTAGACGCTCGGATCGTCGGCGAAGAACGCCGCGTTGCCGTTGCCCTGGTGCACGTCGAGGTCGACGACGAGCGCGCGGCGGATCCAGCCGGAGCGCTTGGCGACGCGCAGCGCCACGGCCACGTCGTTGAGCACGCAGAAGCCCTCGGCGTGGCCCGGCATCGCGTGGTGCGTGCCGCCCGCGAGGTTGCCCGCGACGCCGTCGTGCAGCGCCATCAGCGCCGCGTTGATCGTGCCCTGCACGGCGAGGCGGCTCCGGCGCACGAGCGCGGGCGACCACGGGAGCCCCATCCGTCGCTCCTCCTGCTTCGACTGCTGCCCCGTCGCGAGCGCGTCGAGGTAGGCCTGTGTGTGGACGAGCAGCAGGTCCGACCAGTCGGCCTCGCGCGGCGCAATCACGTCAGCGGGGTCGATGAGCCCCTCGCGGAGGACGATCTCGTGCAGCGCCGGGAATTTCGCCATCGGGAACGGGTGGCGCGGCGGGAGCGGGACGAAGTAGTCGGGGT
>JBCBPC010000067.1:0-766 GCA_039820945.1 Planctomycetota bacterium
CTTCAATCCGTCAGCCTGCTGAACCATCAGTTTGTGACTGACTACCTCAAAGACGCCTACACCACCATCAAAATCTACGATCAAGCAGGTCAGTTCATTCGCAACGTGGAACTGCCCGGCATCGGCTCCGCAGGCGGCTTCGGCGGCAAAAAAGACGACACCGACACCTTCTACAGCTTTACCAGCTATACCGTCCCCAATCGCATCTATCGCTACGACATGACTACGGGCAAGAGTACCCTGTTTCGCGAGGCCCAGGTTGCCTTTGACCCTAGCCAGTACGAGACCCATCAGGTTTTTTACACCAGCAAAGACGGCACCCGCATTCCCATGTTTATCACCCACAAAAAGGGGGTTGAGCGCAACGGGCAGAATCCCACGCTGCTATACGGCTACGGCGGCTTTAGCATCTCGCTAACGCCGGGTTTCTCTGTAGGAAATCTGGTCTGGCTGGAAATGGGTGGCATTTATGCCGTACCCAACCTGCGAGGCGGCGGCGAGTACGGCGAAGATTGGCATGTGGCTGGCACAAAAACCCAGAAGCAGAACGTGTTCGACGACTTCATCGCCGCAGCGGAGTACCTGATCGACAACAGCTACACGGCTTCTGACCAGCTCGCGATCATGGGCGGCAGCAATGGCGGCCTGCTGGTGGGGGCCTGCATGACCCAACGCCCCGATCTGTTTGCGGCGGTGCTACCGGCGGTGGGCGTATTGGACATGCTGCGGTTCAACCAGTTCACTATCGGCTGGGCCTGGGAGTCGG
>JBCBPC010000068.1:0-747 GCA_039820945.1 Planctomycetota bacterium
TACAGCGGGTTTGACAACCTTGAGGTGTACGCCGGCTGGACGCTCGGCTGGGACACGGGCTTCGACCAGTTCGGCGGGGGCAGCAGCTTCCTCGGCGGTTTCAGCACGAACCTGACCGACGACATCGCCTTCACCTACATCGCGACGGCCGGCGACTTCGGCTCGCGTTCGCGTAGCGGCGACATCACGGTCGAAGGCGACGGCGCCTACAGCCACTCGCTGGTGTTCGACGTCGCCCTGACCGACAGCCTGAACTACGTGTTCCAGAGCGACCTGGTCGGCATCGACGACCAGGAAGGCGCGGTCACGGCGAACGATCAGGTCGGCATCAACCAGTACCTGTTCTACACGCTGAACGACTGCTGGGCCGCCGGCGTGCGTGCCGAGTGGTGGAAGTCGGACGGCGAGAGCGTTGGCGCCGTGACGTACGGCCTGAACTACCGGCCGCACGCCAACCTGATCCTCCGCCCGGAGGTCCGGCACGACTTCGCCGCGTCGGACGCCGCGGCGGCGAGCCTCGGGTTCACCGACGAGGACGACTACAACCAGACCTCGTTCGGCATCGACGCGATCCTCACCTACTGAGGTCGCCCGAGACCCGACGCGATCCTCACCTGCTGAGGTCGCCGAGAGACACCTTCGCGATCCTCACCTGCTGAGGTCGCGCGGGGAAGAGAGAGATCGACAAAGCTCGCGTACCCACCGCGGGCCCGCCAACGGGGCGGGCCCGCGGTTTTTTTGTTGGCG
>JBCBPC010000069.1:0-666 GCA_039820945.1 Planctomycetota bacterium
CCCTCGCGCGCGAGCTCCCGGTCGATCGCCTGCTTGATGCGTTTCTGGTTGAAGGGGATGACTTCGGTGACGATGCTCTGACGGTCGGCCGGCGCAGTCGCGAGCGACGAGATATCGCGGATGCCGAGCATCGACATGTGCAGTGTCCGGGGGATCGGCGTGGCGCTGAGCGTCATGACGTCGGCGGTCATGCGCAGCTGCAGCAGCCGCTCCTTGTGCTCGACGCCGAACCGCTGCTCCTCGTCGATGATGACGAGTCCAAGGTCTGCGAACTTGACATCCTTCGAGATTAGCCGGTGCGTGCCGATGACGAGGTCGACCTGGCCTTTGCGCAGGCGCGCGAGGATGTTGTTCGCTTCTTTGGTCGTCTTGAACCGGCTCAGGCTCTCGATCTTAAACGGATAGTCCGCGAAGCGGCTGCGGAAGGTCCGCTCGTGCTGTTCAGCGAGCACGGTCGTGGGCACGAGCACCGCCACCTGCTTGCCGAACTCGCAGGCCTTGAACGCCGCCCGGATCGCGAGCTCGGTCTTGCCGAAGCCGACGTCGCCGCAGATCAGCCGGTCCATCGGGCGCGCGTGCTGCATGTCCTTCTTGATCTCGACGAGCGCGGCGAGATGGTCCTCGGTCTCCTGGTAGGGGAAGTCGTCCTCGAACTCGCGCTGCCAG
>JBCBPC010000070.1:0-650 GCA_039820945.1 Planctomycetota bacterium
CTGCCGGGTCATGGTCACCGGCGGGGCCGAGGCCATGCTGACATTCGGTGGCGTGAAGGCGTGGGAGGGACTTCGCGTGATGTCTAAAGATGCGTGCCGCCCCTTTTCAGCCAACAGAAACGGGATGGTTCAAGGCGAAGGTGCCGCGGCATTTGTGTTCGAAGAGATGGAGCATGCCAAGGCGCGTGGGGCTGAAATCCTGGCTGAAATTGTGGGCTTTGCTATGACGTCCGACGCCTCCGACATCGTGATGCCGTCCAAGAACGGGGCCGCACGGGCCATGTCCGGCGCGCTGGCGGACGCGCGGGTCGACCGGTCTGACGTCTGCTACATCAACGCGCACGGCACTGGCACGGCGGCCAACGACAAGACCGAATGCGCAGCTGTGGCGGACGTGTTCGGACCACACGCCGACAGCCTGATGATCTCGTCCACCAAATCCATGCACGGCCACCTGATCGGCGGCACCGGTGCGGTGGAATTGCTGGCCTGCATCATGGCCCTGCGCGACGGCGTGATCGCGCCCACCATCGGTTACGAGGAACCGGACCCCGAATGTGCGCTGGACGTGGTCCCGAACGAGGCGCGCGAGGCGTCCGTCACGGTGGCGATCAGCAACGCGTTCGCCTTTGGCGGCATGAACGCGGTGC
>JBCBPC010000071.1:0-640 GCA_039820945.1 Planctomycetota bacterium
TCCCACACCCGGGCGGTTTGGTCCTCGCTGGCGGTGACAATGCGGCTGCCATCGGCGCTAAAGCTCGCGTTCCAAACACTGTCGCTATGCCCGTTCAGCTCGGCGAGCTGTTGGCCAGAGGCCGCGTCCCACACCCGGGCGGTTTGGTCCAAGCTGGCGGTGACAATGCGGCTGCCATCGGCGCTAAAACTCGCGTTTCTAACCCAGGCGCTATGCCCGTTCAGCTCGGCGAGCTGTTGGCCAGAGGCCGCGTCCCACACCCGGGCGGTTTGGTCCTCGCTGGCGGTGACAATGCGGCTGCCATCGGCGCTAAAGCTCGCGTTCCAAACAATGGCGCTATGCCCGTTCAGCTCGGCGAGCTGTTGGCCAGAGGCCGCGTCCCACACCCGGGCGGTTTGGTCATAGCTGGCGGTGACAATGCGGCTGCCATCGGCGCTAAAGCTCGCGTTCAAAACCCAGTCGCTATGCCCGTTCAGCTCGGCGAGCTGTTGGCCAGAGGCCGCGTCCCACACCCGGGCGGTTTGGTCAAAGCTGGCGGTGACAATGCGGCTGCCATCGGCGCTAAAGCTCGCGGTCCTAACACTGGCGCTATGTCCCTTCAGCTTCTGCGCTTCAGGCATGTGCTGCTTTAGAATGGTAT
>JBCBPC010000072.1:0-637 GCA_039820945.1 Planctomycetota bacterium
GTCGAACGCCTTGCGCCAGCGCCCGTTCTTCTCGCACGCCGAAATCAGCGCGCTGTACGTGATGATGTCGGGTGCCAGGCCGCGCTCCTGCAACTCGGCGAAGAGCTCGAAGGCCTTTTCGAGCCGGCCGCCCTTCTCGCACGCCGAGATCATCGTGTTGTACGCGATGACGCCCGGCTCGATGCCGCGCTGCGGCAGTCCGGCGAAGAGCTCGAAGGCCTTGTCTAGCTGGCCGCCCTTGCCGCAGGCCGAGATCAGCGCGTTGTACGTGAAGGCGTCGGCCTTGAGCCCGCGCTGCTGCATGTCGTCGAAGAGCCCGAAGGCCTTTTCCCACTGGCCGCCCTTTCGGCACGCGGAGATCATTGCGCCGTACGTGATGATGTTGGGCTCCAGGCCGCGCTGCTGAACCTCGTCGAAGAGCTCGAACGCCTTTTCCCACTGTCCGCCCTTCGCGCAAGCCGCGATCAGCGCGCTGTAGGTGATGATGTCGGGCTCCAGGCCGCGCTGCTGAACCTCGTCGAAGAGCTCGAAGTCTTCGACCAACTGCAGCGGCGCGGCCTGGAGCCGGGCATTATCACGTACAACGCGCTGATCTCGGCGTGCGCGAAGGGCGGACAGTGGGAAAAGGCGTTCGAGC
>JBCBPC010000073.1:0-620 GCA_039820945.1 Planctomycetota bacterium
CAGAGACTACGAAGGACGTGGTAAGCTGCGAAAAGCTACGGGGAGGTGCAAACAACCTTTGATCCGTAGATGTCCGAATGGGGCAACCCAGTACCTTGAAGAGGTATTGTCGCAAGACGTAAACCCGGGGAACTGAAACATCTAAGTACCCCTAGGAAAGGACATCAACAGAGACTCCGTTAGTAGTGGCGAGCGAACGCGGACCAGGCCGTATGGCGACATAAGACGAACCGGTTGGAAAGCCGGGCCGGAGCGGGTGACAGCCCCGTAGTCGTAAGATAGCCATCGTTAGAGTAGGGCGGGACACGTGAAATCCTGTCTGAACATGGGGGGACCACCCTCCAAGCCTAAGTACTCCTTGTCGACCGATAGTGGACCAGTACCGTGAGGGAAAGGTGAAAAGAACCCTGAACAAGGGAGTGAAACAGACCCTGAAACCATACGCCTACAAGCGGTCGGAGCGGCTTTGCCGTGACGGCGTGCCTTTTGCATAATGAGCCTACGAGTTACTTTTACTGGCAAGGTTAAGCACTTATGGTGCGGATCCGTAGCGAAAGCGAGTCTGAACAGGGCGCTTTAGTCAGTAGTAGTAGACGCGAAACCGTGCGATCTACCCATGG
>JBCBPC010000074.1:0-602 GCA_039820945.1 Planctomycetota bacterium
CGCTCAACGCACTCGATCCTCGCATCCAGCTCGACCTGAACCACGAGGCCCAGGAGGTTCCTTTCCTCGCTCAACGCACTCGATCCTCGCATCCAGCTCGACCTGAACCACGAGGCCCAGGAGGTTCCTTTCCTCGCTCAACGCACTCGATCCTCGCATCCAGCTCGACCTGAACCACGAGGCCCAGGAGGTTCCTTTCCTCGCTCAACGCACTCGATCCTCGCATCCAGCTCGATCTGAACCACGAGGCCCAGGAGGTTCCTTTCCTCGCTCAACGCACTCGATCCTCGCATCCAGCTCGACCTGAACCACGAGGCCCAGGAGGTTCCTTTCCCCGCTCAACGCACTCGATCCTCGCATCCAGCTCGACCTGAACCACGAGGCCCAGGAGGTTCCTTTCCTCGCTCAACGCACTCGATCCTCGCATCCAGCTCGACCTGAACCACGAGGCCCAGGAGGTTCCTTTCCCCGCTCAACGCACTCGATCCTCGCATCCAGCTCGACCTGAACCACGAGGCCCAGGAGGTTCCTTTCCTCGCTCAACGCACTCGATCCTCGCATCCAGCTCGACCTGAACCACGAGGCCCAGGAGGTTCCTTTCC
>JBCBPC010000075.1:0-584 GCA_039820945.1 Planctomycetota bacterium
AGTGGTCAGTCAACCTGGCTTGGCTTTGATACGCCGCAGATCGATACGGCCGCGCTAGGATCACGCGATCTACTCGACATCGCCGTGCACGAGATGATTCACGCTCTCGGCTTGGTCGCGGTCAATTTCGAGGAGTTTGTCGGGGTAAGCGGCGGCTCGGTGATCGGCGCGAACGCGGTCGCCGAGTTCGGTGGACCCGTGCCCTACGACCCGTCGGGGCACGTGCCGAGCGGCGTGCAGTCGACGGTCTGGGGTCCGCGGGCATCGTCTCCGAAGCGTTAATGGCGGTCGCTAGCCGCAACAATTATCGCCGGTATCTAACCGATCTCGACGCGGCGTTCCTCCGCGACCTCGGGTACGCGGTGGCGCTCGGCGAGACGCTCGAGAATCAAACCGTGAGCGGCGACTACAACCGAGATGGCGTCGTCGATTTGGCCGACTACACCGTTTGGCGAGACGAGCTCGGCAGCGGAGGCGGAGTGTACGCCGGAGCGGACGGCACCGGCGACGGCAGCGTTACAAACTCGGACTACAACGTGTGGGATGACTACTTCGGATCCACGGCAACGGTGGGCGGGAATGCG
>JBCBPC010000076.1:0-574 GCA_039820945.1 Planctomycetota bacterium
GCGACGCCGTCGTCATCGCAGCACCGGCTGATGACACCCTCGGCACGCGAGTCGGCCAGGCCCATCTGTTCGATGCCAACGAACGCACGGCCGGCGACTTTAGCGGCGATGGCCGCGTTGACAATGAAGATCTCAACCTGCTTTTGGACAACTGGGCACAAGCAAGCGTAAGCCCGGACTGGATGACGCCCGTCGCTCTGCCCGTCGACAACGATGAGTTGAACGCCCTGCTCAACAACTGGGGCTTCGGCGTGCCCGGCGGGCTGGCCACGCTGTCCGACACGCCCACCGTGCCCGAGCCCGGCGGTGGGTTGATCGGCCTCCTCGGCCTAACGGGCGTGTGCGGCGCCCCCGCAAGGCGCAGGTAAAGCTGGTTCACCCTGCTTCACCACTCCCTGGGGGTGGTGAAGCAGGGTGAACCAGGGTGAAGCACAGCGAAGCAGCGGCAAGCCGCACGGCGACAGCTCGTTAGGCCGGCCTCGCGTGGCGGTTACCCGACTTACCCCGGGTTCACCACTCCCCGGGTGCCACTGCTGGCTCGTCCAGCAGTGCGAAGCGCGTACGCGGCACCCAC
>JBCBPC010000077.1:0-573 GCA_039820945.1 Planctomycetota bacterium
CGTTCCATGCGAAGCGGAATCGGAGTAAAGGTCAGGGATGCGTGCTTATCTGAACCTGCTTGAACATGTGCTAGAAAACGGAACCGACCGGGGCGACCGTACCGGCACGGGAACGCGGTCTGTGTTCGGCCATCAGATGCGGTTCGATCTCAGCGAAGGGTTTCCGGTTGTCACCACCAAGAAATTGCATTTGCGCTCTATCATCATTGAGCTGCTCTGGTTCCTGCGCGGTGACAGCAATATCGGCTATCTCAAGGATCACAACGTCACCATCTGGGACGAGTGGGCCGACGAAAATGGTGAGCTGGGCCCGGTCTATGGCGTGCAATGGCGCAGCTGGCCGAAGCCGGATGGCGGTCACATCGATCAGATCAGTCAGCTGGTCGAGGCGCTGAAGGCGAACCCAAACTCACGCCGCCACATCGTCTCGGCGTGGAACCCTGCACTTGTCGACGAGATGGCGCTACCGCCATGCCACACACTGTTCCAGTTCTACGTGGCCGACGGCAGACTCAGTTGTCAGCTTTATCAACGCTCGGCGGATCTGTTTCTCGGTGTGCCGTTCAACATCGG
>JBCBPC010000078.1:0-572 GCA_039820945.1 Planctomycetota bacterium
GTTCCATTCCCAGGGTTTCGACCGCCTGGCGAATCGCCGTTTGAGATTTATCCCACACCTCATCGGTGCCGATATACTTGTCTGACGCTGGATCGCGAAAGCTGAGGCGTGCCTTGAAGTTCTTAAGCTGTAGGCTCTTGAACACTGCCAAAATCAGGTCAACCACCTTGATAAATTCATCCTCTAGCTGATCGGGCGTGACAAACAGGTGGGCGTCGTCTACCGTAAAGCCCCGTACCCGCGTCAGCCCACCCAGCTCGCCCGACTGCTCGTAGCGGTAAACGGTGCCAAACTCAGCCAGTCGAAGCGGCAAGCCTCGGTAGGACCGCAGCTCACTTTTATAGATTTGAATGTGAAACGGGCAATTCATCGGCTTCATTACAAAGCCCGTTTCGCTTGCCCGATCTGCGTCATCCTCCGCCATCATCGGGAACATGTCTTCTTTGTAGTTCTGCCAGTGTCCAGATGTTTTGAACAGATCGACGCTGGAAGATTTTCTGAAGCAGGAGCAGGTGAAGCGCGGCTATCTGCCGGTAGTGACGCCCCACATTGCCCGCGTCGATCTGTTCAAA
>JBCBPC010000079.1:0-572 GCA_039820945.1 Planctomycetota bacterium
CTGTCCTGTCAGCATCTTAAAGAGCGTCGACTTACCTGCGCCGTTGGGGCCAATGACGCCCACGATGCCGCCCGGCGGCAGGGAGAAGGTCAAATCTTCGATCAGGAGCTTGTCACCCATAGCTTTGCGCAGCCCCTCGACCTCTACGACCTTGGAGCCGAGCCGCGGGCCTGACGGGATGACAATCTGGGCGCGGATCAACGCCTACAATGAGCTGGCAGGCCAATCCGAGCGGGAAAAGATCACCCGCGCCCAGATCGTGATCCCGTCAGGCCCGCGGCTCGGCTCCAAGGTCGTTGAGGTCGAGGGGCTGCGCAAAGCCATGGGTGACAAGCTGCTGATCGAAGATCTGACCTTCTCCTTGCCGCCGGGCGGCATCGTGGGCGTCATCGGCCCCAACGGCGCAGGCAAGTCGACGCTCTTTAAGATGCTGACTGGGCAGGAAAATCCAGATGCAGGTGATGTCAGCTACGGCGACACGGTGCAGCTGGCTTATGTCGACCAGTCCCGTGATGACCTCAAGGATGGCGACTCCGTTTGGGAAGCAATCTCTGGCGGGGCGGAGATCATTG
>JBCBPC010000080.1:0-567 GCA_039820945.1 Planctomycetota bacterium
CCCCGCCCCCCGGGCTGTCTAGCAGCGAGACGCAACCGTTCGGCGCTGCGTCGTGCCCGTCTTCAGCGGTCGAGCCCGATGTCCCGGCGCTGATGGGCCGGCATGTCGCGGATATGCCGGGCCTCTGCACGCCGAGCCTCGAAGCGCCCGAAGGCCTCCATGGCCGCGAGGATCACGCGGCCGGGATGCGGGATGTGGAAGGGCCGCGCTTCGGGAAGCCATGCGCGGAACGAGCTCAGCGGGGTGTTGAAGCCTTTGGTCGCCATGATCCGTCTCCATGTTCAATCGGCGTCTCGTCGACGTCTTGGAGAGGATCGCCCGCGGGCCCGCGCGGCTCAGCCCGAAGCTTGCGGTCTGCGCTGAACGTGGCGAATTGCAACGCTACCGCAGGGTCTGGAAGAGCCGCATGAAGAGCCTTGTGCGCGGCACGATGCTGTCGATCACCACGTGCTCGTCATGGGTGTGCATGAGCGCGCCCTCGATGCCGATACCGTCGAGCACCGCCGTGTCGCGCGCCACGAAGCTGGCATCCGACCCGCCGCCCGACGCCATGTCCTCGAGCGTGAT
>JBCBPC010000081.1:0-561 GCA_039820945.1 Planctomycetota bacterium
GCTTCGAAGCCAAGCTGTCCGTGGCGGTGGCGCAGCAGACAGTGAACGCCGCGCGGCTGACCGCGTCCGCACGGTGATACACCTGCTGCGCCAGCGCGAAACGTGCTTCCGCAACGTCGCCGCGGCGCTGACGGCCGAGAAGCGCCTCCGGCGCCGCGAACGCACGGCGGCCGAGCTCGTCGCCCTCGTCGAGCACGGCAAGGCCGACAAGAGCGGCCTGAGGCGGAGGCGGTGATGCGGGCGGTGTTCTGCGGCCTGGACGCCGAGGGCGTGGCCGCGTCGACGCCGCCGCGCTCGCGGACGGTCTCCGAGCCGACGGGCGACCGTCATGCGCCACTGGATCGGCGCCGCCGCCTGGCTCCTCAACGACCTCGAGGACCCCTGTTTCGCGAGCCCGCGCTGCCCACGACGACTTCGAAACCACGGCGGGCGACGTCGCGCCATTCGCGAGGCCCAGCTCCACCTCTCCTTTGTCAACAAGGCTCACATAAAAAGTTCCCTCCCGTGACGACGACGACGGCGGCGGCGGCGACGACGTGGAGGACACGACGAAGAAGACGA
>JBCBPC010000082.1:0-552 GCA_039820945.1 Planctomycetota bacterium
ACCCTCATCATCATTGGCCTTCGAACTTCGTGGCCGTTTGCTTCTCGATCGATCTCCGACGCGGTCGCCACGATGCAGCAGCCCGACAGCGGCGCGATCCACCGCATCATGCAGGGCGACGTCAAGTGCGACAGCTACATCCTGAGCCACGTGGTGTCAAACCTCTTGAGCAACGCCCGCAAGTACACCAGCCGCGGTTCCATCGTCCTGAGTTTCCACGGCGAGGTCAACGGGAAGCTCGTCTTCCGCGTCGCCGACACCGGCCGCGGACTCCCCAAGGCGATTCGCGACCGACTCTTTCGCACCGAGGTCACGACCGGCGACAACCGGGGCACCGGCCTCGGGCTCCCGTCGTGCGGCCTCTTCTGCAAGGCCGCCGGCGGCTACGCCCGGCTGGTCAACACCTGCCTCCAGGACGACGGGGGCCACGGCGGGTTCACGATCTTCGAGTTCGCCGTCGAAGGCAGCGTCGTCCAAGTCGAGCACAATACTTTACCGTCGCGGGCCTCCAACACCAAGCTCGACGCCATGATCCACAGCAGCCACGCACAC
>JBCBPC010000083.1:0-552 GCA_039820945.1 Planctomycetota bacterium
GGGACCGGCGCTGGCACCGATGCGGGCGCGCCTGCTGCCAGTCCGGCGGGCGCCACACCACTAGCACCGGTGCCGTCCGCCGCGGTTGTCGGCTGACCCGGCGCGGGCGTTCCCGGCGCCGCGGGACCGCGCAGGGGCGCATTGTCGGTGCTCGGCGCTGCGGCAGTGCCGATGCTGACGCCGGACGAGACGCTCCCGCCGATGCCGAGCGAGCCGCCGAGCAGCCCCGCCTCTGCACCACCCTCGCCGTCCTCGGTCGGACTGGCACCGAAGGCGATGGGCGCGAAGCTCGGCGGTGCCGGCGAGGCCTGGGCCGCTGCGCCCAGGGCCGCCACATCGGCCGCCACGGTATCCGCCTTCTCCTGCGCTGGAGAACGCGCGCAACGACGTGAACCGGGGCGCCGCCGCCGACGCGGCCCGCCAGGCCACGATGGAGCGCGAGCTGTCGCAACTGCGCGCTGCCTACCGCGATCAGGCGGAGGCGCTCGACGAGACGCGCGCCGCACTCGAGGTCGCGCAGGAGAAGGCGGATACCGTGGCGGCCGATGTGGC
>JBCBPC010000084.1:0-168 GCA_039820945.1 Planctomycetota bacterium
GACGACGACGGCGCTCGTGCGACGGCGGTGTACGCGGCCCGAGAACGACTCGATCGGCAGACGCTGGCGGGCGTGCGGGACGTGGACGACGACGGCGCTCGTGCGACGGCGGTGTACGCGGCCCGAGAACGACTCGATCGGCAGACGCTGGCGGGCGTGCGCGACGTG
>JBCBPC010000084.1:267-551 GCA_039820945.1 Planctomycetota bacterium
GGACGACGACGGCGCTCGTGCGACGGCGGTGTACGCGGCCCGAGAACGACTCGATCGGCAGACGCTGGCGGGCGTGCGGGACGTGGACGACGACGGCGCTCGTGCGACGGCGGTGTACGCGGCCCGAGAACGACTCGATCGGCAGACGCTGGCGGGCGTGCGCGACGTGGACAACGACGGACTAGGACAACTGGGCCCGCTTCGGCCCCTTGTCTCTGACCGTCAACCTGACCGACTAGGACAACTGGGCCCGCTTCGGCCCCTTGTCTCTGACCGTCAACCAG
>JBCBPC010000085.1:0-544 GCA_039820945.1 Planctomycetota bacterium
CTCGGGCAGGGCGAGGATCTCGTCCTTGCCGCCCATGCGCTCGGCATGCTGCTCCATCATCAGGATCACATCCGGCGCCGTGGCCAGGATCGCCTCGCGGCTCATGGGCTTGTAGCCCTCGACGCCCGCGCCGACGTTGGTGGCGCCGGCCAGCGTGATCATCTCATGCGCCGTCGTGCCCGTGCCCCCCACCAGCGGCGAGCCGCCCCGGATCGACAGGATGAACAGCACGCGGGGGCTGTCGGAGAGCGCCGCGACCTTGTCACCCACGGCCTGCAGATCCGCGGTGAAGGCCTCGGCAAGGGCCGCAGCCTCTTCCTGCCGCCCGATCGCTTCCCCGACGAAGGTGATCTTCTTCGCGATGTCCTCCGCCGTCTCGGTCTCGGGGGCGCGGGCGATGCGCACGCCGGCGGCGGCGAGCTGCTCCATCGCCACGTCGGGCCCGGCGTCATGGGCCGCCAGCAGCAGATCCGGGCTGAGCGACAGCACCCCCTCCGGCGAAAGGCGCCGGACATAGCCGATCTGCTCACGCTCCGCCGCGCCC
>JBCBPC010000086.1:0-544 GCA_039820945.1 Planctomycetota bacterium
AAGACGTAGTGGAGGATGCCGCCGTGGCGGTAGTACTCCACCTCGACCGGCGTGTTGAGCGCCACGACCACATCGAAGCTCACGGTCGCACCGTCGGCCTTCGTGGCGGTGATCGTGAGCGGCTCGCCGGGCTTCACGTCGTCCGTGACGGGGATGTCGAAGTGCTCGGAGCCATCGAGGCCGTAGGTGTCGAGGCTCTCGCTGGCCTTGAACAGCAGCGGCAGCACGCCCATCCCGACGAGGTTGGAGCGGTGGATGCGCTCGAAGCTCTGCGCGACCACGGCGCGCACGCCGAGGAGGATCGTGCCCTTGGCGGCCCAGTCGCGCGAGGAGCCCATGCCGTAGTCGTTGCCCGCGAAGACGACCAGCGGCGTGCCGTCGGCCTTGTACTTCATGGCCACGTCGTACATGTAGCCCTGCTCGCCCTCGGGGAGGTAGGTGCTGTGGCCGCCTTCGGTGCCTGGGGCCATGCGGTTGCGCAAGCGGATGTTGGCGAACGTGCCGCGCGTCATCACGCGGTCGTTGCCACGGCGGCTGCCGAACG
>JBCBPC010000087.1:0-542 GCA_039820945.1 Planctomycetota bacterium
AAGCGATCTGGGTAGCACGCTGACAGGCACTGCGAAGCGTGGACAGAGCTGCTGCGCGGCATGGATCGTCGATCGCCTGATGCGCGACGTTGATTGCCAAGGGTCGCGGCCGTGGTACTTCTCGTTCTCGTGGCGCCGCCCGGCAGCCGCCGACCCGGGGAGTCGCAGAGCGGGCTGCGCAGCTCGCTGACACGTCGGCGTTGGAGAAGATCTATTGGTCCTTCACGCCACAGCAACCCCGTCCTCGTCGAACCGCGCCCGCCGCCGCCGCTGCCGTTGTTGGCTGCGCTCGCTGCTCTCGGCTCGCATGGCATTGCCCGCCGCCTCACTCGCGGCGAGGTGATCGTAGTAGAGCTGGAGCTCTCACCTGCGTCTCGGAGGGAATCGGTAACAATCGCATCTGTTGAGCCCGCCGAAACGCCCGCCGGCCCTTTTCTGGATTCTCTCGCTTCCGCCGATGAGCTGGGGGAACGTGGCATTCTGGAGCTCTTCCTGCTTCGCGCTGGCCTCCGCGGCGCCGCATCCGACGGTCCTCACGCCCG
>JBCBPC010000088.1:0-537 GCA_039820945.1 Planctomycetota bacterium
CGATGGTCGGCGTCGACGGGCAGACGGGCGTGCCCCGCTTCTCCTTCGGCGAGGTGCATCTCTATGACGGGATCGACTTTCTCGTCGCCATCGTCGGCCTCTTCGCCCTCTCGGAGGTCTTCGTCTTCCTCGAGCACCGCGGCACCGCGGCGAACGAGGGGCAGGAGGCGAAGGTGCAGATGGGCCGGATCGTGCCCTCCGCGAGCCTCATCACCTCCACCACGCCCACGATGCTCCGCACCTCGCTCCTCGGCTTCATCGCGGGCGTGCTGCCCGGCGCCGGCGCCTCCCTCGGCTCCTTCCTCGCCTATTCGATGGAGAAGAAGATGGTGGACCGGGAGGGGACGTTCGGCACGGGCGACCCGCGCGGTGTGGCAGCGCCCGAGGCCGGGAACAATGCAGCCGCCGGCGGCGCCCTCGTGCCGATGCTTGCGCTCGGTGTCCCGGGCTCCGGCACCACCGCCGTGCTGCTCGCCATGCTGCTGGCGCTCAACATCACGCCCGGCCCGCTCCTCTTCACCCAGAACCCGGACGTGG
>JBCBPC010000089.1:0-532 GCA_039820945.1 Planctomycetota bacterium
ATCGGCTTCGGTGACTTCGTCTCCCTCGGGATCGCCCGGCTGCGCGATCGTGCGGGTTCGGTAAGAGCCCCGCGGCGTTGGAAGGTCGAACTCAAAGGCCTCCTGCGGCTCCGGCGGCAGGACCCGTTCAGCGGTCTCATCGAGCTTCAACTCTGCCCACGCGCGCACCACGCCGTAATCATCCTCCGCGCGAAAACTGAACGTGGTCACGCCCTGGCGTCCGCGCTCGGGCTCATCCGCAAGCTCAATGCTCGGCGCGGCGTCCGGCAGCACGCGAAAATCGAGGCCGGCCAACTCAACCCCGTCGGCCTGCACGTTCACCGAGACATCGCCCGTCATCTCGATCTCGGCCGCGAAGACGCCGTCGCCCTCGTCGCGCAACTCAAAGCCGTCGATCTCGGGCGTGGCGACAAGCTCAGGCTCCGACCCAGCGTTGAAGACCCGCAAGGTCAGCTGAGTGCCCGTCGGCGTCTCGAGCGCGGCGAACCTGTCTTCCGCATCCGCGAAGTAGATCGGCGGCGCACCGGTGTAA
>JBCBPC010000090.1:0-531 GCA_039820945.1 Planctomycetota bacterium
GTCGAGCGGGATGGCGGCCGCGGCGATGACGTCCGCGGCGCGCTCGTGCTCGAGGCCGAGAGCGCGGATCACGCGGAGGGCGCTGCGCCGCTCGGCGGCGTCGCCGTCGGCGAGGCGCCCGACGAGCTCGCGGTCGGCGGCCTCTCTGTTGTCAAGGCGCCAGCGTCGCATGGCGATGCGGGAGGCGGTGGTGTCGGCCCAGGGGTCGAGGCGGGCGAGCTCCTCGCGGATCGCCAGCCGCGTCGTCGGGTGCGGCGACGCGGTCAGGCAGGAGCCGATCCGGACGCGCGCGGCGGCGGCCGGGCGTGTGGGCCTGGCGGGCCCGCCGTCGGCGCCGACCGTGGACCAGCGCCAGGCGGCCGATCGGCTGACCGGCGGGCAGGGGTCGAGCACGAAGTCTGGCAGGTCGCGGACATCGGCGGCGGCGAGCGCCGCGAGCCGGGCGCGGTCGTCGGGGTCGGCGAGCATCGGCTCGACGGCGAGCCGGAGGGCCCGGGCGGGCGGGTCGATCGCGCGGATCAGGCCCGGCAG
>JBCBPC010000091.1:0-276 GCA_039820945.1 Planctomycetota bacterium
CCGTGGTTGTGTCTGGGATGGGGATGGCGTCAGGCCATCTGGACACTCTGTCGACGATGGTGAAGAGGTATTTGAAGTTCTGTGAGGGCGGTAAGGGGCCGACAATGTCGACGTGGATGTGGCCAAATCTTCGGTCTGGAGTGGCGAAGGTACCAATGCCCGACTCTGTGTGGCGGCCGATCTTGGAGGCTTGGCAGTCTGGGCACGCTCGTGCCCACTTCTTGGAGTCCTTGGAGATGCCAGGCCATATGTAGCGGGCGGTGAGTAACTTGGTTG
>JBCBPC010000091.1:286-530 GCA_039820945.1 Planctomycetota bacterium
CCGTGGTTGTGTCTGGGATGGGGATGGCGTCAGGCCATCTGGACACTCTGTCGACGATGGTGAAGAGGTATTTGAAGTTCTGTGAGGGCGGTAAGGGGCCGACAATGTCGACGTGGATGTGGCCAAATCTTCGGTCTGGAGTGGCGAAGGTACCAATGCCCGACTCTGTGTGGCGGCCGATCTTGGAGGCTTGGCAGTCTGGGCACGCTCGTGCCCACTTCTTGGAGTCCTTGGAGATGCCCGC
>JBCBPC010000092.1:0-530 GCA_039820945.1 Planctomycetota bacterium
GATCTCCAGAGCTTGGCGTGGGGTCGTTGTGTGTTTGCGGAGGCTGGGCATCCGCTGATGTGATTACTGCGGCCACGAGCGAAAGAAGCGCTAGGTGAAATCGCATTGTCTCTCTCCGTACAGGGCGTCTTGCGTCGAGCGGCGTGCCAACGGTAGCGCAGCGGCAAGTGTAGACGCGCATAGCCAACGCAACAAACAAAGCAGCTTCAAAGCTAAAACGGCCGCCGTTGGGTGGCTGGGGTCGCAGCGAAGCGGAGCCCCAGCAGTATGGCACAGCGACTCCGACCCGATCGGTGGCACAGCGATGGCGCCGGGTGCCACTGCTGGCTCGCCAGCAGTGCGAAGCGGGTACCCGGCGTCCACTGCCGGACAAGCCGGACAGTGGCACCCATGACTCGTTACTGCAAGCCGCCGAAGCTGGACCAGTCCTACGACTTAGCGACCCGCCGAATCCGCGTCGGTCAGCTCAGCCTCGACCGCCATGCCGCTACATCGCCACGATGCAGAGAGGCTTCGGCGCCGAGGTTGAG
>JBCBPC010000093.1:0-527 GCA_039820945.1 Planctomycetota bacterium
CGGGCGGCGGGTTCGGGTTCGGGCGGCAGCGGGGCATCGGCCGAGGGCGGGGTTTCGATGCTGTTGCCGGGTGTGGGCCCCGTATCGGGCGCACCGGCGGCTGCGGCTGCGGCGTCGGAGAGCGCTGCCTGGGCTTCCGGGGCGCCTGCCGTTGACGTCGGTGTCTCCGCGCGGTCGATCGCAGCGGCGGCAAGATCCGGCGACCAGGCGGCATTGCCCTCCGATGCGTCGGTCCAGCCGCCGCGGGCGCCGGGCTGGGCTGTGCCATCGGCGGCGCCGGCCGCGACGGCGGTCCCAGCCGCCGTGCCTGCCACAGTACCTGCGGCCGTACCCGCCGCCGCGCCCGCGGTCAGGTCCCCGGCCGGATCGAGGCTGCCGGTCTCCACGGCCCCACCGGTGGCAAGCCCTGGGGTCGGCGCACCGAGAGCGGGATCGGCGAGCGGCGCGGTCGATGGTGCGGCGACAGCAGGCGCTGGGGGGGTGGCGGCGGCGACGCTGACGCCGCCATAGCCGCCGGGGCGGGGCGG
>JBCBPC010000094.1:0-527 GCA_039820945.1 Planctomycetota bacterium
CCGCCCGCACCAGGGTGCGCCGTCGGTCGCCCCAATCGCCGCGCGGCTCGACGCGGCGGCGGCCCGCCGCGCCTCGGCGATCGTGCTCGCCGCGCCGTCGGCGCGGTTCCGCGCCTTCGGCCTTGCGCCGCAACTGGTCGATCTGCGGGCCGGGGGGCTTGAGCGAACACGCCCGGCGAGCCGGCTGACGCTCGATCTCGGCGGTCTGCAGTTTACGCTCGATCTTGGCCCGCGTGCGACGGAGCATCTGGCGCGCGCCGCCGGGGCGATCGGGGCCGAGGATCTTCTGGCGGATCCGCCTTTGGCCGCGATCGCCGCTGAAGCCGCCGCCGGCGATGCTGCCGAAGCTGCTGAAGAGGCGGTGGAAACCGTCACGGCCGCCGCTGCTGGCGATGTAGACCTCAGCAACTACCGCACGGCCAGCGCAGAAAGCATTGCGGCCTATGAAGCACTGACAGGCGACGCCGCCGCGGGCCGCCGCGTCTTCACCAAATGCATGGCTTGCCATGTGGTTCAGGAAGGCCAGA
>JBCBPC010000095.1:0-526 GCA_039820945.1 Planctomycetota bacterium
GATGTTCGCGTGTCCCGTTGGCGTGTCGATCACCTTGATGGAGCGCGTATCAACACCGTATTCCAAAAGCCTCTCGGCGGCCCATTTCCCGTCCGTGCCGATCGCTCCGATATGCCGGACACGCGCCGCCGCGCGGGCAGCGGCAACCGACATGTTCGCCCCTTTGCCGCCAAGACCGCGCTGAAAGCTGTCGGCCGCCAATGTCTCGCCCGCCTTCGGCAGGTGCGGTACACGGTAGACGTTATCGATGACGATCTGGAACCTGGGCTCGATCAACATCGATAACGTCTATCGTGTACCGCACCTGCCGAAGCCGGGCGAGACATTGGCGGCCGATAGCTTTCAGCGCGGTCTTGGCGGCAAAGGGGCGAACATGTCGGTTGCCGCTGCCCGCGCGGCGGCGCGTGTCCGGCATATTGGAGCGATCGGCACGGACGGGAAATGGGCCGCCGAGAGGCTTTTGGAATACGGTGTTGATACCCGCTCCATCAAGGTGATCGACACGCCAACGGGACACGCGAACATC
>JBCBPC010000096.1:0-523 GCA_039820945.1 Planctomycetota bacterium
TTCCGCTGCCGGGCAGCGGAAGGCAAGGGGACGACACCCATGTGGGACACATTCAAACTCATCATTCTGGGCCTGATAGCCCTCTCGGCCGCCATCGCGGCCGATTGGGGCCATGATCTGGCCTACCAGGTCCACGCATTCATCATCATGCTGGTGGCAGCGGGACTTTTCGTCTGGCAGATGCGGCAGATCGGCAAGCCGGCGGCCGTGCTTGATGCCACGGGCTATATGGTCGGCCCCGTCCGGGCCGGCGTTATTGCGACGGCCGTCTGGGGCGTCGTGGGTTTTTTGGCCGGCGTCTTCATCGCCTTCCAATTGGCCTTTCCGGGTCTCAACTTTGAATGGGGCCAGCCCTATACCAATTTCGGTCGACTGCGCCCCCTGCACACCAGCGCGGTGATCTTCGCGTTCGGCGGCAACGCGTTGATCATGTCGTCCTTCTACATTGTCCAGCGTACATCCGGCGCAAGGCTCTGGGGCGGCAACCTCGCGTGGTTCGTCTTCTGGGGCTACAACCTGTTCA
>JBCBPC010000097.1:0-521 GCA_039820945.1 Planctomycetota bacterium
GTTGAAGATGTGGTCCAGAACCGGCTGCACGAGTGTCATCTCGACGACGATCTTCTCCTTGTCGACGTACGTGTGGCTGAGCCCCGCGACCTCGTCCTCGTACCCCGCGGTCTTCGGCAAGAGGCCGTCGTACGGGAGCCCGCCGTAGGTGTTCAGGTCGCGCGGGTGGCGTCGCACGAGCTCCGCGTTCGGGTAGAACCCGATGCGCTCCCGCTCGCGGCGCTCCCGGTGCTTGAGCCACCAGTGCGAGAGCGACGCGCCGTCGAGGGCCTGGGACGTCCAGCCCGGGAACAAGTGCTGCAGATTCATCGCCGTCATCGGCGTACACTCCGCGACGCGGGTCGTCCCGGCGTAGTACTGCAGCTGCGCGACCGTGTTGCCGCCCATCGCTGTCAGCACGCAGAAGAAGTGGTTCATCAGGTCGAGATAGAGTCGGCGGTACGTGTCACGGCAGCGATCGAGCTCTTTCTGAAGGCGCCGCCGAATCGCGCGCTCGGCCCGCCCGGCGTCGTCCAGTTCGT
>JBCBPC010000098.1:0-521 GCA_039820945.1 Planctomycetota bacterium
AGTGCCAACGCGCTGAATGCCAGCCTGGCGCAGTATTTTGATGAAACACAGATCTACCGGATCGACCATTACCTGGGCAAAGAGACGGTTCAAAACCTGATGGCGGTTCGGTTCGGCAACATTCTGTTTGAGCCCTTGTGGAACGCCCAATACATCGACCATGTCCAGATCACGGTCGCCGAGACGGTCAGCGTCGGTGGGCGCGGGGGGTATTACGACAAGTCTGGAGCCATGCGGGACATGATCCAGAACCACCTAATGCAACTGTTGTGCCTGACCGCGATGGAACCCCCGTCGAAATTCGATCCCGACGCGGTGCGCGATGAGAAGCTGAAGGTCATCCGGGCCCTCGACGGGGTGCTGCCGCATCACATTGTGCGTGGCCAGTACGAGGCCGAAGACGACCCCGAAGGCGTCGCGCCCAGCTATCGCCAGGCGGTCAACAACGCGCGGTCCCGGACCGAAAGCTACGTGGCCCTGCGCACCACGATCAGCAACTGGCGGTGGGCCGGCACACCGTT
>JBCBPC010000099.1:0-275 GCA_039820945.1 Planctomycetota bacterium
CTCCAGCGCACTGCCAAGCGCATGGGCATGGCGTGCCTGCTCCACGAGAAGCCCTTCGCCGGCATCAACGGCTCCGGCAAGCACTGCAACTTCTCGATGGCGACCGACACGGGCCTCAACCTCCTGGAGCCGGGCGACACGCCGCACGACAACATCATCTTCCTCTTCTTCTGTACCGCCGTCATCCAGGCCGTGCACAAGCACCAGGACCTCCTCCGCATCTCGATCGCGACGGCGGCCAACGACCACCGCCTCGGGGCCAACGAGGCACCCCC
>JBCBPC010000099.1:285-517 GCA_039820945.1 Planctomycetota bacterium
CGCTCTTCCTCGGCGACCAGCTCACCGACGTGTACGAGCAGATCGCGGAGAGTGGCAAGGCCACCGAGAGCAAGCAGTCGGGCTTCCTCGGCCTCGGCACGCCCGTCCTGCCGGAGCTGCCGCGCCACGCCGGCGACCGCAACCGCACCTCGCCGTTTGCCTTCACCGGCAACAAGTTCGAGTTCCGCGCCGTCGGGTCGAGCCAGTCGATCAGCTTCCCGCTGACCGTCCT
>JBCBPC010000100.1:0-516 GCA_039820945.1 Planctomycetota bacterium
GTAGACTTACCGGATCCCGATACGCCCGTCACGCAAACAAACTGGCCCAGGGGAATATCGAGATCGATATTTTTGAGGTTGTTGCGGTGGGCGTCGCGAATGAGGAGCTTGCGGTTGTTGCCCTGACGCCGCTCAGGCGGTGTGTCAATCTTTCTTCGGCCCGAGAGATAGGCCCCGGTGAGCGAGTCTTCTGCCGCAAACAGGTCGTCTAGCTGTCCCTCAGCCACAATCGCGCCGCCATGAATGCCCGCGCCGGGACCAATGTCAACGATGTAGTCCGCCGCCCGAATGGTGTCTTCGTCGTGCTCGACCACGATCAGGGTGTTGCCCAAGCCACGCAGTCGATTCAGCGTTTGCAGCAGGCGGTCGTTGTCGCGCTGGTGTAGGCCAATGCTGGGCTCGTCGAGCACGTACAGTACGCCGGTTAGCCCTGCGCCGATCTGGGTCGCCAGGCGAATGCGTTGGGCCTCACCGCCCGACAGGGTCATCGCGGTGCGGTCGAGGGTCAGGTAATCT
>JBCBPC010000101.1:0-516 GCA_039820945.1 Planctomycetota bacterium
GGGACGACCCTCTGGTGGCTGCGCTGCGTGCCGTGGAAAATCTCGCCGTTGGACCCGTACGTCGACGTCTGGAGCGGCCTTTGCCGGCGGTCCCCGCCGCGACGGTCGTCTTCGGCCAGCATTTTGAAGTCCTGGGCGGCTGCGGCGAGCGCTGGACGGCCGCGGGACGTCGGCGCTTCGCTCGAAATTCTGGACTTCACAGCGCATGACGAAGACGAAACGACCTGGACGACCGCCCGCCGTCGTCGACCTGGCGAGTTCCCCGGCTCGTCCTGCGCTTCGGCGCTGCTCTCAAACTTCGCCGGGCTGCGTGGCGCCGACGGCAACGACGACGACGACCTGGACGCGGACGTCGCCGACGACGAGAGAACGGCGAGTACGACGACGGCGAGCTCGCCGTCTACGAGTCCGACGACAGTAGACTTTCCCTTCGGCGCGGGCCTCGTCTTCTTCTCCCACGCGACGACGCCTTCTCGCGTCGCCGACCTCTACTACATGAAGGGCAGGGCGGGACTT
>JBCBPC010000102.1:0-514 GCA_039820945.1 Planctomycetota bacterium
ACCCGGCCCTTCGGCCGCCGCTCGTCCTGAACGGGCGCGACTTCCACGACGTCACCGAGATCGTCTGCGGCTACTCCGAGAAGGCACCGGGCTGGTGGTGGTTCCACGCGCTCGGCTTCTTCGCGACCGTCGCTGGCCTCGCCCAGATCATGATCCTGTATCTGATCATCACGGGCGTCGGCGTCTGGGGCCTGAACAACCAGGTCGACTGGGCGTGGGACATCACGAACTTCGTGTTCTGGATCGGCATCGGCCACGCCGGCACGCTGATCTCCGCGATCCTCTGCCTGCTCAAGCAGGAGTGGCGCACGGCGGTCAACCGCTCGGCCGAGGCGATGACGATCTTCGCCGTGACCTGTGCGGGTATCTTCCCGGGTGTGCACGTGGGCCGGGTGTGGTTCGCGTGGATGCTCTTCCCGATCCCGAACTACAACTGGATCTGGCCCAACTTCCGCAGCCCGCTCCTTTGGGACGTGTTCGCCGTCTCGACCTACGCGACCGTCTCGACGCTCTT
>JBCBPC010000103.1:0-513 GCA_039820945.1 Planctomycetota bacterium
CCATCGCCTCGGGGTTCGAGCCGACGGGCTGGCGCGCCGCGGTGCTGGAGGCGCTTCTGATCGGGTTCAATCCGTGGAACCCCGTCGCCAACATCCTGCACGGGATGCTCTATTTCCTGCCGATCTACGTCACGACCCTGGTCGCCGGCGGCATCTGCGAAGTGATCTTCGCCACCGTGCGCAAGCATGAGGTGAACGAGGGCTTCCTCGTCTCTTCCATGCTCTATGCGCTGATCCTGCCGGCGACGACGCCGCTGTGGCAGGTGGCGCTGGGCATCATATTCGGCGTGGTGATCGGCAAGGAGGTGTTCGGCGGCACCGGCAAGAACTTCCTCAACCCGGCGCTGACCGGGCGCGCCTTCCTTTACTTCGCCTATCCCGCGCAACTCTCCGGCGACAACGTCTGGGTGCCGGTGGACGGGTTCACCGGCGCGACCGCGCTGGCCGTGTCCGCCGCCGAAGGGGTCGATCAGCTCTCCGCGCGCGGCATGACCTGGTGGGAGAGCTTCGTCG
>JBCBPC010000104.1:0-509 GCA_039820945.1 Planctomycetota bacterium
CTTCGACCTTCGACCTTCGACCTTCGACCTTCGACCCCCGAGCCGATGCTCAAGAAAGTCCTGTCCTACTCCGTCCTCGTGCTCTTCGCGTTCGTCGCGGTGTATCCGGTGCTACGGATCCTCACGATCTCGCTGCGCCCTGGCGATCGGCTGCTCTCGACCTCGCTCGCGATCATCCCCGACGACGCCACCTTTGCGAACTACGGCACGCTCCTCGGCGAGACGCCCTTCGTGCGCTGGCTCGTCAACTCGCTGATTGTGGCGGCCGTGGTCACCGTCACCGGGGTGGCGCTCGCCTCGACGGCGGGCTATGCGCTGAGCCGCTTCAAATTCCGCGGCCGCAACGCGGCGCTCTCGGGCATCCTCATCACGCAGATGTTCCCCGCGACGATGCTGCTGCTGCCGCTCTACGTGATGCTCATCAAGCTCGGCCTGCTCAACTCGTACCTCGGCCTCATCATCATCTACACCGCGACGGCGCTGCCCTTCTGCGTGTGGCAGATGAAGGG
>JBCBPC010000105.1:0-505 GCA_039820945.1 Planctomycetota bacterium
TAAAGCCCTGGGTGAAAACCTCTTTAGCCCCCGGCAGTCAGGTGGTGTCGGACTATCTCGAAAAGGCCGGCCTGCAGGACGACCTGGATGCGCTGGGCTTTAACCTAGTCGGCTACGGCTGCACGACCTGTATTGGCAATTCAGGACCGCTACCGGAGCCGATTGTAAAGGCTATCGAAGAAAAAGATCTGGTGCTGGGGGCCGTGCTGTCGGGCAACCGCAACTTTGAAGGACGGATCAGCCCGGACGTACGGGCCAACTACCTGGCCTCGCCCCCGCTTGTCGTGGCCTATGCCATTGCGGGCACGCTCGACATCAACTTGGCCAGCGATCCGCTGGGCCAGGATGCCGATGGCAAGGACGTCTTCCTCAAGGATGTCTGGCCCTCCGCTGCCGAGGTGGCCGAGCTGGTCGAGCAGACGGTGACGCGCGCGGCCTTCCAGAAGAAGTATGCCGAGGTCTTCACAGGCGATGACCGCTGGCAGGGGATCGAGACGGCCGAGGG